>CAVRHK010000010.1:0-47229 GCA_963720955.1 uncultured Acidobacteriaceae bacterium | reverse complement strand
AGGTCAACAATGCCCATGATCGCGCCGTTAGGGACAGCAAGGTTGCATCGTTTCGGCTATACGACCTCAGGCACACCTGGGCGACGCGGGCGGCGATGTCCGGCATTGACCTTGTGACGCTGGCGGCGATGCTGGGCCACTCCCGAATCCAGATGGTGCTCCGGTACGCACACCCGACGCAACAGCATCAGCATCAGGCGATGGAGAGCCTGGAGAGGTTCGTTAGTGAGCAGAGAATCGCTCATGCGGAGCGCGCGTCCCAGCAAGGAACACACGCAGTTCAGTAGGGAGGATCGCGGAAGAGGTTATCGAAAAGCGCGGCACCCGCTACATTTCTCGCTACACGACAAAAGCCCTCCGAATTCGAGGGCTTCTAACTTGTTGAATTGTTGGAGGCGCGGGTCGGGATCGAACCGACGCATAAAGGTTTTGCAGACCTCTCCCTTACCACTTGGGTACCGCGCCTCGGGTGGGCCATCTTCTGCCCTTGTGAAATGTAGGAGAAGTGTACCGCAGGCAGGACTTGTTTGGAGCGGGAGACCGGGGTCGAACCGGCGACATCTTCCTTGGCAAGGAAGCACTCTACCACTGAGCTACTCCCGCTCTTCCAAGATCAAGTATAACGGCCAAGTTCCGTGTGGTCAACGCGAGCTGCAGTCGTGAAATTTCAACAATGGACATCAATCCATCTAACGCGAGAGGTGAAAACGTGCATCTCATCTGTTGACGTACATGTATTTGCGCACGATTGCAGGTGGGAATGAACCAGATGACCATGCCGACACCGCAGATTGAGGGGCACACTGCAGCAGTGGCAAGCGCTGCTGGACTCTGCTGCGGAAGGTATATGGGGGGTGGATCTGGAAGGGAACTGCACTTTCGTCAACCGAATGGCTGTAAGCAGCTTCGGTTTCGACAGCGAGGAGCTGGTGGGAAACAACATGCACGAACTGGTGCATCATCACTATCCGGATGGCCGTCATTTTCCTGGTTCGGAGTGCCCGATCTACGATGTGGTTCGGAAAAATAAGGGGCTTCGTCAGGTTACGGACACGATGTTCCGCAAGAATGGCAGTTCGTTTGTCGCGGAGATCTCGGCCCAGCCGGTGGTGGTTGACGGCCGGGTCACGGGCGTTGTGGTCACGTTTCGTGAGGTAACCGAGCGGCAGAAACAGCAGGAGGACCTGCATAAGGCCTATGAACTGGCCGAGCGGAAGACGGCAGAGCTGGATGCGGTGATTGAAAGTATGCCGCACGGGGTCTATATCGCAACGCCCGGTGGCGGGGATGCGATCGAACCACGTCGCCAAGATGATGACTGGCGGGGAATTTCCGGCCGAGCTGACGACATTGCAAAGGGCGCTGGGCGGAGAGTGGTCAACCGAGACGGTGCGGCAGTCGGATCGCTGGATACGTAGCGTGGCTGCCCCGATTCTTCTGAATGGAAAGATCCTGGGTGGCGTGGCGGTGAATACCGATGTCACGCAGGTTCGGATGCAGGACGAGGCACTCGCGGAGGTCGGAGAAGCTGGCGGCCGTGGGGCAGCTGGCTTCGTCGATTGCGCATGAGATCAACAATCCGCTCGAATCGATCACGAACCTTCTGTATCTGATCCGGCAGTCCCAGTCGATGGAGGACGTGCAGCACTATGCGACGCTGGCCCAAAGCGAACTGGCGCGTGTGACCGAGATCACACTGCAGACGCTGCGATTCAACCGGCAACAGAGCAAGCCAGTCAAGGTGGATATGGCCGAGCTGTTGCGCACGGTGATGGCGCTGTATACGGGGAGGCTGCTGGTGCGGAACATCGATGCGGAGATCAGGCTGGTGGAGACGCCGCGCGTGTTTGCGCTTGAAGGGGAGATCCGCCAGGTGGTGAATAACCTGGTGAGGAATGCGCTGGACGCGATGAGTTATGGCGGCCGGTTGCTAGTGCGGCTGCATTGCCAGAGGGATTGGCAGACCGGCGCGATGGGCGTTCGAGTGACGGTGGCGGACACGGGCGAGGGGATCAGCCCGGAGATGAAGCTTCATCTTTACGAGCCGTTTCAGACGACGAAGGAGATGACGGGGACAGGGCTCGGGCTCTGGGTGAGTAAGGGCATCGTCGAAAAGCATGGCGGCCGTATTCGAACGAGGACGCGGCGTGGGGAAACCCACGGCACCGTGTTTACTGTGTGGCTGCCTGTGGAGGGCAGCGCTAGTTTGACGGCTCCGGCAGGTTGATGGCGATACGCGGACCGGCGGTGGTATTTGAACGGCGGCGGGTGACGTGCGGAGTGATGAGAAGGATGAGGCTGCTGGAGTCGCTTGTAGTGACCTTGTCTGCCGTGGCAGTTTGAAAGCCAGGTAGTTCAGCGAGTTCGGGATATCCGCTGAGGCTGCCGGATTCGCTCTTGGAGAGAGTGCTGACCATGACAGCGGTGTCTCCGTCGTCGACGGTGACGTCGGAGGCGAACTGGCGGCTGTTGAGGATCGGGATGTTGTTCAGCGATCCACCGGTCAGCGCTTCAATCCTGAGGTCGATGTGCATTTTGACTGCGCCCGACCGTTGCACGGTGGGGGTCGCCTTCAACGTAAGACCGAGATCTTCGTATTGAATCTGAGGGATGGTGATGGGGCTGCCAACGGCCGCGTTAAGCAGGCTTGCGGCGCTGACTCCATTGATGGAGACGCCAGCGAGGGCGGAGGTTTGGGCGGGCGAGGCGGTGGAGTAGCTTGCGGTGGTGATGGGATATCGTTGCCCGATACGAAAGGTCGCGGGTTGCCGGTCGCCGACGCGAACCTGGATATCGTCGAGAGCGCGGGTGTCGCTGGCGGTGAGGGCGAGATTAAAGGTTGGGAACTGATTGGTAGTAATGCCGGTCGCGGTGAGGCCGCCGCCGAAGAAGCCAATGGTATTGGATAGGAGCGTGCTCTGGACGACGCCGGAGGCGATGAGCGCAAGAGCGATGGTAATGTTACTCGAACCTGCGGGAATGAGGCCCTGGGCGATGGCTTGATTGACGAGGTCCTGATTGGCGGAGACCAATTTTTGTGCTTCGGAGGAGACGTTGTAGAGACCAATCTGTTGGGGGAGCTGGGCGCCGATGTTGCGCTGATTGGTTTTGTCGACGGCGTAGAGTTTCAGCTCGATCATGACCTCACTGCCGCCATCGATGAGATCGGCGAGGGTGAGGTTCACGTAGGTAAGAGTTTGCTCAGGGGCGCGGATGACGAGGTTGCCTAAGCTCTTGTCGACCGTAACTTGTTTGACGTCGAAGATGTTCTTGACGATGTTACCGAATTCGTCCATCTGTTCGGGGGTCATGCCAGGGATGTAGATGGTCTCCTGCAGCAGATGTTCGAGGCGTTGACGATTGTCGGCGGTGTCTTTGGCGATGAGGACGCTCTTGGCGTCGAGTGGAACGGCGAAGAGATGCGTCATGTCGAGCAGGATGGGCACGGCCTGCTGGTAGGGCGAGTCGTCGAGATCGAAGCGGATATCCTGCCGTTGCACGGAGTCGTCGAAGGTGGCGCGGATGCCGTAAGCGGACAACACCTTCCTGATGACGTCCTGTTCATCCGAGTGAAGATGGAAGGTCTGCGGGCCTGGATTGGGAAGGAGGGTGACGGGACCGGCGATGGTTGGCGCCTGACTTATCCAGGGTTCTATCTCGGGGCGAAAGGCTTTGGGAAGTGCACCCGAGTCCACGTGCTTGCCGACGATAGTGTTTTGCGGGTCGAGCAGGCGGGCCTCGGCGAGAAGGGTCTCGGCCTTCTCGTTCTGGCCGAGGAGGCGGGCTTTGCCGGACTCCTGCACGAGCTGGGCGACGTGGCGCTGGTGGGTCAGGGCGTAGGCACTGGCATAGTCATTGTTGGAAGGGTTGAGCTTGACAGCCTTGTCGAACTGGAGTTCGGCGCCGGCGAGATCGTTATGGTCGAGCAGGCGGGCGCCAGACAGGTAGGCGTCTTCGGCGGCCTGGATCTGTTGTTTTGTTGGTGCGCCGAACGCGGCTTGAGAGGCGTTGCTTGTGTTCTGGGCGGTGAGCGGAAGGCCGCAGAGCGCGAACACGACAGTGCATCTGGCAATTGCGCAGGCCCGAGGTTGAAGGACGGCTCTCATCGACTGCAGATTAGACGGAGCCAGCGACTAACGGGCACTGGCGATGTTTTGAATACGTGGGCGCTCGCTGCTGGGCGGCCGGCGCATTCCGTTGCGGATCTGCGCGGTGTTCATGTCGAGTTCGGCGAGGGTGCGACTGAGAGTGTTGCGGTGCATGCCGAGTTCTTCGGCGGCTTTGCACTGGTTGCCCTTGTGTTGCGCAAGTACTTCAAGGATGTAGCGCTTTTTAAATTGACGAACGGCCTCCGTGTAAGGGATGCCGGCGCTGTGCATCTGCGTGATCAGACCGTCGAGTTCGCGCTTCAAGGTTATTCCTCGCTTGTGGTTCTCTTTCTGGAACCACACTCTCATTGTGCCTCTACTGGAGCGGTTTGATCCAATCGGGTGCGCCGTGCTTGATTTGCTCGACGCCGTTCAGGATCTGCTGCTGAAGATCGTGAGGTACAACGAAGGATACCGCATGAGCCCCCGCAAGGAAATAGGGAGTTAACCGAGAATTTTCAACCCAGGCGGAGTGTGGCCGAAAGGCGGCGACGGCCATCAGGATGGCGACTCCGAAGAGGCACCCCCGGGCCAGCCCGAAGACCGCGCCTAACACGCGGTCAAAGAAACCGAGGCCAATGGCATGAGCGGTACGGTTCAAGGCCTTGCCGAGAATGGTACTGAGGATCATGACAACAACGACGAGGAGCAGGAAGGCGACGATTTCGGCGGTGGCTGGGGTGGTTATCAAGCGTTCGAGAAACACAGCAACGTGTTTGTAGTTCCAACTGGCAAGGAGGATTCCGACGATCAGGCCTCCGAGGGTGAAAAGTTCGAGGATGATGCCGCGCAAAAAGGCAATGATGGTGGAGTAGGCCAGTAGTGCGAGGAGAAACCAGTCGAAGAGATCCATGCGGTCAGCTATTGGTGAGGTTGGTGCGACCGGTGATGAGGCGGAAGGCTTCGAGGTATTTGTCTCGTGTGCGAGAGACTACTTCGTCAGGGAGAGCGGGCGCGGGCGCTTGTTTATTCCAGTGAATGGATTCGAGATAATCGCGGACGTATTGCTTGTCGAAGGAGGGTTGTGGGCCGCCGGGATTGTAGGTCGCGGCGGGCCAGTAGCGCGAGGAGTCGGGGGTGAGGACCTCGTCGGCGAGGATAATTATGTCGCCTAGCAGACCGAACTCAAACTTGGTATCGGCGAGGATGAGACCCTTGCTGGCTGCGTGCCTGGTGGCCTTGTCGTAGATGTCGAGGGTGAGGGTGCGAAGGGCGTTGGCGTGGGACGCGCCTATGGTCTCCTCGACGACGTTGTAGGAGATGTTCTCGTCGTGTCCGCCGGTGTTGATCTTTGCGGCTGGGGTGAAGATCGGTTCGGGCAAGGGATCGGATTCGCGGAGACCTGCAGGCAGTTTGATGCCGCAGATGGCGCCTGTCTGCTGATAGTCCTTCCACCCGGACCCAGAGAGATAGCCGCGCACGACACACTCTACGGGAAACATCTTTGCTCGCTTGACGAGCATGCTGCGCCCGTCCAGTTGGCCGAGATAAGGCTGCAACTCGCTGGGAAAATGACTGGCATCCGCCGTGATGAGGTGGTTTGGGACGGTGTCTTTGAGGAAGTCGAACCAGAAGAGGGAGAGTTGGGTGAGGATCTTACCCTTGTCGGGAATTCCACTGGCGAGAACATGGTCGAAGGCCGAGATTCGATCGCTGGCGACGAAGAGAAGCTGATCGCTGGAGAGAGCGTAGATGTCGCGGACCTTGCCGCGAGCGGTGAGGGGGAGCGGGCCGAGATCAGTTTGGAGAAGAGCTGTTGGCATCAGGTTGACGGTACCACCTCTGGATTTGGTAGGGAACTAGCTCGGTGGACTCAGCCAAGTGGCAAGAGTTTATCGAGGATTTCCGGGGATTGCGATGGCCAGCGAGGACAACGGCCGAGGACCGTTCTGGGCCTTGGACCTGCCACGGCAAAGGCGGCGCTTGAGTTGCACTCATGATCGTTGAAAGGAACGGTTTGCATCTTGTGACGAAGAAAGGGAACAAGTGGCGGGTGGTAGATAGATGAGCACGTCGACGCCTGCGTTGCCGCCTCCTGAGTTCGACCAAGAGCGGACATCGTAGAAGAAATTATTGCCGATGGGGGATTCTTCCTTGAAGCCCGGGATGAAGATGTCGGTGAGAGGGAACACGATGCTGGAAGCGAAGAGAGGAACGATCAGGATAATCGCGCTGGGAACCGTGAGCCATTTGGGTGAGAGCCGGGTGAAGAGTAAAACCAGAAGCTCAAATCCTGCCAGGGCCAGCCAGTTGATCACGACGTTCAGCCGCGTCGGAAGTGGTGTTCCACTTGGTCGCAGTAAAGATGGCATGGGTGACGATCACGACGATCGACGCGCGGATTAAAATGTACCCAAATCGTTTGGGTATCCGCGTCCAGAACATCCGCAGAAGAACCATGGCTACCGTCAGGGTTATGAGGGCGGCTATTGTGATTGGTATGTACATGCCTTTGTAGGTTAACCGTTTTCAATGAAGAGAGAGTATCAACAACGGGCCGAGCAGGAACGGGCGAAACGAGGACGGCTGGTACTGGGCGGCATTGGAAAAAAACGCTGGAGCGAGTGTGGATCGCTCCAGCTGCGCAAAAGGACGGGTTCAACCTTTATCCACGGTCAGGCGACGGCACGGCGATTGTCTCCGGAATCGCGGCGGTTGAGGTTGACGCTGACGATCTTCGAGACGCCTGGCTCCTGCATGGTGACGCCGTAGATGACGTCGGCCTGGGCCATGGTGCGTTTGCTGTGGGTGATCACGACGAACTGTGTGGTGGCGCTCATGTCGTGGATGAGCTTGGCGAAGCGGCCTACGTTCGTCTCGTCGAGCGGGGCGTCGACTTCGTCGAGGATGCAGAACGGCGCGGGCTGGAACTGGAAGATTCCGACCAGCAGCGAGAGTGCGGTGAGAGCCTTTTCTCCGCCGGAGAGCAGAAGGATGTTCTGGAGCTTCTTGCCCGGAGGCGAGGCGACGATGTCGATGCCGCTCTCGTTGGAGTTCTCCGCGTCGGTGAGCTTCATGAAGGCCTGGCCGCCGCCGAAGAGCTTGGAGAAGGTGACGGAGAAGTTCTCGTTGATGACCTTGAAGGCCTCGTCGAACTTCATGCGGGAGACGTCGTCGATCTCCTTGATGGAGGCCTGGGTGTTCTCGATGGAGTCGAGGAGATCCTTGCGCTGGGTTTCGAGGAAGCTGTGGCGCGGTCACGGTCTCGTTGTACTCCTCGAGGGCCATCATGTTGACGGGGCCCATGGCTTCGAGCTTCTGCTTGAGGGCGCGGGACTCTTCTTCTTCGGTGTGGAGGGCATCGCCTTCGATGCGGGCGATGGACTGGTCTTCGCGGAGGGTGATGGCCTCGACGCCAAGATCGTTGAGGCAGGTGGCGTCGATGTGCTCGATGTCGGAGGCGAGTTTGGCGGCGCGGGCGGTTAGTGCTGCACGCGATTCTCGTAGCGCCTCGGTCTCGTGGCGCAGGGTGCGGAGGCGCTGGTCGAGTTCGGCCATTGCGGTGCGAAGCTCAGCGGCTTCGCTGTGAGACGAGCGCCTTCGGCCACGGCGGTGGCGCGAAGCTCGGAGAGTTCGGTGTGCTGAACGGCGAGAGCGGCGGTCTCCTCTTCGCGGCGGAGTTTTTCTGCTCCCGCGGCGGCGAGCTGCTGGTCGAGCTGCTGGATGCGCTGGTTCTGGCCGTTGTAGAGGCGGTTGGTCTGGTCGAAGTTGGCGGCAGCGTTGCGGCGGCGCTCTTCAAGTCCGGCGAGAGCGGCGGAGGCTGCGGCCGCTGCCTGTTGGAGCTCTTCGCGACGGCCGCGAAGCTGATCGAGCTGCTCCTGAACGGCGGAGAGATTGGTTTCCAGGGTGGTACGCTCGTTCTCGAACGCGGTGGCCTCCTGCTGACGGCGGGCGATGAGGTCGGCCTTCTGATTGCGGGCGTCGCGGTTGCGTTCGCTCGTGAGAGCCCAGTCCTGCAGGCGGCGCTCGATGCGGGCTACCTCGGACTCCATCTGGCGGAGGGCGGCGCCGGAGTTGGCGGACTCGCGCTCGGCGTCGCGACGCTCGTGAGTCTTGCCTTCGATGGTGGCGTTGAGCTCAGCGATCTGGTGCTGGAGATCGGCGGTATGGAGATCGGTCTGGGCCAGTTCCTGCTCGGCCTTTTCGACCTTCTGCTGAACCTCGGTGAGCTCGCGCTTGAGGGCCAGCGGACCCTGCGCGCGGGGACGGCCGCCGGTGACAGTGACGTTGTGGAAGGTCTCGCCGGAGGGTGAGAGGAAGAACGCGTGCGGGTTGGAGAGAGCGAGCGAGCGGGCAGTGTAGGAGTCCGGCGCGACGAAGCCCTCGCGGAGCTTGGGCAGAATCACTTCGAGAGACTTGCCGAAGCCGTCGAGGACGCGGACGCACTCCTTGAGCGGGACGACGCCTTCGATGCCCTCGATGTTGGTTTGGGCAGCGCTCTTCATGCCTTCGGCGAAGGCGAAGTTGGCCTGCGCGTCGTTGGGGTGCACGAGGAAGGTTGCGCGACCGCTGACGTCGGTCTGGAGCAGATGCATGCCGGCGTCGGCAGCGTCCCAGGACTTGACGACGATGTAGTTGAGCTCGTCGCGAAGGAACTCGTCGACGACGCTCTCGTACTTGCCGTCGACTTCGAGGAAGTCAGCCAGGTGCCGACGGCAGCCATGCCGTTGGTGTTCTGCTTGTAGGTGTCGGTCTTGAAGATGTTGCGAACCGTGTCGGTGGAGTAGCTGTGCTCGCTGATGAGAGCTTCGAGCGAGTTGCGACGCCCATTGAGAGTTGCGACCTCGCCGCGCAGCTGGTCGCCGCGACGCTTGGTCTGCGACTCTTCGGCGCGGCGGGCTTCGATCTGGAGGCGAAGTTCGGCGATCTCGGCTTCGAGGCGCTTCAGGCGTTCGGTGACGGACTCGAAGGAGAGCGCGACCTGGCCGCGCTGCAGACCGAGGGTCTCCAGCTCCTGTCTGGCGATGTCGGACTCGGAGACGAGGCGCTCGGCTTCGCGCTCGAGACCGGCGAGAGCAGCCGCGGCCTGAGCCTCTTCGTTGCGAGTCTGGCCGATCCGCTGCATCAGCTGCATGGACGCGCGGCGATTCTGCTCGGCCTGCTGCTCGGCTGCGGCGACAGAGCGGACGGCCTCCTGGGCCTGTGCCTGCTGGGTTTGGGCGGCCTCGCGAGAGCCGTCGGATTCGGCGGTGGCGTTCTCGAGGAAGCTGCGGTGCTGTTCGAGTTCGCCGGCGAGGCTGGCCAGCTGTTCGCGGGCCTGGGCGAGATCGTCGGCGCCGGAGGCGAGGCGGCTGGTCAGCTCGGCGATACGGTCGGCGTTTGCTGCAGTGCGGGCGGTGATGCGCTCGAGCTCGACGGCGGACTGATTGGCCTGCGCGCCAGCCTCGCGAATCTGCTGGTCGAGAGTGTAGCCGCTTGCGGATGCCTTCGGTGTGCTCGGCGTCCATCGTCTCGACAGTCGCGGCCTGCGCATCGATCTGAGTGGCGAGCGCGGCGATCTTTTCGGTGGTCGCGGCCTGCTCGATGTCGAGCTGGGACATGCGGCTGGCGAGAACGACGCGCAGGCGTGTGCGGAGTTCATCGCGCAGCGCGCCGTAGCGCTCGGCCTTGGCGGCCTGGCGCTTGAGCGTGGTCATCTGGCGGGTGACTTCTTCGAAGATGTCGTTGACGCGCGAGAGATTCTGCTGGGCGGCTTCGAGGCGCAGTTCGGCGAGACGCTTCTTGGTCTTGAAGCGAGTGATGCCGCGGCCTCTTCGATGATCGCGCGGCGGTCGAGCGGCTTGGAGCTGAGCAGCTGGCCGATGCGCTCCTGGCCGATGATGGCGTAGGACTCGCCGCCGAGGCCGGTGCCCATGAAGATGTCCTGAATGTCGCGCAGGCGGCAGATCTTGCCGTTCAGCAGGTACTCGGAGTCGCCGGAGCGGAAGAGGCGACGAGTGATCGTCAGCTCGCCGGCTCGGACGGGGGCGCGGCCGAACTTGCGGCGGCGAATCTTCAGGACGACATTGTTCGGATTTGCGAGCTCGGCCTCGGCGTCCGCTTCGGTGTGCGCGACGATTTGAGGGCCCTTGGCCTCGCCTTCGATGACGGTGCCGGGCTGGGCCTCGGCTACGGCGTCCTCGGTCTCTGCGGCGTTCTGCTGGCGGAGCGTCGGTCTCGTCCCAGTCGGTGGTGCTGAGCTCGCTGTCGTCGATGACGATCTCGGGGTCGCCGTCGAGGCTGCGCTCCGTCGTAGACCTCGGGGTCGACGAGCGTGAGGGAGACCTCGGCCATACCGGTCGGCTTGCGGTCGCGGGTCCCGGCGAAGATGACGTCCTCCATCTTGATGCCGCGCAGGGACTTGGCCGACTGCTCGCCGAGGACCCAGGTGATGGCGTCAGAGATGTTGGACTTGCCGCAGCCGTTGGGTCCGACGATGGCGGCGATGCCCTCGCCGGAGAGCTGGACCTCGGTGCGATCACAGAAGGACTTGAAGCCGAGTATCTGAACTTTCTTGAGCTTGAGCAAATGGACCTCTGCAGGCGAAGGATTGGGGAGGCCTTGCCTATTGGTATGACTGAAATAACTTTAGCTGCGTTCAAGGCGAGAATCAACGGGAACAACACCACCAGTTGTGGATAAGAGGGTCGTAACACTATCAATGGGGAGGCAGAGCAGAATGTAACCGATTATCAGTGATCTCTGCATTTAAGTTTACTCCGTCAAATGGTCGGGAGGGGTTAGAGACGAGAATCGGGGTCGAATCTTGTCCTAGTGAAAGTAGATTCTCTGGCACGAATCCTTAGGTGAAGTCCTTGGACTCGGATTAATTGCGGGATGCATCGAAGCAATCGCCTTCGCCAGAGAGGAAGAAGCTGTGGGTCGCTCGAGCGCAGGAAATGCAGACTGCGGTGTCGCCGTGAAGTCATCGAGCGACCATCATTCATGATGTGGATGAGGAAGATCTATGTGTTGGGTTGAAGGTATGAGTACGCAGATCCTATGAAATTGATGAAGGCATTCGTGGGTTAATTGTGATTCTTACGGTAAAACTGTACTCAGGCTTGCGTTTTGAGCAACAGCGTTTCTATAATCCGCATCATCATCCCGAGATGCGACGAACACTTCAATCGCTCGGCCGAAGGGTCGGGCACGGCGAGAACTTCAGCCGGATGCACTATGATCAGGCTGTGCTTCGTTGCGGTACAAGTGGCCCGGAAGCATCGGTGACACATTTGAAAGAGAAGATTTAATGAGGAGTGTGGAATGAAGAAGGTAGTCGTTGCGTCTCTCCTGGCCGTTGCTGGCATGGCATGTGTTGCGCGTGTCGCGGTAGCACAAACCCAGGTCAATCTTGGTTCCAACGCGCAGGCCAATCAGGGGGTCCAGATGTCCCCTGCTGAATATAACGCTTACAACAGCGCGATCACGCAGACTGATCCGAAGGCCAAGGCAGCTGCGCTTGAGGCGTATCTGACGGCGTATCCGCAGTCAGCGGTGAAGGGGGCGACGCTGGAGCAGTTGATGCGGGCGTACAGTCAGATTCCTGATCCGGCGAAGACCCTGGACGCGGCTGATCGGCTGCTGCAGGTGGATCCTAACAACCTTCGCGCCTATCTGCTGGAGGTGTACTTCCGGAGGACTGCGGCTGAACAGACGACCGATCCGACGGCGAAGCAGGCTGGGCTGGACAAGGCGGCCGAGTACGCTCAGAAGGGTCTGGCCGCGACCAAGCCGCAGAAATGAGTGACGCTGACTTCGAGAAGCTGAAGAACGGCGCATATCCGGTCTTCTACAGCGCGATCGCGATTGCTGCACTGAACAAGAAGGATGCGGCGACTGCCGTTGACGAACTACAAGAAGGAACTGGCGATGGTGCCTCCGGCGGCAGACCCAAGACCCCCGGACCGGTTCTGCAGGACACCTACTACCTTGCGCATTGCTTACTATCAGTCGACGCCGCCGGATCTGTCCAACTGCGCCTGGTACGCGGCTCGCGTGGTGGCCTATGCGCCGGACAATCTGAAGGCTCAGATGAGCCGATGGCGAAGTATTGCTACAAGAAGTATCACGGCGCAGACGACGGCTACGATGCAGTGCTCGCTGCGGCGAAGGCGAATCTGAATCCACCGGCCGACTTCAAGATCAAGCCTGCTCCGTCGCCTGCGGACATCGTGGCGAACGTGATTGCGACGACTCCGGATCTGTCGACGCTGGCGGTCAGCGACAAGGAGTTCATTCTGGCCAACGGCAAGCCTGAAGATGCCGCGAAGGTCTGGGACACGATCAAGGGCAAGTCAATCCAGTTTCCTGACGTACTTGTGATCGAGTCTTCACCAACAGTGCTCAAGGTGGCAATATCGGATGATGCGGTGCAGTCGAAGACGGCTGACTTCACGTTCAATATGACTCCTCTTGACGAGGGAAGACCGCTGCACAGCAGGCGGCTGCCAAGAAACTGGCGGCTGATGTTGCTGCGGCCACTGCCGTCGGCCAAAAGGTCACTGTGTCCGGTACGTATGCTTCGTATACGCCTAGCCCGATCATGATCACGATGAGTGATGGTGCGGTGGTGTTGGCGAAGAAGGCGCCGGCTAAGACGGCGGCGAAGCCTACGCCAGCCCATAAGCCTGCTCCGCATAAGTAACGATGTTGATGGTGGAAAGAGGCAGCCTGTTAGGGCTGCCTCTTTCCATTTAAGTACCCTTTACCTTAGGGGTCCCCCCCCCCTATTGCCCGCGTGTAACTTATTTATATTCAGTGATTTACGGGTAGTCTTTGTCCGTAAAATAGTCATGATAAAGGGGTTGCGTCCAAAATAGTCTATCTAAACGAGTTAGCCCCGGAAGGTGTCCGGGGCTGGCTTTGTTTTGATCTATATATCCATTATATCGGTTTGGACCTAACTTATACGCCAACTCGATCTTGTTTCGTTTGTTGGGTTTCGGCTGGTTCAGGGGCTTGACATGCGATTTTGGGCGGGAAATGGGGAAAGAAAAATAACGGCAAAGGCAACGGCAATAGAATCAGTCGCTTCGCTCTTCAGGCTGCACTTGGGCCCTCGGCAAGCGGTAGCCCGCTTTGCGGCTGGGCTGGACGCGGGGCTGAAGCGCCGCTCTATCTCAAAGGCAACGGCAACAGCAACAGCAGATCCCCTCCGGGGATGACAACAAGAAAGGCAACAACAGACAGAGCAAGAGCAACAGCAACAGCAACTGGCAACAGATTGTTAGGTAGTGAGCCAGGCCAGGGCGTTGGCGAGGAGGCGCTGTTGGAGGACGGGGTGGAGTTCGGGGACGCGGTGGTAGAGGATTTTTGTGGTGCCTAGTTTGGTGGTGAAGGTGCCGGCGCCGACGTTGCGGTCGTGGTCGCGGCTGTAGGCGGCGATGATTTCTACGTTGGGGCCGTCGACTCGATAAGAGGCCGTTCGCCTGGCGGCCTTTGGTCTGGTAGTGGATGCCCATGACCTGGTTGACGGGGAGGCCGGCGTAGATGGGGTGCTGGCGGACGAAGTACCAGTTGCCCATCCAGGGGGCGCGGTAGTCGCCTACGGTGCCGTTGTAGGTGAAGGCTCCGGCGGCGGCGAGTTGTTTGGCGACTCCGTCGGAGAGGGTGTCGGCTTGCGGGATGGCGAAGAGAGGGGTGCCGGCGCGGACGGCTTCGAGGATGGCGGGGTCGATGTGGCCGAGCTGCGTGGTGGTTTGAATGCCGCCTACGTCGCTTGCGGGCTGGGCTTCGAGGCCGGTGGTGTCTCCGGCGTTTTGCGTTGCTGAGGTGTGGGCGGTGAGGCCGGAGGAGATGATGACGTCGTACTTTTTGCCCGGCGCGAAGTCTTCGATGGTGATGCCGAGGCGTGGGCCTAGATCGGTGAGTTGCTTGTGGAGTGCGGGTGTGATTCCGGAGACTGCCGATGTTGAGTGCGCGTGCGCGTTTGTAGGCGGGGGGCTCGGTGACCCAGATCTCTTTTGTCTGTGTGGAGTCGGGTGCGGAGGAGAGGGAGAACTTGAAGCGGTAGAGGCCTTCTTCGGTGAGCGGTGGGGTTTTGAAGCCCTGCTAGGAGCAGGTAGCTGAACTGATCTTCGACGTGTTTGGGTGCGGGGATGCCTGCGAGTTTGAGGAGTTTTCCTGATGGAGTGACGGCTGTGAAGCTGAGGGTGCCGGTGGCGGGTTGCGGTGTGTCGTTGAGGAGGTAGAGGTCGAAGGTGGCGGATTCGCCGCGTGCGGTGCAGGCGCTGCGCTGTTTCGCCATGGGGCGGATGGGTGTGAGTGTGCCGCTGATGGGTGTGGGGTCGGATTTGAAGTTGCGGAGGTTGTCGACGATGCCGGAGTGGTTCTCGATGGCGGTGGTCTCCCAGCCGGAGATGACGGCGAAGTCGAGGTCGTCGGAGATGCGGGCGTTTTCGAGGTAGTTCTGCCAGGTGTCGTAGCACTTTTTGCCGAGGGCGAGCCAGAGATTTTCGGTCGCGGGGAAGGCTTCGCGGAAGTTCCATTTGTCGAGGAACTTGTCGTAGGCGGCGAGGATCTCTTTGTGGTCGGTGAGGTCGTAGCTGTTGCCGCCGTACATGAGGTAGGTCTCGGTGATCTGGTGGATCATGAGGGAGTGGTTGTCGGGTGTGGCGCAGCCTTCCATCTCGCCGAATTCGGTGAGGTACTGGTGGTAGGGCGCGCGGTAGGTGAAGTCAGTGGGGGATTTGTAGAACTCGTCGTACCATTGGTCGCCTGCGCCCTGATGTTGTTCCACCAGAGGGCGAAGGGCTCTTTGTCGGAGCGGTGGATGGCTGTCATTCCATGGTTCGTACCATGCCTGCGCGGCGTTGCGGGGTGGAGGAGAGAAGCCGTCGTTGAGGACGACGGCGCGGCTGGGGTCTTCTTTGTGCATGGCTTCGAGGATGTCGAAGACTGCGGGGTTGTTGAGGTCGGCGCCGATCTCGTTTTGGAGGGTGTACTGGATGACGCTTGGGTGCGAGCGGTAGGCTTTGACCATCTCGACGCACTTGACGAACATGAAGCGCTGGGCGAACTTGTCGGCTTCGGACTGCGGCTTGGCGAGCTTGACGCCGGGGTTGGCGATTGCGCCTTCTCCGGATTGCGTGGGAGCGGGAGCGCCGATGGCGAGCTTGCCTGCGCCGGGTTCGAGGTAGCGGAGGAGGCCGAGGCGGTCGTGGGCGCGGAGGACATCTTCCTTGGCGAGGTTGCGGTGGAAGTTGAGGCAGTTGAGGTTTAACTTTTTGGCTTGCGTGACTTCTTTTTCGGCTAGCTCGGGTGTGGGGAAGAGGCCGTTGATGTCCCCAGAAGCCCCAGGAGATGGAGCTGTAGAGTTTGATGCGGCGTGCCGTTGAGGCGGAAGATGGCGTTGGTGCCGAGGCCGGAGGGGGCGAAGGAGCGGAAGCCGAAGGGGATGGTGCGGGTGTCGGTTGCTTCGTGGCAGATCGGTCTGTGCGACGCGACGCTCGATAGAGATTTCGGCCGTGTCAATGTCCCAAAGTTTGGCGGCACGGGTTTATGACCGTCCATTCCCAGAAGATAGTCAAAGTCCATCGATGCCGTTGAATTTCGGAGCCGATAGCTGTGGCACGCAACGATTGATCCTGTGTCATGCCAAGATTTCGATCTGTCGCATCGACGTTTGCAAGTCGTTGCATCATCTGCTCCGTAAGGTGCCCTGCACCATAACCGAGTGAGATGTTGGCGCGGACCTTCACGGTTTTTGGATCAGGTGTGTTGAGGACCCAGAGCGTCAGTGATGCGGCTCTCCATCGGATGGGCGCTGAGGGTCATGCCGCGGTCGAGGCCGGCGAAGCCGTGGGAGCGGTAGAGTTTGACGGCTCCCCACTGGGCGTTGAGGCCGTCGACCCAGTCGTAGCGGCCGAAGGGGTTGGTGAGGCGGATGGCGATGAGGTTGAAGCCGCCGGGGTCTGCGGCGTGGGTGAGGTCGCACTCGAAGGGGAGCTCTTCCATGATGGAGTAGCCGACGAGTTTTTTGTTGAGGAAGACCTCGGCGCGGAGGCGGGCTCCGCGGATGTGGAGGAAGATGCGCTTGCCCTTCCAGTCGGCGGGGATGTGGATCTGCTTGCCCCACCAGGAGACGCCGAGGTAGGCGCCGTTTTGGGGGATGGGGTCGTCGGCGGCGTAGCGGTACTCGTCGGGGGTGTAGGGGCGCTGGCCGAATTTGCCCCAGTGGTGCTGCTCGACGGTGGTGGGGAGGGTGACGTTGATGCCGGTGAGGTGGTCGAGGAGACCCCAGCCGCCGGTGGGCTCGTTGACGGGGAGTGGGGAGCCTTTGCCGTGGAGGATGCCGTCGGCGTCGACGGTGATGTCTTCGGGGAGGAAGAGAGGGTCGTTCTTCCACTCGGCTTTTTCGTCGATCCAGAGACGCCAGTCGTCGTCGGGGATGAGGGTGCCGTTTTCGGGGTAGGGGATTGCGGTCTGGCTTTGCGCGGGGGCGGATTTGAGTTGTGTGGCGAGGGTCGCTGCGGTTGCGGTTTGCGAGGAAGGTGCGGCGGGTGAATTTTCGGCGGCTCATGGATGGTGGAATTTTAGCTTAGTGATTGGTGGTCCTGGATTGATGAGGGAACGATTGCGCTTTCGCGTGAATACCCACATCTCAGAATCGAGATATGGGGCACCCGATTTTGTGGCTTCAATTTCGATGTGGAACACGGCTCTAGGGTCTGACGATTGGGATGGGTTAGCACGAGATGACCCGTTCGGGGGAGTGCTTTGGTTACCGTTGGGGAAGATGATTTCGATATGGACAAGACGACTGAGTTCTGGCTTCGGCTTGGAGTGATCGGCGGTGCGTTGATCCTGAGTACCGCCATGTTGGCGTTCTTTAGCTAAACGAAGGCTATAGCTGTAAGGGACGGCTCGGGCTATTCGCCGAGCATGATGCGCTGGATGCGGTGAGCGCGGCCGGTGGCTCCGTCACACGAGATGAGGGCGGCGCACATCTTGGGGTTGCCCTTGGCGGGTTCGAACTTGCCGGGCATGCCGGTTAGGAAGCGTGCGAGGACGAGCTCTTTTTCTACTCCGATGACGGAGTCGTAGGGGCCGGACATGCCGACGTCGGTCTGGTAGGCGGTGCCGTTGGGGAGGACGCGCTCGTCGGCGGTGGGGATGTGGGTGTGGGTGCCGATGACGGCGGTGATGCGGCCGTCGAGGTACCAGCCGAGGGCTACTTTTTCGCTGGTGGCTTCGCCGTGGAGGTCGAGGAGGATGACTTTGGCTCCGGACTCGCGCTCGATGTGGCCGAGGAGTTCGTCGGCTTTGCGGAAGGGGTCGTCGCAGCTGGACATGAAGACGCGGCACTGGAGGTTCATGACGGCGTAGCGCTGGCCGGTGGGGAGTTCGCCCTGGTAGAGGCCGAAGCCGGGAGTGCCGACGGCGTAGTTGGCGGGGCGGAGGACGCGGCGGCCGCGCTGGTGCGAGTCGGCGGGGACGGTCATGTATTCGAAGATCTCTTTTTTGTCCCAGATGTGGTTGCCGGTGGTGATGACGTGGGCGCCGAGGTCGAAGAGCTCTTCGGCGATGGAGGGCGTGAGGCCGAAGCCGCCGGCGGCGTTTTCGCCGTTGATGACGAGGAGATCGACGGCATTGGTTTCAAGGACGTGGGGAAGGTGTTCGCGGACGATGTGGCGGCCGGCGGAGCCAAAGACATCGCCGACAAAGAGGATATTCACTGAAAGAGTTTACATGGCGTGATGGGCGGTGAATGCGGCTGCATGCGGAATTGCGCGGAAAAAGAGCCGACAGGAATGCGGTGGATCGCCGCAGTGGTGGCTGGGTGTGTTAGCTTTTTGTCCATGGCACAGAGTGGTCGGTTTCAGTTGAGTGTGCGGGTGTTGGCGGTGCTGGCGAGTGAGCCGGATGCAATGCATACGTCGTCGGCGATTGCGGAGGCGCTGAAGGAGAGCGCTGTGATGGTGCGCAGGACGTTTCTGGTGCTGCATAAGGCCGGGCTGATTGTGCAGCGGAAGGGGCCGCACGGTGGGGCGAAGCTGAAGCTTCCGGCGAAGCAGATCGGGTTGGGGGATGTGTTCGAGGCGACGGCTGGGGACTGGTTGAGCATCGACGACAAGGCGGTGAGCGGGTGGATGAAGAAGGTGCGGGGGGACGCCGTGAGCGCGATGAACGAACACTCGCTGGCAGGGGTGGTGAAGCGGATGAAGAAGGATAGATAGTTCGCGGAGGTGTGTGCGTTGAAGAATTTCGAGGCAAAAGAAAAACCCTGGTGTTTGCCAGGGTTTTGTTGCGTGTGGAAGGTGAGTTGAGGCTATTTGGAGGAACGGCGGGCTTTGATGCGGGCGCGGGCTGTGGCAAAGAACGCTCCGGCGGAGCCGACGAGAGCCAGGACGGCGGTTGGGTTTTCGGGAGAGCTGACGCAGCCAGACTGCGCGTGCAGCGGAAGGGCGACGAATAGCAAAAGAGCGAAAGCCGAAGATCATACGTAAGGATTTCGTCATGAACGTGCTCCTGTGGGGAAGGTGACGTTAAAGGACCGAGTTACAGCAGCGGGAGAGCTATGCAGAGTATATGTCCATCGATCGTGGGAGCACATTCGCCTTTTGTGTCATTTCTTCGCAGATGAGGTTACCTTCTATACTCCTCGGTTGACGCTCCGGACGTTATTTTGAAGGCGAAGTCGCTCGCGATGGGTGAGGCGGCTACGGTTTTGGGCGGAGGTTTTTGAGGAAAGCTTCGGCGGTGGGTTCGGTGTTGAGGATGTCTGCGGGAGTGAGCCAGGCGCGGCGAAGCTGGGTGATGCCGTAACGAATCTGGTCGAGCTCTTCGGTGGAGTGGGCGTCGGTGTCGACGACGATTTTGCAGCCGTATTGTTTGGCGATGCGGAGATTCAGGTCGTTGAGGTCGGAGCGGGCCGGGTTGGCGTTGTGTTCGACGGCTACACCCAGTTCGGCGGCGCGTTTTAGGATCAGGTCGATGTTGATGGCGTAGGCCTCGCGGCTCGAGGACTTTGCGACCGGTGGGGTGGCCGAGGATGCGGACGTGCGGGTTTTCGAGGGCGCGGAGGACGCGGTCGGTCATCTCTTCGATGGGCTGGTTGAAGTGGGAGTGGACGCTGGCGACGACGATGTCCATCTGGGCGAGGGTGGAGTCGTCGAGGTCGAGGGCGCCGTCGGCGAGGATGTCGACCTCGATGCCGGGGAGGACGCGGATCCTTCCTTCCATCTCGGCGTCGACTTTGCGGATGGCTTTGATGTGGGCGAGAGCGCGCTTGTCGTCGAGGCCGTTGGTCATGGCGAGATTTTTGCTGTGGTCGGTGATGGCGATGTAGGGCAGGCCGCGGGCAAGGGCGGCTTCGGCCATCTGACGGATGGTGTCGCGACCGTCGGTGGCGTTGGTGTGCATGTGGAGGTCGCCGCGGATGTCTGCGCGGGTGATGAGGTGGGGGAGGGTGTGGGCGGCGGCGGCTTCGAGTTCGCCGGAGTTTTCGCGCAGCTCGGGTGGGATGTAGTCGAGGTCGAGGGCGTTGTAGATGTCGGCTTCGGATGCGGCGGCGATGATGACGTTGTCTTCGACGCGGAGGAGAGCGTACTCGTTCAGGGTGAGGCCGCGTTTGATGGCGCGCTGGCGAAGGGCTACGTTGTGCATCTTGGTGCCGGTGAAGTATTGGAGGGCGGCTCCGTAGCTGGCGCGGGGGAGGAGGCGGACGTCGACCTGGAGATTGTTGCGGAGGGTGAAGCTGACTTTGTTCTGGCCTTTGGCGAGGAGCTTGTCGATGAGGGGCAGGGCGGCGACGTGTTCGACGGCGGCGGAGACGACGTCGGGCTCGCAGGCCGGGCCGGTGACGAGGAGGTCGAGGTCGCCGACGGTCTCGCGGCCGCGGCGGAGGGAGCCGGCGGGGGTGATCTCGTCGATGCCGGGGAAGGCGCGGATGAGATCGCTGATGGTGTCGGCGTGGTGCTGGGCTTTGTCGATGCGGAAGCGGCTGGAGTTTTTGCGGTGGTCTTCGATGCCTTTGAGGAGCTTGGTGACGAACTTTTCGCCCATGCGGGGGAGCTTGGTGAGGTGGCCGGCTTTGGCGGCGGCTTCGAGGCGCGTCGATGTCGCAGACCTGGCAGGAGGACCAGACGAGGGCGACGGTCTTGGGGCCCATGCCGGGGAGGCGGAGGAGCTCGAGCATGGTGGGTTTGTATTTTTGCAGGAGCTCTTCGCGGAGGGGCATGGTGCCGGTGGTGACGAGAGCGCCGAATGTTGGCGACCATGCCCTTGCCGATGCCGGGGATGGCGAGGAGCTGTTTGGGGTCGTCGGCGAGGGTGGCGAGCTGGGTGGTTTGCTGCTCGACGGCCTCGGCGGCGCGGCGATAGGAGCGGATGCGGAAGGGGTCGGCTGCGTCGATCTCGAGGAGGGAGGCGGTTTCGTCGAGGAGGCGGGCGATCGATGATATTGTCCATGAGATTGCGGCCAGAGTCCGCGATACGGGCGCGGTCTCTGAGCCAGTATGCAACAGGTGGGGGTGGGACTCAAGACAGTGAGACGTGCAGGGCCGGAGGAACGTGGCTGGGAGTGGCCGCGTTGACCGGAAGGGAGATGTTACTGAGTTGCGTGCTGTGCTACGTTATTGACTTCTTTGAGACGAGACGACCTGATCGGCCTGTGGGCCCTTTGTTCCCTGGATGATGTCGAACTCGACCTCATCGCCTTCTTTGAGGCTTTTGTAGCCCTCGCGCTGAATGGAGCTGTAGTGGACGAAGACGTCCGCTCCGCCCTCGCGGCCCAGAAAGCCGTAGCCCTTTGCGTTGTTGAACCACTTTACGGTGCCTTTGTATTGTGCCAATGGAGCGAACTCCCTTGTTTCGTGTCTGTGACGGTCGCATGCCGCGAAGTGATAGTGCTTCAACGGTAGCGGCCTCAAGAGACTGTGACGCAAAAGGAGGAGAGGGAGTTTTCTGGGAGTGGCACCGGGTGCCGATTTTTTGTGACGAGGTCGATTTTGGTTACTAGCGTGCTTGCCGTGAGTGGGACAAGGTGCCGCTTCGTGACGTACCGAAGCGGCATAAGCACGTTTTGATCTAGGAATGCTAGAGGCGGCCTGCGCGGCGGGCGGCGTCGTAGAGCAAGAGGCCGATGAGGGTTTTGCCGTCGTGGATCTTGTTGGCGGCGATGAGGGCGAGGGCCTCGGAGAGGGGAAGGCGGAAGATCTCGATGTGCTCGTCGGCTTCGGGTGTGGCGGTGCCTTCGCGGATGTCGCGGGCGAGGTAGATCTGCATCCATTCGCCGAGGAAGCCGGGGCTGGCGAAGTATTTGGTGAGGAGGGTCCAGCGTTTGGCGCGGTAGCCGGTCTCTTCGATCATCTCGCGCTTGGCGGCGGCGAGGGGGGCTTCGCCGGGTTCGATGCGGCCGGCGGGAAGCTCGATGAGGAACTGGCCGGCGGCGTGGCGGTACTGGCGCTCGAGGATGATGTCGGGGTCGGTGGGGTTGCTGCGATTCGTCGACGGCGAGGATGACGACGGAGCCGTTGTGGCGGATGACGTCGCGGATGTTGGTGTGGCCGCCGGGCTCTTTGACCTTGTCGGTGAAGACGGAGAAGACTTTGCCTTTGTAGGAGAGTTTGGAGGAGATGAGGCGTGGCTTTGGCGGCTTGGCGGGAGACGTTTGATGGTCTTGTGGGGCGGTTTGGGGGCCTGGCTGGGGGCTGGGCTTCTGGTTTCTTGATGGCAGACATAGGGCTAAAGTATCATCCTGCATCTAGACTTAGGTGGCGGGCATCCAACGATCTGCACGTGAAATTGTTAGGGCTGCGATGGCCGCAGGATTGCTGCGGCGGTGAGGTCGAGATTGAGGATAAGGTCTGCGATGAGTACTGAGTGTTATCCCGATTACGATGTTGCCGCATGTGTCGCAGCTCTATCGCGACTATCTTGCGATGGGCGAAAGTGCGGCGGATGCGCCGGTGCGGCGGTGGTATGGCGCGGAGCCGTTTGGCGGGAAGTGGATGGGGAAGGCGCGTGCCGGCGAGAGCATGCCGGGCAGCTGGCGGATGCTGCTGGAGCGGCAGAGCGTGGAGTTTGGCGCGAGCGATGCGGCGATGGCGAATATTGCGAAGCTGCGGGCTGGGGCGCGGGCGGTGGTGACGGGGCAGCAGGTGGTGCTGTTTGGCGGGCCGCTGCTGACGCTGCTGAAGGCGGCGACGGCGGTGGCGCGGGCGAAGGAGGCGACGGCGGCGACCGGGGTGGAGCATGTGCCGGTGTTCTGGCTGGCTACGGAGGATCATGATCTGGAAGAGGTGGACCAGGTTTCGCTGCTGACGAAGACTTCGGTGGAGACGCTGCGGGCCGGATTGAAGGTGGCGCATGCGGTGCCGGTGGGTGGGGTGGTGCTGGGGCCGGAGATGGATGCGGTGCTGGAACGGGCGAGCGAGCTGCTGGAGTTTGCGCCGGTGAGCGAGCTGGCTGCGGGAGTGTTATCGGCCGGCGCGATGGTGATCGGCCTACGCTGGCGTTGGGCGTTTGCGCGGTTGATGGCGCGGATCTTTGCGGAGCAGGGATTGATTGTGATGGATGCGGCGTCGCGGGAGTTTCATGCGCTGGGGGCGAGCACGCTGCGGTGTGCGATTGAACATGCGGCGGAGTTGCAGGCAGCTGTTGATTGCCCGGAGCGAGGAGCTGGTGAGGGCTGGATATCATGCGCAGGTGCTGGTGGCGGAGGGTGGCATCGCTGCTGTTTCTGGTGGATGAGACGACGGGGAGCGGGTGGCTCTGCGGCGGCTGGCATCGGGAATGGGGACGGCAGTGGAAGGCTGGTGGGCAGAGCTATTCGACTGCGGAGCTGCTTGCGATTCTGGAGACGTGCGCCGGAGCGGCTGAGTCCGAATGCGCTGCTGCGGCCGGTGTTTCAGGATACGATTGCTGCCGACGGCGGCTTATATGGGCGGGCCGGCGGAGATTGCTTATTTTGCGCAGAGTGCGGTGTTGTATGAGGCGATTCTGGGGCGGATTACGCCGGTGCTGCCGCGGTTGAGCGCGACGCTGCTGGAGCCGGCGATTGCGGCGGTGATGGACAAGGATGAGGTGCAGCTGCCGGATGCGATGACGACGGCGGAGGAGTTGGCGCAGCGGCTGGGCGCGCGGGCGATGCCGATTGAAGCGCAAGCGGAAGCTGGCGGCGGTGGGAAATGCGCTGGAGACGGAGCTGACGGCGTTGACGGAGTATCTGGGTGGGATGGATGAGTCGCTGGGGCGGGCGGCGGAGGTGTCGGGGTCGAAGATGCTGTACCAGATGAACCGGCTGCGGCGGATGGCGGCGACGTTTGAGTTGCAGAAGGAGGCCAGTCTGCGGAAGCATGCCGAGGCGATCACGCTGAATGTGTTTCCGGATGGGCATCCGCAGGAGCGGGTGGTGGCCGGGGTTTGGTTTATGGCGCGGTATGGGGATGGGTTGGTGGAGCGGCTGGTGGGGGTGGCGGGGAATCTGTGTCCGGGGCATGTGGTGGTGCGGCTTTGAGCTGGTCGGGCGTGTGAGCTTTGAGCGGGTGCGGTGGGTTTTAGAATGGATGGGTGAGGTGTGGCGATGGGATTGAGCGATCAGCCGTTTGAGGTGATGTGTCCGGATTGTGGGGCGATGCTGAAGGTGGATCCGGTGACGCGGGCGATCATTGCGCATAAGTCTGCTCCGAAGAAGAAGATGTTTGAGGACTTTGGCGAGGCGGCGAAGGCGCTGCGCGAGGCGGATGCGCGGCGGGACTCGATCTTTGCGCAGAGTGTGGATGCGCAGAAGAACAAGGACGATGTGATGGCGAAGAAGTTTGCCGAGGCGGTGAAGAAGGCGAAGGAGACTCCGCTGACGGATCGGCCGCTGCGGGACTTTGATCTGGATTGAAGGAACGGGCTCATCGTCCTTGGCAGTACAAGAACAAGTCAACCGCAGGTCCTTCGACTCCGTAGCTCGCAAGGTTGCGAGCTACTTCGCTTAGGATGACAAAGTCTTAGGTGCAGAGTGATTTGGGAAGAGCGGCGGCAGTGGCCGTGAGTCTTGTCTTCCGCGGTAAACTGAAGAAATGCCACCAATCTTAAATGCGCAGGGCGTGACGAAAGCGTTTTGGCGCTGCTGCCTCTGTTTCAAGAGATTAGTTTTACTGTGAGTGATGGGGACCGCATTGGGCTGATTGGGCCGAATGGGGCGGGGAAGAGCACGTTGCTGAAGGTGCTTGCGGGGGATGAGGACGCGGATGCCGGGGATGTTGCGGTGCGGAAGCGGGCGCGGGTGGGCTATGTCGAGCAGGAGTCGACCTTTGCGCCGGGGATGACGGTGCGCGCGGTGCTGGAGGCTGCGCTGGTGCGGGCGAAGGTGGCCGAGGGTGAGCATGAGGGGCGGCTGCGGGAGACGTCGGGGCGGACGGGGTTTCCGGATTTGAGTGCGGAGGCGGCGACGCTGAGTGGAGGGTGGCGGAAGCGGCTGGCGATTGCGGAGGCGGTGGTGACGCATCCGGATGTGCTGCTGCTCGATGAGCCGACGAACCATCTGGATTTGGCGGGGATTGTGTGGCTGGAGGAGTTGCTGAATGAGGGTAGTTTTGCTTGTGTGCTTGTCAGCCATGATCGTTATTTTCTTGAGAATGTTGCGACGGAGATAGTGGAACTGAACCGCGTGTATGCGGATGGGCTGCTGCGGGTGAAGGGGAGCTACTCGAAGTTTCTTGAGGGCAAGGAAGCTTATATGGAGGCGCAGTCGAAGCTGCAGGATGCGCTGAAGAACCGCGTGAAGATCGAGGTGGACTGGCTGCGGCGCGGGCCGAAGGCGCGGAGTACGAAGGCGAAGGCGCGGATCGACAATGCGCAGGAGTTGATTGGGCAGTTGAAGGAGGTCAACTCGCGGGTGCAGACGGCGAGTGCGGGGATTGATTTTTCGGCGACGGACCGGCAGACGAAGCGGCTGGTGGAGTTGGAGGATGTTTCGGTTGTGCTGGGTGACCGGAAGATTGTGGAGGGGTTGAATTTTCTGATTACGACCGGGATGCGCGTGGGGCTGGTGGGGCCGAATGGGAGCGGGAAGACTACGCTGCTGCGGTTGTTGACGGGAGAGTTGGAGCCGACGGCGGGGACGATCAAGAAGGCGGCTGCGTTGAAGATTGTTTACTTCAGCCAGACGCGGGAGCTGGAGGAGGGTGTGACGCTGCGGCGGGCGCTGGCTCCGGATTCGGACTCGGTGGTGTACCAGGGGCGCGTGGTGCATGTGGCGAGTTATGCGACGAAGTTTTTGTTTACGAGCGAACAGCTGAATCAGCCGGTCGAGAGGCTGAGCGGAGGCGAGCGGGCGCGGGTGTTGATTGCGAAGCTGATGCTGGAGCCGGCGGATCTGTTGCTGCTCGATGAGCCGACGAACGATCTGGATATTGCGACGCTGGAGATTCTGGAGGAGAGTCTGCTGGAGTATACGGGCGCGCTGGTGCTGGTGACGCACGATCGTTACATGCTGGATCGGGTGTCGACGATTGTGCTGGGGCTGGATGGGAAGGGTGGCGCGGAGACGTTTGCGGACTACTCGCAGTGGGAGCAGTGGCGCGGCGTGAAGGTGGAGGAGGCGATTGCTCCGGGAGCTACGGGGAAGGCGGTTGCTTCGGTTTCGGCTGGGCCTGCGCAGGGCGCTGGAGGAAAGAAGAAGCTTTCGTATCTGGAGGCGCGGGAGTTTGCGGGGATTGAAGCGGCGGTGGAGGCGGCGGAGGACCGGCTGCAGAAGGCGCGGCACACGATTGAAGATCCGGTCGGTGGCGGTGGATGCGGCGAGGCTGACGGCGGCGCTGGCGGAGATGGAGGCGGCGCAGGCGGAGGCGGATCATCTTTATGCGCGGTGGGCGGAGCTGACGGAGAAGGCTGGCTAAAGATCACGGTGCTATACTGCGGCGAACTTGCGGAGGGCCAGCCGCACGCATCCACTGCGGAGGAGCTGTCCGAATGCTTGAGGGAGCGAAGGGTACTGCCAGCGACGTCTACGTCTTCGAAACCGGTGACTGCGGGGCTGCAAGGCTCGAGATGCAGGACCAGATTTACGGCGCGTCGACACGACAGATGATGTTGGACTCTGGGCTGGGTGCGGGGATGCGAGTTCTTGATCTCGCATGCGGCACAGGCATCGTCACTCACTGGATTGCGAACCAGGTCGGGCCGACTGGAACGGTAGTTGGGGCAGACATCAATCGAAGCCAGCTCGAGTTTGCGCGGGCCCATGGAACGCAGAGCGAAGGATCGCGGCCTCCTGAGTTTATGGAAGTCAACGCGTATGACACGGGGTTTTCGCCGGAGAGCTTCGACATGGTGCATTGCCGGTTGCTGCTATGCCATCTGCAACGACCCCTTGGATGCTCTTCGCGAGATTCATCGCGTGCTGAAACCGGGCGGAGTGCTGGTTTGCCAGGACATCGTGATCTCAAGTGTCTTCAGTTGTCCGCCCACAAAGGTTTATCAACAAGCTATTGCACTTGCGCATGCGTTGGGGAAACACCTGGGGGTGAACTATGACTTCGGCTCGCAGCTGCATACGGCGGTGATGGAGGCGGGGTTCGGTGTTCCTGAGGTTTGCTTCACTCAGCCGGCGCAGCTGCGGGGAGTGGGTAAGGACTGGTGGCACCAGTGCCTCGTAGAGATAACGCCAGGAATCATCCGCGCCGAAGTTGCCACGGAAGATGAGATGTCCACGTTGCTTGGAGAGCTCGAAAGTCTGGTTCTCGATGAACGTGTTCTTCTCGCGCAGGCACGTATGCCAGCTGTTGCGGCGGTGAAGTAGCGAGGATTGGGTCTCGGGATTTCTGCGCGACCGGTTCGTTGTTCTTGCTGCGGAACGCGGGCGTTCGCGATATTCTCGTTTCATATGAAGACATGGATGATGGTGGCGGTGGTGGCGGGATTGTGTGCGATGCCGGTTGGGGCGCAGGTGGCGGATCGGTCGCATGTTGTGGTGCTGCATGCGGCGCGAATGCTGGATGTGGCGGGCGCGAAGATCGTGACGCCGGGTGAGGTTCTGGTGGAGGGCGATCGGATTGTTGCGGCTGGCGCGCATGTGGACCGGCCTGCGGGCGCCGAGGTGATCGATCTGGGAGACACGACGCTGATGCCGGGGCTGATCGATGCGCATGTGCATCTGTTTCTGCATCCGGGGGAGGAGGATCTGCAGACGGTGCAGGAGAGCGTGCCGGAGCGGACGCTGATTGCAGCCGGGGCGGCGAAGGCTGATCTGATGGCGGGCTTTACGGCGGAGCGCGACATGGGGACTGAGGGCGCGGGGGCTGCGGATTCGGCGGTGCGGAATGCGATCAATAAGGGGATGATTCCGGGGCCGCGGATGCGGATGAGTGGAAATGCGATCTCGATTCTGGGCGGGCATGAGGATGCGATTGCGTACAACCCGGATCAGCAGGTGATGTCGAATGCGACTACGCCGATAGCGCGGATGAGTTGGTGAAGGTGATGCGCGAGCAGTGCAAGCTGGGGGCGGATTTCACCAAGATCTATGAGACGGGGCGGGATTCTTACAAGGATGGGGTGTTCAAGACGCCGTATCAGTACACGGAGGCGGAGTTGAAGGCGGCGGTCGCTGAGGCTGCGCGGGTGGGGAAGGTGATCGCTGTGCATTGCACGGGGGAGCCGGGGGCTGGGTATGCGGTGGCGGCGGGTGTGGTGTCGATCGATCATGCGTATCAGTTGAGCGACGCGACGATGAAGGTGATGAAGGAGAAGCAGATTTACGCGGTGCCGACGTTTGCGATTTCGGAGTACTTTGCGGATCATGCGGCGACGCCGGCCAGGGCTGCGAGTGGGCGGGCGCAGCAGGCTTTTCATGCGGCGGAGTTCAAGAAGCAGCTTGCGGCGGGGGTTCCGATGGCGATGGGAAGCGATGTGGGGCCGTTTCCGCATGGGACGCAGGCGCGAGAGCTGGAGTTGATGGTGGAGTATGGGATGAAGCCGGCGGCGGTGTTGCAGGCGGATCTGTTGAATGGAGCGAAGCTGCTGGGCTGGGGTGGGCAGATCGGGGAGTTGAAGGCTGGATATTTTGCGGATGTGATTGCCGTGCCGGGGAATCCGCTGGAGGATATCTCGGTGACGAAGAAGGTGGGATTTGTGATGAAGGGTGGAGTAGTTTACAAGCAGTGATTAGTGGTTAGTAAGGTGAACTCTAACCACTAATCACAAGTCACCAATCACTGTCTTTAGAAGCCCATTCGGTCGTCGGCGGATGGGCCGTAGAGCGGAGGGACGGGCTCGTCGTTGAGACGGAGGTAGACGCCGAGCTGGGCGCGGTGGTGGATGACGTGGTTGAAGAACATGGTGCGATAGAGGAGAGAGCGCGGGGCGTCGGCGATGACCTTGTCGCCCCATGACATCTTCCAGTTCTTCTGGAGGTGCTCGTCGCTGGAGTTGGCGAGGGCTGCGCGGGCTTCGGCGGAGAGGGCATCGAAGTCGGCGAGGAGCTTTTCGCGGGAGACGAAGGTCATGTCAGGAAATTTTGTGGCTGCAAGGTCGAGTTCGTCGGTGGTGAGGATATTGATGCCGAAGCGTGGAAGGGTTGAGACGTGGACGGCGAGACGTCCCATGGGCATGGATTTGTCATGACACTTGAATTCAGGGTTGGTTTCGGGGATGCGCTCGAGTGTGGTGCGGATGCCCTTCATCTCGGTGTCGTAGTCCTGGAGAAGGATTTCTGCGATGGTCATGGGATGTCCTTTCGATGCGAATTTGCAGACTGGAGCAAATGCTAGGATCTTTCCGTTCGACTCTGCTCAGGGGCAGAATGACAACCTATCTTAGAGCCCGGTGATGTTGTAGCCGCAGTCGACGTAGGTGATTTCGCCTGTGATGCCGCTGGCGAGGTCGCTTGAGAGGAAGAGTGCGGCGCCGCCTACTTCGAGCTGATCGACGTTGCGGTGGAGTGGGGCGCGGTCGGTGACGGCGTCGAGAATTTTGGTGAAGTCGCCGATGCCGCGGGCGGCGAGGGTTTTGATGGGGCCGGCGGAGATGGCGTTGACGCGGATGTTTTTTGAGCCGAGGGATGCGGCGAGATAGCGGACGGTGGCCTCGAGTCCGGCCTTGGCGACGCCCATGACGTTGTAGTTGGGGAAGACCTTGGTGGAGCCGTAGTAGGTGAGTGTGAGGATCGAGCCGCCTTCGGTCATGAGCGGTACGGCGGCGCGGCTGACGGCGATCAGCGAGTAGACGCTGACGTCGTGGGCGATGCGGAAGTCGTCGCGGGTGGTGAGGAGGAAGTCGTTCTTGATGGCGTCGGACGGGGCGAAGGCGACGGCGTGAACGATGGTGTGGAGGGTGCCGTAGGTCTCTTTGAGTGTGGCGAAGAGAGTGTCGATCTGTTCGTCGACGGAGACGTCGCACTGAAAGGTGCGTGCGCTGGGCAGTTCGGCGGCGAGGGACTCTGCGTCGCGCTGGAGGCGCTCGTTCTGGTAGCAGATGGCGAGGGTGGCGCCGGCTTCGGAGAGCTTCTGGGCGATGCCCCAGGCGATGCTGCGTTTGTTGGCGAGGCCGAAGACGACGGCGACTTTGCCTTTGAGATCGATCATGTGGAACAGGTTCCTTTCAGATGCGGTTTGCGACCTCAAGGATAGCAGTCTGACTGGGCAAGAGCTATCGGGGGAGGCGATCGCTTAGCTTGTAGGGAGAATGACATGCTGCTGCGGGCCCGCTTCAGCGTCTGTCTCGTGGAGGAGGACGCGGCAGCAGTTCCGGCCTGCGTCTTTTGCGTGGTAGAGGGCCTTGTCGGCGCGGGCGAGGAGCGGGCCGGCGATTTCACCGGAGGCGGCCTGGGTGAGGCCGATGCTGATGGTCAGGGGCAGCTCGGTGTCCGGTATGGAGAGGTCGCGCACCGACGGCTTCGATGCGAGAGGCGACGACGAGGGCTTCCGAACTGGTGGTGTGGGGAAAGATGATGAGAAATTCGTCGCCCCCGAAGCGGCCGAGGAGGTCGTACGCGCGCAGACGGCAGGAGATTGCAGTGACGACATCGCGGAGGGCGGTGTCGCCGGCGGCATGTCCAGCGTAGTCGTTGATGGTTTTGAAGTGGTCGATATCGATGAGGGCGATGGAGATGCTCTGTCCGCTACGCCCGGCTCGCTTGAGTTCGAGGTCCAGCTTCTGCTCAATGCCGCGGCGGTTGAGGACACCGGAGAGGAGGTCCCGTTCCGATTCGTCTTTGACGAGAGTGAGAAGCTCACTGCAGAGCATGAGTAGAAAAGAGAGTCCGATGAGAAACGCAAAGGTGACACTGAGCAGAACTGAGACGGTCTGAAGGAATTCGCGCTGAGCCTGGTTGGGCGGCGCGCCCACTACCAGCCATGAAGATGAGGCGGTTCAACGCGAAGACGGCATAGGCTGCCATGAGGTAGGCGAAGATCTTTAGGAAGATCCTGTCTGCGGCCTGACGGAAGATCTCGACTGCGATGACGCCGCGGAGGAGAAAGAAGCTGATGGCGATGACGAAGATGAGTGCCTTGGTGCGGTCATGCGAAAGGATGAGGTAGGCGATCAGCACGGATGCGACGATGGTGAGAGCCCATGCGTAGCGAATCTTACGTGGACTTTTGAAGAAGTGAAGGACGCCGGTGTAGAAGAGGACGAACGCGGAGAGCAGGAAGCAATGGGAGATAACAATTGAGACGAAGGGTGGAAGGGAATCGGAGAGCAGTAGAAGAACATTGGCGATGGTCATTGCAACGAACGCCAGCGCGACGGAGCCGGCGCCGCGAAGATACGGGTACATGACCTTCATGCAGAAGAAGACGATCGCGTAGATCGCCGTCAAAGCGACTTGACAGCCGAGAAGGGTGCCGACATCTACCGACGCGATCAAGGACATTTAGGGGGCCCTGTCTGGGGGATTCTATGCGCATGGTTGCACGAAACAGAAGAATAGAAAAGGAGATGGAACCAGTTCCATACTGTAACTTTGGTCACTAAAGAGTAAGCCAGTCGTACTGGGCGTCGGTGAGCGGGACGACCGAGAGGCGGAACTGACGGAAGAGAAGCGAGTCTTTGAAGACGGGAGTCTGGCGCATGTCGTCGAGGGTCTTTTCCTGTTTGAGGCGCTTGACCGGTTTGATACGAACTTTCGGGTCTTTGGGGTCGGTGGCATCGACGGAGACCACCTTTGCGGTGCCTACGACAGCTTTTCCGACGTTGGAGTGGTAGATGACGAGTTTTTCGCCGGGCTTCATGCTGCGGAGGTTGAGGAGTGCGGTGTTGTTCGAGATGCCGTCCCAGGTGGTCTCGCCGTCGCGCTCGAGGTCATCGAAGGAGTATTTGCCGGGTTCGGTCTTTAGGAGGAATGGCATTTTGGGCTCCGAGAGATGTTGGGATTACGACCTTCACTGCGATTAGTTTAGCCGCCCAGGTCGATCAGGTTGACCTTGGCGACGGCCTGGCCGAGGAAGTTGGAGCCGAGGAACTGGAATTTTTCGACTGAGTCGGTGGCGTAGAAGGTGCATTGAGGGCCGGTTAGCGTTGAGGTCTGGGCTTTGAGAGGGGAGGCCTAGATGGGAGGCTACGGCATGGGCCGTGGCTTTGGCGGAGTCGATGATCGTGAGGGGGTGGTGGATGGAGGCGAGGGTGCGACGGATGGCGGGTTCGAGGAGCGGGTAGTGGGTGCAACCGAGTAGGAGCGTGTTCGTCGCAGGGGCATGGGCGAATGCTTCGGTCAGGTAGATTTTGAGGACTTCGTCGGTGACGGGGTGGTCGATCCAGCCTTCTTCGACAAGGGGAACGAGGAGGGGGCAGGCTTTTTCGGTGGCTTCGAGGTTGAGGGCGTTGAGGGCGTGGGTGTAGGCGTGGGACTGGACGGTGGCGGTGGTGGCGAGGACCAGTACTTGGATTCGGGGTCGACTGGGGCTGGCTGCGAGAGCGGCCTGAGCCCCGGGTTCGATTACGCCGATGACCGGGATGGGCAGAGCGCGCTGGATGTCTATCAAGGGCGAGGGCGGTGGCGGTGTTGCAGGCGATGACGAGGAGGTCGGCACCCTGATCGTGGAGGAACTTTGCGCTGGAGACGGCGTAGCGGGCGATGGTTTCGTGCGACTTGGAGCCGTAGGGGAGGCGGGCGGTGTCGCCGAGATAGATGTAGCGAGCGTCGGGGATGAGTGGAAGCAGGGCGCGGAGGACGGTGAGGCCGCCGAAGCCGGAGTCGAAGACGCCTATGTGTGGGGTTTCTTGAAGGCATGAGGTCTGTCTGCTCTCAGTTTTTCGGTCTCTGTAGTTGGCGGTTGGTGGAATGGGTTTGGCGGTAGTGTCGGTGGCCGGGTAGATGTGGAGAAGGTCGGCGTGGCCGGCCAGGGTGTCGTGAGGTTGGCCGTCGACGAGGAAGCGGATCGCGGTGACCTGCGGAAGAGCGGCGTGAAGGGTGCCGATGATCGATTGCACGGTGAGGGTCTCGACCTGGACACCGGATGGGTGGTTGTCGAGGAAGGAGCCGTGAAGATTGATGACGGCTAACTGGCCGGGTCGGGTGCCGGGCTTTGGTTGGGGGGCGGTCAAGAGAAAGACGTCGTCGACGGCGGCGCCGCCCTGGAGAGGATGGGCGGAGGCTGGGAGGGAGTAGGTGGAGAGGAGGTGCTCGATGAGTGCGCGGGCGCGAGCAGAGGGCTCCTGTGGCAGGGCGAACGATTCCGTGGCCGGAGTGATGGAGGCGTCGGCGTCGTTGGCGAGGTAGAGGGTGATGTCCTCGGTGCTGGAGCTGGTGGGAGCGGCGATGGGTGTGGGGTCGTTGGGGGTGGCGAGCCGTTTGTGAGCCTGCTCACAGCCGTGGAGGAGGAAGGCTGCCATCAGGAGGATGCCTGCAACAAGACTCCAGAAGAGGATGCGCTGGTAACGGGGGATCATTTTGCTGCTCCGACCGGAATCTGGCGGCTGCGCCAGGATGTGAGGGCAGCGGCGATGGCCTTGGCGATGTTTTGCTGATAGGTAGCGTCGGTGACAGGCGTGCGGTCGCCATCGGGTGGGGTGAACGGGGAGATCTCGATGGCGACAGCGGGGCAGGTGAGGTTATCGAGGGGGCGGAGGGAGGAACGGCTGAGGATGACTGGGATCTTTGCGCGCTGGAGGGAGAGGCCGATCTCGTTGGCGAGGCTGAGGCTTTGGGGGATAGAGGCGGACTGGGCGGCGTTCCAAGGGACCGTAGTGTGTGGGCCATCGAGGTCGCTGGGCGGGGTGAGGGATGAGGTGATGACGTGGACGCCGTTGCCGCTGGATGTTGCGTGGAGGACGAGGCAGGCGTTGGGGTGGCCGTGGTTAGCGATTTCGGCTCGCTGGTCGGTGGCGAATGAGACCGTGGGATCGGCGTCCCGGGTCGACGCCATGGTGAAGCCGTTGGTGGCCAGGAGGGCGCGGAGGCGGGTCGCGAAGGCAAGGGTGAGATCTTTTTCGAGCAGGTTGTTGGGAAGGTGTGCGCCGGGATCGGGGCCTCCGTGGGCGGGGTCGAGGAGGATTACGGTGCGGGGGAGTGGTTGCTGCGCGGGGGCGACGCGGTTCATCAGAGGAATAACCGCGAGTCCCAGGGCGAGATGTTTGAAAAAAAGAGACAAAGTCGTTTGGTTGATTGTAAAGCGTGAGCAGGTCGGATGGGTTACCGGGCTGAGTACGCAACATCAACGAGACTTTCATAAAATTGCCCAGGTTGACGGTGGTGTAGGAAGCATCCAAAGGGAAGCACCACGAACGTGAGCATTCTGTAAATTTTTTGCGATCCGGAAGGGTTTCATTGGAGGGTTTCATGGTTGATACGGAGACACTTGTTCCGGCTAAGGAATTAGCCGCTACGAATAAGGCTCATTTTCCAAATGAGAGTGTGGAGTATCGTGCGGCCCGCAACGCGCTGCTGGCGGAAGAGATCGAGTTGCGACGGCATTTGGAGCGGGTGGCGGCACAGCGGCGTGCCTTGCCTGCAGGAGGGGAGATTCCTCAGGACTTTGAGGTGGTGTCGGAGAGTGGCGCGGTTCGGTTGTCCAGTCTCTTTGGCGATAGAGAAACGCTGATGATCTACAGCATGATGTATGGGCCGCAGCGGAAGACGCCATGTCCGAGTTGCACTTCGTTTTTGAGCGCGTGGAATGGGACGGCGGTGAATCTGCGGGAGCGCGTGGCGATTGCGGTGACTGCACGGTCGCCAATCGAGCGGCTGGTGGAGTACAAGAAACAGCGCGGGTTTGCGAATCTACCTTTCTTTTCGGACACGACGGGGGAGTATACGCGGACGTATGTGAACGCCGAGGATGCGGATGTTCCGGGGTTCAGCGTCTTTGCGAGACGCGACGGCAAGATTCGCCATTTTTATAGCGGCGAGATGGGTGGGGAGATGGCGGATCCGGGGCAGGATCCGCGGGGTGCGCCGGATCTTGATCTGCTATGGCAGTTGCTGGATCTGACACCGGAGGGACGAGGGACCGACTGGTATCCAAAGCTCAGCTACGGGCCCAAGTAGCCGTCGCTGAGCTTTGTGGGTTGCGGTTATGCGCCGGACTCTGAGTTAGTCCTAAATTTAGTCGAGGGCGTAGATGGCCAGGCCGCTGAGGAGTTTTGGGTAGAAGTCAGTGGACTTTTGCGGCATGACCTCGCCGGAGAGGGAGACATCTTTGAGCTGGTCGAGGGTGATGGGCTTGATGAGGAAGGCGATGTTGGCTTCGCCGGACTCGACGAGGCTGACGGCTTCGGCGGCTTCGCGGAGGTACTGGATGCTGCCGGTGGCGCGGACCTTGTCTTCGGTCAGGCCGAGGAGATGGTCGAGCACGATGGTGTGGAGCTGGGCTACGCCGAGTTGGCGCTGTCTGGAGGGAAGGCCCGCGAGGAGGGGCGCGATGGCTTCCGGTTTGGGCGTGAGGACGTAGTTGCCGTCGCCGGTGACGGCGATGAAGGAATCGCCGGAGGTTTTGTTGAGGCGATCGATCAGTTCGGCGGCAGGTGCGTCGTCGTCGACCTCGGCGATGTCGAAGAAGGCGCTGGCTTTGGTGATGAAGTCGGGGGAGGAGAAGTTTTCGATGCCGTTGACGACGCGGTGCGTGGGCAGGATGGTGATGCCGGGGGCTTCCATGTTGACGAAGGTCATCATCATGGCGGCCTCGGGGAAGGCTGGGGCGGGGAGGTGGCTGGGGCTGAGCTTTTCGTCTTCGTCGCGGGGCTGGTTGAGGGGGAGTTTGAGCTGGGCGGAGCGCTCTTTGGCGTAGGCGACCGAGGTCTCGTAGCGGTGGTGGCCGTCGGCGATGATGAGCTTCTTGTCGGCCATGGCGGTGAGCAGGAGATTAATGAGGTTGGGGTCGGTTAGCTTCCACAGTTTGTGGACGACGCCGTACTCGTCGGTGATGGCGAGGTCGGCTGGGTTGTCGTCGAAGCCGTTCGGAAATGAGCCTTCGAAGATGAGCTTTTCCGCGGTGAAGGCGGGGTCGGAGTAGAGCATGTAGATCTGCTCGCAGTAGGCGCGGGTGGCCTTGAAGAGGGCCATACGGTCGGATTTGTGCTTGGGGAAGGTCTGCTCGTGGCGGTAGACGACCTTGTCGGCGTAGTCGTAGAGGTGGCCGAGGGCGATAAAGCCGCGGCGCTCACGTACTTCGCTGGTACCGGGGACGGTGTAGGTCTGGGAGTAGCCATAGATGGCAGGCTCGGACTCTTCGGCGAGGATGTGCTCGCGGCGCCAGTTGTGGAGGTATTCGGCGGCGCGGGTGTAGACGTTGTTGGCCTCTTCACCGGGAGGCAGGAATTCCTGGGCCTCGGTGTCGCCGGGCTCGTGTTTGCCGAGGATTACCCGTATCAGGTTGTAAGGGCTGGCTTCGTAGTAGCGCTGCTGCATGGCCGGAGTGATCTTGTCGTAGGGCTGGGTGACTACAGCTTCCATGTTGACGCGGGCTGGGTCGTAACGAAGGGCTCGGAAGGGGTAGAGACGGGCCATGCTGTTTTGTTTCTCCAGACGTCTTAGGATATGTAGGGATTGTACGGGGTGTGGGCCAGAGGGAAAGTCAGCGCGGGATGAATCTGGACGGAAGCGCTGAGCGTTAGGCTAAGTATGGGGCAGAGTATCGGGCTAAGTATTGGGAAATAGGCCCTGAGATGAAACTTTGACAAAAGGCTTTCGCGACGAGTCTATTATTTGCTTGAATGCGACACCGGATGGCTGTAGGCTACGTGATCTGCAGTCGTCGTAACTCGCGGAAGAAGAATGATTTCCGTTAGTTGTGCTGTGGAGACCAAAGGCTGACCGAGCGGAAATGGCATTGGTGGCACTATGGACATCGATATGCAAAACAAGAGCGGAAGACGAGGAAGCTGGAACAAGGGACGGCACGCAGTGCTGGGGCTTGCGGTGATTCTGGTGGGTGCGGGATTCTGGAGCACGGCAGGGAGTGTGGTTTGCCGAGCGCAGGAGAATCCGTTGGGAACGGTACATACCCAGCCTCCACCGCCTCCGCCGAAGACACCCGAGGACACAAAGCCGGTGATTGAAGGCGCGGACAACGCCGCGAAGCTGGCGACGTCGAGGCGGGACGCGAGGATCCGCGTCGACGTGAACCTTGTGCTGGTTCCGGCGACAGTGACCGATCCGATGAACCGCCTGGTGACAGGGCTGGAGAAGGAGAACTTCGAGGTTTACGACAACAACATCGGACAGATCATCAAGAGCTTTTCTACGGAAGATGCTCCGGTGACGATTGGCGTCATCTTCGACCTGAGCGGAAGCATGAACTCGAAGTTCATGCGGGCGCGGAAGGCGTTGAGCGAGTTTCTGAGGACATCGAATCCGCTGGACGAGTTTTTTGTGGTGGGGTTCAACGACCGGCCGGCTGTCATTGTGGACTACACGTCCGACGTGGATGACGTTGAGGCGCGGATGGTGATGTTGAAGCCGGAGAACCGGACCGCCCTGATCGACGCAATCTATCTGGGTGTGGACAAGCTGAAACAGGCGAAGTATGAGCGTAAGGCGCTGTTGATCATCTCGGATGGCGGAGATAACCGCAGCCGGTATACCGAAGGGGAGCTGCGCCGAATAGTGCGAGAGAGCGATGTTCAAATCTATTCGATCGGTATATTCGACCAATATGCGCCGACGACCGAAGAGCAGCTGGGGCCCGTCCTGTTGACGGAGATATGCGATATGACGGGGGGACGAATGTTTCGGGTGCTGGATCTCAATGATCTGGGGGACATCGCATCGCGAATCAGTGCTGAACTGCGAAACGAATATGTGATTGGATATAGGCCATCCGAGGTGAAGCAGGATGGGAACTGGCGTAAATTGAAGATACGACTAGTGCCGCCGCCGGGGCTTCCGACGCTGACGGTACATAATCGCCAGGGGTACTATGCACCTTCGCAGTAAAAGTTTCTGGCCACGAATGGCCGCGATAGGATGGGTGGTGACGGTGGCCGGCATGGGGAGCGGATGGACCCAGCAGCCGACGGCTCCGCAGGTGCCAGCGAAACAACAACCAGCTAACAGACAGCCTTCGCTGACGGTGGACCGCGATCCCGTGCCTTCGCCTGATGTTGACCCGCCGGCGCAGAGCCAGACCGGCGCGCCACAGGGCGTGGCGATAGGGAAGATCGAGCGTGAGGGTGGGAAGTACACGCTGCGACAGGATGCATATGAAGTTCGGCTGAATGCAACGGTGCTCGATTCAGGGGGCCGATCGATTCAGACGCTGGATAAGAGCGCCTTCTCCGTTTATGAGGACGGCGTTCCTCAGACGATTGCGTCGTTTCGGCATGAGGACCTGCCCGTATCGCTGGGTCTGCTGATCGATAGCTCGGGTTCGATGTACGACAAACGGGTTGCGGTGCAAAAGGCCGCTCTGAATTTTGTGAAGCTCTCAAATCCCGAAGATGAAGAGTTTCTGGTGGACTTCTCCTGGGAAGCGTTCATCGACCAGGACTTTACGAACAGCCTCGACAAGCTGGAACAGGGATTGGGATTCGTCAAATCAAGCGGCGGGACGGCGGTCTATGACGCGCTGGTGGCTTCGGCGGACTATCTGAGCAAGAATGCGAAACATCCGAAGCAGGTGCTGTTGGTCGTCACCGACGGCGAAGATAATGCTTCGAGCGCGACGCTGGAGCAGACGATCCGCAGGATTCAGGACCTGGACGGGCCGGTGATCTATTGCGTGGGGCTGTTGTTTGGAGAAGATACCGACAAGCGGGAGTCTCGACATGCAAGACGAGTACTGGAGACGCTGGCCGAACAGACGGGCGGAGCGGCCTACTTCCCGAAGGCGTTGAAGGACGTGGATGCAGTTGCAGCGCAGGTGGCCGAGGATATCCGAACCCAGTACACGATCTCGTACCACTCGACGAAGCCGCCTGAGCTGGGTGGATATCGTGAGGTCCACGTGGAGGCGAAGGCGAAGGGCTTCGGAAGATTGTCAGTGCGCACTCGAAGTGGGTACTATCCGAAGGTCGGGGCTGCGTCGAAGGGTAAGGACGCAGGATTGAATGACCCTGCAAAGAAGCCCTGATGCAAGGTCGGGGTGTAGAACGTAACAACCTCTCCGGATTGATGTAAAAAATCAGGGGTGTGTCATGCGCCTACGGCGAGAACTTCGACAGCCGGTTGAATTTGTGTGTGAGGTTTGAGTCGATGAGGGTTGTAGAGAACGTACTGGAGCTGGTGGGACAGACGCCAATGTTGCGGCTGCGCCGGCTCGAGCAGGCGAGTGGTACCGGGCCTTGCGCGGAGATTTGGGCGAAGCTGGAATTTTTGAATCCGGGCGGAAGCGTGAAGGACCGCGCGGCGATGGGTCTCGTGCTGGATGCAGAGCGGCGTGGCGTGTTGCGGCCGGGAGGCACGATCGTCGAGGCCACGGCTGGAAATACCGGCGTGGGTCTTGCGCTGATCGGCGTGAATCGCGGGTACAAGGTGATGCTGTACGTGCCGGAGCAGTTTGCGGAAGAGAAGTGCAAGCTGATGCGCGGGCTGGGCGCGACGGTGGTGCGAACTCCTGAAGCTGAGGGCATGGCGGGCGCGATTCGACAGGCGTTGGAGTTTGAGATGGAGACGCCGGGAGCATTTGCTGCATTGCAGTTTGAGAATCCGGCGAACCCGGACTTTCATGAGCAGACGACCGCGGTCGAAATCTGGCAACAGATGGACGGGCGCATGGATGCGTGGATTTCTGGGATCGGATCGGCGGGCACGTTTACTGGTGTGGCACGGTTTTTGAAGAAGAAGCGGCCGGATATTTTGACGGTGGCGGTGGAGCCGCAGGGAAGCGTGCTGCAGGGTGGAGAACCGGGGCCGCATCGGGTGGAAGGAATTGGCGTGTCGTTTATTCCTGCGACGTTTGATCGCAGCGTGTGCGATCGCGTCATGATGGTGATGGATGATCCAGCGATAGCGATGGTGAAGCGGCTGTCTGTGGAGGAGGGTGTCTTTGCGGGATCGAGTGCCGGGGCGATGCTGTGCGCGGCCGTGGATGTGGCGCGTGAACTGGGCGTCGGGAAGAGAGTCGTGACTGTGATTCCTGATTCTGCGGAACGGTATCTGAGCAAAGGCTTGCTCGATTAGTTTTTCGCGCGCATAAATTGGAGGCGCTACGAACAAAATACGGGTTCTTCGCTCCGCTCAGAATGACAACTCTAAAGATTTGACTATGCGAGGGGATATGCAAGAGAGAAGGCTGGGATTTGCAACGCGGGCGATTCATGATGGACAGGCTCCGGATGAACTGACTGGAGCAGTCAATGTGCCGATCTATCTGACTTCTACCTATCAGCAGGAGGCCATCGGGAAGAACAAAGGGCATGAGTATGCGCGGCTGACTAATCCTACGCGGGATGCGTTGGAGGAGAGCCTCTGCTCGCTGGAGGGTGGGACGAGCGCTCATGCGTTTGCAAGCGGGATGGCGGCAATCACGGCGATGTGCACGATGATGAAGTCGGGCGACCATGTAGTGTGCACGGACAACATGTATGGAGGGACCGGGCGGCTGTTCGATAAAGTGCTTGCGAACTATGGGCTGACGTTTACCTATGTTGACACGAGTGTGGCGGAGAACGTGGCTGGGGCGATTCGGCCCGAGACGAAGCTGGTGCATATCGAGACGCCGACCAACCCGATGATGTCGATTACAGATATCGCAGCTGTCGCGAAGATCTGCCACGCAAAGGGCGTGGAGCTGAGTGTGGACAACACGTTTCTGTCGCCTTATCTGCAGCAGCCGATTGCGCTTGGGCGCGGATATCGTGATGCACTCGACGACGAAGTTTTTGAATGGACACTCGGATGGTCTGGGTGGCGTTCTGGTTTGCACGAAGCCGGAGCATGCGGAGAAGTTTCGATTTGTGCAGAAGTGTACGGGCGGGATTTTGTCGCCGTTTGAGAGCTATCTGCTGCTGCGTGGAGTGAAGACGCTGGCCGTGCGGATGAAGCAGCATGATGCGAATGGTCGAGTGGTTGCCGATTTTCTCAAGGGGCATAAGAACGTGAAGCAGGTGTTTTATCCGGGGCTGGCGGAGCATCCGCACCATGAGCTGGCGAAGCGGCAGCAGCACGGATTCGGGTCGATGATCTCGATGGAACTTGGGTCGCTGGAGAACGCGAATGCCTTTGCCAAGTCCCTGCGGCTGGGTTTTCTGGCGGAGTCCCTTGGCGGGGTGGAGACACTGATCTGTCATCCGGCGACGATGACGCACGCGGCTGTCGGGGTTGAGGGCCGGACGAAACTGGGCATCACGGATGGGTTAATGCGGGTTTCGGTCGGGATCGAGGATGTTGAAGATATCGTGGCTGATCTGGGGCAGGCGCTGGATCGCATCTGATTTGAAACAGTTCCACGGCAATGAGGTGTGGGCTTGGTTGCCTACGCCTCTTTTGCATCGGGAGATTTTTTCATCAACCCGCGAACCGCGGTATGCATGGTGGTGATACATGTATTAGTATTAATTATGTGAACGGAGGGTCAGAAAATGTTTGGATTGACCGAGGAACAGAGGCAGCTGCAAAGTGCTGTACGGGCGTTTGCCGAGGGTGAGATTGCGCCGCATGTTACGAGTGGGACGAGAAGAGCGAGTTCCCGCACGAGGTGGTGAAGAAGCTGGGCGAGATGGGGCTGCTGGGTGTGATCTTTCCTGAGTCGCTGGGTGGCGCGGGGATGGGCTACGTCGAGTACGTGCTGGCGATCGAGGAGTTGTCGAGAGTGGATGGCAGTGTGGGGATCATCGTGGCGGCACATAATTCGCTTTGCACAAACCACATTATGCTGGGCGGAAACGACGAGCAGCGCAAGCGATGGATTCCGAAGCTGGCGAGCGGCGAATGGCTGGGCGCGTGGGGATTGACGGAGCCGGGATCGGGTTCGGATGCGGGTGGGGCACGAACGACGGCGATGAAGAGGGGCGATACGTGGGTGCTGAATGGATCGAAGACCTTCATCACAAATGGGAGCCATGCCAACTGTGCGGTTGTTCTTGCGGTGACGGATAAAACGAAGGGAGCGAGCGGGGGGATTTCGGCGTTTGTGGTGGAGAAGGGGACGAAGGGCTTCCGGCCGGGGAGGAAAGAAAACAAGCTGGGGCTGCGGGCGAGTGATACCTCCGAGCTGATCTTCGAGGACTGCGAGATTCCGGCGGAGAACCTGATCGGCAAGGAGGGTGATGGGTTCAAAGACGCGATGCGAGTGCTCGATGGTGGAAGGATTTCGATTGCTGCGCTGAGCCTTGGTATCGCGCGCGGCGCGCTGGATGCGGCGATGAAGTATGCGCAGGAGCGACGGCAGTTTGGCAAGGCGATCAGCGAATTTCAGGCGATTCAGTTCAAACTGGCGGATATGGCGACGCAGTGGGATGCAGCACAGTTGCTGACGATGCGCGCGGCGCAGATGAAGGATGAGGGCAAGAAGGTGACGCTGGAATCTGCGATGGCGAAGCTGTATGCGAGCGAGGCTGCTTGCCGGATTTGCGATGAGGGCGTGCAGATTCACGGCGGTTATGGATTCATCAAGGACTATCCGGCTGAGAAGTTTTATCGCGATGTCCGGCTATGCCCGATCGGCGAGGGAACCAGCGAGATTCAACGGATGGTGATTGCACGGGAGCTATTGGGAAGCAAGCCTAGCCGCGGGTAATACGAAGCCTGGGAGATGAACTAGAGGCCGAAGGGCCAAACCTGCTGAACGGTCTTCGAAAGAATCTGTTCGCGGTCCGTGGCGGGCAGGAAGTCGAGGTGGTCGCGGAAGAGTGCGACCGCTTTGTCGTAGGGGAGTTGCTTCAGGCAGATTGGCCAGTCGGTTCCCCACATCAGACGTTTCGATCCAAAGGTGTCGTTCAGGCGCTTCACCTGCGCGTCAGCGTCGCGGTAAGGAAAAGGTTCACGCGAAAGCGACCACATGTGGGAGATTTTGACAAACACCTTGGGGTAGCGCGCGAGGGCGAGCAACAGTTGAAGCTGGTCCGGGCGGTCAAGCGGGCAGTCGGCCATGTGATCGATGACGACGATGAGGCCTGGGTTTTGTTCGATTAGAGGCACGAGGTCGGGTAGCCTGGTGACGGGTGTGAGGATGGTCATCGGGACTCTGAGTTCGGCGCATCTGCGCCAGAGCGGCGGCATGAGAGGGCCGCGAATCCAGTCGCCTTCGGCTCCGGCTATGGGGCTGAGCCGCACGCCGTGGAAACCCTGCTGGGTAAGCTGCGTGAGGTGGTCGGGAGCGACGGGATCTTCGGGGTTGACCCGACAGACGCCGTGAAATTTTCCAGGATACTGCTTCAGGACTGAAGCGAGATAACTGTTGTCCCAGCGATAGTGGCTGACTTGAATGAGGACGGTTCGAGCGACGCGGTTGGCTTGCATGAGTTCGAGAAGCGTCTCGGGCGAGGCGTCTTCTGCGGGGGGATGAGCGCCCGGAGCGAAGGGGAAGGCAGGATCGTGCTTCCAGACATGGACGTGGGAGTCGATGAGGAGGGGGCTGGTAGGCGCCGCAGCGAACGATCTGATGGCGGATGATGCGATGGAGGCTGCGATAAAGCGGCGGCGGTTCCACATGGGCGCTCTTTCGACGAGAGACGTGGTGAACAGTTGCTGAATTATCTCAGTTGGTCCAGGAATTTCTAGAAGCTGCGTGAAGAGACGGGTTCTTTGTCGGGAGCGGTTGAGATTTTGATGGTGGCGGGGGTTGCATCTTCAGTGGTTGCGTTCAGAGTGATTGTGCCAGTTACCCCTGTGGCGCGGAGGATGGCGAGGGCGTGGCCGTCGTAGAGTTTTCGGTCGGTGGATTGGAAGGGATCGTGGTCGAGGAGGTTGCCGTTGTCAACGGCGATGATTTGGCCGGGGCCGCCGGTGGAGAAGTGAATCACGGTAGCACTGTCAGGGATCACGGTGCCGTTAGCATCGACGAGGGTCACGGTTGCGTAGGCTACGTCGTTCCAGCCCGAACCGAGGACCCGAGTGTCGGTGGTAAGAACGAGATGGTCGGGCTTGAGGGCGGTACGGAGTTCGTCTTGAGCGACGACTTTGCCGTTGGTGCGGGCGACGGCTTTGATGGTACCTGGTTCGAACGGGACTTGATAGGTGATGACCTTACGTGGTCGAGCTTGAGGTGCCTCCTGGCGGCTTCGGAACGCGCCTGGACCGCATTTACGGGTTTCACACTCAACTCGGTGTCAACCCACGGAGAGGCCGCGGGCGCCGCGAAGGTGAGCGCGATATCGTTTGCTGGCGCTTCGCCGATGCCGAAACTGCGCAGGCATTCGCAGATGAATTCGGTGGCGTGATGCTCTTCCCCACCTCGATACTGTGAGCAGCGATTGCGCATCAACTACTAGCGGTATGCGCCGTACATTCGAACGTGCCCTTGTTCTCGGTATTCCCCGCCTCGTGACATCTCTCGGCGCCGCCAGCACCGCCGGAACTGAGGCGCGGCTCTTTTTTCGTAGCGGCGCGCATGCGTGACTTTATACGGCGGTCCAAAAGAAAAAGGACCGCTGCCACAGGCAACGGTCCTCCTGGGGAGCAAACGGGAGGTCTGTTTTCCAGTTCGAACTCCCGACGACAGCTAACAAGGATTAGGCGGGCTGGATGGCATACTGCGTTCGGTCTCGGCGCCTTCAGGGATAAAGCGGAGACGACACGGACATCCCGTGATGTCCGCTTTTTGGCATCAAAGCGGACAATCCATCCGTAGGCGCGTTTGTCTGCTTTTGGACCAGCCAATGACCCAAAGCGGACATTCCGAATGGGATATACACCGCCCAATAAATCTCGACATTTAATTGATCTTTATCAAAATTGATCGCGGCGCTTTCGGCTAGAGTTTGTAATCAAGCAGGAGGTTTGTGATGAGTGAAAAGATCAAATCGGAAATGATCTCGCGTCGCGGGGCTTTTATGCTTCTGGGCTCGGCCGCTGCGTTGAGCCTGGTAGTTCCGGCGACGGTGATGACCGCAACGGATGCCGAGGCCCGCGTTGGCAATCCGGCCTCAGCCGTGAGCGTTGCTGGCGCAAATCGACGTGATCGACGTCAGGACCGGCGCTATAAGAAGTCACCGACGACGACACCAACCACAACGGGAGCATCAGAAAAAAAATAAGGGCGTTTGAGGGGCTACCGAAGGGTGGCCCCTTCCGCAGTGAGTGTCATTGCGCAATCTCCGCTATTGACGAACATTCCGACCGCGTTTGTCCGCTTTTGACCCAAAGCGGACATCGTGGCTCCTAAGGCCAATCCTTGCGTCCCGCCTGTATATAAATGGGCGGGATCCGCGAGGCATTGATGGCGCAGCTTGCTAGCAGGAAATTGTCAGCCGCGATCGTGTAACCTATACTGGTGAATTCGGGTAGATCAATTCGGCGTTGCGTGTTTGCAATAAACTGTTTCTTACGAAAATCCTGCCTGGAATCGGCATGCACAAAGCTCTGGTTTCAATATTACTTGCCGTGTTGTTTTCCGCTTCTGGGGCGGCCGCCATCGAATTGCGGTCTTCCGATGAGGCGGCAGATCACCCGTTCGGCATGGCGGAATTTGCGGCACCCGAGGGCCTGACTAAGGATCAATGGCGACAGATCAAGGCCGATATTCTGGCCGAATTGCCAAAATTGACTAACTGCCAGGCGAATCTCGACAAGTGCACATCGAGTGAACAGCGATTTGCAGACATCGTCAGGGAAGCCGAAAGTCAGGAGGGTCTTGCTAAAATTGCACTTATCAACGCGACCATCAACGCCTTGATCGATTATGAACCCGATAGAAACCAATGGGGCGTTGCCGATAAGTGGACCGCGCCCTTCGTCAACAAAAAAGGTGCTTTCGAAACCGGTCACGGCGACTGCGAGGATTACGCCCTCGCCAAATACGTGGCTCTCCGGCAATCTGGGGCGCGTTCCGAAGACGTGCGCATGGTACTCGTCCATGACAACGCTGTCCGTGCCGATCACGCCATTCTCGCCGTCCGGTACGACAAGCGCTGGCTGATCCTCGATAATCGTTGGGACAAACTAGTCGAGGACAAAGAACTCACACAATTCAAGCCGCTTGCCATCATCGACGCCGGCGGCGTGACAATTCTGGCCAAGCAGTTCACCTTGAGTGGCAAGATCACGCCTGCGGCTGTCCCAGGGCAGACGGGATTCGCAATAGTGCCGTCGCACGTGAATTGGGCATCGCTTTCGCGCTGTGACGGGGTGTTATGAAGCAGACTTCGACCGCTGCAATTGCCGTCGTGCTAATAATATTTTGTGTAGCGCCGTTTCAGATCGTTGCTTTCGCGCAGACGGGCAGAACCGCACCATCTCCGCCGTCGCCCGCTCAGACGTGTAGAGCATGCGTGTTGAGTCTCAGTTCATGTCTTCGCCGCTGCAACGAACAACACAAATCTACTTCTGACAGGCTAAAGTGCGTTAATGCGTGCAACGAAAGGCTTAGATGTGTCAGAGGGGTTACCTGTAAGCCCAACAGTCCATGAATGTTGAACTGATTATCAATCTAGAAATAGCACGCGCCGCGCGCGCATCCCCCGTCGTCGCCGGTGTCTGACGAGCGGCCTCGCGAGCACAGGCTGCTCACTTTTCAGATTTCGTTTAGGCCATAGCATTGTTAAGCGCGATGACAGTGGCGAAAGCGACAGCAACGACGACGGCCAACTTCATCGAATCCTTCGGGCGCTGATCCCGGCCTGCGTCCTAGGAGACATGATCGTCGTGTCCGCTAATGACCCAAAGCGGCATCATGCAAGCCTGGTCACTCACCAAATTTCGCGTCCATGATTTATTCCACGGCTGCGCCATACCGTTTAAGGACGGCCATACACCGCCTGCCGATTTCTTCCTGTGGTGCGGCGGCCAAGGTCGCCCCACACTTCCATAAAGCCGCAGCGCTTACTTGTGCGGGCCGGTCGCACAGTCGAATAGCCGCGTACTTGCACGGCATCAGGTCTTTTAGAGTTTTCTTCAGATCGAACGCGGTGGCTGTCTCACCACTCGTCACGCACATCAGTGCGACGATCGTGAATGAGCGTATCATAAGGGCTCCCTGGCTTTGCCGGGCCGCCCCCGCGTTTGCAGCCTGGACCTGACGGCAGCAGCTGGCGTTGATCCAGATCAAAGAATATCGCCGAGAGCAAACTAGCCGCTCGGAACGCAGCCGTTTAAGGATCAGACTTCCAGTGCGTTGACTTCGGTCACATCGATACCGGCCCATGCAGACAGCGAGCGGTCGGCTAGCGAGTAGCTGGTTTCTATGCACCTATACTGAAATATACCGAGGTATAAAGCCCTCGTCACCGAGGGTGATGTAAGATCTCACTGCATAACCGAAATATGCATGTTCCATCCTTCCCTTGGGAGGCTAAACATGGCGACATGGAAACGGCTCACCGACGTCGAGAAATCCGACTTGGAAATTGATTTGGATACGATTGCGTTCATGCGACGGAACGGAAATGGGACCGATATCACTTTGATACAGGCCAGACACTGACCGTGAGAGAAAGCCCGGAAGACGTTCGCAAGCGACCACGCCAATTGGTCTTCTAGCGGACCCTGCAAACAGGCATTTGCGGTAATCGTAATCATCACATCGAAAACGAGACACGCGAAACGCCGTGCTAGCTACCGGGACTACGCGGGACCACGCAATTAGCCCGGCCAGGCAAATCCCTTTGAAAGCATGATTTACCCAAAGCGAAC
>CAVRHK010000009.1:0-9322 GCA_963720955.1 uncultured Acidobacteriaceae bacterium | reverse complement strand
CCGTCGCGCATCCGGAATTGGGGATTGGTGTCCCATCGGGCAGAGCAAATTCGATCGTCGCTGCTGTAGTCACAAACTGATCCGGCCCTTTCACCTCGATCGTCTGCGTGATCGTTTGCGTTCGTACCAATATTCCATTGAGCGTAATCAGCGCCATGCTGCTGGCCTTGTAGGACCGACGACCAGTGCGGATCCATGCGCCGTGGCCGGGGCTTCGTTGCGCGGGAAAGAACGCCGGGCTTGAGGTGGTTTCGGTGTACGTTCCTCCTTTGTTAAAGGTGGCGAGGGAAAGGAAAGGGGGAGCCACGGCCAAACGGGACTGGCAGTCCACCGGAGTCACTTCGGTGACCCAGGTCCCTTCCAGAGTTTTTTCGTCATCGTCGCGGTCGTTCCACTGAGCGAACGACTTGGTTGCTGACAGGCTGAAGACCGCGGCCGTCAGGGCCAGGATGCAGATCATCTTCCGATAGTTCGTTTGCATACTTGTTCTCCTTGAATGAATTGAGGTGGTCGCTTGCGCGATCGGTCTGTACTCGGGCCCGTTAGCGCCTGGTCGGCGGCAACATTTCTGCGAAGTCAGGAGGGATCACGAGCGGTTGTGCGGCTAACCCGCTGCGCACGTCTTCCGCCGGAGCCTTGGAGAAGGATGGATTTAAAATCACAAATTTCCCCTGGTGACTGATGAAGATCGAGTGGAAGAGTGATGTCGGCACAAGCCCATCCACGTCCTGACGTTGTTGGCGGCCAAGTGCTATCACCAAGAATGTCGTTGATCTCACTCCTCCCGAGACTTCAGACTTCGGACGGTTCGTGTATCTACCGTGGCGTCCGATGATCTCGGTCTGCTGGGGTCAAAGATATGCGCTGCTCTGAACCAAAACCCAGCTCTTCCCGAAAGAGGATGAGGTGCTTCGATCCGGAGTCCAGAAGCAAGGAGATGCGAATTACCTCCAAGATCTTTTACCTGGCCCGTCAATGATGAGCCGTCGGAAGGTCGGTTCTCCCGACATGGTCCCGTTCAATTGAATGGGCAGGCGCTCCCCCTTAGCATCTCCACCATCGAGCCCGGACTCGGTTCCAGTCGAATGACTTGATCGCGATAGTCGATCAGGATATCGAATTTCTGAAGAAAGTCCTCGCCAAGCAGTCCACGCACCTTTGGGGGAAGGCCACTGATTTTAGCAACGCTAAAGAGATTAAGATCTTTGCCTGCAACAGTGGCGCCGGCGATGGAAAGCGAGTCTGCGTAAACGGCCGAAGAGGTCATCGAACCCCAAATTCTCGCGACTGGTGCCTCGTCACCACGACGAAGCGCAAGTTCGTCGGCCAGCTTCTGGTCTAGCATGGTGGTGTTGCTACCGGTATCGAGCAGGAGATCGTACGGGCCAGAGCCGTTTATCGTAACCGGAACGACGATCATGTAATCATTCACGATCCTGAACTTGGCTGTACCCCCTGTTTTTTCCGGAGCGGCAATGGCCGGAAGGCTGCACAAAATGATGAGAAGCACGAAGCGCTGGCCGAAATGACGAATGGACGACATAAGGTTCACCTCGAGGGAATGAACTATGTCGCCTCTGCCGCCTGATGGTCTTGAGGGTTGCCGTATCTTTGCGTGATGAAGATGATGTTTTTGTGATGGGCCTCTAAGTAGGAGAAACCGAGTGATTTACCGCTTCGATGAGTTCGAGGTAGATGACCGGGAGTTTCGCCTGTCTTCGGGTGGAGCGCCTGTACAGCTGGAGCCGAAGGTGCTGCGGCTCCTGTTATGCCTGATCGAAAACCGTAATCGGCTGGTGCGGAAGCAGGAGCTGCTGGATAAGGTATGGCCCGACGCGGCGGTGACTGAAAACGCCTTGACCCGTGCGATTGGCTTACTACGCAAAACGTTGAACGACGACAGTCATGTGCCACGATTCCTGGAGACGGTACCAACAGCGGGTTACAGGTTTATTGCCAATGTGACTGTAGTCGAGGAGAACCCACCCAGTGTGGCCTTGCAGGAAACCATCCCCGCCACGGCGACAAGCGCCGGAAGGTTTAGATGGCCCAGGAAAAGGATCATTGCGTCTGTCCTCGTCCTGCTTATCGCTGTCGGCGCCGGGATAGTTTTCTTCGCGCGTCGCCGCAAACCGGTCCTCACCGAGAAGGCAACGGTCGTACTGGCCGACTTCGAAAATTCGACGGGCGAACCAGTGTTTGACAGTACGCTGCGCCAGAGCCTCGCAGTGGAGTTTGAGCAGCCACCTTTTGTAACCATGACAGATGAGCGCATTCAGGGAGTGCTGCGAATGATGGGCCAGCCCACCGGTGCGCGGCTGACTCCTGCGATCGCTCGAGAGATATGCGTTCGAACTTCAAGTGCCATTGCGCTGGACGGTTCGATCGCACCGATCGGCGCTCAGTACGTGCTTGGCTTACGCGCAACGGACTGCAGCAGCGGAAAGATCGTCGCTCAGCAGCAAGTGCAGGCGGCAAGAAAGGAGGATGTACTGGGTGCTCTGGATCATATTGCCAATAGTTCAAGAGCTCTACTCCGCAAGTCTCTCACTACAATCCCAAACCATGACCTACGGATCTTCGAGGCGACAACGCCTTCTATCGAAGCCCTGACGTTCTACACCCTGGGAAGAAAGAAGGCGTATGCGGGGGACACCGCTGCTGCATTGCTCTTCTTGTCGCGAGCGATAGAACTTGATCCGAACTTCGGCTCGGCCTATACGTCCATTGCGCTTGTCTACAGCAGTCGCGAAGAGCCAGAGCGGGCAGCCGAGGCTATCCGCAAGTCTTACGGGTTGCGAGATGGGTTAAATGAGAGAGAGCGGCGCGTCAGCGAGGTGAACTATTACGTGCTGGCGACAGGAGAACTGGAGAGAGCAGAGCAGCCACTTAAGATATTGAAGGAGGCTTACCCCCAGGCACCTCAACCTCGCTACAACCTGGGTGGTATCTATAGAAGGCTGGGAGATCCGCAGAAGGCAATGGAGGAGGTCAGCGAAGCGCTACGCCTGGAGCCGACCAATCCGTTCAACTATGAAAATCTAGCCGCCGATTATGTAAGCCTCAATCGTTTCGATGAAGCGGACACGCTGTACAAACAGGCGGAAACACGCGGGTTTCTGACGGACGGGAGCGCAAGATCCCGATACATGTTGGCCTTTTTGAAGGGCGACGAGTCGCAGATGGCTCACTTTGCCTCGTCTGCCGCCGAAAAGCCAGTCGACGAAGACGCGATGCTCGCCGCGCAGGCTGACACCGCAGCCTGGTACGGAAAGTTGAACGACGCACGCGACCTGACTGCCCGAGCAATCGATTCAGCACATCGTAACGGTGTACAGGAGACCGCCGGAGCCTATCAGGCAGAGTTGGCGCTATTCGAGGTTGACTCTGGCGACGTGAAACAGGGACGCGCCGATGCATATACAGCAATAAAGCTGTCCCCGACTCGCAATGTGCAGGAGATGGTGGCACTGGCGCTCGCCCGCGCGGGTGACACGGCAGCGGCAGAAAAGCTGGCGGCGGAACTCGCCAAGAACTACCCTGCGGATACTTTGCTGCAGAGGTATTGGCTTCCTTTGATCCATGCTGCTGTCGCTTTGCAGCACAAAGATCCAGGTCGGGCGGTCCACCTGCTTCAGACTACTACCTCCGTAGAGTTGTCGCGGTCCAGCATGTTTCCAGTCTATTTGCGCGGAGAGGCCTACATTATGCTGCATGATGGCAAGCATGCGGCGGCGGAGTTTCAGAAGTTTATCGACCATCGTGGATTGGTCCGGAACTCGCCATGGGGCGCTCTCGCCCGCCTAGGCCTGGCACGTGCTTATGCGATGCAGGAAGACAGTACAAAAGCCCGGACTGCATATCAGAATTTTCTGATGCTTTGGAAGGACGCAGACCCTGACATACCAATCTTGAAGCGAGCCCACGCTGAATTTGTGAACTCTGGAGTAAGTGGCCCAACCGTAAGTATGCAACAGCTTGGGGTCACCTATAAATCGCCGAGTCACTCATCGAGAACAGATTCCAACGGCCGTTCCCTGGAAACGGGATTTTCGGAAACAACAGAGGCGTAGTTGCCGAAAACGCGACTTTGCGGGAGCTACGGGACGAGGCCCTAGTTTGAATTCCCGACAATGGTGTGCGCAGGAATTCTGACCATTCTCGTTTGTTGCTGACCGACGCACCTTCACCTCATAGGGCGCCGGAATGGCTATCTAAACCCTATTAGCCGATCGGGCGTTGAGGTCTTAGCCGATCGGGCGTTGAGGTCCATTCTCGGACGTAGGCTGTGGAGACGCCGTTGTGACTGCACGGTATGTCGGGCCGATCAGCCGGAATTATTGTGAGGCTCGTTTGGCTGCGTTTTGCTTTTAAGATTGCGGCGTATCGCCACAGCCCGTTTGCCGTGCCCATGGGGGGACTCTGCGGATGGACAGTTAGTACATGCCCACACCCATGATTCCGAGAGCCACCCCTATACTTCCCATAAAGCCAGTGATCCGAAACTCCTGCCACAGACCTCAACTCGACGCTCTCCGTGCCTTCGCGATCCTCGGTGTCCTCTACACTCACCTCGATCAGCTCGACTCGCCCTTCGGCTCCCTCGGCGTGCGGCTCTTTTTTGTCATCAGCGGCTTTCTCATCACCAGCATCCTGCTGCGCTCGCGTGAGGCTATCGATCAGGGCGGAGTCACCTTTGCCTCATCCCTGAAAACGTTTTACATCCGCCGCGGCATCAGAATTTATCCCGCCTATTACACCGTGCTGTTCCTCGCCGCTGTCAAAAATTTTCAGCAGATTCGTTCCGTGCTCCCATATCACCTCTTCTTCGTTTCCAACTTCCTCTTCGCTGCTCGGAACGAGTACGTGCCCTTGGCCACCGCTCCCTTGTGGAGCATTAGTATCGAAGAACAGTTCTATCTGCTCTGGCCGTTTCTCGTCCTGCTTGCACCGCGCCCTCTGCTTCGCCCCGCCATAATCGCAACGATGCTGCTCGGCATTGGCTTCCGCTTCGTTTCCCTACTCCTCCCCATAAGCGACTTCGCCCAGTGGTTCCTCCCTCCCGCCGCGCTTGACACTCTTGCCGCCGGGGCGCTGCTCGCGCTTCCCACATCTAAAACGAGCTGGCCTCGCTGGCTCGCCCCGTCGGCGATCTTCGCGTCTCTGCTTTACATCACGCGATACCTCGTCGCAGGCATGTGGGCCGGACCTCACAGCCCAATCGTCAGCCGCCTAGTAGACACCCTCGCCGTCCTCCCCATGGCTGCCCTCACCGCATACGCCTTTACAGGGTTCCGCGGATTGGCCGGCAGAGTGCTCAAATGGGGACCGCTGCTTTATATCGGCCGCATCAGCTTCGGAATCTACTTGTGGCACAACTACGTCGTGTTCGCCCTCTTCCAACGGGCAGCACGGCTCAATCCACGGCTTGGAGGCCGAGGCACGACCTTGCTTGTCGTCGGCTCCGCCCTAAGCATCGCTTTAGCTTCAGTCAGTTGGTTCGTGATCGAACGACCCTTCAACCGCCTCAAGCGCCTCTTCCCCTACACAAGACTTAAACCGGGCCCGCCGTCGTAACCCGCACTCGCGCCGGGTGTCCGTCCCAAAACCAACACGTCCAACCGACTCATCCGGTGAATCGCTACCTACCAGCATCAGAGCAGTCTAACGTTAGTGTTCTTCCCTGGAAACGGGGTTTTCGGCAAGTTCGACGCGCCGAACCTCACTGGCCGAGTGAACTTGCCCTGGCAGGACAGGATTCGATGTCGCCGGATCGCCGATTTATTCCTTCTGGGTGATAAAAATCCGAAAGTACTTCCGTAATGCCTGAAAAGTCGGGTTTGAGCGCGAGACGAAGTCCTCACTTCGGGTTGAAGACCACGTAGTGATCTCGACCGCTGATAAAGACTCGCTGAAAGAGTACGGTCGCCAATAAGCCGTCTTCATCGCGCTGCGGAACGTTCTTCGCGACACTCACTGGGGTCACGAATGAGATGTTGCGAAGGATGTGGTTGCCGATCCGCATGTCTTGTGGTGGCAGAACAGCAAAGGCCCGTTGTGCCTTGCTCACGCCGCCTCCCTGCAGGGTGGCTTGCTTCAGGATCCCGCGTTTCGCTTCGTCACCGCCCGCGTAGAGGACAAGGCCGTCGCTGCCGGAATCAAGCTTCAGCAGGATTTGCCGGGTTCCGGTGCCGGAGAGATGAACCGAGATAACCAGGCGGTCCGTGAATGGCACTTCAGTCTCAGGGTGTTCTGGTGCCACGAGCGAAATGCGCTCGCCGCGGACACTTTCGCGCATCACGCCTGTCTCGTCGAGACAGAGCAACTTGTGCGGATAGTCGATCAGCAGGTCGAAGTGCGCGAGGAAATTTTCACCGAGGACCCCGCGAATACGGGGATCGGCTGCCTGAATCTGTCCGAGGTCCTGGACCACGACAGCGGGCTTTTCGACAACGTGCGAGGCTGCTTCCAATGTGTCCAGAACGGTTAGCGACGCCTGCACGTAGCTGGCGACTGTAAGAAGACCTACCGTGCCTTGAGGCTTTAGGTGGAGTTCTGAGGCCAGTAATGGATCGACAACCGTGACCTGGGTGCCTGTGTCCACCATGAAATCAAACGGGCCTGCCTGGTTGATCTTCACGGGAATCACGAGCAGGGCCCCGGCGACGATTCGCGGACTTAGGCCTGCGATGTCTCCTGGGCAACGCGTCTCTGCATGGCTGGAAGTGGACGTGAAGGCAATACGGCGGCGAGAAGAACCCAAGTGAACTGCAGAGCGATAAGAGTTTCATGTCGGCCTCCGCTCGCGGGGTGCGAGCCGAAGGCGACATTGGCGGCTATATCTGGCTACCTCAATGGATTGGGGATAAAATGCGTGTCAATGAAATATGGAGAAGATGTTGATTGCCTAACTACTGGCGGTTGTTGAACTTGAAAAATTGACAGGCATTCGGCGCGAGAGCGGATATCCCCCTTGGATCACGAGAAAGCTCCAAATGGCTGAGACACAGTCTGAGCTTCGGTTTGTACGCTTCGGTGCCTTCGAGGTGGACCTGCGCACCGGGGAACTGCGCAAAGATGGAGTCAAGTTGAAGTTCAGCGGCCATCCGTTTCAAGTGCTAGTCATCCTGCTCGAACGGCCTGGCGACATAGTGACGCGTGAGGAGTTGCAGAAGCGCCTATGGTCGGACACGTTTGTCGACGTCGAACGCAATCTCAACACCGCCGTAAACAAAATCCGCGAAGCGCTAGGCGACTCGGCGGACAGCCCACACTTCGTGGAGACCCTGCCCCGTCGCGGCTATCGATTCATCGCGCCGGTTGAAACCGCTCCCGCGCAGGTAGACGAGAACCTGATCGACAAGCGAGCTGGCGATATGGAAAGAAGCGGAAAGCAGACTGAAGAGAGGCACAACAGGCTCCGGAGTTGGCTGCTTGCCGGCGCCGTCGTTCTCGTCGCGGGCTTCGCCCTTGCAACCTGGTACCTGCGTCGCCCGCTGCCTCCGTTGCAAGTCACCGAATATACCCAGATCACCCACGACGGTCGCGCCATCATGGATATTGCCGGAACCGATGGAAGCAGACTTTATTTCAATAGGGATTACGGCCCGCAACCCAATGCTCAGGTTGCGATATCCGGGGGAGAGATCGCGCCGGTGCCAGTGGCATTGCCGCTTCCCAGGATCAAGGATGTTTCTCCGGACGGGTCCACTCTTCTCGTTGCCTCGTACGATGGAGGTCACGGGAGCTTATGGAATGTTGAGGTGCCGGCAGGCTCGCTCCGTCGTCTATTGACAGACACTTCGCTGGTCGCCTCCGCAGCCTGGTCCCCCGACGGGAAGTCTGTGGTCTACAGCCCGGGAGACGGAGACCTCGATGTCATCCGGAGCGATGGAACAGGAACTCGCAAACTGGCCGCTGTGGGCGGCTTGCCAGGCGCACTCAGTTGGTCGCCAGATGGCAGTAAGATTCGGTTTTCCAGGGACAATCGGCTTTGGGAGATGTCGTCCGACGGATCGGGACTCCACCCGTTGCTGCCGGGCTGGCGCCCCTCGTCGTCGCAGTGCTGCGGCCGCTGGACTCCCGATGGGAAATTCTTCGTATTCCTGTCACGAGACGCTTTAGTTAGTGATTACGGCCATCTCCCCGGAAGCCAGCTATGGGTCCTTGATGAGCGTCGCGGGCTGTTCCGGCGGGCGCCAACCGAGCCGGTCCAATTGACTTCAGGCCCGATCCGCTGGAATACCCCGATTCCCAGCAAGGACGGGACAAAGATATTTGCCCATGGTGTCATCCTGCGAGGCGAACTGGTTCGCTATGATGCGCAGTCCAATCGGCTCCAACCCTGGCTCGGAGGCATTTCGGCCGAATTTGTCACTTTCTCCCCAGACGGTCAGTTCGTGGCGTACGTTACGTTCCCTGAAGGCATTCTGTGGAGGGCTAACCGGGATGGAAGCCACCCCGTACAACTGACCGATGCTCCTTTGTATCCCTTGAACCCCCACTGGTCGCCGGACGGCTCTCAGATACTGTTCTGCAACTATGACTCGAAGGGGCTGAAAGCTTACGTCACTTCCTCTCAAGGCGGTACTCCGCGGCCCCTTCTCCCGGAAGACCGCGAGGCACAGAGCGATCCGGGCTGGTCTCCGGACGGACACAAGATTGTCTTTTCTACGCTGAAAGCAATAGGTAATTTCAACTCCGTCTTACGGGTCCTCGACCTTGCCAGCCACCAGGTCACGACGCTCTCCGGGTCGGAAGGCGTGTGGTCTCCTCGATGGTCACCCAATGGCCGCTTCATCGCGGGGCTGCATGGTGGCCCCAGAGGAGGCGTGAAAATCTTCGACTTTGAGACGCAGCGATGGTCGGTGGTGCAACAAAAAGGCGAGTGCAATTTCCCCACGTGGTCGTCGGATAGCCAATTTATTTACTGCCTGCGTCCCCTGGGATGATCCGGGCGTGTTTCGAGTCCGCGCTATCGGGTGGCAATGCGGAGCGCGTTGTCGATCTGAAGGGATTCCGTTACACAGGGGCGTTCACCCTTTGGATGGGCCTTGATCCGACAGACACGCCGATGTTGCTTCGCGACGTGGGAACGGACGATATTTACGCCCTCACACTGGAGCAGAAATAACAGTGTCGGACAATAGCTCTCCCTCACTGCTAGGTTCGTACCGCGCGGATGACTAGACACGAAGGGACCGCGACCACTCTCCTGCTCGTACGACGTGTCAATTGGTGAAAAATCGCCAATGCACTCATCGAGGAAAGATGAGTACCGTGACGTCGGCTTTTCTTAGGGGATTACGTGGTTCCCGGAAAA
>CAVRHK010000008.1:0-201476 GCA_963720955.1 uncultured Acidobacteriaceae bacterium | reverse complement strand
TTGTGGCGGGTGAGATTGCGCGGCGCAGTTGGTGCTGAGCGCTGCGGCGAGGATTGCCACTAGGAGAGGAAGACAGTTGGGTCTTTTCATGTTTGTTGGGGATGAGCGTAACCCTCTCATCGCCCGACTGTATAGCGAAATGCGAATGCTGTACTCACCCGGACATCTCATCCTCCAAGAATGCGCAGATTGGCAAAATCGTCCCCAGTTCTCCGTTCTCCATCGCCGCGGTCAGCGCAGGTATGAGGACCGAACCGAAGACAGTGTATTGCCCGGGTTCTTCGTCTCCCATATACGCGAACTCTGCACGATAAGCAGCTTCCAGCTTGGGAAACCGGCTGAACAACTCAGGCACGACAGTCGCGTAGTTCATGGGTTGAGAATATCCGGGGTGGGACGTTCCCTCAAAACGGGGTTACTGAGATGGTCCGCCGCTTGATCTCCTACCTGGGTGTGGGTGAACTTGTAGGCAGGTTTTCAGGAGGATCATCGACATGCAGATTCATTCCGTTGGCATTGATCTTGGCAAGACAACCTTTCATCTTGTAGCTCTCGGCGATCACGGCAAGGTGCTGCTGAAGAAGAAGTTTACCAGCGGCAGCTGATCACGTTCACAGCGAACCTGCAGACCTCGCTCGTTGGGATGGAGGCGTGCTCTGGAGCCCACTTTCTGGGCCGAGCGTTGCGAGCACAGGGCCACGAGGTGAAGCTGATCCCTGCTCAGTTTGTGAAGCCATTTGTGAAGTCCAACAAGAACGACTTCATCGATGCGGAAGCGATCGCTGAAGCTGTTACTCGTGAGAACATGCGATTCGTTCCGATCAAGACGGACGATCAGCTGGACCTGCAAGCCCTGCATCGTGTGCGCGAACGCTTGATGGCGCGGAGGACTTCTGTTATCAACCAGATTCGTGCGTTCCTGTTGGAGCGTGGCATAGTGTTTGCCAAGAGCCCGATCCGGTTGAGGGAAGCCATTCCCGATGTGCTCGAGAACGCGAACGAGAGCCTCACCCCGAGGATGCGGAATCTGGTTGCGATGCTGTGGAGCGAGTGGAAGGATCTGGAACTCCAGATCGTAGAGAGGAACGATGAAGTAGAGCGGATCGCCTCAAGCGATGACGCCTGCCGAAGACTGCGTCAGATCCCGGGCATTGGCCCGTTGGTAGCAACCGCGATCGTAGCTTCGATCGGGAACGGAGCGGCCTTCCATAAGGGACGAGAGTTCGCAGCCTGGATGGGACTGCTGCCGAAGCAGCACTCGACCGGCGGCAAGGCGAGGCTGTCTGGGATCAGCAAGCGTGGCAACCGTTACCTGCGCAAGATCCTGATCCATGGGGCTCGAGCCGTCGTGTTGCGATCGAAGCGAGACCGGATCGCGATGGGAGCATGGATTACGTCGCTCGAGAGGAGAGCACCAAGGAACGTGCTGATCGTCGCTATGGCGAACAAGCTGGCGCGGATCGCTTGGGCGGTTCTCTCGACGGGACAGGACTACCGCGCTGTTCCAGACAACGTGGCTGCGTAGCCCGTTTCAACCGCGACCAACAACAAGTTCTCCCCCAAGGTCTGCACCGGACGAGTGAAGATGAAAGAACAGTCACAACGGCGTGCCTGAAACCTGTTTTCCAATTGGGCCTTCAAACGGCCGAGGGGTTTCTAAGGACAGGCACGCGGCGTATCTCATCAAGGCCAGGAGAACAAATCTCCACCCAAAGGCCGGATACATTGACGCAGACTTTCTCTCTCAGAACTTTTCCCTTGCAGTCAGACGGCGGACCATACATTTCGGAAACTACGACCGAACTTGTCGAAATTCGAAGTCACCGTATCTAAATGGCTCGGGCGCAAGGGTCACCGCACTGCGGCTATCGGCAGATAAAGCAGGGGGCCTTCAGCAATGAAATAACCCCTGTCCTTGTGGGTATTTCAACGATAAATCGCGGGAGTGCATGTGCACGCCGCCGATGATTCAGCGCTATGTGGCGAAGGTTTCGGGGCCGCTGCTGGACCGGATCGATATCCATATTGAGGTGCCGGCTGTGCAATATAAGGAATTGCGAGGTGGAGCGGCGGCGGAGGGTTCGGAGCAGATACGGGATCGGGTGCTGGCGGCGAGGGAGAGACAGCATGCCCGTTTTGGGCAGGCTATGGAACGGACGAAAGGGTCGGCAAAGGCGGCTTCGCGACAGATATTTGCCAATTCCCAGATGAATACACAGCAGATACGGGCTTACTGTGAGCTGTCTTCGGACGCGGAACGGTTGCTGGAGCGAGCGATGCAACAGCAGGGTTTGAGTGCCCGGGCGCATGACCGTATCTTGAAGGTAGCAAGGACGATAGCGGATCTGGGCGGCGAGCGGGACATTGCAGTTAAGCACATTGCCGAGGCGATTCAATATCGTACTTTGGATCGTAGTTACTGGTCGTAAGGCGATTACCTGCGTTGGAACCTGTTAGTTTTTGATGTTGAGATAATCCTGTTTCTGGAATATCTTTATTAACAGGTTCCCAAAAAAAGTATTGACCTTGGGCGCCAGACAGTTTACTTTCCATGAGTGTCGCAGTTGCTCCGGGCCGGCAGTATGACTCGAAAGACGGCCAGGCACGTTGCGACTGAAGTTTGGCCTGCCAGGATTCTGGCTGGCTCTCTCTGTTTCAGGCCTGGGCGCGGTGAGCGCTGAATCTTGCGGACGGGACAGTTTTTGTAAATCTGCTGGTCTTTGGGCCAGCTGCGGTTTTGTTTGTCTGCTAAGGCTGACGACCATGAAACCGATTGAAATAGAAGGCGGATTGTAGGAGTCCCTACCGGGTTCTTCTGCGTCTAATGCATGTAGCTACCAGACACGGCAGCAGTTCATCAATTCGGTTGCCATATTGAAAGTATTTCAGGCGAGTGAGCGCTCACAAGACGCTTCCGCCTCATAAAGAAAAGGAGAAATTATGCGCTCAGATCTTATTTTTGGAGCTCTCACGCACGTGAACAACCGTTACGAACTGTGTCAACTGGCGTCGAAGGCAACCCGTAAGCTGCACAAGCCGAACACGCGGCTCCAGGATACGACGAACGAAGTACTCGATCGCTTCAAGGACACCATTCCTATGGACGAGTCCGAAGCTGTCGTGGAAAAGGTACAATTGCAGGAACGCCGCGCAGCTTAACGCGCGGCTGTTTCACCCCTTTGCTGTTTCACCCCCTTGCTGTTTCAACTAACCCTACTATCTGCTTCACAACCCATCCGCAGTACAGGTTTTCGCTCTATTCTGGCCTTCCGCACGACCCCCTCGTCAAGCAGATCCCGCCTGAAGTTCCCAACATCCCTCCTAAAAATTCAAATCCCAGGTAAAACATGACTATTTCTGAATTAAAAAGAACACAATATAGCCGAGCTGAGTAAGCTTGCGCGTGGCCTCGACATTGCCGGAACCAGCGGTCTGCGAAAGCAGGACTTGATCTTCAAGATTCTGCAGGCGCAGAGCGAGAAGGAAGGGCATATCTTCGCGGAGGGCGTCCTCGAGATCCTTCCGGATGGTTATGGCTTTCTACGGTCTCCCGATTACAACTACCTGCCGGGCCCGGATGACATTTACGTCTCGCCTTCGCAGATTCGCAAGTTCGACCTGAAGACGGGCGATACGATCAGCGGCAATGTTCGACCGCCGCATGAGGGCGAGAAGTACTTCGCACTGGTGAAGATCGAGGCGATCAACTTCGAGTCGCCTGAAGAGACGCGGAACAAGATCCTGTTCGACAACCTGACGCCGCTGTATGCGCAGGAGCGAGTGAAGATGGAGACAGTGCGGGAGCACATCTCTGGACGCGTGATGGACCTGCTGACTCCGGTGGGCAAGGGGCAGCGTGGTTTGATTGTGGCTCCGCCACGTACGGGTAAGACGATGCTGCTGCAGTCGATTGCGAACAGCATTACGGCGAACCATCCTGAGGTGGTGTTGATTGTTCTGCTGATCGACGAGCGTCCGGAAGAGGTCACGGACATGCAGCGGTCGGTGAAGGGTGAGGTGATCTCCTCGACCTTCGACGAGCCGGCAGCGCGCCACGTGCAGGTCGCCGAGATGGTGATCGAGAAGGCCAAGCGGCTTGTGGAGCACAAGCGCGATGTGGTGATCCTGCTCGACTCAATTACTCGTCTGGCGAGGGCTTACAACACGATCGTGCCGCCTTCGGGCAAGGTGCTCTCAGGCGGTGTGGACTCGAATGCGCTGCAAAGGCCGAAGCGGTTCTTCGGTGCGGCCCGCAACATCGAAGAGGGCGGTTCGCTGACGATTATTGCTACAGCGCTTGTTGATACTGGTTCGAGGATGGATGAAGTGATCTTCGAAGAGTTCAAGGGCACGGGCAATATGGAAGTGATTCTGGATCGCAAGCTGGTGGATAAGCGTGTGTTCCCGGCGATCGATATTCAGCGGTCCGGTACGCGTAAGGAAGAGCTGCTGATTCCGAAGGAAGATCTGCAGCGGACGTGGATTCTGCGGAAGGTGCTGAATCCGTTGTCCCCGGTTGAGGCGATGGAGTTGCTGACAGACAAGCTGGCAAAGACCCGGAACAATCAGGAGTTTTTGCACAACATGAGCTCGATTTAGGGGTTGATGGTTGGACGAAAAGGCGCAGCCTTCGGGCGTGCCTTTCTTTTCTCGAACACCTTTGGACGGTTGTTACTTGTCGAGGTGTTTGGAGAGGACCTCGAGGTACTTTGCCAGCCAGGCAGGATGGGCGGGCCATGCCGGGCCTGTGACGAGATTGCCGTCGGCAATGGCGCCGGTGACTTCGAGCTTTACGAAGGTGCCACCGGCTAGTTCGACCTCAGGCGCGCATGCGGGGTACGCGCTGACGCGTTTGCCGGCGATGACGCGGGCGGCGGCGAGAATCTGCGGGCCGTGGCAGATCGCGGCGATGGGCTTGTTTGCCTCTGCGAAGTAGCGGACGATCTTGAGCACCTTTGGATTGAGGCGCAGATACTCGGGCGCGCGGCCGCCGGGGATGACGAGGCCGTCGTAGTCCTGGGGCTTGATGTCGGCGAAGGTGGCGTTGAGGACGAAGTTGTGACCGGGCTTTTCGGAGTAGGTCTGGTCGCCTTCGAAGTCGTGGATGGCGGTACGAACATGTTGGCCGGACTTCTTGTCGGGACAGACGGCGTGGACGGTGTGGCCGACCATCTGGAGCGCCTGGAAGGGCACCATGACTTCGTAGTCTTCGACGTAGTCGCCGACCAGCATGAGGAGTTTCGCTGTCTTTTTTGATTTCGTTGCTGTCATTCAGGGCCCCTTTCTTCCGGTTGCGATCAGTAGCCGTTCGCGATGAGGTACTGCTCGGTCAGCGTGAATTCTTTCGGTCTCTCCTGCTGGCGCTCGGCGTATTTGCCGAGGACGTCAACCTCGATGTTGAGGAGGGCGCCGGGGACGAGGGTGCGGAGGCTGGTGGCGGCGTAGGTGTGGGGGATGATCGCGACCTCGACCTCGTTGCCGACGATGGAGGCGACGGTGAGGCTGATGCCTTCGATGGTGATGGAGCCCTGGGGGACGACGTAGCGGGTGAGGGCGTCGGGGAGTTGAATGCGAAGGCGCCAGTCTGTCTCGCGAGCGGTTGGCGTGATGGGGCTTAGAGCGAGGAGGGTCGCGGTGCCGTCGACGTGTCCCTGGACGACGTGGCCGCCGAGGGGCGAGCCGGCTGGAGTGGGGAGTTCGAGGTTCAGGATGGCGTCGGGCTGGAGGTGTGTCAGGGTCGTGCGAGCGATGGTCTCGGCGGCGAGGTCGGCGGAGAAGCGTGGGGGGAAGGCGTTGGGTTCGATGCTGAGGGCGGTGAGGCAGACGCCGTTGACCGCAATGCTGTCGCCGGTGTTGAGGCGCGAAGTGAGCGTGGGAGAGGCGATGGTAATGCGGGTACCGCCTTCGGTGGGAGTGACGGCGAGGAGCGTGCCGGTTGTTTCGATCAGGCCGGTGAACATGGATATAGGGTACAGTTCTCCGTTCTCAGTTGTCAGTTCTCAGGTGGATCACGGGCCAGGGGTCGTGGACGTGGCCGGTGATGCAGACGTCTGGGCCAAAGGTTGTGCGGTGGATGCGGTGGAGGGACTGTTCGAAGAGATACGGCGATGCGACGCCCTGGGCGAAAGGGATGGCCTGGTCGCCTAGTTCAGTCTCGGCGTAGATGAGGACCGCCTTGTCGACGAGGTTCTGGCGCAGGAAGGCGCCGTTGAGGTGCGAACCGCACTCGAGGAGGAGGCTGAGGATGTCGCGTTCTGCGAGGGCGGTGAGGACTGCAGGGAGGCTGAGGCGTCCTGCGTGGTCGGGAATCTGGTCGACCTCGACGCCGAGTGAGCCGAGGGCGGCGGCCTTTGAGCGTGAGGCAAGGGAGCCGCAGAGGACGAGGACGTCGTTTGCGGCGGAGCGGACGAGTTGCGAGGTGAGTGGGATGCGGAGATGAGTGTCGAGGATGACGCGAAGGAGTGGGCGGCGGCGTGGGAGATGGTTGGGGCTGGGGTGTCCGCTGGGGGCTGGATCCTGCATTCCGCTGCGGGCTGGATCTGGCATTCCGCTGCGGTCGGTGAGTTGTGGGTCGTCGGCTAGGACTGTGCCGATGCCCGTGAGGACGGCGTCGCTGGCGTGGCGAAGGAGGTGCACTTCGTGGCGGGCAGCGGGGCCGGTGAGCCAGTGCGGCTGGTTGGCGTAGCGTGATGCGGGCGGAGGAGCGAGTTTACCGTCGACCGATAGTGCGGCTTTGAGGGTGACGAAGGGCGTTCGATGCTGGATGAAGTGGGCGAAGGCGTCGTTGAGGTCGCGAGCCTGTTGCTGAAGGACGCCAAGGGTAACTTCGATGTTGGCTTCGCGGAGTTTTTGAATGCCCTGGTCGCTGACTTTGGGGTTGGGATCCTGGGTGGCGACGACGCAGCGGGCGATTCCGGCAGCGATGAGGGCGTCGGCGCAGGGGCCGGTGCGGCCGTGGTGGCTGCATGGCTCGAGGGTGACGTATGCGGTTGCGCCGCTGGTGGAGATGTCTCGCGCTGCGGCTTGCTTGAGGGCGACGATCTCGGCGTGATCGAAGTTTGCGTAGAGGTGTGCGCCCTCGCCGATGATTTCATCTCCTTGCGGTGTTGCGCGAACCAGAACGCAGCCGACCTGAGGGTTCGGTGAAGCGAGGCCGGTGGTCTCGGCGGCGAGTTTGAGGGCTCGCTGCATGAAGACCTCATCGTGGGTGTGGGGTGGATTCTGCAGCATACTCTTCGAGGATATCGGTTTTTGGGTCCAGGCTGCGGGGTACCCGGTCCCTGTTGGCCGCGAATAAAGTTTTCCTTTGGGACTGCCCAGGGTGGGTGCGAAGGTGCTACAACTTTAAGCGATGCGAGTTGCGAGTCCAATGCTGACACCACGTGAAGCGGCACGGCTGCTGGGTGTGAGCTATGCGACGATCAAGCAGTGGATCCTGAGCGGGAAGCTGAAGACGGTGCAGACTCCGGGGGGCCACCATCGATTGTCCGAGGCTGCGCTGAAGCCGTTTCTGGTGAAGGACAAGGCGAAGCCGGTGGCGGAGTCACGGCAGCGGTACCGGCGTGTGAGCGGCAGAAACCAGCTTACCGGCAAGGTGGTGAGCATTCGGATTGAGGGGCTGCTTGCCGAGGTGGTGCTGTCTGTGGGGGATGTGCGTGTGACCGCGATCATTACGTCGAACGCGGTTCGTGAGCTTCAGTTGAAGAAGGGTGATACGGCTGCCGCTCTCATCAAGTCGACGGATGTGATGATCGAGCGGTTCGACGATCCTGCGTAGATAAGCGAACCAAACGCCCCCCTTTAAATGGCAAGAAAGCGACTGCGGCGGTGGTCTCCGTCTCCGGCTTGACCAGCTGCGAGAAAAGCGCGAATCATTTATTATACGAATTGAATCACATAGATTCGTACAGTTAGTTTGATCTTGCGCTGGGCTGAATCCGACCTTACAGCCTGTGTTATTTCATCAGGATTCTATTGGTTGACCGACGGATGCCTCTGCTGCGCTCAAGGAGCGGCTTTTTCGATGAAGTATCGTGGTATTTTTTTCGCATTCCTAAAGACCTTCCTCTTGCTGCAATTGTTCGGCGGGTCCGCCGCTTTCGCGCAGATTGCAGCTGGTCTTCGAGGACGGGTTGCTGATCCCTCGGGGGCTGGGGTGGCGAATGCTCATGTCGACTTGATCGAGTCCGCGAAGAATGTGCATCGCACGACGACGACCTCGAGTACTGGGGACTATGTGTTTACGAATCTCAATCCGGGGACCTACGCGGTCGTCGTGACGGCATCGGGTTTTCAGACGTTGAATCGTGTCGGCATCACTTTGAGTGTCGGGCAGACGGTGACCGCCGATCTTGCGTTGAGTCTTGGCGGGGATCAGGAGACGGTTACGGTCAATAGCGATTATCCAGTGATGCAGGCGGGGACGAGCGATATTCAAACGAATATTTCCGGGTCGACGATTGCTGCGATGCCTTTGAACACGCGCAATTTCATTCAGCTTTCGACGCTGGCGCCAGGAGTCGAGCTGCCGCCGGGGACGCTGCTGCCGCGGATCAATGGGGGACGGCCGAGGACGAATGAGTATATCTACGACGGCATCTCGGCGCTGCAGCCGGAGCCGGGGCAGGTGGCGTACTTTCCGATTCTCGACGATATTCAGGAGTTCACGGTTGAAGCGAACAATGTGCCTGCGGAGTTTGGACGATTCAACGGCGGTGTGGTGAACGTTGCGACACGGTCGGGGTCGAACGCTGTCCATGGGAGTTTGTTTGAGTACTTTCGCAATGAAGCGCTGAACTCGCGCAACTATTTTGCCTCGGCGACGGCGCGGAAGCCGGAGTATCGGCGTAATCTGTATGGGGCTACGCTGGGCGCTCCGATTGTTCACGACAAGCTTTTTTTCTTTGGCGACTACCAGGGTGTGAAGCAGTTGATTGGGGTGACGCGCATCTCGACGATACCGACGCTGGCGATGAGGCAGGGAATTTTTACGGGTGTGTCGAAGATCTATGATCCGACGACGACGCAGACTGTCGCGGGGAAGTTCGTTCGCCAGGAGTTTCCGAACGACGTGATCAACATACCGCTGGATCCCGCAGCGAAGTCTTTGCTGGCGCGTTTTCCGACTCCGACTACGTTCTGGCGCGGCAAATAACTACACGCGTACGGCGAACGATTCGGATCATCAGAATCAGTTCGATGTTCGCGTGGATGGAGCGTACAGAGCTCGCGATCGCGCCTTTGGACGCTACACGTATTACAACGAGGTGGAACTGCCGGTGACGCCGCTGCCGGATGGAAGCGGACTGATTAGTGGTGCCGTGCTGGGGACGGGCGGTGTGGTGGGGCTGTCGAATGTGCTGGGCCAGCAGGCCGTCTTCAACGAGACGCACACTTTTTCCGCGCGGCTGCTGAATAATCTAGCTGTGGGCTATACGCGGCGAGGCAACACGATTGTCGGGCCGACCCTGGGTAGCGACCGCGTCGGCGGCGCTGGGGATTCCGGGCATTCCGACGAACGCCGCGTTCAACAACGCGCTGCCGCTGTTTACGCTTACGGGCATTCAACAGCTTGGGCCTTCGGCGAGCACGTTCTGCGCAGTTTCAGACCGCGGTGTGGCAGATGGTGGATATGGTCAGCATTACGAAGGGGCCGCACGCGATCAAGGCGGGGCTCGACTTCCGCTGGTATCAGCTGAATACGGTGTCGCCGCCGAACCCGACGGGGTCGTTTGCGTTTACTACGACGGGCACCAATCAGCAGGGCGTGACGAACAGCGGCAATTCGATTGCGAGTTTTCTGCTGGGGCAGGTGGATACGTTTGCGATCGATCTGCAGGAGAGCATCATTCGTCCGCGCGACATGATCGAAGAGTATTTTGTGCAGGACGACTGGAAGGTTTCGCCGCGGTTGACGCTGAACGTCGGTGCGCGTTGGACGCTTCACTTTCCTTCGGTCGAAAAGACCAATCAGGGTGCGGTGTTTAATCTCGGAACGCAGCAGCTTGATTATCTGGGGCAGAATGGGAACTCGCGGAGTGCACGCGAGCTGCATTATGACAATGTTGCGCCTCGGCTGGGTTTTTCGTTTATGGCGACTCCGAAGACGGTGGTGCGGGCCGGGTATGGGATTGTGTTTATCGACCAGTCGGGGATCACGACTCCGTTTACTACTCCGCAGTTTCCGTTCATTCAAAACGTGCAGCAGAAGACGCAGGACAGCGTGAATTCCGCGTTCGTGCTCTCGGGAGGGCCGTCGGTTGCGCCGATTCCGTTTACGCCGGATGCGGGACTGGGGCAGAGCGTTTATACGGCGAAGAAGACCGCGGGGTCAGGCTACGTCGCAGCAGTGGAACCTGGCGGTGCAGCGGTCGATTACGAACAATATGTCGGTGGAGCTTGCGTACGTGGGATCGCATATTGTGCATGTGGGGATTCCTGATTCGAATCTCAATCAGCTGACGGCGACGCAGCTTGCGCAGGGGCCTTCGCTGCTTACGCAGGTGAATAATCCCTACTTCGGGCAGATTCCGATTTCCAGTTCGATTGGGACGAAGACCGTGAGTCAGGCGCAGCTGTTGAAGCCCTATCCACGGTTCCTCAATGTTGCGACGTATCGAAACAATAGCGGCACGACGAACTACAACGCGATCGAAGCGAAGGTGGAGCAGAGGTTTTCGCATGGGGTCGCCTTTCTGTTTGCGTATACGCATTCGAAGCTGATTGACGATGCTTCGTCGGTGTTCTCGTCGACGGTGCTCTCGTCGCCGAACTCGAGCAGCCTGATTGCGGCGGATACGTTTCGGCCTTATCTGGAACGCGACTCGTCGAACGGAGATATGCCGAATGTGACTTCATTCAGCGGGATCTACGATCTGCCCGCCGGACGAGGGCATCGGTTTGCGTCGACCGGTGTTGGGAATGCGGTGCTGGGTGGGTGGTCGCTGAATGCGATCTTTTCGCTGCAGTCGGGGATGCCGGTGACGGTGACGCAGGCGACGAATAACAATGCGTTTGCAGGGTTCGCGCTGCAGCGGCCAAATATTGTTGGGAATCCCAAGGCTATCGCCGGGGCAGAGGACGCCGGCGCGTTACTTCAACACAGCAGCGTTTGCAACGGCTCCGCAGTTCGTCATTGGCACTGCGTCGCGGAATCCGGTGCGCGGGCCTGCATATCGCGACCTTGATGTTGCGCTGGTAAAAACTGTGAGTTTGCCGCTCGAGGCGAACCTGGAGTTCCGGGCGGAGATGTTCAACATTACGAATACGCCAGCGTTTTCGCAGCCGAATGGGAGTTTTGGGGCGGCTGCGTTTGGGAGTATTACGAGTACGACGACGGATCCGCGGGTTGTGCAGTTTGCACTTCGGCTGAGCCGGTAGGGGATTCGAGTCTGACTCGTTAGTCGAGGAGGGAGTCGATGAAGCTGCTGCTATCGAAGGGGATGATGTCTTCGAGCTTTTCGCCGATGCCGGCATAGATGACTGGGAGCCTGAGTTCGGTGGCGATGGCGAGGACGATGCCGCCCTTGGCGGTGCCGTCGAGTTTGGTGAGGACAATGCCGGTGACGTGGGCGGCTTCGGTGAAGAGGCGGGCTTGCTGGAGGCCGTTCTGGCCGGTGGTGGCATCCATGACGAGGAGGGTTTGGTGCGGGGCGCCGGGGACGAGTTTTTCCGCGGTGCGGCGCATCTTGTCGAGCTCCTTCATGAGGTCGGTCTTGGTGTGGAGGCGGCCGGCGGTGTCGACGATTGAATATCTGCGTGCCTCTGGCTTTGGCAGCGGCGCAGGCGTCGTAGAGCGCGGCTGAGGGGTCGCCGCCTTGCTTGGTTTTGATGATCTGGACGTCGGAGCGCTGGGCCCAGACTTCGAGCTGTTCGATGGCGGCGGCGCGGAAGGTGTCGGCTGCGCAGAGGAGGACGGTGCGGCCTTGCGCGGTGAAGTAGGCGGAGAGCTTTCCGGTGGTGGTGGTCTTGCCGGTGCCGTTGACGCCAACCATCATGATGACCTCGGGTGACGTGGCGGGGTGGCGGATGGGGCGGGCGACGCCGTCGAGGACGGCCTTGAGTTCGGCTTTGAGGAGCTGCTTGAGTTCATCGCCGCCCTGGATGCCGGTGCGGAGGGCGCGCTGGCGAAGGTTCTCCATGACGAGGGCGGTGGTGGGAGCGCCGAGGTCTGCGGCGAGGAGGAGCGGCTCGAGGTTGACGAGGGTGGTCTCGTCGACCTCGCGGGTAAGGGCGATTACAGAACTAATGGACTCGGTGAAGGACTCACGGGTGCGGGTGACCGCCTGCTTCATGCGGTCGAAGAGGCCGCGCTTCGGCTCCTGCGGTTCGGGGGCCTGGGGCTGGTCAGGTTCTGTGGGGCGTTTGCCGAAGATGGAGAAGGCCATGCTCTCTCCAGTTTATCAATGGTGGCGATAACGCGGGCGGCACAAGGGTTGTTTGGATGATCGTGAGGTTAGGAGGGCTTCAGGGTGTTCTGGTAGATGCGCAGACGGACGCAGCCGGCCTGGAGAAGCGGCGTGTCGACCTGGTGGGAGCGGCCGTGGTCGAGTAGATCGCCGAGGATGGTGTCGACTTCGACGGGGAGACCCTTTTGCAGGTCTCTGTACATGGATGAGGTGAGGGTGGAGCCCTTGGCGGTGGTACGCATGCGAAGGGTTTCAAGGACGGATTGAGGGGGAGGGAAGCCGCAGGCGGTGGCGACTGCTGCGCACTCGTCGATGGCGCGAAGGGCGGTCTGTTCGCCGTGGGGTACGGCGTTGATCTCGCCGATGGGGGCGTTGAGCAGGCAGGTGATGAGGCCGAGGGAAGAGAGCATGACCCACTTCTGCCACATGGCGTCGGTGATGGTGGTGGAGAGCTCGGTGTCGAAGCCGGAGTCGCGCAGGGTCTCATCGAACATACGAATGCGCGGGGTGATCTGTCGGCTGCGCTCGCCGTAGATGAGCTTCTGGATCGGGTTGATCTGGACGATGCGTCCTTGTTGGTCGAGATCTGCGATGACCATGCAGGCGCCGCCGAGGACTGGCCGTTCGCCGAAGCGGTGGGCGAGGGTGCCGATGTGGCGCATGCCGTTGAGGACGGGGTAGATCATGGTGTCGGGGCCGACGGCGGGGGCCATGTCGTCCATTGCCTGATCGAGGGCAGGCGCCTTCACGCTGAGAAAGATGATGTCGAAGTGGCCATTGATTTCCTGGGCGGTGATGACGTTGGGCTGGAGGGTGAGGTCTCCGTGGGGGCTGAGGACTTGAAGGCCTTCGCTGCGGAGATGCTGCGCGCGGGAGGGCCGGACGAGAAAGGTGACATCGCGTCCTGCCTGCGCGAGACGCGCTCCGAAGTAGCCGCCAACGGCCCCGGCACCAACGACGAGGATCTTCATACAGTTTTGATGCTCCCTGCTTCGCGGTGGGTGCGGTGCAGGCGTTCTTCACACTGTCTTGCTGTGGTTAGGGGGTGGTCGATGTTGGAGCAGGCTGCTGCGGCGCTGGGGAGTAGATTCCGGGGCGCACCAGCAGAAGCAGGTAGATGAGAAGGATGGCGATGAGAACGAGGCCGCCGATGAAGATGTGTGGTTTGAATCCGAGCACGGTTTTGTGGCGGGGAAGGTCAGGGGGCGGGATGTGTTCGTGCTGGTGGTCGCGTTCGTGGTTGTGTTCGTGCATGCAGACCAGCTTACTTTGCAAATGCGATCGCGCGCTGCACGGAAGCAAATATTTTTACTGCTGCGAGAGAAGAGCTAGGCTGCGATTTCGTAGCGAAGGTCAGCGTGACCTTGCGCGGGCAGGTGCATGATTTGTGAGGTGGGATGGGCGTCGGGTGCCTTTGGCACCACTTTGGCCTGGCGCGCCCTGATGAAGATTACGGCTGCGACCAGGATGATCGCGATGGACACGATAAAGCCGATGACGACGGGCTTGATGGACGAGTCGCCTGTGCGTTCTTCAGGGGTGGGATCGCTTCGTGTTGGCCGTTGTTCGCTCATGCATGGTTGGATGCCGAAGCTGCGGCGTGAGGCTAGATGCCGAGGTGGGGATTCCTCGCGTCATCCCCACTTCACTCCTCTCGGCCGGGGCGGGACATGAGCTCGCGGATGGCCTCTTTGGGGCTCTTATTGTGGTGGAGGATGGCGTCCATCTGCTCGGTGATGGGCATCTCGACGGCGTAGCGGGCCGCGATGCCAAGGGCGGCGCCGGTGGTACGGACACCTTCGGCCACCTTGCCGTTGAGGCCGGCGATGATGTCGGGCAGTTGGCGGCCGCGACCCAGTTCCACGCCGACGGCGCGGTTGCGTGAGAGTGAACCAGTGCAGGTGAGGACGAGGTCGCCGATGCCTGAGAGGCCGGCGAGAGTCTGACGACGACCGCCGCAGGCCACGGCGAGGCGGGTCATCTCGGCGATGCCGCGCGTGATGAGTGCTGCGGAGGAGTTGTGGCCGAGGTTGAGCCCGTTGGCCACACCAGCTGCGAGCGCGATGACGTTTTTCATGGCGCCGCAGAGTTCCACGCCGGGTACGTCTTCGTTGGTGTAGACGCGGAGGGTTGGAGAGGTGAGGTCGCGCTGGATGATCTGGGATATCTGCGGGGCGTTGGAGGCGACGACGAGGGCGGTAGGCATTCCGGCGGCGACCTCCTGCGCGAAGGAGGGGCCGCTGAGGACGCCGAAGGGGTTGGCTGTGGCTGAGGCGACGACCTGCGACATGCGGAGGAAGGTGGTTTCCTCGAGCCCTTTGCTGGCGCTGAGGATGATCTGGCCGCGGGTGAGCAGTGGGGCGATGTGGGTGATGACGCCGCGTAGGTATTGAGAGGGCGTGACGCAGAGTAGGATGTCGGCTTCGAAGATCGCGCGAGGGAGGTCGGAGGTGACGTCGATGTCGGCGGGGAGGGTGAAGCCGGGAAGATACGGGAGGTTTTCGCCCGCCTCTGTGAGTTGCTCGGCGAGTGTAGCGGAGTGCGCCCATAGACAGAGGTGGTGTCCGCCGCGGCGGGCGAGGGACAGGGCAAGGGCTGTGCCCCAGGCTCCCGCGCCAAGGATGGCGATGCGGCTCATGCGGCCGCCTTTTTTTTGCCGAAGCGGCTTTCGGTTCCTCTAAGTAGGCGGCGAATGTTTTCGTGGTGTTTGACGATGATGAGGAGTGGGATGAAGAGGAAGCCGGCGATGACGATCGGAGTTCGGTAGGGCACGAAGTAGAAGCCGAAGAGCGGGAAGAAGGCTGAGCCGATGATGGAGGCCAGTGAGACGTAATGAGTGATGAGGAAGATGACTAGGAAGATTGCGAAGGTGCAACCGGCGGCGACGGGCGAGAGGGCGAGGAAGACGCCAAGGGCGCTGGCGACGCCTTTGCCACCTCGGAAGCCAAGCCAGATTGGAAAGACGTGGCCGAGGATGGCAGCGACTGCGGCGACGACAGCAAGGTCGTAGTTGTCGGGTGCGATGTGCTGGGCAATCTTGACGGCGAGAAAGGCCTTGCCACAATCGAGGAGGAGGGTGGCGATGCCGAGTCCTTTGGCGCCAGAGCGGGCGACGTTGGTCGCGCCGATGTTTCCGCTGCCGGTGGCGCGTATGTCCTGTTTGAGGAAGATTTTGACGAGGAGATAGCCGAAGGGGATGGATCCCAGGAGATATGCGAGCGGAATGGAGATGAGCCAGGGGTTCATGGTCGTCTGGATGAGTTTAGCAAGGTGGATGAGTTCTCAGTCTGGGACTTGTCTGACTGATTTGACGGATTGACGAGGAGGCGAGTTTCGGGTGATGGAAGGAAGCTCCGGCACAGCCCCCATAACGCGGACGAGTTGTTGGAGAGCTGAGGTATTGCGGCTAATCGCAAGAACTCGAACGGGCAGTTTTGGATATTGCCCACTCTAAAGAAGGTGATGGCGGATGAGTTCGAGCGCGTGCTGGCTGGCCCACAAGCGGATGCGCTCACGGTCGCCCGGAAGTTGGAACTCTTTCACCTGCGTGTCCTGGGAGTCGGCTAAGGCAATGTAGACGAGGCCGATGGGTTTGTTGGCGTCGGGGCCGGGAGCGCCGGGGCCGGGGCCGGCGATGCCGGTGATGGAGATGCCGAGCGCGGCGCCGGTGCGGACGCGGATGCCCTCGGCTAGTGCGCGCGCAACCTCGGGTGAGACGGGACCTTTGGTTGCGATGAGTTCGGCGGGAACTCCAGCGAAAGTAGTTTTGAGTGCGTCGCTGTAAACGACCGCGCCGCCGAGGAAATAACGCGAGCTGCCGGGGACGGCGGTGAGTCGCTCTGCGAGGAGACCGCCTGTGCAACTCTCAGCGGTGGCGAGGGTGAGATGACGAAGGCCTAGGTTGAGAAGCACGACCTCTTCGAGGGACTCGCCATGCGACGAGAAGATGGCGTCTTCCATTTCGGCTTCGATCTTTTCGGTGAGTTCGTCGAGGCGGGCATCGGCATCGGCTAGTGTGGGTTTGGCGCAGAGGAAGTGGAGCTGAATTTCGCCGGAGCCGGCGAGGATTGTGGTCTCGACATCAGGGTACTGCTGGTAGATGGGCGCAGTGCGGGCGTCGACGTGCGACTCGGGAATGAGGGCCATGCGGAGGATGCGCTTGGCAAGGTGACGCACGGGAAGGGATGCGGCGAGGCGCGGCTTCACCTCATCATCGAAGAGCGGCTTGAGTTCCTTGGGCGGGCCGGGGAGGAGGATGACGATCTTGCGAACGGGTTTGCCGTTCGTGTCGAGGATTGTTGTGTCGAGGAACTGGGCGGGGGCGCTGCCGTATTTGTTGTGGATGACGTCAGCGCCGTCGAGGACGTCGGCCTGCTTGGCATTGTTGGACGGCATCACCATCTGACGCGCGGCGAAGCGCTTGTAGAGTGCGGCGAGGACGGCGTTGTCAGCGTGAAGGTCGATACCGAGTGCGGCGGCGGCGGCTTCGCGAGTGAGGTCGTCCTCGGTGGGGCCGAGGCCGCCGGAGAAGATGACGATGTCGACGCGGGAGATTGCGATGATGGCGGCGCTGGTGAGATGAGCGAGGTTGTCGCCGACGATGGTCTTGAAGGCGACCTGAACTCCGAGGTCGTTGAGACCCTCGGTGAGGTAGAGAGAGTTGGTGTCCTGGCGGAAGGGCGTGAGCATCTCGGAGCCAGCTGCGATAATTTCAGCGATCATGTTTGAGTAGAGTCTTTCCGCCGGATTGATGGACCTTTCTCGATGATATCGGTTGTGAATCGATTTCGCCGAGACGCAGCGGAGTTCATTCAATAGATAGGCTTGCTTTGGATGAAGCTCTCCGGCGTGCCGTCGGCGGGGTTGATGAAGATGATGTCCCTGGGGTCGCGCCGTGGGGTGTCGACTGCCAGGACGACGAAGGGCTCCTCGAGGATCTCGGGTGTGCCGTGAACGGTGCCCTGCTTGAAGAAGATGAGCTGACCGGGGCCGACTTCAAAGTGTGGCGAATCGCCAAGGAAAAATGTTGCGCGGCCGGAGACGACCAGAAGATATTCATCGCAGGTTGCGTGATAGTGCGCGGGCGTGGGTCGATAGACGCGAAAGACACGGGAGCTGGCGTTTTGCTCGTCGGTGAGGCGCGTGTCGATAAGCATGGTGTCGGCGGCGGCGGGAAAGTTTCCGGCGATCTTGTTGATATCAAAGACTGCGGTGGTGTTGGGCGAAGCTTGTTTTGTAGTGTTGGTCATGAAGCGGCTCCTCTGCACATAGTTAAGATGATGCACGGAGGGCCGGGACTCTGGCGATTAATTTGTCGAGGCGCCGTTTCGCATTGGAAGGAAGATGGAAAACACGGTGCCGCATAGGGGTTCGGAGGTGCGGGAGCGGACGCGGAGACTGCCGCCATGTTTTTCGACAAGTTCGCGAGAAACCCAAAGACCCAGGCCTGTGCCGGTATCTTTTTTCGTGGTGAAGAAGGGTTCGAAGATGCTTTCGAGATGCTCGGACGGAATGCCGGGGCCGGTATCGGCGATGGTGATGCGGACGCCGGTATGCGAGGGATTGCGAGGATCAATCGCGGAGTTTGCTTCGACGCGGACTACGGAGCCCATCGTGCAGGCGTCGAGACTGTTTGCGACGAGGTTGGAGAGGACCTGACGAAGCTCACCGGGAGAGCCCAGAACCTCTCTTTCCGTTGTGGTGTTGACCACGAATGAGATTCCAAGTCTAGCGGCGCGAGAGGCGTAGAAGTCAGTGACCTCGCGGACGATGGTGGCGGGCATGAAGTGCGCTGGAGTCGAGGTCTCGCGATAGAAGCCCAGTGATTGACGGGTAATGTGGGCGATGCGGCCGAGTTCGTCTTCGGCCTGGGACAACAGTTGACGGACTTCGTTCAAACTGTCCGAACGCCGGGCGATGTAGACCAGGTTCGTGAGACCTTCGAGGGGATTGTTGACCTCATGCGCGATGGTCGCGGCGAGGCGCCCCGCCGTTGCCAATTTTTCGGCGCGCATCAGTGCGCCTTCGGACATTCGGCGCTCGGTTATGTCACGGAAGACGAGAACGACGCCAATCATTTGATCAGAACTATTGCGGATGGGTGCTCCGCTGTCGTCGATGCAGATCTCCTTGCCTTTTCTGGAGACGAGGAAGGTGTGGTTGGCGAGGCCGACGACGGTGCCGAGACGACGCACCTTGTCGACGGGGTTCTCGACCACTTCGCGGGTGTCCTCGTTGAAGATGGGGAAGACTTTGTGGAGAGTCTGGCCGCGGGCCTCGCTCTCGTTCCAGCCGGTGAGTTGCTCGGCGATGGGGTTCATGAAGACGACCTTGCCATCGACGTCGCAGGCGATGACTGCATCGCCGATGCTGCGGAGGGTGGTGTTGAGCCACTGCTCGCGTGCATCCGACTCTTCGCTCCGAAGCTTGACCTCCTTAATTTGATTGTTGTATGTGGCGGTGAGTCTGTGGAAGACCCGCCGCGTCTCCCACACGAGCAAGGTACCGACCAAGGCGATGGCTCCGATAAGAGCAATTCTGGCGTTGCGCTGGACCTGGAAGTCTTCGGCAGAGCGTTCGGCGCGGCGTCCGATGACGATATTGACGAACTCATCCATCAGGGAGCGGAGGCTGTCCATGTCCTGCTTGCGTTGGAGCAGGTGCTGCTCAATCGCAGATGCGTCCATCGGAGACTGAATGTCCTGATGGGCTTTCTTCTCCCACTCCCGATGTGTGGCCTGTAGACGCTGGAGCCTGGCGACCTGGTCTGGGCGGCGGACCAGGCTGAACAACGTGTTGAATTCGGGTTCGATCTGCTGGTCCGCCTGGTGCATTGGCTCGAGGAAGACGGGATTGCGGGTAAGGAGATATCCGCGCAGGCCAGTCTCTTCATCCACCATCAGTTTGATCAGGCGGTTGGCGTGGAGGATGACCACGTCGGCGCGATCGACAACGGCAGCACTTTCCTGGACGCGTTGCAGACCGTAGCCAAGGACGATTGCCAGGACAGTGAGAGCTGCAATAGGTAAGGCAAGGAGTCGAACCAGAAGCCTGCTATAAAGACGCGATTCCACAGTTACTTCCCTCATTCGTACTAATGGTTTTAGGTCGTGTCCAGGCTTGACGTTTGGCTGGCGTCCTCGATTTTACGTAAGAGTCGTTTGCCAAGTCATCTGAATTGTTTTTTTTGGTTTTCTGCCTAACCGCGGGGCTGGTCCATTGTCTAACCGGCGAAATGGAAAGGCTGGAAGGGTATGAATCGAGCGCGCTGCGAAACAGTAGTCGATTTGGCCTGTGAATCGTTTGAAGGTGCGAATTGCTGGGCGAGATTTGAAGGAAGAAATTCCGCTTTTTCCCCTTGCTCCGCGATGAATTAAGGTTGTATTACGAAACTTTTCGTTGACAACTACGAAATACTTCGTATAGATTTGTCCTGCGTTGTAACTGCTTCATGAGGGCAGACGCCCCGGTGGCGCTTTCCCTTCGACTTAACGTTATTGACTTGACTTGTCGCAAATAAACTTCGGCGTGTTCTTCAGCGTGAGCGAATTTCGCGCTGCAGAGCGCGAAAGGGAACCCCCGTCTTCACAGCGCTCTTTGATGCGCGCTCAACAGAGAAACTCTGGAGGTTGTGATGAACGTTCGTCTTTTTGTCTGCCCCATTCTTTCGGTGTTGTTGTGTTCCGTTGCTTCAGGTCAGCAGGAGGCTCAGGGTGGAGGCGGGAGCTCGACATCTGTGTCCGCCTCGACAAGCAAAGGACCCGACTTGAAACAGGAGATCGCACGTCGGATCAGTATTCTGGAGGCGGCGATCCGAAAGGCCGAGGCCACTCATGCGGCCGATGTCGAACTGGGCAATGCGTATCGGCAGCTTGCGCTACTGTACGAGGACGCGGCGGAGTGGGGGCGATCCGAGGCAACACTGGAGCATGCAATTTCTTTGCTTCATCGTTCTGCAGAGTCGAGTAAAGATATGGCGACTGCCGTCAGCCAACTGGGCAGTCTGCATGTTGCGATGGGAAAACTGCGCGAGAGCGAAAGAGAAGAGACGGAGGCGCTGAGGCTCAGAGAGAAGCTCGACGACAGATTGCAGATCGCGCGGAGTTGGAGCGATCTCGCGACGCTCTCCATTGCGCAACATAAGTTTGAGAGGGCGAGAGATTATGCGCAGAAGGCGGTCGCTGAATTTGTTGCGAACGAACAGTCCGGGGTTATCGACCGGATAACGGCACGGTATGCACTCTCGATTGCGCTCTGCAACCTCAAGGAATGTGCGTCTGCGATTCCGTTACTGAAGGTTGCCATCGATGATGCGAGGGAGAAGCTGGAGATGAACGATTTTCCAATTGGTCTTGGCGACTTTTTACTGGGTACGCCTACTGGAAGTCGGGTGATCTGTTCGACGCGGGGCCACATATGCAACGCGGAATGGCCGCGATGAGCGCACAACTTGGGTGGGGGCATCCAGCTTATTTGAGCGCGTTGAAGCAATACGCCAAATACCTGCACGAAAGCAAGAACGTGGAGGCGGCCAGTCTGGTCGAACGGCAGATCCGGCAGGCGGAGGCGGTTGTAGATGTCCATTCGATCCAGGCGGGGCAGGGTGTGTTTGGTTTCGCGGAGCTGCGATAGATCCCTGTGGTCGATAGATTCGGGGTTTAGATAAGCTTGCGGCCTTCGATGTCGAGCGAGACGTGGTAGAGGGCTTCGCGGGTGGCGAGTGTGGCGTTGCCGTCTTCGAGGAAGGCGAGGCCTACGAGGTTGTTGCCGGAGACGACGAGGGAGGCTTCGTGGCGTGGGGTGATGCGGACGATGCCGCGCTGGCCGCGGAGGCTGGCGGCGACATAGAGGTTGTCGTCGACGTCGAAGGCCATACCCTGGGCGCGACCGAGGCCTTGATAATAGACCGTTGTGTTGCCGTCACGATCGATGGCGTGAATCGATTGGTTCGATGAAGTCGTTGGTCCGGTGACGAAGAGCGTTCCTGCGCTGTTGAAGGCGAGATGGTAGGCGGCGATGCTTGGTTCGAGTGTGGCGTAGACGAAGATCTCGCCGCTGATGCCGTCGGAGTTGGCGCGGCCGATTTTGAAGATGGTTCCGGAGCGATCGCCGACGAAGAGATTGCCGTCGCGATCGAAGGCGATGCCGGTGGCGATGCCCATGCCTTCGGCGTAGGTGGAGATGGCGCCCTCGGGGGAGATACGGTAGACGGTGCCTTCGGCGCGTGAGCTGGCGTAGAGGTAGCCGTTGGAGTCGAAGGCGAGGCCGGTCGCGTTGAGAAGATCGCGGACGAAGGGGCGGACCTGGAAGTCGCGTTGAATTTGAAAGATGGAGACAGGGACGGCCTGGCCGCGTGTGCCGGAGACGGTGGCGTAGACGTTGCCTTCGGCGTCGACCGCGGGGTTGGCGACGGGGTGGAGGTTTTCGGCCATGGGAACAGCGACGCGGAGGGTGAGGGGGTTGCTTCCGGTGGCGCTGCGATGGAGGACGAGGTCGCCGGAGATGGTACCTTCCGGGACGCGGATGGTGGCGCGGGTTGGGCGGCTTAGTACGACGGGAGCGGAGATGTCTCCTATGGTGGCGCGGGGCATGTGGGCGCCGTCGGGCTCCAGGTGCTGGCCGTGAACGTCGATTTCGCCACCGGGCATGGCGGCGATGGGCGAGACGCTGTCGAGATGGGGGGCGGGGGCGTCAGGCTTGTCGGACGTCAGGAAGGAGCGAAGGGTCGTCATGCTGGGATTAGCGTAGACGGGTGTGCAGGGGAGTGCAACTGAGCAGGTGCCTAGAACCAGAGGTGGATGAACTGGGCGACGGCCAGGGCGAAGAGGCCGGCGGCTACGTCGTCGAACATGATGCCGGTGCCGCCGGGCAGGCGTTCCAGCTTGCGGATGGGTGGGGGCTTGAAGATGTCGAAGAGGCGGAAGAGTAGGAGGGAGAGGGCGGCGTGGGGCCAGTCGGCGGGGATGGCGATGAGGGCGATGAGTTGGCCGGCGACCTCGTCGATGACGACGTGGCCGGGATCTTCGCGGCCGGATTCATTGGCGACGATGGTGGCGGCGCGGATGCCGCCGAATGTGGCGATGATTGCGGTTATGGCTGTGCCGATTGCGAGGACAATTGGGGATGGGTGCAGGACGTGGGCGGCGGCGTACCAGAGCAAAACGGCGGAGATGCTGCCGTAGGTGCCCGGGCCGGGTTTGAGCAGGCCTACACCGAAGAAGGTGCCTATGAGCCAAGCCCAGAGGGTCTTTTTTTTGGAGGGAGGGTGGATCTGGATGTTGGAGTTGGCCATTTGGTCTTGCTGAATGCTGCTGAGAGTTTATATGGGTTTGTCCCCCACTCCCCGTAAAATGTCACAAAGTATTGATTTGACAATTGTTAGGTTCGGACTTCGACCATTTTCCCGCCATTTGACAGCTTGTTTTGTGTCAAAGTCCTGATTCGGCGTGGGTTATCCTTGCAGTGGGTTGAGTCCCGGGTGTGGCGTGCGATGGAGCCGGGAATCAATTTGTTCTTTGTTATCACAGATTTGTGAGTGCTAGTCTTCGTCGTTCTGGTGGCTGTGCTTGTTGGATCGGGCCAGTTCTTCCAGCAGGTCGGGGTCGTGGATTGGCGTCGAGACTTTGTAGTCGCCGCTGGCCCATTTGCCGAGGTCGATGCGGCGGCAGCGGTCGGAGCAAAAGGGGAAGTCTTCACTTCCGGGAAGGACGATGTTGCGACAGGTGGGGCAGCGGAGAGCTTTGACTCTCGGGTTGGAGGCTTTCGACATAACACTACTAGTTTAATACTTTTCGGGTGGGCGACAAAGTGCGATCAAAGAGTAACAATCGCATGCGTCTAATGGGTGCGAGGTGCTTGAAGTGGTCGTCGTAGTGCTAGAAGTCGGGGGGGCGCCAGTTTGGCCTGTTGCAATTGCGAGATGTTTTGCTGCGGTGGGCGGATGAACTTTTTCACGAGGTGGCTTTACTTACACTTTGTCTCGCAGCAAAACGCACATTGAAATCTAGAGAGGAACTCACATGCTGAAAGGTGCTTTGAGGCGTGAGTCCGTACGCATGACTCGCGGAGCCGTTCTCTTGCTGGGTGGGTTTTTTTTGTGTGTTGCAGCTGCGGTTGCACAACGTGAAGCCGCAGTTTCGGAGTTGGAGGCACTACCTCCAGGTGTAACTCTGCCGGTAAAGGTGGAACGAGCGCTTCGTGCCGGCAAGGTGCAGGTTGGAACACCGATCGTGGTAAAGACGACACAGAGAGTTCCAGTAAGTGAAGGCACCTATCTTAAAGCCGGCGCCGAGCTGGATGGCGAGGTTGTGGCATCCATCGCCGGCAATCGCAACGCTTCGACGCCGGCCACTTTGTCGATTCGGTTCACGCGGCTTCGGTATGGCAAGCAGTCTATTCCGCTCAGGACGAAGGCAATTGCGATTGCCAACTTCGCGGAGGTCAACTACACGTACCTGCCTGCTGACGGGGGGCCTGACATGGGCATTGTCAGTGAGGCGAACTGGACCACGAAGCAGGTCGGCGGTGATTCGGTCTTCCGAACAGGCTGGGTGGGCCCGGTCTTAGGCGCTGGTGGCCAAGGGAAGGTAGGGCGTGCAGACTACTACGGTGTCTACAGCCTGCCGGAAGCCTCACCGAATGACCGCCCATCATTTCCGCGCGCGTTGGGGGTATTCTCTACCACCGCTTCCGGCTTGTATGGTTTTGATAGTGGGAGTGCACTCAACTCAGCTGATGGGACGATTACTTTGACCGGTCCGGGTAAAAGTATTGAGCTGCGGTGGGGGGACAACCTGTTGCTTGAGGTAATTTCTCCATCATAACTTCGACCCTTCCGGATTCCCGCGCCACAAGGCTTACTCGAGGATGCGGCGACTACGTCGTAGTCGTGGAGTCGGTGATTTCGGCTCGGTAGAAGGTTTTACACAGACTATGATGCTTGTGTGAGCCTGCCACTGAGTGCGCCGATACTGCCGATGCTTGCGAAACGTGTGGCGGAGATTCCGGCGGTTGGCGATTGGATCTTCGAGCCGAAGTGGGATGGATTCAGGTGTGTTGTGTTTCGGGATGGGGACGAGATTCTGCTGCAGAGCCGGGATGGCAAGCCGCTGAACCGGTATTTTCCGGAGGTGGTTGAGGTACTGCTGACGCAGTTACCGCAACGTTGCGTGCTTGATGGCGAGCTTGTCATTGCAACGAAGGATGGGCTGGACTTCGATGCGCTGCAGTTGCGGATTCATCCGGCGGCTTCGCGGGTGAAGATGCTGGCTGAGGAGAGTCCGGCTTCGGTGGTGTTCTTCGATCTGCTGTGGGTGGGGGATGAGGATCTGCGGGAGAGCTCGGTTCGAAGTGCGGCGGAAGAGACTTGAGGAGACGCTTGGCCGTGTGAGTGCGCCAGTGCATGTGACGCCGGCGACGAAGGACAAGGATGTGGCGACGGACTGGTTCAAGAGATTTGAGGGAGCCGGGCTGGATGGGGTGATGGCGAAGCCCGCGGACGGAACCTATCAGCCGGATAAGCGGGTGATGCTGAAGGTGAAGCATGAGCGCGACTGCGACTGCGTCGTTGCGGGTTTTCGTTGGCACAAGAATGGCGAGGGTGCGGCGGTGGGGTCGCTGTTGCTGGGGCTCTACGATGCGGCGGGTGCGCTGCAACATGTGGGCGTGTGTGCGAGCTTTACGATGCCGAAGCGGAAGGAGCTTGTGGAGTTTCTTGCGCCGTACCGAGTGGATGCTTTGAATGGGCATCCGTGGGCGGGGTGGGCTGAGGCTGTGGCGAGCGGGAGGATGCCCGGCGGGCAGAGCCGATGGTCGGCGGGGAAGGATCTGTCGTGGGAGGCGGTGCGACCGGAGCTGGTGGTGGAGATTGCGTATGAGCATATGCAGGGCGATCGGTTTCGGCATATGGCGCAGTTTCGGCGATGGCGGACGGATAAGCGGCCGCAGGATTGTACGTATGAGCAGCTGGAGGTTGTGCCAGCGCAGGAACTGATGGAGATTTTTCCGGAACGAAAGGGCTAGGAGGAGGCTTCACGCCAGGCGCGGGTGGGATCGTCGTCGGGGTCGGGAGTTTGCTGGGTGGGGCGGATTTCTTCAGGGACGTGACGGAGATTGACGCGGATGCGATACCAGATCGAGCTGGCGCCTCGCATGCGGTCGATGAGGATGTCATCTTCAGCCAGATGTTGAGAGGCTTCGGGTGGGTGGCCTTCCAGCGATCGAGGCCGGCTTCAGCGGCGGATTTGTCGGTGCTTGGGCGACGATGACCAGGGGTTTGGGTGGAGGCGCGAGGCTTGCGGGGTTTCTTCGATGGAGCTGGAGTGTCGGGAGAATCTGTGGAGGGTTCTGTCGCTAGCGGATTCCTTCTTGAGGGCTTGTTTGCGGAAGCGATGGGCTCCGAAGCCTTCGGCGATTTGGTCGGAGAATTTTTTTGCTTTGGTGGGTTGGACGCGTTTGGCTTCGCCTTCCTGCTTGGCGAAGTGTGGGGGCCATGGGGCGTCGCCGAGACCTTCGGCTTCGTCGCGTGCGGCTAGGGCGAGGAGCTGATCGAGTGAGCCGGGGGCGGCGTCCATGGCTTCGTGGGGGTTGCCGTGGTCGGCGAAGAGCTGAGGCATGGTGAGGACGGTGAAGTCGGCGGGGTTGGCGTCGGGGACTTCGTGCCAGTGGAGCGGGGCGGAGACGCGGGCGTCGGGGAGCGGGCGAACCGAATAGGCGCTGGCGGTGGTGCGGTCTTTGGCGTTCTGGTTGTAGTCGAGGAAGACGCCGTGGCGTTCCTCTTTCCACCACTTGGAGCTGGCGAGGGTGGGGACGCGGCGCTCGACCGCGCGAGCTAGGGCGAGGGCGGCGCGACGGACTTCGGTGAAGGTCCAGCGTGGATGGATGCGAACGTTGACGTGCATGCCGCGGGAGCCGCTTGTCTTGGGCCAGCCGGTGAGGCCGTTCTCTTCGAGGATGCTTTTGACTTCGAGGGCGACGGCGCGAACGTCGGGCCAGTCGACGCCGGGGCCGGGGTCGAGATCGATGCGGAGCTCGTCGGGGTGGTCGAGGTCGGTGGAGCGGACGGGATGCGGGTGGAGTTCGATGCAGCCGAGATTGACGATGAAGGCAAGGCCGGCGGCGTTGTCGACGACGACCTCTTCGGCGGTGCGGCCGGAGGGGAAGGAGAGAGTGACCGTGCGGAGGAAGGTGGGCAGGTCAGAGGGAGCGCGTTTTTGGTAGAAGGGTTCGGGCTGGCCGCTTTCGAGGCAGGCTCCGTTGACGAAACGCTTGAGGACGATGGGGCGGTCGCGGATGCCTTGGAGAGCTCCGGGGGCGACGGCGAGGTAGTAGCGGACGAGGTCGAGTTTTGTGAGTTGGACTTCGCGGGAGAAGTAGAGCTTTTCAGGGTGGGTGATGCGGACCGCGTGGTCGTCGATGGTCAGGAGTTCGGCGGTGTCGTCCTTGGCGGTGGTCTTCACGGGCATAGGGTATACCGATCGTGAAATGAGATGCGTTTCAGCGGGTGATGGGAAACCAGATTTCGAGCGGGCCACGGGTGACGGGATCGAAGCGGTGATCGTAGCGCTCGAAGTCCGGCGTGTGCGCGGGTTTTACGCCGGAGGAGGGTAGCCAGGTCTGGAAGACAGACTGCCAGAAGGGGCGGATGTCTTTGACGGCGGCGAGAGGGAAGACGGCGTACTCGGCGGCAGGGACGATCATGCGGCCGATGTCGGCGGGGAGGTCGTCGAAGCTGGGGACTTCGTAGCCTGAGAGGTACTCAAAGCGCTGGTTGGGCATGTCCATCTGGCAGGTGGCGCCGTAGCTAACCGTCGCTTCTGCGCGGCCGGGAAGCGGGAGAGCGTTGAACTCGTTCCATTGCGGGGGGATGGTTTCGGGAGCAGTGGCGAAGGTGTGCCAGCGGCGGATGCCGGCTAGGCGGAAGAGGGGAAGGGATTGGTAGGTGGGTGTGAGCATGAAGTCCTGCATTGGGCTTGCAGGGTCCCGTAGATGTAGCGTTCCGGCCTGTTCGCCTCGAGTCATGAGATTCGGGAGTAGGCGAAGCCCACGAATGGCCCTATTCATTCGACCACGATGATATTGGTCCTTCAACTAGCCTGATGGACCACGACGGTACTGCCACCAAGATGCATCGTCATCAGGTCTGGCGAGCAATATGCCTAGTTGGATGAGCATGCTTTCGATGTTGAGAAATACTGGATGAATATTACGTGAGATGGACCGTGTCGAAAAAAACGCTCTGTGCGCAAGACTTCATCGCTCAGACCATAGACGGTTTGGACCTTCGCGTTGAAGACGTGGAATCGGAAAGATGCAAGCGCGATGAAAGTTGCAATGACGAAGACGATTGATCGTAATGCTTATCAGTCTGGCAGCAGCATATTACTCGAGGATGCGGGCGACTACGTCGTAGTCGTGGGAGTCGGTGATTTCGGCTCGGTAGAAGGTGCCGGGGACTAGGGTTTCGTGGGGGCCGAAGTCGTTGATGAAGACTTTGCCGTCGATCTCGGGGGCGTGGAGTGCGGTGCGGCCCTCCCAGAGGAGTTCGGTCTCTTCGGATTCGCCTTCGACCAGGAGGTCGATCTCGCGGCCTACCCATTCGGCTTTGGATTTGGTGCTGATTTTTTGCTGGAGCTTCATCAGCTTGCGGCGGCGAGACTGGATGGTGCGGTTGGGGACCTTGAGTTCGTCGGCGAGTTCGAAGGCCTTGGCGCCCTCTTCGTCGGAGTAGGTGAAGACGCCGAGCCAGTCGATCTTTGCGGCGGTGATGAAGGCTTCGAGTTCTTTGTAGTCGGCTTCGGTTTCGCCGGGGAAGCCTACGATGAAGTGACGTGCGGATGACGATGCCGGGGACGATGCGGCGGGCCTTGGCGATGAGGTCGAGGAAGATCTGCGAGTTGCCGCCGCGCTTCATGCGCTTGAGGACGCTGGGGCTGGCGTGCTGGAGGGGCACGTCGAGATATTTTGCGATGGTGTCGTGTTTGGCCATCGTCTCGAGCAGGCGCGTGGTGACCTTGTTGGGGTAGGTGTAGAGGAAGCGCAGCCAGCGGAGGCCGGGGAGGACGGCGAGGGCGTCGAGGAGGGTGGCGAGGCCGTCGGTGAAGCCGAGGTCTTCGCCGTAGCAGGTGGTGTCCTGGCCGATGAGGGTGATCTCGCGGACGCCTTGTGCGATGAGGTTTTCGGCTTCGGCGATGATCGAGGACATGCGGCGGGAGCGGAACTTGCCGCGTAGCTGCGGGATGATGCAGAAGCTGCAGGGGTGGTCGCAGCCTTCGGCGATTTTGATGTAGGCGCTCGCGCGTGGTGTGGTGAGGATGCGTGGGGTGGCGTCGTTGTAGAGGTACTCGGGGAGTGCGGCGGTGGCTCCGTCCCATGAGGCGCGGGAGAAGCGGCCTTGCTGTTGGCGGAGGTCGCCTTCGGGGCGGGATGTGTTGCCGGGGTCTATTCCGATGGGAAGGCCTATGGGCCGATGCGCGATGTGGTCGCCGGTGTGATTTAGCGGCTCGTCGCCATGGGTCGTGCCGGTTTCGGCTAGCGACTGGACGATGCGGAGTTGTGGGGCGATCTCGCGATCGTGTTCCGGGTCAGCGAGCGGGCGCGAGTGCTGGCTGACTGCGCTTGGGGCACGGTCGATTAAATTCTGACTGCTCACGGCTGCGAGTTGCGTGACTTCGTTGTTGGTTTCGACCATGCCGATGGCGTGGGTGTGGATAGTGGCTTCGGGTGTGCCCTGCGGGAGGATGTTGAAGGGGGAGTTGTTGTTCGCGTGGCCGCTGGGGGTGAGGCCCGCGGCGGCGAGGATGGCTTCGAGTTCTCCGGTGCCGACTACGGCGTCGACTTCGGGGATGTTCTTTTGAATTTCGTCGCGGTAGCGCTCGACGAGGCAGCCGGCTACGACGATGCGCTGGGCTTTGCCGCCGTTCTGCTGCTTGTGCTGGACCATCTCGAGGATGGTGTTGACGGACTCCTGCTTGGCGGAGTCGATGAAGCTGCAGGTGTTGATGACGATGATCTCGGCGTCTTCGGCGCGGGGGGTGAGCTCGGCTCCGTTGTGGTGGAGCAGGCCCATCATGACCTCGGAGTCGACGAGGTTTTTGGGGCAGCCGAGGGAGACGAAACCTACCTTGGGCCTGATCCCAGAAGGCGTGGTGAGAGCGTCAAGAACGCCTGTGTTTTGTGTTGATGTTGGGGGAGCCACAGAGCTTTATTTTAGCATTTTTATTGGGTTTTCGTTTGGTTTGTGTGGTTGCGGTAGACGGTGCGATGGTTTCAAGAAAAGGAGGAAGGCCAAGCTGATTGCCTGGCTCTAGATCGTTGCCCAAGAATGTCCGTGCTCGTCCGTTAGTTCTATTTCCCTGGAGGTGGTGGGTAGTTCTTCAGGAGTTTGGCGACAGCTTTATTGAGATTCTTCTGTTGCTTGTCGGGCTTCGCCTTGGGGTCGAGGGTTTTGCTTACAGTTCCTCGCCAGACGAGATCTTTACCTGCGGGATTGTACATATCGAGGACGAGCTGGCCTACGTAGATGGTTGTAGTTTGCCCAGTGGTCGTGCTCATTCCGCCTCCGCCGTACCATCCTCCTCCGTACCAACCCCCACCATAGCCCCAACCTGGCCCCATTCCGGTGCTGAAAGAAGTGAATTGCTTCTCTGATCCGACGGCGGTCTGATAGGCAAGGAAGAGATCGGCGTTGTCGGTATCTACTGCGGTTAAGCCCTTTGTCAGAAGTTGGGAGTCGATGGTGGACTTGATCTGTTTGTCGACGATATCGTTCGGCATCTGGGCATCTTTGATAAGCACCCATTTGTAGGTTTTGAATTTAGAAAAATCAGTTCCTTTGTCGTAGTTGTAGCGAACATCCTGGCAAAGAGCGCTCCCTACAGTCATGAGCAGCAGCGCTATCCAGATGAAAGATATCTTTTTCATATCCAGTCTCCAATTTGTCAGGTTCCTGACCTTGCTGGGACATTGCGTCGCCAGCCTGCGAACTGGTTTAGTTTGACAACTCCGAGGGACATGGTAAGCGTTTGATGGAAATTACGCCACTTTCTGCGCTTTAGCGGCGGCTCCTCTAAATAAATCAAGCCACGTGCTTTGATCATTTCTTCACAGGGAATCCTGAATCAAGAAGCCATCTCGGGCATCTAGTTAGATGATTGTCGAAATGTTTCACCGATAGGAGAGCGAGGTAAAGGTATGGGAAAGCTGACTGGTAAGGTTGCCGTTGTCACAGGGGCGTCGAAGGGTATTGGTGCCGGCATTGCAAAAGAGCTTGCGGCGCAGGGTGCGAAGGTTGTTGTGAACTATGCGTCCAGTAAGGAAGGCGCGGACAAGGTGGTTGCTGCGATCAAGAAGGCGGGCGGGGAAGCAGTTGCGATCGGTGGCAGCGTGGCGAAGGCAGCGGAGATCGACAACCTGTTCGCCGAGACGAAGAAGGCGTATGGCAAGGTCGATGTTTTGGTGAACAACGCAGGCGTGTATCAGTTTGCGCCGCTGGAGGCGATTACCGAGGAGAGCATCGCCCAGATGTACGGGACCAATGTCACGGGTCTGCTACTGGCGACGAAGGCGGTCGTGGCGCTGTTTCCTGCCGAAGGTGGCAGTGTGATCAATATTGGCTCGGTGGCGAGCGATCAGACGCCGCCGATGTCTGTGGTCTACAGTGGCACCAAAGGTGCGGTGGACGCGATTACGCGGGTTCTGGCGAAGGAACTTGGACCGAAGAAGATTCGCGTGAATGCGGTGAATCCCGGACCGGTGGTGACGGAGGGCTTCAAGAGCGCTGGGGTTGAAGGAAGCGACTTCGAGAAGCAGATGCTGCAGAGCACGCCGCTTGGTCGTCTCGGAACTCCTGATGATGTTGCGGGAGTCGTTGCCTTCCTCGCGTCGGACGATGCGCGCTGGATCTCCGGCTCGCTGATTCAGGTGGCGGGCGGAATGCGATAAGGGTTATTGAGGAGACTCTTCGGAGGGCAGTCAGTGATTGTGCTGACTGCCCTTTGCTTTTTAAGCGAGGCCGTTGCGGGTGATGACTTCTTTGTAGAAGTGGGCGCTCATCTTGGGAGTGCGCTTTTGAGTCTTGAAGTCGACGTAGTGGATGCCGAAGCGGTAGGCATAGCCGTCGGCCCATTCGTAGTTGTCCATGAAGCTCCAGCAGAAGTAGCCCTTGACGGGAACGCCCTCGCTGACGGCGCGGTGGAGTTGAGTGAGGTAGTTGCGGAGGTACATGACGCGGTCGGAGTCGTAGACGTGGCCTTCGGGGGTGAGGACGTCGGTGGAGGACGCACCGTTTTCGGTGATGTAGATCTCTTTGAGGTTCCAGAGCTGGGCGGCAAGCTTGGGCGACCAATAGATGGCCTCCGGCCCGACGTGGAGCCAGTTGCTCATCATGTGGGGGTAGGATTTGGGGGCAGGGATGTTGGCAAAGCCGGCGGGTGAATCGTCGGCCCGGACGTAAGAGGGGGTGTAGATGTTTAGGCCGACGAAGTCGAGGGGGCGACCGATGACCTTCATGTCGGCAGAGGTGAACTTGGGCGCGTCGGCTCCGTGGTGGGCGAGGTAGGCGTCGGTGTAACGGCCTTCCATGACGGCAGTGAGGTAACCGGCGTTTGCTTCGCGATAGGCTTTAGCGGCGGCTGCGATGTGCTCAGGCGTTTCGATGATGGGAACGGTAGCGGTAGCGTTTTCGGCGAGACCGACTTTGGTGCCAGATTTGGCGTTGGCACGGATTGCCTGCACGCCGAGACCGTGGGCGAGCACGGCATGATGGCGGACCTGATTGACGCCGGCGGGTGGGAGCGTGAGGCCGGGTGCGTGGCGGCCATCTTTGTAGCCGATGTCGACAAAGGAGCTCATCTCGTTGAGGGTCATAAAGTAATTGACGCGGTCGGAGAGGTGCTTTGCGACGTAGCCGGCGTAGGTGGCGAAGGCTTCGGAGGTGTCGCGGGATTGCCAGCCGCCTTTGTCTTCGAGGGCCTGGGGGAGATCCCAGTGGAAGAGCGTGCAGTAGGGCTGAATGTTGTTTGCGAGGAGTTCATCGACGAGGCGGTTGTAGAAGTCGAGCCCCTTGGGGTTGGGTGTGCCGGTGCCTTGCGGATAGATGCGCGGCCAGGCGACGGAGAAGCGATAGGTCTTGAGGCCGAGGGCCTTCATGAGCTGCACGTCTTCCTTGTAGCGGTGGTAGTGATCGTTGGCGACGTCGCCGGTGTCTCCGTTGTTGGTCTTGCCGGGGATGTGGGAGAAGGTGTCCCAGATGGAGGGGCCACGGCCGTCTTCGTTGACGGCTCCTTCGACCTGATAGGAGGCTGTTGCGGAGCCCCAGAGAAATCCTTGAGGAAACGGGCGAGTGGTGGGAGTCGATGGGACGCTTTGACCCGAGGCCGAGGTGGCCAGGTTCGTGAGTGCGGCGGGGGCTAGTGCGGCGGATCCGAAGAGGCGGGCGAAGGTGCGTCTAGAAAATCGATTTTGCACGGGCTTTTTCCCTCATATTGCTTTCAGGGAAGTGTAGCCGCTTCTGCCTCAGGTTGCCAATTGTCTGTGCCGCGGAGGAAGTTTGCGGGTAAATATTGCTTCGCTTCGGATGGCGTGATCTGGTGGGACCAGGGGACGCGGGCGGAGGGATTGGCACCGGGACCGGTGGAGTTGGATTCGGCGTAGTAGGCGGTCTTTTCGTTGGCGGGATTGTTCCAGTTGTTCCAGCCGGCGGGGTTGAGGTCGGCGGGGAGTTCGGTGTTGATGTAGATGACGCGGGAGTATGGGCGCCAGGGACGGCCGAGCGCGGTGGTGCTGTGTGCGGCGGCGGAGCTTTTTGCTCCCGGTGTTGCGGCGTCCATGGGTGGGGCGTCGTGGTTGATGCCGCTGGTGACTTTGCTGTTGAGGATGACGTAACCCGTGGGCTGATCGGCGGCGGTGCGGGACTGTGCGGTGAGGTAGCCGGGGCCGTTGGCGTGGATTTCGGTGCGGTCGAAGACGGCGGCGGCGTTACCGAAGATGAAGTCGACGCCGCCTTCGATGTAGGAGTCGACGTAGTACTGGCGGCCGTAGTCGGCGAAGAGCGTGTCCTGATGGCCGAGGAAGCGGCAGTGTTTGAAGATGCTGCGGTCGGCGCGGTTGGCTACGGCGACGGCCTGGCCGGTGTTGCCGGCGGTGTTTTCGAAGGTGATGTTGTCGGCTTCGAAGCCTGTGCCGTTGATCTCGACGGTTTCGGTGAAGAAGGTGCCGCCGGCTTGCTTGGCGTTGAGGGAGTTGGTGATGACTACGTCTTCGGGCGATTTACCTTTGCCGAGGAAGGTGATGTTGGTGTGGTTCTGGGTGATGATGACGCGCTCGTGGTAGGTGCCGGGTGCGATCTCGATGTAGACACGGCCGGGAGTGCCGTCGGGGTTGGGCGTGGCGAAGGGGTGGTGGTCCAAGGCGTTCTGGATGGTGGGGAAGACGGTGCGGTCTTCGTTGCCAGGCGCGGCGGGCGGGGCTGAGGGGTCGACGCGAAGGTGGACGTCAGTGGCGTAGAGGGTGGTGGTAAAGAGCGCACCAGCGAGCAGGAGTCGAATACGCATACGAGCAAGTGTAATTGTGAGTCGACTCCTGAGCGGGCCGGTTAGACGGAGTGAAGGAAGTTGATGAGGTGCTGGAAGTAGAGGGCCTGGTCGTCCCACATGCAGAGGTGGCTGCCGTTGGGACAGATGAAGGAAGAAGCGTTGGGCATGAGGGTTGCCATCTTCTTCATGTCTTCGGGGTCCATTTCGTCGTAGCGCGCGCCGATGGTGAGAGTTTTGACTTTGATCTCGTGCAGGCGGTCCCATCGCTCCCAATCCTTGAGGTTTCCGGTGACGAGAAACTCGCTCTTGCCTTGCATCTGGACGTAGATGGTCTGGTTGGCGTGGGCGAAGGCACGATCGACGGAGTTGGGCCAGGGATGGGTGCGGCAGATCATCTTCGGGTAGAGATCTTCCATCATGATTTTTTCGTAGTCTGGCGAATCGTAGTCCTGTTTCGCCTCGAGTGCGTTGAGCCTGGAGAGCTTTTCGGGAGGAAGCTGGAGTTTGATGGCGGCTGTGCGCTTGAGGTAGGACTGGGTGCCGGCGGTCATGTTGGAGATGACGAGGCCACGTAGATGCTGCTGGTAGTTGAGGGCATACTCCATGGCGAGGATGCCTCCCCAGGAGTGGCCGTAGAGGATGAAGTTGTCGAGGCCGAGACCGCGGCGGACCTCTTCGACCTCGTTGAGATAGCGGGGAAGGGTCCAGAGTGAGGGATCGTCGGGGTGGTCGGAGTTGTTGCAGCCCAGCTGGTCGTAGTAGTAGATCTCGATGCCCGCCTGGGGGAGGAAAGACTCCATGGCTTCGAGGTACTCGTGACTGAAACCGGGACCACCGTGCAGGAGAAGCACCTTGATGGGACCGCTACCCATCCGCTTGGTCCACACCTTGTATTTACCTCCGACGACGGGAACCATGCGGATGCCCGCGGTCTGGATGCCGGGAGGATTGAGATTATCGGGGTGTTGCGGGAGGGATTGCGAGGATTGCCGGGTTGCAGCGGATGCTGCGATAGGCTTGCCCGCGACAGCGGCGAGTGAGGCTGCGCCTGCCGCCAGAAAACTGCGACGGTTCATTGCTTCTCCTTTAGAAGTAAGACTATCGCAGCAACGACTTTGAATTTGTCATGGCTTTGTCACGGCGCGTGAGGCTGAAAAACCTGATGGCACGGGCTGCACTCGTAGCTGGGATTGAGAAGCAGGAGCGGTAATGCACAGGTGTGGATCGGCTGCGAGCGGAGATGGTTTTGGAGTGGTAAACTTGTAACTGTGCCGGGTCCTACGCGACGTAATCCCGCCAACCCCGCCAGGTCCGGAAGGAAGCAACGGTAACGGGTAATTATGGGCGCAGTAGGTCGCCCGGTGCACTGAATTTCCTCCATCTGGTACGAGTGCTCGTTGGCGCATGGCGTACGAGGTTCTCGCTCCATCCTCCTATAGTTATTCTTCTACGAGATGAAGTTACGCCAGTGAACAGTCACGCTGCGTGTGGGCAGTCTTTTGTCTCTTCGTATGCGTCAATGGGTACGTGACATGCGTGCGCTTCTCGGAGAGAATGAACTGCGACAGGTGAACATTGGTTCATTTGTAATGTGTCTTTGTTTTCATTGCTGTGAAACCAGGTGAGGTGAGAGTTTGAGTTTGACGTTGAAGTCGCGGACGCAGGTGCGCGCGAAGATCAGTTCGGTGGGGACCTATGTTCCGCCGCGGTTATTGACCAATGCCGACCTTGAAAAGATGGTCGCGACCAACGACCAGTGGATCACGGAACGCACGGGGATTCGTGAGCGGCACATTGTGGATTCGGGTGTGGCGACGAGCGACCTGGCGGTCGAGGCGGCGAAGGTGCTGCCTGGCGAATCGCGGCATGGAGGCGAGCGAGGTTGAGGTGATCATCGTTGCGACGGTGACTCCGGATATGTTTTTCCCGGCGACGGCTTGCCTGGTGCAGGACAGATTGGGGGCGAAGGGTGCGTGGGGGTTCGATCTTTCGGCGGCTTGCTCGGGGTTTCCGTATGCGCTGCAGGTGGGGGCGAAGCTGGTTGAGAGCGGGATGCACAAGAAGGTGCTGGTGATTGGGGCGGATGTGATGAGCTCGATCATCGACTATACGGATCGTGCGACTTGCGTGATCTTTGGCGATGGCGCGGGAGCGGTGCTGCTGGAGCCTTGTGAAGGCGATGAGGTTGGATTGATCGATTATTTCCACGAGATCGATGGGTCGGGCGCGGCGGCGTTGAATATGCCCGGGGGCGGAAGTCTGCATCCGCCGACTGCGGAGACGGTGGAGAAGAAGATGCACTATGTCCATCAGGATGGGCAGGCGGTGTACAAGTTTGCGGTGCGCAAGATGGCGGAGGCCGCGGAGACTCGTGCTGACGCGGAATGGGGTGGAGGGCAAGGATCTGGGGTGCTTTATTCCGCATCAGGCGAACAAGCGGATCATCCTTTCGACGGCGGAGCGGCTGGGGATGCCGGAGGAGTCGGTGGTCATCAACATCGATCGATTTGGAAATACGACGGCGGCGACGATTCCGATGGCGATGCAGACGGCGCTGGAGGAGAAGCGGCTGAAGAAGGGCGATCTTGTTCTGCTGGCCAGTGTTGGGGCAGGGTTTACGGTTGGGGCTACCTTGCTGCGGTGGGAGTTCTAGGGCGAGATTCGAGAGAACCGCCAGAGATGGATGAAGAGCAGTCGCTCTTCATCCATTTTCTTTTTTGCCTGACTTGCTCGAGATTTGTGACGAATGGGTTTGCATTGTGTATCTGGTAGATATATATCTTGCAGCTATGAAGATGGAAGGCGGTGCCACACCGAATGCTTTGCTGGGACTTCTGAGTCTGGGGCCAATGTCAGGGTATGACATTCGACAGCTCATTCAGCGGTCGATTGGACACTTCTGGAGTGAGAGCTACGGGCAGATTTATCCAGGATTGAAGAGGCTTGCGGCTGCCGGACTCGTGGAGAAGAAGACGGAGCGCAAGAAGGGAAGTCCGGACCGGCATGTGTATTCGCTGACGGCCGATGGACGTGAGCGGCTGCGGAGATGGTTGAAGCTGCCGGTTGCAGAGGCGGTGCCGAGAAACGAGTTGCTGTTGAAGCTGTTCTTCGGAGGGCAGGTGTCGCCGAGTGTTAGCCGCGAGCATGTGCAGGCTTATCTGGAATCGCACGAGAGCAAGTTGCGGGCTTATGGAGCGATTGCAAAGACGTTGCGGAAGGAAGAGGCGAATGACCCGCAGCTGCCGTTCTGGTTGATGACGTTGAGCTATGGGGCGACACAATAGCGCGGCGATGGTGAAGTGGTGCAAGGAGACGATGGCCGAGCTGGACAGGTTGGAGCGCAGGCGAAAAGGAGGCAAGTGATGCATGCAGCGGATCCGATTGTGGATGAAGGCTTTTCTTGGGGTGCATATTGCGGCTGGGGCGTCATCGTTTCTACTTGCGCCGGTGGCGTTGGCTACGGCGAAGGGCGGGAAGCAACATAAACGCTGGGGGATGGTGTATCTGTGGTCGATGGGTGTGGTGGCGGCTACGGCGCTGCCGATGGCGTTGTATCGGCCGGTGCTGTTTCTGGCGCTGGTGGCGGTGTTCAGTTTTTATTTGGCGTTTTCGGGGTTCCGGGTGCTGCGGTTGAAAGAGCTGGCGCGCGGCGGGAGTGCTACGCCAGTTGACTGGATCGCTGCGGTTGTTACGTTTGTCGCGAGCGCTTGTCTGGCTGGGTTTGGAGCGTTTCGTCCGGCGTGGGTGCAGGGGTTCGGGATTGTGTCGATTGTGTTTGGGTTTATCGGGATGCGGGCTTCGGTTGCTGCAGATGTGGAAGTTTGTGCGAAAGCCGACGGAGAAGATGTTCTGGTGGTACACGCACCTGGGGAACATGATTGGAAGCTATATCGCGGCGTGGACCGCGTTCTCCGCGGTGACGTTGTCGCAGTACTTCGGGAACGCGTGGTACGTGTGGCTGTGGCCGACGATTGTTGGTGTTCCGGCGATTGTGCTGACGACGGCTTATTACAAGACGGAAGTTTGCGCCGCGGGTGAAGGCGACGGCATAGGTCACGTGGTTGGGTTGGGATGGTCGACCAGGTTTCCAGTGCGGACGCCGACGGTGCGTGAGGTCTTGTAGAGCTGCCAGAAGGCGATGGCGCAGCTGACTGCGATGAGTGTCCAGAGGACGATGAGGAAGGGCGTGGCGTATTTTGCCGAGAGTCCGTTCCAGAGGCGGACGATGTGGCGGCCGTAGTGGATGCCGAGCCATGCGGCGATGGAGTGACGGAGGCCGCGGCTGATGGTGAAGGTGGTCAGGAACTTTTTGCGCGACATCTTGAGTGCGCCTGCGGCGAGGACGAATGGGCTGAGCGGCATGGGCGGCGGCAGGATGGCGGGCAGAGCGACGGAGAGGATGGCGTGGGTCTCCATCCACTGGCAGACGCGCTTGAAGATGCGCGGGGGAATGCGCTTTTCAAGGAAGGCCATGCCGCCGCGCTGACCGACCAGATGGCTGAAGTATCCGCCGAGCGCGGAGCCGGCGGTGGCGAGCAGAACCAGCAAGATGACGTTCTGGTGCTGCGCGGCCATGACGATGATCATGATGTCGGTGACGCCGGGCAGGGGCAGCGGAACGAAGGAGCTGTCGACGATGGAGACCAGGAAGACGCCGAAGATTCCGAAGCCGATGAGGAAGTGCATGAATGGACTGCGGGCTCCACGATGAGCGGCCACGGCTCTGGGGGCGGCCGCTGAGAGGTACTTCACCGTTGTCAACGAGGCCGCCGATGAACTTCATACCTGATTATGACGTGGTTCGGTGGTGTGAAGTCGCAAGAGTTTGCGGATTGATGGGATTAGAGGAAGCGCAGGCGGGGAAGCGCGGGGAGGATATCGATTTCGTCGGCGTATTGGCGGAAGAGTTCGATGGTGCGGATGCAGTCGGGTGTGAGGGTGTAGTGAATGTTGCAGGTGAGGTAGTGGCGGATGGTGTCGGGAGGAATGGCGATGCGGGGTGTCCACTGTTCGACGAGCTGTTCGATGTGGGCGAGGCCGTGATTGCGGGAGGATTCGAGGTCTTGAGTGAGTTGAGCGGGTGTGATGTGGCGTTGGAGAGCTTCAGGGCGAACGGCCCAGACGGCTGCGACCCAGGGGAGATTGGTGAGGGTGTGCCACTCGTGGGCGAGGTCGAACCACTGACAGGGGCCGATGGTGGATTCGATGGCTTCGCGGGATTCGAGGGCGAGGAGAGCGGGGTCGCCGATGAGGATGGCGGCGTCTGCGTTGTTGCAGCATGGCGATTGGGTCGGCTGTGGCGGGGAGGAAGGTGGGGTCGTGTGTTGAGGAATTTGCGGAAGAGGATTTCGGCGTAGGCGAGGGAGCTGCGAGAGGCGGTGTCGGCGGCGATGGTTTTGACTGTGTCGAGGGTGTGGGGAGATTTGACGATGAGCTGGATGGAACGGACTTCATCGAGTGAAGCGATGGTGCAGCCAGGGACGATGGCGAGCTCGGGTGTCAAGGAGGCGATCGGGATGAGGCCGAGGTCAGCGCGGGCGGCGAGGAGTTCGTCGGCACAGAGCGAGGGCTGGGTGTAGTGGAGGGTGTAGCGTTGGGCGAGGGTGGCTGCGAGGGGTGGGTGTTCGAAGTCCCACATGAGGGGGGCGGGGTTGAGGAAGTTGATTGCGGCGACACGAAGCATTCGATGGTGTAATCCAAGAACCAGTTTATTGGATGTTGGGGGAGGGCGTGCGATGCAGAGGGCGGTGGTGAGTTTTTATCAGGATGAAGAAGGGCATTGGGCGGCACGGCTGGAGTGTGGGCATGGGCAGCATGTGCGGCACGATCCGCCGTGGACGGTAAGGGAGTGGGTGGTGAGTGACGAGGGCAGGGCGGCTCGGATTGGGAGTTGGATGGAGTGCAAAAAATGCGAGGAGGAGAAAGTTTGATAGTAGGATTCTCGCGACAGGTGCGTCGGTCTTTTGACTGTCTTAAGGGAGCTGAAGAGTATGGACGGATTGCTGGGGGTCGGCCGTGTTCTGTTCGCAATTGCGATGGCGTTTTTTGGGTTCCAGTTTGCGATCTTCGCGGCTGCACTGACGGGACCAGTACCGGGGCCTCCATGGATACACGGAAGCGTGGTAGTGGCGTGGTTGGTCTCTGCGGGGTTTCTTGTGGCCGGTTTGAGCATCGCTGTTGGCATGATGGCGCGATGGGCTTCGCTGCTTCTGGGATGGGCGATTTTGCTGTTCGGGCTCGTCCACTATCTGCCGCTCCTTGTAACACGCCTGCACGATCCGGGGCCGTGGACAGTACTCTTTGAGCTGTTGGCGCTGGGCGGTGGAACGTTTGTGCTGGCTGCGAGTTTCCCTGCACCTCCGGCTGGTGGATTTGTCAGTACGCTGGACCGGGCCGGGCGGTATCTGGTTGCGATCTCGCTGGTGGTCTTTGCGGTGCAGCATTTTATGTACGCCCGGTTCGTGGCGACGCTGGTGCCGGCCTGGATTCCAGCTCGGTTGTTCTGGGCTTACTTTACTGGTGCGGCGTTTGTTGCTGCGGCGTTGGCGATTGTCGCTAACAAGATGGAGCGGCTGGCGGCGACGCTGTTGGGGACGATGTTTTTGCTTTGGGTCGTGCTGCTGCATTTGCCTCGTGTGGCCGCGACGCCGCGTAACGGCAATGAGGTGACGAGTTTGTTTGTGGCGGTGGCGATGTGCGGAGTGTCTTTTGTTTTGGCGGCAATGTCAGGGAACCAGCCTGAAACGGCGTGGTGCGCGGTGATTCTATGAACAGACGACAATTTATCTCATCCTCCAGTGTGGCGGCGCTTGCGCTTGGCCAGGGAGCGACGGTTTCAGCGGCTCCCGAAGCGCCTTCGGCGAAGCCTGCGCTGATGAAGCTTGGGTGCCAGAGTGCGCCGACGAACGACACTCATTTGAAATTTCTAGCGCGGTACGGAGTGACGCAATATCTGCGGGTATCCGGAGATTGCTGACGGTCGAATTTATGCGACGACGGATGAGTTGAGCCGCATGAAGGATCTTGCTGAGAAGAATGGGATCGAGATCGATTGCGTTGGGCCGCCGGTGTTGGAGTCGAGCTACATCGACAATGAGAAGCATCCTGCGATCATGCTGGCGCAGAGTCCGGAGCGGGACCGCGATATTGAATCGATCCAGAAGATGATCAGGAACTGTGCGCAGGTGGGTCTGCCTTCCATCAAGTACAACATGAGCATTCTCGGTGTGCTGCGCACGGGCAGGACGCCGGGGCGGGGAGATGCGAGCTACAGCCAGTGGAGGCTTGCAGAGGCGCATCCGAAGACGCCGCTGACGATTGCGGGTCATGTTGACGCGGATATGTTCTGGGAGCGGATTACGTATTTTCTGGAGCGCATTATTCCAGTCGCGAATGAGTACAAGATACGAATGGCGTGTCATCCGCAGGATCCCGGTGTGCCTCCCGAGGGATATCAGGGTGTGGATCGCGTGTTGGGGACTGTGGATGGATTGAAGAAATTCATTGCGATTCAGGAGAGTCCGTACCACGGGTTGAATTTTTGCCAGGGTACGGTTTCGGAGATGCTTGCTGATCCGGGGACGGAGATCTACGACGTGATTCGATACTTCGGTTCACGCAAGAAGATATTCAATGTTCATTTTCGCAATATTCGCGGGCACAGAGATGACTTTGTCGAGGTTTATCCGGATGAGGGCGATGTGGATCTGGTGAAGGCGATCCGGGTGTATCGGGAGGTGGAGTATCCGTACATGCTGATGCCGGACCATGTGCCGGTGGCGCCGGGCGATACGAATGGGCTGCAGTCGTTTGCGTTTTGCTATGGGTATATTCGCGGGTTGATCCAGTCTTTGGGTTAGACGCCGAAAAGCCTCCGCCACGTAAATAACGGGCGGAGGCTTTTCGGTTGAAGCCCTTTGGTTAGGAGCGGACCTTTCTGCGGACCAGCTGGACAAACCCGATCATGCCGGTGCCCAGCAGCAGAAGGCTGGCTGGTTCCGGTGTCACGTCGTGCGATCTGTCCGCGAATCTCTCCACCAGGAAATGTGGTGTTGTGAATGTTGGCGTATGCGTTCCCGCTGTTCAATCGCGGCGATAAGGCCAGCTTCCGCTAACGCAACGGTTCCGCCTTCCAGGGTGATGAACGCCGCGGTGTACGAACTGGCGAGGGAGAGGTCGAAGGTGTTGGTGTAATTGCCTGACGTTCCATTTGGGAAGCCGGTGAATGGGACCGCTACCGGCTCGTTGACTCCAACGGGACCGCAGCAATGAATATGGGCTGCGCTCGCGGCGGTGGTCAATCCGGTGAATGATTCGACGACAGTCAGTAGATTGCCGGTGAGGGTAATGGTGGCGAACCCGGTTCCGGCGCTTCCGGTTGGGGGGACTTCATTGGAGCCTAAGAGGATTGCGGTGTAAGTGATGGTGTCGGCGTGTGCCGGTACGACGAGTGCGAGAGCGAGGACAAGGGGCCCGGTTAGAAAGATACGCTTGAGCATGATCTTCTCCGTTGACGCCGAATTGTGTTCAGGTAGGAAGGTGCAATTCGATGGCCCATCCGGGCGGTGACACCAGTGGCGTTACGGCGAACGGCGCGGCCTACGTCGCAAGTTTTTGCGGGTTTTAGGTAAAGATTCTTCTGCAGGCCGTCGGGGCCGCATATATTAATGGAGATCAATACGAGGTGGTATGAGCTTGGTGCACCGGGTTGAGCAGCAGACGGTAGCGGAGCGGGAGATGTCGCGTCTGGCGTGGATGGCGTTAATGCTGACGCCGGGCATGGGGCCAACGAGGATCTGGAAGGCGATGGGGCGGTTGGGGGCGGCGGCGCGGCTGTTCGAGGCTTCGTTGACTGAACTGGAAGGGTTGGGGATGCCGGCCGCGGCGGCGCAGTTCTGTTTTGAAGGGAAGGCCAAGGCGGCGGCTGAGGACGAGATAAAGCGGACGATGGAGACTGGCGCGAGTGTGTTGACGCCGGAGGATGAGGCTTATCCTGAGAGGCTGCGGGAGATCTACGATCCGCCGGCGGTGCTTTGGATTCGTGGTGATGTGACGCAGCTTGCGCGGCCAGGAATTGCGGTGGTGGGGACGCGGCAGCCTTCGCCGTATGGGGCGGGGATGGCGGAGCTGTTGTCGCGGGACCTGGCGAACCGACGGCTGGTGATTCTGAGCGGGATGGCTCGGGGGGTGGACACGGCGGCGCACAAGGGGGCGATTGAGGCGGGAGGGAAGACGGTAGCGGTCTGGGGGACAGGGATCGACGTCATCTACCCGAAGGAAAACAAGAAGCTGGCAGAGAGTATTGTTGCGACGGGAGGAGCGATTGTGAGCGAGTATCCGCTGGGGACGTTTCCGGCGCCGCAGAACTTTCCGATCCGGAACCGGATTTTGAGCGGCATGAGCGTCGGGGTGCTGGTGATCGAGGCGGCGGAGTACAGCGGGACAAGGATTACGGCGCGGTGCGCGATGGAGCAGAACCGGGACGTCTATGCGGTTCCGGGGAACGTGACGAATAAGAACGCCTGGGGGCCTAACACATTGATAAAGCAGGGCGCTAAGCTGACGGCCACCTGGGAGGATGTGTGGGAGGATCTGCCATCGGAGATCCGGCTGGCGCTGGAGGATGAGCAGATGGCGGCGGGGGGGCGGGGTGAATCGAAAGCTGGAGGGACTGCATCTCTATTTAATGACACGCCGCTTCCGAAGCATGAGCGGATCGTCTTCGACAGGCTGCGGCATGATGAATCGACGCAGTTAGACGAGCTGATCGAGCAGTTGGAGCCGGAGTTAGGGTCGGCAGAGATATTCACAGCTCTGTTCGAACTGGAACTCGCGGGGCGTGTGCGACAGCTTCCCGGAAAAAATTATGTGCGGGCTTTTTGAGGCGACTCGACGCTGTATGGTTCCTGTCACGACGAAATAATCGCAGAGATAAATGTAAGTGCAAGCTGCCGTTTGATTTGGCAGTTGGTTCCTTGTGTAAGTTTTCCGCTGAAAGATGCTGTATGGTTATGACCTTCTGGACGAATTTTCGTCAGTTGAGGAATTGCACTGAGATGACGCGTTTGCAGAAAGCGTGTTAGGTTCGCAAGGGAACAAAGAAGAGTTTGGAACGTTTTGCTTTGGCGATGCGTTCTGGTGGATGAAGGGAACGAATGGCAAAATCACTTGTGATCGTGGAATCGCCAGCGAAGGCGAAGACGATCGGGAAATATCTCGGCAGCGACTACATCGTGGAGGCCTCGATTGGCCACATCATGGATCTGCCGAAGAACGATATCGGTGTGGAACTGAAGAACCGGACGTTTGAGCCGACGCTGATCGTGTCTCCGGGGAAGGAAAAGGTTGTCGAGCGGCTGAAGAAGCTGGCGGCGAAGGCGGACATGGTCTACCTTGCGCCGGACCCGGACCGCGAAGGCGAGGCGATCGCCGCGCATCTTTCGATGCAGCTGCTGCCGATGGTGAAGAACAAATCGCAGGTGCGACGCGTTACCTTCAACGAGATTACGAAGAAGGCGGTGCAGGCGGCGTTTCAGCATGCTCGTGATGTGGATGAGAATCTGGTTGATGCGCAGCAGACGCGGCGAGTGCTGGACCGGCTGGTGGGGTACCAGGTTTCTCCGCTGCTGTGGGACAAGGTGCGGCGCGGGTTGTCGGCTGGACGCGTGCAGACGGTGGCGCTGCGGCTGATTGTGGAACGCGAGCAGGAGATCAACGCGTTTAACCCGGTGGAGTACTGGACGATCGACGCCGAGCTGGAGCCGACTGCGGGTAAGCAGAGCTTTACGGCGCGTTTTGTCGGTGTGAATGGAACGCCTTCGCGCGTTGCGAACGGCAAGGATGAAGAGGGCAAGGACCTCTTTTTGTCGAACGCGCTGCCGGATAAAGAGGCGGTCGATGAGGCGATCGGCGAGCTGGAGCATGCGAAGTGGAGCGTGCGGTCGGTAGAGAAGAAGGAGCGGAGAAATAATCCGAAGGCTCCGTTTACGACGAGCAAACTGCAACAGGATGCTTCGGGGCGGCTCGGCTTCAATGTGCGGCGCACGATGGGTGTGGCGCAGCGGTTGTATGAAGGTGTGGAGATCGGGGCGGAGGGTACGGTCGGTCTGATTACCTACATGCGTACCGACTCGACACGTGTGAGCCCGGATGCGATTGCCGAGGCTCGTGAATTTATCGGCAAGCTGGGACCGCAGTATCTGCCGGCGACTCCGAACGAGTATGCAGGCAAGAAGCAGGAGCAGGCGCAGGATGCGCACGAAGCGATTCGGCCGACGAATGTGGCGTACACCCCGGAGTCGATCCGGAAGTATCTGAGCGACGAGCAGTACAGGCTTTACAAGCTGATCTGGCAGCGGTTCGTGTCGAGCCAGATGACCCCGGCGGTCTTCGACCAGACGACGGTGGACATTGTGGCGCAGGCGAAGCAGGCGTATGACTTCCGCGTGACTGGTAGCGTGTTGAAGTTCGACGGGCACCTGAAGTTCGACGAGGAAGACAAGCGGGCTCGGCAGGCGGCGAAGGACAGGGCCGCGAAGGAAGAGGCCGCGACGAAGCCTACTGAGGATGCGCAGGTTGAGGGCGATGAAGAGGCTGATCGCAGGTTGCCGGAGTTGCGTGATGGCGAGGCGCTGCGTCTGGAGAAGCTGGATCCGCAGCAGAAGTTTACACAGCCACCGCCGCGGTACAACGAAGCGAGCCTGGTGAAGACGCTGGAGGAGAAGGGGATTGGGCGGCCTTCGACGTATGCGTCCATCATTAATACAATTCAGGATCGCGACTACGTGAAGAAGATTCAGGCGAAGTTCGTGCCGACGGAGATCGGGATCGTCGTCACGAAGCTGCTGGTGAAGAACTTTCCTTACATCTTCGATACGGCTTACACGGCTACGCTTGAAGGCGAGTTGGATGCGGTGGAGGACGGCAAGGAGCGTTGGACCGATCTGCTGAATGGCTTCTACGACCACTTCGAGAAGGAGCTGAGTGTTGCCGGAAAGAACATGGAAGACATCAAGCGGATGGAGGAGGCGACGAAGGAGGTATGCGACAACTGCGGCGCTCCGCTGATTCTGAAATGGGGTAAGTTTGGAAGCTTCTACTCGTGCAGCAACTTCACCAAGGCGAAGCCGATGACGATTGCGGCAGGGCCGTGGAAGAAGGATCCGAAGGCCGTGACGAAGAAGGTCACAAAGGCGTTCCAGTTCCCGTTGATCGTGAAGGCGACGACGGAGGATGTGACCGAGTACTCGAAGGAGGTCGGCGACGCGAAGGAGATGGCGGCGGCGATCGCCGAGGCGGCGGAGCAGGGTAAGAAGGTGACGGTCGAGCCGGTGAGCTGCGACTTTACGAAGGAGAACTTTGCTGCGAAGCCAGACCTGAGTGCGCCGGGCGCGGATGAAGTTGCTGAGGAGGAGTTCTGCGACAACTGCGGACGCGTGATGGTGCTGCGGAATGGGCCGTGGGGGCCGTTTATGGCTTGCCCCGGATATAACGAAGATCCTCCGTGCAAGACGATCCGCAAGCTGAATCAGAAGGTGCAGCAGAAGCCGCCGGTGCAGTTGGAAGAGGCTTGTCCGAAGTGCGGAAAGCCGCTGCTGCTGCGCAATGGGCAGTATGGTGAGTTCATCAGCTGCAGCGGATATCCGAAGTGCAAGTACATCAAGCAGGAGTTGCTTGATGTGAAGTGTCCGAAGGATGGCGGCGATATTGCTGTGCGCAAGACCAAGCGCGGCGATGTGTTTTATGGCTGCGTGAACTATCCGAAGTGCGACTTTGCTTCGAACCTGAAGCTGGTCGATAAGACGTGTCCGAAGTGCGACAGCGCGTACCTTCTCGAAGTGACGAACGACAAGGGGACGTACCTGGTGTGTCCGAATAATCGGGAGGCCCTGCCGAAGCGGCGCAAGAAGAAGGGCGCGCCTGAAGAGGAGCCGACGACTCCGCCTTGCACGTATGAGAAGAAGATTGCCGGGCCGGCGCCTGTGCCGGTGATCGAACGTCCCGATCCGGAGAAGACCCGGGCGGTTGTCGAGAGCGTAGCTTAACCGAAGATGAGGAGCAGGAATGGCGACTGCAGCGGATGCTGAGCTGATATTGAAGCTGTACGAACTTCGAGGGGAAGAGACGTTACGCAAGGCGCGTCGGTTTATGGTGTTCGACTTCAATCCGAAGACGCTCGAAGAGCTGCGGGCGGTGTCGAGAGACACCAAATCGGAGTACAACCCGTATTGGCGGCAGGCGATGTGCTACTGGGAGATGGCGCATTCGATGGTGTTGCGTGGCGCGATTGATCCCGACCTGTTTCTGGATTCGAGTCTCGAGGGGATTCTGATCTACGCCAAATTCCATCACTTCCATGCCGAGACGGAGAAGCAGAGTGGGAACCCATTTATGGGGCAGACGGCTGCGCTGATCGCGAAATATCCTGCGGCCAAGGCACGCTATGAGTTGTTCTTGAAGAACTTCAAGATTGCGAACTAAAAGCGAAGACCGCGACGACGCGCAGGCTCGGCTCTCCGGCGTTCCCTTTTTGCCCCATTTCTGTTACAACTAGGTTATAGCCTCAGGGGATCGGATCGCACGACGATAGCCCGCTGACGCGGTGCGCCCGTCGTAAATTGTTGAAAAGAATGCAGGTAGTGGATTATGGCAAAAGCAGTTTGGAACGGCCAGACGCTGGCCGAGAGTGAAAAGACAGAGATGGTTGAGGGAAACCTTTATTTCCCGGATGAGTCGGTGAAGCGGGAGTTTCTCAAGTCGAGTTCAACGACGTCCAGTTGCCCATGGAAGGGGCAGGCACGGTATTACACGATCGTGGTGGACGGACAGGAAAACCCGGATGCGGCGTGGTATTACCCTGATCCGAAGCCGGCGGCACGGAACGTGAAGCATCATGTGGCGTTCTGGCGTGGCGTTGAAATCACCAAGTAACTGATAACAAATGAATTGTGACGGGAGCGGCCGAAGCCGCTCCCGTTTTGTTCTAGTAGGCGCCCGCCCGGTCGAGGGGAAGGCGTACCTGGAAGCAGGTGGCGCCTGGTTTGGACTCAACGGTGACAAAGCCAGAGTGCTTGCTGACGATGCGCTGAACAGCGTCCAGGCCGAGTCCGAGGCCGCGGCCGGGGGCCTTGGTGGTGAAGAAGGGCTCGAAGATGCGGGATCGGATCTTGGGGTCGATTCCGGGGCCGGAGTCCCAGACCTCTACGAGCGCCATGGAGCCGTTGAGATGGGTGATGAGCCTCAGGGTTCCCATGTCGTTCATGCTCTCGAGGGCGTTTTCGATCAGGGCGGTCCAGACCTGGTTGAGTTCGCTGCCATAGGCGCTGACGGGTGGAAGTTCGGGGTCGAAGTCGAGCTCGACTTTTACGTTCCTGAGCCTGGAGTTGAACATGACGAGCGTGTTTTCCAGGGACTGGGCGAGGTCGACGTCCTGAATGGGCGCCTGGTCCATGTAGGAGTAGTCCTTGATGGCGCTGATGAGATCGAAGATGCGGACGGTGGAGTCGACGACCGTTTCGGCCATGCGCTCGACGCGCAAGGAGCTGGCGACGGTGGCGACCGCGACGGGAAGAACCTCGGGGCGGGTGATGGTGGCGAGTTCGTCGAGCAGGTCGATCGCGAGGTTGGTCTCGGAGAGCGCGGGTGCGATGGTCCAGGGTTGCTGGATGTTGTGGGCTTCCAGCCAGCGGACGAGGGCCTCTTCGCGGTCGGCAATGGCCAGAGGGCTTTGCGGTCCCTGGGAATGGCCGCAGAAGGCGGACATGCGAGCCCGAGCGTTTTGGACCCACGCCCGGTAGGCGGCGATCTCCTGCTCAGAGAGACAGAGGTTGCCGAGGCGGTACTTCTGCTCGCCGTACTCGCGGAGTTCGCCGAAGAGGCTGGCGGCGCTGCGTTGTGCGGCGGAGGCGGGGTTGTTGAGCTCATGGGCGAGATTGGCGGCGAGCTTGCCGAGGGCGTTGAGTTTCTCGGACTGCTGCTCGATGCGGGTGACCTCGCGGACGCGATCCAGCAGTATGGAGACGCAACGCTGGGCCATGGAGGGAATCGCGGCGAGCATCTCGGGGAAGAGGGTATCGGGGATGTCGATCGACCAGACGGGGCCGACTGCGAAGCCCTCGCCGCCGTAGTTCTTCATGCGCGAGAAGGGAAGCTTGCCGGTCATCGAGCCTGCACGTCCGATGAAGAGGGCAACGTTTCCGGCATGACGGCGGCGCACCTGGACCTCACCGCGCAGGATGAAGTTCATATTCTTGGCCGGGTCGTTGTCGCGAAAGAGGATGGCGCGGTCTGGTCCGACACGCTCGTTGCCGTGGGTCGCAATCCAGGTGTATTCCTCTTCTGTGAGGCCATCGAGTTGGGTGACCGTGCGGAGAGCGGCGATGATCTCGGGGAGAGGCGTTGGCTGGGCCGGTGGGCCGGCCATTACCGGCTGTTCTGCCTGATTGAGCGGCTGTGCGGGAAGCAGGCCTTCGTAACTGTTCACAGTGGCCATTCTCTGGGCTCCTTCTGCTGCCTGAGCATCGAATCGTTTCTGTTATCTACGTCTCTATTGTTACAGGAGTTCCGATCGCAGTCCTTCGCTATAAGTTTTGCCGATGAGGAAATTGATATTGAAGCGAAGAGGCGACATCCTATTAGACGCCGCCCCCTTGATTTCGACTTGTAAATTTTACGTCTATCTTATGATCGCGCTTTGGGTTACGCCTTCTGGACCTGGCCGTCTTTGACGACGACGGGGTCGAGGAAAGGCATGGACTTGCGAAGTTCTGCACCGACCTTTTCGATCTGGAGCTCCGATTCGACTTTGCGGATGCGGGCGAACTCTTTGCGGCCGGATTCGTTTTCGGCGATGAACTTCTTGGCGAAGCTGCCGTCCTGGATGTCGTTGAGGAGCGACTTCATCGCTTTTTTGACCTCGGGGGTGACGATGCGGGGGCCGGCTACGTAGTCGCCCCACTCGGCTGTGTCGGAGATGGAGTGGCGCATGTATTCGAGGCCGCCGCGATACATCAGGTCGACGATGAGTTTGAGCTCGTGGAGGACTTCGAAGTAGGCGAGCTCGGGCTGGTAGCCGGCCTCGACCAGGGTCTCGAAGCCTGCCTTGACGAGGGCGCTGGTGCCGCCGCAGAGGACGGCCTGCTCGCCGAAGAGGTCGGTTTCGGTCTCTTCTGTGAAGGTGGTTTCGAGGACGCCGGCACGGGTGCAGCCGATCCCCTTAGCGTAGCTGAGAGCGAGCGCGAGGGCGTTGCCGCTGGCGTTCTGCTCGACGGCAACGAGGCCGGGGATGCCGCCGCCTTCGGTGAAGACCTCGCGGACACGGTGGCCGGGACCTTTGGGGGCGACGAGCGAGACGTCGGCCGTTGCGGGCGGCGTGATGGTGCGGAAGCGGATGTTGAAGCCGTGAGCGAACATGAGGGTGACGTTGGGCTTCATGTTAGGGGCGATCTCGGCGTGGTAGACCTTGGCTGCGGTCTGGTCGGGCGTGAGGTTCATGATGACGTCGGCCCACTTGCTGACGTTCGCGACGGTGTCGACGACGAGGCCGGCTTTGCGGGCGCGATCGGCGTTGGGCGAGTCGGGGCGGAGACCTACACGGACGTCGACGCCGGAGTCCTTGAGATTGAGGCTGTGGGCGTGGCCCTGGGAGCCGTAGCCGATGATGGCGACCTTCTTTGCCTGGATGAGAGAGAGGTCTGCGTCTGCGTCGTGGTATGCCTTTGCCATTTTTCTGTTCGATCCTTTGCGGGAGACGTGCTCCCTTGTTTTTGGTCTAAAGTATTCAAAATATTTGGCTTAAGTCTGGACTAAGACCGGTCGCGGTTTCCGGGGGTCACTTTTTTTGTACTACCCGATTCTATTCCCGTTTCTTTTGATGTTCTTTAGTCGTGTTCGTCTCCATGTTGATGGGTGTCGGTGAATTCGGTGGGCAGGGTTTCGCCGGTACCGGGTTCTACCGGGAAGGTGGATTGACCGGGATCGTTGGGGTCGGCGGTACCCAGGGCTTTGAGGACGCGGCTGGTGTGGTGGCCGCGGCGCATGGCCATGCGACCGGTGCGGGAGACCTCGAGGATGGTGTAGCCGCTCTCGGTGATGACCTGGATGAGGCCTTCGATCTTGGAGGAGCTGCCGGTGAGCTCGAGCATGATGGACTCGGGGGCGAGGTCGACGACGCGGGCCTTGAAGACGGTGGCGAGCTCGAAGATCTGCGAACGGGAGTGCTGACCGAGAGGGTGCGAGGGACCTGCGCCTACCTTGAGGAGGCAGAGCTCGCGGATGACGGCGTCGGCGCGGCCGACCTCGTCGACGTCGACGGTGATCTCGAGTTTGTACAGCGAGGCGCGGATGCGGTGGGCGGCGTGGTCGGGCGCCTCACAGACGATGGTCATGCGGGAGACGTCGGTACGCTCGGATTCGCCTACGGTGAGCGAGACGATGTTGATGTTGAGGCGGCGGAAGAGCGAGGCGACTCGCGTGAGGACGCCGGGTTTGTCCTGGACCAGGGCTACGAAGGTGTGGAGCATGTGGGCCTCAATCGATAAGGAATGTGGGAGAGCGAGTGAAAGTGCAAGATTAGTCTCGCGAAAAAAGGGTCGTGTTTCGTACGAAAAGGACGAGTTCGCCCGGAGCAGCGACGTACGTTGCTTTTCCGCAAGAGTTTGCAATGGTGATTCCCGCTTTGGCGATCTCGTTAAATGGGAACGGTTGCTGTTGTTGCATAGAAGGTCGGCAATCAGTTTGATAACCCGTCGCGTAGACGAAGATCGAGCCATTCGGAACTGACTCAACCAATGCGAGCCCGGTGCGGTCCGTTTCGACGTGCAACGTTGATGTTTGTGGTCCGGCGGTTCCAATGGTCAGGTTGACGTGATTGAATGGTTTGCCATTCTTCGCGTTCAACACCTTGACGCGGATCTGCTCCGCGCTCGCGCGCATAGGTAAGAAGGCGCTCATGGCAAACGCGAACGAAGCGACTCGTATGAGGACGCCGGATTGAGCTACGAAGGTGTGGAGCATATGGATTCCTAAAATTCAGTAGAAATGAGAGGAGCGTTTGATCTACGAACACATTCCTCGCGGAACTGTTCAGAGGCAACGTGAAAGCCAGTATGAACAACTCTCTGCCCATTGCGTGAGGTGAGCACGGTCGTATCCGATCCTTTGTGGAATTCAATTTTCGCGACGTTACGCCACATGAAATAGATGTGCTTGCCCCAAACCTTAACCTGTTGCACTCCGTCAGAGGTCAAAAAGATTGAAGACGGAAACGCAACAAATCCAGAGAAAGCAATAAGTGCAAAGACAATCGAGCCGAAAAGAGAGCGGGGAGGAGTTACCAACACATAAATTGAAGCGACTGAGAATCCCACGATGCAGAGTACCCCAAGTGCCTTTAATGAGGGTTTGGCATCGAATATCTGTGTAGTCCCCGAGAGCTTTGCCTTGGTAGTACGAGCGCTCGCTATAAGACCAGTTACAACGGTATAGGTCAGCAGGCCAGCAGGGATGTAGTTCGAACGGTTCATAGAAAAAACTATCGGTCTATCCTTCGAATTCTGGTTTGGAGTTTGGATTGCGCAGGCTGTAGAGCGTGTGGCGCTGGTACTGGTGGCCTGCGGGGACGCGGGGATGGTCGAAGTCGAGTTCCGGGCGGTGGGTCATGCCTAGTTTTTCCATCACGTGGCGTGACGCCCGGTTGGGAAGTGCGGTGATGGCGACGACCTCGTTGAGGCCGAGTTTGTTGAAGGCGTAGTCGACGATGGTGCGTGCGCCTTCGGTGGCTAAGCCTTTGCCCTGGGCGGATTGTGTGAGTCGCCAGCCGATCTCGACTGCGGGTTGCGGGAGATTGGGGACGGCGTCGCGCATGATTTGCAGGCCGATGGTTCCGGCGAAGGTGCCGGTGTCGCGCAGGATCGCAGCGAAGAAGCTGAAGCCGTCGCGGTCGAAGGCGGCGAGGTAACGCTCGATAGTCTCGTCGCTCTGCTGGCGCGTGAATGTGGATTCGAAGTAGTGCATGACGATGGGGTCGGCGTTCATTTCGGCGAAGGGCTCGCGGTCGGCCTCCTGCCAGCGGCGGAGAGTGAGGCGCGGGGTTTCGAGTTGGAGCGGTTGGATCAATATACCTGCAGTAGCTAAGGATTAGTGGCTAGTTTGGTGGTTGGTGAGGGTTCTCGTCGGAATGGGGTGGCGGAGGCAGCGGCGGCGCGGGGTACACGGGTATGTACGATTTGGGAACCTCGAAGAGGACGAGTTCGCCAGGGTGGGCCCTCGGTGTGGCTGCGCTGCAGAGATTGCCAGTGATGATTCCGGTCTTGAGGATGGTGTCGATGGGATAGTTGGTGTAGAGCTCTGCGCGCGGGCGGCAGTCGGCGTACATGTTCGCGAGGATTCGGATGATAGTCGCGTTGCCATAGTTCACGAGGATGATTCCGTTTTTGTCGGTGCCCATGGCGACGGAGCCGATCTGATCGGCTTTGAGGGCTACGTTTAATCTTTCGTTGGTGACCGGTTGATTGGTTTTGGCGTTGATCACTTTGATGCGAAGGGGTTGTGATTGAGCGTGGGACGGAATTCCGCAGATAGGCCAGAGCAGTGCCGCGGCCGTGCAAAAGTTGCGGATTAGGGATTCAGCGCGGGCCTTCAGCCCGTTTGGGGGCGGCTCGGTTGGCTCCGAAAGGTGGCAACAGACTTGACGGCAAGAGAATTGCATCTTCATTCATCCTCCGCGGTTTCGAGCAGCGGGTCTTTCTGTGGGCGGCGGACCATCTCGTGGAGGGCGGCGCCGGGGGCGATCATGGGGTAGACGCCGTCTTCTTTTTCTACCTGGAAGTTGATGAGGAATGGCTTGCCGCTGGTGCGGGCTTTTGTGACTGTGGGGGTTACATCCTTGCGCTTGTTGACGTGTGCGCCGTCGATGCCGTGGGCGGCGGCGAGCAGGACGAAGTCGGGCGAGAGGATGGGCGAGGCGGCGTAGTTCTTGTCGTAGAAGGCCTCCTGCCACTGGCGGACCATGCCGAGGAAGCCGTTGTTGATGACGGCGATGTTGATGGCGCAGCCCTTCCTGCACGATGGTGGAGAGCTCGGCGGCGGTCATCTGGAAGCCGCCGTCGCCGGCGATGACCCAGACGTCTTTTTCGGGGCAGGCGACCTTTGCGCCGATGGCGGCGGGCAGCGCGAAGCCCATGGTGCCGAGGCCGCCGGAGGTGATGAGCGTGCGCGGGGTGTCGTGCTTGTAGTACTGGGCCTCCCACATCTGGTGCTGGCCGACGTCGGTGACGATGATGGTCTGGTCGGCGCGGCCGGCGGCGTGGGCCTCGCGCCAGATGTCGTTGATGACGTGCGCGGCGTAGAGGTGGCCGTTGTCGGGGAGGTTGATGATGTCGCGGACGGCGGCGTCGCCCTTCATGGCGTTGATCTCGCGGAGCCAGCTGGTGTCGGAGTTCTTCGGCAGCAGCGGGAGGAGGAGTTCGAGGACCTCTTGGAGGTCGCCGATGAGGGCGACGTCGACGCTTGACGTTCTTGTTGATCTCGGTGGGGTCGATCTCGATGTGGATCTTCTTGGCGTTGGGCGCGTAGCTGGCGAGGTTGCCGGTGACGCGGTCGTCGAAGCGCATGCCGAAGGCGAGCAGGAGGTCGGCCTGCTGGATGGCGTGGTTGACCCAGGACTCGCCGTGCATGCCCATCATGCCGAGCGAGAGCGGGTGATGCGTGGGGAAGGCCGCCGAGGCCGAGCAGCGTGCTGGCGACGGGGATCTGCTGGCGTTCGGCGAAGGCGAGGACCTGGGCTTCGGCGCCGGAGTGCGTGATGCCGTGGCCGGCGAGGATGACGGGCTTCTTTGCGGCCTTGATGAGTTCGATGGCGTGCTGGATCGAGGAGGACTCGGCGCGCAGCATGGGGTGCGGGCGGTAGGGTGCGGGGGCGGCGGCTTCGAAGTTGAAGAGTGCGGTGGCCTGCTGCGCGTCCTTGGTGATGTCGACGAGGACGGGGCCGGGGCGGCCGGACTTCGCGATCTGGAAGGCCTCGCGGATGGCGGGGGCGATGTCTTCGGCGCGGGTGACGAGGAAGTTGTGCTTGGTGATGGGCAGGGTGATGCCGGTGATGTCGATCTCCTGGAAGGCGTCGGAGCCGAGGACTTTGCAGGCGACCTGGCCGGTGATGGCGACGATGGGGATGGAGTCGAGCATGGCGGTGGCGATGCCGGTGACGAGGTTGGTGGCGCCGGGGCCGGAGGTGGCGATGCAGACGCCGACCTTGCCGGAGGCGCGGGCGTAGCCGTCGGCCATGTGCGCGGCGCCCTGCTCGTGGCGGACGAGGACGTGGTGGATGGGGAACTTGCGCAGGGCGTCGTAGGCGGGGAGGATGGCTCCGCCGGGGTAGCCGAAGACTGTGGTCACGCCTTCGCCGGCGAGCGTGGCCCAGAGGATTTCGGCTCCGGTGAGGTGGGGGTGTTGATTTTTGTTTGCCATCGTTGTGCCTCCTTGATACGGTGTTCATCGAATTATGCGAAGTAAATCGTTAGAGCGATCATGAGTGCATAACTCGCACCGAGCAGGATTCCTAAATACCTAGCGTGAATCCTTGAATATGGTGCGTCATAGAATTACTGCGTCTGAATGCCGCGTATCAGATCAGGCGTCCAGACGCTACGATCAACGCGTCGAATGATGCTGTAGCCACGGCAAGTCAATTCTGCTGTCAACGCTTAGGAAGTGCAGACTTGCACGTACAAAGACTGCTTCGCATTCTCGATGCAAGGCACAATCTATCGCTCGAAGCGTGAAACGCAGCAAGTATACTCCAAATCGACTGAGGTTGAACCGTTTCGAGACGATCTCCGTTTTGCGATGCTGATGCTCGCATATGATGGTCCGCATAGTTAGGTGGTGACTGCTCCTTCGCTGGCGCTGCTTACGGTGTTGGCGTACTTGGCGAAGACGCCGCGTTTGTAGCGGGGTTCGGGGGCCTTCCATGCTTCGAGGCGTTTGGCGATCTCTTCGGCGGGGACGTTGAGGGTGAGTTCGCGGTTGGGGATGTCGAAGGTGATGGTGTCGCCTTCGTGGACGGCGGCGATGGGGCCGCCGAGCTGGGCTTCGGGGGCGACGTGGCCGGCCATCAGGCCGCGGGTGGCTCCGGAGAAGCGGCCGTCGGTGAGGAGGGCGACGGTGTCGGAGAGCTCGGGGATGCCTTTGATGGCGGCGGTGACGGCGAGCATCTCGCGCATGCCGGGGCCGCCGCGTGGGCCTTCGTAGCGGATGACGAGGACGTCGTTGGGGTTGATCTTGCCGGCTTCGACGGCGGCGTGGCAGGCGTCCTCGGAGTCGAAGACGCGCGCGGGGCCGGTGTGGAGGATGCGCTCGTGGCCGGCGACCTTGATGACGCAGCCCTCGGGGGCGAGGTTGCCGCTTGAGGATGACGAGGCCGCCGGTGGGCTTGAGCGGGTTGTCGAGTGTGTGGATGACGGGCTGGTTGGGGGTCTCGACGGCGTGCGCGGCTTCTTCGGCGAGGGTCTTGCCGGTGACGGTGATGCTGCTCGCCGTCGAGGAGGCCGGCGTCGAGGAGGCGCTTGGCGAGGAGGCGCGAGCCGCCTGCGTCCTGATAGTCCTTGGCGGCGTACTTGCCGCCGGGGGAGAGGTCGCAGATGAAGGGCGTGCGGTCGCTGATGGGGTCGAAGTCGTCGATGGTGAGGGGGATGTTGAAGCTCGCTCGCGATGGCGAGGAGGTGCAGGACGGCGTTGGTGCTGCCGCCGGAGGCGCAGACGGCGACGATGGCGTTCTCGATGGCCTTGCGGGTGACGATCTTGCGAGGGGCGGAGGTCGTGCTTGCGAGGTCCATGACGAGGCGGCCGGCCTCGCGGCTGGCTTCTGCTTTGTCGGCGGACATGGCGGGGACGCCGGTGATCTGGATGGGAGAGATGCCGAGGAACTCGCCGGCCATGGCCATGGTGTTGGCGGTGAACTGGCCGCCGCAGGCTCCGGGGCCGGGACAGGCGGCGGCTTCGAGGGCTTCGAGTTCGGCGTCGTTGATCTTTCCGGCGGCGTGCGAGCCCATGCCTTCGAAGACGTTGAGGATGGTGATGTCTTTGGTGGTGCCGTCGGGCTGCGGGAGGTGGCCGGGGGCGATGGAGCCGCCGTAGAGCATGAGGCCGGGGATGTCGAGGCGGCCGAGGGCCATGATGGTGCCGGGCATGTTCTTGTCGCAGCCGGCGATGCAGACGAGGCCGTCGAAGAGGTTGCCGCGGGCGACGAGTTCGATGGAGTCGGCGATGACTTCGCGGGAGATGAGCGAGGCCTTCATGCCCTCGGTGCCCATGGTGATGCCGTCGGAGATGGTGACGGTGTTGAACTCCATGGGCGTGCCGCCGGCGTCGCGGACGCCCTGCTTGACGGCCTCGGCGACCTGGCGGAGATGGAAGTTGCAGGGGCCGATCTCGGTCCAGGTGTTGGCGATGCCGATGATGGGCTTGTGCAGGTCTTCTTTGCTGAAGCCGACGCCGCGCAGGTAGGAGCGGGCAGCGGCGCGGGTGGGGCCTTCGGTGAGGACGTTGGAGTATTTCTTTGGGATTGATTTCGTTGCGCAAGATTAGTATTCCTTCCATTTGCTGCCGTTTGCGACGGGCAGGCTAGGGATGATTTCAATCATTGCTTTGTGAAAGCGTGGTTGGTTTCCGAAGCCTGGGTACGGAGTGCAAAAGGGCGTATAGGACAAGCCCGCCTCGCTCATTGCCTGCAGGACCATGGGCTTTATCGAATGCAACAAAATTACGATCGCCTGAGGCCGGTAGTTGCTCAGTCTTTTCGCAAGAGACGAAACCGATTCTCGGCAGAGTGCGATGCGATCTGGTCTTTCGAGATGATTGACCGGTTCGAGCACCAGATCGTCCAGATAGAAGCCATTCTTTTTGAAATCTTCGAGAAAGAGTTCAGTACCTTGAAACGCTTTCCGTATCTCGCGGAAGAGCCCGCTGTTCTGGTTGTAGAAGAACGTGCCACCGTGAGGCGCCGACTCGCCCACAAACAACGTGGTGATGCGGCGGGGACGGTAACTCTTGCGCACATTCTCAAAGTTGCTCATTTGTGATCAGGCTGCCTCGGTGCTGCGTGGCTTAAGCCAGAATTCGTCGTCGTGTTTCGATTCGAAGGTGTCGAGTGCGGATTCGTGGCGCAGGGTGAGGCCGATGTCGTCGAGGCCGTTCAGCAGGCAGTACTTGCGGAACGGGTCGATGTCGAAGTGTGGCGTTGAAGCCTTCGTCGTCGGTGACGGTCTGGGCTTCGAGGTTGATGGTGATCTTGTGGTGCGGGATTTTTCGTCGGAGCGGTCGCATCAGGGTTTCCACGTCGTCCTCGGTGAGGCGGACGAGGATGATGCCGTTCTTGCCGGCGTTGGAGAAGAAGATGTCGGCGAAGCTGGGGGCGATGACGGCGAGGAAGCCGTACTCGGTGAGGGCCCAGGCGGCGTGCTCGCGGGAGCTGCCGCAGCCGAAGTTTTTTTCGGCGATGAGGATCTTCGCGCCCTTGTGCTGGGGCTTGTTGAGGACGAAGTCGGGGTCGGGCTCGCCTGCGTCGGGGCCGTCCTGAATGCGGCGCCAGTCGAAGAAGAGGAAGTCGCCGTAGCCGGTGCGCTCGATGCGCTTGAGGAACTGCTTGGGGATGATCTGGTCGGTGTCGATGTTGGGCAGCGGCGAGAGGGACGGCGTGGAGGTGAGGATGTTGATGGGATGCATTATTTTGCCTCGCTCTTTGCTGCTGTCTTGAACTTCCAGTTGCGGATGTCGGTGAAGTGGCCGGTGATGGCGGCGGCGGCGGCCATCTGCGGGCTGACGAGGTGGGTGCGGCCTCCGCGGCCCTGGCGGCCTTCGAAGTTGCGGTTGCTGGTGGAGGCGCAGCGCTCGCCGGGGGCGAGGATGTCGGGGTTCATGCCGAGGCACATGCTGCAGCCGGGTTCGCGCCACTCGAAGCCTGCGGTCGTGAAGATGTTGTCGAGGCCTTCTTCTTCGGCCTGGCGCTTTACGGCCTGCGAGCCGGGGACGACCATGGCGCGGACTGTGGTGGCGACGTGATAGCCGTGAACGACGGAGGCGGCGGCGCGGAGGTCTTCGATGCGGCCGTTGGTGCAGGAGCCGAGGAAGACGCGGTCGATCTTGATCTCTTCGATGGGTGTGCCGGGCTTGAGGTCCATGTACTCGAGGGCGCGCTCGAAGGCTTTCTGATCGGCTTCGCTGGCGGTCGGATCGGGCAGTGGGAACGGTCGACTTGACGGCGGTGACCATGCCGGGCGAGGTGCCCCAGGTGACGGTGGGGGTGAGGTCGCGGCGTCGATGGTGAGTTCGCGGTCGAAGATTGCGCCTGTGTCGGTGGCAAGTTCGGACCAGTGGGCGACGGCCTCGTCCCATGCGGCGCCTTGCGGCGAGAAGCGGCGGCCCTTGAGGTAGGCGAAGGTGGTCTCGTCGGGAGCGATCATGCCGGCGCGGGCTCCGGCCTCGATGCTCATGTTGCAGATGGTCATGCGGCCTTCCATCGAGAGGGCGCGGATGGCGGAGCCGGCGTACTCGACTGACGTAGCCGGTGGCTCCGTCGGTGCCGATCTGGCCGATGATGTCGAGGATGATGTCCTTGGCGGTGACGCCGAAGGGAAGTGTCGCCGTCGACGGTGATGCGGAAGGTCTTTGGCTTGTCCTGCGGCAGCGTCTGCGTGGCCATGACGTGCTCGACTTCGCTGGTGCCGATGCCGAAGGCGAGTGCGCCGAAGGCTCCGTGGGTGGTGGTGTGCGAGTCGCCGCAGACGATGGTCATGCCGGGCTTGGTGACGCCGAGTTCGGGGCCGATCATGTGGACGATGCCCTGGTTGGGCGATCTGCACGTCGAAGAACTCGACGCCGAAGTCGGCGCAGTTTTTGCGCAGGGCGTCGACCTGCTTGGACGGAGATCTGGTCGACGATGTGGAGGCGGTCGTCGACGCTGGTGGTGGGGACGTTGTGGTCGACCGTGGCGATGGTGCGGTCGGGGCGGCGCAGCTTGCGGCCGGCCATGCGGAGGCCGTCGAAGGCCTGCGGGCTGGTGACCTCGTGGACGAGATGCAGGTCGATGTAGAGGATGCGTGGGTTCGCCTGCGGGCTCGGCGACGAGGTGCTGCTGCCAGACTTTTTCGAAGAGAGTTTTTGGTGCGCTCATGGTTGTGCCTTTTGCTCGGTTGGTGGGAGGGTGAAGGTGTTTGCGCCTGTCGCGGCTTGTTCGACCGGATGCGGGGTGCCGTCGGGATCGACGAGGATGGCGTTGCGGATCTGCTGGATGACGGTGCTGCCGCCGGGGGGCTGCGCGGTCCAGCGGGCGATGCTGTGGGTGAGCGCGGCGGGAATGTGGTCGGGGTCGATGGGGTGGTTGGGGAAGATCCAGAGCGTGTACTCGGCGTCGGGTTCGCTGGGGGTCTTGCTTGTCCTTGATCCAGTCGATGGCGGCGAAGACGACGAGTGGGTGCGGGCCTTGAGGTCGACCCAGAGCATGCCGCGCGAGGGACAGAAGCGGAAGACGCAGCCGGTGATGGTGAGGTAGCGGTTGTCGTCGGCGAGGACCTTGTCGGGGACGGAGAGGAAGTCGAGCGCGGTCTCGGCGAGGGTCTTGTAGCCGGTCTTCGGATTGCCCCAGAAGGTCTGCGGCGCGGTGAGGTATTGCGCGAGGAAGGGGCGGAAGCGCGGATCGAGGACGAGTTCGTTTTCGCGGCCGTCGGCAGGTGGGGGGCCGTACTGCCAGAGCCACTCGACGTTTTCCTTTGGCTGTTTTTTGTCTTTTTTGATTTGTGGAGAGGAGATCTGCGCGTGAGTCGCCGTTGCTGCGAAGAGGAGGGTCGTGGCGGCGAGTTGGAGGGTGCGGCGCATGTTCATTTTGTTCTAGCGATTACGTTTTGGTTGATTGAACTTTCTCTGAGTTAGCCACAGGAGTCCATTGACGAGCGCGAACATGATGATTGCCACGATGACAAGGACGATGGCCGGTGTGCCTGTGAGCCAGCGATAGACGAGCGCTATGCAACAGCACAGTTCATCAGGACAAGCTTGAATCGCGGGTTCATCGTTCGTTAGACGGCGTGCATGGCCTGGCGGCGGTCGATGGATTCGGCCAGTGCCTGGTGGACGAGCTTGCCCATCTCCTGCGTGCGTGACGGGGGTTTGGCCGGGTTGCTGGCCGCGGGCGATGTCGGCGGTGCGGTAGCCGGCGTTGAGAACTTTGTGGACGGCTTGTTCGACGGCCTTGGCGTCCTGCTCGAGATTGGCGGAGTGGCGGAGGACCATGGCGGCGGTGAGGATCGCGCCGAGTGGATTGGCCTTGCCGGTGCCGGCGATGTCGGGAGCGCTGCCGTGGACGGGCTCGTAGAGATTGACTGCGCCGCCGATGGTGGCCGAGGGCAGCATGCCGAGCGAGCCGGTGATGACGCCGGCCTCGTCGGAGAGAATGTCGCCGAAGAGGTTCTCGGTGAGGACGACGTCGAAGTTGCGCGGGATGTTCATGATGTGCATCGCCATGGAGTCGACGAGCTGGTGCTCGAGCGTGACGTCGGGGTAGTCCTTGGCGACCTCGGTGACGGTGGCGCGCCAGAGCTGCGAGACTTCGAGGACGTTGGCCTTGTCGACGGAGGTGACTTTTTTGCGGCGCTTGCCGGCGAGTTCGAAGGCGACGCGGGCGACGCGGACGACCTCGTGCGCTGGTGTAGCGCATGGTGTTGATGGCTTCGTTGGTTTCCTTGTTCCACCAGCGCGGTGCGCCGAAGTAGAGGCCGCCGAGGAGTTCGCGGACGAAGAGAATGTCGACGTCTTTGGTGACCTCGGGGCGCAGCGGAGAGCTTTCGGCGAGCGCGGCGTAGGCGATCGAGGGACGCAGATTCGCGAAGCCGCCGAGGGCCTGGCGGATTTGCAGAAGGCCGGCTTCGGGGCGCTTGTCGGGCGTGAGCGCGTTGAATTTGTTGTCGCCGACAGCGCCGAGCAGGACGGCGTCGGAGTCGAGCGCGGCGTCGAGCGTTGCGGTGGGGAGCGGTGAGCCAGTTTCGGTGATGGCGACGCCGCCGATGAGGCCTTCGACGAAGGTGAAGTCGTGGCCGCCGAGTTCGGCGACGGCGCGCAGGATGTTTGTGGCTTCGCTGGGTGACTTCGGGGCCGATGCCGTCGCCGGCGAGGACTGCAATTTTGAGACGCATTAGCGTTTTCCTTCAGTGAGGGCTTGGCCCGATTTCACTCGAAAGTGACGATCAATTAGCACTTGCTCTGAGACCTTGCGCAACGCCCACATTCCAAAATAATTAAAGGCGACGTACCAGTAGACCAAGAGTTAGTGCCTTCCAGTTTGTCAACAATTTGTAGGAACCCCACAGCAGCTCCCAGGAAGAGGTAACAGAGGACAAGGAGACTATCAAGAGCGTATTTGACATATTCAATGTGACGCTCCAACTGTTCATTTTCGCTCATGTATTACCTCCGATCCAGCCTCGAGCTAACAGCTACTCTGCATGGCGGCTTAGATTTGTGAGTGATGGCGCATGCTCATCGCGCAGCAGGCCGAGAAGGTCCTGGTCGTAGATGGATTTCTTGCGGTCGGCGAGTTCGGTGAAGCGGTGGTAGACCTCGTCGAGTTGTTCGCGGGTGAGTGTGTGGCCGAGTTCTTCGAGGCGCTGTTCGAGCACGCGGCGGCCGCTGTGTTTGCCGAGCACGAGGTTGGTCGTTGGCACGCCGACGGACTCGGGCGTCATGATCTCGTAGGTGAGCGGGTTGGCCATCATGCCGTGCTGGTGGATGCCGGACTCGTGGGCGAAGGCGTTGGCTCCGACGACGGCCTTGTTGGGGAGCAGCCGAAGCTGATGCACTCGGCGAGCATCTGGCTGGTGGGGTAGAGCTTCTCCATCTTGATGTTGTTGGTGTAGGGAAGCTTGTCGCGGCGAACCATGAGCGCGGCGGCGATCTCTTCGAGAGCGGCGTTGCCGGCGCGCTCGCCGATGCCGTTGATGGTGCACTCGACCTGGCGTGCTCCGGCCTGAATGCCGGCGAGGGAGTTGGCGACGGCCATGCCGAGGTCGTCGTGGCAGTGGGTGGAGAAGATGACGTTCTCGGCGCCGGGGACTTTGTCGAGCAGCATGCGGAAGATGGCGGCGTACTCCTCAGGCGTGGTGTAGCCGACGGTGTCGGGGATGTTGATGGTGGTGGCTCCGGCCTGAACCGCGACGGTGATCATCTTGACGAGGAAGTCGGGATCGGTGCGGGTGGCGTCTTCGGTGGAGAACTCGACGTCGTCGGTGAAGGTGCGGGCGAGGCGGACGGATTCGGCGGCCTGATCGAGAGCCTCGTCGCGGGTGATCTTCAGCTTGGCCTCGAGGTGGAGATCGGAGGAGGCGAGGAAGATGTGGATGCGAGACTTTGCGGCGGGCTCGATGGCGCGGGCGGCGGCTTCGATGTCCTCGCGTTTGCAGCGGGCGAGGGAGGCGATGCGTGGCGTTGCGAACCTCGCGGGCGATGGTGCGGATGGAGTCGGAGTCGCCCTCGGAGGCGATGGCGAAGCCGGCTTCGAGGATGTCGACGCCGAGGTCCGCAAGCTGATGGGCCATGCGGAGCTTCTCGTCGTGATGCATGGTGCAGCCGGGGGACTGTTCGCCGTCGCGGAGGGTGGTGTCGAAGAAGACGATCTGGTTAGACGAGGACATAGGGTCTGACACTCTCGATCTGGACTTGATCATAATGCAGGCTTATGATGGTCTGCGGGTTTATCATAAATTCTAATTGCGGTATTCGATCCACGCATCGTGCGCCGCGCCGAGGTGATGATTGGACTTAGTCCAGATGGAGACGTTTCTGGCGGTGGCGGAGGAGCGGAGCTTTTCGCGAGCAGCGGCACGGCTCCATCGTACTCAGCCAGCGGTGAGTCAGGCAATTGCAAAGCTGGAAGGGGAGCTGGGCGAGGTGCTGTTCGAGCGGTCGTCGCGCGATGGGACGCTGACCGACGCGGGCGAGGTGTTGCGGGAGTATGCGGCTAAGTTGCTGAATCTGCGGAATGAGGCGGCGGGGGCGCTGACGGAGCTGCGCGAACTGCACCGGGGCCGGCTGAACCTGGCGGCGAATGAGTATACCTGTCTCTATCTGCTGCCTCTGCTGGATGAGTTTCGGCGGCAGAATCCGCGGATCAAGCTGGCGGTGCAGCGGACGCTGGCGAGCCGGATCTCGGACGAGGTGCTGATGCATTCGGTGGAGCTGGGCGTGCTGTCGTTTCGGCCGGACGACGCGCAGGTGAAGTCGATGGTGGTGTACCGGGATGAGCTGGCGTTTGTGGTGAATCCGCGGCATCCGCTTGCCGGGGCCGGGAAGGTGTCGATCCGGCAGCTTGGGGCGCAGAATTTTATCGCGCACAATATTCCGTCACCGCAGCGGCAGAAGGTGATCCAGACGTTCAAGCGGCATAAGACCCCGCTGCAGATGGGGGTGGAGCTGCCGTCGCTGGAGGCGATCAAGCGGTTTGTGGAGATGGGGAACGGCGTGGCGCTGGTACCGGGGCTGACGGTGCGGCCGGAGCTGGAGAGCGGCGCGCTGGTGCGGGTGCAGGTGCCGGAGCTGCAGATGGAGCGCAAGTTGCGGCTGGTGTATCGGCGGCAGGCGAGCCTGTCGCATGCGGCGCTCGCGTTTTTGAAGGTGGTGGAGGCGTATGCGGCGGCGCATGGCGATCCGTACTGCTTTCAGGCCGAGCGGGGAATGTGAAGGTGGCGCAGGAATTTTTTGAAACACGAAAACATCTGCAAAAAAAGTGCGTCTGTACCGGTAGATGAGCACCGGAGAGACACTCTCCGGCGAAATGATTTTGGAGAGTGAGAATCCGATGAAGATGACGATGTTTCGTAAAGCAGTCGTGCAGGTCGCGATTTTTGCGATAGGTACAGTTGCCTTAGTTGCATTGCCGGTGATGGCGCAGGATCCCGCTGCACCGCCACCGCCACCGCAAGGGCAGGGTGGCCCCCGACATGGCGGTCCCGGTGGAATGAGAGGAAACCAGGTTGAGTTTCTGACCAAGAAGCTGAACCTGACACCTGACCAGGTGACCCAGGTGAAGGCCATCGACGAGGATGCGAGGAAGCAGATGAAGGCGGTTCGCGAGGACACCTCGACTGCTCAGGAGGACAAGCGGACGAAGATGATGGACATCCGCAAGACGTCGCAGGACAAGATTCGCGGCCTGTTGACGGACGATCAGAAGACGAAGTTTGATGCGATGCAGGCAGAGATGCGAGAGCACAGGCGAAACCGTGATGGTGGAGATGGGCCTCCACCTCCACAGCCTCCGCCGCCACCAGCGGCGCCGCAGCAGTAGCACGTACGGACTGTACAACACAGCAGAGAAAAGGCCGAGGGAGAGATATCCTTCGGCCTTCTTGCGTGGCTGGCGCGCCTTCAGGCACCGGTGCGGTTACAATGAAGGAACAGTGACTACGGCGCTCCGTAACTCTTGCTATTGCGTTGCCTGCGGGACAGCGAAGGGGTTGCGGACGAATTTGAAGGGATCCAGCGAAGAATGAAGAAGACGATGTTGTTGTTGGGCGCGCTGATGCTGTTTGCGGCGGCCGGTTATGCGCAGGAGAGCCGGCAGGACGTGAGCGTTAGCGCCACTGCTGCCTTTGCTCCGCAGATAACTGGAAACGCGTGCAGAAGAATACGAGCATGACCATGGGCCTTCTGGCTAGCTACCGGTACATGCTGACACCGCGAAGCGCACTCGAAGTGAACTACGGATACCAGCAGAACACGCAGTACTACCAGGTTTTTGGGAAGAAAAATGGCGGTATCCACACGCTGCAGCAAGAGTTCAGCGGGGCGTACGTCTTCAACCTGAACTTCAAGAACTTCAACCCGTTCCTTGAGGCCGGCCCGGGCGCGATGATCTTCACGCCGCTGAAGGACGCCGGAACCTCTGACCTTGACGCGAAGCAGAATACGAACATCGGCGCTCTCTTTGGCGGCGGTGTGGCGTATGAGTTGAGCCCGAGCTGGGACATACGTGCCGAGTATCGCGGCTTTCTGGTGAAGACCCCGAACTTTAGCCTTCCGGGAAACACCTTCAATACCAATCGATATGAGGTCATTTCGACGCCTTCGCTCGGGGTCGCGTACCACTTCTAACGGGCGGCCAACACAAATCTCAAAAGCCCCGGCGATGACCGGGGCTTTGAACGTTTAAGGCCATCAACGGGCTTTGAAGCGATAAGCGGCGCCAACGGTAAAGATGGCTGGCGACAGGCTGGAATTCTCGAAGCCGAACCAGTTCTGGTACTCTCCGTCGACGCGAACGTACAGCCAGGGCTTCACTCTGTAGTCAACGCCAGCGCCGACGGCCATCAGGTTGTAGGCGAGGTTCGCCCGAGACCCGTTTGGCAGAAGAGGGAAGTTGAAGACACCGCGCCCGTACATGAGCTTGGCGTAGGGGGCAAACTTTCGGTGGATGCGGTAGTAGCGGCCACCGACCTCGTAGGTCTTTTCATAGAGATCCGAGGAGTCCTTGACGAAATGAAACTGCCCTTCGAGGCCGACGTGGGGGAGAAAGTCGAAGTCGAAGTAAGCGGAGCCCCCGGTGTACTGGCCGCCGTAGTCCGAGTTGGCTGCTGAGAAGCCGCCGCCGATCTTGAGATCTCCCAAACGAGAGGCTGTAGGTTCCGACTGGGCGTGCAAAATGGACGCAGAGCCTAATAGACCGATGAAGATGATTAACCGTGATAGCACGTGCACTCCTAAAAAATCGGACCAATTTGACGCAAAGGAAACATGGAACAGTGAGACAAAGTTAAGCGATGAAATCAATCGATCATGGTACGGGTTGGGTTAGTGGAAGACATAGGCCACACCGAACGTGTAGGCAATCGGTGTAAGCCCGTGGGGAGCGAAATTGGGCCATTTCTGCATCTCGACGTTGATGATCCGGACATTGATCTTACGGGTGGCCAGATACTCCAGCCCACCGCCGACAGCGTACTCGAAATAGCTCGTGGTCGCGATATTGACGTAGCTGCCTTCCTGAGTTCCAAACCGGCCGACGCCTAAGAGCACCTTGGCATACCCACCGAATTTCTTGCGGTGTATGGTGTAACGCGGACCAAACAGATAAGAATCTTCGCTGATATCGCTCGGGGTGCTGACGGCGAAGTTCATCTCCCCTTCAATGCCAATGTTGTTCCTGAAGTCGAAGTCGCCATAGAATGTCAAACCCTTGATGTATCTCTGGGCGTAATCGGGATTCGTGATCATACCGCCAAGACCGACCTGTATCGAGCCCCCGCGCGAAGCGGTGGGTACAGCTTGACCGTGCAGCAAGGTTGCCAGGCTGAGGATGTATGCAAAACATCCGATAAAGGTTAGCCGCTTCAACAGGTGCCTCCTAGAAAGAGAAACGTGCGGCGTTTCTTCAGTTGTGAGCCGTTCTGGCCTCGGGCAGTGGAAGAGCGTGGGCAGTCGTATAAGTCATCGGCTGACCACGCTCCGAAGATCAGTTTTGCGGTGTAGCGGCTGGAGGAGTTGCAGGCGTCGCGGTCGCTGCGGCCGGATCGGCGGGTGCAGTGGCCGCATCGGCGGCTGGTGGAGCTGCTGCTGGCGCGGCTGCTGCGGGCGCAGCATCGGCTGGCGGTTTGTAGTAGCTAAGCTTCAGGTAGACCGGTTCGACTTCAAACGGCATCTTGTCGGCAGCGGTAAGCAGAGGTTCGAAGGGCGAGTGCATGACGAAGACCTGGTCGGTCCAGGGGTCGAAACGGAGGAAGCTGGCAAGCGGCATAGCGGCCTGCTGCTTGAGATCCTTCATATCGAGTTTGGGTCCCTTGGCTGTGATGGCCTGCATCCAGAAAGTCGGGTCCTCGTCGCTCTTGGTGAGACCGTCGCCGATCATCGGCTCGTTGAGGGCCTTCAGGCTCTTGACGCGCTGCTGCAGCTGCTGGAGGTAAAGGCTGAAGTACTGCTGTCCGCCTTCGAGTTCCTTCGCGTTGAGCAGTTCGAGAGCTTTCTTGGCTGCAGCCGTGTTGTCGGCATCGGTATGGTGCATGGGGATACGGTTGAAGACCGACGTTGACGGGAAGAGAAGACGATCGTTGAAAGCGTACTTGGTATCGAGACGGTGGGCAAGGATGATGTGCGCGATCTGGAAGGCCAGGATAGCGTTGAGGTTGCCCATCTGCTGCGCACCGTCCTGCGTCACAACACCGGTAGTATCGAGCAGGCTCTTGGAGACGACGATGGTGTTACCGATGGCGAGAGACTCCAGCGGCTCGGTCAGCAGCGTACGGCAGCGGATCGGCCTCGAGAGTGTGATGTTGTTGTAGGCCAGAATGTTGTTCGCCAACGCTTCCAGCGTCTTGTCGAACTCGCTGGGCGCATCGAGAAGGCCGGCCTGGAAGAGACGCTCGACGACGTTGTCCTCAGCCTGCTGGACCCAGGCGCGCTGCGCTCCGAGGGGGCTGACGTCCTGTGCGTCGTTGCTGACGTCGGTCGCGCCGACGACATCAAGCGAGGTGTTTTCAGACTCCGGTGGCGGGACCTTCAAAACATAGCCCCAGATATGGTTGATGGCTTTGAACTTTAGAGTGCGAGAGACGCTCTTCGGGTCGCTCTCTTCAACGTAGAACGAAGTCGGGAGCCAGAGGTCAGGCTGAACGTTGGTGCGCCAGCTGTCGAAGTGATAGAACTCCTTCTGGTCTTCCTGCGTGCCGGCGAAGTCGCCGTTGAACCGGACGACGTTGCCGTTACGGGCCTCGATCCAGACACGGCCGAAGAAGCGGCCGAAGTCCTTCTTGCCCGAGATCGGCGTTACGTCAAAGACGGCGGTGGGGGTGTTGCCGAGGAAGTCGTTGCGCACATAGCCGAAGCTGTAGTGCTGGCGGTCGAAGTTGTTCGAGTCCATCAACAGCATCTGTACGAAGCCGGCTTCGTGGAAGGTCAGGTGCAGACTGCCGCCGAGGCTGCCGACAGCGGACAAAGAGTGCTTGAAGAAGCCCATCTTGCTGCCGCCAGTGCCTGTCGAGGTGTCTTTGTTGACCGCATAACTCTGGTCGTTGATGACGCTTTTAAAGTCGACGCGGCTGAGGAAGTGCTGGTCCGACTCGGGGACCTGGCCCAGGAGCGGATCGGGCTTCATGTTCTGGATGTAGGTCTCGACGAGCGGGGCGCGCTCTTTGATCGTCTTAACGACCACCTTTTCGCGGGCAATCGCCTTGTCGATGAGCGCGTTCTGCGCAGCGGTAGGTTTGCGGGAGGTCGAGAGATCCGCATCCGGCTTCTTCTTTCCCTTCAGGAGGCCTGCTCCTGCCTGGGAGGGAAGGGTGGTTGCGACGAAGAGGGCCAGAGCTAAACCGGCGATAGACTGTTTCCCGAGAATCATGATGTACGGCTCCTGCGGTGACCCTAGGGTCAGCCTGAATATGGACTAGATGCTAGTGCATGCTGCAACAACGGAATCAAAAATATGTTTCTCAGCCAGCGAGTTGAAATGCGACGTTTACGACGCCTTCCCAATCGATCGGATTACCCGAATCGTCGGTAGCAGGCTTGAAGCGAGTGGCCTCGACGGCACGGACGGCAGAGTCGCCGAGACCATGGCCGAGGTCGCTGGTGACGCCCAATACCTGGACGGCACCGGTGGAAGAGACACGAAGACGAACCGAGACGACTCCTTCGATATGAAGCTGCTTGGCCTCCGCGGTGTACTCTGGCTTGGGTTTAAAGAGAACCTTGGGGCCGCTCTTCGAAGTTGCGGTCGTGGGACCAGCAGGCTTCGGCAACGGCGGCGGAGTGTTCTGTCCGAGATTGACGGGACCGGCAACACGGCCCTGAGAGTTCATTGGACCTGTGCCGCCAGTGACTCCAAGCTTGACGCCGACGACTGCGCCGGCGGCGTTGTCGCGGCCTTTCATATTCTGGCTGCCTGCGGATCCGGAACCAAGATTGACAACAGTAGATTGCGCTCCAGCGCCATTATTGGACGCTGGCATGCCTGACATTCCCTTGTTGCCAAGGTTGATGGCGGTGGTGGAGGGCTTGTTTGACACTGCGATTGGGTTTGTCGTCGAGCCCAGCGCAACGGCTGTCGGATGCGGAGACTGGTTCGGAACCGAAGCTGGCATTGCCTGGGCGAGATTGACGACCTTCGGAGCCGGAGGAGGCTGAACAAGCTTCGGCGGCGCAGGCATGACGACTGGCACCGGCTGAACCATCTTGACCTCTGGCGGTTTGGGAACGTCGGGCATCTTCACGTCGGGCAACTTAATTTTGGGCGGTTCGATCTTTGCCACGGGTGGAGGCGGAGGCAATTTGATCTTGATCTTGGGCGGTGGCGGTGGCTCTTCAGCTTTCTTGATCGGAATCGGCTCGGTCAGCTCGGTGAGCTTGTGCCGTGTGTCGATCGTTTTCTTCGCAGCAGCTCCTATGACGACCGCGCAGAAGGCAAGTAACACGTTCAACGCGATGGACGTGAAGAGCGAGGACTTGCTCTGGTTGCCGTCGTTGAGGACGCCGAAGTGTGCGAACTGCATATTAGGCGGTGTTGGATGCTCGGTGCGAAGCGGCTTTGCCATAGAAAATCCTTGATGGCCTCTCTTCCAAGAGGCGGGATATTGAAACCGGCGTTGACGATCTGCCAGAGCCGGTATGGAGAATCAGCTCCGAAGAGCGCCGTAGTATAGAACCTGGTTTATATGTCCCAACAACGAATGTGGCTAGTGCTACCAGGGATGCATCGCGGGAGTTGCGCTACCTGTCTAAAACAGACGCAAGCCGCGAAGAAAAAGGTTGTAGCAGGTACCGTGCGTCTGGGGAGCCACATCTCGTTCATGTGCCGGTACGCTGCTCTTCTCTTACTGCAAGTATATTGCCGTAAGCGTAAGTGATTGACACTGGTACTTTTGTGGTATCCAACTAAGTACGAAGGAGAGCAAAACGATGAGGATTCTGGTGACCGGCGGAGCGGGCTATATCGGGGGTACGCTAACCCGGCTTTTGCTCTCTCAGGGGCACGCTGTAACGGTGTACGACAACCTTTGCCACAGCAAGCGGTTAGCGTTGCCTGCTGATGCCGAATTTGTGGAAGGAGAAGTCGCTGACCGGGCTCTCCTGGAGAGCACTCTCAGCCGCGGCCGGTTCGACGGAGTGATGCATTTTGCCGCCTTAATCGAGGCCGGCGAAAGCATGAAACAGCCCGAAATTTATTTTCGAAATAACACTTCAGCGACATTGTCCCTGCTCGAAGCAATGCTTGCGACGGGACATGACCGGCTGGTCTTCAGCTCCACGGCTGCCTGCTACGGCGAGCCCGAGACCACACCGATCCTCGAAGACGCGAAACTGCAGCCCACGAACCCCTACGGGGAAAGCAAGCTGCTCGTCGAACAGATGCTTCGCTGGATGAATCTCAGCCATGGGCTCAAATACGCGAGCCTGCGCTACTTCAACGTGGCCGGCGCGATCGACGGCTATGGCGAGGCGCACGAGCCGGAGTCCCATCTGATCCCGTTGATTCTCGATGTTGCGCTGGGGCGGCGGGCGAACATCAAGATCTTCGGCCGCGATTATCCGACCAAGGACGGCACCTGCGTTCGGGACTATGTCCACGTGCGCGACCTCGCAGAGGCGCATTTACTGGCGCTGGGCGCACTCACCGAAGCGAAGAGCCGCCTGATCTACAACATTGGCAACGGTGAGGGGTTTAGTGTGCTCGAGGTGATCGAATCGGTGCGCCGCGTGACGGGAAGGCCTATCGCTGTTGAGGAATGTCCACGTCGGCCCGGCGATCCAGCCGTGCTCGTGGCGAGTTCGGAGAAGATCAAAGCCGAGCTGGGCTGGAAGCCGAAGTTCGCGGAGCTGGACCAGATCATCGACAGTGCGTGGAAGTGGCATCAGCACCGCTACGCAAAAGATATATAGAAGGAGACTGTTTTGATCGAGAGCATGTTTCACCTACCTCTGCCGATTTTGGAGAAGATTCTGCGGCCAGTGATTGTCTACCTGTTCCTCGTCGGCTTCCTGCGGTTGTTTGGAAAGCGGGAGCTGGCGCAGTTGAATCCGTTCGACCTGGTGGTGTTGCTGAGCCTCTCGAACACGGTGCAGAATGCGATGATTGGCGACGACAACTCGGTGTCGGGCGGCGTCATCGGCGCGTTTTCGCTGCTGGGAATCAACTGGCTGCTTACCCGCATTCTGTTTCGCGTGCCGAAGCTCACCAAGCTGGCGGAGGGGAGCGAGACGGTGTTGATCCGGCACGGAGTCGTCGATTGGGCCGCCACGAAGAAGGAGGCACTCACGGATCTGGAGCTGCGCTCAGTCCTGCATAAACAGGGGTTCGACGACTTCAGCCAGGTGGAAAAATGCACACTCGAGCCGAACGGCAACTTCTACCTGGAAGGGATCAAAGCGATGGGCGACGATGCCCAGCGAGCCCAACTGATGAAGGCGATCGAGTCTCTGAGTCGCGAGGTGAAAGATATGCGTGCCGAGCTGGCGACGCGGTAAGTTGTTGATGATTTTGGTTCCGAAACGACACATCGTAAATACACGGTGGTTGTGACGTCAGATGGGGCGCGTCTGCTCACGGCCTGAAGCCTCCGCCTATTGTTTTTGGTCGCGCAGGAGCTTTTCGAGGGCCTTCGTATAGCGCTCCGGCGGCGTCGGCTGCTGCGACTCGCGCACCGCGGCGCGGTAGCCCCCCATGAAGATGGAATACATGACCGCCAGGGCGCACCCCACCCCAAAACCGAAGCCGAACAGGAAACCGATCACCGCGGGCCAGTAGGAATTCACGATAAGTGGAGTCTATCGCGGCGAGCATGTACAGTTCAGTAAACCAGTTCAAACGAAGACGGAGTGACAGATGCGACCATGGCAGTGGATGGCGGTGTGTGGGATGACTGCGGCAGCGACCGCAGGGTTTACGACAAAGGTAATGGCGCAGGAGGTCCCGGCACTGGTGGACAAGCAGCTTCCCGGCCTCCTGACGACCTACAAAGGCCTCCACGCAGCGCCGGAGCTCTCGCACCATGAGGCGCAGACCTCGGCTCTGCTGGCTGACGAACTGCGCAAAGCCGGATATACGGTCACCGAGCGCGTCGGCAAGTATCCCGACGGCTCGCAGGCCTATGGCGTGGTGGCGATCCTGAAGAACGGCACAGGCCCAACGCTTCTGATCAGGGCCGACATCGATGCGCTCCCGGTGACCGAGGATACCCACCTGCCCTACGCCAGCAAAGTGCGCTCAAAGAACCCCGCCGGGCAGGACGTTGGGGTGATGCACGCCTGCGGGCATGATATTCACGTCACCACGATGATCGGCGTGGCGCGCAACATGGCAACGCTGAAGAGCCAGTGGCACGGAACGCTGATGCTGATCGGACAGCCGAGCGAAGAGACCATCGACGGCGCCAAGGCCATGATGGCCGACCATCTCTACGAGCGCTTCGGCAAGCCCGACTTGGCGATCGCTTTGCATGATGCGAACTTCGCGGCAGGCAAGGTGTCGGTTGTGCCCGGGCCGGCGCTGGCGAGCTCGACCTCGATCGATGTGGTGATGCGTGGCGTGGGCAGCCACGGTGCCGCGCCCGAGGCCGGCAAAGACCCGATCGTCATGGCAGGCGAGTTCATCGTTGCCCTGCAAACGGTGGTGAGCCGATCGATTCCACCCGCTCAACCTGCAGTTGTGACCGTCGGCGACATTCACGGTGGCACGAAGCGCAACATCATCCCCGACGAGGTCAAGCTGGAACTGACCGCACGTTGCTATAACGAAGAGGTGCGGAAGACGATCATCGAAGGCGTGAAGCGGACCGCAAGAGGCGTCGCGATTGCCGCTGGCGTTCCCGAAGACCGGATGCCGATTGTGACCGTCCTCGAAGATGAGTCGACCCCTGCGACGATCAACGACGTGGAACTATCGGCGAAGTTGCAGAAGATCTTCGTGGCGAAGCTGGGAGCGGCCAACGTGATCGAACGGAAGCCGATCATGGGCAGCGAAGACTTCGGCATCTTCAGCATGGACCATAAAATTCCAGCGGTGATCTTCTGGCTGGGCGCCTATGATCCCGCGAAGGTGGTAGAGAGCGAGCGGACTGGCGCATCGCTGCCTTCGCCGCACTCGCCTTTCTTCGCGCCGCTGCCGGAGCCAGCGCTGCGCACTGGAGTGACGGCGATGACGGATGCCGCTATAGCCTTGCTGCAGTAGTCGAACGCGGGGTCCGCGATGATTCGGCGATGTCGGCGATGCAAGCGCGTTACTGCAATAAGACTCAGAGTGCGTTACTTTGCCGGAGCCGCAGCCGCCGGTGTAGGCGCGCTGAACAGCTTCATGGCGTTTTTCACCGTGTAGTTGAGGCCCCACGCTGTAGGAACGATGACGATGATCCACGCGGCGGCGATCAGCAGCGGCGAGGACTTCTTGACGGGATCGAGTTTTGCCATAAGATCTCTCCTGTTTCGAGGAACTCCGGCGGAGGTCAGCTCACTCCACCGGTTTAGGTTAGTGGGCCGCGCCTACAGGCACGACGATGTTCTTATCCTTCAACCAGAACTTTTCAGCGACCGGCCGCACCATCAGGTTTGCAAGGAAACCGACGACCAGAAGACCGCACATGATGTGCAGGATCAGCGGGTACGCGTCCTCCTTTGCCAGTTTGTTCTCGACATAGTGGTCAAGAATGCCGTTGACGATGAGCGGGCCGATGATGCCCGCCATCGACCACGCCGTCAGCAGCCGGCCGTGAATGGCGGAGACGTTGTAGCCCCCGAAGAGATCCTTCAGATAAGCCGGGATAGTGGCGAAGCCTCCGCCGTACATGGAAAGCACCACGGCAGCAATGCCGACGAAGAGAGGAACGGAGTTCAGCTTGTCCTGGCGCGTGAACGGCAGAAAGAAGTAGAGGATGGCGCCGAGCGTGAAGAAGATGAAGTAGGTCCCTTTGCGTCCGATGAAGTCCGAGGTTGATGCCCAGAAGAAACGCCCGGCCATGTTGAAGATGCTCAACAGGCCGACAAAACCGACCGCTGCCACGGGGCTGACGTCGCCCTTGAAGAGATCCTGAATCATCGGCGCAGCCTGCTCGAGAATACCGATCCCGGCAGTGACGTTGACGAAGAGCATCACCCAGAGGAGCCAGAACTGCGGCGTCTTCCATGCCTCATGGACAGCCACGTTGTGGCTTGAGATCAGCGCGGAGTGTTTGGTCGATGGCACCCAGCCCTCAGGCTTCCAGCCATCCTGCGGAACGCGGATGGTGAACACGCCGAACATCATGAAGATGAAGTAGAGGATGCCCATCGTGATCATCGTGTTAGGGATCGAGGGCTGTCCAGCGGACTTGAAGTAGGCCATTAGGTTGTTCGCGAGCGGGCCACCGATCATGGCGCCGCCGCCGAAGCCCATAATGGCAAGACCTGTAGCGAGACCCGGACGGTCCGGGAACCACTTGATCAAAGTCGAGACCGGAGAGATGTAACCCAGTCCCAGACCCATGCCTCCGATGACGCCGTATCCCAGATAGATGAGCCAGAGCTGATGGCTGCTGGCCCCGAACGACGCGACAACGAAGCCAAGGCCAAAGCAGATCGCCGCGTAGAACATCGCACGGCGTGGGCCGGCCTTTTCAAGCCATGCGCCAAAGAGCGCCGCGGAGATGCCAAGGAACGCGATGGCGATCGAGAAGATGTAGCCGACCTGTTTGAGATTCCATGCGGAACCGTCGGCCCCGTGCAGGGCGAGCAACGGGTTCTTGAACACGGAGAAGGCATAAACCTGGCCAATGGAAAGATGGATGGCGAGGGCAGCGGGTGGAACCAGCCAGCGGCTGTATCCCGCTGGGGCTATGGAACGGTCACGATCAAGAAACGCCAGGGCCATATTTTTGAAACCTCGGGAGATTGGGTCCTGAAACGATGTACAGAATGGTCGAAGAAAACCGAACCCAACATGTAAGTTATGATGCGCGACCAAAGATACATGATTCGTTTTTGAAACATGTCACCAAACTGTCAGCGGCGTGGTTGCCCGAGCGGGTTGTATAGGGTACCTTCGTCTTGCTGAGGCAAAATTTTGGAGGTCGTTTAAGTGGCAATAGTGGAAGGCAACACGAACCTGGATTCGACTCTGCGTGAGAACCGGCTATTTCCTCCGCCGGCGGAGTTTGCCGCAAACGCCCGTATCAAGAACCTCGCAGAATATGAGGCGATGTATCGCCGCAGCGTCGAACAACCGGAGGCGTTCTGGGGAGACGCCGCGAAAGAGTTGGAGTGGTTTGCACCGTGGACCAAAGTAATCGAGGGCGAGGCCGCGCATGCCAAGTGGTTTATTAATGGAAAATTAAATCTGTCCCATAACTGTGTCGATCGTCATGCGCTTGGCACCCGCAAAGATAAAGTCGCCCTGCTATGGGAGGGCGAGCCGGGCGAGATCCGCAGGCTGACCTACGGTGAGCTGCATGTACAAGTACAGCAGTTTGCCAATGTATTGAAGGGGCTTGGAGTCAAACGCGGCGACCGCGTCGCTATCTACATGGGCATGTCTCCCGAACTCGCGATTGCGATGCTCGCCTGCGCAAGAATCGGAGCCGTGCACTCGGTGATCTTCGGGGGCTTTGCCGCGCACGCCATCTCCGACCGCGTGAATGACTCAAGCTGCATCGCGGTCGTCACGCAGGATACGAGCTATCGCCGGGGCTCCGAGGTGCAACTCAAAGCGATTGTCGACGAGGCGCTTGTGAAGTGTCCGACCGTCAAAAACGTCGTCGTGTTCCGCCGCTCGGGCTCGCCTGTCGCAATGCAGAAGGGTCGCGATCTGTGGTGGCACGAGGAGATGGAGAAGGCCGAATCCAAGTGCGATGCCGAATGGATGGACGCGGAAGACCCGCTCTATCTTCTCTACACCTCGGGCACTACGGGTAAGCCGAAGGGGTTGCTTCACACCACCGGCGGCTACTCGGTGCAGACCTATCTCACCAGCAAATACGTCTTCGACCTTCGCGACGATGACGTGTACTGGTGCACTGCGGACATTGGCTGGGTCACGGGACACAGCTACGTCGTCTACGGACCGCTGCAGAACGGTGCGACGGTGATGATGTACGAAGGCGCGCCCAACTGGCCGGAGAGCGACCGTTTCTGGAAGATCATCGACACGCACAAGGTAACGGTCTTCTACACCGCTCCCACGGCGATTCGCGCGTTCACCAAGTGGGGCGACTCCTGGGTCGAGAAGTATTCCCTTGCCTCTCTACGTCTTCTGGGTACGGTCGGCGAGCCGATCAACCCCGAGTCGTGGATGTGGTATCACCGCATGATCGGCAAGGAGCGCTGCCCCATCGTCGACACCTACTGGCAGACCGAGACGGGTGCGATCATGCTCTCTCCCATCCCAGGTGCAATCGCGACGAAGCCAGGCTCGGCGACAAAACCCTTCTTCGGAATTGTGCCTGAAGTCGTTACAAGAGAAGGGAAGCCGGTGCCCGATGGTCAGGGCGGCCTGCTCGTCATGCGCAAGCCATGGCCCTCGATGGCGCGAACGATCTACGGCGACCAGGCCCGTTATGAGCAGACCTACTGGAGCGAGATTCCCGGCAGCTACTTCACCGGAGACGGCGCGCGTCGCGACTCCGACGGTTATTTCTGGCTGATGGGCCGAGTCGACGATGTGATCAACGTCAGCGGCCACCGACTCGGCACGATGGAGGTCGAGTCGGCGCTGGTGGCGCATCCCAAGGTCGCCGAGGCGGCTGCGGTCGGCCGCCCGCATGAGATGAAGGGCCAGGCGATTGCTGTCTTCGTCACGCTTGAAGGCGGCCACGAGCCGAGCGAAGAGCTTCGCCAGGAGCTGCGCCAGTGGGTCGCAAAGGAGATCGGCGCGCTCGCCCGTCCCGATGACCTGACGTTCACCCAGGCGCTTCCCAAGACCCGAAGCGGCAAGATCATGCGACGCCTGTTACGCGAGCTCGCCACCACCGGAGAGGTCAAGGGCGACACCACGACGCTCGAAGACTTCACCGTGATCGCCAAGCTGCGCGAGGGCGACGAATAGCGCGGCGGTCTACACCCAGAGAAACACAGGCTGGTCGAGACCCGTAGCTGCGCGCAGAATGCGCTCGTTGACGCGTTGGCCGTTGCTCCCATTGCTGAAGACAGCGATCCCTGTGCGTGTCGGCGGATGGACGAGCATAAAGTTCTTCCAGCCGCCGTTGTCGCCCCACTGCCAAAGGTAGCTTTGTCCGTCAACCTGTTCGATGCCGATGCCGAGCCCCCACGAAAGCGCGCTGTTCACATGAGAGACAGGAGTCTGCATCGCGGTACGCATCGCAGGCGACAGCCCAAGAGTTGCATTGTGCGGGTCGACGAGCGCAGAGAGGAAGCGAGCGAAGTCAGGGACTGTGGTGAGCAGACTGAAAGCCACATTGGGGACGAACGAACTTGCCGGAGGCGGCGTCGACTTTCCGGTCTTCTTCATCAGAGCATCAGCGATCTGTTCGCAGTTCCAGAAGGCAAGCGGCTTCCCGGACGTCTGAATAATGTCGAACACCATGATGGCAATATCGCGGTTATAAAAGGCACGAGGGCCGTTGTGTCCCGCGACGACCCTTTCGTTGCCGTCGGACACCCAGATGTAGGTTGTGGAGGACATCCCGAGCGGTTTGAAAATTCGCTCCTGCACCAGCGATTCGAAGCCCGAACCACTGATGTGCTCCACAACCCTTTGCAGATGAAAAAAACCTTCGCCGGAGTACTGGAAGCGAGTGCCCGGTTCAAAAGTAGGCGTCAGTTTGTCGTCGTCCCGTGAGCGCCAGTTTGGCAGACCCGTCGAGTGCGTAAGGACGTGCCGCGGTGTAACCTTGTCCGCCCACTGCCCGGTCAAGGCATCCTCCTGTAGGTATTGATTGAGTGGACGGTCGAGGTCGATCGCGCCCTCCTGCGCCAGTTTCAAGACGAGACAGGCAAAGATTGGTTTGCCCATAGACGCGCCGGGAAAGACCGAATTCGCAGTGATGGGCGTCTTCGTTGTGAGGTTGGCGACGCCCTCGTAGTGTTGCCAAAGAGGCTGGCCGGGACCGACGACGGCAACGCCGAGACCTGGCAGCGTGGCCAGATCCAGCAGGTGGGGCAGTGTGGCGACGAACGCGTTATCCGGTGGATGGATGGCCCCAACGCTGGACTTTGCCAGGGCATGGCCGCTCAGAGTGGACGCGACGGTAGAGGCTGCGGCGGCGTGCAGAAAGATGCGTCGATTCATTTGGCACCCTGGAGGGATCTCAGTTTTGCAATGAGGTACGGCGCGGAGGACCGATCGGTTCCGCAAAGCGTACGGCCAAGGAGATGGCTAGCGCAGGTTGGTGATAGCTTTGGTGGGAAGCGTGAAGTGGAAGGTGGTTCCTTGGCCCTCAACGCTCGTGGCCCAAATGCGGCCGCCGTGCTGATTCACGATGCTGCGACAGATCGCGAGTCCCAGGCCCGTTCCACCCATGGCGCGCGAGTCCGAGGCATCCCCCTGCCGGAAGCGATCGAAGATATGTTCGAGCTTATCAGCGGGGATGCCTCGTCCTTGGTCGCGAACCTCGATGATGGCTTCGCCCTCGTCCAGATTGCGCGCGGTCAGATGAATCTCGCTACCCTCGGGAGAGAACTTGATCGCGTTCGAGAGCAGATTGTTCAGCGTCTGCAGAATGCGGTCGGCGTCTGCCCACACGTTCACACCGTGTGCGGCAAAGAAGATCCGAATGTTCGGTCGCGGTGTGCGGCTCTGCTGCACTCCGGCGGCGCGGCGCAGAAGATCTTCGGCGCTGCACATTGCCGAATGCAGCTCGGCCTTACCGCTGCTGATGCGCTCAAGATCGAGAATGTCGTTGACGAGCCGAACCAGCCGGTCGGAGTTGCTGATTGCGATCTCGAGCATCTGCTGAGTCTTCTCGGGGCGATTCGCCAGAGCGCCACCAGCGAGCAGCCCGAGCGCTCCGCGCAGCGAGGTCAGCGGCGTGCGCAGCTCGTGCGAGACCGTCGAGATGAACTCGTCCTTCATGCGGTCGAGCGCACGGCGTTCGGTCGTGTCGGTGAAGGCGACGACCACACCGAGCGGCTTCAGGCCCTCAGAGTCCGACGACTGTGAGTCGATCTGCGGACGAGCAACGTACTCTACCGGGAAGCTCGTGCCATCCTTGCGCCAGAACACCTCGTTCGAGACGCGAACCGTGTCAAAGTTGGTAAGACTCTTGCGAATCGGAGAGTCGGTAGAGTCATACGGCGTGCCATCCGCGCGAGTGTGATGAATCAGGTTATGCATCACGTGGCCAAGCATCTCGTCCTGCTTGTAGCCAAGCATCTGCGTTGCAGCCGCGTTGACGAACGTGACCTTGCCGTCGAGATCGATCCCGTAGATGCCGTCGCCAACGGACGCGAGAATCGAATCCGACTGACGGGTCAGCGTGCGCAGACGGCCTTCGGCCCGCACCTGCTCGCTGATGTCGACGCCAAAGCCCAGAACGTAAGGAGCGCGACCCGGAACGACGATGAGCTTGTTCCGGTACGCGACGACGCGAACCTCGCCGTCTGCGTGTGAGAGATGAAGCAGCCCTTGCGCCTCGCCGGTCTCGCCGATCTTCTTGAGATACGCGGGCAGTGAGGCCCTGCGGTCTGGCGCGATGAACTCGACGAGATTGTGGCCGTTCATCGCTTCGACCGTCTGTCCGATAGTCTCGGCGCCGTGTGTGTTGATGGTCAGCAGGTTGCCGCGCAGGTCGTGGGTGCAGACCATACCAAGCGAGCCTTCAACGAGCTGGCGGTACCGCGCTTCACTCTCGCGGAGGGTCGCTTCGGCGGCGCGCTGCGTGGTGACGTCGATGCCGGTCGCGATGATAAAAGCGATCTGGCCCTGCGAATCGGTGAGTGCGGTGGCGGACCATGCGATGCGGCGCACGCTGCCGTCACGGTTCAGCCACTGGTTCTCGAAGGCCGCGGGGAAGTGTCCGGACCGCAGGCGCTCGAAGGTCTCGATTGCTTCGGGTATCTCCTGGCGCGGAATGAGCTTGTCCCACGCGTAACGGCCGACCAGTGTGGCAAAGTCATAGCCCGAGGCGGTCTCGCAGGCGCGGTTGAAGCGGACGATGCGTCCGGCGGGATCGAAGACGGCAACCAGTGCGCCCACGGTGTCCAGCACAGCAGAGACGAAGTTACGTTCGACGGTCAGTGCGGACTCGACCCGTTGACGCGAACGCGCAGCGCGATCCATCTGGTGGATGCGGCCGTTGAGTTCGAGCCGGTTGATCACCTGACGGCTGAGAATGCCGAGAGCCGACGACTGCGCCGGGCTCAGCGTGCGCGAGGGACGGTCGAGAACCAGCAGCGCGCCGATGTTGACGCCGCCAGGTGTGGTCAGCGGAGCGCCGGCGTAAAAGCGGTATGCGCGGCCCTCGAGAAGGATGCCATCGGGAGCGTAGTCGGGGTCGTTGCGGGTCTCCGGAATCTCGTACACCGTGTCGCCGAGGATTGTCGTCTCGCAGGGTAGACTGCCGAGCGAGAGTTCGAGAGAATCCATCCCAAAACGGGAACGAATCCAGATGCGGTCGGACCCGATGAAAGAGACCGCAGCGACCGGCGTTTCACAGATCTGCGCAGCCAATCTCGTCAGATCGTCAAGGACGGGATCAGGCGCAGAGTTGAGCACCTCGTATTGATTGAGGGCCTCGATGCGCAGAGCTTCGTCTTTGACCAGGAGAGCATTCATTTCGACTTGTTCAATCGTAGGCTATATGCAAAGAATTGCGCACTCCTACTTTCGTGGCAGCAACGGGTTACGGCTTTGGAAGCGCACAACATTCCCCTGTCGCTGGCGGTTCCTCCGCACTGGCATCGAGGGCGACCTTCCACGTCCCATCGGGCAATTTTTTCCACACGGTGAAATACCGGCCGGAGATCACAACCGATTCGCCGTTTTTGTCTTTCGAGTGGCCCTCATAGTGTCCCCAGGTGAAGCCCATGTCGTTCGACGGCCCCATCTGGGCGCCCTGCGGCTGCCACGTAAGCTGGTAGGTCTTCGGGTCCCACTGGGCCTGGGCGGCGATGGCGGTGCGGCCGAGGACGGCGGGTTTTCCGTTGTTCAGGGTGACGGCATCGTCGGCAAACCAGCCGCTAAAGGCCTTGCCTCCGCCCGCCGCGACGGACTTCGCAAAGCGCCCCTCCAGCTCCATCAGCAGAACGGCTCCTGGATTCATGGTCGGCTGTGTGACCGGGCTTGAGATGGCATTCGAGGACTGCGCAAGCGCGTCGTAACCGGGCGCACTGGTGCCGATGCTTGGACTGGTCTGGGCAACCAGCGGACCGGCAGCAAGAACGCAGAAAAACAGGCGGAGCGTGGTGAGGCGTTGCATATCGATCATGCTATCAGCGCTGGAAATCGTCTGTATGGAAGGGTACATGGAGTTGAAGACTGATATCCTTCGCACCTGATGCTTAAGACGAAATCGGAACGCATTCTGTTGCTTGCAGCTGTGGTTTTCCTTGCTGCAGGTACCTTGTTAGGACTGACCCACGAGGTACTTCTTCATCCTGTCGGAATCTCCCTTCGCTGCGCTGCGATCGCGTTGCTGGCGGTATCTGCACTGCAACGCCGCTCCCTCACTCCGTGGATCTTTGTTGCTATGGTCGCCGGTGCGGAACTGGGCTTCGATGCACCCGCGGTGGCGGTCAACCTCCGTGTCTTCAGCGACATCTTTCTCCGCCTGATCAAGACAATCGTCGCGCCGCTGATCCTTGCAACTTTGGTCACCGGCATCGCCGGCCATGGCGACCTGAAGAGCGTCGGCCGCATGGGCATCAAGAGCCTCATCTACTTCGAGGTTGTCACCACACTGGCGCTCTTCATCGGACTTGCGGCGATCAACCTTAGCAAAGCCGGCGTTGGGCTTGCCTTGCCTGCAGCTGTGGCCAGTGAAGGCATCACAACCCCGCCGCCCACTCACTGGCAGGACTTTCTGCTGCATATCTTCCCGGAAAACATTGCCAAGTCCGTGGCAGAAGGGCAGATTCTGCAGGTCGCCGTCTTCGCCGTCTTCTTCGGAATCGCCCTCGCAAGCCTCAACGCAAAGAAACGTGCTCCTCTGGTCAGCCTGTTTGAGGGACTGGCCGAGGTGATGTTCAAGTTCACCAATGTGGTCATGTACCTCGCCCCCATTGGCGTGGGGGCGGCCATGGCCTTCACGGTCGGCCACATGGGGCTGGGCGTCCTGGTAAACCTCGGCAAGCTGATCCTTACGTTGTACGGAGCGCTGATAGCATTCGGGTTGCTCGTACTGCTACCCGCGGCCCTGCTGTTCCGCGTACCGGTCCGCCGATTCCTTGCTGCAGTGGCCGAGCCAGCCACCATCGCCTTCGCCACCTCCACCAGCGAGGCAGCCCTACCTCGCGCGATGGAGTCGATGGAAGCCCTCGGAGTGCCGCGCCGCATCGTGGCCTTCGTCATCCCCGCCGGCTACAGCTTCAACCTCGACGGCTCGACGCTGTACCTCGCCGTGGGCAGCATCTTCGTCGCGCAGGCCGCAGGCGTGCATCTCTCTCTGGGCCAGCAACTCGTCATGATGGTCACGCTCATGTTGACCAGCAAGGGTGTTGCGGGCGTACCGCGCGCAACACTGGTGGTTCTCCTGGCCACGGCGGCCACCTTCCACCTGCCCACCGAGCCGATCTTCGTCATCCTCGGCGTCGACGCGCTGAACGACATGGCGCGCACTACCGTCAACGTTGTGGGCAACTGCCTGGCCAGCGTCGTCATCGCTAAATGGGAGGGAGAGTTCGGCGCCGAACCTGTTTCGCCCGTCGTCCTCGAAGGCGTGGCGGACTAATTTCGCATTAAACCTCAGCGAGCAAAGCGCCGAACAAAACAAAACGAGCAGATGCCGAAGCACCTGCTCGTTCTTATTCTAAGCTGATTACATCGCTGGCGGATGGTGGGGATCGATATGGTCCGTGTCGGCCTTTTTAGAAGCGGGCTTGGCCTTCATGGCCCCGTTCGGATTCACCGAGTCTCGCAACTCCTTCGATGGTTTGAAAAAGGGGACACGCTTCGCAGGCACGTCGACCTTCGCTCCGGTCTTCGGATTGCGGCCGGTGCGCGCATTCCGTTGCCGTGTCCGGAAACTGCCGAAGCCGCGAATCTCAATCTTGTCCCCTGACTTCAGGGCTCCGATGACAGCGTCGAAAAGAGTATCGACGATGACCTCTCCGTCGCGACGGGTGAGGTCGCCGATGGCGGTGACTTGGTCTACGAGGTCGGCTTTAGTCATAATTTGGGTTCCTTTCGTACAGTGGGAGGGCTGTTGGAGGCCGCGTCAAAATTCGTTCTTCTTGTTGATTGTAGACGGGATGATGGCTCAAAAGGTTGCGAACAGAGCAGAAGTTTTGAGGAAATCAACATTCGATCAATGAGATGCCGAAACGGGACAAATGGTCGTGCCGACGCGAAAAAGCCCCCCGCTTTTTTGGGGAGCCTTTTATGGTATGCCGGTGGTCTGATTGACCTAGGTCAACCTAAACGCTGAAGCACGGCGCCTTACTTCCACATGAAGTAGAAGCCGGGCGCGTGATCCAGCAACTGGCCAGGGTTGGGAAACAGGTCTTCCCCGTCGCTCGTGAGCAAGGTAAACAGCCCGCGCTTCATCTTTGCGGGACGTACCACGCTTGGTTCCCCCGAGATTCCAACGTCCTTCGCGGTCTCCATCAGTGCCACGCGGTAGCCGCCCACCTTGTCGATCAGGCCCAGCGGAAGCGACTGCTGCCCCGTCCAAACCTGACCCGTCGCCAGCGGTTGAATCTTCTCGTCCGTGCTGTGACGGCCCGTGGCGACGTCATGCACGAACTGCGTGTACATGTTGTCCACCAGCGACTGAAAGTAAGCCTGCTCCTTCGGAGTCATGTCACGGCTCGGGTCGCCTGCGTCCTTCAATTCGCCGGCGTGGATGATCACATTCTTCAGCTTGGCCCAGCGCATCAGGTCGCCGTAGTTGGTCCACTCCATGATCACGCCGATCGATCCCACAACCGACGCGTCGTTCGCATAAATCTTGTCGCACCCGCTCGCGATGTAATACGCGCCCGAAGCCCCCACCGACTCAATCGACGCGATGACCTTCTTGTGCTTCTCCTGCCGCACGCGGAGCACCTCGTGATAGATCTCCTGCGATGCCGCTGCGCCTCCGCCCGGCGAGTTGATGTGCAGAATAATCGCCTTCACCGACTCGTCGTCGCCAAACTTCCGCAGCTGCGTGTCGACCGTATCCGGCGAGAGAATCACTCCCGCGATGTCGATCACGGCGATGCGGTCCGGGTTGATGCCGAACGCAGAGTCGCCGCCGCCAGCCGAACGCATCGTCGCCCAAACCATGAACATGACCAGCAGGAACACCCCAGCCAGCGAACCCGCAATGATGCCCACGTAAAACCATGGCGACCGTCGGCGGCGCGGGGGCACACCGTAACCCGGAGGATAGGAATAGGGCGACCCATATTGCGGTGCCTGTCCATAGGGCGGCGTCGGACGTGCGGGGGGCGGAGGCGGCGGTGGTGTTGAGTAGTCTTCCGGCATGTTTGGGAGTGTAGCAGGGACCGTCTCTTCCGCGTGCCTCTGGTGATCAAGCCAAATTGGGAACAGCGGCGATAAAGTGATGCATCGCGACCCAAAATTTGAGACGAAATCAGATTCCCACACGTCCAATCATTGCAGTATGATGAACGGCGACGCCTCTGTCCGTGCATCCAAGCAAGTTTTGCCCGGAAGAAGGTTGCCGATCGCTATGGCGCATCCACAGCTAAGTATCGTAATTCCCGCATTTAACGAGAGGGCCCGCATCGAGCATGCGTTGGATCGTGTGCTATCCTGCGTCGCTGAGCGGGGCTGGGACGCCGAAGTCATCGTCGTCGACGACGGCTCCAAAGACGATACCGCCGCAATCGTACAGCGCTGGATGCTCCAGCATCCCCGCCTACACCTGGTGCAGAACCCTGGAAACAAAGGTAAGGGCTACTCGGTCCGCAACGGTCTGCTGCAGGCCGCCGGCGACATTGTCATGTTTACCGACGCCGACCTCTCGGCTCCCATGGAAGAGGCCGAGCGCCTTTTGGCCGCGATCGCCGACGGCGCCGACGTTGCTATCGGCTCGCGCTGGATGGATCGCAGCCGCCAGACCATCCACCAGCCGCTCTACCGGCAGTTCTTCGGACGCTGCTTCAATTGGGTCACCCGCACCATCATGGGCCTGCCCTACAAAGACACACAATGCGGCTTCAAGGCCTTCAAACGCTCCGCCGCGCAGGTCATCTTCCGTCTCCAGACCATCGAGCGCTGGGGCTTCGATCCCGAAATTCTCTTCATCGCCCGCAAGCTGAAGTACGTCATTCGCGAGGTTCCTGTCACCTGGGGCCACGACGAACGCAGCCGCATGAGCTACTTGAAGGACGGCATCAAGATGCTCGAGGACATGGCACGCATCCGCGCCAATTCGATCGCCGGACGTTACGACGAAGCCATCGCTGCCATGAAGGACACCAGCACCATGGTGACCCCGCAGGTCGACAAGGTCGTCAAAGTCGGCGTCAAAGCCCGCTAAGCCTCTACCGTCGTTCGCGGTTAAATTTCGTATCCTCGATCCCCAATCTACTTTTCCGATCCAAATCCCCCAATTCAAGAACCGTCATTTCGACCGGAGCCGCTCACGCACTTTGTGAGCGGCGGAGCGGAGAGATCTGCTTTTCGACCACTGCCCTCGTAGAAGCCGATACCCCGTCGTTGCCTCTCCGTAGTGCAACCAGCGCTCACAAAAATCTACCTGACCGATCCAAAGCACAGGAGACCACATTGGCGATTAAAAGTCAGGCAGGCAGAGATCTCGGATCAGCACGAACTCGCAAGGATGCGCAACCTGCTGTGGCCCGACGCATCGCTGGAAGTGCATCGCAGGGAACTTGACGCGATCCTGCGCTCCCGCATGAACGGCACGCTGCCGATGGCAGTTCTCGTAGCGCAGAGCGACGGCGGAGCATTAGCAGGATTTCTCGAAGTAGGCCTGCGCTCGCACGCCGACGGTTGCGAGCCCACGCGGCCGGTTGGCTTTGTGGAAGGCTGGTTCGTCCGCGAGACCTCGCGCAAGCAGGGAATCGGCCGAGCCTTGATGCGCTCCGCGGAAGAGTGGTCCCGAAGACAGGGCTGCCTCGAGATGGCCTCCGACACATGGATCGACGACGAAAGGTCCATCAGCGCTCATCAGGCGCTGGGCTTCGAAGTAGCCGATCGCTGCGTTCACTTCCGCAAGTCGCTCTAAAGAACGTAGTGAAGCCGTCCGTCATTTGTTCCAGAACCTGTTAATTGTGCAGGTTTCCGACCGTCTCCGTCGCGAATACAATCCTCAGCACTTGGATCTCACCCAAGCGGTGTTGCACGAAAATATTCCATAACCGCCAAGGAGGAACGATGGCAGGTACGTTCGAACTCAAAAAAGCGAAAGACAGCCAGTATTATTTCAATCTCAAGGCGAGCAACGGCCAGATCATTCTGGCCAGCGAGATGTACAAAGAAAAAGGCTCAGCCGAAAACGGCATTGCGTCGGTCAAGAAGAACGCGGCCAACGATGCCAGTTACGAGCGCAAGGACACGAAGAACGGTCAGTTCATGTTCAACCTGAAGGCCGCCAATCATCAGATCATCGGCACCAGCGAGACCTATAAATCCACCGAATCCCGCGACAACGGCATCGAGTCCGTCAAGACCAACGCCCCATCTGCACCCGTCCGCGACGAAACCTAGTCAGGTCAGCCGTACAAGTTCTTGTTTCCGATTGCCCATCACTCCCCCAGAACTGGGACATCGGAGATTTCTCGCCTCCATGGGAGCGTGCGGTAAATAACTCGGCGATTGATCAACAACCTTGATGCGCTTGATGACCGTTTCCAGGCTTTGGGATCTCACGGCACATAGACAAGGAACTCCGGCATGTCCGGAAGGTCATCGATGAACGTCCCCTTTTTTTCTCCCGTGGAGGAAAAGCGCCGCACCCGCTGCTTCTTTCGTTCGGCCACGTAAAGATCGCCGTCGGGGCCGACGGCAAACCCTGAGGGAGCGTCGAGCTTTCCGTCGATCACCACACGTGCCTTGAGCTTCCCCGTCGGTGGTGTGGACGTCAGATCCAACGCCAGGATGCTGCCGCTGCCCGAGGCACCGATGTAGAGCGTCTCGCCGTGCATAATCAGGTGCACGGGCGCCTTCAGCGCCTTCCCCGCGATGTGCGCCATCAACTCTCCGGTCTGCACCTTGAAGATCTTTACTGCGTCACCGGCTTCGTCCGCTACGTACAGATGCTTCTTGTGCACGACGATTCCGCGTACCGAGTGCCGTGGCCTCCCACGCTTGTCGAGCACCACCTTGAGGCCGAGTGGCGACGGCACATCGAACGGTCTGAGGTCACCGTACTCAGGAAGCCTCCCATGGCTGGACGCGACGAGCGTGCCGGGGAGAAACCCCCCGTCGGGATAGTTCTTGAGCAGATGCGCGGCTACCGGTGCGGGCTTGCGGGTCCCCGGCACGAGCGACAACACGGTGTTAGTGTCCTGGCACGAGACGTAGATGCGACCATCGTCCCCCAACTCCACGTCGAAGGGGTGCACCATCGCCGCAACCTGCTCGGCCTTCGCGAGCACCTCCATGAAGCGAAAGGTGTCGCCGTGCCGCTGGTAGCGTGCAATGTGGCTATCCCTGCGCCACGCGTTCGCGATATAGAGGTCGTCGCCTACCAATGCGAAGCCGCGCGCAATATGCAGCGGATGCGCGGTCGGCGATGGATCGAGTAGCAGCGGATGTTTCTTTCGCGGGGCCCCGTCGTCCTCGAAGACGCCGATGTTGTCGACGCCGTGCCCTGATTCACCCCGATAACTAATCCACCACACGTTTTTGTCCTCCCGAATTCATCGCTGCATCGTCAGAACCGGCGCGGCGATAACACGCAACTCGACGGGGCATCCCGGAATTATAAGCGTTGGGATCGTTGAGGGTGTTCATTACAACGATTTCCGGGCATTGGTCGCATCAAACACTCGGGTGACGGCTAAACGGAAGGTCAGAAGGCGCAGCGATCGTCCGCCACATTGGAGCGTAGTGTAGGATTCCGCCATGCGAGAAATGCATCTACGAGTCTTCGCGGTGGCAATCGCCGCGACGTTGTTGCTTGTTCCGGCGTACGCACAGCAGAGTCACTGGTCTTCGGCGGATGATAAGACCGCGAAATACATCATCGAAATGGAGCGCAAGTGGGCTGAGGGTGTATGTGTTGATAACGGTGTTGTCGCTGGTCTGCTTGCCGACGACTTCCAGGGCACTTCAACGAAAGGTGTGCGCTTCACAAAGGCTGATGAGCTGAAGGACGAGAAAGGTCCACGCACCGCTCATGATTGCGGACTTGATGAGGCTAAAGTGCGTTTCTTCGGAGACAGTCTCGCCGTTGTCTACGGCAGCGAACATGCTGTCGGCAAAGACAAGTCCCAGCCCAACGCAAAGGTATGCCAGGTTTGGACTGACACATGGCTGAAGCGCGGCGGTACCTGGCAGATCATCGCCTCGCAGGATAATCGCGTCGAATGTAAGTAGCGAGAGAACGCCTGACCCTGCTGCTATCCGGTCGATCCCTCGCCTTTCCTGCGCTTTGCATGAAAGAATATCTTTTGTGCGCCATCCAGGCGTTGTCAGGGGTATAGGGTTTGCTGCGTTCGTTATTTATTGCTCTTTCTCAAAATAGAAGCCTGCGGTCGTTTTCAGAACGCTCCGCGATGGGACGAACGATGTCGGGCCGGTTCGTCGCAGGCATGTCGGTAGAGGATGTACTTGGTGCATGCCAGCGCGTCAATCAGGAGGGAATCGCGGCCACCCTTGACTCGCTCGGCGAGAGCGTCACCACCGAAGCAGAGGCGCAAAAATCGGCCGACATCTACCACCAGCTCCTCGACGCCATCCAGGCACACAAGCTCAACGCCAACGTCAGCGTAAAACTATCGCAGGTCGGCATGGACTTCGACCCCGTTCTCGCAGAGCGCATCGTCGGCGAGATGGTCGAGCATGCTGCTGCAGTCAACTCCTTCGTCCGGATCGACATGGAAGGCTCCCCCTACACCGAGGCGACCATCGCCATGACCGAGCGGCTGTCGGCAAAGTTCCCCGGCAGCGTCGGCACCGTCCTGCAGGCCTATCTCTTCCGCACCGACACCGATACCGAAAGGCTTTTAAGCAAGGGAATTCGCATCCGACTGTGCAAGGGAGCGTACAAAGAAGGTCCCGAAGTTGCGTTCCCCTCCAAGGCTGACGTCGATGCAAACTACGTCAACCTGATGAAGCGCATGGCCACCTACTCCAACCCGCAGACCCACAAGGGCGTATTCTGCGGCATCGCCACCCACGACGAGGCGATCGTCGACCAGATGCGCTCCTTCGTCAACGACAACAAGATCGACAAACGTGCCTTCGAGTTCCAGATGCTCTACGGCGTTCGCCGCGACCTCCAGCGCCGCCTCGCCGCCGAGGGCTACGGCGTCCGCGTCTACATTCCCTTCGGCCCGGAGTGGTACCCCTACTTCATGCGCCGCCTGGCCGAACGACCGGCGAACGTCATCTTCCTCGTCAAGAATTTCTTCAAGAACTGACCAGATACCAGACGGGGTTGCAGAACCCCTTTGTTAACACCCCTCTTTACCACTTTTTGTTATCGTTGAGATACGAGGGGGCGCTCATCCGAATGAGATTCCTGCTTGGCCGTCATCGGCCGCTGCTCTTCGTGTGCCTCTTCTCCGCCGCTCGGATAGCCTCCGCGTGTGACCAGCTCCCAGCCGGTCAGTCGCTACGGATTCGGCTCGCCGCACCCATCTCAACCTACACCGCAAAACCGGGTGATCCCATTCATGCCATCCTCACTCAGGACCTCCTCTGCCAAAACGAGGTCGTTCTTCCCATGGGCACTCCCATCGACGGAGTCGTCCACCGCACGCGCAAGGTCGGCTGGGGAATTCAACACGAAACCGCCGCCCTCACCCTCGACTTCAACAGCGCCCATGCAGCCTCCGGCGAGGCTCTGCCCATCACCACCCGCGTCGATGAGGTCGAGAACGCCCGCGAGTCTGTGCACAAAGGAGTCATTCAGGGCATACGCAGTACCAACACCTTTCAGGGAAATATCAACAGCCGCCTCATTCACCTGCCCACCTGGAACCCCTACTCCGATCCAGTCCTCATCGCCTTCAAGGCGGCCTTTCCGATCTTTCCAGAGCCCGAGATCTACTACCCGGCCGGCACCGACATCCACCTCAAAACAACCGCGGAGCTCTCCCTCCCGCCCTCGTTCGCAGCCGCGGAGCGCCAGTCCATGCAGCCAACTGCAGCCGAGTCAGAGAAGCTCGAACAACTCGTCGAGCAACTTCCTGTGCGTGTCATGACGAAAAAGAACGTCGAAGCTGACGTTGTCAACGTCGTGTTCCTCGGATCCGCGGAACAGGTCACGGCGGCGTTTCGCGTCGCAGGCTGGCAAAACGCCGATTCCGTCTCCCGCCGAACCGTCATGAAGAACCTGTATGCGCTTCTCAACAACAGCGGCTACCCTCAGGAGCCCATGACGACGTTCTTCCTCGCCGGCAGGCCCCAGGACATGAACTGGCAGAAGAGCCTCAACAGCTACGATCGCCGCGACCATCTCCGCATCTGGCAATGGGACGAGGAATTAGGCGACGATTCCATCTGGATAAGTTCGTCCACACACGATACCCACGCCGCTCTCGGTATCAAGCACCTTGGTTTCGTGCACCACATCTCACCCAATATCGATGACGAGCGTTCTACCGTCATCCGCGACCTTAGCTTCGCCGGCTGCGTCCGCTACGTCACCTACGTCTCCCGTCCCCTGATGTCCACCACGGCCCGCAACTCTGTTGGAGACGCCATGCACACCGACGGATCCATCGCGGTCGTCAGCCTTCAGGACTGCCACCCTGATGTGCAAATCGATTCCACTCCCAAAGGCGGCAGCTACAAACCCGGCAACATTACCTTTCGCTACATCCGCAGGCAGATTCTCACCTTCCGCAGTGACATCTTCCGCGCCAACATAATCTACGGCGCCTACACCGCCGGACGAATGACAATTGCCGCCCTTCGCAGCCCGCCGAAGATCGACCCGTAGACCCCCAAAAATAAAGTTCAAAAAAGTGGCGTGTTTTTAGCGCCCAAAAAGATGCCGTTTTCTCACCACGTTTACCACGCATTTCACCACGTTTTCACCATCAAAAAACCACATTCAACCACCCACTATTTCCAAAACCCCCCTTAAAAAACCCAGCAAAACAGCAAAAAAGCCCCGGATCTCTCCGGGGCCAATTTTTTCTGAAAATTACAATCTATCGCGACGCGTTTTGCGTAGGAACCGGCTCAGCCAGCAACTGCTCCACTAGCTCCGTCGTCTCTTTCACAAGAGCCTCGTGCGCCGGCGGATTCGCCGGCCCGGCAAACCCCGCATGAATCTCCTTAACCCGTCCATCCCGCCCTAAAAAGAACGACGTCGGCCAGCAGTTCAGATTCACTGCCTGCGGAATCTTTTCATTCAACTGCTCCGTCTCACCCGCCACCAAAACCGTGTAGGTAAGCCCATATTTCGCAATAAAAGCGCGCAATCTCGTAGGATCTTTCAACTGATCCGCCTCTTCAAACGACAGATTCACAATCTCCAATCCACGCCCGTGAAACTGCTTGTAGAGACTCTCCAGAAACGGCGCCTCATCATGACAGTTCGGGCACCACGACCCGCCAATCGCAACAATCACAACCTTCCCATCAAACTGCGAATCGGTGTTCGAAACCGTCTTGCCACTCAGGTCAGGAAAGCTGAATTTGAAGCGCGCAGAGGGATCCTTTACCGTCGTCTGTTGCGTAGGATCAGTTGGCCCTACAAGCTTCGCCGCACGCGCCTGCGCTGGCCGTCGCGCAACAAGGTTCTGCTGATCATTCACGTCAGCGCGAAGCAGATTCGAAACAAGCAACGTCCCATCGGCCTGCGGTGTCAGCGAGTAAAGAGCCGGCCCCGCCGCAGTGAAGTGGCTGATCTGATAGTCCTTGCCCGTCCACGAACCATACAGCGAGCCGGTGTCACCGTCGATGCGCTGAATCACGGCCTTAATCTCAGTCGGTTGACGTGCGGGCTCCACGCGAAGCTGCCACGCCGACTCGCCCTTGGCGGATTTAACCGCGATCTCCCAATCCCCCTGAATATCCTGACCATGTGCCCCGGCGCTTTCCTGAGTAGCTTCCATGCGAACTCAGGCTGATGGGATATCGCGTAGAGACGGTGCCAAACGAGCCAGTGAGGTGCCCATCCGCGAGCGTCGCATCCAGCGTCCGCGCGTAGTAGTTGAATGTCAGCAGGAGATGATTGCCTGTGAAGACGGCGCTTGAAGCGGGACTGCTCTCCGGCCCGTTGAGCAGCGCTGCGTGAAGGTCGCTCCCACTGCCCGTTATTTCAAGGCGGACTGGAACCTGCTGGCCGTGGACGGTGGCATTTCCTGTCCACGTTCCAGAGACAGGGATTTGAGCAAAGGCAGATGTGGCAAGCAAAAGAAAACTGGCGAACAGCTTCATGAAAGGGCTCGATTCTGGGTGATTGTGCGATCGGAACTTAGCGAGGGCCGCGGGTTAGCGGACGCAACGCGCTTCTGTCCAGGCCAGCGGGGAGCGGCGACAACAACAGAAGGTGTACTGCATAAGCATAGATTCAGCCTAGGCCCTAAGCGAGGGCGAGGTCAAGGGGTGGTCGGAAACGACGCAAGTTCTTTTAAATGTTGAACCAAAAGTTGTATATGCAGTTGGGTTGCATGCATGCACACTACAACCACTAAGGGGGAGGAAGACCGTTCAGGAGATTCGTTGGATTGCCTAAATTTTGCGATCATTTCGCCGCACCTCTGATTGGCTTGATCGTATTCGTCCGAAGATATCTTTTGACGCTGGGCCAAAAAGCAAACGGTGTTCTTCCCTCGTAGCCCCATCCCCTCCCCGCAATAAAAAATAGCCGCCTTCGGGCGGCTACCTCTCTTAAACGAGAAAGTCACCGTTACTTGCCGAAGGAATTGCCGTCGCCCGGTCGCTGAACCGGCAGATACGGTTCGACCGCGAGCAAACTGGAAAGCGTGCTGCGCTCCTGTTCAGAAAACTGTCCGCGAAAGCGGTCCGAGTTGAGGATTTCCTGACGCTGTGGCTGCGGCATCTCGCGCAGATCGCGGAAGGCGCGTGCGACCATACGGCGGCGGTCCTCGGGAAGTCCCTGGTATTGCTCCATTGCGCCGCGCCACTGCTGCCGTTGCGGCGGAGTGAGATGCTCTATCGCCTCGGTTCGCTCAAGGGTGCGCCGACGCTGCTCCGGTGTCATGTTGTTGAGTTGAGTAAGGCGGTCGCGCATGCGTTGTTGCGTCTGAGGTGGAAGATCGCGGAAACCCGGCTCCTTCTCAAGCGCACGCTGCTGCTCCGCCGGCGGAAGATTGCTGTGGCGATCCATCCACTGGGCGAGGTGCTCCTGATTCCCCTTTGGGCCGGTCAATTTCGGTCCCGCGCCCGGATGTGGCGCGTTCATTGGAGGATGCGCTGTTGCCTGTCCTGCTCGGTGCATGGACGCAGATTGGGCTGCAACCGTCGGCGCCCCTGCCATTAGCAACAGGGGAGCGAGAGCTGTTCCTACGATGCGCCGCAAGTGGAGTTGAAATGTCATGGTAAATCGACCGGCAAGACCTGGGCGTTGGGGTAAATCCGCTTCTGTTACAGCAGCTTACTGTGTCCCGTCCTCCTTCGAGATATTATTTTTTCCGATAGTACGTTGCCGTAGAAAGCTAGCTGCTGGGCGGATTGGCCACGTCATCGGCGGTACCATCCTGCAGCAACTGGTCCATTGTCTGCAGCGCCTGCTCGTTCTTATCGAGGAGTTGCAGGTCCTGCACCGTGGCCGAGGTCGGCGGCGTGGAGCGAAGGAAGCCCGAAACGTTGGCAAACGTTCCTCCTCCAACCACCAGCGCCAATGCCAAAGCGCCAGCCATCGCAGGCCGAAACTGCCTGCCAGTATTGAACAGCAGCCGGCTCTTCAATCGCTCGAACCATCCCGCAGGGGCCAGGGCCTGCTCTTCGCGCAAGCGCACCGCCAGCTTCTGATCAAAGTAGGCCGAAGGCTCCGGTGCCTTCCAATCATCGAGCAGCGCGAACGTCGCCTCAAGTGACTTGAACTCCTGCCTGCACTCGGCGCAGGACTCGATGTGACTCCGCGCAGCTGAATTCGCAGGCGCGCCCGGATCCAGCAGCAGATCGAGGAAATCGGATTGGTAGTCTTTGCAGTTCATCGTGACCCTTCCCAGCTTCTTTGCTTCAACGCGTCAGGCGAAAACGCCGCGTGCCTTTAGTCGGCCTAAACAAAGGCCTTCAACTTCTCGCGCAATGTCTGATAAGCGCGAAACAATAAAGATTTTGTGGCGGACTCGCTCAGTTTCAGCACATCGCCAATCTGTTTGTAGTCCATACCTTCGTACTTGTGCATCAACACAGCCGTCCGTTGCCGCTCAGGAAGCGCCATTACATGTTCGCGAATCGCGTTCATCCGCTCCCGCCGCAGCATGTTCGCCTCGGCATCCGGCGTCGTGTCTGCGACGTCCGGCGTCGTGCCAGTCTCGGCATCGGTCTCGTCCAGATAGACGGTCGAAGCCATGCGTTCGTGGCGCGTGTCGCGCGCATAGTTCACGCCCAGGTTGGTGGCGATACGATACAGCCAGGTGCTGAACCGTGCCTCAGCGCGGTACGTCTCACGCGACCGATAGACTCGGAGAAAAACCTCCTGCGCCAATTCCTCGGCCACTGCCTGGTTATGGACCATCCGGTACATGAAGTGGATAATCGGCTTCCGGTATTTCTGGATGAGAAAGTCGAATCCGGCCATATTGCCGGTGCGAAGCTCCAGCATGATGGCGGCGTCGTCCATCTGGCCGAACTCGCCTGCGGCATGATGCGTCTCTGCCGTCTGTAGGTTCTCCAGGAGTCGCGGGTTGATCGCCAGAGTGGCCATATCATCCATAACCCCGTCTTCGCCCTCGGGTTGCGCTTTTTCGTCGATTTCCGCCGGAAACTCGTCGTCCCCATGGGGAGTGGGGCGGTCGAGGCCGGTGCCGGGGCCGGATTTTGTGCCAGGACGGCCGGAATTTGGAGGGGGTGCGGACATCCTGCTTTGCCGATTGTAACGCCACAAAACGCCCATACCAAGCCGTCTTCAACGACTTGCCGTTACCGCTCGGCTACGCTCGTCCACGGATTGATGAGGCCGAGGAGAGATGCTATTCTTTACCAACAGCTTAGATTGCGAGGGCCTCTCCGGGCCCTAAGCGAACAGCTCTGGGGCGCATAACTCAGCGGTAGAGTGCCACCTTCACACGGTGGAAGTCGTAGGTTCGAATCCTGCTGTGCCCACCATAAAATCAATAACTTAGCTGTGTTTCACTCCTTTCTGGGCCAATATGGGGCCAATAAGGCCTGTTTTTGGCGCGGTCAGTTGGGGTGAGGCGATGACCATATCGACAAGCCTGTCGTGTGCCGACCGAACAACGCTTGGTACCGCTTGCGTGTACACGTCCGCTGGGCGGTCCGGAAAGAAAGGTTGGCGTCGGCGGCGACCAACTGGAGGGAGCGTCGCTCCTCCAGGTACGGCTGGATGAGCCGGAATCGCGACATCGCAAGTTCGCGAGCTGCCTCGGGCACCCCGCTCAGCTCCTGCATGCATGGACACTACGCCAAATAGCGCTGAAATACTACGCCAAATAATTCTGAAAGTGACAGTGTGAATGCAGGGGAAAAGTTTCGAATGAAGGAAGGTCTACGTCAATGTATTCGGCCTTTTAAGTGCAGAGTTTCCTCCTGGCCTTGATGAGATACGCCGTGTACCTGTCCTTATAAAATGCCCGGCTTCGCATGCTCCCAGCAAGGGCGAGGCCGGCGTTCAAGTAATTTGCTGCTGAAGCGAGACGCCTGAGCACACGAAGTGCACCAGACACTCGTTGGAATGCAGCGGTTTAGACAAACTTCCGAATCTCGATGCCGAGCTGGTACTGCTCGGTATCGGCTTCGATATCCTGCCAGGTGACCGTGCGTCCGGTCTCCGCAGATTTACGAGCCATCATGCAAGTGCGCGCACTGTCCACGCCCGCGGCAATTTGGTTCTGAAACTTGTTGCCGGTAATGCTCTCGATGAAACTGCGATCCTTCATCTTGTCGGCATCTGCCAGATTGTCGCTAAAGGCACCGTCGGCGGCGAATTTTGCTCCGCTCTCTTGTTCGCTGCCAGTCCATGTCCATGGCTTTTGGCCCTGAATCCGCAGTGCACCCTTGTACGGCATTTCCGCGATGCCCTCGGTGCCGAAGAACGTCTCCTTAACATCGAAGTAGCCCGGTGCATTGAACTGCGTAGAACTGAAGACAAGCTCCACCTCTCCGGGATATTCAAATATGACTTCATAGTTATCGTTGATGTTGCCGAAGTTCTGGATCACCTTTCGGCTAGCGCGTGCTGTGGCTTTGAAAGGATGCGATTCCATCACCCAGTTGCACACGTCGATGACATGAATGTTCTGCTCCAACAAAATGTCGCCGGATAGGGTTTTATCCCAAAGCCAGTTGCGCAGGCGCTGTTCGTCATGCGGCATGGCACCACGATCCGGATATGTGGCTGGTGGCGCGTTGTAGTAGCCAGCAATCGATGCGATTTTACCGATCTGTCCAGCATGGATTCGCTGGACGATCTCCGCGAACGGCGGCGCCGAACGAATCTGGAAGCCCACCGAGGCGCTCACCTTACCGTCAATGCGCTTTGCGATCTGGAGAGCGCGCCGGGTTTGCGGGATGTCGACGCCCACCGGCTTCTCGCAGTACACATGCTTGCCGCCTGCGCTCAGAATATCCATGTGCTCAACGTGGAAGAACGGCGGTGTGGAGATCTGTACGGCATCGATGTGCGGATTGGCGGCCATTGCCTTGTACGCCTCCCAGCCATGAAATGTAAGTTTGGGATCAACGGCTGGAACACCCAACTTTGAGTTCAGCTGGTCGAAGTGCTGCTTACCAATGGCAAGCTGGTCCGGAAAGATATCGCCCAAGGCCACAACGCGTGCCTGCGTGTTCGTCGCAAATGACGTGGCCACGGAGGTGCCCCGCTTACCGCAACCAAGCAGACCATATTGCACGGCCGAGTTCGCCGCATAGCTAAAGGCGACGCTCGGCTTCACGATCATCAGGCTGCATGCAGTGCTGGCACCCTGTAGGAACTTTCTGCGATTCATGGTCTTCTCCTTCGCTGTTTATGCCTGCTTGATCTTGTTTAAAATGTTTTCGAGATACAGCTTTTCTGCCTTTACGTCCTCAATCTGCTGAGGGCCGGATGTTTCGCGCTCAATGCTGACTGCGCCCTTATAGCCGAGGCTATGCAGCATGGAGAGTACCTTTACAAAGTCCACCTCGCCCTTGCCAATCAGTACCTCTTGCCCGAGTTTGTCCGGATCGGTTGGCCACTTGCCGTCCTTCGCATGCATCGCCTGCACATGCGACCCCAGCACCTTCAGTGCGTCCACAGGGTTCGCCTTGCCATACAAAATCAGATTTGCTGTATCGAGACCAACGCCCAATGCCGTGTTGTTCACGTCCTTCAACATGCGCAGCATGGTAGTGGGTGTCTCCTGGCCTGTCTCCATCAGAAAGCTTTGTCCATTCGCCGCGCAGTGCTCTGTGATCTCGCGGATTGCAGCCACGGTTTCTTCGTACAGAGCATCCTTCGGGTCCTCCGGAATGAAGCCACAATGGGTCTGTACACGTCCGATGTCGAGCGCCTTCGCAAAGTCCGAGCACTGCTTCAGTGCGTCCAGTCGCGCCTTGCGGTAGGCTCGCGGCACCACACCAATCGTGGCCGGCCCCTCAACGAAATTCCACTTTAGCGGCTGTGGATAGACCACTTCAGCCGTAGTGGCAATTACTTGGTACTTGTCCAGCAGATCCTCGAACTGCCTGGTCAGCGCTGGCGTGAAGTGATTCAGGTAGCCGTCCAGGGAGAGGAAGCATGTCTTGAAGCCAAGCTCGTGCACTAACCGGATCTTCGCTTCGGGATCGGGTGACGGCTTGATGAGCAGGCCAAGCTCCATCGGTGCATGCTCAGGCTGTTTGTGAATCGCCTCTTCGGCCATCAGTGAAGACGGGACGATACCGTTCACAGCTCTGGCGGTTGCCCAGGCAGCAGCATGCTTCACAAAGGTACGACGTTCCATTTCGGTGTCTCCTTTTCCAATTGTTCAACCCGTATCTATTCCGCGCGAACAAGAATGTACTTCATATCGCCATGAGGTAATTGAACGCTGCAATCGCGGGAGCGAAACCGGGTTTGAGACGGGTCTTCCGTGCGCAACCCTCTACGGTTCTAAGGCCTGACGATCATCTTCCCAACACCGTCGCGATATTGGCTGGCTATTGCGAAGGCCTCATCGATGTGTTCGATCTCTCTGGTGTGTGTAAGCAGCGGTCGAAACCACTCGGCGTGCGCGTGGAGTAGTTCCAGTGCCTCTCGCGTCTCGTGGTTCGATCGGCGCACGTTGAAAATGGTGAGCTCCTTGCGCCTCATTGCTGACCCATCCATGGAGACCAAGGGTGTTGAATGAATACCTGTCAGCGCGACGCGACCGGCACTGCGGGCTAGTTGAATAGCTTGACTGGTGGTATGTTCTCCGGCCGCACAGTCAATTGCACAGTCCACACCGCGCTGCAACGTCCCGCTGAGGATTTCTTCAGCAGCTTCCCCGGGCTCGATGGCGGCGTCAGCGCCAATCCCCCGGGCCAAGTCGCGGCGGTGTGCCAGGGGTTCCACCGCCCAGATTCGTCCTGCCTGGGCGGCTCGCAATGCGGCAATAGTCAAAAGCCCGATTGGTCCCGCGCCGATGACCGCTACTGTTTCGCCCGGGCGGATCGACGCCAGGCGGAGAGAATGCATGGCAATCGCGAGAGGCTCGGCCAGAGTCGCTTCGTTGAACGACATCCCGGTAGGGATGGGAAGAAAGTTGGCGACCGGCAAGTTGACCAGTTCCCGGAAAAAGCCAGGATGATGAGGGTTGCTCAAAAAGCGTATGTTCGCGCACACGTTATGGTGCCCGCTCAGACAGGACTCGCAGTGATAGCAATAAAGTGCGGGCTCAAGCGCCCCGCGGTCGCCCGCAGCGAGTCCAGTGACACCCGCGCCTGTCTTCATGATCGTTCCTGCGGGCTCGTGCCCAAGCACCATCGGGTAGACATTGAGAGTGCTGCCGACCGCGCCCTCGGTGAAGGCATGCAGATCGGACCCGCACACGCCCACAGCCTCGATTCGGACCTGCACTTCGCCCGGTCCGGGATCTTCAATCGGCATGTCAGTAAGCCGGAATGTCAGGGGAGCGATGAGTTCCGCAGCTCGCATCGAATGCTCTTTCTCAGACACGATACCTCATTAGTGGGCGGGCACCAAAGGCGAGCCGACTGCTGCCCGAGGGGCATTCCGGTCTGTTATCGTCAACCTCTCTCCAATCTGGCACCGGCGGTCAGAACGGGTTCTGTCCGAGTAGCCGGTTACACGGCCACTTGGCGAAGACATAGACCGATCTGAATAGCTCAATGAGCGCATTGCCCTGTATGCGTCAACTGAAGATTGAATCGCATTTTGAATCCCTGGATTATGCCTATAATCTGATAGGTAAATGGTATGCGTTACGAACCGGAACACAAAAAGAAAACTCGCGATCGTATCGTGCGGAACGCAGCTCGCAAGTTCCGCGTTGAGGGGCTGAGCGGCCCTGGCGTGGCCAGCGTGATGAAAGCATCGGGCTTGACAGTGGGCGGCTTTTACAAGCACTTTCAGAGCAAGGACGAGCTTCTGGCCGATGCGATTGCGATGGGCTTCTCGGAGTTTGGCGAGAAAGCCCATTCGTTGCTGAAGAACGTGCCGGCTCAGGACGGGTGGAAGGAAATCGTGCGATGGTACCTCTCACTCGAGCACTGCAATCATCCCGACACCGGCTGCCCGGTCGTGAGTTTGGCGCCGGATATTGCTCGCGCCAAACTCAGTATCAGGAAACGAATTGCCGGCCAGGTGAAGGGACTTATGGAAGAGTGGGTAGAGTTCATGCCGGGAGCGACCGCAGCTGAGCGGGAGCGAAACTTCTTTGTTATCTTTAGCGCGATGGCGGGTGCCATTTCCACTGCCCGTCTTTTCACCGATCCTTCCGAAAGGCAGAAAGTCCTGGTAAATGTGCAGGATTACCTATTGCGTAGCTTCTGAAATTTAATTGCGACCGTGGGATTACACACATAATCTCATAGAGCGTACGAGATCAGAAGATGAACTCGTAAGACCTGAAAGATCTTCCGGGCCGCTCAAATGGTGGGCAGTATTCACGAAAGGAATTCTATGAAACTTACCGGTCGCACCATCCTCATCACTGGAGGCTCCGCCGGCATCGGCCTTGCTTTCGCCCTCAAGTTTCTCGAACTCGGCAATACGGTCATCGTGACTGGCCGCCGGCAGACGGTGCTCGATGAGGTGAAAGCCAAGTACCCGAAGCTCCACACGATTCAGGGTGATGTTGCGGATTCCGCGCAGATCGCAAACCTCGCGGCACGCGTGAAAGCTGAATACCCAAAGCTCGACGTGCTGATGAACAACGCGGGTATCATGATCTACAAGAACCTCAAGGCCGGGGCGGCCGACCTCAACGAATTGATGACCGAAGTGAACATCAACGTGGGCGGTGTGATTCGCATGAATTCTGCGTTCATCGACATCCTCACGGCCAACAAGGGAACCGTGATCAACGTGTCCTCCGGGCTCGCCTTCGTGCCGCTCCCGCCCGCCCCAATCTACTCGGCCACCAAGGCCGCGATCCACTCCTACACGCAGTCGCTGCGGTTCCAATTGGAGGAAATCGGCGTGGAGGTCATTGAGATCATGCCACCTGCGGTTAAGACCGATATGACGACAGAGCTTGTCGATGGCGGCGCCAGCGTGATCACGACGGATGAGTTGATCAAAAAGTCCTTTACCGCGTTGAAGGCGGGTAAGCTCGAGATTCGGCCAGGGCAGTCCAATCAGCTGGCATTCCTCCGCCGCCTCGCCCCTGATTTCATAAACAAGCAGCTCTGGAAGGCCTCTAAGAAATTGGTTCCAGCCGAGTGAGATAGAACGGCCAACAGGAACCTCAATCAACGATCTTTTCTTGAACACCTTTTGACCGATACCACCAACAGAGTGCGCAAACACTATAGCGCCACGGACCTCACCGACCGCATCAAGTCGATACTCATGGTGCCGCAACTCTGCCTTCCTGCGAGCATCTAATCGGCAGGGAAATCCGACGTCGCTAAGTGCATTATCGCCAATTCACTCACCGACAATGGAATGCAAGCCACATGGCCGAAAAGTCGCCATCTCGGACACTTGCAACCGGCATCGCAATCTCGGTAACCACTTGTCCGAATAGCCGGTTTTGCGTCCAGGTGGACTGGATTTCTAAACACTGGCCGACTTACCAGGACTAGTGATTTACGGCAAATTTCCCGCAAACTCTGCGCATCACCGCCCTACTAGTTCCACACTTCGAGAGAGACTGTCCTCGTTCCAAACGAATGTTTCTGTTCCTTCCTTACTGCACTACCGAGAAGCTGTCGTGCAGTGTGGCTGTCGAACTGTTGCCGACCCATACGTCGAAGTCGGAAGATTCTGCAACCCATCCGTTCTTTGCGGCGCTCCAGTAGGTTCGCTCCGCGGGGCCGACCGTGAAGCCGATCTCTTGTTTTTGCCCAGGCTGCAGCGTGACACGACGGAACCCCTTCAATTCACGAACAGGTCTCGATGCCGAACCGAATCGCTGATGGAGATAAATCTGCACCACTTCGTCGGCTGCTCTTGCGCCAGTATTTGCAACCGTGACCGTTGCTGTGATCGATCCGTCAAGGGGAGCGGTTTTAGCGCTTAGGCGAAGATCGGAGATAGAGAAGGTCGAATAGCTCAACCCATAGCCAAAGGGGTAGAGAGGTGAGGTTGGAGCATCCCAATAGCGAGAGGTATATTCGGGCGAATCATAAGGCTTATGCGACGTCGTATGCGCGTAATAGATTGGAATCTGACCAACAGCGCGGGGCCACGTGACCGGCAGCTTGCCGCCGGGTACCGCATCACCCACCAGAAGATCAGCAACTGCATTTCCAGTTTCCGTGCCACCGAAGTAGCAATCCATAATCGCCGGGATATGTTCTGAAGCCCACGAAAGATCGAGCGGCCGGGTGCTGAAGAGCAGCAACACGATAGGCTTACCGAGCGCTTGAATCTTCTCGAGAAGCTCCTGTTGCTTGCCGGGAAGGCTGAGCGACGAACGTGAGGAGTACTCGAAGTCCATGATGACTAGCTCTCCAAGGGCCATGATCACCACGTCGGATTTCCCGGCTAGCTGGAGCGCGCTCTTCATCTGACGATCTGTCTCTTCTGGTGTCCAGGGCGTCTCTATCTTCGGACCAATAACCCCATCGAACGAGGAGGGGAATGCCTTGGCTATTTGCACGCCCCCTGCATAGGCCACTTGGGAGCCAGGAAGCTTTGCGCGGATACCTTCGAAGACAGAGACTGCGTCTTCTGCTTTTGCGGTCAGGCTCCACGGCCCGTTCATGTCGCCTTTGCTGTTACCGAGCGGTCCAATCACGGCAATCCGCTTTGTCGTCTTTGCCAGCGGCAGGAGATCGCCTTCGTTCCGAAGCAATACGACAGAACGCGTGGCTGCAGTTCTCGCGATCTGACGATGCTTCGCTAGCATCTCAGCGTGGGTCTGTTCGGTAGCATCCGCATAAGGGTTCTCAAAGAGTCCAAGACGATACTTCGCAACCAGTATCGGGCGGACGAGATCGTCGAGCTGGGTGAGGGTGAGTTGCCCTTGATCGAGCAGAGATTTCATGCGCTTCAAATAGGTTGCGCTCCCCATATCCATATTCACGCCGGCCGTAGCCCCGCGCAGCGCCGCGTCCGTGCTGTCGCGTGCGAAGCCTTGCGTGACCAGACTGCCGACGGCAAAGGCATCGCTCACCACGAATCCTTTGAATCCCAATTCTGTTCGCAGAATATCCCGTAGAAGGTGTATGTTGCCGCTCGCGGGAACGTCGTTTAGGTCCATGTACGCGCTCATGACGGTGTCGGCGCCCGCTTCCACTCCTGCACGAAACGGAGGAAGGTAGACGTTCTGCATCCCTTCTTCCGGAATGTAAACAGCATCGTAGTCCCTGCCACCTTCCGCAGCTCCGTAACCCGCGAAATGCTTCAAGGTTGCCATGAAGGGCCGCGGATTCTCTGGCGTTCCTTGAAAACCTCGTACCTGAGCGCGTGCCATTGCCGCGCCAAGATAGGGATCCTCACCCGCTCCTTCGGAGATCCGGCCCCATCGCGGGTCTCTTGCAATGTCCAACATCGGTGCAAAGCTCCAACGCAGCCCGGCATGCGCCGCTTCTTCCGCGGCGATCCCCTGCGCTTGTTCGGCCATTGCCGGATCCCAGGAGGCAGCCATCGCCAGAGGTACGGGAAATTCCGTATCAAAGCCGTGAATCACGTCGAAGCCAAAAAGGATTGGAATGTGCAAGCGCTGCTCGGTCATTGCGATCTTCTGTAGACGATTGATCTCCTTTGGGTCGGTGAGGAACAGAAAGGAGCCGACCTCGCCGCGACGCACTCGGTCTTCGTAGGCCACTGGATCGATCTTCATACCGGCAATGGGAAGCTTTAGGTAGAAGGGCTGGTTCAGTTGACCAATCTTCTCCTCAATCGTCATTTCCTTCAGAAGCGCGTTGGCACGATCCGTATCGTTGCGCGAAATGGTGGCTTGGGCTTCTGCTGTTCCGGAGAGAAGCAGGCCGATAACGCTAAAGCAGAGACAGACTCGCAACTTAGCCATAGAAATCTCGTGACGAGTATCATCGATCAACAACATGCTGGTGTCCAATCCTTCAGATTTCTCTCCTGATTACTGCGGAGCACTGACGAGTACCGGCAAACGTCCCAGTGGCCGATTGTCCTGCCCCGACCGGATTATGTGATCCCGGTACACTGGCCGACTAGTCGAGACTGTAAGCACGGTACTCAAGCTAGCTCGACGCCACTTCTACATATTCTTGGTGACAGCGGTTCGTGTGATCTCTAGAATTTCTCAATCTCTTGACCACGCAAGCACCTAAAGCTTGCAGGAGCTTGCCTATGCCCCGCCCTCTTTGCCTGCTTATGCTTTCTCTCTTGTTGCTCGCCGTGGAGAATCAGGCACAGAGGACACAGACAAGCAGAACGGACCGTTCCAGAGAAGTAGCCCCTCGCGTCGAGATGTCACTCCGCGATGGATGGCGCTTCAAACTGGGTCCAGAATCTCCGACAGAGCTCCAAGCTGACCCGGATGCGACATGGACAACCGTCAGCGTGCCACATACATGGAACCGGGTGGGCTACTACAAAGACGCACCCACGTCCCACATCAACACCGCGCAGAACGTGGTAACCACCCAGGGTGTCGGCTGGTACAAGCTAGTCTTCACGCCGCCAGCGCACGTGGCTGGTATGGAAAGCTTCCTGCAATTTGACGCTGTGAGCCGCATTGCAACCGTCTGGTTGAACGGAACCATGCTTGGCACACACCAGGGAGGCTTCTCGCGCTTTCGGCTGGATAGCACGGCAGCACTCAAGCCCGGCCAGGCGAACACGCTTACGGTGAAGGTTGACAACACGAAACCCGCGCCGGGAAGCTCGACTGCCGACATATTGCCGCTTACGGGAGACTTCTTCGTTTACGGTGGTTTGTATCGCCCGGTAAGCCTCATCTTCACCAGCAAGACGCACCTCGATCTGATGGACTACGGCTCCTCGGGAGTCTATGCGAAGACGACGTCGATCGCCCCTGCCGGAGCGCAGGTGCAGGTACGCGCACGGGTGCGCAACGACAGTGAGCAGAGTGGCAACTTTGTGCTCCGCACCCTGCTCGTTGATGCGCAGGGCAAGGTCGCGGCACAAGAAGCGCAGTCCGTCACGGTGGGACCAACCAGCGTGGTTGAGAGCACTGCGAACGTGGCTGTGCCACATCCGCATCTCTGGCAAGGTGTGGAGGATCCCTATCTGTACCGCCTGGTGGTGGAACTCTCAAACAATCCATCCCGGGTGGCGGATCGTGTATCTCTGCCCTTCGGCATCCGGCAGATTCGGTTCGATCCGAATAGTGGACTGTTCCTCAACGGAAAACACGTCGCCGTCCACGGCGTCGGCTATCACCAGGATCGTGAAGGCAAAGGTTGGGCCTCGGAACCGGAGGACGTTGCCGCGGACGAGGCGACCATGCGTGAGATGGGGGTGACCGGCATACGCCTGACCCACTACCAACATGGCCAGCCGATACACGACCTCGCGGACCGCGATGGGCTTGTGGTTTGGGACGAGATTCCCCTGGTAAGCCAGTGGACGTTGGGCGAGAGCCTGCAACCGACCGAAGCGCTTCGTGAGAACGCCCGCCAGCAATTGCGCGAGCTCATTGCGCAGGACTTCAATCATCCATCGGTCATCACCTGGTCCATCGGCAATGAGATCGATTTTGGAAACAGCATACCGGCCTTTGTGGGGAACAAAACAGGAGCCGTTCCTGATCCCCTGCCCTTACTCAAAGAGTTGAATCAGTTGGCGCACGAACTGGATCCAGGCAGGCCCACAACACTGGCGACTTGCTGTGAGGGAATACGCTACGCACCCGATACCGTGGTGCCCATCACGGCCTCGGTCACCAACCTCTCCGGTGCGAACCGCTACTTCGGCTGGTACTACGAAACGCCCTCCGACTTGGGCCCTCATCTTGACGCCCTGCACCACACCCGGCCCGCACAGCCCATGGCGGTAACGGAATACGGTGCCGGCGGCGCTGTCTCGCTGCACTCTGACAATGCGCTCGGTGGCCCGGAGTCGCGCAACCGGCCCCAGGCGGAAGAATACGAATCCCACATTCACGAACAGAACTGGTCCACGATGCGCAGCAAACCGTATCTATGGGGTACGTTTCTCTGGAATTCCTTTGACTTCGGAAGTACGACTCGCAGCGAGGGCAATGCTCAGGACATCAATACCAAGGGCATCGTGACCTTTGACCATAAGTATAGGAAAGACCCGTACTTCTTTTACAAAGCCAACTGGACGGCGACGCCAACGGTGCACATCAACTCCAGCCTTTATACCGAGCGAGCCTACCGGATAGCAGATGTGCGGGTGTACAGCAACGCGCCCAAGACCTCGCTGAAAGTAAATGGAAAGCTCATTGGAGTGTTTGCAGACTGCCCGGATCGCATCTGTGTCTGGAATGGCGTCGTTCTCAGCGCCGGCACCAACGACGTCGTCGCAAGTGGCTCGTTTCCCAAGGGAGATGTGGAGGACCGGGCGCAGTGGCATCTATCCGACGCCTCCGCGAAGAACACTAACATCGATTGCGGCGCACTGGTCGCAGGGGCAAGCGATGGAAAAAACTTCGGATCGGATACGTACTTCGAGGGCGGAACGGCGGAAACTATCTCCGGTCCGGGGGCTCGGGGAAGAGTTCCTGCTCCGCCCTCAATTGCCGGAACCAGCAGTCCAGAGGTAGCGGCCACCTACCGGGCCGGATCTTTCAGCTATCGTATCCCCGCGGCTGACGGTCCGCACAGCGTGGTCCTCACGTTTGTGGAGCCTACACTCCATCCCGGCAACCGCATTTTCAGTGTTCTTGCGAATGGTCAGAAGGTTGTGAGCAACCTGGACGTGGCAGCCGCCGCGGGAGGTGCGCTGACCGCTTATCAACAGCGTTTCGAAGTGACTGCCAGGGATGGCATGGTGATTCTTGAGTTCAGACCGACCAAAGGAGACGCGATTGTTTCCGCGATAGAGGTGCAATAGCGTCGCAAGTGGGCCGAGCCCGTACCACCTTGTGACGCTGATTTGCGTCGTTGATCTCGGCCAGTCTTAGTTAGTCTTTGGGGCTAGTGCAGTCCAATCTCTCGTATTCATCCAACTTCAGTCCTGGTACACGCCGTTGTCGTCACTTGGCCGAATAGTCGCCTTCTCGTCCGGTTGTGAAACTCAGCCGGGTTCAATGCCAAGTCGGTCGTTTACAGCGATTCTCAAATGTTGCTTGCAGCCAATGTAGCGTTCGGTCGTTTGCACTGAGACATGCCCGAGAAGGAACTGAATTTGCTCTAGCTCGCCGCCAGCATCATGGCAGAGTCGTGCACAAGAGCGGCGAAGATCATGTGGCGCCAACCGTGGAATGTTCAGACTCACGGCAGCCTTCTTGACGACGTGCCATACAGTCTTTTCCGAAATGCCGTGGCCCCGGAGTTTACCTGCTCGACAGACACATCGAAATAATGGACCATTACTGATGCCAGCCGCCGCTAACCATGCATCGAGGGTTTCTTTCACCCAATTCGGTACGGGAACGGTTCGTATGTGTCTTCCCTTGCCAACGAGATCCACGATGGCCCAACGTTCTTCACGGCACTGCAAGCTCTCGAATGTCAACTCTGCGAGTTCGCGGCGTCGCAGTCCGCAACCAAGCAAGATAGCCAAGATCGCTCGATTGCGCTTTCCCGTAAGAGTCCGGCCATCGGGCGACTGCCAGAACGCCGATGCTTCACCCGCCGTTAACCAGTTACCCAAACGAGAGCCAAGCTTGCGAACGCCTTTGACTCCATGGATGCCAGCAGCGAGTTCGGGGCTCAACAGACCAGAATCTGCTGCCTCATAAGCAAGCCGACGCACAGCGGCCATGCGCACGTTGATCGTCCCGGGCGCAAGACCGCGTTCTTCCAGGTAAAACCGATACCGCAAAACCACTGTTTTGTTGAATGCCAGTCGTGGTTCAGAGCAATACCAAGCAACAAACTCATCAATTGCGTGCTGGTAGCCACGCCGCGAATCCGGTGAAGCGAGACTGCGCAGGACTGCGGCTTTCGAATGCTCCAGATCGGGTATGCCGAGTTTAGCCTTAGGTCGGTTCTTCTTCCGTTTGCTTCCACTTCTAGACGTCTTCCTCATGATTGCCGCCCTCAATGCGGTGGACCATGAGGTTAAGAGAGTCATTGCGTGCTATGTCTACGCTATGCTGGGGGCAACCTGGTGATGGATAGCCGGTTACACGGCCACTTGGCGAAGACGTAGACCCATCTGAATAGTTCGATAAGCGCATTGGCCTGTTGTCGCCAGTTGAGGATTACTTCCAGTAGACCATCACCTTCTTAGCGCATAACGTAGCCGCCATCGACCGAAATCGACTGACCCGTAACATAACTTGCCGCCGAACTGCAGAGCCAAAGGACAGCATCGGCGATCTCTTCCGGCCGCCCCATTCGTCCCATAGGCACGAGGGTTTCTAACATTGCTTTCAACTCCTCTCCCATGCGCGCGAAGCGAAGAGGCTAACAGTCGATGGGGCTCAGGTGATCGTGATGCCGGAGAAGCTCGGAGTTACGCTCGAAGGGAAGGCAGCTGCAACGGATGCGATGCTGCAATCGGTAACAGCTCAGACAGGAGCGATGATCGTCGCGGGCGTTGTGCATGTGGACGCTCCGGTGAAGTACAACGAGGCCCGAATCTATGTTGCGGGCTCAACCGTACAGCGTTACGACAAAGAGCACATGCTTCCGCCCTTCGAGTCGAATCTCAAGCCGGGGACGACACTGACTGTGTTGCCGCGACCGCAGCAGAAATGGGGCGTTGCGATCTGCAAGGATATGGACTTTGCCTCGCCTGCACGTCTCTACGGCGAGGCCGGAGTAGGGCTGATGCTAGTTCCTGGGTGGGACTTTGTTGTGGACGGGAGCTGGCACGGACACATCGCGGTGATGCGAGGTGTGGAAGACGGCTTCAGTATCGCGCGTGCGGCGAAGAACGGCTTTCTGGCTGTGAGCGACGATCGCGGACGCATTCTGGGTGAGGTGAGCAGCAGCTCGGTTCCGTTTGCGACGCTGCTGGTGGATGTGCCGACCGCACACAGTTGGACGATGTATCAGTTATTGGGCGACTGGTTTGCTTGGATTGCGATCGCCCTGCTGGTGTTTGCGATAATACAGATGTTGCGGCTGCGTGGCCGTGTTCAGAGTTGAGAGTCGAGACTGGACTGGGCTTTGCGTCCATCTCAAGCGGGAATCTATCGTTTATCAGGACCTATCCGGATCTAACCAGATTTCCGGATAGCCGGTTATTCGTCCAGGTGTACTGGATTTGTAAACACTGGCCGACATCCCGGCACTAATCTGCCGTCGGCCCCGCGAACCCGCTCTGCTGAAAGCTGAATCACGCGGTATCTGCGGGACGGTTTGTTTCCGCGAGAGCCGCTGGCAAGGTGAAGTGGAACGTCGCGCCACGCCCGCCGTCGCCGTTGGCCCAGATCTGTCTGCTATGCGATTCGACGATCGACTTGCTGATTGTCAAGCCCATGCCGCTACCTTGTGATTTCGTAGTAAAGAAGGCGTTGAAGATCTCGTCCGCTTTTCCTGTCGGCAATCCTACTCCAGTGTCGCTTACTGAGATCAGCACTTGCCAGCCCTCGCATCGTCCCGTTTTGACCGTGAGCACTCCTCCGGTCTCCTTCATCGCCTCGATACCATTGAGCATGAAGTTCATCAGTACCTGCTGCAGCTGCACCCGGTCCGCCGTGATTTTGGGAAGATCGGCGGCAAGGTCCGTGCGAATCGAAACGGCATGCTCGTAGGCTTCGCTCCGCAGAAGCAGGATCATTTCGTCGATGATTTCGGCGACGTGGACCGACTCTCGCTGTGGGGGCGTCTAGCCGGTTTTACATCCACACGAAATAAGCGGATCGGTAAACACAAGCCGACTTCCGGGTACTAATCCTGCGTCGATGAACGCATTGTCGATTTGGCACAAGTTAGAGATCGTACGCGATGGCGTAAGACAATTCACGCTAGCTGTATTGCCTACCTGGTGACCGCAGTCATCGGATCGTAGGGCGTCAATCAAGGTCTTGGCCGTCGGCTGTGGGTGCTCGTGCTAGCTGACGAAGATCCTGCCGTATCAGATCGATTTGCGTCGAAAGCCGTTCGAAAGCCTTTCTCGCTCCGACCAGGTCGGCATCTTTCGCGGACATTTCCAATTGGTTCGCGGCGTCCTGCGCGGCAGAGGCCTGAAATGTTCCAACCGAGCCCTTGAGTGCGTGGGCCGCCCTCTGGACCATAATCGCGTCACCTGAATCAAGACCATTTCGGATTTGGTTCTCTTGTTTTGAGCTGTCTGCAAGCCATAACTCGGCCATTTCTGTGAGCAGGGCTCGATCTCCCATTACAGAGTCGAGAAGCAACTCGAGTTGACCAATCGCCCGAAACGCGTTCTGCTCTGAAGATTGACCCATATTTTGTGTCTTCTTTACTTCAGACATTGCCTGCTTCAATTCGTCAATTCGAATCGGTTTTGAAAGATAGCCGTCCATGCCGGCGCTTAGACATTTTTCCCTGTCGCCTTTCATTGCGTGTGCAGTCATCGCAACGATCGGTACATGCTTTCCGGTGCTTGCTTCCACGGCACGGATGGCCGTTGTGGCCTCCAGTCCATCCATCTCGGGCATCTGTACGTCCATGAGTATGAGGTCAAATTCTTTTGCTTGAGACCGTCCCAGCGCCTCCCTACCATTGTTGACGACCTGTACCTTGTGGCCAAGTTTCTCCAGGATCCTCATCGCCAACGTCTGGTTCACCGGGTTGTCCTCCGCGAGCAGAACTCGCAAGGAGCGCTCCGAAGCCTGGATGGAAGCTGATGCGCTCTCGTATCGCTCACCTTTCGGACCGTTTTCAGCCATTGCCGTCACGATTGCGTCAAAGAGTTCGGACTGCTTGATCGGTTTGCTGAGATAGTCGGATATTCCCAACTCACGACAGCGCGCAACATCGCTAGGCCTTGATGCAGAGGTCAGCAGAATGACTTTGAGCCCTTGCTGCTTGTAGTTGTTTCTTATTTGTTCCGCGACTGCAAAACCGTCCATATCAGGCATGTGGACGTCGAGTAGCACCAGGTCGAAGCTATTCTTCGAATCCGCCTTCCTAAGCGCACTCAGCGCTTCAGCGCCGCTGCTGGCCAGTGTCGGCTTCATGTGCCAGTTCGTCAGGATTTCCCTTAGGATTCGCCGATTAGAAGCGTTGTCATCAACAACTAGGATAGGCAAATCGACGAGCTTGTAAACCTCTTTAGTGAGAGGTTCCGATTCTGATTTCTTCATCTCCAACACCACTGTGAAGTGGAACTTGCTCCCTTGTCTCACCTTGCTTTCCACCCACATCGTTCCACCCATCAGCTTCACCAGTGCGGCGGAAATTGAGAGTCCCAATCCGGTTCCGCCATACTTGCGAGTAGTCGAGCTATCGGCCTGTTCGAATGCCTCGAAGATCGTCTGCTGCTTCTCCTCAGGAATGCCGATGCCAGTATCTGACACAAAGAAATGCAAATCGAGGGCCGACTCACTTTGGCTTTGTCGCTCAACGTGCAGCATCACCTCGCCTTTGTCGGTGAACTTGATGGCATTACCGACAAGGTTGATGACGATCTGTCGGAGACGAATCGGGTCGCCGAAGACGCGATCAGGCAGATCGACTTGAATGTGGCAACCCAGCTCCAGTTCTTTCTGGTGAGCGCGCGGGGCAAGCAAGCGCACTGTGTCTTCGAGAGTGTCACGGAGATTGAAGTCTCTCTTGTCTAGTTCGAACTTCCGTGCCTCGATCTTCGAGAAATCGAGCAGGTCATTGATCAGCGTAAGTAAGGCATCCGCGGAGTCCCTGATCGTGCCCAGGTATTCGCGCTGCTCGCCGGTGAGCGCAGTGCCGAGCGTGAGCTCGGTCATTCCCACAATCGCATTCATCGGCGTGCGAATCTCGTGACTCATGTTGGCCAGGAACTCGCTCTTCGCTTTCGTCGCTTCTTCAGCGACCTGCTTTGCGGATTCCAGTTCGCCTGCATAGAGTCGCAACGCTGCTTCTGCCTCAGTGCGCTCGATAAACTGGCCGATTTGACTGCCGATTGCCGACAATAGCTCAAGCAACTTCGTATCAGGCTGCCGGATTTGGTGACTAAAGAACTCGAGTACCCCGAGCACTTCATCGGCGAGCAGAATTGGAAAACCAAACGCACTGTGCAGTCCGTCTTTCGAAGCGATCGGAGCACGAGGGAAATTAGGGTCTCTGGTTACGTCCTCAATCCAAAGCGCATCGACTTCTTGCCAAACACGGCCGGGTAGGCCAATGCCGCGATCGAAGGTGCGGGAGCGAGTGAGCGCCGAAAACTCGCTTACGTTCGCGGTTGGAATGTGCCAGGTTTCCACGCAACGCAAGATGCCTTCTTTCTTGTCCAGCTTCCACACGGTGCCTACCGCCCATTCCAGTGTTTCGCAAATGTTCTTCAGGATTTGTGGTGCCGCTTCATGCAGGGAAGGCGCTTCCGCCAGCACCTTGGTGACGAAGTACTGAGCGAGCAGGAGGTCCTCGTCTCGCTTTATCTCCGTTACGTCGCGGCCAGTCGCATAAATAAACTGTCCGTCTGCTGGCGCGGCCGCTGTCCAGAGAATCCATCGGAAGGAACCGTTCTTGGATCGATAGCGGTTCCGGAAGCGCATTGTTTTATATCCTTGAAAAACCTTGGTGGCCTCCGCAATCGTCGCCTCCCGATCGTCCGGATGGACGAGGTTGATCCAGGGCTGCGTGAGCAATTCCTCTTTTGTGTAGCCGAGAACATCTGTCCACGCTTTGTTCACCCGCTTGAAATATCCGTCGAGGCCGGCAACGCAGATCAGGTCAAGGGCAAGATCGAGCAACTCCGTGACTTCAGTGTCCTGGGCAGTGGGTCTCAATGGTGAGGGTGCGGACATGTTCGCTCTCCGAGGGTAGCCAGTCTAGGCCTAAGTTCGTGTTGACGCTAGCAGCAGACCGACATAGTATTCAACGATACCGATCGCGATGATAGAGGAGGTGTGTATTATGTCCGACGAAACCCCCACTCGACATCGAGTTCTGGTTGCGGACGACGATGCAGCGATCCGCCACGGCATCTCCAGGCTGCTCGAAAACGCGGGGTTCGAGGTATCAGAAGCGGCAGATGGGATTGCTGCACTGAACGCTATTCAGGAAAAACAGTTTGACCTTGTATTCCTGGACATTTGGATGCCTCACCTTTCAGGACTTGAAGTGCTGGCGCGCATTCGCACGGGGGCAAGTCGACCTAAAGTCATCGTAACGACCTCCGACGGCACATCCGAGACTCTGCTGCGGGCGGTGAAGGAACAAGCCTACGATTACTTGAGCAAACCGTTTGCTCCGCGCAAGGCCGTCGAAGCCGCGCAACGGGCGCTTTCCGCCAATGAGGAGCCGGCCATAGAAGTCTTGTCGGCCCGTCCGCACTGGGTCGAACTCCTAATTCCTTGCACATGCGAAGCTGCCAAGCGGATTGAGACCTTCATGATGAAATTGGAGGCGGATCTTCCTGACGATGTGCGCGAAACGATCGCTTCGTGCTTCCGTGAATTGCTGTTCAATGCAGTCGAATGGGGTGGTCAGCTCGATCCCAATCGAAAAGTTCGGGTCGCTGCTGTCCGTTCACCGCGAATGCTCATGTTCCGGATCGCCGACCCCGGTCCCGGCTTTTCATTCGAAGGACTCTCACATGCAGCGGTCGGCCAACCGGAATCGGATCCCACAGCCCATATGTCCGTTCGCGAAGAACGCGGAATTCGCCCAGGTGGATTTGGAATCCTGATGACAAAGGCCGGCGCCGACGAACTTCTGTATAACGAAGCGCAGAACGAGGTTATGTTCGTGAAGTATTTCGATAACGCACAAGCCATGTCGGCGGAAAAAGCGGGGTGAATCAATCGTAATTTCGGTTTAGTGGAATTGATAGGCTACTAATAGATCCTCCAGAAGGCAGTCAGGTCAGATGGGGGTGAGTTCGTTGCGCTGGATGACGAACAATCCGGAAGTTATTCGGGAAGTTGGCTTCGGGGAAGTCTGACCAGATTAATACCACTAAATGGGATGAGTTGTTCATGACCTTCGGTCACAACGACGGATGAAAATGGGGTTAGTCTGTTGTGGTCGTGCCTGCATGAGGTCGTGACCTGCAGTGGCGTTTGGAACCCGCTGATGAGTTTGACTCTGGATGCGTTCAGGAACAACGGACTGTAGCCTTCCTCACGGAAGAGCACGCGAGGGAGACTCTCGCATTCTGCATCCTTGCGAGCACGGCAGAGGAGGCAAGGATGGAAGTGCTCTATGAGAGGTGTTGCGGTATCGACGTTCACAAGTCGTCGGTTGCGGCGTGCATTGTGCTCGAGCGAGGGCAGAAGCCCCAGAGGCATCTTCGTCGCTTCGGTTGCACAACGCACGAATTGCGTGAGCTAGCTGAGTGGCTCAGGAGCTTTGACGTTCGACATGTTGCGATGGAGTCGACAGGCGTTTATTGGAAGCCCGTCTGGAACGTGTTGGAAGAACACTTCCATATGGTGCTTGCCAACGCCCAGCACATCAAGGCGGTCCCAGGCCGTAAGACCGACATGATGGACTGTCAGTGGATCGCCGAGTTGCTGCGCCATGGTCTGCTGCGTGGCAGCTATGTTCCGTCTGCGGTGATCCGCGACCTGCGGGATCTGACGCGAACCCGGGCCACGCTCTCGCAGGAGCAGTCGGGTATCAGCAGCCGCATCCAGAAGCTGCTGGAGAGCGCCAACATTAAGCTTGCCAGCACCGTGACCCACACCATGGGCAAGAGCGGACAAGCGATACTGGACGCTATCGTCAACGGCGAGGACAGCCCGGAGCGATTGGCCGATCTGGCGCTGGGCAAGCTTCGCAGCAAGATCCCACAACTCCAACTGGCGCTGGACGGTCGCATTCGCGATCATCACCGATTCCTTCTGGATAGCCTACTGCGCCAGTATCGCTTCCTCGAAGCCGAGATCCAGGCGCTCGACACCCGGCTGGAACAGCTCGGCGAGCAACACCAGGAACTTGCTGACGCGGTGGCCCGCTGGATCACGGTTCCAGGTGTCGAGCGGGTGGCAGCCTGGACTCTGGTTGCCGAGATAGGGTCAGACATGACAGCCTTCCCCAGTGCGGCACACCTGGCAAGCTGGGCAGGGCTATGTCCCGGCAACCATGAGAGCGCAGGCAAACGGCTCAGCGGCAAGAGCCGCAAGGGCAGTCCATGGTTGCGCCGCATGGCCTGTCAGTCCGCGTGGGCAGCGGTGAGAACGAAGAACTGTTACCTCTCCGCTCAGTTCAAGCGACTGGCCGCTCGACGAGGTAGCAAACGAGCGCTCCTCGCTGTGGCTCATAGCCTGTTGGTCATCGGCTATCACCTTCAGAGCAAAGGCTGCGTGTATCAGGAACTCGGCGGCAACTACTTCGATCAACTTCACGAGGAAAGGCTTAAGCGACATCTGGTGAAACGGCTAGAGAGTCTCGGCGTCAGTGTCACGCTGCAAACACAGGCTCGATAGGTGGGCATTTTCGAGGGAGCAGGTCTTTCGAACCGGAGAGAGACTATCCCATGAAAAACTCGTCGCAGCACCTCATCGCGGAAGTTCCCCGCCAGGCGGTCCAGGGTTGAGATGACGATCGGTGTCGACCTTGGCGATGTCTGGAGCCATTACTGCACTCTCAACCAGGACGGTGAAGTGGTCGACCGGGGCCGTTTCAGGACCACACCGAAGGCGATCGGGAAGTGGTTTACTGACTTGCCTCCGACACGTGTGGCCATGGAGGCAGGCGTTCACTCGATCTGGATCAGCGAGCAGCTGCAGGAGCTCGGACACGAAGTGATCGTGGCCAACGTGCGCGAACTGCGAGCCATATCGCACAGTGATCGCAAAAGCGATCAGGTCGATGCCGAAAAGCTGGCCCGCTACGCACGTCTCGATCCGAACATTCTCAGGCCGATTTCTCACCGCACGGTTGAGCAACAGGAAGCTCTGACTCTGATTCGTGCGCGAGAGCTTCTAGTTCGGCTACGCAGTCAGTCCGGCGAACACGACCCGCAGCTCGGCATCACCAAGGTAGGCAACGCTTATCTCCGAAGTTTGCTGATTGAGTGTGCGAACCACATCCTCCGACCTCATGGAAGGTATTCGGCACTCCGGCAGTGGGGCGTGCATCTTGCAGGGCGAGGTGGCAAGCAGGCCAAGAGCAAGGCCGCCGTTGCGGTAGCGCGCACGCTGGCTGTCTTGCTCCATCGCATCTGGACCACGCAAGAGCCGTACCTGCCGTTCCACGCAAAGGCGGCTTGAGGAATAACCATGTATACGTTGGCCGCGTGGCTGCGGCGTCTCCCCTTATTGCTTATTGCCTCGAGATGGCGCGATACTGCAAATTCTTGAAGAGTACCTCCCCTCGTCCAGAGGCGAAGAGAGCGGGGCGCAGGCTTAGAAAACCATCGCCCACATTATGGTTATAGCCGGATACTTCGTAGGAATTGGTTTTTTGCCAGCGCACTCCGTCCTCACTCCAAAAGAAGCTAACCACATTTGCCAGGTTACGAGCCCGCACCCATAGATGGACGCTGGTGTTTGTGGTGTTGGGTCCATACCTTAGCTCTTGCCCCAGCTTGTAGTTATGCAGAGCCTTGCCGTCACATCCAAGCCCGCAAAACAGGACTTTGTTATAGAACAGCAAGAGACCGCCTTGGGCCGAAACGCGCAAGTCGAGTTCAACCGTTACTTCGTAGGAATGATCTCCAGTGATCATGGCGAGGGGTGAGGAGTCGGCTGGTCCGCTGCCTTGACCTGCCAATAGAAGGCCACCTTCTCCAAATTTGGCGCGTTTCAAATACTCTGCTTGCGGTTGGAAAAACGCCAGATGCGTGCCGAGCCGATCTTGCTGGAAAGTATCGGAAAGGGTTTGCCCGTGGACGCCGCTGCTCGCCGCGAACGGTTTCGTCATGGGTTCGTCCGAGTCCTCGCCTCGCGCTATCGGCCATCCGTCTTCGGTCCACTCAAAGGGTTCGAGCAGCGGTTGCCGGCCGAGGGTCCGAAAGCCGTTTTCGTATCCGTGATAGATGAGCCACCAGTTGCCACCCGGTCCCTCGACGGGCGTACCGTGGCCGCGCGACATCCAAAGCTCATCGCCGCTGCCGGTATGGACGATTGGGTTATGCGGGCAGTTCACCCAGGGGCCATTGATCGACCTTGCGCGAGCGACGACAACCATATGGCTGGTGGGTGGACCAGCCGTACCGCCCTCGCCCGAAAACATGTAAAACCAATCCCCTCGGCGCATGAGTTTTGGCCCTTCGAGGGCAAAGCCCTCCACGATCCAGTCTTCAGGGTATTTCCAACCTTCATAGACTTTCTCTACAGGGCCCGCAGCCCGAAGACCGTCGGCAGTGATCTCGACCCGATGGCCGTCATTCATGAAGAGATAGCGCTTGCCGTCTTCGCCGACGATGTGTCCGGGGTCGATGTACCCACGTATACCCATGTCGATTGGTTCACTCCACGGTCCGCGCATGGTTTCAGCATGAATGACATAGATCCTGAAGGGCGAGCTTCCTCCGCCGAAATTTGTGTTGTCCGCTAACGTAGTCGGAACCCGGAAGGTGGGGATGTAGATGAAATATCGTCCATTGTGCTTGACGAGATCTAACGCCCAGATCGATCCGATATTTGTCCGGAGGGCCGGGCCGATAGGGCTCCAGTTCACCAGATCGCGCGAGTGCCAGATGATAATGCCTGGGTAATAGTCGAAGGACGAATAGCTCATGTAATAGTCGTCGCCGTCTTTGAGCACGTTTGGGTCGGGATGGTCGCCAGCAAGCACCGGGTTAAGGTACTGCCCGTTGCCTAAGTCCGGTTGCCTTTGGCCTTCGATGCCGCCCGGAGCAGGAGCCGTTTTCTCTTCATGTGCGCCAGAATCTTTGGACAGGATTTGCCCGGCGGCTCCGGCAGTTAGCAAAGGTATGGCGCTGACAGCAGGGATTGCTAGTCCGACAAATCCGCGGCGTGTTGTTTTCATCTGATCTCCCGAGTAGAGCGTAAACCTCAACCTGCTCCTGAACAAACCTTCAATTCGATTCCTGGTCTGTGAAACTGGCAACTCGTGATGAACGCGGCAGCTTCCACAACTGGTTGGAAATGCATGTTGCCATCTCCAATCGAGAGTGTTTGTATTGAGAATTGCCAAAAGCCAGCCAAAGTCTCTGCTGAATTATCTCTGCCTGGAGGATTCGCATGTTGAATCAGAAAGTGATCGCTTCCTCATTGCTGTTCTTCCTTAGCGGTGTCGGACTAGTTACCGGCTCTCCCCGGTGTTTTGCGGAGACTCCTCTCAAGACCTCGATTCCGAGCCTGGAAAAGAGAGGACAGGTGACCCAACTGATCGTGAACGGAAAACCGTGGCTCATACTGGGCGGGGAGTTGCACAATTCGAGCGCTTCCAGTGCGGAATACATGGAGCCTGTCTGGAAGAAGCTGACCAATATGAACCTCAATACGGTCATCGGGACAGTCTCATGGGAGCTGATCGAACCGGAAGAGGGCCGCTACGATTTCTCGACCGTCGATACTGAAATATCTGAGGCGCGCAAGCACGGGCTGAAATTGGTGCTGATCTGGTTTGGCACCTGGAAGAGCACGTCTGGGAGCTACGCGCCGATGTGGGTGAAGACCGATCCCAAGCGGTTCCCGATGGTGCAGACTCGTTCAGGCCAGCAAAACATGCCGTTCGGCGTTTCCTTCGAGGGGATAAGCGTATTCGGCGAGAACATCGTTGCTGCGGATTCCAGGGCGTTTCGCGCACTGATGCGCCACCTTCGCTTGACCGATACCGACCACACTGTTTTGATGATGCAGGTAGATAACGAGCCGGGCATGTTTGGCGACAATCGCGATCGCTCGCCTCTCGCGGAGGTGGCCTGGTCCAAGCCGGTTCCGCACGAGCTATTGAGTTATATGAAAAAGAACAAAGCCACGCTGACACCGACGCTGACAAAAGCGTGGGGCGGCCGGGGCTTCAAGACGGAGGGAAGCTGGGAGGAGGTCTTCGGTACGGATCCCGTCGCCGGAGAAATCTTCATGGCCTGGCATCTTGCCCGCGCGATTGAAGAAATAACCGAAGCAGGGAAAGCCGAACTACCGCTGCCGATGTACACCAATGGATGGTTGGGACCAGTCGCAAATATGATCGAACCAGGCCAGTATCCAAGCGGCGGTCCGGTAGCAGGCATGCTCGACGTGTGGCGAGCTGCTGGTCCAAAGGTGGATTTCTTCTCCCCGAACGTCTACTCGCCTGACTTTCAGGGTGTGTGCGCCCAGTACGACCGCCCGGGCAATCCTCTATTTGTCCCCGAAACATATGTGTCTGTTCCCAACCTCTTCTGGGCCGTTGGTCACCACGCCGTGCTCGGGTACTCTCCGTTTGCAATCGATAGCTTGTCCGACGAATCGCTTGGCTCAGCCTACAAGGTCGTCGGTGCCTTGGCTTCATTGATCCTGCAGTATCAGCCTCAGGGCAAGGTATTAGCGGTCATTCAAGGGAATGACTCCTCCGTGAAGGAGTTCGAAGATGCGACGGGACTTTCCCTAAAGTTCGGCGACGTCGGCTCTGTCATGGCGCCACCGAATGCAAATGCCAAGAAGAAGGATGACAAGAAAGACGAGGCGGCCGATCAGGCACCTGCGTTCGGTGCGCCCCGCAAGGACACTCGAGGTTTTGCGCTGGTCGTTCGCACGGGACCGCATGAGTTTCTGGTAGCTGGATCGGGTGTCGTCATACTTTCATCGAAAGCTAAACTCGGGACGATCGATGAGGTCCTCGTCGTAGAGGGTAAAAAGACTCCAGGTCGCCGACTGAATGGCGATGAGACGTTTAGTGGAAATCTATTCACCCTCGACGTCAATCAGCTGGAAGTGCGCAAAGTGATGACCTATGCAGTTCGATGACCCAGCCGCCAAAGCCCAAATGCAGACCTATCGCAATTGATCCTTGGGGCAACAGTTCAGCTTCAGCATCACTTCCCATTGTGATACCGGCAACCGTGATGCGACCGGCCTTCTGCTTCAACGACGCCTCGTACCACATCGAAGCTCGGCCGTTACCCTACGGCGCAGCAGATCGAAGAGCTGCGTCTCAAGAGCGAACTCGCCAAAGCTGATAGCATTCTTCTCAGCTCAAACGGAGAAGTCGCTCTCACCCTTCCCCCGAATGGAGTTGTCCTGTTGGAACTCGCTTGAAGCGGAAATCGCATTCAGTTGGAAATCATCGGCATGACGCCTTAACTGATCGAGTAGCCCATGTTCGGCTGACCAAACATTAGAGTCCGATTCACCTGTCTGTATAGTCGCCTTCTCGGACAAGTGGTTCCTGTAGTTCCTTGAAAATCACCATACAAGTTCGCGTTCAGGAACTCTTTCGCGCGTCGCGCCTGCCAAGGAGTCAGGTGTCCTCGGATGAGACCTGGTGAAGCTGGAGTTCCCCCATAAACACAGGTGGCATGTGCAAGTATTGTGTGACCGATATAGTCCAGAAAGATCTTCGGTGCAGGCTCACTGCGCTGAATTGCGGAGAGAACGGCCATCCCCAGATGTTTGAGCGTTGTGTCCATCTCACAATGGGGCCAACTTAGCGTATTCGCCATGGCAATTCGGTTTTCGTAAGCAAACTCTTCAAGTGCCATGCGCGGTATATAGAACTGCACGACTTCAATAGGACTGGGAAAGAACGCAATTGGGTCTTGTTCGAGATCGAGTATTGTCACTCCACCCGAAGGTCTTTTCCCAGTGGGCACCAATTTTCCGGAGAGCCACAGACGGCCTCCCTGGTTCGCGCGAAGATGCAGGTGGATTGAAAATGCCTTTTCTAATGGGATGGGGCTGGTCTGATCGGTGAAGCCATTTGGTGCGTGAAGTCTGGTTACAGCTAATTTGGATCTTCCGGAACCCAGCGTCGCATGGATTGGCGGCTGGACAAGGTGTAAATATCCCGCCATCCGTTCTCCGTACGCGCCGGCTTCGATCATGGGGCTGCACTCCTTAACATGAGGTCCGTCCTAGACAAAGTTTACCTCCTTCAGATCGGCTATTGAGGAGGTGATGGCGGCTTGAGGACAGCCAGTTGGAAGGTGCGACGATGGATAAAGCGGTGCGGATCAAGGCGAATCGCCCTGAGCGCTGCCCACAGTGCAAGAGTCCTTACTGGGACGTGCTGAGACAGAAGCTGCCAGACAGGGCGAATCACTCCAGAAAGACGCTACCGGCTAAACTGCCCTCTGCTTCTGACCACATTCTCAAAGTACTCCCCGTGGCATTGCTAGTCGATTCCCGCTGCAACACTTGCTGCTGCGGCCCGCTCAAGCCCGTTCTTTATATAGTCGAGAGCTTCTTCCGGAGAATCGGTAACGCGGAGTAAGTCGAGATCCTCCGGACTGATGGTCTGTTCGGAAACGAGAGTGTTGCGCACGAAGTTGCGCATTTCTCCCCAGAACTCGGAGCCCATGGCCACAATCGGGAAACGGTCCAGCTTGTGACATTGCACTAGCGTGATGGTTTCGAACGCCTCGTCCAGTGTGCCGAGGCCGCCCGGCATTACCACGAACGCGCGTGAGTATTTCACCAGCATGACTTTGCGCACGAAGAAGTGATCCATCTCGATGAAGCGGTCCAAATATGGATTGGCGTCTTGCTCCTTGGGCAAGATGATATTGCAGCCCAGGCTGAGACCTCCTGCTTCCCTGGCACCACGGTTCGCCGCTTCCATGATCCCCGGACCGCCGCCAGTCATAACGCCGTAACCGGCCAACGCGAGTTGGCTTCCTAGCTGGCGTGCCATTTCGTAGTAACGGTGCCCTGGCGCAAACCTGGCAGAGCCGAAAACGGTGACACAGGGCCGATCAATATTGCCGAAGAATTCGAAGCCACGAAGAAATTCGAGGAAAATGCGCACAGCACTTTCCAGATCCCTGCCGCGGTCTCGGCTGCCGGATAAGAACCGTTGTTCGGTGTCTGACAAGTCCGTCAGCAAGCCAGGCAGTGACGGCACGGAAACTTGCGAACCGCTGTTGTTGTCCATCGTTCAACAACCCTCCTTTGTTATGAAGCTGGCGCGTCTTTTCTTTACGGACGGAGTTGCGTCCTCTCGTGAAGCCACAGTCGCCTCGCTGAGCCATGGTAAACGATCGGAAGACTCTTCCATTCCCAGCTTCATGCCGGTTTATCCTGGGCGCACTGCATCGGCGATTTAGCGATAACTAATAAGAACGACGATACGCTTCCGCCTTGCGTGACGACTCAAAACGAGTCGAGTCCGGGAAGATGGGTACGATTCCCTAGAACCCAATCCTTGCAATGGTGCTCTTGAGAACCTCAGCTGAGCGGCGCAAGCCTGTCGTCTCTTGTTCGTCGAGGTCGATCTGCAGCACTCGGTCCACTCCACGGCTGTTGAGCACAGCGGGAAGACTCAAACAAACATCGCTGATCCCGTAATAGTCGCGAATCAAAGTGGAAACTGAAAACACCGTATTCTGATCGCGCAAAACGGCGGCGGTGATGCGAATCAACCCAGAGGCAACGCCATAGTATGTTGCACCTTTACGCTCGATAATGTGGTACGCGGCGTCGCGCGTATCCTCATAGATCCGTTGCCGACTAGCAGAGTCCAATTCGATTCCCTGAACGCGGCAGAAATCTTCCAGCCTCATCCCGGCGATGTTTGCCAGCGACCAGACAGGAACTTCGCTGTCGCCGTGCTCTCCGATGATGAACGCATGCACACTGCGCGCATCCACGCAGAAATGACGGCTTAGCAGATGGCGAAAACGAGCGGTGTCGAGGATTGTCCCCGACCCGATCACTCTCTCGGGCGGCAACCCCGAGAGCTTCAGCGCCACATAAGTCAAGATGTCGACGGGGTTGGTGGCGATCAGAAGTATGCCCTGCGGGTTATGCTCAACGATCCGAGGTATGATCTGCCGCCAGATTTCCGCATTGCGCGACACCATATCCAGGCGCGTCTCTCCAGGTTTCTGGTTTGATCCTGCGGTGAGTACGGTGATCGCCGAGCCCGCGCAGTCCGAGAAATCGCCGGCCCATATTCGGGTCGCGTGAGCGAATGGCACGGCATGATTGAGGTCCGTGGCCTCGCCTTCCGCCTTGGCCCGATTCGCATCGATCAGCACGATTTCTGCCGAAAGCCCACTTAGCAGCAGGGTATAGGCGTACGTCGCGCCTACATTGCCGGCGCCTACAATTGCAATTCGGGTAGGGTGTGTGCGCTCATTCATAGTCAGACCTTTCACAGCCTTTTGGCCCAAGCCACCCTGGATTTCCACGGGATTGTCAGGCTACCACGCTCGATGTCGTGATAACCCTGGATTTGGACCGGACCGTTATCCGTTTCGCTACGGCGATCTCAACAGCTATCCGGTCGACCATACCGAGCAGAAGAGTTTCTAGACTGGTGATAACAAGGGCAATGCACTCAGTGAGTGCCGTCGAGCTTAGCTGCCAGGATAACTACTGGAAAACGCCCGTTGTATGGACTAACTTTTTGTAGTGCACGAAAAACGGGGTTATCGGCAACTACGATGGTTGAACTTGCCGAATGTATGGTCCGCCGTGTGAATGCAAGGGAAAAGTTTCGAATGAAGGAAGGTCTACGTCAATGTTTCGGCCTTTTAGGTGGAGAGTTTCCTCCTGGCCTTGATGAGATACGCCGCGTACCAGTCCTTATTAAATGCCCGGCCTCGCATGCGCCATTTCGGCAAGCAGGTTTCAGGTGCGCCGTTTTGACTGTTCTTTCATCTTCACTTATCCGGTGCAGACCTCGGGGGGAGAGCTTGATGTTTCTGGTTGCTAAGCCTGCTTATGCTGTCAGTGCCTCGGGTACTGCTCGATAGTCCTGGCCGGTCGAGAGCACTGCCCACGCGATCCGCGCCAGTTTGTGTGCTGTTGCCACGATCAATACGTTCCGTGGCACCCTCGTCTCAAGCGAGCTCATCCACGCGCCCATCGCGATTCGGTCCCCGCTCCCCCGGTCTGTCCTCGTCGGCTTGGATGATCTGTGACGCTTCGATCTCGCTAGCGTAAGCCATTGTTCCCGGAAAACGGGGATCTCGGCACCTTCGAATCCTGATCGGCACCTCTAAAGCAGGCCAGGGGCATGCGCTTCATCTTCATTTACCGTGGTCTTCCCCGAATGCGACGACACTATTATCCAGAGGCAACTCGTGTATGCGAAGTTCCATCGGCCCTTCACTCGCGCTCTTGCAGCGGTACCGCTCAATGAGATAGGGCACGCCGTCGCCAGCCAGCAGCTTCGACGAAGTCGTGACTTCGAAATGCAGGTGCGGCTCGCGTGCATCGCCGGAAGCGCCGATGCGCGCCACCACCTGGCCGCGTCGCACGCGGTCCCCTGCCTTCACGCGCAGACTTCCCGGTTGCAGGTGCATGTAATAAGCAAACTGACCGCCACCCAGGTCGAGCGTGATTGTGTTTCCAGCAACTGTTTCCAACGAAATCGGCACAGCAGGGTGGAACGATTCGCCGTGTCCGGGAATGTTATCGGGGAGGCCATCTCTTGCCGTGACAACACGGCCGTCGGCAACGGCCAGCACTGCTTTCCCATAGGAGTAATAGGAGCGCACGTCCCGCGGGTCGCCAGAAAATGATGCGCCATCCCTGATCTGCTTCCAGTCGATCGCGTAGCGTCGCGAGTCCACTGCCCGGCCATCAAGAATGACAACTCCACGCCTATGATGATTGTCCTGATCATTACTCGGGCCATCGGCTGCGAGCCAGTTTGCTCCTTCTACCGGCGGCCCGAGCACATGCAACTCATTGTGATGTGTCGCGATGACTGCGCCTTCCACCACTGAGTCGGCAGTTCTCACACGATGAAACAGTCTGTCTGGAACATGTAAACCGCGGGTCAACACAATCGACATAAAAGCGATGGCGCTCTGGCCATCGCCGATCAGGAGCCTTCCTCTGGGGTCAGAGAGTGTCTTGCCTCCCAAAGGCTGCAACATGGTTTCGAGTTGCTGTACCTCGAAGGTCGCAATCGGTTGGGCGGCGGCTCCCGCATCTGCGTCGAGCACCTCAATGCGATTGAGGGAAACAGGAGATGTCCCGAAGTTCGTCAGGTGCAACTCGTACATGACATAAATATGTGGTCCGCTTGGGAATGCTGTGGGCTCGAATGGGACGCGCATCTCGAGTTGCGGTGGCCAAGCGGGCTTTGCGGCCGACTGCTTGTTGTCGGATCGCAGCTGCGCTTGAGAACCGCCTGTCAGCCGGTTGTTCGGTTGAGCAAGGGTAGGACATGCGCAGAGGGAAGCAACTCCGAGAAGGATTAGCAGGCGCATGCTCAGGGTACGCAACGGAGACCACAAAGTTCCTCGTTCTGGTTGGATGGGTGGCTATTCGGAGACAACTTCGTGGACCGTCTGAGCCGGCAGGGGTTATCGGCAAGTTCGGTTATCCCGTCGGAAGTTTGTTGACATTTGTTGACACGAAACTACACGCGCGTATCTCTGACAAAATTCGCCCCCGGTTCCCCGTAGCTGGTCGTGTTGAATGCTCAAGATGAGTACAAAGCAAGGAGAAATGAATCCCTTTAACACGCGCGCGCGTATTGCTCCGGGAATTCCTGGGCGCGGGACTGGCAGCAGTTGTGCGAGATGTTCAAGTTCGCGCGACCAAGTGACTCAGCCACGGCGGAATCGCTTTAAATTCCGCCACTCGCACCGGCCCATTCACTCTCCAGGATTTGTCGAAATCATTATTCAATCGCTTCGTCCAAGCAATGGCAGACCGGGACAGCTACCGTGACAAGCCCTCGACCTGTACACGCGGGCGGTTTCCGCGACGAAGCGGAGGCCAACAATCGAGTGCGGACAATGGTTCTGGAAGCGGGAAAGAAGAAGTGTTCCGAGTTGGTTATGTTGTGGGCAGGGTCTTTGGCGTTATCATCGCCACTATCCGTGCAGGCTTGCTAAAGCGGATCTATATAGCGCCTGTTTCACCTCGGCTGGACTCTGTCCCACCACACTTAGTCAGGAGCCCAGAGCATGTTCGAGAAGCTCATCAATTTCATCTTCGGCTGCAATCATCCGGAGCGTCACCACTCGGCCCTTCCATTCACCCAGGATGGCAAGAGCTATCGCGTCTGCCTGCAGTGCGGAACGCCAATCGATTTCAGCCTCGAAGACTTCCAATACATCACTCCCGGTTATCTGCGACGCAAACGCCGGCGTGGTAATGCCTCCACGCTGCTGGCCTCCAAATTTTAGTCTCGTCCCCTCCGCGCGCACGACGACCTGATTAGGGTGTGCGGATCTTAAGTCCCCTTCCGGCACTCCTCTTCCTGCCTGAATCCCAATGTTTTCTTAGATCTCGGCGCATCAGCCAGTTTTGGTCTGTAAGGTTCGGTGACAGTCGATTAGGCACGATTGGTCACGGAGTTGGTCACGTTCACAGATGACCCGAGCGTTAAATTAAACCCTCCGGCATCTTCGTCCACACTCCACAAAAGCCTTCTCGCTCGAAGGCGGCGGTACTTCAGCTCAGACATGAAGAGTTCCAAGTCCATCCTGTCGAGGACGCTCCGTAATCACTACCCAATAATTTCTTCGATTAGAGGCTTGACCCCAGCAATTAGAGCCCAGGGACGAGCGCGTCTCGGGACAATGTGGGTAAAGTCTCACACGGTGTGTTTCGCATATCTGTTGCCGGGAAGGTTCGCAGGCCGCGGCGGTTTCCTGACGGGGATGCGATACCCGAGCAGAACAAGTTGGGCGGCACTGTAATCCCCGGGGAGGGTCACAGAGGTCCCTTCATGCAGTTCACAGATGAGATCTGCCACCAGTTCTGACTGTTCGACAATATCGAACAGGATCACGAGATCATGCGCTGCCATACGCCAGATTCGCAGGTCCTCGGCCTCGTGGCTCGCAGAGAACTCGACACAATCAAGCCCGGTGCCCATGGTGGCGCGATGGACCATCTTCGGTCGTGCAAGAACTTGAAATCGGTCCGTGTCAGGCATGGACGGATATGATGTAGAAATTTCTGCAATTGAGTCAACATAATTCGCATTTTCGGGTTACGGAGCACCTCTAAAGGGCAAACTCTCTTTCAGAGGGATTGCAAGGGTCATAGCCATTCGCTCCAGTGCTCTCAACCCCGGCTCAAGCCACTGTACATAAGATGCGCTATCGGAACTGCAGCGAAGTTGCCGAAATTGCGACTTTGGAGGCACAACGGGATAGTTTCCGGATAGCCCGTGATCCGGGAGTGGAGACGGAGAGCACCGGTTCGCCACTTCGAGAGGACTGCCACGCTTTCTGGATGAGAGGCAGTCTAGGCGAGACCTTTAGAGTTTTCACTACATTAGATCCAAGGTCGGCCCTAACCCGATTTATCCGGAAATATTTATCAGCCATCGTTGGAGAAGATCGATCAATTCCTGTGGTGGTCTGATCCACGTGTCTGCGTTGGTCTCACGATCGGTATCTTTCACGAGCACCGTAAGTCCACGTCCGTTTAGAACACGGAAGGCGTCTTCATCTGTCGGGTCGTCACCCAGATATGCGACAGGCGCGCACGGCTCGAGGTCTGCAAGGATCGACCTGACTGCATCGCCCTTGTCAGGATGCGAGACACGTAGCTCCAGTCCCGCTTCAAATTGGAGCAGCTTGAGTCGTGATTGCTCGGCTATCTTCGTCCAGCCATCGAGAGTGAGCGATTGCACGCTCTTCGCTTCGCCAGGGGATAGTCCTCGCCAGTGGATAGCGATGCCACCAAGTTTGATCTCCGCTCTGGACAATAGTCCTGCCGCGACGATCCACTCCTCCGCCCTTGCCAGGGTCACTACGTCTTCCTGGTTGATCGGGACACAGCTGTAGCTTCCATTGCTCAACTGGCGCTCCAGGCCATGCGTCCCCCACATCTCGAGGTTGTTCGTCGGAGCGAGGAGTGCCCGCAACTCCACGATCGGCCGCCCCGAGATGATGATGACCTTTGTCCTGCCAGACTGGGCGATTTTTTCCAGAATTGAAATGGCTCCGGGATAAGGGAAGGCGCGGCTGCGGTCGACGTGAAACGGCGCTAGGGTGCCATCATAATCCAGCAGCAGCTCCGATGACGGGGCTGTCTTGAGCTGTTGCAGAAAAGCATCGAGCAAACTTGTCGTCACGCTGTCTCGCAAGCTATCTCTCCGCCTGCGCTCTGCGTATGACAGAGACATTTGAGTATCCCTTCTTGAGGCGCAGTTCGCAGAGCTCGCCGATGAGAGTGCCCGCCCACCAATAGATGTTTCTCTCCCTGACGGATCGTCTCATTCGCCTCATTCGATCGACCATCTCGCTCACATTCATCTCGAGCGCCTGCGCAATTGCCTCGGCCGTCGACTCAATGTCGTACGGATTCACGATGAGGGCGTCATGCAGCTCTCTCGAGGCGCCAGTGAAGCGACTCAGGATTAATACGCCACGCTCGTCCTGTCGCGCCGCAACATACTCTTTTGCCACAAGGTTCATGCCGTCATGCAGGGATGTGACCATGCACAGATGAGCGGCCCGATAGTACCGCTGTACCTCCTCATGCGTGTGCTCTCGGTTAAGAAAGACGATAGCTTTCCACTTTCCCCGTTTGAAGCGGTCATTGATCCTTTCGGCCTCAGACCTAACCTCGGCCTGAAAGTCGGCATAGCGCTTGATACGGCTACGGGTCGGCGCACCAATCTGAATGAAGGTAAATTTGCCCTGATACTTTGGAAAGCGTTCAAGAAGCGACTCAACAGCCTGGAATCGTTCGAGTATCCCCTTGGTATAGTCCACGCGGTCGACACCTACTCCGAGGTATGTCGCCTCGAGACCCTGCTCCTGAAGCAGTGCGCTACGCTCCTCCTCAGCAGTCATCCCTGTCTGGTCCAGGGAACGATCGTCAACGAGGTCAACACTGATCGGGAAGGGAAGGATGGAGGATCGATGTTGGTTGCGCTCGATAGAGAAGTGTTCCCAGTCAACTTTCGCCTCGAGTACGTTGTGCACTGTATTCAGGAAATTGTTGCAATGGGCCTGGGTGTGAAAGCCAATCAGGTCGGCTCCCAGCAAACCGTCGAGCAACTCGCGTTGCCAGGGACAGATGCTGAATGATTCTGCATTCGGCCATGGAATGTGCCAGAAGATAGCGACTCTCGCATGGGGCAGGCGGTCCTTGAGCAGGCGCGGTAAGAGGGCGAAGTGGTAGTCCTGGATCAGCACCACAGGATGTTCCTCGCCCGCTATCTCTTCCACTACTGCATCGGCGAACTTCTCGTTGACCTTGTTGTAGTACTCCCAGTCTGATGTGCGAAAGGTCGGACGAGTGTGAGCGATGTGGCAGAGTGGCCACAGGCCTTCGTTCGAGAATCCGTTGTAGTAGCCATCTTCTTCCTCACCGCTGAGCCAGACCCGACGAAGCGTATAGCGTGGATCGTCTGGCGGAACCTGGAGGCGGTCATGTGCGTCAACGGTTGCTGCATCCGCATCGCCGCTTCCATGAGCCACCCAGGTTCCGTGGCATGCACGAAGGATCGGTTCAATTGCCGTCACAAGACCACTGGCCGGGACCGTTACTTTTATCTTCTTGTCCTGCCGCACGTGCCGGTAGGGTTCGCGATTCGAGACTACAAAAAGGTTGCTGCCGTTTAGCCTGTTGCGCACATGATCTGCGAGCCGCTGAGCTGTCCACAGAGATTCGTTGATGTTGCGCAATCTGGCTTCTGCCTCGGCCGCTGCACGTGCTTGCCGCATGCTCTCCGCCAGCGGCGCCAGCTCATTCGCGAAAGGCGAAAGAAGATTTAGATCTTCTGTCGTAGGTTGAACGGCAGGTCGTCCTGTACGAAGTGCCTTCATCCACTGCGCCATGCGCGCAATCGGGCCAGTCAGGCTCCAGCGCAGGACCAGCAGGGTGATAATCGCGATCACCAGTACCTGGACCGCGATACGAAGGAAGAATCGGCTCCAGGCACGAAAGATCTCGGTTCGTATGTACGTCGCGTCATGAACGACGATCACTTCCCCGACTACTTTATTGTCCGGCGCGCGTATAGGAGCGACCAGCATGTGGGTCCGCTTCAGGCGCGATCGCACAAATTCACTTACAGTGCGATTGCCATGAAGTGCGTCCGTCATGAGCTTTGGTGCGCCCGATATGAGAGAACTCAGGCCGGGGCTTACGACCAGCGGAACGCCGTCGCTGCCGTAGATGCCAATACCCAGCAGATGGTCGTGGTTGGTGGAGCGCCGTACCATCAGTTCCAGCCTGGTAGTGTCTCCGGCCTGCAGTGGGACCTCTGCACCTGCGGCTAAGCTCTGGCCGAGTGCCTCAGCTTTGCTTTCGAGATCCCGGCGCAGCCCATCCTTTGTCGTCCTCAATTCGTACCAGGACGAAGCCAGCGAAACTAAAGTTACGCCAATGATCAACGCAACTATCAATCGTAAGCTTAGGATCTTCATAGGACGAGCGCCAATCTTTCTGCAGAAAACTAAGAAACCAAATGACGCAGAATCGGCGGGAAGCTTTCAAAGGTGGCCGCCGCAAATCTCTCTACCTGGCCCTGCAATCTCTAGTTAGTGAGCCCGTAGGTCAACCCATCTGAATCATTATCGCTTATACGAAGAAGTCTGCCCGCGTTGTGCTTCGCACGTTCTCGGTACGACCGCCACTGATTCACGCGTGCACCTTTTCGCAAAGGGCATTCAAGATAGAAAGATTTACATGCGCCTACCACCTGAATCGCAGGCGCCGATCGAAGTAACACCTGGCTTTCGGATTACGGCTAACCGAACGCTGAGTCTCAGTTACCGGCGCCAAACGGCTTGCGACGCACGGCCGAGTAGACAGTATCGAAGACGCTCAGGCTATTGATGTTCGCCACTCCACCAACCGTAGTTGGATCGCCGATGTACAAGACCTTGCTACCCGCCGTGGTGAACGCCGGCCACACAGGAAGGCTCGGGCCGTTCGGATCGCCCGACCTCGCAAAATCAACCCAGTAGCTGGACATCTCTTCGGCCACTCTCCGATCTGCCTTGGTCCAGCGCCAGGGCTCTTGATTCAGATGGTCGAAGACATACCACAGTTCAGCGAAGTGGCTTGCGCCCCAACCCTCGTACACGGAGCCGGCCGGGAACGGCGGCTGCTGTCGAAATGAATAGTAGTAGACAGGCTTCTGCCCGGTCGCGGCCTGCAACCTCGCCCATGCCCACATGTCCCAGCCAAAGCGGAGGTCACGCTCAAAGCCGAGTCGCGCCTGCTGCGCCTCTTCGTCGGTCGCGTGGGGATACTCTGCAATAAGCGGAGGCGGAAGCTGGCCGAAGCTGTGCTCAATGTCGCTGTCGAATGTGGCGGCCCTCACATGGCTGGCATCCGTCAACGAACGCGCCTCATCGGCATTCGAACCTATCAGCAGCGGGACATCATTCTGCTGCCCCGAAGCGAACGCCTCGTAAGGCGAAACCGGCAGCACATAGGGTTCGATCACCGCGTGAACAATGCCGCCGCCGTCGCCAGTGAGGCGGGCCGCCGGCAGCCTGCGCAGTTGTTCGACCGAGGTCAGCGCCCAGCGAAACGGCATACTTCTCTCCATCGCGTTCTCCATTAGCCAGCAGAAATTTCGGTGCGAGCTGGAGCGGCTCAAACAGCCCGCCGCTCTCTCCAATCGCGCGCTGAAACAATCCCTTCGCCAGCGGCGAGGCCATCAGCATGCTCACCGACATCGATCCTGAGGATTGGCCCGCGATGGTTACATTCTTCGGATCACCGCCAAACGCCGCAATATCCTTCTGGATCCATTCGAGCGCGGCAATCTGGTCCATCAGGCCGTAGTTTCCCGACGAGTGGTGCGGCGACTCGTGTGTCAGCTCCGGATGCGCAAGAAAGCCAAGCGGTCCCAGCCGATACGCGATCGCGACCACGATCACGCCTTAGTGCGCGAGCTTGTCGCCCCAGTACAAAGGCATCGAGGCCGACCCGTTGATGTAGCCACCGCTGTATATCCAGACGATCACTGGCAACTTCGCCTGTCCATTCTTCGCCGGTGTCCAGATGTTGAGGTAGAGACAATCCTCACTCACTGCCGGCGGCGTCTCGCCTGGCATGGACACACCAGTTTGCATACACGCCGGGGCAAACGCATCCGCCTTACGCGTGCCAGTCCAGGTTGCAACATGTGCCGGAGGCCGCCAACGCAAGTCGCCGACCGGAGGGGCAGCGAATGGAATGCCTTTGTAGACATTCAATCCTCTTTCGTGGACCCCGGATATCGCGCCGGATTCCGTCAGAGCTCTGGGGCTTTGTGCCAGCGTGGTGGCGGATGTTGCGAGAACGACGACAAGAAGCGGGGCTCCGATGAAGATCTTAGAAGAGATCGGCATATTGAGTTCCTGGTCATCAGGTTACTCCTGACATGTAGTTACCGTTGGGAGCTATCTTCGCTGGTTAAGCCGAGTCGGCTACAAACCCACTCCGGACGAGTCGTCGGCAACCCTTACCTCAGCATTATTTCCGGGTTGCCCGTCATTCACCCGGAGCACCACCGAGACCTCGGAAAACGTTCGAGAAGCCAAGTGATCGTTACTGATGCAAGATCCAGTTACGTGCGGTGCAGGGGAAGTGCGCTTGGTCCAGCATTTCAAGGGTACTTGGACCTACGGCAGGCGCCAGATTCCCTTGCATTACCGGAGCGGGAGGCCGCGAATAGAATCAGCCCGTTCAAGCACCGATACGAACTCCATGTAATTATCGGTAACAACCTCAGAGGGAACACTGTGAAAGCGATTCTGCACACCCAATACGGATCTGCTGATCTTCTCCAGTTCAAGGAGGTGGACAAACCCGCTCCAAAGGACAACGAAGTCCTGATCACAATACACGCGACCACGGTGTCGAGTGGGGACTGCAACGTCCGCAATTTCACTTTCGTTACCAAATCCATGCTCCCGATCGCGAAACTCATGTTTGGTATTGGAAGGCCTTGGAAAGAACGCATCCTCGGAACCGAGTTGGCCGGGGAGGTGGAGGGAGCGGGTAAAGACGTTAAGAGGTATAAGACGGGGGGACCGGATTGTTGCCTCGACCGGCATGGCGGGCGGCGGGCACGCCCAGTACGCATGCCTTCCCGAAAAGGGGGCTTTGGCGATCAAGCCGGATTTGCTGAGTTGGGAGGAGGCAGTTGCAATTCCGTTTGGGGCGAACACCGCGTTGTATTACCTTCGGGACCTCGGGAAGATCCAAGCCGGGCAGGAGCTTCTGATCATCGGGGCTTCGGGGAGCATCGGCTCGGCCGGGGTGCAGCTGGCTAAACACTTTGGAACGACAGTGACCGCAGTGTGCAGCGGCGCGAACGTGGAAATGGTGAAATCCCTGTGCGCGGACAAGGTGATCGACTACACCAACGAAGATTTCACCCAGAATGCAGAAACCTACGACCTGATATTTGACGTCGTCGGCGCAACCACTTTCGACCGCTGCCAAAACTCGCTGAAGCCCACAGGTGTCTTTCTACCCCGCATCATGGGTTTGACTGACATGGTTCGGATCCTTTGGACCTCCATCCGCGGGGGTAAGAAAATAAAGGGCGGTGTGGCCATAAACAACCTGGAGAGAATGAATTTCATCGCAGAACTTGCTGCGGCTGGGAAGCTCAAGCCGGTCATCGATAGAAGTTATCCCTTGGAGCAGATCGCAGAAGCATTCAAGTATGTTGAGCAAGGGCACAAGAAGGGAAATGTTGTAATCACGGTGGAGCATTCATAAATTAAGCGATCGTCGCCACAAACTATGGGACCGCGACGTATTTGATCTCAGATAACGACACCGACTCCGTTCAATCGCTCAACTGCCTGGAGGAGCTGACGCGTCTCGTGCCGACGAACTGAGTCCGGCACTTCAGGGGACTAAGCACGTGCGAACAACCTAGCTCCACAGTAACGCCGTTCTCGTCGCGTTATTTCCGGGTAGTCGGCAACTCGGAAACAATCGCCGACCGACGATCCTAACTTGGCGTCATAGTTCCCGCAAATGTATGGTCCGCCGCGCGACTGCAAGGGAAAAGCTAACGGAAGACAGGTCTGCTCGCAAATGTATTAGGCCTTTTTGTGGAGAGTGGCGATGATGAGTTGCGCCGCGTCGCGCTTGTGACTTTGTTTGCGTTCGTGTCCGGTTTTACTCCAGAGACGAGCTGCAGTGGCATGGTCATCACACTTGTTGCCCTTGTCGTAATGCCTATTCGGGCCTGGGCGAAACGTAGGACGGCACGGCTTACAAACAACCGGGCCTTGGCTGCGGATGCCGTGCAGTCAGCGACATGCGCCTACCTGGCCGCTTTGACTTTGGCGGGACTAGCCATCAATGCCATTTGGCACATACATTGGGTGGATTCAGCAGCGGCCCTCCTGGCATTGCCCATTTTGGTCGTCGAGGGACGGCGCGCTTCACGCGGTGAGAGCTGTGGCTGCTGCTGATTCCGCGATAGTGGTTACCGACTCTAGGACTTGGCAGCCTCTATGCAGTCCACCGTGATTGTCTTTCCATCTACCTTTACTTTGATGGTCACATTCTGCCCGGCAAACTTGTCGATCTGGCTTTTGTCGCCCTTCAGCGTGTACACCTTGCCGGCGCTGACAAGGGCAAAGTCAGACCCTTGCTTGACGCATTCGCGGGTACATTGCGCAGCACTTGCACCTTGCATCATGTGATGCGCCCCACACATGGTATCGCTCACGGTTCCAGTGAGAGTCTGGCTCGATTGAGCGGAGGCCGCAATGGCAGGTAGAACAACAGAAAGGAATAAAGCCGAGATTCGTAAACGCATTAGAGTTCTCCTTGAATAGTTCGGCTCCGGCGGATGGGGCTATGTTGGATTGCTCCGCACCGGATTTTCGATAAATCAATGCAAACACTGCAACTGCAATGACTGCAAACGATACGACCATAGAGACAGAGCGTGAGGGAATTAGCAGCAGTAGGAATGCGCCAACGAGAGAGCCGAGCAACGTGAGAGAGAGGTTAGTATCGGCAGACGCTTGCGAATGACATACCGCCTGTTCAAGAATGGCAGCGTACCGCCTACGCTCATGAACGTCAGAGCGAACATATTGGTCGCTACAGCGATTCGTGGGTCGATATGAAATTGGAACATCACCGGCACGGTAATCAGTGAAGTGCTGCCGGTCACCACGCTAATCGAGCTGGTCACGAAGAAGATCACCATTAACCAAAGTGTTTGGACGCTCGACATAGGTAAATAATACGACCGTTCCCGGCGATACTTTCTTAGGTAAGCGGCTTCACTGTGCCTGAATCTCCTGTTCTATGGTCTTGTATCTGAAACGTTAGAAACTGATGCACTGCGTTCAATGCGTCCGGGTCAGACGTTTTAATTCGAACTCTCGCGCCGGTTGGCGTGCTCTCGAATGCATAGGTAATCGCCGTGCGTTTTGACTTCATCACTGAGGCGCCCGGCGGTACCGTGTCGTGAATGAACATCGGGAGATCAAAATCTCCCTCGGTGAACATCTTCGCGACGTGGGATAAATGGTCTCTTATTTCGTCAAGCGTAATCGTGTCAGTCGCGTCATTGGTGCTCACTTCGATGATGCCGCCGTTAGAGAGTAGTTGAAAGTGATGAGTCGATTTCTCATGGGAGAATCCCATTCCTTTGTCTCCACGCGCGTCTACCTCAGCGGCATGGTGAGCGGAACTTTCGTGCTGCTCGTGCATTGGGCATGACATTACGCTTTGCCCGTGAACGAGCATGGGAATTAGCAAAGCGAGGACGAGCGGTAGTGCTTTCATAGTGTTCTCCTTTTGCCAGAGGAAGTCTTATTGTCTTTCCTTTGGGGCAGCGATTCGAGCAGACCAGCCCGATTCCCAATGGGAGTTTTCTTCAAGCGGCCCTTCCAGTTCCTCACCGTTGTCTTTAGCGAATCTCTGAGTTGAACGAGCTGTTTGATTTGGGAATCAAGCGCGCTCACCTTTTCGTGTGCCATCTCCGCGACTTCCCGGCAAGGCGCGGCGCCCGAATCGCGCAAGCACAGAATGCGGGTAAGTTCATCTAATGAGAAGCCGACTGCCAGAGCATTGCGGATTAGGAGTACACGGTTGAGTGCGTCTGCGGGATAGAGACGATAACCCGCATCCGTTCGCGGCGGCTTTTTGAGAATCCCTAACTGCTCATAATGTCTCAGCGTGTCGGAGCTAACGCCCGCTAGCCGAGCCAGTTCGCCAGAACGAAACCGGGTTGGAGTGCTGTCTGCCATCTCACATAGTATCGACCCCCGAACAGGTTCCAGGGTCAAGCACTTTCCTCTGAAACAAAAAGTTCATGTTGGACGGTACGAAGCCGGTCAGAAACAGAAGATTTGCTGAGGCGTTCCACCCCTCCGTCTCGCTTGAAGACTTCTACTTCGGGCGCGGACTTCTGCAACTTGCTGTCTAGGCGCCAATGCCAAATTTGGATCGGCCAGCTCGTCGAGCTGCTGTTCGAACAAGCTATCGCTCAACACGACAGCGCCTCGCAGAATCGCTGATTCGTTGCTGACGGGGTGCGGGGAATCGAGCATCCATTCTCCGCACCAGTCTTGCTATAGTTTTCGTCGAGGTGCTCTATCTTCCTCAAAGCGGCCGAAAAACATATTTTAAAATCGACAAATTGAATTAATCGATAGTTCTCGGATGACAGTTCCACTACCTCGCCTACCACCTTGAACTAGACTCTTCCGATCGGGTGCAATCACAACTTTTCTACGAGCCCTTAATCGATGGTTGGTGGGATACCAAAGCTTCTCTGTAGGGGGCACTCCAGCGGCGTAGACCTGAATCAAGATTTCGCCCGCCTGTGGCTCGGGAACCGGACGTCTTACCGGCTGCAGGTTCAGTTCGGCTGAAAACTCCATTGCTTTCATCTCTGCCATTTGCTTCATTCCATGGAACTCGCTGTATTAGTTGTCGGAATCGGAGAAGGGAGATGCAGCTATCACGTCGCAGGCATTAGGAGTTGTATACCCGGGGATAAGACGCTCACAGATGCTGGCGTTCACGGTGCCATAGGTCGTGCCGGGCTTGTGCGCAAAGCCGGCAAAGTACTCTTGGATGAAGCGTTCTTTGAAGTGTTTGCGAGGGTATTCGGCCACGATTTTCTCGCGCAACTCCGAGGGAAACTGATCGAAGCCTTTTCCAAGCCCATCGAGACCGACTCCCGAATAGAGTAGAGCTACTTCGGGGCGCATGTACTGAGTGACGCCGGGAGTGGTGTGCAGAGCAATGGCCTCCCATGCAATTTCTACTTGGTCTTCAGGGACTTTATGTGCCGTGAGGAACTGGCGGGCCGCGTTTGCGCCATCGACTTCGAAACGTTCGTCCGGACTCGAGAATTTCTTAAGGAGACCGAAATCGTGAAAAGCCGCCGCGACGTAGAGGAGTTCAGGATCGAAGCGAAGCTTTTGTTGACGGCCCTGCTCAGCCGCGAACAAGTAAACGCGGATCGAATGATTAATGAGTAGATCCGTGGAATGCTCACGTAGGAGATCAGTGGCCTCTTTCGCAAGCAAAGAATCGGGAATGACGAGGGCGGAGATTGAAGTTGACATCGTTGTATCCTTTTGAAACCGACAACTGGCGTGATTATTCATAGTCCGGCGTAAACGAGCCTAATAAAGTGCGCTGGATCGATCACAAAGCGTCCCCATTGATCATCGAAGGCCGCCGAAGGTTTCGCGGCAATCACTTCGTCGAGCGACTTGCCCTGTTGTTTCCAGCGTGGCGACGTTGTCTCGTACAGTCGCGAGCATGTTGCGAAACTCTATCAACTGTGAGCGTGTTCCAACGGAACCATGCCCGGGAATTACGATGGTGTCGTTGGTGGAGCGTTCGATTGCTTTGTCGGCCCATTTGATTGCGTCATTGATGTTGCCGCCATCTTGATTATCAATAAATGGGTAATTGCCATTCCAGAATGTGTCACCGAGAGCCAACACATTTGCCTTTTCAAAATAGACCGACACGTCTCCATCCGTGTGGCCGGGACCGTAGTGGTCTACGTGAATTGTGTCCCCTGCAAAGATGAATGTCGTGCTGTTATCTACGAGTATTGTGGGGCGCGCCGCAACCCGTACCGGCAGCATGGTCCAGTTCCAATCGTCGACGTGAGTGGCCTGGGACAAGTGCTTCAGGGTGTTCTGATGCGCAATGATGGTTGCGCCAGACTGCTGCATCCATCCATTACCGTCAGTATGGTCCCAGTGCCAATGAGTGTTAACTACATAGACGATCGGTGTCGGACTGATCGTGTTGAGTGCAGCTTTCACTTTAGCTTCCGATACGCTAATTCCGGCATCGACCATAAACTTTCCACGGTCGCCTGACAAGACGACGATATTGGCACCCGATCCTATCAACACGCTGATATTTCCACGCACGGTTTGCGTGACAATGTTTCCTTCTGCTCTACGTAGATAGCGGGCTCCGGCGCCCGTGTGGAAGTAATCGTTTGGCATGACACCTGACGATCGCACGACCGAATTCGGTGGCACTTGAGAGACTGCAAGTGACGAAGAGAAAATCATCCCAATCGCTAAATAAACAAGCTTCGAGAACAAGCGAGCTCTCAAGGCTATGGTTTTTCTGGGATGCTTTGATATTGTATTCATCTCAATCCCCCTTCCGCTTTCTCAACTTAGCCCCAGTAATCACTTATTCGCGTGAGCCAGGTGGAAAACATCGATCTACCGTCAAAATGTTTCAAGTGAACGAAAGCATTTCAGAAATGCATCCTGAAGTGCATCCTCCGCATCCTGCTGGTTTCTCGTAATCCGATACATCGTGTGGAACGCTCTCTTCGAGTGATGATTCCAAAGCTCGGAGAAAGGCAAATGATCTCCTTCCCTCGCGGCCGTGACAAGCATCTCTTCATTCGCGTTTTCGAGATTGTGGATCCTCCCGACACTGACGGGCGAACAGATATGAATTCATAGGACGGACCCTTTCTGGAGAAGATGACAGCCCTCCAGATTTACGCGGCTGCAAATTTGGATTTTGCGATATGTCCGTCAAGGAGTTCGCGGTTGAGCAGTAAGAGGGTCGTTACTTCTGACGGATAGTTCTCAGGGATCATTTCCTCGACTGAACCAAAGTACCGAGACGTCGAACTTCCCGACACCTCAGAAACCATAGAATTCATACTGGTTTTTTCTTTAGGTCCAGTGGCCGGGACTGGATCGGTCGTTACTCCAACCAGTGTTCTCGTGGTCGGACTGAATCGATCTCTTCACGAACTCATAAAAACCGGGTTGTGGATAAATCCATCAGACCAGAGCGTCAACAAGCGCGAGACGACTTGCTGATCGAGAGCCGTAAGCATCAATAACGAGGATTCTGCAATTTCGATGGTTTTGCCGCGCGCAACCAGTAGCGACACGGAGCTTCGCGAGAGATTCGAACGGTTGTCCTGCGAATTCATTCTCGCACTTGCTCGTATAGACAAACGCGCAGACTTAAGTAAACGTTATCTTGACGACAAATGCTCGGTGGGACTAGAAATGGAGGTCACAGATTCTTAGGAGCCTTTACATGAAGCAGCGACAGTCTCGTCTTTCTCTGAACCGTAGGAGTTTTCTGGCTGGTGTTGGGGGAACTGCCGTTCTGGCCGGCTTGAATCGTTCGAAGGCGTTCGCTCTGACTGGTGATGTGGATAGCGAGTTGAACCTGGCCAAGGTGGCCTCGCCTTCCAGTCTCGTTATGCTAAGTGAGAATAAGATCGGTTCGCTAAATGACGGCTTTACCCCGGCAAGTTCTCGCGACCGGAGGAACGGTACCTATGTGATTCGCCGGGAATGGGAGGGCGACGGTCGCGCCCAGTGGGTGCAGTATGACTGGACAAAGCCAGTCTCCATTAATACGATCGACGTTTACTGGGCGATCGATCCTCCGAGGCCGAATGGCCCTCCCGGCAGCGGATTTGGGCGAACAGCCGCGCCTGCTTCGTACCGAATTCTCTACTGGAATGGGAGCGAATTCGTTGTAGTGTCGAATGCTCAAGGCCTGGGGCTTGCAGGTGACAGCTTCAATACCACCCGGTTCGATGAAGTCAAGACAGAGAAGTTGCGTCTGGAAGTAGTTCCTGATGAGACGCACCCAGCGGGGATCATCGAGTGGAGGGTCTATGGCTCCAGTCCCGCCCCGTCACTTCCTCCGGTAGTCGATGCAGGCATCGACCGTTCGGTTGTAATCGGCGGCAAAACATACCTCGCCGGCAAGGCGATCTGGCTCCAGGACCTGCCGGGCAACACTGCGCGGTGGACCAAGGAAGCCGGCCCCGGAACCGTTGTCTTTGTGAATGCAGCATCGCCCGTGACTACGGCGACGTTCTCAGCGCCGGGAGACTATGTCCTTAAACTGACGGGCCTGGGTGACGGAGAACAAATCACTTCGACGATTAACGTCCACGCAGAGGCCGCTCCTCCGAAGGATCGCCTGGACGTTGTCTACACTACGAAGTACTCGATTGACAGCCCACTCTGGAATACACGTGCGAAGACCCTAATCGTTGACTGGATTCCGCATTGCATCAACTATTGCGAGCGCACCGATATCGCTGCCAATCGCGGAGACGGAGGCATCGACAACTTTGTTGAAGCAGGCAAGGCAAACCGCGGCGAAGCGCATGGACTCCATAAGGGTTACGTCTTCTCCAACGCGTGGATTCACCAGACAGTGGAGGCTATGTGCATCGCTCTGATGGTCGATCCGCAGGGCGATCAAGACATTATTAACTCGCAGAAACAGATGCGCACGACGCTGGAGATGTGGATTCCCATCATTCTGGCGGCGCAGATGCCGGATGGCTACCTGCAAACGGCTTACATCCTGGCGGACCGCAGCCAATGGCCGGAGCGCTGGTCACCGGATCATCGCGGCAATCACGAAGGCTATGTTTCCGGATACTTTATTGAGTCGGCCATCAACCATTACACGTTGACCGATGGCAAAGACCTTCGCTTGTATAACGCAGCGAAGAAACTGGCTGATTGCTGGGTCGCGAACCTTGGCCCTGGAAAGAAGGACTGGTTCGATGGTCACCAGGAGATGGAACAGGCTCTGGTGCGCTTTGGCCGGTTTGTCAACGATCAGGAAGGCAATCATCGCGGCGACGAATACATAATGCTTGCCAAGTTCTTGCTCGACTCGCGTCGTGGTGGAGCGGAGTACGACCAGAGCCACTTGCCCCCTGGTCAACAATATGAGGCGGTGGGCCACGCTGTGCGTGCAACGTATTTCTACTCCGGCATGGCGGACATTGCTGCCGAAACACAAGACCGTGACTACCAGAGCGCTGTCATTTCGCTGTGGGACAACATGGTAAATAAGAAGTACTATCTGACCGGTGGCATAGGCAGCGGCGAAACCTCCGAGGGTTTCGGTCCGAACTATTCGCTTCGCAACAACTCTTACTGCGAATCCTGTTCGAGCTGCGGTCTTGTCTTCTTCCAATACAAGCTCAACCTCGCCTACCATAACGCGAAGTATGCCGATCTCTACGAGCAGACGATGTACAACGCTCTGCTAGGGGGTGTTGCTCTCGACGGAAAGAGCTTCTGCTACACCAACCCGCTGGTCAACACCCAGCGCACCCTTTGGCATGTGTGCCCATGCTGTGTCGGCAACATTCCGCGAACGCTGCTGATGATGCCGACATGGGCGTACGTGAAGGACAAGACCGGTCTCTACGTAAATCTGTTCGTAGGAAGTCGCATTCACGTCGGAAAGGTTGCGGGTACCAACGTCGAGATGGTTCAGAAGACCGACTATCCGTGGAAGGGTGCGATTGTGATCATAGTCAATCCGGAGGAGGCAAAGACCTTTTCCGTCTATGTGCGGATCCCGAATCGAAATACCAGCAAGCTTTATACGGAGTCGCCTGTGCTCAGCGGAGTGAAACGTTTTGTCATCAACGGCAAGGAGGTTACACCGCATATAGAGAAAGGCTACGCCGTCGTCACGCGTCAGTGGAAGGCGGGCGATCGCATCGAACTGGAGCTTCCGATGGGGCCCCAGCGCATCGTCGCAGACAGCCGCGTCAAGGCTGATCTTGGCACTGTCGCGCTGAAGTATGGTCCGCTCATCTACAACGTAGAGAGTGCAGACCACCAGAACATTGATCAGCAGCTAAGCAATGCTCCGCTCAAAGCGGAATGGAGACCGGACCTACTCGGCGGTGTGATGGTTATCACTGGCAAATGGCAGGACGGTTCACCAATGACGGCGATTCCTAATTACGCACGGATGAATCGCGTAGCTCCTCCGGTGGAATACCTAGGCGATACAAACGTGAACTACGCACCTGGTGGATCGACCTCTGCTCTGGGAAGAGGGCCCGGTAGAACTGCTGCCCCTGTGACAGCCGCTTCTGTGCCACCCAACGCTGGAGCACGGAATCGTAACGCAATGGAGGCGGAATCGAAGGTCTGGATCTAGCATCAAATCCGATGATCGATGCACTTCAAAATTTAACTACAAGTTCAAAACGACTGTCTGTTGCCTGCATCCCCACCAACTTCGAGTCGGTGACTCGGAGTTATGTCCAACAGGCTATATGGCTTCTGTAGGGCGCGAATTCCAAGGAGTGAGTTTGTGCCGGGCAGGCAGGCGGTATGAATTGAGGGGACGCCCGGGTCACCGCAACCCAATCAACCTCGCCGGATTCTCCTTCGCCATTCGGTCAATCTCAGCCTGCGTAAATCCCTGTCCCCGCAATCCCGAATAAAACTCAGTCAGCCCATCCGTATGCAATGGATTTCCCGGCTGGCCCATATCGCTCGAAAGAATGCAGTGGTTCACCCCAACATAACGAATAGCCTTCGCATAATCCCCAAAGTCGTACTGCTTCCCGGTCCCAATCAACCCGTTGTAAACGAACTCGATGTAAGCTCCCATGTTCGCGGCCTCCAGCATCTGCGCTCTTGACATATGCGTCGGCTGCAGCATCGCGTGCGTCACCAACATGTGCTGAACGCCCTCCGCCTTAGCTTCGCGCACCAGCATCAGGTCTTCCTCCGCGCTTGAGTGTCCTGTCGCCATCACCAGGTTGCGCTTTGCGATCACCGCAATCACGGCCTTGGTCTCCGGCACCAACTGCCCATCCCGCGCAATCCGGACAGACGGCCGATCCTGCTTTGAATAGCGCACCTGATTCTCGGAGTCAAACGTCGCCATCCACACAAAGCGGCCGTATCCTCCCGTAGTCGCCGCCATATGTTCGACCGCGCTGGGATTCATTCCGCCCACCGACAGGTTCAGGTCGATCCCGCCGAACACTTCGATCCCCGGCACTTCTTTCCGAACAACGTAAGCTAGCGAAGCCGTCGGTTCATAGTGATTCTTCAGCACGAGCCCGCGCATTCCGCGGCTCTTCGCAAGTCGCGCAAGGTCGATCGCATCAATCGATCGCGGCGCGCTATCCGGTGCCGCGTGGACGTGAATATCAATCGCGCCAGCCAGAGGATTCTCCTGCGCGAATCCCGCAGAAGCAACACAAAGCATCAGGCTAAGAAAAATCGTCTTCAACATTTCGGAATATCTCCTTGCCAACGGGACATTGTATCCGGTGCCATTTCGCAAGCATCACCGCGCCAAGTATGATGCAGTGACGAGGAACTTTGCATGGATTTGGGACTAAGAGGAAAGACGGCGCTCGTGCTTGGGGGGGGCGGTGGATTAGGCCGCGCTATCGCTAAAGCCCTTGCCACTGAAGGCGCAAACGTCGCCGTAGCAGGCATCGGAGCGACTTCCATCGACGGCACAGTCGCGGACCTGAAAGCGATCGGCGGCAATTGCATCGGCCTGATCTGGGACCTCGCTGACCTCTCGGTGATCAATGCGAACATCTCGAAGATCGAAAGCGAGCTCGGCTCTGTAGACATCCTCGTCAACAACACCGGCGGCCCACCCCCAGCCTCTGCTGCCGGTCAAGACCCCGCGCTCTGGGCTACGCAATTTCAATCGATGGTGCTCTCCGTCATTGCCATTACCGACCGCGTCCTCCCCGGCATGAAGTCTCGAGGCTGGGGCCGCATCCTCACCAGCACATCGTCGGGCGTCATATCGCCCATCCCGAACCTCGCGATCTCAAACGCGCTCCGCCTGTCACTCGTCGGTTGGTCGAAGACGCTAGCCCGCGAGGTCGGCAAAGACGGCATCACTGCCAACATCGTTGTGCCTGGCCGTATCGCCACATCCCGCGTCGCAGCCCTAGATATTGCAAAAGCCAAGCGCGAAGGACGCAGCGTCGAAGAAGTTGCCGCTGAAAGTCAGGGCACAATCCCACTCGGCCGGTACGGCAAACCGGAAGAGTACGCCAATGTTGTAGCCTTCCTTGCCAGCGAGTTGGCCGCCTATATCACCGGTTCCGTCATCCGCGTAGATGGCGGCATGATCCCCAGCATTTAGGAGCACTCACAACCTATGCCATTGGACAAGAAGACAGTTGACGCCCTCACCGGTGTCACCACCGCTACCCTCACGACGGTTCTGCTCAAAAAGGGCTTGCGCAACATCTGGCTGCGCGGTACCAAACCCCTGCGAACCGGCCAACCTCGCATCGTCGGTCCGGCATTCACCCTGCGCTTCGTCCCCGCGCGCGAGGACCTCGCCACCCCCGAGTCCTGGGCATCTCCGACCTCGACCCGTGCCGCCATCGAATGCATGCCCGCTGGATGCGTCGCGGTGGTCGACGCTATGGGCGTCACCGACGCCGGAATCTTCGGTGACATCCTTTGCGAGCGTATCCGCTTCCGTGAAGTAGCCGGACTCATCACCGACGGCGTCATCCGCGACCTCGCCGGCGTTCTTCGTACCAATCTGCCCGTCTGGTGCCAGGGTGCTGCGGCGCCAGCATCCGTCGCTGGACTCACCTTCGTCGGTTGGCAGGTGCCCATCGCCTGCGGTGGCGTTGCAATCTTCCCCGACGACATCATCGTCGCCGATGACGACGGAGCCGTCGTCATCCCAGCCGCGCTCCTCGACGAAGTCGTCGTAGCCGCGGTCGAGCAGGAGAGATTCGAAGCCTGGATTATCGACGAGGTCCGCTCTGGCCTTCCGCTACCCGGACTCTACCCACCCAACGCCGAGACCAAAGCCCGGTACGAGAGCTTTCGCGCCGCACAGGATAAATCGGTAGACTAGCCCGGTAGAGATCGGAGTTAAAGCCTGTCATCCGCAGCCAATATCGCGCCGAAAACCTCCTCCGATTGTGTCGGCGACTTGCTCTACCGCAAGATCGCATGGCACATCATGCCGATCCTCGTGATCGGCTACATCATTGCCTACATCGACCGCGTCAACGTAAGCTTCGCCAAGCTCCAGATGCTGGGCGATCTCAAGTTCAGCGACAGCGTCTATGGTGTCGGTGCGGGCATCTTCTTTCTCGGTTACTTTGCCTTCGAAATTCCCAGCAACATCATGCTGCATAAGGTCGGAGCGCGCGTCTGGATCTGCCGCGTCATCGTCACCTGGGGCATCATCTCGGCACTAACGGCGCTGGTGCGCACACCCATGCAGTTCTACACCGCACGCCTGCTGCTGGGAGTTGCGGAAGCCGGCTTCTTCCCTGGCATGATCCTCTACCTCACCTACTGGTTCCCAGCCCATCGCCGAGCAGCGATGGTTGCCCTTTTGATGGCCGGTAACCCCGTCTCTGGAATCATCGGCGGTCCGCTGTCCGGCTTCATCATGCAGCACTTCGCCGGTAGCAAGGGCATGGCCGGGTGGCAATGGCTCTTCATCCTGGAGGCGATCCCCGCAATTCTCCTCGGCGTCGTCATCTTCTTCTTCCTCGACAACCGCGTCGTCGAAGCGAAGTGGCTCTCTGAACCCGAACGAGCCGCCGTGGCCTCCGAAATCCACGAAGAAGCCGTCTCTAAAACCCATGTTTCAATTCGCTCTGTGTTTACAAGTCCACATGTCTGGCTCTTCGGCGCAATCTTCTTCGGCATGGAGATGGGCTCCTACGCCATTGGTTTCTGGCAACCCACCATCATCCGCCAGACCGGCGTCAAAGACGCATTCCACATCGGCATGCTCACCACTATCCCGTATACTTGCGCGCTTATCTGCATGATGTTCGTTGGACGCCACTCCGACAGAACTCGCGAGCGACGCTGGCATATCATCGTGCCAAACATTGTGGCTGCGATCGGTTTTATCCTCTGCACACAAGCCGGCAGCAACACGTCCATCGCGATGTTCGGTCTCGTGCTCGCTGTCGCCGGAGTTATCACGGGATTAGCTATGTTCTGGGCGCTCCCTACATCGTTTCTTGGCGGCAGCGCCGCAGCGGCCGGCATCGCGCTGATCAACTGCACCGGCAACCTCGGCGGCTTCTTCAGCCCTGCCATCATCGGCTTCCTGAAGACCCGTACAGGCACGCTGAACTCAGGTCTCTTCCTCGTTGCGGCGTGCATGATCGCCTCGTCCGTCCTCATCCTCATGCTCACCCCTGCAAAATCGCCAACGTTCGAACCCACAGGGGCAGAGATATGACCACAGGTTTACGCAAGGGGTTGACCAGCTACGGCGACGCCGGCTTCTCGCTCTTCCTCCGTAAGGCGTTCATCAAGGCCATGGGCTACTCCGACGATGCGCTCGAGCGGCCCATCGTCGGCATCACCAACACCTTTAGCGACTACAACCCCTGCCATGGAAATGTCTCCGACCTCATCGAAAGCGTGAAGCGCGGCGTCATGCTGGCCGGTGGCCTGCCCATGGTCTTCCCAACCATCTCCATCGGCGAGAGCTTCGCCCATCCCACCTCCATGTTCCTACGCAACCTAATGGCGATGGACACCGAGGAGATGATGACGCGCAGCCCATGGATTCCGTCGTCCTCATCGGCGGCTGCGACAAGACCCTCCCCGCACAAGTCATGGCCGCCGCCAGCGCTGACCTTCCGGCAGTAGTTCTGCAGACCGGTCCGATGGTCGTCGGCAATCACAAAGGCGAAGTCCTCGGAGCCTGCACCGATTGTCGCCGCATGTGGGCGCAGCACCGTGCAGGCAACGTCGACCTTGTCGAGATCGAAACCATCAGCGGTCGCCTCTGCCCATCGGTCGGCACCTGCTCCGTCATGGGCACCGCCAGCACGATGGCCTGCATCGTCGAAGCACTCGGCCTCGCGCTCCCCATGAGCGCCGCCGCGCCAGCCACTCTCGCCGACCGTCGCCGCATCGCCGAAGCCAGCGGCAAGCGCGCCACCGAAATCGCCATTGCCGGGACACCCAAACCCAGCGACCTCATCACGGCTGCGTCCATCCGCAACGCCATGATTGTCTTGCAGGCCATCGGCGGTTCCACGAACGGTCTTATCCACCTCATCGCAATAGCCGGCCGCGCAGGTGTACCCTTCGACCTCGCTGCCTTCGACCAACTCGGCCGCGACATTCCCGTCCTGCTCAACCTCAAGCCCTCCGGCGCGCACTACATGGAGCATCTTCACCACGCCGGCGGTCTGCCCGCCCTCATGCGCGAACTCACCGCCTTCCTCGACCTCGATGCTCCCAACATCTCAGGTGGCACGCTGGGCGACGCCATCGCCGCCGCGGAACTTGTTCCCCATCAAGACGTCATCCGCAGCTTCGCATCGCCGCTCAAACCCGAAGGCGCGATGGCGATCCTCCACGGCAATCTCGCGCCACGCAGCGCCGTCATCAAGCACTCCGCCGCCTCTCCGCACCTTATGCGTCACACCGGTCGAGCGGTCGTCTTTGACAGCATCGAAGACCTCACCAATCGCATTGACGATTCCAACCTCGACGTCACCGCCGACGACATCCTCGTCCTGCGCAACGCCGGTCCCAAGGGCGCACCCGGCATGCCCGAAGCGGGCTATCTTCCAATTCCTATGAAGCTCGCACGCCAGGGCGTCAAAGACATGGTGCGCATCTCCGACGCCCGCATGAGCGGCACCGCCTTCGGCACCATCGTCCTCCACATTGCACCCGAGGCCGCAGTTGGTGGCCCACTCGCTATTGTCCAAAATGGCGACCAGATTCTGCTCGACGTCGAAGCCCGGCGCCTCGAGCTCCTCATCGACGACTCCGAGCTACAACGACGCCTCGCAGCCCTGAAGCAATCACCGCCACAACGCGAAACCCCGCAGCGCGGCTATGCAAAACTGTTCGAAGACTGCGTCCTGCAAGCCGATCAAGGCTGCGACTTCGACTTCCTCCTGCGCGACGGGCGCCCCACAACACCGAAGAAGGATGAATAGACCGATGCTCCTCGATCACACCGCAAAGGGTGTCTACGCCATCGCCGTTACTCCCTTTAAGCCCGATGGCGCCGTCGACTACGACTCCGTCGACAGGATGACCGACTTCTACCTCAGTTGCGGCGTCACCGGTCTCACCATCCTCGGCATCATGGGCGAAGCTCCAAAGCTCGATCCCGCCGAAGCCCTCGCCATCTCTAATCAGGTCGTCCGCCGAGCCGGAGTTCCGATCATCGTAGGCGTCTCCGCCCCCGGCTTCGCAGCCATGCGCTCCCTCGCCCGTAGCGTCATGGAAGGCGGTGCAGCCGGCGTCATGATCGCCCCGCCGCCAAGCCTTCGCACCGACGACCAGATCGTCAACTACTATGCGCAGGCCGTCGCCGCCATCGGCCCCGACATCCCGTTCGTCATTCAGGATTATCCGCTGCTGCTCACCGTCGTCATGACGCCCAAAGTCATCCAGCGCATCGTTAACGACAATCCATCCTGCGTGATGCTCAAGCACGAAGACTGGCCCGGCCTGGAGAAAATCAGCGCACTGCGCAGCTTCCAGAGCGAGGGAGCGCTCCGTCCCATCTCGATTCTCACTGGCAACGGTGGCCTCTTCCTCGACTTTGAGCTAGAGCGCGGAGCTGACGGCGCGATGACCGGCTATGCCTTCCCCGACATGCTCGTCGACGTTGTCAAGCTTCTCGCAGTCTGGCCAGCGCGACACCGCCCACGACCTCTTCGATGCGCATCTCCCGCTCATCCGCTACGAGCAGCAGCAGGGAATCGGTCTCGCCGTCCGCAAGTACGTCCTGCAGAAGCGCGGCGCCATCGCCTACGATTCGCAACGCGCCCCGGGTTCATCGCTCACAGCAAAAGGAAGGGCTGAGGTCGACTATCTCCTAAGCCGTCTGGCCCATCACGACCCGCGAGCGAAGACATCGCCTCGGGCGTAGCAAGAATCGCTGCCAAGCGCCAATCTGCATGGCGCTTCAGACGTAAGTCTGGACGCTCTCGAAGGCGTCCCATATGCGAGAAAGTTCGGAAATCGTCTACTACGATACTTTGACGAACTCGACATCCAATTTAATGGTGACGTCCTCACCGACGAAGATCCCGCCGGTTTCGAGAGGACGAAAGGGCGGCCGACGTTTCGATTGCGCTCAGATTCGAATAATAACCGACCAGGCCGAATCCAGCAGTCGCCGGCGGGTGAGGTGGATGACTCCGAGCAGGCCGGTGGCCAGGAGGGCTATCGATGAGGGCTCGGGGGTCGGGGCTGAGGGGGCGAGAGTCAAGGTGCCCGCTTGGACTACATCTGAGCTTAACGGACCAGCCATACTCGCGAAGAATTCGGAGGGGAGTGAAACCATAGAGTTTCCGCAGTTTAGGAGGACTGAGCAGAGTTCTCCGCCAGTGTAGCCAATGAGAGAGCTGACTGGGAGGGAGAGGATGAATTGGTTGTTGAGTGTATCCTTCCAGACTGTGCCGTAGCCCGGGCTGGCTAAGGGAACGCCGTTGAACAGGAACTGACCTCCTTGGCTTATAACGGTGATGTCTGCCGAGGTAAAGAGTCCGATGGTGGCGTCGAGGGTGACGGTTCCGTTGGCGGAGCCGCCGGAGACGGTGGTTGCGTTGAGGTCGAAGGTGGAAAGGGTGTCAGCGTGGGTGATCAGGCTAGTGGCGAGGATGGCGGCGGCGGCGACGACGGACTGTATGCGCATGATCTCTCCTAGGTTCGGTTTGGGCCCAGTGTGACTCTGTTGAACTGATCTGGTACGGGAGAGTGGGGAGTGCTACTTCGCTCCGCTGGAGCACCTGCTGGTCGGGCCCCGGCGATGAACACATATTCTTACAGCATTCACGCTAATTGTTCTGGATGGCTTATGGAGTCGCAACTGACAATTCCGCTAGATGGCCCAGGACGGGACGGTATGGACGATGTTGACCATCATTTGGTCGAGGGCGGTGTTGATCTGGTCCTTGGGTTCGGTGCGGGTGTTGCATAGCGCGGCCCAGCACATGCCGGTGGGAGTGCGGACCATGAGCGAGGTGGTGCCGGGAAGGCTGCCGTTGTGCCACCAGTTCCCGGCTCCGTTGTTCTGGACCATCCAGCCGCGGGCGTAGCGAGCGTCGCCTGCGGGATAGGCGGGAGCGGGGGTGGTCATTGTTTTGATGGTTTCGGGCTTGAGGAGCGCGGGGATGCCGGGGGCTCCGGCGACGTGGTTGAGGAACTGGACGAGCTCGGTGGAGGAGGCAATCCATCCGTCGTCGGAGTCCATGCGGGTGATATTGAGCTGGTAAGGGTCTTCGGAGGACTGGCCGTAGTAGACGACTTCGTAGTTGGCTTGGTCATCTATTCTGTTGCGGGCGATTTTCATGGTGGAGATGCCGCAGGGGCCGAGGATGTTGGTGCGGACGTAGGTTTCGTAGGGTTCGTCGGTGACCTGCTCGATGACGCGACCTAGGACGCAGTAGCCGAAGTTGGAGTAGGCCCAGTGGGTGCCGGGCGGGTTGGTGATGGGGACTTTGGCGATGGTGTGGGTGATGAGTTTGGTCTGGTTCCAAGGAAGGTTGAGCATCATGGGGTCGGTGCCGTCGTTGGGCCAGCCGCCGCAGGTGTGGGTGAGGAGATGGTCCACGGTGATGTCGGTGATGAAGGGTTTGTAGGGCGGCTTGCCGTATCCGATGTCGAGGACGCCATTTGGGCCGAAGACTTTGTCGTTGAGGTTGAGCTTGCCTTGTTCGATGAGGGAGAAGATGGTGACGGAGGTGATGGGCTTGGTGACCGAGGCGATGCGGAAGAGGGAGTCTCGCTGGACCTGGATGTGGAGCTCGCGGTCGCCGACGCCGACCGCCTGGTCGTAGACGAACTGGCCGTTGCGAGCGATGGCGATCGAGGTCGCCGGGACAGAGAATTGCTTGCGGAACTCGCCGGCGATGCTGCTCATTTCGGCGCGCTGCTGAGCGGTGGCGCGGTCATCCTGCGGTTGGGCGAGGGCTTGGAGTGCGGGGAGGTAGATGGTTGCTGCGGCAGTGGTGCTGAGGAGCTCCTTGAGGAGCTGTCGGCGAGTGAGAGCAGGTCGGTTCACTAACACATGTGTCCTTTCGGTGTCCCAAGTCATCAATTCTCCTCTTGGACTATCCCAGCTTGGCGTTTTCCTTCTTGATGCTCACGTGATCTCGCGATCCTCGCGCTGCAACTCGCAGTTTCAGGACGCCTGAGGTTTCGGGTTGCAGATTGACTGCTAATCGTTTCGATGTACTCCTCGACATCCGCAAAGCTGTTGTGTGAGGAAGGGTAGCAGAGATTTATTGGTGTCTGTACATATATCCCTCCGGACCTCATTTGCCTCTTCTCGATCACACAGGCACTTTACCAACTACGATTCTTACCCTCCACCCGTTGGCGCAGCAGTCTTTGCGATTCCGGAAGGATTGTTGCCGATCCGGACGCAATGCGGCGAGAAATATGCTCCTTGAACGAGCAACATCATCCTCCATCTGGTCTATTCGGTGCGCGGTAATCTCATCCGCAGACGAGTCGTCCATGAGTCATAAGGCGGAGGCTATTTGAGCAACGCTACCGCGAGTGCAATGAGCGCCACCAGCAGCGCCGCACCTGGGAGGCCGTATGCTAACAGTTGCGAAGCGTGGGACGTGGTCGCGCGAGTGATTTTAGCCTCCGGCGTGACGACTGCTTGGCCAGCAAAAAGCGACTGTTGCATCACCCGCTTGCTGGCAATCACTTCCTCGATGCCCGCCTCGAAATGACGCTGATGAATCCTTTTCGAAGAATCGGGCATGGGCTCAGCCGCCGCAGCTAGCGCCGCCTTCAGTACAGCATTCTGAATGTCTCCGCCGGTAACTTCATACCGGCCCGCCAAAGCATTGAAATCGACGTCAGCAGCGAGCGGCGTCCGCAAAGGATGTAACTGCACCTGCCAAATCTGCGCGCGTTGTACCTCCCCTGGCATTTCGAAGAGGACGTGTGTACGAATCCGTCGCTCAAACGCCGGATCGAAGTTCGCCGCGAGGTTCGTGGCGAATATCACGACGCCGCTGTACCGCTCGAGCTCCTGCAGCAGGACGTTTATAACGCTGTTCGATTCGCGCTGAAAGCCGTGATCGACTGACATCGATCGGCGCGTTGCGATCGCGTCGGCTTCGTCGAACAGCAGCACGGCCTGCTCGTCGCGCGCCGTGCGGAAGATTGCGGCAACGTTCTTCGGCGTCTCGCCCATCCACATCGATTCGAGCTCGGCATAGCGGACGAGCAGAAGGTGGCGGCCGAGCGAGTGCGCGATGGCTTCGGCGCAGATGGTTTTGCCGGTGCCTGGAGGCCCGGCGAAATTGAAGGCGAGAGCAAGCCCGGTTGAATGCCGTTCGCCGAGGCCCCAACGCTTAAATATCAGATCGTGCTGTGTGACCTGCGACAGTGCGATATCCAGGGCGCGCCGGGTCGTAGGCGGCAGAATTACATCGTCGAACGTTCGGCGCGGCACAATGGACTCGATCGCGCGGCGGCCGCTCGTGCCAAACAGTCGCGAAAATGGGATCGGCGTCACCCGCTCCACCCTACCGCTTTTCCCGGTTAGAAATCAATTGACCAGCCCGTCGTCCGTCCGGACTTCGCCGCGATGGGGTATAAAGTCTCACCGCCATGTGATGGTCGGCCTAGCATCCGTCGAATGACTTCGGGATGCCCGTGATTCGGGAGTAATCGGGTTGCTTCCGACAAGCCGACATTCGGGTAGTAGTCCGCAACTAGACCATCTTCAGTCGCTTGTCACGTGAATGGCGACAATTGTCATATCGTCATCGAGCTCTTCGGTTGTCCCCCGAAGCGACCAGCGGGACAATTCCCCAAGCAGTTGATCGGCAAAATGATCTGCCGACGTGCTCTGTTCAGCCTCTAGAAATTGCCTAAAACCATCAGTCCCAAATTCAACTCCTGCCGGGTTCGTCGTCTCCGGAATTCCATCGGTGTAGAGCAAGATTCGATCACCGGCCTTGATCGGCAATTCCACCGAGGTATAGCTTGCAAACGAGAATTTTCCGAGGAACAAACCATTCTCCTCAACACTGCGAACACCCTCGTGTCCCACCCCACAAAAGCAGCGGTGGGTGACCAGCGCCCGCGTAAGTCAGTGTTAGATTCTGCATGTCGATGAACACGTATGCCGCCGTGACGAAATGATGTTCGAATTTCCCGCATAGTGCCTGATTCAAACCCAGCAGCACCTTTGCCGGATCGGCCGCATGGCCCACCTGGGATGACAGCGCTATCTTCAGCATCGAGGCAATCAGCGCAGCGGGCATTCCGTGTCCCGACACATCGGCCACAAGAATTCCAATGTGTTTCTCGTCGACCACGATGAAGTCGTAAAAGTCGCCGGCAACGGAGGTCATTGGGATGTAGCGTGCAGCAATATCCAAACCTTTCATCTTCGGAATTGCGGATGGAAGAATCGATAATTGGATCTGCCGCGCAGTCTCCAACTCTTTTTGGATCGTGATCAACTGCTGTGCGAGCTGTTCGCGGATCCCGCGAAGCACAAGGTGAGTTTGCACCCGTGCCTTCACCACGGCAGGCGAAAACGGCTTGTGGATGTAGTCCACTGCCCCGACATCGAAGCCCTTTGTCTCGTCCTCGACCTCCGTCTGTCCCGTAAGAAAGATAATCGGTATATCTCGCGTCTCTGGATCAAGTTTCAACCGAGTGCAGACCTCGTACCCGTCCATCTCCGGCATCATGACGTCCAGCAGAACCAGGTCGGGCGGCGGTGTAACTTTCACGAGTTCCAATGCTTTTGCGCCGCTGGTGGCAATGCGAATTTTGTAGATGTCCTTCAGGATCGAATTCACGATTTGAATGTTCGCGGGAGCATCATCCACCAGCAGCACAGTCTTCTTCTCATCAACCTGACTCATTTGTCGTCCCCATTTCGTGCGCAACGTTTGGCAATCTCATCCAGTTTCAGTAGCGCCGCGTCAAAATCGAAGTCATTGATCGACGCGCTCAGACCATCCAGATACGGCTTCTCGACAACACCTGCCACTGCATCCTGCAAACTGCGAAATGACTCTTCGGCATCGCCGTCACTCGCCTCGAGCAGACTCCTGAGCCGGCCAATCGCAGCGGCCGCCGCCTTTCCATCGAAGGGCGAAGTCTGCGCCGTCGCGGTCCGAGTGCTCGCCGAATCGCGTAGCGCCTTCTCGATCGACTGGACCTGAGCGCCCATTGCTCCCGCGAACTCATCGAGCACCTCCGCCACAGTTCCTTCACCGTCGCGGAGTGCCTTCTCAAGCCTCTGAGCCACCGACTGCACCTCCGTGATTCCAAGATTGCCGGCGACACCCTTCACAGTATGGGCAATGCGTTCAGCCAGTTTCAGGTCGCCACTCTCGATCGCGGTCGAAATCTGCGCGGCCGCGTCCCCTTGTTTGGCGGCAAACTGCCCCAGCAAGTCGCGGTAGAGCCGCCTGTTTCCTGCAACACGGTTCAGGCCATCCGCGACTTTGACCCCTGCGATCTCGGGCAGAGCTACTTCGTCGGGCGCTTTTGCGTTGGTGAGAGGCGCTTGGGATTCAACGGCCTGTTTGGGCCTGGGCTTCGTCCATCGCAGCAACGTCGCAAACAGATTATCTGGATCAATCGGCTTCGACACATGATCGTTCATGCCGGCATCGAGGCAACGCTGGCGCTCCTCAACGAGAGCATGCGCCGTCATCGCAATGATCGGAAACTTTCGCAAACGCGGATCAGCTCGCAAGCAGCCTGGTTGCCGTGAACCCATCCATCTCGGGCATCTGTAGATCCATGAAAACCACATCGAACTCGGGTGGCTGATCTCCAGCAGTCAGGATCTTTACGGCTTCACCGCCATGGTTGGCCACGGTGACGATAGCTCCGGCGCTCTCCAGAAGCTCTGTCGCAACCTGCTGGTTCATCTCGTTGTCTTCCACCAGCAGCACACGAATTCCCGTGGCATCATGCACAGTGGCGTCTTCCTTCCTCGCGCGGGAGCGATGCTCGTCTACTCCCGCGACGCCGAACAGATCCACCAGTGTGTCATAGAGCAGCGACTGATTCACCGGTTTCAATAAGTAGCTCTCGACGCCAATCTCCTCCGCCTGCGTCCTGATCTCTTCCCGCCCGAAGGCAGTCACCATCACTATTTTCGGAATGTTCTTCAGACGTTCGTTCCGCTTGATGATGCGGCTGGCCTGCAGTCCGTCCAGCCCCGGCATGTGCCAATCCATCAATATCAGACGATAAGGGTCCGCAGAGTCTGCAGCTGCAATCTCGCGCACCGCATCCTCCCCTGACGAAACCGATTCTGCGCGGAGTGCAAATACGCGGAGTGCCTCAGTAAGGATCTCGCGTGCCTGCGCATTGTCGTCTACGACCAACGCCCGGACACCCGCCAGATCAGCAATCAAGCGTTTGCGTTTGTCTTGCGTTCCGACTCCGAACCACGTAGTGAAATGGAATGTACTCCCCACGCCGGGCTCGCTCTCGGCCCAGATCGTGCCCTCCATCATCTCAACTAGCCGTTTGGAGATCGAGAGTCCAAGCCCGGTGCCTCCATACTTTCGCGTCGTCGAAGTATCCGCCTGTGCGAATGCCTGAAACAGCCTGGAGCTCTGTTCAGGCGTCATCCCGATACCGCTGTCGCGGACGGAGAACTTCAACTTGACCCTCTCCGCCGACTGCTCCTCCAGCGAAACCGTTACAAGCACTTCGCCACGCTCAGTAAACTTGACCGCATTATTCACCAGGTTGATCAGGATTTGTCCAAGACGTAGTGGGTCACCGATCAGATTGGGCGGGATCTCATGCTGCGCTGCGATCAGGAACTCGAGGTTCTTGTCCTGTGCCTTTTGACTGACGATCGTCGATAGATTGTCGAGCACGTCTTCGAGTCGGAAGTCTATCTTTTCAATGTCGAGCTTGCCGGCTTCAATCTTGGAGAAGTCCAGGATGTCGTTAATGATCCCGAGCAACGAGTGTGCGGCGAACTTCACCTTGGTCAAGTAATCTGACTGTTTTGCAGACAGATCGGTCTTCAAAGCCAGGTGCGTCATCCCGATAATCGCGTTCATTGGCGTGCGAATCTCGTGGCTCATGTTAGCCAGAAAATCAGATTTGGCTTTGGTGGCCGCTTCGGCCGCTTCTTTGGCCACCTCAAGATCCGCGGCCTGCACCTGTGTGTGCTCTAGCAGCTTCTTGGTGACAAGTTTGCTGGCGAGGATCTTTGTATTGAGCGCCACGGTCGGTAACAGCGCACCCAATAGCGCCTGCTGCTGCTCCGACACAGGGGCGGAAGGTGCCAGTTCGATGATCGCCAGCACGTCGTCCTGGTTCATCACCGGGACAAAGAGTACGCAAGCTGGGGTCACAGCACCGCTGCCCGTACTTACGTTGAGGAGCTTTTTCGCTTCGGAGGTAATTCGAAGAGTGCGCCGTTCAACGGCCGTTTGCCCTACCAACCCCTCTCCAAGCGCGAACTCTCGCGGTTCCGCCGAGACATCCGTTGCGAATGCCCCAACCCGAGCGAAGTGTGTACGTGGCTGTCGTCAGCCAGATAGAACGCACCGTACAGCAGATCCACCGTCTCTGAGATTCGCGATAGCAGGACGGCGGAGAACGCTGGGAAATCCTCTGTCGACTGCAGTCGCTCAGTCGTAGTCGCCACCTCGGCCTTCACCCAGCCCAGTATCTCCCGCTCACGGGCAGCGATCTGCAAGGTCTGCAACGCCCGGCTCATCTCCCCAATTTCATTGGGGCGGTTGAGGTTCGTTATTGGAAGGTCCAGTCGTCCCTCCGCCACATCCAGTATTCGTGTTCGGAACGACAGCACTACCTTGACAACTTCAACCTGGACGATCGAGAGGGCGATCGTGAAAGATGCCGCGAGTCCGAGAATGATTACGATCCAGGTAATCAGAATCGTGTGGCGAGTTGTACCGGTAAGTTCATCCGATCGCTGGTCGACGTTCGCGTGTATCTCATCAGCCAGATCAGTTAGCGATTGTCGCCCCTTGCGAAATACTGGGTCATAGACTTCACGCATCATCTGGATGGCCTTGTCATTGTTGCCGCTCAAGGTTGCTGCTCGAATCGGGCCGGAGTCCGATACCCCTTGGTCGAAGATGGCGGTGGCCGCGTCGATCTTCTGAGCCATCGCCGGGCTTTCGGTATTGGCTGAAGCGACAAAGGAATGAAATTCCGCAGCTGTCCTGTCGAGGTCTGCATCAATCACTCGCATTCTGTCAGGGTCAGGCTCAGCAATCTCCTGATAGAGGAGTTGGGCAAATCGATTGCTGAACACTCGTGCGACGGTCAAGTTGTGGAGTGCTTTGACGTCGTTGCCGATCAGTTCGCTGTATCGTTTGTCGATTCTGTCCATCTGGATCGAGGCGTACAGCGCTGCTACGATCACCATGAAGGCCAGTGGCAGCAAGGCTACGAATATCTTGGTTCGAATTTTAAAATTCGCTAAGAGACCCATCTCGAGAGTTTCAATCCTGATCGCCGAACAATGCTACGGGATGGCCAATTGTAGCTGTTCGATGTGACCCTTAGTATCGTGGCCAGCGGTTCAAAAAATCACTTGCAAAAGTACTAGGTCGCGCCCTCACCGCACCTAAGCAGGTAAGTAAATCTATTTCTCGGGGGCCAATGCTGAATAGTGAACGGAGTAAGATGACGCTCGAGTGCCACGGAACAGTCGTATAGTAAGCGGGCCTGATCTGCGAAGGAGAAACCGACGTGACCTCTAGCCAACCGGCAACCGATAAGTCGCACCTGAGTCGCGCTCTCGAAGTTTTCATTCACCTTACCCTTATCGTCCTGCTTGCCGCGACTTGCTTCCTTATTCTGAAACCCTTTGTCGCCGTGGTCGCCTGGGGGCTGACCATTGCTATTGCTGGCTACCCGGCTTACTGCAAGCTGCAGAAGCTGCTCGGTGGTCGACGTGGGTTGGCAGCCGTCCTTTTTACGGTTCTTCTCCTTACCGTCTTGATCATGCCGATTGCACTCCTCGCTCAAACGTTGATTGGAGGCTTTCAGTCTGTCGCGGTTCAGCTTCACGATGGGAGCTTGAGGATCCCGGCGCCACCAGAAAGTGTCGCAACCTGGCCCATCATCGGTAAGCGTCTGAGCGACCTATGGAGCTTGCTTCTACTAATTTCGCAGCCGCCCTTCAAAGCCTCGCTCCGCAAGTCAAAGGCGTTGCGGCCGGACTACTTGCAGCCTCTGCGGGACTCGGCGTCGCAGTGTTGCAGTTTTTCGTCTCGATTATCGTCGCAGGATTTCTTCTCGCCCACTCCAGTCAGTGTGCAAATGTTTCGCGAAAGCTCGCAACCCATCTTTTCGGCGATAGAGGCGCACAGTTTGAAGCGCTCACCGGGGCCACTATACGCAGCGTCACCACCGGAATCCTGGGTGTCGCACTAATCCAGTCCCTGTTCGCCACATTCGGGTTTCTTCTGGTGGGACTCCCCGGAGCAGGCCTATGGGCTGTGGTATTCCTCATTGGCGCCATACTCCAGATCGGAGGCTTGGTCCTCATTCCCGCCGTGATCTACGTCTTCGCCACCATGGCTACGACCAAAGCTGTGATGTTTTTGATCTGGGCAATCTTCGTCGGCCTCATGGACAATGTGCTAAAACCGCTATTGCTCGGAAGGGGCGCGCCTGTTCCCATTCTCATAATTTTCCTGGGCTCAATCGGCGGCTTCATGGCCATGGGGATCATTGGCCTTTTCGTCGGCGCAATTGTTCTATCGGTCGGATACACGCTGTTTCTCGCGTGGCTCGACGACGACATCCCGTCCGCTCCCGCTGCGTTCCCGGCAGGCGAAATTTAGGTCCAAATTTCGTGGACTAGATGTGCCCAAGGTTTGGAGCCCGACATCCGCCAACTGGTGACCTACTTCTCGTTGGTGCCAGCACCGTTCCAATCAATGATGTTGACCAGGTTCCAGGGATTTTGGCGGAGTTCGAACTGAAGTTGACCCTGTTTGTTGATGATCAACTGGGAAGCAGGGTAAAGCACTCCGCTACTCTTCTTCTTATCTTTATCGTTCAAATTAAATTCGCCAGCGGTCAAATCGAAGGATTGGCTTTGGGTGTTGTTGTAGGCTTCACCGAATCTGATCCAGCGGTCGGCGGCGAACCGGATCTTGCGGCCGGTTGGCGAGGGAATCAGGGCAATGTAGCTGAGGTCGTAGCCAAGTGTGCCAGTGATGGCAATGCGGCCAACCGGCTTCATCTTTTTGAGTGCTTCGACCAAACCCTGGTGCTGGCCCTTCTTGAACGCATCGACGAGGACCTGCCTGTCGGCTTCCGTAGAGAATTGGTTGATGGTCACCTTAACGCTAACAGTTTTACCCATCTGGGTGCTGGTACCCATTGCGGTGGCGTCAATTATCTCTGTCTTCCTGTCATCCGCGGAAATAGCCGGTATGGCCGCTACCAGGAGTAGTCCAAGTAGAAGACCGCCGTAGCGGAATTTTCGGGCGGTAGCGCTTTGGATCTTGCTGTTTAGCATCGTATTTTCCTTTTTTTGAGATAGCTCAAACCTGAGGCAGAGTGGTGTCTTAAATGGCCCATTAGTTCCCGCAAGCGCAGCTATCGGAACAAATTGCAAAATCGTCGTGGCAAGTATTGTGCAGTCCAATACAGCAGCGTGGACACTGGCAAAAGTGCTAGCGGTGAATCTTAGTTTTTCAAGGTGGCTAATATTTGCATCAATTCATCGATCACCGAAGGTCCAACTAGGTCACGAACGTGGCATAGGAAATGCAAGTTCTCAGGTCCAGAAGCCTGGAACGTCAATGTTGTAACTCCTTGATTCAGAAACTCAGGTCCCGTGCGATAGGGCTTCCTTATGGAGTCACAATCGCAATTGAGAGGTCAAAGCGTAGTGTTCACGGTCCGCAGCTGAAAGGGGCAAGAGGCGTAGCTTTCCATCTGGCACCACGTTCAATATATGCTTCTCTTTCAATTCTCGAATTCCGCCAAGGAATTATTGAAGAGCCCTTGTGCTAAGCCAAATCAGTTCTTCCTCGCAGAATCTCAGTGCGGTATCGAGTCGCCTCTCGTTCCGATTCTTGTTTAGGGAGCGGGTTGGTTTTGGGACTATCTTGGCCGGCGCTTCCTCTCGGCAAAAGACGATGAGCGTCTTGGATGATCGCACTGAGTCAGAGGAAGCCCTTCTCAGCGGGTTTTTTCGCGGATTGGGACCGGCGACCTCTTGTAGCCCTAGCAAGGCGCAAGGGAAGGGGTATCTCCCAACCTTGGTGCGCAACGAAGTGAAGCGGAAGCACGTTCCTATCCTTACCAGGAACTGCATACACTACGGGTAGACATGCCGCGACCGAAGATCGGAGACAAACGTGCTGCCATCCTCCGCGCAGCCACCAAGACGATTGCCGAAGATGGCGTTGGCGCGTCCACTGCCAGCATGCTAAGGCTGCCGGCATGGCAGAGGGATCCCTGTTCCGGTACTTCCCGGATAAGGATAAGCTGCTCAACGACCTTTACGCGAGCTGAAACGAGATATGCGAAACGCTATGATCGTGGGCTTTCCGAGGAGCGCGGAGGTGCTGAAGATGCCCTTCGTAAAGTAAAAATGAGGAGCAGTGGAGATCCGCTAAATTCTGCCTCACTCTTCTCGCATGAGTTTGGATGGATCGACGGCAAGCGCTCGCCTGGCGGGAATCGCGGAGGCTAAAAAGCCCAGCAGTGCCATGGTCAACACTGCGCCGCCCACAACCATGGGGTCCCGCGGATTGGCCTGATAAACTATTTGCCCCAGCAGGCGGTTCGCGAAGATTCCCGCCAGCAGACCCACTACCGATCCAACGGCGAGCAGCACAACGGGCCGTCCTACCGCCGCGCTCATCACTTGCGCCTTCCGTGCGCCCAATGCTACCCGGATGCCGAGTTCTTTCATTCGCCGGCTCACGTTGTAAGCCGCCATTCCGAAGATTCCCGTCACTGCCAGCATCGCCGCAAGCAGGCCCATAACGCCTAGTGCGACTGTCGCCGCCCGTGCCGGGAACAGCTCACCTGCCAGCGAATCGGACCAGCTATGCACCGTGATTGGCACATTAGTCTCGATGCCGCTGAGTGTCCGTTGCAATTCCGCCTCCATCTCGCTCGGCGAGCGCGGCGACCGCACTACGAAAACCGCTTCGCTGCCCTCGCTTTGCATCAATGGCTGATACACGACAGGCTGCGGCGACTCTTGCATGTCGTGGTACTTGCCGTCCTCCGCAACTCCCACCACTTCCGTTAGATTGCCCTTCAAAATAAAACGCTGCCCGATCGCCGACGCCTCGCTCCACATCTTTCGCGCGAAAGTTTCGTTTACGATCGCAACATACGGCGTCTTTGCTGTGTCCTGCCATGAGACATCTCGCCCCCTCAGTAGCCGAGTACCGGCAGCGGCCAGGTATCCCGGAGACATTTGAAACACGTAAGGTGCCAGCACAGAGTTATTCAGCTTGAACTCTGTCGTTCCTGGCGGGAAGATCGGAATTCCATGCATCCCGCCGGTCATAGGCGTGCGGCTCACCGTACCCACGGCCGTCACGCCGGCGATGCTCCGCATCGCCTCAATCACCGCTTTCTCTCTCTCGATTACCACGTCGCCTGCTTGTCCCGTCTGCCTAAGGTCCAAATTCACCAGCATCGCGCTCTGCGGCTGGACGCCCAGCGGAACGTGCAACATACGCACCATTCCGCGCACCGCCACCAACGAGGCCGTAACCAACAGTGTGCATATTGCAATTTGCGTGCCCAGCAACAAGTCCCGCAGGGCAAATCGACGCACGTGCATGGTATCTGCCGGTCCGCCCTTCATCATCTGTAGCGGACTGCTCTGCCACGCTTGAAGTGCTGGAACCATCCCAAACAGCAGTGCACTTCCAAGTGTCAATGCGAGGCCCACGAGATAAACACGTGCCTCCACATGAACTGTCAGACTGCCAACGAACGGAACTGACCGGTTCAACACGGCTAGCACTAGGTCCGCGCTCACTATGCCTGCTGCTCCGCCTATCAGCGATATCATTAGTGCCTCGGTCAGCAGTTGCCTCACCACCCGCCGCCGGCCCGATCCAAGGGCCACACGGAGTGCGAGTTCGCGACTGCGATCGGCCGCGCGTGCCGCAAATAGAGTTGCCAGGTTCGCGCATGCGGCCACCAGCACCAGCAGCGCCAATATGGTCACACTCCAGAGAAACCCGCGAATCACGTCGCCTTCGTCGCCGATGAGTCCTGGATGAATCAGCCGCAGCGACTGTCCGTCATCGGTCTGCGGATATTCCTTTGCCAACTCGGCTGCAATCGTATTCAGATCTTCCGTCGCCTGCTGCGGTATCACGCCAGGCTTCAGCCTGCCAATCACCGTAACGGCTACGGATGTCCGGCTATGCAGGTAATCTGAGCCCTCCACCTGTTCCTCGTTCAGCATTGGTATCCAGTAGTCCGGCCATACAAATCGCTCTGTGCCTTGGAACTGCGGTGGCGCCACACCAACCACCGTAAACGGATGCTTCTTGAGTTCGACGGTCGTCCCGACTACGCCTCGGATCGGCATGAAACGCGTTTCGCCACAGAGCATCGCTCAACACCAAATACGGCGCTGAATTCGGACCATGCTCGTCCGCCGCGTGGAAGAACCGTCCTACCTCCGGCTGCACGCCCAGCAGATCGAAATAATTGCCGGTGACTTCATCGCCGGAGATCTTCAATACCGTGTTACTCCAGCTCAGATTCGCGTGAGAATATCCATAAATCCCGGCCATCCCGCTGAAGGTGGTGTTTCGCTGCCGAAGATCCTCAAATGCGGGATATGACGTCGTCAGTAGCTTTCCTTGCGTCCACTGCTTGTGGCGTATCTGATACAGGTTGGATGGGTCGCTCACATTCAGCGGGTGCAGCAGCACCGCATTCAGCACGCCGAAGACGACGACGTTTGCTCCGATCCCCAGCATCAGAGTGAGTAGGGCTACGACCGTGAACGCGGGAGACTTCCGAAGCACACGAAACGCATAACGAACATCCTGGATCAGAATCTCCAGGAATGGCAGGCCCTCTTCCGCGTAGTAGGTTTCCCGAATCGCTTCCACTGCCCCGAACTTCAGGCGGGCGTGGCGACGGGCTTCCTGGGGAGTCATGCCGGCCTGGATGTTCTCTTCAGTCTGAGCCGCTATGTGCGATTCCATCTCTTCTCTGAGCCGTTCGTCGCCGCGGTGACTGGTCGTGAAGTTGAAGAGGCGTGTGAATAACCGATTCAGGGTTCTCATGCCACTTCTCATGCGAGATCCTGCGCTTTCACGTCAAGGAAGCGCGCGATGATCGCCGCAGTCTGCTCCCAATCACGTTTTTCCGCTTCAAGTAATTTGTGTCCCGCGCGCGTGAGCCGATAAAAGCGCGCTCGCCGGTTGTTCTCCGACGGGCCCCACTCCGATGAGATGGCGCCCTCCTGCTCCAGCCTCAGCAGGAGCGGATAAAGCGTGCCCTGATTGACCGAAAGCAGCTCGCCGCTGATCTGCTCGACGCGTCGGGCAATGCCATATCCGTGCAGAGGCCCCAGCACATCGAGGGTCTTCAGTACCATCAGGGCCAGCGTTCCTTGCTGGACATCCTTTTTCAGTTTCATGCGGCTTTGCCCCGTATGACGGTCATTTTGTTTACCAACAGGAGAATGCCACAGCTCTGTTGGGAAAGCAACAGGTCCGTGCGGAAGTGTCAGGGAAAACTCTGATCAGGAGTTTGTAGCGCCGACAATTCGCATGGTTGGATGCCGCTGCAGTCCTTAGGAATCGAGCGGCTCCATGTCAACGGCGACCTTGAGTGTATGCGCTCCGCCGCCTAGAATCAGCCCGCGCAGAGGACTTACATCGCCGTAGTCCCGGCCCCAGGCGAGCGTCACGTGGCCGTTTGAGGGGACAACGTTGTTCGTGGGATCCATATCAAGCCATCCGATTCCCGGACAATAAGCAGACACCCAGGCGTGGGAGGCATCGGCGCCCACCAGCCTTGGCTGCCCGGGAGGTGGATAGGTTCGAAGGTATCCGCTTACGTAACGGGCCGCGAGATTCAGAGAGCGGAGGCAGGCGATTTGCAAGTGTGCGAAATCCTGGCACACGCCCCGGCGCTTTCGAAAGACTTCTTCGGTGGGCGTTCGGACGTTGGTCACTTTTGAATCGAAGCGAAAGTCCTTGTGGATGCGCGCGGTCAGATCCAGAAGCGCATCCCGCATCGGTCGTCCTGGGCGTAAACGACTGGAGCGCGTAGGAGGCAAACTCTGGCCGTATCCGGATGCGCGGCGACTCAAATCCAAACTGGTAGGCTTCGAGTCCGGCGGGACTGTGATCGTTGGGAAGCGAGTCTGGCTGCCTCTTCCCAAGGGAGCGACGGTTGCGGCAACGGCGTCGCATTCCCTTCCATGATCACTTCGCTTCGCGCCTCCACCACCAATTCCTTGTGCGGCTCCTGAACGGTGAAAAAGCAGAGAAGATTCCCAAAATAGTCGACCCGCTCGGTGCGCGTCGCCGGAAGCGGCTGGATCCGAAGTTCACTTCGCGCCAACTGGTGGTGCTGTAAAGTCCGCGGCTTCAGGCACGCGACGTGGTTTCCGACCGAGACCGGATATTTGTACTTGTACGTGGTTCGGTGAACGATTCTATAAATCATTGGCCTATTGTGATCGGCAAGGTGCGAGCGTGGCTAAAGTACCTGCTCGACAAGTTATTCGACCAGGAAGGCAGCAACTGTTCGAGATCCCGGAGGAAACGCTCAAGCCGGGAGAGCCCATCGGAACCATTCGCTGTGGTCGCAGCACCTGGCAATGGGTATTTCAGCTCTCGCAAATCGAAGCTGCGTAATAGCGCCAGCGCGTCCCGCATCGCCTCCGAGTCGTCGGGCAGATGCCGAGGAAGCTTTTGATAGAGATCTACGAGGTGGCTCAGCTGAAAGTCCAAAGACCGTGGATTCGTCTCATCCGCCATCAGCACATCGAGCACGGCCAAGGGCTGCAGAGTAGTGTAGTACCGCGTCCGGTAGGTCATGGAGCTGTCCGCGACCTCGAGCAGACATTCCAGAAGCGACCAGTCCTGCTCAGCGAGCGGCGTGGTGATCTCGCGCAGTTGCCTCGTTAGATAGATCGCGCGCTCGAGACGCCGGCCGGTGGTCAGGAACAGCCAGCCTAATCCGCGGTTGATGTTTTCACGCTCCATTCCGGAAAATGCGGAAAGTAGTTCCAGACAAGAGGTCAGCATTGCCGGATATTCGAGGAACTGTGTGCCGGGATCAACCACGAATTGAGTCCCGAAGCTGGCCGATGAGAAACATCATGTCGGCCGACAAGCGCTCGCGCACATTGCCGCCGACCCGTGATACCTCCGCCAGAGTGGAAGCGAGGCTGTCCGGCCGCTTGACATCCGTCATTATCGAGATCATTTCCTGTTCGAGTTCAAGCGAGGTCGGCCGCCTGTCTTTGGCCTTCGGCAACTTGCTGTGCCGCGACTCCAGGCAACTGTGCAGTCGGATGAGGCACCCGAACTCCGCCTCGTCGGCGCGACGGACGCGAGAGATCATCGGGCGCAGGATCCGAGCGATGTTTTCCGCCCGCTCGACATATCGACCCAACCAGAAAACATTGTCGGCCACACTGCTTGGAACACCCCGCGAGACGCGGCGCAACTCCACGGGTTCATTGCGCGGGTGCAGCATACTGAACGTATCCACTGGGCCATCCCAGAGGACCCAGGCGTCCTTGCTGTGGCCGCCCCGCTGCATCGAGACAACCGATCCTTCCGCTTCGGCAACGCGTACCAATCCTCCCGGAATCGCAATCCACCCGCTGCCGGTATTGAGCACGTAAGTACGCAGCACCACGCTGCGCGAGTTGAGGCGGCCGTTGTCCCACACGGGCGCAGTGGACAAAGCGATCTGTTCCTGCGCCACATACTCGTGAGGACGGGCCCGCAACTTGCTCGGCAAACTTGCCCTTTTCGGCGTGCGGGAGTTCGGCCGCCGAAGACCGGCTCCATGCCGCGTGATGGAAATGCCGGTTTCACCACCACGGAATCGAGATGGTTGAGCACCCAATCGAGCGCGTACTCTTGCCCGCACCACCAGGTCGCGACGGATGGAAGTTTGAGCTTCTCGCCAAGCAGGTGCCTGGAGAGGCCGGGAAGAAAGGGCATCACCGCGGCCGTCTCAATCAGTCCGCTTCCCAATGCATTTGCGACCTTCACGTTTCCCGCGACGATGGCGTCGACCAGGCCGGGCACACCCAAAAGCGAATCGCTGCGCAATTCCAGAGGATCGCAAAAGCTATCGTCCACCCGGCGCAAAATAACATCGACCTGCTCCAGCCCGTCGACGGTCTTTAGATAAACGCACCGGTCGCGTACCGTGAGGTCCGCTCCCTCGACCAGAGTGAATCCCAGGTACCGTGCGATATAGGAGTGTTCGAAGTAGGTCTCGTTGAACGGCCCTGGAGTCAGCAGTACGATTCGTGGATTGTTGCGCTGGGCCAGGCTAGTCAGCGCTTCGCGTTGTGCACGGAAAAAAGGAGCGAGGCGCAATACGTTCGACGTCCGGAAGAGATCCGGTAGAACATCGGAGACGATGGTGCGGTTCTCCAGTGCATAGCCGCTGCCCGAAGGCGCCTGCGTGCGATCGGCCAGCACCCACCACTGGCCGTCCGGCGAACGCGCAAGATCGACGGCCAGCATATGCAGATAGCTGTGCGCGGGAACAGGCACGCCCACCAGCGGCCGAAGGAATGCGGGGTTCGCGTAGAGTAGCGCGGCAGGAAAGTGGCCCTGCGCCACGAGGTCCTGCGACCCGTACAGATCCTCGAGAACCAGACTCAGCAACTGGGCACGCTGAATGATGCCCGCTTCGATGAAGCGCCACTCGTCCGCCGAAATCAGCAGCGGAACGATATCGATCTTCCAAGGCCGATTTGCCCCGAGCGGATCGCTGTAAATGTTGTACGTGATCCCGTTCTCGCGAATGCGACGCTCGGCTCGGCTCCAGCGTCGTCCCAACTCCTCGGGGCCGATCGCCCGCAGCGACTCCATCAGGTGTGCCCAGTGCGGTCGAGGAGTCACGCCATCGGCCGACAATTCATCGTAGACGGCAGCGTAGTGGAGTGAAGTCTGATACAGATCGACGGTCATGGGACAAGCCCCCGCTTCTCGGCTTGGGTCCTTTGTCCAGGCGCCGGCCTCCGCAGGTCCAGAGTCAGAGGGAAGATCGGGTTGCTCTCCTGCTCCGGCGCCGCCATTGGACCGAGCGTGTGACCGGACCCTTGAAAGCGTTCCAGGCGTCGCTCTTCGGCCTCCCTGGCGTTCGCTGGCCGGGCAGTATACCTATGACCATCGGGTCGTCCCGCATGATAGGTGCATCGGCCAATCGAACGCTCTTTCCAGCGGTCAATGATGTCGAAGACAAGGGGCGCGTGCACGGGGATTGTAGGATGTAGTGCCGCAGAAAGCCGTCGGGCGCGATACCGCACGCCTGCGACCGCCTCTCCAGGTTTGCCCGTGGGAACGAGAGGCACTCTGCGTCCGTTGCATGCAACCTCATAACGGGATTCTGTTGCGAACCCCGATAACTTCACCTGTATTCGCTCGAGCGATGAGTCCACGCTGCGAACCGTTCCGCCGGAGGTAGTCTCCTCCGCGAGCACGTTCCAAGGCTCGAGAGCCTGACGAAGTTCGAGTTCGACTCCTTCTGCAGTGATCGACCCGATCTTCGGAAAGCGAAACTCCATGTGCGAAGCAAACCACTTCTCCTCGAAGTTGTAACCTGACTGGCGCAACTCGGAGAGCACATCGGAAAAATCGCGCATGACAAAATGCGGCAGCATAAATCGGTCATGGAGCGTCGTGCCCCAACGGATCAGGCCGCCTTCGAATGGCTGTTTCCAGAACCTGCTGACCAAAGCGCGGATCAGTAACATCTCCACGAGACCCATTCTGACATGCGGAGCCATCTCGAAGGCACGTAATTCGAGCAAGCCAAGCCGCAATCCGAGGCCCTCCGGAGGATAAAGCTTGTCGATGCAGAACTCCGCGCGATGAGAATTTCCTGTGACATCGACGAGCAGATTGCGGAACAATCCATCGACGATGAACGGCGGGCAGTCATTCGAAGGCAACTGACTGAAGGCAATCTCCAGCTCATACAAGGCATCCATGCGAGCCTCGTCGACGCGCGGATACTGGCTCGTTGGGCCGACATACATACCGGAAAACAGATACGACAGTGACGGATGGTTCTGCCAGAACGCCACCATGCTGCGCAGCAGATCCGGACGGCGCAGGAAGGGGCTGTCCAATACGGTCGCTCCGCCGATCACGATATGGCTACCGCCGCCGGTTGCGACATGGCCGCCATCGTAATTGAATTTCTCAGCGGTCAACCGATTTCTGTGCGCCTCCTCGAAGAGCACTGTATTGATTTGTTCGAGTTCGTCCCAATTGCTCGCGGGCGGCAGATTCACTTCCAAAACGCCAGGGTCAGGAGTAACGCTGAACGATCGCATTCGCGGATCGGAGGGCGGAGCGTAGCCCTCCAGCCATACCGGCTTATGTAGATACTGGCAAGTATCCTCGACCGCGGCGACCAGATCGAGATAGTCCGCGAGCCTGGATGCATACGGGCAGAAACACGTGCAGGCGGCCTTCTCGAGCCTGCACGCACAGCGATGGCCGGATCAACTCTAGCGTTGTTTCGGCTGTGTTCGAGAGAGCGGGCAGCGGATCAGGCGTAGGGTTCCTCTCGAAAAGATCCATTTGTCGGGCCGGGCCTGAAGGGAGCTTGACTCGATTTGCGAAGGGCGCAGCCTCGAACTCGTATTCAAGTTCGTCGGGCGCCACCCACGGCATCGACTCGGTCGGTATGCGATAGCCAATTGGCGAATCGCCCGGCGTCAGCAGCAGACGTTCCGGACGAGGGAACCACAACTGACTCGACCAGGACAGCACGCCCGCTGGTTGGCGGCGGCGAATGGGCAAAATGTACCCGGCCGGCTCTATCGACTCACCTTCGGCATTGTAAGCAGGCAGCACATTTTCGGAGCTCACCTGGAGGCGGCGAGAGAGCGCTTCCGTGAAGCTGAGTGCATCAGCCACGCCGAAGCCGTAGTCATGATCTTCGCGAGCGATAAGATCGATATTCTCCCAGACAGGAACGCCGTCGCTGCGCCAATAGCAGCTAAGCGCCCAGCGCGGCAACTGCTCGCCCGGGTACCATTTCCCTTGTCCGTAGTGAAGCATCGCGCCCGGCGACATCCTATTTCGCAGCGATTGAATGAGAGCCAAGCCGCGGCTTCGTTTCAATGGTCCCAGAGCATCGATGTTCCATTGCGGGCTCTCGGGCTCGTCGATGCCAACGAAGGTGGGCTCGCCGCCCATAGTCAGGCGGACATCCTGCGCCCTCAGGTCCGCGTCGACGTGATGTGCAAGTTGTTCAACTTGCACCCAATCCTCCTCGGTGAAGGGCCTGGACGGCCGTGGTGGGTCGTTAAGGCGGCGAACGGACATGGAGTAGTTGAAATCCACCTTTGCCGGCTCCACCGTTCCCCCGATGGGCGCGGCTTGGGAAGCGTTAGGGGTGCAGACGAGCGGTATGTGGCCCTCGCCCGCGAATAAGCCCGAGGTCGGATCAATCCCAATCCAACCCGCACCCGGTAAAAATGCCTCCGTCCATGCATGCAAATCCGCGGAGTCGGTTTGTGCACCGCTGGGACCATCCAACATGCTCTCTTCCGCCGCCAACTGAATCAGATACCCGGAAACGAAGCGTGCTGCGATTCCCAAATGCCTGAGAATCTGCACAAGCAACCATGCAGAGTCACGGCAGGATCCCGTGCGCGTTTCAAGAGTCTGTTCGCATGTCTGGACGCCCGGATCGAGCCGCATCACGTAGCCAATTTCGTCTCGGACCCTTCTATTCAAGTCGACCAAAAAGGCGATCGTTCCGTGTCTCTCGCCCGAAAGGCTCTGAAGAAAAGTCTGGAGGAGAGGACCGGCCGGATCCACCGACAGATAGGGTTCGAGATCCTTCGCCAGCTCCGGCGAATACTCAAAAGGGTAGTCTTCCACTCCTGGTTCGAGAAAGAAATCAAACGGATTGAAAGGGGATAGCTCCGCTACGAGATCCACGTCAACCACAAATTCGTTGGTCTTGTTCGGGAAAAGAAGGCGCGCAAGGTGATTGTGGTGGAGATCAAGCTGCCAGTTAAGGATATGATCGGCGGGAGTGACGCTAAGCGAGTAACTGAGTATCGGCGTTCTACAATGCGGAGCGGGCCGCAACTGTATAACCTGTGGGCCGAGAGAGACCGTCTTGTCGTACCGGTACTGCGTCCGGTGATTGAGAGCAACCTGTATTCTCATCCACCCTCATGCGGCGTATGTTTGGAGTGCCGGGTTCGTTCTTGTGATGGACTACTAACCCGTGATGGCGCCAGATGCCTTCCCGGAAGCGGTTGTTGTAAAGCAACATTAACATATCAATCGCAAGAACGATATCGGTTCTGTTGATGAATCCTCTATAGTCGCAGACAACCCGTGAATATATTCCTGCCGAGTCGACCGCCGTCGACCTTGCGCCTAGGACTTCTTGCTCGCTGCAATCTCACCCATTGCCCCCACGAACTTATCCAGGTCCGCGGTGGTGGTGTAGACATGCGGAGTGACGCGGATACAGTGGATCTTCTCGTAGTCGATCCCGACCGTGTGGATTTTATAACGGTCAAAAAGTGTGGTCATCAACTGGTTCGAAGTGACGCCCTCGATGCTGACGCCACAGATCGCGCAGGAGAATCTCGGGTCGAGCGAGGTATGGAGCTTCACGCCCGGAACGTCTTTCACTCGCGTCGCCCAGTAGTTCTTCAGATAGAAGACGCGCTCCTGCTTGCGTCGGGAGCCGATGGCCTCATGAAAGTTGATTGCTTCGCCGATGCCTTGTTCGATCGGGAAGCTGCGCGTTCCCAGCGCCTCAAACTTGCGAATGTCAGGGCTGCGTGGGTTTCCGTAGCAGGTCAGCGGCCAGATCTTTTCTATCTTGTCCTTCTTCACCCACATCATGCCTGAGCCTATGGGCGCCGACAGAAACTTGTGGAGGCTGGTTCCGAAGTAGTCGCAGTGCAGGTCAGGAATTTTGAAGTCGAGTAAGTCCGAAGGAGTGCGCGCCGTCGACGATGACCTCGCAGCCGTGGGCGTGCGCCATGTCAGCGATCTGCTGCACGGGCATCAGCTGGCCCGTCCAGTTGACCATGTGCGTGATGTGAACCAGCTTCGTGCGCGGAGTGATGGCCTGCTCGTAGGCCTTCACGATCGTGGCGTTGTCCTCGATGGGGAAGTCGAAGCTGATCTGGTTATAGACGATGCCGTCGCGCTCCGCCCGCTGCCGGTAGGCGTTCATCATATTGGGATAGTCCTGCTTTGTCCCAACGACCTCGTCACCTGGCTTCAGCGGCAGGCCATAGATGATGGTGTTCAGGGCTTCGGTCGAGTTGCGGTTGATCGCAATCTCTTCAGCCGAGGTGCCTGCCAGGTTAGCGAGCTTGTGCCGCAGAGGCTCGCGGCCCTGGTCGAGAATCTGCCACATGTAGTATGACGGGCCCTCGTTCGTCATCTGGTTGTAGCGTTCCACTGCCTGCTGCACAACGATAGGCGACGGAGAGACTCCGCCGTTATTGAGATTGATGATCTGAGTACTAACCGAGTAGGAGCGCTGAATCACGCTCCAGTAGTCTTCGTTCTGAGCAATAGTTCCCGCATCGAGATGTCCCACCGCACGCGACGCAGCCTCCCAGTCGGCCGCGTGAGCCTGGCGAAACAGGCTGTTCGTAGAAAATGCCCCGGCAAGGGCTGTCATCTTGAGGAAGGAGCGACGATCATTCGTTGGCATACAAGCAATCTAGGCCTTAATGGAACATTCGGCAAAGGCGAAATGACGATTTTCAGTTCCCGATGAAGGCACTTGTAATCGCCGTTCCATTCATAAATCGACAGTTACTGTCGGTTGCTTTCCCGCGTGTGGCGAAGGAACAGTTCAACTTCATCGGTGATTCAAGCTGCGACTCCGCGGCCGAGGAAGTGCTAGTCTCCGGTCCCGGTAGGACAGTTGAGCAGCAGGGAAGTGGCTCCAATCGGCCAACCGTTGTGTTGCGAGAGGACAGACTTCTCTACCTAGCACGGCTGCATAGGATCCACTGGCTTTCGCCAAACGGTCAATCCAATTCCGGTCACAGGCCACGATGTTTTGCATTCGCCTTAACGGAAGCTGTGCCATAGAGTTGGCGCATCCCTCGTCTGTTCCTAGACGAAACTTCGGTGAAACATCGGGCTTTCGAGGGCGCTTTTCTTATACGCGACCTGTTACGATTTTGATCGCTCAAAGGCACTACGATTGCTCAATTCATCCACGGCGCCAAGGAATCAACGATCAAGATGAAGCAATACCGGGTACTCTCAGTGCTCACTCTTTTATCGGTCGTTTTTTTCCGAGCCTCAGCGCTCGGCGAACAGGCAACAAGCCCTGCGAGCCCCGCTGCCTCCGTTCCCTCTACGAAACAATTCACCATACTGCAGTCGGTTACCGGCAGCAGGCCGCTTAATAACGGCGTTGAAGTCCGAAGCGGGGACGCGATTATGCAGATCACTGCCCTTCGAGAAGACGTCCTCCGCGTCAGAGTGGGGCCACAGGGTCATTTGCCGGAGGATGCCTCCTGGGCAGTGCTACCTGGTTCTCGTTCCGAGAGCACGACTGTCTCTGCGGAAGAGGACCCTACAGCCATTGGTTTTCGCACCAGCGCGTTGCGAGTCCGGGTTGAGCGGGCGACGATGCGTCTGCGGATAACCGATCTCAAAGGAGAAATCGTTCAGGAAGACGCCGCCGACCGTCCTATCGAGTTTCATGGTCCAGCCTTTCGCGTCTACAAGACCATGCCCCCCGATGAGCATTACTTCGGACTAGGCGACAAACCCGGATCGCTCGACCGGAGAAACCACGCCTATAACATGTGGAATACCGATAGCTACGGCTTTCAGGAGTCGACCGATCCCATCTATAAAAGCATCCCCTTTTTCCTGACATCTCTTCGAGGGATCACCACCGGCATATTGTTCGACAACACTTGGCGGACAAGTTTCGATTTTGGCAAAGAATCGCCAGATGCCTATTCTTTTGGTTCGGAAAACGGCCCGCTCGACTATTACGTTCTGTATGGGCCTGACGCAAAGCATGTATTGTCTACCTACGCGTGGCTCACTGGGCCAACGCCTCTTCCCCCGCTCTGGTCTCTCGGCTTCCAGCAATCTCGTTTCAGTTACCATCCAGAGTCGCAGGTCAGGGAAATCGCCGATCGGCTGCGTGCCGATAAAATCCCGGCCGATGCGATCTATCTGGACATTGACTTCCAGGACCATCACCGGCCATTCACGGTAGACCAGGTCCAATTTCCGCATTTTTCGCAGATGATCTCGGATCTGAAGAAGCAAGACCTTCATGTCGTGGCAATAACGGACCTCCATATCGCTTATCTTCCTAACGCAAACTATTCCCCTTACGACAGCGGCATCGCAGGCGATCACTTTGTAAAGCGTCCTGACAACACGGTCTATGTCGGCAAGGTCTGGCCGGGACCATCTGTCTTCCCCGATTTCACTCGCAAAGCGACACGAGAGTGGTGGGGTTCGCTCTATACACAGTTTGTTCATGACGGAGTATCCGGTTTCTGGAACGACATGAACGAGCCATCCGTCTTTGACGGGCCCCAGGGAACCATGCCTGGAGATGTGAAGCACAGGATCGACGAGCCCGGCTTCCAATCGCGAACGACGAATCACCTTGAGATCCACGACGTCTATGGAATGGAGAACTCCCGAGCGACCTACGACGGGCTGTTAGCGCTCTCCCCCAATCAGCGGCCCTTCGTTTTGACACGCGCCAGCTATGCTGGGGGGCAACGATACGCCGTCACGTGGACGGGCGATAATAGCAGCACTTGGAATCATCTTCGGCTCACAACGCCGATGCTCCTTAACCTCGGGCTGAGCGGTTTTGGCATGAGCGGAGCGGATGTGGGCGGCTTTATCGGCAGCCCGGGACCGGAACTGCTAACGCGGTGGTTCGAACTTGGCGCTTTCCAGCCTATCGACCGCGATCACGCCTGTGACATCTCAGCCAACCAGGAGATTTGGGTCCACGGCCCCGAGCAGGAAGCCATTCGTAAACGCTACATCGAAGAGCGATACAAATTGATGCCCTATCTCTATACCGCGGCGGAAGAGCTGTCCCGTACGGGACTGCCAATCGTTCGCCCCCTTTTCCTTGAGTTTCCCGATGCGACGAAGGACAAACATCCAATAGATCTGGACGTGGGAAATGAATTCATGTTTGGCAACAATTTATTGATTGCGCCGGCTATCTACCCGGAAAAACCCGATAGCTACACGGTTGAGCTTCCGTCAGTGAATTGGTACGACTACTGGACAGGCGAAAAGGTAGTTGGAGGAGTTTGGTCGGACGGTACCCCAGCGCTCAATGACCCAGGCTTTATCGGCCGGAAGAGTAACCATCAAGCCGCAGCTTGACGTTCTTCCTGTCTTCGTACGCGAGGGGTCCATTCTTCCGTCACAGCCTCTCGTGCAAAGCACAAGTGAGGCTCCGAAAGGTCCTCTTACTCTGCGCGTATACCCTGGGCGAGACTGTAAGGGTTCAGTGTACATAGACGATGGTCGGTCTTTTGCCTACAGACGCGGCGATTTTCTTCGGATGGATTTCACATGCTCAGAAAAGCCGAACGGCACTACCGTCCATGTCGGTCCCCACCAAGGGAGTTACGTTCCATGGTGGAAGAATCTCCAGGTGGAGATCTACGGAAGGGCTGTGCCTCTCCGGAAAGCTTCTATAGTCGGTAACTCGGAAAAAGTGGAGTCGTCCTTCGACACTCTTCACCACGTAACATCGTTTCTAATCCCCGATAATGGTGTCGGAAGCGACTTGCAGGTTGAGTGGGCCCAATAAGATCGTTATGAATCGCGATCAGCGGTCAACGCACAGCCGGGCCGGTAATCTCCGCAGCCATCGTATTCTTCGCTGGCCGTCGGACGGGTCTCTTCGCTCCAGATCTCTTTGCTCGAGCTTCGTCCTTCGACTGGATGTTATGTGCGTTGACGATTGCCCCAAGTAGCCCTGGGAAGCGCAACTCGACTTCCGGGCAGCGCGAGGTGTTATGCATTTCTACGCCGCGCCGCTCTCCGCGTATCAGTCCCGCCTCTCTCAGAGCCCGGAAATGTTGAGAGAGCGTTGACTTTGGGATAGTCTTGTCGCTAACCGTCAGAAACGTCGAACAGTTGTGCGAGCACTCCTGCCCGACGATCCCCGCATAGATCGCTACCCGCACCGGATCCGATAAAGCGTGGAGTATTCCCTCCACTGTGATGTCTTCAACCTTCGGATGGAACAGGGGCCGCATACCCATAAGAGTAGTCGTTCAAAGAGAATGGTTCAATTGTTCATTATTGCGGAACTATTGAATCTATACCGAGCGCCCATTTCATCAACTGACCACAACCAAATTGGGAGCGGCCGTGTCCGGCAGCCCCGAATTTCGCCAATTCGACCCTGCCCGCTGCCTACGGTCAGAGAAGCGGCGGGCTCCAGCACCAACTACAACCTAGGAAAGAGGAACAGTCATGGGAAAACTTGAAGGAAAAGTGGCGGTCATCACCGCAGCGACCTCCGGTATGGCGCTGGCAACAGCCAAGCTCTTTGTCGAGGAGGGCGCGTTCGTCTTCATCACCGGTCGCCGCAAGGACAAACTGGATGAGGCCGTGAAGCTCATCGGCAGAAACGTCATCGGCGTGCAGGGCGACGCCGGCAACCTGGACGACCTCGACCGCCTCTATGAGACGGTCAAGCGCGAGAAGGGCAAGATCGACATCCTCTTCGCCAGCGCCGGACGAGGAGAGTTGGCCAAGCTTGAAGAGGTCACAGAGGAGCACTTCGATCAGACATTCGACCTCAACGTGCGAGGTACGCTCTTTACTGTGCAGAAGGCGCTACCGCTCTTCAACGACAACGGCTCCATCTTCTTGAACGGATCAATCGCCAGCATCAAGGGCTTTCCGGCGTTCGGCGTCTACAGTGCCAGTAAGGCTGCGGTGCGCTCCTTCGCTCGTACCTGGCTCCTCGAACTCAAGGAGCGCAGAATCCGCGTGAACATCCTCAGCCCCGGCACCATCGACACGCCGATCCTGGATCCACTCGGCCCGGACGCCAAGGAGTTCTTCAAATCCCAGATCCCGCGCGGCGAGATGGGACGCCCGGAAGAGATTGCGACCGTCGCCCTCTTCCTCGCCTCCAGCGATTCCAGTTTCGTCAACGGCATCGAGCTCTTCGTGGACGGTGGCACAGCCCAGATTTAGCCGCAGAACTCGATACTGCTGGAGTACATCGAACGGACTCGTCAACCGCAGCTTCGGCCAGCTTCCGGAACGAGTCCAGTTCTGCTATACGATCGGTCTGCGGTATTGCTCGCGGCGGCTAGCTGGTGCTGAAAGCCAGTGTCAGGACTGTGATGTCATCTTCCTGGCCGAAGAGTCGGGCGGCTTCAGCTATGTCTTGGGCAGCCATCAGAGTCAGGCCGGAAAGGCGCTCAAAGCCGTAAAGCTCTCCAGCGTGAGATCGTGCCTCGGGAACGCCGTCAGATAGCAGGACGAGGCGCTCTCCAGATCGCAGGTGGCCCTGCGTCAGCTCATAGATCTGATCCCGGACGAGGCCAAGCGGCAACGCCGACGGCGTATCTAGTTCACGCCCAGAAAGATAAGGGGCGATGTGACCGGCATTCGCAAGCGTGTATTCACCGGAGAGCGAGATCCGGATACAGCAAGCAGTAGTAAAGCCGAGTTGGCCTTGCGCGATCAGCGCATTGTTGAGGCCGAAGAGAATCTCGCCTGGGTCGTGTGAAGTCTCGCGGCGAAGTGCGCCAAGAATCATCGCCACGCGCATCGCTGCGGTCAGACCCTTTCCCGAGACGTCTCCCACAATAGCGGTAACCGAGCCGTCTGGTGCCGGGGACACAAAGAAGAAGTCGCCACCGACCTCACTGGCCGGCAGGTACACGGATTCCACTTGGAAGCCAGGCGTGGGACGCGAGGCGCCCTGAAGCAGGAGCTGCTGCACAGTGCTGGCTGCATGAAGCTCCGCGGCAAACGCGGCGCGGATGCGGGCAGCGTCAACCATTTCGGCGCAGAGGATCGAGTTCGCAATGGCGGCCGCCGTTTGCAGGGCGATGGTGTTGAGCAGTTTCAGATCGGCTGCGGAGTAGGTTGCCCCAGCGGCGGTGTTAGCCAGAGCGATAACGCCAACTGTACGCTGCCCAGCTCGCAGTGGGGCACATATCAAAGCGTTGAAGCTGCGTTCGGAATCGACGGCCCGGGGATCAGAGGAACAGTTGTTGACGATCTCCGCTACTCCACGTTCCAGGATCGAGGCAGCAAATCGTGAGTCCGGCAAGAGTGGGCCAAGGTCGCCGTCGGAATCGCTCGAGGATCGACCGAATGAGGCAGTGTTGCGCAGGGTACCATCGGTTTCTTCCACAACGAGAATGCCACCATGCGTGGCGGGGATGAGCCGCTGGGCTTGGCCAAGCGCCGACTGACTGACAGCTGGTAAATCGAGGAGAGCCGCGAGCTGCTCCGAGAGCTGCTCAATCAAATGGACTTCGCGGTAGAGATGAAGAATCTCTGAACCGAGGGCGCGGCCTTCGGAATCGCGAGCCGCCAAGTGGGTAACGAGCAAAGCCACGGCAGCGGCAGATTCGGGAGGACCGACTACAAAGCCCAATGTCGCTTCCTCGAACTGGATCGGCACGCGAGACTGATCGATGGAAGTCTCATTGGAAATCGCCCCGAGAAGAGGCTTATCCAACGGATCAACAATGCAAATGTCGCCTTTCATCGTCTCCAATAGCGCTGCTAGAGCAGGGCGGCTGCCGGATCTAGGACTGAGGAGAGCTCTTAGAGTAAGACCGGGCATAGACTTCACAATCCGGGCGACTGCAGACCCAGAACGGAACGCGCTTTGGCGATGAGGGCATCAGGATCAAATGGCTTAGTCATGTAAAGGTCGGCGCCAACCTCCTGTCCGCGTTTGCGGTCGAACTCCTGCCCCTTCGCTGTGAGAAGGATGATGTGGATGTGTCCCAACCCCAGTTCGTTCTTCACCGCATTACACACGTCGAAGCCATTTTTCTTAGGCATCATTACGTCGAGGAAGACTAGATTTGGCTGCTCCTCACGGATTGTTTCAAGCGCCTCTTCGCCATTGCTTGCCGTTAGAAGGTCTACGCCTTCGTCTTCGAGCTCTTCCAGGGTCTGCTGGATCAGCGTGCGTAGATGTGGTTCGTCGTCAACGATCAGGATCTTCATGGTTTTCATTGATAGATGAGAAAGAGAACGTTCTCCATTCCTTTCTCGAACCGCAGTGCGCGGACCGCTTCGTCACTGGATAGGAGCGAATTCAAGATGATGATGTCTGGCTTGGAGAGGACAGCCCTTGAAACAAGTTCGGAGCCATTGGATTCCACGACCTGATAGCCGCGAGTCTCGAGAACGTCGGTCAGAGTGCGGATAGTGGAGGCATCCTCATCGACCACCATCACCTTCTTCCTCGATTTGCCCTGGTCCAGCAATGCGTCTACTTCATGGAAGAGGGAGGCCGTGTCTATTGGCTTGGTGAGATAGCGATCCACGCCAAGACGGAATCCGCGCTCCTTGTCCTCGACGATAGACAGGATGATGATTGGAATGTCCATAGTGGCGGGGTCGTTTTTCAGCACGGCTGCTACGTCAAAGCCATTCATCTCCGGCATCATGACGTCCAGGATGACGAGGCCAGGAGTCTCCTCACGGATAAGAGCCAGTGCCTTGCGGCCATCTTCGGCGAGGCGAACTACATAGCCTGCTTCGGTCAGTTCCTGATGGAGCAGGGAACGAATGTTCGAGTCATCGTCGACGACCAGAACAGACTTGTCTCGCGGTTGGTGAGTTGCAACCTGTTCGCGCAATTGGCGCACAAGGGACTCGATATCAACTGAGCGCCGGACGGGCAGCAGATCGAGCTGCGCAGACGGGCCAGCTATTGGCAGCGTGAAGGAGAAAGTGCTGCCGCGGCCGGGCGCGCTTTCAACCCAGATTTTTCCGCCATGGTATTCGACAATCTCCTTGCAAATAGGCAAACCCAGTCCTGTGCCTTTGGGCTTGTCAGTCAGGGTGTCGCCAACCTGCTTGAACTTCTCGAAGACTTTTGGCTGATCGGTCGTGGCGATGCCGATGCCGGAGTCAGTGACGCTGACGACAAGTTCATCGCCTCGCTGGCGAGCGGAACAGGTAACGGAGCCCGAGTCAGTAAATTTAACAGCGTTTGAGATGAGATTGATAATGACCTGAATGAGACGGTCCTGATCTCCGGTGATAGTTGGAAGGTCCGGTTCGACGTCCCTGAGTAAGCTTAGTTTTTTGGCTTCGAACAACGAAGCGGTGGCTGCAATTGCACGCTCAATCACGTCGGATATGGAGACGGTGGCCATGTTCCATGTGAATTTGCCAGCTTCAATCTTGGCGAGATCAAGAACATCGTCGATGAGTTTAGTAAGGCGCTCTCCTTCACTCACGACGACACCAAGGTTTTCGATTACCTGCTCTTTGGCTTGCTGTACTTTTCGGTCGTCTTCAGGAATCAACGGGAAGAGACGTTCTTCGAGGCGGCGGCGAATGATCTTTGCGAATCCCAGTACAGACGTGAGCGGCGTGCGAAGCTCATGGCTGACTGTAGAAAGGAACGAGCTCTTGGCGGCATCGGCTTCTTCAGCAGCAGCTCTCGCCTGCCGTGCGTCTTCGAAGAGTTTAGCGTTGTGGATAGCCACTCCTACTGCGGAGGCAATCGTTGACAAGAGACGCTGGTCAGCCTCCGTGAAGCGCCCTTCCTGATCGGTCGACTGAACGCTAATGACGCCGATCGTTTGTCCGCCAGAAGGAATGGGGACTCCGAGGTAGGAAGCAGTGTTGCGCCCCATCTGCTCAATGCCAAGCCTGGCGCGGTTGCGATCCATATCCTCATTGATGAGGAGGGGCTGGCCGGTCCGGATAATCTGTGATGTCAAGCCCGAGCCAAACGGCCGTGGCCCCGCGTCTTCGCCAAAGGTATAGGGAAACTGGAGGATCATGGTCGCCCGATCAAGCAGCGAGACGTAGGCGATGGGCGCGTGAAACAAATCTCGCACCTGGTCCCCGACAAACTGGATCAGACGGTCCTTATCGAGTTGGGTTGCGAGTGCCTGGGTGATGCGATTAATCGTGACCAGCTCGGCGGCACGCTCTCGGACTTCGTGCTCGCGCTGATTGATGACCAGGTAGGCGCCCGCATTGTCGAGTGCGATGGTCGTATACGCCGCGAGATTTTCGAGTAAGCTGACGTGCTGTTCCGTATACGCGTTCTTCTTGAAACTTTGAATACTTAGTACGCCGAGAACACGATCCTGTGCGACAAGTGGCAAATAGATCATCGAGGCAGGTGGCTTCGCCTTGCTGCCGTCGACAAGGTCACCTCCAGTATGTTCGTAGAAGGGGATGTATTTCGAGAATTGTGTCGAGACATCGTTCAGCAAAATCGGCTGGCGGTTGTCGATGCACCAGACTGCGAACTGATTTTTGTCGTCCGTGCTGCGCGTATATGGAGCGTATCGCTTGCCGTCTTCAATCGCGAGGCTGTATTCGATCACGCGCTTCTCGGGTCGGTAGAGGCCCACTCCGAAGATACTTGCGTCCACGATCTGATTGACACGTTCGTAGAGCTTGAACAGGATGGTATCGAGGTCGAGAGAGGCGGTGATCTCTTTGCCGATCTCGCTAAGCAGCTCGATGCTGTCCTTCTGAGCGGCGATTTCGACAGCCTGGGCACGAATCTCCTGTGTGCGATCCGCCACAGTGGCTTCAAGAGCTTTCGCCTGAGCTTCGAGCGCTTCCGTTTTCTGACGGGCCTTTTCGCGTTCATGCCTGGTTATGAGACGCCAGGCCGCGAGTGCCAGCAGAATGAAGAGTAGGCCGTAGAGTACGTAGGCGAGCGTGGTCCGGTACCAGGGTGGAAGGATTGTGAAGGAATAGACTCCTTCTTCCCCTGCGCGACCGTCATCCGAGCGCGAGCGGACGCGGAAGCGGTAGTCACCAGGCCCCAAACCGCTGTAGTTTGCTTCTTTCTGTCTACCCCACGTCGACCAATCCCTGTCCGCGCCTTCGAGGAAGTATTGGTAGTCAGTTTCGGCAGGGTTTCCGTAGGTCAATGCGGCAAACTGAAAGCGAAGAGCATTGCTGCCCGGCGGGAGGCGCAGGTCAGGTGTTCCGGCCACACTGGCGCCGCCAAACACGACCTTCGACCCCGCATTCACCTGCCGGACCATGGTCGGAAATGACTGCGACGCTACTCGGTTCGATCCCGGCCGGAAGCGGACAAGGTTTTCGCCGGTCATCCAAACATCGCCGCCGGGCTCAGAATGTTGAGTGAAGACACGGAACCGGTTAAGACGACGATACGGGTCCTCTTCGACATGCCAGGTTCCATCAGGCTGACGGCGAAAGAGGCCGAGGCGCCGGTTGTCGGAAGACCCTGTCAAAGACCAAAAATTGTCTTTATCAATCGGACTCAGAGCTGACGAAGCGTCGGGAGCATCGATGGGAAGCAGGAAACGGTTATCGACGACAAACTTATGGGCAGTCGCATCCCAACGGTACATGTTCTTCGAACGATCGAACGTGGCAAAGATGTTTCCCGCAACCAATTCGATATCGTTGGAGCCTTCGATGACACCTTCATTAAGGGAAAGGACCTGCACCTTTGAATCTCGCATGCCCGAAGCAGCGACTTCCACACGCAGCACCTTGCTGTTGCTGCCGCTGACCCAGAGAGTTCCGTCAGCGTCTTCGACCAGGCCCCTGGCTTCATAGACCGTGTCCGGAAGTCTTCCCTCATCGATCCATGCTTGGCCATCCCATCGCATCGAGGCCACCCCGTCGCCGTGACCGATGTACACGCGGGAGGGAGTCTTGTGGGACTGACTCACGAAATAAGTCTGCTCATTGAGACCGTGCAGAGAGGGCAAGGCGGGGACAAGCGTATCGCCCTCAACCCTCATGACGCCTTCGCTGGTGGCAGCGAGCAGTTGCTCGGGAGTCTTGCCCGTCGGATCCTTGAAGACAAGCAGAGCGAAACCTTGAGTTGCGCCACGAAGCGCCACGAAGGATGGACGTCCTGTCTGCGGATCGGAGACCATCCGTTGAACAGCAGAACTTCCTCCTCCGGAGGCAGTGTAGATAGTGCCCTTGAATCGGGCCTCATCGAGCACGCCAATGCGCGAGAAGATTGAGATCGGCGAATCAATTTCGACGCGAGCGATACCCGAATCGAGCCCCAACCACAACGCACCCTCTCGGTCCTGATAGGCAGACAGGGTATTCGAGCCCAAAAGACCAGCGGCCTCGTCGATGATCTGGCGGAGCTTGCCGTCGTGTCCCAGGATGACTGCCCCGCCGCTCAACGTCGTGATGCAAAGGCTTCCATCGGCAAGCTCGGTAGAGGTATAGACTTTGCTCTTCTGCAGATATTCGTCAGCCTGAGTGGGGAAGGGAGTGGCCTTTTGACCGTCGTACAGGGTGAGTAATTGTTCCCGCTGAGAGATCAGGATGTGTGTCTCGTCGTAGGGGTGGAGGAACAACTTGCCGGCGTTCTTGTAGGCGTCGCCCCCTGGAAGACTGCGAAGTTCGTCGCCGACAATCTCTTGAAGACCAATTCCGTTCTGATCCGTGTAGATGTGACCGCGAACCGCGGAAAGCGCTTGAAATCTTGATTGAGGTTGAGCTGACCAGACTTGCATGCGCTTGCCATCCCAGCGAAACAACCGATCATACGAGCGAAAAAAGACACCTTGCGGCGTTACAAGCGTCTGCCAGACGTCGGTAAATTTCCTGTCTTCCACGGGGACTTTATCGAGAAGCGAGACAAAGTGCTGCGTGTCGGAGGCATCAGTCTCGAGGTAGCCGAAGTTTTCGCTGACACCCACCCATATTTTGCCCGTGTCGTCCATCGCAAGGGAGCGCGTGACACTTGATGGCACGAAGATCTTTCGCCAGGTAACGCCGTCGTATTCGAGAATTGTGCCGCCTGAATTGCCAAAGTACATGACGCCACGGCGATCCTGGAGGATAGTCCAGATCTGGCCGCTGCTGTTATAGGCACGGGGCGAAAAATTCTCGAGGACTGGCGTCCCAATTTCCGTAGTTTGCGGACCAGAGGAGACCGGAGCGTCGGCTTGGCTTGCCTGCGCGAAGGGCAAGTAGAGCAGAGCCAGGGCTAGGAGCGCTGGCAGCGAGCTTCGAGGGCGAACGACAGAACGTTGGGCCAAGGTGACTTTCCAAGTGCTACAGGTGTGCTAGCCGAGAACTATAGTGCGGAGCATTTTGACACGTATTTGAGTTGTCGGGTGAATGACGTCACATATTATCATGGCGGTTGCTGGCGTCCACACTAATTCTCTGGAACCTCCGAAGGCTTCGGGCAATCGAAAAAACCTCAGAACGTGTAGCGAATCTGAGCTGTGATGCTCCGTGGACTTATGAAGTGGGTTCCCGAAAATGTGGAGAGGAAGTTGTAGAGGCCATTCACGTTGGCTAGATTCACTACGTCGAGGCGCACGCCAAGGCTCTGTTTTTCATGGCGAAAAAGATCCTCCTGACCGATGGAGAGATCGACGACGCTTCTCACCGCAATGCGCGGAGGATTTCTGTCGTCGTTCTCCGTGCCCGCCGGTGGAATACGAATGCGCGTAGCTCCAAGGTGAGCGCCACAGGACCGTATCGGGTCAGATGCATTGGCAAAGGTTGCACCGCAGTAGAGCCCCATCTGACCTTGTTCGTCGCCGGTAAGGCGTAGCGCCGTTGCATAATCAGGCACAGCAACCGCAACCAGCCCGCCATCGTAGCGATAAGAGACCCCAACCCAAGGCCCGCGAGATCCAATCTGATACCGCGTATACAAGTTCATCGCTAGCCCCTGGTCGTGGTCGGGGCGCGCGACATTGCTGTACGGTGGGCTGAAACTCACGCCTCCAGTCTCTGGCCCGAAGAGCCGGGAACGAACATGACTCACGGTCAGATAGCCAGTGAAACCATGCGTCGGTGCAATCGTGGCGCGGAATAGCGCACCATCGATCTTCGATTTTCTGAACTGCGTGGGAAACGTCAGTGGACTGTTGAGCAGCACATCGAAGTCGTAAGCCCCGTAGGTAAACTTCCACAGGTACTCCCCACTCAATGAGAGCAGCTTCAACACTTGGGTCTCGAAACCGACATTGAACTGGTTGCGCCTGCCCGTCTTGAGGATCGCCGAGTCGACAGCGCCTAATGCTCCAGCCGTTGATCCGGGGCTGCTCGAACTAGCCACGATCAGATTCTCGTTGTAGGGCGTCAGAAAGACCCGCGAATAAGCGAGATGAAAGACCGTGTGGAGGCGAGAGGCGGTATAGGCCGCACCGACGCGCGGCTGAAATTCAGAACTACTCGTCAGCCCGTTGTAGTTATCGAAGCGCAGCCCGAGGTTGAGACGTGACGTCTCTCAATCGGATGCTGTCCTGCCCGAAGACCGCCTCCTGTTTGATGTCGGTGTAGCCCTTGAAGTTGAAAAGCTGCCCGTTGCGGGTGAGGTCGATTGCCAACAGGCCCGGCAGAAAGCCGGGATCTACCGTGAGTCCCGCCGGCGCGCACTGCGATGGATCGATGTAGGCGGTATTGGGCGATGGCGAACCATCTGGACCCAGGCATGGACTGTTATAGGCAGGATCAGTCAGTCCGGTTGTGAACTGCTCGGAGAGAAACGTATGTCTCCAATCCGCTCCAATCATGGCGGTATGCCGCCCGCGCGCGTAGGTAAACTCGGAGCGTATTCCGGCGTTCGTCAGGCGGCGCGCCTGTGCCAGTGTTGCTGGTGTGTCTGCGAAGAGATCTTCGGATGGCCGATAACGGATCTTGTCCTGTCGCACCCAGAGATTCGTTTGGCTAAGTGCGACGCTGTTGAGAGTATGCACAATGGAAGGCGCGACATTGAAGCTGTCGACCGTCTGGCGCTGGTTCTGCCCAAGAGCTTGTTGATCCAGAGTATTGGGGGTCTGGAACCAGGACCGGCTTAGGCTGGTATTCAACTGCAGGGACGTCCGGGGTGTGGCCCTGAAATCCAGCCGCTCGATGACATTCTGAGCGTTTCCGTTCGCGTGGAGAGCAGCCAGTTCCGGGGCGTCGAGGAACCGGCCGCTGTTGATTCCGTCGACAGCGGTAAAACTTCCGAACTTCGCTGTTCCGAACCCCACATTGCCGCTTACTTGGGTGGTCGCAAAGGAGCTGCGAGAGAACGAAACGACGCCTGATGGTCGCCTCTGATCGAGTCCGGAGCGCGTCTCGGCAACGATGACCATGCTCGTTTTGTCGCCGACGTCGGCCTGCGGGGAGCCCTCGCGGACTTCTATCGACCGCAGCGCATTCAATGAGATCTGCGTCGAGAAGGTTCGGCTCTGCTGGTCTGTGATCGGCTGGCCGTCAATTACGAATGAGGCTTCCGCATGGTCGCCTAAAGGATGAAACGAACCATTGGAGTCTGCAGAAACACCCGGTGTCGTCAGGGTGATCAGGGAACTCAGAGGCGAGCTTACGCTCTGGCTGGGAATGCGCTCGATCTGCTCTGGAGTGATATCGACGTGTGCCGGTTCTGTAGGATCGAGTTCGTGGGCATTCACCGTTACCTGCGTTTGCACCGCCTCCGTCGCCAGCGTGAAGTCCAATCGAATCGGCTCTCCCGAATAGGTCACATCCTTTGCCATCGAGGCAAAGCCGGGGGCCCGCGCCGCAATCCTGTAGAAGCCGGCGCTCAGCCGTAGAAAGAGGAAGGTGCCATCGGCGCCGGTGGTCGCACTTTGCTGGGCCTGAGTGCTGATGTAGGTAGCAGTAACAGTTGCTCCAGGCACGGTCGCTCCCGTAGCATCTGTCACGATGCCGGAGAGAGCGCTGGAAACCGCCGCTCTGGGCGATCGCCGAGGTTCGACTGCATGCAATCAAAGCGGCGGAAAGAGCCAGGATCCTGAATGGGATTCGAGTCCAGTTCATAGTGGCTCCGAGGAGAGAACAGTATTTTAGGTTAACCTAAAACATATTTAGGTTAATCTAAATATATAGCTCGCGTCAAACTAAAATGTGGGGAGCAGCAGAGATGTCGAGAAGCCGAGAGCAGAATACGAACACGGAATCCGTGGACGATTACCTGAAGGCGATCTTTCATTTGAGCGGCGGTGGAAAGCAACGTGTCAGCAGCGGAGAATTGGCAGAGCGGCTGGGAGTCGCACCTGCATCCGTGACCAACATGGTCCAAAAACTCGCGGTTGCCAAGCCCCCTTTTGTCGAGTACGAGAGGCACTATGGCGTCTGCTTGTCACGCGCGGGAAGGAAACGTGCCCTCGAGATCATTCGTCATCATCGGCTGATCGAGACTTTTCTCTACGAGGTCCTGAACTATCCCTTGGACGAACTTCATGATGAAGCTGAACGCCTGGAACATTTCATATCCGAGAGCTTCGAGAAACGAATCGCTGCCAAACTCGGAGATCCTCAACTCGATCCACATGGGCATTGCATCCCGTCCCTTGACGGTTCCATGCCTGCCATCCATCGCGTGACTTGTAAATGCGAATAGGGCGATCGCGAGAGCGAACTTTCATTGATTAGCATCAGCAATGAAGGACGGCTTGCGCGGCCTCGTGAAAGGCCGCGCAAACCACAGTCGTCTCTTTATTGTTGAGTGACTATGGCCGAGCCTCGTAGACGATGTTGAACGGTGTTTCTGTTGCACGGCGGAAGCGACTGAACCCGGCCGACTTCGCGACCCCTCGAATTCGTGCCTCTCCGGCTTGTGCGCCCAGGCACAGTCCGACCTCCTGCGATCGTGAGCAAGGCGTACACAGCAGCGTGGAAAAGGAGTAGTAGACCCGGCCTACGGGATTCAGATTGTCTTTCAACTGATCATTTGCAAATGGCTCGACGACCATCCACGTACCGTCCTTGGCCAGGGACTGCCGAACGTGCGCAGCGGCCCCGATCGGGTCCCCCATGTCGTGCAGGCAGTCGAACACAGCGACAAAGTCGTAGTTCTTTCCCGGAAACTCTTTTGCTTTCGCTACTTCGAAGGTGACGCGGTCCTCGACCCCTGCACGTATGGCGGACTCGCGGGCCGCTTCAATCGACTTGTCATGGTAGTCGAAGCCGAAGAAATGGGAGTTGGGGAACGCCTTTGCCATCAGGATGGTGGAGGCCCCTTTTCCGCAGCCGACGTCCGCGACTCGCGCACCTGCTTCAAGTTTCGCCTGGACATCCTGTAACGAGGGAATCCATGTGCTGATCAAATTGGCGGCATAACCAGGACGAAAGAACTTTTCGCACCCATGGAAGACGCCGTCAACATGCTCATGCCAACCCATGCCGGCGCCGGTGCGGAAGGATTCAGCGATACGTGGAACAGCGGCGAGAGAACCAAGCGCAAGTTCAAATGCCCCAGGCAGATAAGCAGGACTGTCTTCGTTTGCCAGCGCAAACGCTTGTTCCTCACTCAGGAGGAACTTATTTGTTTTTTCGTCATAGGTGACGTAACCGCCCGCCGCCTGTGAAGACAGCCACTCGCGCAAATAGCGCTCATCGGTATGTGTCTTGGCGGCGAGCTCTGCAGAAGTCACCGGACCATTGGCCAGCGCCTTGTATAGCCCCAACTTTTCGCCAATTACAACCATGCCGCTATGAACGGCCGCGCCGAGGTCCATCACAAATTGCCCGATGAAGGAATTCAGTTTGTTCATATCTAACGTAGGAGCCAGTGTTGTTGCACTCATGTTGATCAATCTCCTTTTTCTCGAACCGTTTTGATTCGTTGTTGACGCGCGGCTGTCGGCGGCCTGTTTCGGCAAGCGATCGAGAGTCGCCATTAAGGATTTGCGCGAAGTTAGGCGGTTTGGCCGCCGAGTAGTTCGCACGAAACGTTGGGGTTCCAGTTCACCAACGAGCCGTTCGGATTGTCCTTCCGCGCCCAGACATGCACCGTGTAGAACGCAGGGAGATCGAAGCGATTGGGGAGACCCAGGTAGCGAACAAGCTTCGCAATGGGCTCAGGCGCGTACTGTTTTCTCCTGTGCCGTGCCTCGGCGATAACCATAAAGTCCGCTCCGATCAGCGGCTTGCCTCGGTTTGGACCAAGCACCTGATCGCTCGCGCAGCCGAATTGAAGGACATAGCCTCCTTTTTCAGCTACATGCACATTCTTGAAGCGCTCTGTCGATTCCCGGACAATCGTGATGAGCGCCCTTGTCTTGCTTTTTTCGTTCGGCGTTAGTTCCTGTTGTCGTGGCGTGTGCGAGCGGCGATCCTGCGCCAAGCAAAACAAGGGACTGATGTTCAGGAGAACAAGGCTGATCAAGACATACCTGAATTGCAGTGTGAAGTGACTGAATTTTGTGACAAAAGCGGTGACCATTTGGAAGTTGCTCCTTTTCGGGTCGGCGTTCCTCCTTGGCCGTTCGTTGGAGGTTTTGGTACCTGCGAATTTGCTAGAATCCGTCGTGTAGAACGTCTTCTCGCGTTTGAGTTTCGCTGGAACGCGCGCAGGGGAGTGAGGAACATCGCCTCGTTCGATACAACCTAACAAGGGCCAGACGAGAAGTAACGAAACAACGCCAAAGAAAATCCGAAAGTGTCGATACGGGCTGGTCGTCCGGCATTATCGAAAGCAGGTACAACTTTGGAAACGAGCCCCATAATCTATGAGTTCGGCGAGTTCACGCTGGACGTGGCAAGGGCCTGTGTTTTCAGGGCCGGACAGGAGATCAAGCTCCGCCCGAAGGTATATGAAACCCTCAAATACCTGGTAGAAAACCCTGGCAGGCTGGTCGGCAAACAAGAGTTGATGCAGGCTGTGTGGCCCGATGCTTTTGTCACGGACGATTCGCTTGTGCAGTGCACGGTTGAGTTGCGCCGTGCTCTGGATGACCGGGCCCAGAGATTGCTGAAGACTGTGTCCCGGCGCGGATACTTATTTACTGAAGCTGCCACAAGCGCTCGTCGGAGGCGAGCACATCCGTGACTGGTCCCCTTGACTTGCCGGACAGCGGTGAACTGTCACCTAGGAACACTGACAGGAAGCCTCATCATCTGCCAATACCGCGCACCTCGCTCATCGGGCGGGAACAACAGATGTCGCAAGCCGTCGAGCTGTTACTCCGAACCGACGTTCGGCTGCTGACCCTCACGGGCGCCGGAGGCGCCGGAAAGACTCGCCTCGCGTTGGCTGTCGCTGCAGCAACTGCCGATCGGTTTTCGGGGGGAGTTCAATTTGTCGGTTTGGCCTCGATCAAGCATCCCTACCTTGTCGCAACCGCTCTTGCCGAAGCGCTCGACATTCAGCAGGTTGCCGATCGAACGGTTCCTCAGTTAGTCGGAGATCGTCTTCAGAACTCGGGACCGTTCCTGCTTTTGCTGGACAACTTCGAACAGGTTCTCGAGGCGGCGGCAGTGGTCGCCGAGACGTTGGAAGCATGCCCATCTCTCAAGATACTGGTCACGAGCAGGACCTGTTTGCGCATCTACGGCGAACAGGAGTTTCCCGTAGCGCCGCTTGAGCAGAGCTCTGCCATGGAGTTGTTTGTGCAGCGCGCGGCAGCCGTTCGGCCCGATTTTGCAGTGACTTCAGAAAGCGCACCCGCAATTGCGAAAATCTGCTCGCGGCTGGATGGGCTGCCGCTGGCGATCGAGTTGGCTGCAGCTCGAACCAAGGTTCTTTCACCCAGTGACATGCTCGATCGGCTGCAAAACCGGCTGCAATTGCTAAGCGGCGGCGCACTCGATTTGCCCGAACGACAACAAACGCTCCGCAAGGCGATTGACTGGAGCTACGATCTGCTGAATGAATCCGAGCGAAAACTGTTTCGGCGCCTTTCCGTCTTTGTCGGCGGATGCACATTGGAAGCGGCCGAAGCCGTCTGCAACACGGGTCGCGATCTCGGTATCGATTTGCTTGAAGGCCTTTCGTCGCTCGTGGGGCAGAATCTGGTTCAGCGAGTAGACCGCACAGAGACTGAAGCCCGTTTCGGAATGTTGGAGACGATTCGAGAGTACGCACTTGAACGCCTCTCAGTCAGCGACGAGGAGCCTTCGGTGCGGCGCGCCCATGCAGCGTACTGTCTGGTCGTCGCGGAAGAGGGAAATCCTGAGTTGGAGGCCGCGGATCGGAGTCGCTGGCTGGCGCAATGCGATGCTGAAATCGACAATTTTCGCGCCGCCCTGGACAGCCTGTTTGAAGCTGTCGACGTCGACTGGGGTTTGCGACTTTGCATGGCTCTGTTCCGGTTCTGGGACATGCGCGAACATCTGACAGAGGGCCGCGCAAGGTTGGAGACAGTTCTGCGACTCGCAGGCACGGGGCACCCAAATGAGCGGGCCCGAGTGTTTCATTTTCTCGGCGCTCTAGCGAATGCCCAGGGCGACTTTCCGGCAGCCGAGAATTTTCTGAAAGAGAGCATCTCTCTTTACGAAGAGCTGGGCGATGATTGGGGAATTGCAGCAACGCTGAATGCTTTGGCAGTCGCAGCGCGAGACAGAGGCGACTACTCCTCAGCGGAAAGCAATTTTGAACGAAGCCTCGCCTGCTGGCGTATGCTGCCGGACCGGTCGGCGACCGCGCGCTGCCTCCACAACCTCGCCAATGTGATTAAGGTTCGCGGCGAGTATAGACGCGCACAATGGGCGCTGCGTGAGGCGACGAAGCTGTTCGAAGAACTGGGTGATCGCAGCGGCGCGGCCTGGTCTATCAATCAGCAGGGGGACATAGCGCACGAAGAGGGTGATCTGGACGCCGCCCGAGAGTCGTATCAACGCGCGCTTACTCTCTTTCGCGAGGCCGGCGACCAATGGGGCTCCGCGCGATCTCTGACTGATTTGGGCTCTATTGACTGTGAGCTGGGCGATTATTCGGCGGCGCACGCCGCGTACCGCGAAGCCATGAAAATCTTCACAGGCCTGGGACACCAGCGTGGAATGGCGCGGACGTTGGAAAGCTCCGCCTGCCTGGCTCTCGCTCGAGGAAACGCCGCTCGTGCGTTGAAGCTTGGCGGCGCCGCAGCGCATCTACGCAAGCGGATCAGTGCTCCGCTGCCTCAGGCGGAACAGGCAAAACTCGATCAAACGCTCACGCCAGCTTGGGAATCGCTCAGTGGCTCTCACGGGACGTGTGCATGGGCTGAAGGTTCTGGAATGAGCCTTGAGGAAGCGATCCAATACTCTCTTGACGAGCCGGAATTTGCTAATTCGCGGCAGTAGGATCAATTAGTCTGCGCACCGCCGAGACGCGATCAGCTGGGATGCCTACTTTCCGCGCATGCTCCCGAATGCTGTCCTCGTCTGGCGCCAGGTAAATGCAGTAGACCTTGTCTTCAGTGACGTAACTATGCAGCCACTGAATCTGTGGTCCCATCTCCTTCAACACCTGTAACGAACGCAAGGACATCTCCCGTATCTGCGTCTCAGATAATGCTCCGGCGCCGGGGACGTCGCGTTCAATCACAAACTGGGCCACAATCAAGATTTTAGCACTTACGAAATCGCGCTGCCTAACCTCGTCAGACGGAGTCAGCGAACAGCCTCTGCACAGATCGGGCCGATACCCGCGATATTTTGCAACAGGTTGTCGGGGACAGCGTGCCGCTCTTTCAAATAGTCCGAACTGTTGTAAGAGAGCCAGACCTTCCCACCATCATCTTCCCAGACGAGCGCCTTGAGCGGCAGGTCGATGGCAACGCTCGGAGACGCAACCATCAGGGGTGTGCCAGACTTCGCATTGCCAAAGATGATGAGTTGCGTTGGCCGCATGGACAATCCCGCTTTGGCGGCGTCGCCGCTGTGGTCGATCTTTGCAAGGATCGTCAGGCCTTTACCTTGGATGATCGTCTCCAATCGGGCCAAAGTCTCCAACACCGAGTGAACGCTCCCCAGGTGAATCATTCCATTGTTTGGTAGTCCAGGCATAGTTCCTCACTTTTGTTATTCGAACTTTTTCAATATTTTATGCAACTTCAGTCATGTTCGAGTGTCTTAACCTTAATGGCCAAATCCCGTTGTGTGTGGGGTTGAGCCATAAATAGACGATTCGCCGCAGCCAAACAGTAGACTTTAAACGTGATGGTCACGTCATAAGAGAGACCCGCTGTGTCTATGGTCATACTTGCGTGACAACACAGTTAGAGTGTCACCTCCGGCCAAGTGCATCGGATAATTTACGAAAAATAAGTAATTTATGGGGCAGGTGCGATGAGGGGTAGCGAGTTTACGTGATGAGTTCAATGAGTTCCAGGCGCCACGCCACGATCCTGCTTTGTTTCGGCATCTATCTGTTGGCTGGCTGCAACGGTAAACCATCCGACCCTAAAAGCGAAGCTCCCCCTGCGGCAGTCGTCCAGACGGACACCGATGTGAATCTGGTGCATGTGGATCACCCGGACCAGTTCACGCTGGTCGCGGCAACCAACTACGCGACAACTTCGACCATTCAGGTCACTGGCACGGTCAATCCCGACATCTCGCGCACAGTTCCCGTCATCTCGATCGCCTCAGGCCGCGTGGTCGAAGTCCATGCCCGCATCGGCGACTACGTGAAAAAAGGTCAGCTCCTGATGGACGTGCAGAGCACGGACGTATCAGGCGCCTTCGGTCAATATCTGAAGGCCGTCAGTGACGAGCGTCTCGCCAAGGTGCAACTCGACCGCGCCAGGCTCCTGAATGACAAAGGGGCTATCCCGAATAGTCAGGTCGAGGTTGCACAGAACGCAGAAGAGGACGCTAAGGCGGCGCTCGTTGCATCGGAAGAGCAGCTGCGCGTGCTAGGTGTCGACAAAGACCATCCCGCTGCGACCGTGAAGGTTCGTGCCCCGGTCTCAGGCTATATCATCGCGCAGAATGTAACGACAGATGGCGCAGCCGGAGTTACATACGCAGGTTCGTCGAACGCTTTTACGATCGCCGACCTGTCGCACGTCTGGATCGTCTGTGACGTCTATGAGAACAATTTGTCCACAGTACATCTCGGCGAGAAGGCGGAGATTCGTCTTAACAGCCTACCCCGACCGCGTTTTGACCGGAGTGGTCAGCGACATTGGCGCCGTCCTCGACCCTCAGTTGCGCACTGCCAAAGTGCGCATCCAGGTCGAGAACCCAAATACGCTGATGCGGGTGGGAATGTTTGCCACGGTGACGATCCATGGCAAGACTGCGCAGACCCACGCGCAGGTGCCCGCCACAGCGGTCCTCCACCTGCACGACCGCGACTGGGTCTACGTGCCTGCAGATGGCGGCAAGTTCCGCCGCATGTCAGTGCGAGGGGGCGAGACCTTGCCTGGCAATATGCAGGAGATACTCTCCGGCATCGACGTGGGCCAGTTGGTCGTTTCGAATGCGCTGGCGCTGCAGAATACGGCGGACCAATAGATGATTCGTCGTCTCGTCGATTTTGCACTGAATAACCGCTGGCTGGTCGTCGGTCTCGCGATTCTGCTCTTTGGTTGGGGCATCGTCTCGTTCCACGACCTGCCCGTGGAGGCCTATCCGGACGTCGCGAATAATTACGTCCAGATCATCACGCAATGGCCAGGACGTGCGGCCGAGGAGGTCGAGCAGCAGGTTACGATCCCGCTCGAGATCGCGATGGCCGGAATTCCGCATATGACTCATCTGCGGTCCACCTCGCTGGCCGGTCTCTCCAGCCTTACGCTGATCTTTGACGACGAGTCGGTCAACGACTGGAACCGCGCAAAGGTCGTGGAACGCCTGACTCAGGTCACACTTCCGGCGGGGTTGCAGCCCCAGATCGGATCGGACTGGAGCCCTGTCGGCCAGATCTTCTGGTACACCTTGCGTAGCACGAACCCTCTCTACGACAACATGGACCTCAAGTCGCTTGAGGACTGGACGATCGAGAAGCAGTTCAAGTCTGTCCCGGGGGTTGTCGATGTTTCGAGCTTCGGCGGCATCACGCGCGAGTATCAGGTGCGGGTCGACCCCGACAAGCTCATTGCTTATGGCCTTAGCATTGCCCAGGTCGAGCAGCAGCTTGCGGCGAACAACACCAACGCCGGCGGCAGCTTTATCGAGCAGGGCCAGCAGCAGATCAACGTTCGCGAGGTTGGTCAGTATAAAAACGTTCACGACATCGAAGAGACGGTCCTAAAGACTCAGTCCGGCACTCCGCTTCGGGTCAAAGACATCGCGACGGTCGCGCAGGGCCCGAAGGTTCGGCTCGGACAGATCGGAAAGGCCATCCACCGCGAAGATGGCAAGATCATCGACGATGACGATGTCGTCGAGGGAATCGTCGCTCTGCAAAAAGGGGACAACTCGCAGTTTGCCCTGGACGGCATCCACAAGAAGGTCGACGAGCTGAACAATCGAATTCTACCCCGCGGGGTGAAGATCGTCCCATTCCTCGACCGCAGCGAGTTGTTGCAATACACCACCCACACGGTGCTGCACAACCTCACCGAAGGAATCATTCTCGTCGTCATTGTTCTCTTTCTCTTCTTAGGGAATGCTCGGGGCGCCTTTATCGTTGCGCTCACCATGCCGTTTGCTCTGCTCTTCGCCGCAATCTGCCTGAATCTGCGTGAAATTCCTGCAAACCTGCTTTCGCTCGGCGCATTGGATTTCGGCATGGTGGTGGACGGCTCCGTAGTAATGGTGGAGAACATCGTCCGCCACCTCAGCCACGGCCGCAAGGAGGGCCTCACTGTTACGCAGCAGATTCGCGAGGCTGCGCACGAGGTGCAGCGCCCGGTCTTCTACGCGCGCGGCATGATCATTACTGCATACCTACCGATCTTTACGTTGCAGTCCGTGGAAGGTCGCCTCTTCAAGCCAATGGCGTGGATGGTAAGCTTCGCTCTACTCGGCGCGCTTGTCTTCTCCCTCCTGCTCGCCCCCGTGCTATCGAGTCTGATGTTCCCCAACGGGGCGACAGAGTGGCAGAACCCGGTGATGACCTGGCTCACCAGCCGCTATCGCCAGGCAGCCAAGTGGGCCATCGAACATCGCACCATCACCGTCAGCCTCGCGGGGCTGACGCTCCTGTTCGCCGGCTTCCTCGGCTTCAGCGGTATCATCGGCTCCGAGTTTTTGCCGCACCTCGACGAGGGTTCCATCTGGGTCCGTGGCACGCTCGCTCCTTCGACTGGTCCCACAGAAAGCCATCGCATCATGAACGAGGCGCGGATCAAACTCGCCGCCTTTCCCGAAGTGCGTAAAGTTATCAGTCAGACAGGACGCCCCGACGACGGCACCGACATCACCGGCTTCTACAACACCGAATACTTCGTCGACCTCAAGCCGAAGGACGAGTGGCGGCCAGTCTTCAAGGAAAACAAAGAAGAACTTATCGCCGCCATGGATCGCGAACTCGAAAAAACTCCTGGCGTCCTCTGGAGTTTTTCTCAGCCCATCTCTGACAACGTCGAAGAGGCTGTGAGTGGAGTCAAAGGAGAGCTCGCCGTCAAGATCTACGGCGACGATCTGAAGACCCTCGAAGCAAAGGGCGATCAGATTGTCTCCGTTATGAGCAAGATCAGGGGTGTGCAGGACCTTGGCCTCTTCCGAGTGATTGGCCAGCCCAACCTCGACTATGTTGTCGACCGTCAGGCCGCTGGCCGCTACGGAATCAACGTATCTGACATTCAGGACGCCATCCAGACGGCTGTCGGCGGCAACGCAGTCAGTCAGGTTCTTCAGGGTGAAGCGCGCTACGATCTTGTCGTCCGCTATCTCCCGCAATATCGCAATACGCAGGAAGCGATCGACAATATCCGGCTGTTGTCCCCGTCGGGAGAGCGCGTCTCGCTTGCGCAACTCACGACGGTGAAGATGGAAGATGGCGCCGAAACAATCGGACGCGAAGGCGGCCAGCGATTCGTCGCCATCAAATACAGTGTTCGCGACCGCGACCTTGGCAGCACGGTTGAAGAGGCAATTCACAAGGTGACCGAAGGGGTAAAGTTGCCTCCCGGCTACAAGATCGACTGGGCCGGTGAGTATGAGAGCCAGAAACGATCGTCGCGACGGCTTATGCTGGTGCTTCCGATCACGATCCTCATCATCTTCGTGATCCTGTACTCGATGTTCCACTCCGGCAAGTGGGCCGGCCTCATTCTCATCAATGTTTCGATGGCGCCGGTTGGCGGTCTCATTGCTCTTTTGCTGACCCACACCAACTTCAGCGTCTCTTCTGGTGTGGGCTTCCTGGCACTCTTTGGTGTTTCGGTGCAGACGGGTGTCATCATGCTGGAGTACATCAACCAGATGCGTGCCCGCGGCCACTCCATCGAGGAGTCGGCCATCGAAGGCGCAGTCCTTCGTTTGCGTCCCATCATGATGACCATGCTGGTTGCCACTCTGGGTCTGCTTCCTGCTGCCACGTCGCATGGCATCGGTTCTGACTCGCAACGACCTTTTGCGATGGTCATCGTCGGCGGCCTCATCGGTGCGCTTCTGATCAGCGTCTTCCTTCTTCCGACCTTGTACGTCTGGATCGCAAGACCGGACGATGTTCTTCCAACACCTGAGACGGAGTTTGAGAATTAATGCTGTTCGCGCGTGCAGTACGACATTCAAACGCTTTCATGCGAGAGACGGGAGGTTCCGTGATGAAAAAGCAACGCAAAACCATCGTGACAGGAACCTGCGTTCTGCTGCTTACTTGCGTGGGGCATGGTCAAAATCAGCCAGCCGCGCCAGCCTATGTGCCGATCACGATGCAACAGGCGGTTGATCTTGCGCGCGCGAAGAATCCAACGTTGCTTTCGGCGCAGCAAAATCTTCAGTCCATCAAAGCCCAGGAGATCCAGGCCGGCGTCAGGCAGAATCCGAATCTCGTTATCACTGGCTCGAACGTCACGATCGGTGAGCAGGCGAACAATCCTTACTATTACAGCGTAGGAGTTTCGCGGTTGTTTGAGCGTGGTGAAAAACGACGTTGGCGCCTCGATACTGCGCGTTCCACCACGGCGCAGACCGACGCGCAATACCACGCGCAGGAACAACAGACCGTTCTCTCGGTGCGTCAGGCGTTTACCAACTTCGTTATCGCCAAGGCAGCACGGAAGCTTGCCGACGACAATCTCAACGACTTCAAGCACGAGCTTGATATTGGCCGGGATCGCCTCAAGGCGGGGGACCTTGCCAAGCTGGACTTTGAGCGGCTGGATCTGCAGCTGGCGCAATTTGAGTCGGATGAGTCGAACGCTATCACCAATGCGCAACAGGCGAGCGTGCAACTCCAGGTCTTGCTCGGATACGACAAGCCGCGCAATGATTTCGATGTCGTGGGCGATGTGGTGCCGCCTGCCGTGTCGGGCACTATGGAAGAGTTGGAGCAGAAAGCTCTGGCCGCAAGGCCGGACTACCATGCAGCCCATCTCGGCGTAGCTGTTGCCGATGCGAACGTGAAGCTAGCCTACGCGAACGGCACTGCCGATCCGACGATCGAAGCGGACTACGACCGCAACGGCCCCGATAACTCTGCAGCCTTCAACTTCAGCATCCCTCTGCGTCTCTTCGACCGGAACCAGGGCAACAAAGAGACCAGTAAATACGCCGCGCAAGCCAGTCGCTTCACTGAGCTTGCGGTACGAAACCAGGTCGTCGCCGATGTCGATCAGGCCTGGATCGGCTATGTCAATGCGAAGACCCTCTCAGACCGCTACAACGGCCACTATCTCGACGAAGCGAAAGACGTCCTCGACATCTCAAAGTTCAGCTATGAGCACGGCGGTCTGGCCCTCATCGATTACCTCGATGCTCTGCGTCAATCGCGCGCCGTTGCTTCCGACGCGCTGAACGCCTACGCGCAGACCTGGATGGCCATCCACCAAATGAGCTTCGCCACCGCGACGGAAGTCATACCTTAGTCTTATTCGGATCGCTAGCATCTTCGCGGACTGCGCGGACGTCCATAAGCAGATACCGGCAGGCCGGTTGTCCTGCAGGTATCCCGGTCGGGTATCCTGCAATTCAGTCCTGGAGTGGAGAGCTAGGTGAAGGTTAATCGGCATTTTTGGGGAATGGCTCTGTGGCTGGGCCTGATAAGCGGCTCAGCTTTGCAAACCCTCTCTTCTGCGGCGCAGGTAGCCCGCTCAAGCACGCCCATCGTCGCTGCGAACAAAACTGCCAGCGCAAAGGACTTCGATCGTTGGCGGACGCAGATTAGGCAGGCACTCTTCATCGATGATCCGCTCCCCGCACTTAGCCCCCGGAGCTTCGGTAGTTTCACTCCGGCGCCAGGCGTCATCACGGAACGCGTCACCTACGGCACCAGTTATGGCATGCGCGTGCCGGCGATCATCTATCGCCCCACGGAGAGCGGCAAACATCGGCCCGGCCTGGTGATCGTCAACGGTCACAGCGGAGACAAGGCCTCGTGGTACGCCTTCTACTCCGGAATCCTCTACGCAGAGGCAGGAGCCGTCGTCGTCACGTACGATCCCGTTGGCGAGTACGAACGCAACAGCGCCCGCGCCTCCGACACGAAAGCCCACGACACCTTCGTCTCGGGCCCCGAGATGCCTCAACGCATGGGCGGCCAAATGATCACGGACGTCATGCAGGCTGTCGCGTATCTCGCCCAGCGGTCCGACGTCGATCCCGGCCGCATCGCAGTCGCCGCGTATTCCATGGGGTCGTTCCACGCCGCCATCGCGGGTGCACTGGACCCCCGGATCCACGCTCTGGTGCTCTCCGGCGGCGGCAATCTCGATGGGGCGGGCGGATACTGGGACAGCAGCCCCAAGATAATGTGCCAGGCCGGTCCGTACCATGCGCTCGAATTTCTCCCCGACCGTGGCGCGTTCCTCTATGCACTTAACCAGCGACGTGGCCCCACCTTCATCATCAACGGAACGGTCGATCCGTTGGTTGTCGCTCCCCATACCGTGGAGCCGTTCTTTGAAGATCTCCGCAATCGTACGGCCGCCCTTACCGGCACACGAGCAGGACTATTCGAAACCTACTGGATTCCCGAGGCCGGTCATCGTCCAAACTTTGTCACTCGTCCTGCCGCAATCTGGCTGAATGACCAACTTCACTTTCCCAACTGGACCGATGCGACGATCCGAAACTTGGGCGAAGTCCACATCAGCGAATGGGCAGCGGAAACCGGAGCGCACATCGGCGCCGGCTTCCAAAAGGAGGCCTCCGAGGGGGGCGTCCGCGCTCTTGCGGCCGGTGTTCCCAATGTCCCACGCGACCAGCTGCAGGCCGTTCCGCTTGACGAATGGCAGGCGCACAAGGACGACTTCACCTGGGAGGCATGGGTACAGCGTGCCCAGGATGCCTCCGCGCATCGCGCCAGCGGATCTGGCCCAAAACGGTAAATTCTCAGAAAAATATTTTCAGAAGTTGGCGTATTTTTCGAGGCCAAAAAATGTGTCTAGACATAAAACACCACAAATCACCACAAAAACACCACAAAAATCCATTCACAAAACATCCATTTTTTCTCAAAACGCCCGCAAAAAACAGCCATCGTCCAGCGCAAAAAAATAGATTGTAAGCAAAAAGAAATGGTGGAGGCGGTGGGAGTCGAACCCACGTCCGAAAAAACTTCCAACAGAGAGCATTCATGCTTTTTCCGTATCGTTTTTGTCTCGTCATCGACACTTAGAACGGACGAAGATGCGGCGACGACCAGTCTGATCAATCTCGTCCGACCCGCTCAGACGGAGCAGGGAAGACCAGCCTACTGTGCGACGATCGGTACAGGCCCGTAGGCGAAGCTTGAGCGATCGGCTACTTAATCACTAAGCAGCAAGAGCCAGGTTGTTATCGGCACTTATAGTTTTGTGAGCGATTACGGGTGTCCACACCCCGGCATGCCTCTCTGCCACAAGCAATCCCGTCGAAGCCGTGACGCCCCATGTGGAGCTGGCACCAACCTTGCGTTGGGCA
>CAVRHK010000007.1:0-45657 GCA_963720955.1 uncultured Acidobacteriaceae bacterium | reverse complement strand
GTTATCACGGTGGGTATCTGTTTACATATTTTGTTGCTACCTTGTCAACAGAAAAACTGGTAAATTTACCGCTAACGTGGATCGACCAATTTAGAATCCGCATGATAGGCCTCTCATAAAGGGAACAGAATGGCACGCAGGTCGTCTCCTCCGAAACGGGCAACTCTTGAAGATGTGGCACGGGCGGCAGGAGTGGGGCCCATGACCGTCTCCCGCACCATCAATGGCCATCCTTATGTCACACAAGAGACTGCCAAGCGAGTTCGTGCTGCTATTGCGCAACTGAATTATCGGCCCAACCACGCCGCCCGTATGCTGACAGGTCAGTTGTCGAGATCGATCGGCTTGATCGTCCCGGACTTGGCAGACCCTTTCTTTTCAGTGATCAGCCATGCTGCTCAGGAGACCGCCCGGGAGAGCGGCTACCTCGTGTGGTTAGCCGCGTCGAACTACGATCCCTCGATAGAGGCCGCGCAAGTAGAACAGATGACCCATCATCCGGTAGACGGAATTCTGCTGGTGCCTGTGGACAGCCGACACCCCTATCTGAAAGTCGCAGTTTCAGGAAGAACTCCGATTGTGGCCATCGATCGGCCAATTGAAGTCGTCACGACTGATTCAGTGGAGACCGAAAACCGGTCTGGAGCGCGATTAGCCGTGGAACACCTTATCGGCCATGGCTATAAAAGAATTGTTTGTGTGGCCACGAACTCCCACCTACGAACACTCAAAAACCGCATCGCCGGCTACGAAGACTCTCTACGGCTTGCAAGACTTCCCCGCACTAAGCACCTGCAGTTGTTGAGTTTGGCCGACGCCAAGACCAAGCTCTCAGCGCTCTTCAAATCCCGTAATCGGCCTGACGCATTGTTCACGGCAAACAACTCATCCACGATCTGGGTCATTGAGGCACTGCGGGAGATGAATATTCAAATAGGTAAGCATGTGGCGCTCGTGGGCTTTGACGACGTTGACTTTTACACTCTGATCACGCCTCCCATCACGGCTGTACGTCAGCCCGCGGCGGAACTCGGTCGAGTGTCGGCTCGGCTCCTGATGCAAAGGATCAAGGGTGATTCCTCGCCACCGGGTGTCAGAACGGTGCTGCCCGTCTCGTTGGTTATTCGCGAATCGTGCGGATGCAAAAGAAGAGAGTAAGTTATTACCTTTTAGAGCACCTTGCGCGAAGACTTCCGGCCGGGTGTCCACCGAAACCCGAATCGAACAAAAATATATTTGAAAATATTGGCGTGTTTTTCAGCAACAAAAAGCGACCGTCAACACGCCATCTTTACCACGCATTCCACCACAAAATGACCACAAAAACACCACGATCTACCACCACAATTCCTCAAAACCCCCTGCAAAAACACCACTCCACGACACCGAAAAAAAACATGCAGAAGATGCGATCTTTGAACTACTGACATCCTGTGAAAGACAGCGAAGGCACCAGCAGAGTGGATCCGGCTATGGGCGTTACCGGAGTTGTCTGCAACTCCCCAGGGGAACAATCTGTCGTTCCACCGGAAGAGGGTACAAACGCGATCCCATCCATGATGTACGCCGCAGGCTGGATAGCTTGCGTCAAGGTTATTCCACTGGCCGCAAACGCCCCGATGTACGGCGTGCCGGCGGGCAACTGCATTGCATAGCTCACACAATCTTTACCTGTCGCGCAGGAGCTGCTGCCTTCCGTCGTCAAAGCCAGCGTCGGGCCAGGAGAATTTGGAAGCTGCGGCACTGTCACCATAAGGCCGGGCTTCACCGATTCCAGAGCGCTGACCTGTACGTCGATGCTCGTCGCAGCTGGTGGGTTCGCGCCATTCTGTGACGTCACGGTGCCTTGCAGCTTCGCGGCGCCAGATGCAGCGGAGGGTTGAGGGTGCAGTTGCACAGTGGACAGAGTGGACCCAGTCGAAACCCCGGTAACAACCGTCGGAGCATATGCCGCACCTCCTAAGGACTCTCCAACGATAACCACGTCATAAGTGCCCGAGGGCAAAGGACAAAAGACGAAACCTCCACCCGCGTCGGTGAGAGTGCTCATAAATATGCGGTCTACGCCATTCCCGTCCACTTGTTCGAGCGCGACGAGCACCGATCCGTTGAACGCCTTGCCGGTTGTACTATCGACCACAACTCCATTGATGGAGGTCGACGTTGTCGCAACCTCACCGGCGTGCAGCACAGGTTTCAGCCGAAACTTGCCGTTGCCTTGCCGAATGATGGATACGCATGTGTTGAAATCAATATCCAGGTCCTTGGTCTCTCCTGCGGCGATGTTCAATCCTCCATTTGCGATCTGGCCCGGAGGAATTTTGATGCCGGTCGTCGCTTCGCTTGAAAGCTCCAGGGTATGGACTGTGCCGTCATTGAGCACCACGCAATTAGCCGCGCCATTGCTGCATAGATTATTCGGAAGGGTCTTGGTTACGATCCCCGGGCTGTTATCGGTCAAAATCACACGAATCTGCTGGTACTTGCCGGGTTGCAACTGCTGAGTGGAGCCGAGAGTGGCTAGAAAGCATTGGTTCGTAGCCTGTCCCAGAAGGTCTATCTGTTGCGGATGGGCAGGCAAGCCCGGCGTCAGGTCCACAAAGCCCGAGTCGTTGTCGCCCGCCGCTCCGCTCACGTGAGCCTTCACGTCTGACACGCTAACGTAGACATGGGCATATGGCCCGTTGGGCGCCATACAGGTCGCCGGATCGCTTAGCTTAATAGATACCTGAGCCATTGGGTTTGTAGCAGAGGTAGAGGGGGTAGCCGTACCGCTCCCGCTGCAACCAGAGATCATTGCGGCTGCTGCTCCCAATGACAGGGACAAGATCAGAAATACCTGCTGCGTCGAGATGCGAACTTTAGTCAGTCGCGAGGGCTTTCTACTGCTTCCCGGTTTCATAATCGTGTTCACTTTCCAGATTCGGACTCGATAGGACGGTGTACCGATACTGACACGTAGAATCGAATCTCGCTAAGTCCCTGTATTCGTGAGATGCCTGAATTACATGCAAGGTTTTCACTCTATTGCTCTTGCTGGCAACATCGCGGTGGAATCAGAGGGGGGCCGCAGCTATTGCTGCCGCCAACTTGTCATACCAGTCAAGTTAGGGTGCGCCTGTATGTTCGGTTTGTGACGCGGCCAACACCAATTTGCGCATGGAATGCAGAAACGTAAACCGCACCAGTGCTGAGGGTTGTCCGGCCGCATCGAGAATGCTCATCTGCTGCGCTTGCCACTCCGCAGGAGGCACAGTGTGGGTTTGGAGATACGCGAGCGCGGAGAGTCCCACCCGGGCCAACTCGCCTAGCTGCTCGGCGCGTATAGCGGCGTCGCTTAGTCGTGGGGTTCCCTGCACGCCCTCAAGGAGGCGCGTCTCGGCTGCCTGCCACGAGAGGAATCGCTGACGTAGCCGATCCAAAGCCATCTCCGGAGAAGGCGCCGCACCCGGTGACACATCGCCACTCAAGTCCAGCGCCAGCTTCGGATCTGACGGCGGCGGCACCGTGACATTTCCTGCGAGTGCATCCACATCGCCTGCGATCTGTTGCCGCGACGGCGGGTCAGCTACAACGGCATCCACGAGCCGATTGAGCGTCGTCAGTCCGTTCGTGTGCTGCCCCTCGTACCGCTCATGGAAGCTCACCGGTTCAAGCACGGACGCCAGGACATCAAGCGCATCGGGGTGGCGTTCGAGAAGCAGATTCCGTCGCATGATCTCTGGAGCGCTGATGTGCCGTAGCCCCACATCCTCAAGCTTCAGCGAGTTGATGCGCAGACGCCGGTACATATCGGAGACATCTCGATCGCTTTGCGGCGACCAAAACCGTTCTGCGATAGCCATCGTGCGTGGCCATACGCGCGAGTCAACCGTCTCGGGGTTGAGTTGCTCAGCCCACATGCACACCTCGCCACCTAGGATCAGTTTTTGCTGATCAACGGTCAGCGTTGTGTCTGAAGGAATCGGATCTGCGAGAAACATCTGCGCCGAGGTCTTCTGCGCGTCGAGATAGTATGGCGCTGACAAGATTCCCTGATACCCTTGTCGCGCGCCTTCCGCCAGAGACGCCTCTCCCCGCCAGCTCTGGATCACGATCGTCTTCGGCAGAGCCGGGTTCAGAATCTCATCCCACCCGATCATCTTCTTGTCGTGCTTTTTCAGGATAACTTCCAGCCGCTGGTTGAAGTAAGCCTGCAACTCGGCCGGTGTAGTGAATCCTTTCCTTCTTCATGAATTCGACGACTTGCGGATTGGAAAGCCATGCCTTGCCCTGCACCTCGTCGCCGCCAACGTGAAAGTATTCGTCAGGGAAGATCTTGCCCATCTCCTCCACCAGCGTGTTGAGGAACTTGAATGTGCTGTCACGCGTGGGATCGAGTACCGCAGTGGGAGTACCGTAGACAACCGGCAGCTGCGTGATGTGCGCTTCAGGGCTCAGCTCAGGATAGGCAAGTATCCAACTGGTCCCATGGCCCGGCATGTCAAACTCCGGCACTACGCGAATGCCACGCGCCCACGCGTAAGCTACGACCTCGCGCATCTCATCCTGCGTGTAGAACTGACCGTCTGACGCCAGTCCGGTCAGTTTGGGGAATTTTTTGCTTTCTGCACGAAAACCCTGATCGTCGCTGAGATGCCAGTGAAAGACGTTGAGCTTCGCCGCGGCCATGCCGTCCAACGTGCGTTCAATCACCGACACTGGCTCAAAATGACGGCTCACATCGAGCATGAAGCCACGCCAGCGAAAGCGCGGTGTGTCGCTTATCTTCACTGCTGGCAGCACGCAGGCACCGCGCTCGTTTGTGGCCAGTTGCAGGATCGTCTCGAGTCCATGCATCGCACCGGTATCAGTCGCCGCTTTCAGTTCGCCTCCTTGCGGAGTGATGTTCAACTGGTAGCTCTCATCCTCGTTCACCGTCTGCACCGGCGCGCTCGTCCCAGCTACGCTAATGGTGAGCGATGGATTCGCCGGAGCAGGATGGTCAACAGTGGATCGCAACACATCTCCACCGCAGGTGCGGCCAAGTTGCAGCAGCGTCCGTTTCACGGCAGCTTCCAGCCGCACGTCGTGCGTCTGATCGTAGCGGTAGGTGAATATCGAGCCAACGCCACCGGCAGCAGTAACTGTGAGTGCACCTTCGCTCTGAGTAATCGAGCTGGGAAGAGGCATCAGTGCGAGCTTGGACTGAACGGCCGGCGCTACCTGCGCGGTTGCCATCACGGCGGAAGGTATCATGCCGAGGATTCCGGCAAACAATGCAATCTGTACAGTTACACGCGCTTTCCAATTCATCCGCATTCCTTCACTCTCCAGCACAGCCCAAATTGCCTCTACATTCTTTCCCGCGTATCACCATACGCTACGGGAGGAAAACGAAAGAGTAGCCTATTAGGCCTAACTCCTTCGTATCCGCGGCGGAACTTACACATCTCGCCTGGGGCGAAGCTAGGCCTTCGGAGCTTCACTAAAAATTTCCACCAGGCGGTCCGCGATTATTTTGTCCTCACCGTCCTTAAGTTGCCAGACCGCAAAGCCGAAGCTGTTCGGGTCATTCGATCGGCCGGAGCCCCCGCGACGCGCACTTGCAGCGGGACCGCCAGGAGGGGCAGCTGGATCGCGTCCACGCATGCCACTCGATCCGGCGCCCATGCTGCCGATTCCGACCGGCCTGGTGTCCGCTAGCTTTTGCATGACCTCTGGGCCCGTTACCTTAAGTTTGGCCGGATCGATCTGCCAGCTGTAGCGAGGGGTAACGTTGCCAAGTGCTTGAGGGTTGAACTGTCGCGGCAGCGCCGTCACTCCGAACCGCTTCACTGCATCGGTGATGACCTGTGCACGGGCATCGTACATGCGTAGTGTGGCGTCGTAATCCTGGTTTACGAAGATCTCAAGAGCCTTCAATAGAGCAAAGATCGTCTCCTTGCCAACCTTGCAGGGGCGGCCGATGCGGTCCTCCTGCGGGCTCATGTTCAGCATCGACCAGTGAATCAGCTCTTCCCTGCCGATGAGTATGCCGGAGGCTTGCGGCCCGCAGATGTCCTTACCACCGCTGAAGGTGACCATGTCGAAGCCGACCGCAGGGTACTCCCAGAGCCGTTCTTTCGGCGGCACATCGGCTGAAGCGTCGTTAAAGGTGTAGATGTTGTGAGCCTTGGCAATCTCGACTGTCTCAGGGCCGCTGACCTTGCCTCTGTCAGAGAGGATATTGGTGAAGTGAATCGCCAGCGTTTTGGGGTTAATGGCAGCGATCATCTCTTCGCGCGTCTCCACCTCGACCAGCTTTGCTCCAGTCTGGCGGATCTGATGATCAAACGGATAACGATGGCTCTTTTGGATAATGACTTCGGTACGCGGGAAGCCGGTCACGTCGGGACAGGCAATGATCCGAGGTTCAAGATCTTCCGTCATCATGCCCGCGTATCCGACCACCATGGCCGCTGCCGCTCCGCCCGTCACCAGGCCGGTGTAGCCCGAGGGAGACTTGCATAACTTAGCGATAAACTTGCCCGCTGCAACCTCGAGTTCGTTGATCAGGACGAAGTGCTGATTGCCCTGACGCATCAGCTCCATCACCTCTGGCTTCATCACAGACCCGCCGATGACAGTGACCGTGCCGTTGATATTGATGAGAGGCGTTACGCCAAGCTCGGCGTAAATGTCTCCAGTCGAGCCAAGTCCAGTTGTTATAGGAACAATCGGAATTCCGTCGACAGAGGGCGCCGCGGACTTGGCTTTTCTGCTAGACATCCCTTCCGCATTGAGCTTAGCGGGGGCAAACAGACTGCCGGCAGCAGCACCCAGCATGGACAAAAAGGAACGGCGATTCCAAGCTGACTTCAAATTCATTCGTTGCTCCGTTTAGATATATTCACAAGGCAATTACTCGCCAGCAGGGACAGTCGATGGGGGTGGTGCAACCACCAACGCGCTGCCGACGACTTCAATCAGCGAATCACCAGGGATCCACTCTAGCGCCATGCAAGCGCGGGATGGCGCTTTTCCCGGGCTGAAGTAGGTCCCGTAGATCTTGTTCAATGCATCGTACTGCGCTTTATGCGCGTCGAACCGCGCTTTGCCGGTAGGCATAGGGATGCCATCGGCGAGAGGCAGGCAGAGAAAGACTTGGAGATTGATGATGCTGTCCATTGTGCAACCCGCTCGCTCCACTGATTTCTTCAGCGCATCCATCGTGCGGGTGACGTGTTTCTCGAAGGGGTCGGTTACAAGAATGTGGTCATCCTTCGGGTAGCCGTCATTGGAACCAGTTCCGGAAAAGAAGTAGATACCGTTGTGAGTATGGCTGGAACCACCCGCTCGGCGCGGACTATCACCGCCGGGCACTCCTGCCGCAGGGGCGCCGCCAGAAGCAGGAGAGCCAACAGGAGGAGCCGTCTGCTGCGCGAAGAGTTTTGGTGCGCTGGTTATGAGGGCCACCATCGCCGTCATCTTGCTGAAGAAACTGCGTCGCGTTTCGATCTCCATGGAACTCTCCTTCGCCACCTTAGCGCATTTATCTTCTTCTATCTGCAAGTACCACCGCGTCAGAACTGAAATCTCTGCATACAAGATATCGGGCGCGGGAAACTGAGGCATCTAAACAAATACCAGACATTGTGGCCTGGAAATGGGAAATGTCTTCCCTTCGTTTGCCAGTTTGCCTGTCTTGCTATCACGTGCAAATACGGCAAGCGTGTCGGTATCCTGGTTTGCAATAAGGAGCCAGCGATCCGTAGGATCGACTGCAAGATGTCGCGGCCTCTTCCCTCCGCAGGACGTCTTGTCGATCATCGTGAGCCTTCCATCCGGTGACACCGCGAAGGTGACCATAAAATCGTCAAGCCGGCTAGCGACATAGGCAAAACTCATCTTTCGATCAAAGGCGACGTCTGATGGCGCTGCTTTGCCATCATAGTCTTCCGGCACTAGCGATATATCCTGCAGTGTCGTCAATACGCCACGTTCGCTGTCCCACCCGAGTACATTTACTGTCGGCTTCAGCTCATTGACGCAATAAGCCACTCGTCCGTTCGCGTGAAATTGCAACGCCCGTGGACCGTAGCCTGTCTTCGCCCGCCACAACGGAGGGTCATGCGGAGTCAGTTTCGCCGTAGAGGCGTCCATGCGATAGATGTGAATCACATCCAGCCCGAGATCGTTCACCAACAAGAAGCGATTATCTGGCGAGACTGTCACCCGATGCGCATGTGGCTTTCGCTCATGCTTTTCTTCATCGGCGGAATACTGAAGGAAAGAGACCGCTTCACTCAGCTGCCCGTTGCTATTCACTAGGAATGACGCAACGCTTCCTCCGCCATAGTTTGCCGCGAAGACGGATCGCCCCGAATGGTCCACCGCGATATGCGTTGGCCCTCCGCCCTTTGAGGAGACCGTACTGATCTCCTGCATCTTCATGCTTTTCTTATCGAAGGAAAAACTTGAGACTGTTCCCGGCCTCACTTCGTTTACAGCATAGACAAATCTCTCACGCAGGCCTAGCACCAGGAAGGTGGGGCTCTCCGCCTCAACCGCAAGGCCGATCTGTGTGAGTTCACCGGACTCCGCGTTGAAGCGATAGCCATAGATGCCCTTGCTTGTGCTTGGCTCGGCAGTCTGTGTTCCAACCAGCAATAGCTGTTCGTGAACAAGGTCCGATGCAAATCCTGACCACGGATGGGTCGCAAGAGTCAGCGCCGACGCGCCTCCAAGAAAATTGCGTCGCGTGATTCCCTGCATCCGACCTCACTTTGCAAAATTTGCGCGAGGTCCATCTCATTGCGGAGACGGGCCTCGCTTCTCTCGTTAGAAGGAGTACTTCAGGGAGAGTTGTAGCTGCCTCGGACCAGAACGTATCGGTGTTGCCTGGCCTTGGATGTCGCCAAAGCTGGTAGAGACGACGTTGCTTACGGGATTGCCGAGGTATGCGCTGTTAAAGAGGTTATCCGCATCAGCCCTGAAATTGATCTTCTGCTCATGCCAGATTGTGAAGTCCTTCAGGATGGATGCACCGTACGTCTGGAAACTCGGTGCCCGTTCCGACGAAGGACGAGCGGTGCCGTATGTTCCATTCGCCGGCTGACCATAGGCGCAAACGCCGTTATCGACACCTGGCGAGGTGCAGGGAACGGCCGAAGGATCGGTCCCGAACCAGTGGCTGTTGGAGCGATTGACAATCTTCAACGCCCGGTAGTGATTGGCGCGCTGAGAGTTGGCGTTTGTAAAGGTGTTGTTGGTTCCTGTGTTCATGTTGACGGGGAATCCGCTGTAGGCGACACCGGTCATGCCGATCTTCCATCCGCCTACGATCTCGTCAAGGATCAGCGGCATCCCGGAACCGAACTGGCGTCCGCGGCCAATCGGAAGGTCATAAATCAAGTTCCAATTGACTGCGTTGCGCACGTCCTGTCCAACGGGGCCGTACTCCGAATGGAGATCATAGACATTTTCGGCATACGCACTGGCCGCCGTGATGCTGGGAACGCCGTAGAAGCCGGTGCTGTTGGTCATGCCGTGGCTCCAGGTGTAGTTCGCTGTGTACTGCAAACCGTGCCAGGCGCGCTGACGCAAGGTGGCCTGCAACGCGTTATAGTTCATCATCGCGTTCGAGTCCGTGAAGCGAATAACGCCGTTGTAGCCAACCCCCGGGGTTGCATAGAAAGGGGCGGGTGCTTGTGCGAGGCAGGCAGCACTCGGGTTTGGAGTTGCGGCGGTTACCGCGACGCCATTGACGATGCAGGGATTGTGGAGCTGGTTTCTTTGATTTGCAGTAACCAGATGCTGTCCATTTTCGCCAACATACCCCACCTGGACAGACGCGGTGTTGTTGAGCTGATATTCAACAGTCATGGTGTACATGCCGATGAATGCGGGCTTGATGTGTTTGTTCCACACGTTGTAGACCGCTCCAGAGGTTGCTGCGCCGGAGGCGGGATTGCTAAAGCCGTTTTGCACTAAGAAGAAATTTCCCACGTTGGTGCTGGCGGGTAAAGCTCCACTGGCCTGGTAGGTTGATTGGAACGGAAGGTTGGTCGTCATGCGAAGATTCGCGCCGGTCCCTTCCATATAGTTCTGGAGACCATATCCGCCGCGCAGAACGAAGCGGGGAGTTGCCGACCATGCGAAGCCGAGACGAGGCATCACACTGCCGTAGTAGGGATCAACGAGTCCACGGCCATATCCGGCAGCCGCGGCCTGGGGCGAGCCATCGAGCAGAATGACCGAAGGATTATTCGGATCGATCGTCGACATCTTGTGATTGACCTCATAGATCGGCTGGATGTACTCATACCGAACACCGAGGTTGAGAGTGAGGGTTGGCGTGAGCTTCCAATCGTCCTGGACGAAGTAAGCGTCGCGCCACGACCGCATGCCTACGGGCCCGGCGACACCGCCTTTGCTGACAAAGCCGGCACGGTTTAACAGGAAATCGGCCGCGGTATATCCGTTCGATTTGAATCCGTTTGGGTTAACGAACGAACTTACGTTGGACGATCCGGCGCCAAGGTAGTAAAAGCCGCCGATCGAGCCGTCGTTGCCGGGGTAGAAGTTGTTCTGCTGCTGGCGAAGGAACTGAACACCAAACTTGAAGGTGTGCCGGTTCTTCAACAAGGTGAAGTTATCTCCGTACAAAAATGTATTCAGAGTGTAGTTGGTGCCGAGATTGGCGTTGCCGAGGGTGGTGTATTCCGTGCCATTACTAACGGTGAACCCCTGTGGGCTGTTTGAATTGTTAAAGGCTAACGCTGAGAAGCCGGCAAACGCCTGAGGTGCCGAATTGGAGACGCTCGAGCCGATGCCAAGGATCTTATTGCCATTGAGTCCGAATACGCCGGTTGGATCCAGAAGGACCGCGCCGTTGTTCTGGATGCGGGTATAGCCAGCGCGAAACTCATTGACCATGGAAGAATTGAAAGTGTGAACCTCGTTGATGGCGAGGCCCCATAGCGGGAAGGTCGGCGCAGCGGCAAAGCTCGTTGGCAGCGGGTTGATGGTGGTCTGGCCGAAATGTCCCCAAGTGTAGCGAACCGACAGGTTGTCCTTTTCAGTTGCCTTCCAATCAACTTTGGTGTCGAACTGGTCTCCGTAGTTGCGGAGCTTTTGCTGACCACGATAGTTGTTCGTCGCAGGCGAGCCAGCCTGAGGAGGCTGGTTCGGCAGAGGATAAAGTGCGGGATTTGCTAGTAGGTAGGTTGCAGCGGAGTTGCTTCCGATCGGGATCTTGTTGTTCGGATAGGCAGGGAAACCCGGCGCAGTCGCGTTGTAAAGCTGAATCAACTTTCCTGTGCACTGGACCTGGGTATCTGAGGAGAGGCACATTAGACCGCGATCAAGCAGCTCGGAAAAGTCTCCCTGGCGCTCTTTCAACGTGAGCACGGTTGCATTGGCCGGGCCGGCGAGGTGATATCGGCCACCCTGATAGTCGCCGAAGAAGAATAGCTTGTCGTGGAAGATCGGCCCACCAATAGTGCCGCCGAAGATGTTGCGGGTGAACGAATTCTTTGCCGTGACATTCGCAGTGTGTTTGTTGGCCCAGGTATTTGCGTTCAGGTTGTAGTTGCCAAGATAGTAGAACGCGCTTCCATGGAACTGGTTGGTACCACTCTTGGTCTGATACAGAATATCGCCGCCAAGCACATTGCCATACTCCGCAGGCGCATTCGCAGAGATCACCTGGACCTGGCCGATAGCATCAACGCTAGGGCTATAGCCCGCTATATTGTCGAGATTCTGGTTGATATCCATGCCGTCGAGCAGGTAATTGTTGGTCTGCTGCCGGTTGCCGTTGATAGAGACCGTTTGATTAACGCTAATCGGCCCGGAGATTGAAGCCTGGCTCACAAAGCCGTTTGGGTTGGTGCTGACGGCACCCGGCAGAAACATCGTCAAAGCGATGAGATTGCGGCTTACCAACGGCATATTCTCGATGGCGTGTGTATCGAGCGTAGTCGCCAGCACGGGACTCTCCGTGTTCAACAGTGGAGCGATCTCGGATGCAACGGAAACTGTTTGTACGTGACCTGTCAACTGCAGCTTTACATCGACTTTTGCATTCTGGCCGGTCTCGAGCACAAATGGTCCTAAGTCCGCTCCAGCAAACCCTGCTGCGTCAACCTTTACCTTGTAACTGCCGATCTGCAGAAACCGGATGTTATAAATACCCTCGCTGTTCGTGGTAGAGAGCGTCTCAACATTTGTATCGACGTTCGTCGCCGTTACTTTTGCATTTGCAACGACTGCTCCTGTCGGATCAGTCACCGTTCCGTTCACGCTGCCTGTAATTGTCTGTGCCTCCAACGCGAAGCCGCAGCAAAGCAGCAACGCAAGGAGAAACACTCGAATATTCTGGATATGTCGTTTCATCATTGTGGACCTCCGAGAATTTTTAGTGGCCGGGTGAAACCGCTGAACGTTCTTATGAGTTTTCTTCCCCAATTGCTTGGGGATCCAGGTGCTGCTCAGACGAATCACCTGTCTAGGCATCCATACGTGAAGATAAGTTGAATGTGGCGCAATTCTAGTCCCATCGGCAAATGGCGTATAGGACGAATGCCCTATATGGCCCTGAAAATTAGCATCGTGCGCACTTTGCGCCGCGCTTCAGAATGATTCCGTTAGCTTGAGGGCGCGAAGAATCGGTATCGCAGCGTCCAGCGGCTCGTTTCACCCGGGGCCACCTTCAATTTGATGTATCCCTCCGGACAAATCGTCGTTTGGGTAGACCAGAAGTAAAGTCGCGCAAGCGAGTGGTCGGACGTCTGCTGCACTCCAATCTTCGATCGCGTATCTTCCACTGTGAAATCGAAGTCGCGAACATCATCCGAATACCCCGTCAAATAGCCCGCAACTCCCTTACGTGGTGCGAGTACATCAACATACATCAGATCCTTGCCTTCGATCTTCGCCGCCGCTCCAATCTCGCTCTGCGGCTTCGGCTCGAACTTAAAGTGCACCACCATGCCTGGCCCGGTCGGCTTTCCGTCAAGCATGAAGAAGTCGTGATCGTACACATAAGTCTCAATCATTTTCTTCCCCGTGTTCTTCAAACTGTGTTGCAGCGTCAGTACCGGCTCGTTCTTGTTCAGCGTCAGCGTCTTTTCGTACACATAGGCATAACCCTCCGGCCCGCGCAGCACCTGCCGAAATCGCACCGACCGCTTCCCCACTTTCACAGTCCATGTCCCCGTATCGACAATCGGATATGCTCCGCCAAACTGATACGGCGAGTCATCCACCTTCCGCAACACGCCGACGCCCGGCTTCAGAAATGTCTCCCCCGGCTTGGCCTCTTGATACCCGATGGCCCCAGGCCGCACAGACAGATCGACTGGCCCAGGCCCGCTGGGCACCATCGAGCCATCGTCGATGCGAAACTCCTCGACAGGCCCGGTGATCGAGTCATTCTTTAACGGATCGTACTGTGCGAACCACTCTCCGAAAAATCTATGCCCGTTCAGCGAAACACATCCAACCACTCCAGACCAGTCAAACCGCGTAGACCGGTAGTACCCGCTGTTCGCGTCGGGAAGAAATACCAGCGCCTCCAGTTTGCCATTCGTCAGCAGAGCTTTTGGGTGGTCTCCATGCGGAACGTCCGCACATTCTGAGACCGTCTCCGCCGCTGCAGCCCACGCTATCGCAACAGCCAACACGGCAATACACCCCGACCAAGTCAGACCAGTCCAGCGCTGCATCTAGACCTCTTTCGCCCTATAGCTACTTCATCGCCATACTCATAGGTGCCGCCAGGCTTGCCATCTGCACGCCACGGCTCAATTGTCCATTCGCGACTCGCCAACCGAATACCCCGCCATCCTTGCGGTTCAAGCCCACCAGGTTCTTACCATCGGCTGTCATTGTTATCTCGTGCAGTGGCGAACCACCTTCATCTACAACCTGCAATCGTCGCAGCGCACCTGTCCCTCCAGCGATTCTCCACATCGACACACCCGCGCCCCCCCATCGGCTCGTCGTATATAAAAACTCTCCCTTCGGATCCAAAGCCATCGCCACTCCGCCAGTATTTCCGCCGCTGGTCGTCACGACCTGTCCGATCCTCCCCACAATCTTTCCTGCATCCGGGTCGTACCTGTACCAAGCAACCGAAGCATCCAGTTCATTCGCCACAAACAATAGCCGCCCATCAGGATGAAACGCAATCTGACGCGGTCCGTCTCCCGCTTGTGCCGCGAACCTTCCCGCAATATTTAGCGGCGCAGCGTCAAGCGCCAGCACACTCAGCCGGTCGCTCCCGAGGTCCGCGCTCACTACCCTTCCTGCGCAATCAAATACCACCATTTGAGGATGCGCCGACCTCTGTTCATCATGCGGCCCCGATCCCGTCTCCTTCAAAATCCCCGATACGGCTCCCACGCTTCCATCTGTTCCCAATGGCAAAAGGTTGTAGGCTCCCCCGCCATGTACCGCCACAACCAGAGACCTTCCATCCGGAGAAATCGCCGCATGTCTTGGTGCGGTCGCCGACAACGACAGATTTTGCCTGTTCACCAACGTCAGGCTCCCATCCGCCGCATCGATGGCATAGGCCTCCACCGTCCCCGACGGCAAACCTTCGTACTCATCAACCTCGTTCACCGCATACAGAAAATGTTCACTCGCATCCATCGCTAACGATGAAGGCGCGGCACTCGCGACCACACCCACCCGTCTCCATCGGCCGCCTCTCAGGTCGAAGACTGCGATCCCCTCTTCCTTCGCGCCTTTCCCACCAAATCCTATATAGGCAAATCGCGTTTCTACCTCGTCACTCGCCGGGGTCGCGCGAGCAAGCACGGGTAGCCCAAAATTCATTGCGCCGAGAGACGTGCCCGCCACCTGGATAAACTCTCTTCGGCTCCAACACGACCGGTCCTTCATCTAACCCTCCTTCAAAATCAAGTCATGCATTTTCTCTAAGGACGAATCGACATCGCGTTATGAAAGATATGTTCGGATCATACCGCTGTTTCACTCCCTTGAGCATGCGGGGTTGGGATTGCAGGAGTTGCGCGAACTGCGACAGTTACGCGATGAGAACGCAAAGGCGAAGCGCCCGGTTTGGCGAAGACCATTCTTAGTAAATAATCCAGGCGGAGGGTCTCGGGTATGCGCTGCTTGTCAGAGCGTCGATAGTGGCGGCCCGCACATAGAGACAAACTATCAGAGTCGGTCGAGGTCTACTCGAAGAGGGAGATTGCGACGCGGAGATCGTCGGCAAGGCGCCGATATAACTCCTGGATCGTGCGCAGCGCGAGTAACTGGTCCGAGGTATCGAGCCTCTCCGAGGCGATCAGCCGCTCGATAGCCTCAATGTCGATCGCGACAGCTTCCAGCTTCTCGATCAGCAGGGTTACAGCGCCTTGTGGCATGGCAAAACAGTCTAACATCGTGGCGCCCGGAGGGAACTTGAACCCCCACGACCTGATAAGGGTCTGCGGATTAAGTCCTATAGAGCTATGTCACAGATTCTCGCATAATGTTGTAACAGAGCGAAAACGCCCATTCATTCAATTACTTATGTCACGTCGTTCGACTGCACAGACTCGCAGGATATGGCATGTTGCGCAGCCAACCATCCCCTGATGCGGAAGTTGAAGGTCATGGCAAGATCGTAATTCGCCATCGCGAAAAGGGCCGTTGACATTCGCATGAATTTTCTATTGATAGATCAACACTTACATACAAAGTGTTTCAACCCGCAAGGGTCATCATTAACGCAACTTTGAGCCCTTGGCAACCGGGATTCCATCTCGCCACGCAAGGGAACCTCTTTCCCCTCCGCCGCAGAAAATTCTGTACGATGCCGATGCGGTGCTCGTTACTGTCGGCTTCGACGCATCCACTGAGAGCGAGGGTTTCGATCGGACTAGTACCATGTCTTGGCGGCAGAACAAAATTATCCAGCAGGTCATGACCCTCAACTCCTAAGACAATCGTCTCCATCAGCGCTTGCGGTACCCTGGAAAACTGCGCTTTGGATAACGAATGTCCCGCACTGCTGCACAACTGCTATCCCGGAGCAGCATTGATCGACGGAAGTCGAGCGCGTTGCTCAGCGTCCTACGACGATAACGGAAAAGGTACCCGGGACTGGCGTTGGGCGAAATTGTAGCTCCTCAGATACCGCGCCTGTGTTTTGCCCAAACTTGGAAGTTACCAGGTAAGCTTTCGCGTCTTGTCGGCTTACGACCATGGTTTTGGCTCCGGGTTGAGTCTTCACTTTCTGGAGCTTTGAATACTTATTGAGTGAGTTGCGGCGAAAGATGGTTAGAGTTCCAGAGGCATCCGCAAGGAAGAGCATATTGTGTTTGGAGTCGAAGCTGATGTCGCCGGAGTTCACGGGAGCATCGGCGACTGGAGCGACGTTGCCTGTATCTGCATTGACGGCAACAAGTTTGTGGTCCTCACATACGGTAAGGAGTTGACGGCGGGCGCTGTCGATCGCAAGTCCTGTTGGGCCGGTACAAGGCGCAAGTTGCCATGATGCCCTTACCACCTTTGCAGCGGTATCTAGCCGAGTGATTTCACCTAGCGCGGGAAGGGTGACATAGACACTGCCTGTGCCATCCGTGATTGCAGAACCGGGGCGCCCGCTAAGTGGAATGGTTGCAATGACCTGATTAGTCACAGTGTCGATGACGGTCGCACTATGGCCGCGTGAATTGAAGACGAACACGGACTTGGTAGCGGGATCAAAGACGATGGCACCGGGTATCAGTCCGGTGGGAATAGAGGTGACGAGTTTGAGAGTAAAACGCTCGAAGACTCGGACAAAGCCTGAAGTCCCATCGGTGACGTCGGTGACGTAGCCGTATCTGCCGGAGTCATCGAGAGCAATGTCCCGCGCATTCGTCATACCGTCCACTTCGCCGGAGACCTCGCCGGTCGCTGTGTCGACAACCATGACGCGATCGGTGCGCGGTATGTAGAGACGACGTGTAGATGCATCGAGACACAGGAGACCCCATCCACCTTTCCCCCCCACATTCCATTGGTTCTCGATATGGAAGGCAGGTGGTGTTGCGGGCGTGGCTGCGCGCAGAGCGGAGGCGGGAACGATGGTTGCGACAGCGAGAATAAGCGACAGAGCCACTAGAAGACTCGTTGTTGGATTGCCGGAGGTAATGTTTGAATTTTTCATTTTGATAGCTGTTCTTTCTCAAAATGCACTTCGACGGCCAGTGAATACTAGCCGCCGAAGTGCGGAATTGATTTCGGATTGGTTATTAGTTGGAGGGAAACTGGAAGTCGTCCGTGAGATCGCCAATAGCCGGGCTGTTGGTCGGGACATACGGGTTACCCGCCTTTTGGATTGGGTTCGGCAGGTTGTCACGACTGCGTGACGTGATCGGGGAGAGACCCCAGTTCTTTTCAATGAATTTGATAAGCGATACGTGATCGCCATACTCGTGCGAGACGTGACCGCCCTTGGAGTATTTCGAGACGATGATCAGAGGAATGCGGGTACCGTCGCCGAAGAAATCGACAGGCTGGACGTAACCCGAGTCATAGTATCCGCCACCCTCGTCGAATGTAACGAAGATAGCAGTGTCAGCCCAAAGGGTTGGGTTTGCCTTGACCTGGTTGACGACTTTTTTGACAAAGCCTTCGAAGAGGTCGAGTTTGGAGGACGCTGGGTGACCGTCATTGAAGCCGCTCGGCTTCACGACGGAGACTGGGGGCAGGTTGTTGGTGTCGATGTCTTCATAGAGCTGGGTCGTGTCCGCCATGTATTTCTCGCGGGTCGCTTGAGTGCCCATGAACTGTGTCTGGTATTGGAACGGGTTGCAGATATTGCAGTAGCGATCATAGGTGTTGGATTCGGCGGGGTCGGTCACGTAGAGATCCCATCCCTCGCCGTAGTACTTGAAGGGGATGTTCTTGGCGACGAGGGAGTCCCCGATGCTCTTGACGTTCGTGGGAGGGATTGTGAAGGGCGAGAGCTGTGCGGTGAGAGTACCGTCGCCGTTGTAGCCAGGGTTGTAGTTGTTGACGAGGTAGTAGTGACCAGGTGCGCAATTAGCAGCTACGGGCCTTTTCAGCGACTGAAGATAGTTCGTGACGGCAGGGACGCCGGGCTGGCTGATGTCGGCGCAATTCACGTAGCTGCCACCGCTGTAGCCGTCCTGATCGTACCAATTGTTGGTTGAGGGCTGCGGGTTGGGATTTTCAACCTGATTGATCGGAGGCGTCATGGGGTTGCCATTACCGTCGCTGTACCAGATGGAGTCGGCAAAGCCGAACATGATGTGGTTGGCCCCGGTTCCACCCATGACGGACTGGTGGAAGTTGTCGCTGATGGTGTACTCATCTGCGAGTTCCTTGAAGTAGGGGGCGTCGCCCTGCGCCATGTTGTAGAAGCCCATGGCTGTAGAGCCTTCGCCTGTGGTTGTGTCGTTGAAGTTGGAAGGCAGCGGAGCGCCGTTGTTGCCGGCACCGATAGTCGTCTCGACCCAGGGGAACAGATCGTTCAAGCAGCCGCTGGAGTTGTCCTTGGTAACATAGTCGGCGTTGCAGTCAAGCTGCTGCCACATCTGGAAGAAGCGGTGCACAGGGCTTTGCGTATAGGCGTCATAGGGCATCTTGGCGCCGCTGATTTGAAAGACACCTTCGCGCAGACTGGTGGCATTGTCGATACGAGTGTCAACCTGACCTGCGGGAATGCCGGTCGCACCTGTGAGCAGAAATTTGTCGTAAGCAGGAGCAAGCCCCTGGTCGGCAAGCTTCGCGACTTTCAAAGTTTGGAAAGGAGCGGGAGCAGTATCGCTAGCTTCCGAAGCCCCGCCCGCCAGAGCCGGAGGAAGTGTGCTGTAAATGCTCTTGGACTGTGGACTGACCGAGTAAACGCCTCCGGAGGCAGTGTTATCAAGCGCCGAGAACTGCGCAGATAGGGAGTAGCTTGGACCAGGCTTACCGTTGGCCCTCACAATTTTCTTGGAGAGAAGATTGGAGACAGTCTCGCCCTCCTTTGGCTGGTAAGTCGCATAGACGTGATCAAAGGTACGATTTTCGCCGATGATGACAATGACATGCTTAATCGGAGTCGTTGTTGCCGGAGCAGCGGTTTGGGCGTAGGCGGATTGTGGCAGTCCCGCAAACACTTGCAGCGCAATCAATGTCATCGCGCCGCACTTCAAAGTCCCGTTAGGGCCGTTGACAGTACGTTTCAAGGTGATACCTCCAGAACACTGAGGGACTGGCGTAAGCCGTTGGGGGAGTTCATCCTCAGTGGGATAACCGTAGAGGCAGGGGCGCCTTTGATGTGTGACGCAAGAATTAAATGATTAATAATTACGATTACGTTATTCGTCGTTCTGCGTCGCTGAAAAAATATTGCTATCAGCGAGATTGTTCATAGCCTGATTTGCATAGGACGAATTTCTCAACAGAGAGAATTTGGAAACAAGCTAAACAATAACTTTGTATGGCCTCATCATCTCGTTGTCTTCATGCTCGAGGATGTGGCAGTGCCAGACGTACAGAAGTTCTTCTCCTGGAGTTACTGGCGCTCCGTGTGGTAGATCGAAACGCATGATAACTCGGGTAACATAACCGGGATAAGACTTGACAGTGTCTTTGCGTGCAGGACGTTCATTGCCTTCTGGAGCCATGGGCTTACCGGTAAAGACGAGCTTGCCGGTCTGCTGATAGGTCGGTACGTCGAAGGCCTGGCGATTCAGCACCTGAAATTGCACAAGGTGAACGTGCAAAGGATGAACGTCGCCGGTGACGTTAATGAAAGACCATATCTCAGTACTGCCGGCCTTTGGGTCTTCGGTGATGGGTTCGTGCCAACGGGCATTGCCCAACAGGCCAATGATGACATAGCCGTCGGAGGCGCGCTCTTTCTCTGAAACCAGTAACAGCCGCTCTCGCGTGGCATAGGTAGGATTCAGGGGCTCGAAGGGAACAAGAGTTTCTGGCACACTGCTGGTGTCCTTGCCGGAAAGCGCCTTGGTGACTTTGAAGAGCATCACGTCGTCAGCCAGATACTGGCCGCCCATCGTATAGGGAGCTGGCGCATCGTTAATGAGAGAGAAGGATTTACCGTCGCAACCTGAGAAGTCGATGACGACATCGAAGCGTTCGGCAGGACCGATGAGCAGGTAATGCAGTTCGAGTGGAGCGGGAATGAGACCGCCGTCGGTACCGATCTGCTGGAAGGAGGGAACGTCGAAGGATTGGCTCGTGACTTTACCGGTCGCGTCGGAATTGAAAAGGCGGAGGTGGTAGAAGCGGGAGTTTGCGGCATTCAGGATGCGGAAGCGGTATTTTCTTGGCTCGACCTCAAGAAACGGCGTGACCTTGCCATTGACGCAGTTCAAATCGCCGTAGAATTCCTGGATCCAGATTGGATGTTCTCTGGTTCCGTTGACGACTTTGGGGTAGTAAAGGGAACCGTCATGATGAAAGAGGCGGTCTTGCAACATCAGGGGAATCTCGAACTCGCCCTGCGGGAGGTTCAGCGCTTTCTCTGCTTCGTCGCGGATGAGATAGAAGCCAGCGAGCCCGGCGTAGACGTTGAGCCGAGTGATGCCGAGGGCGTGGTCGTGATACCAGAGGGTGGTGGAGGGTTGACAGTTAGGGTACGAAGAAGGCCGCGGATTAAACTTCGGGCCGTGCTCGCCGTGCGCAGTGAACCATGCCTCAGGGTAGCCATCGTCGTCCGGCAGAGTGCATGCGCCATGGAGGTGGGCCACGTTGCGCACCAAAGGAAGGGTGGATTCCGCTCCATGAATTGAGTGATCGATAGGAAGAGAGATGTGTGGCTGGAAGCTTGCTGATCCAATTGATGTTGACGGGCCTGCCACTTTGCGCCTCGATCGTGGGGCCAGGCCACGAGCCGTTGTACCCCCACACCGTAGTGGGAGGCAGGTCCCGATGCACCTTCTGTTGGAACTGCAGCATCTCGATCTCAACAACCTCATCTAGCTTGCCCATGGGGCGAATTACAGGAGGAAGAGGGAGTGGATCGACATAGGCGATCAGTCTGACGCCACTACGCACCGGAGCGGGTGAGGCCATGGCCTGACTGAGGGCAGATACACCTTTGCTGAACGTGACTGCGGCTGCCGTGTAGAGACCGCTATGGAGAAGCTGGCGTCGACTAAGCATTAGTTGAAGCCAAGATGATGCTGATCTTTGCGGGAGGGATTTTCATTAGATTTTTGGGTAGATGATCCAGATCAGATTAGTTGGGGCTTATTACAGATGCGTAAAGGACGCGCTATTTCAGAACGCCACCTATTCAGTGACGACGAGCACGCTTGCGGTATAAAGCCGACGCACGAGCGGACAACCTCCGATTTCTCGGTATCGCCCTCCAGAATGCGGTGCGCTGTCCGGACGGCTTAGTCAGGGGATTGCCTAAAATTACTATTTGCAAAAGTACGTTTTGTGACTAGTCTGTTACCGACCTGAGGAGCACCCATGGCGGGATCTTCTGCGGATCGTCCACTCACCACTTTCGGCAGCACGTCGCGGCGGGATGCATGGTGGGTTGAGATTCTGCCCGTCGTCATCATCCTCAGCGCCTTCGGAATCTACGCCACGTACCGGGCGTTTGAAGGAAAGTTCTACGCGTGGGGACCTTACCTCTCGCCGTTTTATTCTCCGCTCATCGATCCTGACCACCACTGGTGGCGGTTTTCCCCGGCACTTTTGATTCTGGCTGGCCCGCTCGGATTCCGCGCGACCTGCTACTACTATCGAAAGGCCTACTATCGGGCGTTCTTCCTGCATCCACCGGCTTGCGCGGTAAGCGAAGGAGGGAGACGCGACTACCGCGGCGAAACTCGCTTTCCATTCATTTTGCAAAACCTCCATCGCTGGTTCTTTTACCTCGCATTAGTGTTTCTCTGCTTCCTTTGGTGGGACGCTATTCGAGCTTTCTTTTTTTCGGATGGATTTGGGATCGGCGTGGGTTCGCTCGTCCTGTTGGCAAATATCATGCTGCTCACTCTTTACACGTTCTCTTGTCACTCCCTGCGTCACCTGGCGGGAGGAAAGCTCGATTGCTTCTCCTGCACGAGGTTTGGACCTCCGCGCCGCACTGCCTGGGGATGGCTCAGCCGCTTGAATGAACGCCATATGCTCTTCGCGTGGCTCAGCCTCTTTTCCGTCGGCCTGGCCGATCTCTACGTACGCATGGTTTCTGCGGGTCTCCTGAAGGATATTCGGCTTCTGTGAACTCTAACTACGAAGTCCACGAACACGATGTGCTCATCATCGGCGCTGGCGGTGCGGGCCTTCGCGCCGCGATTGAAGCCTTGGCCCAGGGTGTGCGGGTCGGGGTTGTGTGCAAATCTCTGCTCGGCAAAGCTCACACGGTGATGGCCGAAGGTGGCATTGCCGCGTCTATGGCCAACGTGGATACGTCGGACGACTGGCGTGCGCACTTTCGCGACACTATGCGCGGCGGCAAATTTTTGAACAACTGGCGCATGGCGCAGCTCCACGCCCAGGAGGCGCCGGAACGCGTGCGCGAGCTCGAACAATGGGGTGCCCTGTTCGATCGCACCGATAATGGCGATATCCTGCAGCGAGCCTTCGGTGGCCACACCTATAAACGGCTATGCCATGTAGGTGACCGCACTGGACTTGAGATGATTCGCACCCTGCAGGACCGCGGCGTGCACCTTGGCATCGACGTCTATATGGAGTGCACGATCACACGGCTGCTCCAAGACGGTGATCGCATCGCCGGAGCTTTCGGCTATTGGCGCGAGCAGGGCCGCTTCGTTGTGTTCAGGGCCAAGTCCGTAATCATTTGTACGGGCGGCATCGGCAAGGCGTGGAAGATCACCTCGAACTCCTGGGAATACACCGGCGACGGTATGGCGCTCGCCTATGATGCAGGCGCCGAACTGATGGACATGGAGTTCGTGCAGTTTCATCCCACCGGCATGGTCTGGCCACCCGGCGTGCAAGGCATTCTGGTGACTGAAGCCGTGCGGGGCGAGGGCGGCGTTCTCCGTAACAAGAATGGAGAGCGTTTCATGGAGCGCTACGACCCCAAGAAACTGGAGCTCTCCACCCGCGACGTAGTTGCGCGCTCGATCTATACCGAAGTGCGCGAGGGCCGCGGCACCGAACACGGCGGCGCCTTCCTCGACATCTCTCATAAGCCCGCCGACTACGTAAAGCGCAAGCTGCCGAGTATGTATCACCAGTTTCTGGAGCTGGCGGACGTGGATATCACCAAGGGACCCATGGAGGTCGGCCCGACTTGTCACTACATGATGGGAGGCATCCATGTAGACGCAGAGACGGCGCAGACCTCAATCCCCGGACTCTTCGCTGCAGGAGAAGCGGCCGTCGGACTTCACGGAGCGAATCGGTTAGGAGGCAATTCCCTCTCGGACCTGTTGGTGTTCGGCCGCCGAGCCGGGCTGGCCGCTGCCGATCACGCCAAAGGAAACGCGTTGCCCCAGATCGATTCTTCACAAATCGAAGAAGCCGCCCAACAGATGCTGGCGCCGTTCGAACGACCCGATGGCGACAGCCCCTATGTCATTCACGATGATCTCCAAAGCGTAATGCAAAGCCTTGTCGGCATCTTTCGCGACGAGCCGGATCTGCGCCGAGCCCTCTCGGAACTCGATGCACTGAAAGCCCGCGCAGCCCGGGTGCGCGTAGAAGGCTCCCGGCTCTTCAACCCTGGATGGCATCTCGCCTGGGACCTGCGCAGCATGTTGACAGTCGCCGAAGCGGTAACCCGCAGCGCCGCTGCGCGCCGCGAGAGCCGTGGTGCGCACAGCCGTATCGACTACCCCGGCCTGGACGATGCCTGGGGAAAGAAGCATAATGTCGTGGTCAAGAAGGCGGGCACAATGACCCTCGTAGAAACGCCTGTCCTTGAGATGCCGGATGAACTGAAGCAACTGTTGGCGGAAGATAGTGGAACGAAGTAGCGGAGGCTAGCCATGGTTGAGGGCTCGTTCGCAGACGCAACGTTGAGGGTCTTCCGCGGCGACAAGCAAGGTGGAACGCCTGCCGACTATCGAGTCCCGCTTGTCCCGGGAATGGTCGTGCTTGACGCGCTGCACTCGATCCAGTCGCACCAGGCGCCCGATCTGGCCGTGCGCTGGAACTGCAAGGCAGGAAAATGCGGCTCATGCTCCGCTGAGGTCAATGGCCGGCCGCGGCTCACTTGCAAAACGCGCATGGACGCTCTTCCTCTTGATCAGCCCATCACCATCTTTCCTATGAAGGCTTTTCCAGTGATCAAGGATCTGGTCACGGACGTCTCCTGGAATTTTCGAGTCAATCAGAAGATCCCACCGTTCCAGCCACGACCTGGTACCGAGTGGAAGATGGACCAACGGGATGTCAATCGCGTACAGGAATTTCGCAAGTGCATTGAGTGCTTCCTCTGCCAGGATGTCTGCCACGTCCTGCGCGATCACGGCAAGCAGGAACAATTTGGGGGACCGCGGTTCTTCGTACGGACCGCTTCGCTTGAGATGCATCCGCTCGACGGAGCCTCCCGGGCGCAGGTGTTGAAGGACGAGCTGGGCATCGGCCTCTGTAACATCACCAAGTGCTGCACCGAGGTCTGCCCCGAAGATATCCATATCACCGACAACGCCATCATTCCACTGAAGGAGCGTGTGGTGGATGAGTTCTACGATCCGCTGCTCATGCTTGTCCGCAAGATCCGCAGCGCGAAAAAGCCTAGACCTGGAGGAGAGGGCCATGGAATATAAACTCAAACGCATTTCGTCAGCGGGAATTCCCGAGGCCATCGCGAAGGCCGGACTCTACCGTTCCCTCAACGAACCGGAAGAAGCAGAGTCGATCTGTCGCGATATTCTAGCCGTCGAACCGCAGCATCAACTCGCATTGCGTCTACTCGGGCTCGCTCTTACGGATCAGTTCACCGGCGGTGCGTCCGATCGCTACCGGGAAGCGGAACGAGCCTTCCAGCAGCTGAACGACCCCTATGAGCGGCTCTACTACGCAGGGATTCTGTACGAACGCCGCGCGAAAGCGCAACTCAACGCCGGACTGCCACCTTATACGCTGCTGCCGCTTTTCGAGCAGGCTCTGCGCTCGTTCGCGGAAGCAGAAAAAATCCGTCCCGCAGGAAACGACGATGCCATCCTTCGTTGGAATCGTTGTGTCCGTCTGCTCCAAACCCCAACCTATCTATCGGATGTATGGGAACAAGAACGTGCTCCATTCGACAATCAGGACACGCCGCCAACATAAACAACTTCGGGTCATTGAAGAGGCTTATCGAGGACGGTTCTCCGGAAACGTCGCTCTCTCGATTCATCCAAGGACCAATACTCATCTGTTGACGCGCAGTTACCGGTTCGCGCTATCCGATCGCGGGTACATGCTGCGTCGCCGACTCGGACCGAACATCTGCGAATACAATCAAGAACCTCGGGTAGTAACGCAGCGTCTGCGACGCACGGCAAAGGGAGAGTATGAGCGACACGGCAACGCCCACTTCCAGCCTCCTCGAACAACGTGCGATTCGGAAGATCACCTGGAGGCTTATTCCTTTCCTGATGCTGCTCTACTTTGTAGCCTTTCTCGATCGCATCAACATAGGCTTCGCTGCACTGACCATGAACAAGGAGATAGGCCTGACGTCGCAGATGTTCGGATTCGGTGCGGGCATCTTCTTTCCTTGGCTACTTCCTCTTCGAAGTGCCCTCCACGGTCATCCTGCACAATGTCGGAGCGCGCTTCTGGATCGGCAGGGTCATGATCACATGGGGCCTGGTCTCGGTCGCGATGGCCTTCACCCGAGGCCCGATTAGCTTCTATGTCCTGAGGTTCCTGCTCGGCCTCGCGGAAGCCGGCTTCTTCCCTGGAATCATTCTCTATCTCAGCTACTGGTTTCCCGCAAATCATCGCTCGGCTGTCACCGCCATGTTTATGGCAGCCGCGCCCGTCGCGGGATTTATCGGCTCGCCAGTCTCAGGTGCCCTGATGCAACTCAACGGCCTGCTCGGTCTGCGAGGCTGGCAGTGGCTCTTCCTCCTCGAAGGCGTCCCCGCAGTGGTACTTGGCTTCATAACCTTCCGCTTTCTTACCGACCGTCCCGCCGACGCCGTCTGGCTGAGCGCAGACGAACGTGATTGGCTCTCATCTGCGATTCAGCAGGAACAGTCCGGCATTAAAGATCCCCACAGCCGCAGCGCATGGCGTGCCCTGGCAGACTGGAAAGTTGCTGCGCTTTCTCTCGCATACTTCGGAACCTCCGCCGGCCTCTACACCATCGGCTTCTGGGCTCCGCTGATCATCAAGGGCCTGGGCTTCTCGGTCTTCCATGTAGGCCTCTCTGGTTGCTATCCCAAACCTTGTCGCCGTAGTCGGCATGATCCTCTGGTCGCGCAACTCTGACCGCACCGGAGAGCGCTACTGGCACGCCGCGCTCGCCTGCCTCATTGGCGCCATCGGGATGGCCGTAGCCGCCCGCGCAGGCTCCTCCGCCTTTCTCGCCATCGCCGGACTCTCGCTCACCGCATTCGGTGTCAGCGCCGCCAAACCGCCACTCTGGTGCCTGCCCACCACCTTCTTCGCCGGCACTGCGGCCGCCGCGTCCATCGGACTCATCAACTCGCTCGGCACCCTGGGCGGCTTCGCCGGACCCTACATGATCGGCTCAACCAACGGGACCAGCGGAAACTTCACTCGCGGACTCTACCTCGTCGGAGGTACGCTGATAGTGTCCGCCATCACCATCGTCATCATGCGTCTGGTAGTAGATCGTCAGACGAACCAAACCCGTAGGACCCGAAAGGCGCTCTAACGATGCTTCATCCTGATCAAGCCAAACGCAGCTACAGAATTGCCGTAATTCCCGGCGACGGTATCGGCAAGGAAGTCGTCCCCGAAGGCGTGCGGGTTCTCGAAGCCGCTGCAGAAAAGTACGGCTTCAAACTTCAGCTCGATGAGTTTGACTTCGCATCCTGCGACTACTACCTGAAACACCACAAAATGTTGCCCGACGACTGGAAAGATCAGATCGGCCACTACGACGCTATCTTCTTCGGAGCCGTAGGCTGGCCGGAAAAAGTTCCAGACCACATCTCACTCTGGGGATCGCTGATCCAATTCCGCCGCGAGTTCGATCAATACGTCAACCTCCGGCCGGTTCGCCTGATGCCCGGCGTACCGTGCCCACTCGCAGGTCGCAAGCCTGGCGACATCGACTTTTTCGTAGTCCGCGAAAACACCGAAGGCGAGTACTCCTCCATCGGCGGCAGAATCTTTCCCGGCACCGACCGCGAAGTTGTCGTTCAGGAGACCGTGATGACCCGCGTAGGCGTCGATCGAATCCTGAAATTCGCCTTCAATCTCGCACAGAGACGCGAGAAGAAACACCTCACCTCCGCCACCAAATCCAACGGAATCTCCATCACCATGCCCTACTGGGACGAGCGCGTGCTCGAGATGTCCAAAGCCTTCCCCAGCGTCACCTGGGACAAATTTCACATCGACATCCTCACCGCCCACTTCGTCCTCAACCCCGACCACTTCGATGTCGTCGTAGCCTCCAACCTCTTCGGCGACATCCTCTCCGACCTCGGCCCCGCCTGCGCCGGAACCATCGGCATAGCGCCCTCCGGCAACATCAACCCCGAACGCCGCTTCCCATCTCTCTTCGAGCCCGTCCATGGCTCCGCTCCCGACATCGCCGGCAAGGGCATCGCAAATCCAATCGGCCAGATCTGGTCAGCCGCCATGATGCTCGACCACCTCGGCGAGGTCGAAGCCGGGGCCGCTATCCTCAAAGCCATCGAAACCACCCTGGTCGACAAATCACTCTGCACCCGAGACGTAGGTGGAACCGCTAACACCTCCAACGCCGGCAAATCCATCGCCAACGCGCTCGCCTCAGTCCACGCACTCGCGTAGGTGCCTTCCTAGGGTTGACGCCATCTATGGCCGGTCATCCGGAGGTCAAGGGCTAATTCTGTGCTGGTGTTCCGATCTCTTTCTGGTAGGCGGCGGAGACTGTGCCCTTGCTCTTTGCAATCGGCAGCAGCGTTGGATAGAACTGGACGAACGTGGTGTCCACGGCGGCGTGGGACGCGTGGCAGCTGTAGCAGGCGGCCGTGGTTGGAATCATCTTGGCAGTTTTGGCGTCGCCAAAGGCAAAGAAGGCCCACTTGCCCGGGAAGCGTTTTTCGTCTTTGACGTGCACCTCGATACCCATGACCGCTCCCTGGTAGTTCCCTTTCTGGTTGATCGAACCCTTGCCCTCTGCGCGGCGGCCTTCGAGCACGAAGGTGGTTTTGTCGGGCCAGGTACCGGTCGCGATAAATACTCGGTATGCCTCGGGATTGACGAAGACATTGTCGAACATGTGGTGGCCCATCTCCATTGCGTTGGGGCTGTAGCTCATGTCGAAGCCGGCGGTGAGGTAGACCCATTCTCGATAATGGTCGGGGAGCTTGAGTTGAGCGTCGGCGGTATATTGCAGGGTCGAGTCTGACTCGGTCACACTCTGATGAAAGTCAGTCGAGGCGACTAGAACGACTACGAGGAGCAGAACGGTCTGGGCTGTGGTCATCATGTGAGGAGTATGCTCCTGGTCGGGCGGAAAGTGATAGACCGGTTACTGCACGGTTCTGGTGATTCGCTGCATTGCTGATCATTTTGATTGAGCCGTAGAATACGATCTCGATATGGACACGAACTCCAGGCGCGCGCGGTCGCACCGATGGATATGGATTGTCTCGATCTGGCTCGGCTTCGGGCTGGTTGACGCGGCGCAGACCGTTTTTGTGATGCGTGGGGAGGGCATGCACCACGCGTGGGGGAGACTGTTCTGGACCTGCGTGGCGGGCTGGATACCGTGGGCTCTCGCGACTCCGCTGGGGCTCTGGCTTGGACGGCGGTTTCCACCGGTGAAGTTGCGGCCGGTAAGGACTTGGGTAGTGCATCTGGTGGCATGTGCCGGGGTCGGATTGATCTTCTCCGCGTGTATGGCGTGGATGGATATTGCCTTCAACCCGTATGCCAGGCATTCGCCTGCGGGATCCTTCACGCATGTCTGGGCGGACAAGTTCGACAGCGGGATCCTTACGTTTCTGGTGTTATATGGCGCGATCGTTACGGTGAGCTATGTGCTGGATTCGAGGGAACGGCTAGCGCTGCAACAGACGGAGACGGCTCGGCTGAACGAGATGCTTTCGAAGGCGCAGCTGGATGCTCTGCGGCGTCAGATTGAGCCGCACTTTCTGTTCAACACACTGAACGCTGTTGCCGGGTTGGTGCGCGAGGGACGCAACGATGCTGCGGTGGGGATGATTGTGGGGCTGAGCGATTTTCTCCGACGTGTGTTGCAGGACTCCACTCAACAACAGGTCCCTCTGGGAGAGGAGATGGAGTTCGCGCAAAAGTATCTGGACATTCAGAAGGTGCGATTCGCGGAGCGTCTTCAGCTGAGTGTGGAGGTGCCCAGAGAACTATATCGAGCTCAGGTGCCCAGCCTGATTTTGCAGCCAATGGTTGAAAACGCGGTGAAACACGGCATTGCAAAGCGGGCGCAGGGTGGAGCGATTCGGATTGCCGCGTCTCACCGCAATGGTGTGCTTACGCTCAGCGTTTGCAACGATGGTCCGAGCCTGCCTATGGGTTGGGAGATGGCTCGCGCAGGAATCGGTATGTCCAATGTGCGAACCCGCCTGCAGAGTCTGTATGGAGACGCATTTGAGTTGAACATTCGGAATCAGGATACCGGCGGCGTGGAGGTGTCGGTTTCCATGCCCTTCGCGATTGCCATTCCCAAGAGGGAAGGTTGATTGATCTACGCTGAAGAACGTCCTCTAAAAATACGCGCGCTGGTCGTGGACGATGAGCCTCTGGCCCGCAGTAATCTAACTGTGCTTTTGCGGCTCGATCCAGAGATTGGTGTCGTAAAAGAATGCGGATCTGGCATGGAGGCACTGGCAGAGATCCGAAGCTCGAAGCCGGATCTCGTCTTCCTCGACGTTCAGATGCCGGAGTGCGACGGGTTTGATGTCCTCGAAATGTTGGGCAGAAATCTACCTCCCGCGGTCGTCTTCGTAACGGCTTACGATCAGTACGCACTGCGAGCTTTCGAGGCCGGAGCGCTCGACTACCTCTTGAAACCGTTTGACAATGCTCGATTCGATCGCGCGCTCGGTCGTGCCAAGGAGAGAATCGCGCATGACAGAGATCCGCGGCGAACAATGGTGTGTTTCGCAGTAAAGAGCGCGGGGCAGGTCTCATTTCTGAAGGTCTCGGAGATCGATTGGATCGAGGCTGCGGACTACTACTCATGCTTGCATGCAGGAGCGAGAACACATCTCTTGCGCCGCAGCATGTCGGAACTCGAGCAAGAGTTGGATCCGGCCCTCTTTTGCCGGATTCACCGATCTACGATCGTGAAACTAGATCGAGTCCGTGGTCTCAAACTCAACGAGAATGGCGAATATGACGTGCTCCTCGACAATGGAACTAGACTTCGGTTGAGCCGACGTTACCGCAAGCAACTGCAATCTTGCCTGCGAGTTCGCGGTTCGAGCAGCCCCTGATCACCTTCAATTGCGCGCAGACGTCTCGATTACTTGTTGATATCTCGCTTTTCCTCCAATTGCGTCACCAGGCCCTCCAAATAGCCCTTTTGGCTGTCCGGAGCTGCTGCGATAGCCAGCTTCATCTCTTTTACAGCGTCATCAAATTTTCCCTCAGACGAGTAAACACGAGCCATTCCAGTATGGACAAACCAAAGATCGGGGTTCTTTTTCGCGTTCTCGCGGAAAATCGCGAACGCTTCCTGATTGCGGTTTTCGCCCTGCAACTGCCTGCCAAACATATGGACCTGAAGCGGGCTCGCGAAATCCAGGGCCTTCTTTTGTGCGGCGGCCGCGTCATCCTTACGATTGAGTGCCGTTAGCGCCTTCGCCTTGGTCATCTCGTTATCGTAGCGATCCTCGATTTCGATCGATTTGTTGGTGTATCCCAGAGCCTCGTTGAGGGCAATCTTTTCGGCGAGCAGGTAGTTGGCTGCATCGTCCCAACTCATCCATGTGTACTGCGCCAAGCCTCGCAACTGCTTCTTCAGGCTTGCAAGCACTACGGCATGCACATCGACCGAAATCTTGAATGGCACTGCGATTTTGTCCCACTCTAGTTCAACCACGACGGAGTCGGCCTGCACTTGGTCGAAGTCGTAGGTGAGAGCGTTGTGCAATTCTGCGGTGACGGGCCTAACGTTTACGCGGACGGCATCTTCTGACTGGTCGTAGGTGAAAGATCCCCAGTCCGTAGAGATCTTCGAAAAGATGATCGTCCATTCATTTGCGTTCGGGATCATGTGGAGCCCGTACGTTCCCTTATCGAGTGGCTTCCCTTCGATCGTTACCGGATCGGAGAACGAGATAATGGTGTTTTCATTCGCGCCGCCGCGCCAGACCTTACCGTACGGAACAACCCCATCCCAAATCTTGCGGCCAGCTGCGAGCGGGCGATGATAATTGATCGTGATATCTGTAATTCCGATTCGTTGACTGACCACTGCGCGCTGGCTTGGTAAGGGAAGATCGAGTACGAATGATTGGGCTTGGCTCACAGACGCTAAGGTGAGTAGTGGTAGGCAAACAAGAAAATCTCGCGACAGTACTCTCAACATTGAGGCCTCATTGGAGAAAAGACTCGGGAGTCGCCCGGATGGAAATACGCTAACAACAACTACGTATACCCTTTGGAGCGCACAGGCAATCCATCATTGTGACGAGTGGTCTACCCAGGGTGATAAAGGGCAAAGGAACTTGGTTTTGTTGTAACCACAGAGAGTTTGCGCCATGTCGAAGGCTGCATTGCCAGCCGAGCGGTCACTGGCACATGAGTTGTGCAGGGCAAATGCCCTATCAGGCGACAACGCCAAAGCACGTGCCGCGTTGGCGGCAACTTTGGGGAGTGAACTTGCCTAGACTTTGCGGTAGTCAATCTTGGGGTTGGCTTATAGTTGCAGGCGCAGCTTCATCTTTGTGAGCAGAGCGGAGATTGAGAGCATGAGCGCGGTGAAGACGAGCGCGCGAACGATGCCCCAAGCGCCCCAGCTGAAATGCGTGTCAAGGTAAGTGAAGCCTGTGATCCCGAGGATGTAGTACCAGAAGTCCGGTAACAGGTAGGTGAGGAGCGTGTTCGATCCTGCGGAACGAACCCAGAAGGCCCACGTGGTGTGATGCTTCACGTCGCATATGAAGTAGAGCAGTATGAAGAGAATCACCGTTGCGCCAATGGTGTAGAGGCACCATGTTGGGGTGGCGCGGATCTTCGAGATGCCGAACGGATGGAGGAGACGCGCGGCGAGGAGTGAAAGCCCGGCCAAAATAATTGAGGGGACGGCCTTCTTGCGGAAGGTGTCGAAGCGCGGTTCGAGGAAGAAGATTGTCGTGAGTGTGATGCCTGCGAAGGCGATGCATGGCATGGATCCGTTCTGCAATGGGAACTGGTACCAGGGCAAGCGCATGTTGAGGTAGTGGCCTGAGCATGCGACGTTGAAGGCCGTGAAGGCGACGAACCAGACGGCAGGCGCCCAAAGCCAGCGGCGTGTAGCGAGATAGAGCACTGACACGACGAAGTAGGTGTAGCCGATGAGGCCGAGGATCTCGGGATAGCGGTAGGAGAGCCAGCCTACGGAGCCATCCCGGTTGTTGTGGCGATAGATGGCGGCGAGACCCACGAGGACCACGAAACCGAGGAGGCGTAGTCCGCGATAAAGGTTGCACCGGAACTTGTCTTCGGTCTTCGGATAGACGAACCAGATGAGACATGAGGCGAGGAGCGCGGTGAGTCCCCAGGCGAAGCGGCCGATGCCGTGCATTAGATCCGGATTTCCGTGTGAGCCGTTGGCCAGGATGATGCCGAGCACAATTAGAGCGACGGAGCGTAGTGTGATGTGTCCAAGAAGTGCGGGAATCTTGGCGCCCTTCCTAATGCGCGCTTGAAGCGCGAGCGGTATGGCCATGCCGAGGATGAAAAGGAAGCCGGGGAAGACCATGTCTACGTAAGTCATCACGTCGATCTTGCCGGGAGCGTGATAGGTCCACCAGGGCAGCCCTTTCACCTCTGCGAGCTCGTTGACGAAGATCATGAGCGCGATGTTGAGTCCACGAAGGACATCAAGCGAGACGATTCGATGATGGTGGACCACTTGCGTACCGAGCGGATGCGGCGCTGCGGATGTGGTGGTGCTCATGGTTTCACCTTCGCGTGAGGATGGAGTCCGGCATTGATGGCATCGAGGAGAACGCTATTTGGGTCACCAGTGTACTCCCAGAACATCATGCCGCCGAGGTGATAGTCGCGGACGTAGAGCGCTTTGTGCGCGAGAGATTCTGTGTCTTCGTAGTCTACCCAGGTTTGGGTGCTGGCGTTGTAGAGATACGGTGAGTCGGAGCTGTAGTCCCAGTAGCGCACGTAGCCGGAGCCGGGCTTGAGAAGAATGGACTCGATGCTGCCGTAGTCGAGGTGAAGGTCGTGCGTGGAGGTGCCTGACTGGAAGAGACCGTTCCGGGTGGCGGCGACGTTGGTCCAGCCTTTGCCATAGAAGGGGACACCTAGGACGATCTTGTTCGGCTTCACGCCAGCTTCGAGGTAATTGTGTACGGACTTGTTCGACGAGACGTGCTTGGGATCGTCCGGGTTCTCGTAGAGCGGGGAGTGGTGGCCTGTGTTCTTGTCACCGCCGTACATGTCGTAGGTCATGAGGTTGATCGAGTCGACGTAGAGCTGCACCTTGGCCATCTCGGTATGTTCAAGGAAGTTCTCACTGCTTCCGGTGGCGATGGAGGTGTAGAGGTGGCGATGGAGGCGCGCGCCTTCGCGGTTGAAGCGGAGGCGTAGTTCTTTGAGAAGCAGAGTGAAGTTCTCTTTATCTTCAGGGCGGAACTTGTTGTCGTCACCCTTGAGGCCGGGGTACTCCCAATCGATGTCGAGGCCGTCGAGGTCGTATTTGGTGACGAAGTCCACCGCGCTATCGATGAAGATCTTGCGGCTCTCCTTTGTCAATGCGGCGTCAGAGAAATTTTTAGACCACGTCCAGCCACCTACCGAGACGAGGATCTTGAGGTTGGGGTTCTGCCGTTTTAGTCCGTTCAGGATGGCAAAGTTCTCCTTGTCGTGCGCGGAACCCTCAACCACTTTGCCGTCTGCTACGTTGGCGAAGGCGTAGTTGATGCGCGTCAGCTTTTTCGCTACAACTTCACTGGGCCCGAGGACCCGGCCGCGTGGGAAGACATAGCCGATGATCTCTGTCCTGTTGGCAACGGTGGAGGCGGAGCTTGTCTGTCTTTGAGTGGCGAGGGTGGGGAGCGGCAGAAGGGTGGCGAGGGCGAACATGCTGACCATTAGGTGCGAGTGCATGAAATTCCTTAGAGGCTCTCCGCGAAAAGAGGCCGCGAAGCTTGATTGGCTGGAGATTGTGCGTGCACGACTTACCACAGCCTAACTCCATTTTCATTCGCCGTCCTGTCAAAAATGGTATACACAACTCATCTCACTCTTCCGAAACTTCAATCCATAGAACAGTTGATGAGAGATCAGCGACAAATATCCTCGTTTAGTGGCCGATATGGGAGCTGAGACTGTTTTGCGCGCAACCTCACCAGGAAGGCGAATTGGAAGTGCAAGCTACGTGAGATTCATACCTCGAGGGCTATAACCTCATAGATTTCGATCGACGGCACCGTGAGTTCGACGATGGGGCCAGACTGATTGAACTTTACATTTGTCTCTGCGCGCAGAAGCGATGCCGTCTTGATCTTTACCTCGCGCGGAAGGCGAACACGAACCGTTTGGTTGCCGAGAGCGACTGGTTTGCGCATACGTCCTCGGAAGGCGTTCGGGCTGTTGTAGTTGAGCATGTGCACTGCGAAACCCGGTTCTGTCTCCCAGGCGATCACTTCCATCAGTCCTTCGCCTTGCACTTGAACGGAATTGTTATCACCCATGAGCCACTGCACCACGTTGAGGAGTTGACGTCCAAGATCAACGTTATCCGTCCTCCAGTAGGTGGCGTCCATGTCTCCTGCGAAGTAGGCGAGGCGTGACTTGCCTACTTCGCGCAGCACGACGGAGGGCGCGTTCGACGGTCCCTCGCGAGCGAAGACTGCTTCGGGAGGATAGACGGGATACGGCCTGATGTAGGTCATCACGGGATTTGCGATGGGAGCTAGAGGAACGCTCCACACGGGGCCGGCGATCCAGGCGGTCTCTTCGAAGCCACTGGTAAGAGCGTTACGCTGGCGAATGAATTGGAGATGCACCGAGGTGATGGGATCGGTAGCTTTCGCCTCTGAGCGCTGACGATCTCCAACCTTACTAATGCCAAACAGTTTGCCAATTGCGAAATCGGGACGCGGTTTACCCGTCTCGTAGTAGAGTCCGGTTTCAAAGGTGGCCAACAGCGAGCCACCCCGCTCAACGTAGCTCTCAAGTGCATGGCACTGTGTGTCACTTAGCAGCGCGAGGTTGGGAAGGATGAGAGCAGAGTACTGCGAGAGGCGACTCTCGTTGAGGTCCTCTTCGTGGACAAAGTCAAACGGAATTCGAGCCTCCGTCAAGACGGAGTACATGCCTTCAATATGATCCGTTTTCTCTTCCGCTGTAGGGGCCTTATAGAGTGTCACTGATTTTGATGAGGCGACAATCGCGATCTTCGCAAGCGAACGAATGTTATGGAAGTGCTTGTCGTGACGTGCGTGCCAGCTGAGGAAGTCGCGACCCGGACCCTGCCAGCGGCGATCCTCCTCAAGTCCTTGCTCCATGCCCAGCCAGTGATACCAGACGATGCCGCCTGCTGCGGCGGTCTGCGACATGCGGCACTCAGGTTCGACTGATGTGTCGGTGACTTGGCGCCACATGATATGACCAGAGCGCGAATAGCTTGCAGTAACAGCGGCGACTGGCCGATCTCCCATGAGCGCGTGTGCGAACTTGACTTGCTGAGAGTCCTGCCAGATGGGAGCGACCAGGGCGGAGCGCGATTGATTATCTGCGGTGTACCAGAGGGCTTCACGGGTAAGTTTCCACTGGTCCAGACCAGATTCTTTGAGACCGCCGCCAAGGTTGCAGCTATAGAAGTTATTCGGGCTCTTTTCCAGCACAACCTTCTTGTAGAGGTTGATGAGATTGGCTGCGCTGTCCAAAAGGGCGGCCCGGTACTGCTCGGAGTGTGGGTCGCCAATCTTCTTGCAGTTCTCACAGTAGCAGACCTGCAGGCCGGGCCAACCGTTCATGTACACGCCGTCGATGTCATAGCGCTTATTAAGTTCGCGGATGATGGCGGGCTGCTGCTCTGTGTAATGACCACTGAATTGACAAGTAAACGCGATGTTGGGTGCCGAGGATTGAAGGCTGCCATCCTGATTGCGTCTGAACCATAGCGCATGTACTTCAAGAAGTTTGGGATCAAGCCATTGGATGTCGGGACTCATGCGCGCATACACGCGAATACCTCTGGATTTTGCTGCCCTGACGCACTCTCCAAATAAGTCGCGATCGTTAAGATAAGAGCTGCGATGAAAGAAGGGAACCTCTGTTGGATAGAACGCTACCGGGCCAGACACCGAGAGGGCCACAGCCCCGACTTTGGCCGAAGCCCAGTAGTCAGCCCACTTTTCGACATTCCCGTACTGCGGGTCTTTTTCATTGAAGTTAGTCTGTCCGATGCGTTTGACGCGACGGTACCAGGGGGTTTCTGCTGCTGTTGAAGCTGCGGCCGATGGATCGATGGACAAGGCAGACAGAACTGAGGGTGTCGAGAGAGTCGCGACCACGCTGCCCGCTCCCATCAGAGTGAATTGGCGCCGATTAGGCCTCATGTATTTGCTGCTCCGATACTTGACGATTCACCGCAATGGATGGAATACACACCGAAATGATAATCCTTGAGAGCGTCAACGGCTGTCCCCGACACTAGGAATGTTTCGGGGAAACTAAACTATCGGCAAATTCTTCTGCACTTGTGAGACCTTGGCTTTCGCACGATTTGTGATTTTACGCGTTCCGTTAGGCGACCTAATTCGCCGGTCTGCCCAGCCACAACAGCGAATTCTCGAAGAGCGTGCGTATCTCCGGAGTGCTCATCACCTTGTCGCCGTGGCCCATATTCAGATACAACATCCTGTATTTCGTGTTCGTCCATACCAACGGGCAATCCCCCGAGAGCAGACGATCTTTGAAACCCAGCGGATAATTCGAAGGATCCAGCGTCACCAACACCTTCACAGCGGGATTCGCCCGCGCAGAGGGTTTCCACACATACCACTCGTTCGCGGGCGCCAGAAAGCTACGCGGAAGTCCCTTCACGACCGGATGTGTCGGATCATCGACGTGCAGCGTCGCAGGAAGGGGAGGCCAGTTGTTCGCGAAGAACACCGCCCCGCCGAAGAAGTCCACAAACCAGAGCCACGTCGTGCTGCGATCGTTATAGCCAGAGACGTGCGTTCCCAGCCACCCACCACCGTGGTTCATATAGCTCTCGAATGCCGCGCGTTCCTCCGCAGTGTTCGGCTGTCCATTCAGCCACACCACCACCTGCGTCTTCGCCAGAGTCTCCGGGTTCATCTCCTTCCAGTCTGTGGTTGCTCGAAACTCGAAGTGGTCGCGCCCCGCAGCCTCGGTATAGAACGCGATCGCCCGACGCGCAAAGTCTGAGTGGTCCACCTCGCCCTCCGTAGTCCAGAAAGCAAGCACGCGGAACGTCTGATTCTGCGCGTGTGCACTCGACACCCCAACAAATGCGAAGACAAAAATTGCAGCCGCTCTCAGATATACGCGCATTCGTTAATCTGCCGCCCAGTTAATTGCATTCAGAAACAGCTCCTGGAAGTTAGCGTTGCCCAGCAGCTCTCCATGATGGCCGAACTGGAAGTAGACGTTCCGGGCCTTGTAGTGTTCATTGCTCCACACCACCGGGTGATCCCCCATCTTTACATCGCGCGCCGGCTGATAACTGTTTTCGTCCACGTTCGCCAGCACACGCACATTCGGCCGCGGAGACCGGTCGTACGTGTACCACTCGTCGTTCTCGATCACAAAGCTCTTCGGCAGTCCCTTCATCACCGGATGCTTCGGAGCCTCCACATGAACCGTCCCCGTCGCAAACTCCGCGATATAGCTCTTGAACTGGATCCGGCCCATGAAGGCGTAAAAGAACGGCGACATCTCGAACCCGTCGAACTTCCCCAGCAGGCTCGCATGATGAAACCCGATATAGCCGATCGTTCCCCGCTCCATCGCCTTCTTGAACGCGGCCTCTGCCACCGGCGTCCATCGGTAAGGCGGATAATTCAACTGCACGAACAGCTTGTGCTGCGCCAAATAATCATCCGTGATCGGGTCCGTCGTGCGAATGTAGTCCACCGCGAACCCTTCCTTCGCGCCCGTCTTCTCCAGAAACTCGAGCGCGCCATCCGCAAATCCCTGGTGCAGCCCCTGGCCCGGCTCCGCCAATGCAATGACGCGGTACCGCACCGGCGCCGTGGACTGCGAGCGCGAAGTCGCCGTCGCGAAAAACGTCAGCACCAGAAGCACAGCGAAATGGATATTGCGAAGACGTGGCATAGGGTCGGGCGGTCCCGGCTCAATCGATTCGGTTCTGCTTGTAGGAATCCATACTAACCGCGAATCCTTCGGCGCGCTGTCTCACCCGGCTGCTATCGTATTGTTTGCCATGACATCTTGCCTTCGCCTCTACTTCTGGGCCTTCACCGCATTCCTACTGGGAGCCTGCGCGTCTGGAAGTGCCTGCGCTCAGGCGCTCACCTCAGTTCCACCTGCCGGTACTCTCCTCTCCGATCGAGGCATCGCGCTCAACGCCGCCGCGCACAAGATCTACGCTATCGATCAGGCCCACGGAGGCGTAGTCATCATCAACAGCCGCACCGGTGCAGCCAAGAGCATCGCCACCGGCACGCGTCCCGACGCCATCGCCGTCAACAACGCGACCAATCGTATCTACGTGGTGAACTCCGGCGCTGGCAACGTAAGCGTCATCGACGGCGCCGATGATCAAGTCACCGGCACCTTCAAAACAGATCGCCGGCCCTACTACATCGCTGTCAACGAAGCCACCAACAAGGCGTATGTCTCCAACACCTTCAGCAAGGTGATGACTGTGCTCGACCTCGCCACCGGCGCTCTCAGCGACTGGCCCATCGGATCCGGAGACGCCGTCGTCGTCGATTCGAAGAAGGATCAGGTTTATCTCTGGGGTACGAAGATCCGAACCTCCGCATCATGAACGGAGCGACCGGCGAAGTCACCCGTGAGCCTGTCGGAAGCATCCATGCCTGGGCTCCGGCGCTCGATGAAGGAATTCGCAAGCTATATGTAACCAGAGTTGGTTCTGCCGACGTGCTCGTCGTCGATCTCGAGTCGCGCGCACACACGGTCATCAAGGTCGGCAACTATCCCTGTGCGATCGCGGTGAATCCGAAGACCCATATGGCCTACGTCACCAACTACGCCGATAACACCGTCAGCGTCATCGACGGAGTCAGCGGCACAGTCAGAGGCACGATTCCGGTCGGCAGCCATCCGCAATCGGTCGCGGTCGATCCCAACAGGAACCGAGTGTACGTAGGCAATGTGCAGGGCAACAACATAAGTGTTATCGACGCCTCACGCATGAAGGTCATTCAGACACTACCCGCCGGCAGTCACCCTTACGCCGTTGTCACCGACCCCGAGACAGGCGCGGTCTACACGGGCAACATGCCCGATCCAGAAAACACGGAAGCCCCTGTCTACACCGCCGTCATCACCGCGAAAGCGACAAAATAACCACCGCCCTGGCGCAATCAACACTTAGGTATATTCATTCGACAATTGGTATTCCCCGCCCCGCGATATCGACGAAGAAGAATGTCGTTACTCGTGTGGCGATCTCGTTGGCGGCCGTGTCGAGGAAGAAGTGACCGCCATTGACAATGTGAAGCTGTGCTGAAGGCACTATTATCGGGATCTTGTGGCTCGCTTCCAACTGTTCGCCCGACTATCTCTTGTGCGTTTGTGAGGCAGCCGTCGTCCCATGCTCGATGGGTGCCGTGGAGGGTGGGGATACTGGTGGCGCTGGTCGCCGTCTTTGGGTGCGGCGCTTTCCTGCGGTGCGTGTTGGTCTTCTTTGAGCATTTTTTCGATCAGGAGAGCGACGACGCTTTTGCGTTCTGCGGCTTTGCCGACTTCAGCGGGTGGGGCGAGGAGGCCAAGTTCGGGATCGGCGGTGATCTCTTCGACGGGTTCGGGCTCGGATTTGGTGTCCTTTTGCGGTTTGGGTAGGTTGAGGCTGGCGATCTGGAGGCCGTAGAGGAGGAGTCCGGCGCGACGGGGGTCGATGTCGTTGGCGGCGATGCGCTGGAGGACCTGGCCGATGGTGTGTTGGATCGCGGAGCGGTCTTCGGGCAGCGGGATTTCGAAGGTGGAGCGTCGGCTGCGGCGGGCGCGTGGGTTGTGTGCGGGCTTGCGGGTGGTGTGGTGGTAGTAGCAGAGGCATTCTCCGCGGAGGCATGGGCTGCCGCAGCGTTGGCCGTCGGTGAAGATGTGGCGGCACTGGTAACGTTTGGGTGTTTCGGTTTGTGACTGGTTCTGTTCGATGGCGGTGCTGTGCATGAGTCCCTCCCCACGGGGTACTTTTTGGTGCAAAGTCCTCGGAGGAAAGGGGTTGAGTCTGGACTTCCCTCCGCGGACTGTGCGATTAAAGGCGAAGGCCCGGCTTTTGGCCGGGCCTTGTTTTCTGTTTTCCATCTACACTTTAATTTTTAGCGAATTGAGTAAAACTAAAATGCCAGTTTTGGCGGATTTATTTTTGGCTTGCAGATAATTGATTTTGGGTTAGTTATCGATTTTCTGGGCGATGGTTTTGGGGGCTGTGGGCTTGACATGCGAGTTTGCTGGATTTTTTGAGGGGTCTGGTGGTTGTCGTAGCGTATCCGGGCAAGACGATATTTCAGCGCCTCAAAAAAGTACGGATGGCAGCCATGCGCCGGCTGGATTGTTGTACAGTCCGGTGCTCATCACCGTCATGGGCTGGACTACTCGCAGGCCGTTCGCCAGGCACCAGCGCAGTAGCGCGCTGTTCCTTGAAGGCACGAGGATTCCAGGGCCGGCGAAGGCTTCTGCTGAAGTGATGAGGGCCTGGAGGTCAATGTTCGTCTCCGCTGTGGAATGGCCGAAAAATGCGAGGTGCGTCGTGTATCCGGTGATGCGGTCTTCGCGTTCGACTACGCGCGCGGTGCCTTGTTCGATTGCCTGCGCCAAATCGACACCTCGATCGAATCCGTGGACCCGGTGCGATAGAGCGTTGCAGACGGTCAGGTCGTCGGGCCCTGCGGAGCGCACTGTGCAGCCGGGAACGCTTCGCTGGAGGGTCTGTCCCTGCAGGCAGGAGAGAGGTTCGCGGATGTCGAACCCTAGGGAGGTGTAGAGGGAGAGCGAGCGATTGTGGAAAGCGGCCTGGACCAGGCGGACTCCGGCAGCGCCCTGCTCGTCCGCGCGGTCCATCACTGCCTGCATGAGTTTACGACCGACGCCGAGGTTTTGTACGTTCGGGTCGATGGTGATAGGGCCAATGCCTCGAATCACAGAGCGTTCATCGAGGCAGTTGCTGCCGACGATCCGGCCGTCGTGTTCGGCGACCACACAATAGAAACCGGGGCTCGAGAACATCATGGAGAGGAGGCCGACAGCAGCCTCCGGGCTGGGAAGATCGCAGGGAAAATTGTGGGATGCGCTGATCGTGGAAAAGGCGTTGAAGCAAATCTGCCCGGCGACGAGGCTATCTTCCGGTGTGGCGGTCCGAACTACGATATCAGGCCGTGCTTTCTGCGGCATGCCCTGGGTCTCCTTTTGATTGGTCGGAGAGAAGTGTAGCAGGCGCCCCGCCGGGTACTTTTTGGTGCAAAGTCTTCGGAGGAAAGGGGTAAGTCTGGACTTCCTTTGCGGACTTTGTGGTTAAGGCGAAGGCCCGGCTTTGGCCGGATTTTCGACGGTGCCGATGGAGGGAATAGAGTGGAGACGGATTCGAGAGGAGACTCGAATGCGACGCTTTGTACTGGACGGACTTTCTGTCGGCACTTTAAATGACGGAGGTGTGATCAATGGTCAAACTTCAACGGATCCTAACTAAGAAGGCCATCGTCCGTCGGTCGCCGGGCGTGACTGTTGTCGTTTGCCAGCCAAAACTCCGGAGAACCTATGATTAATGTAACTACCTCCCACGATCAGTCTGGATCGACGCTACGTGGCCAAACCGTTGTCGTGATCGGCGGTAGCGCCGGCATTGGTCTTGAAACTGCCCGACGAGCACATGCTGAGGGCGCCAAGGTGATTCTCACAGCGCGAAATCCTGAACCGCTCGAGCGTGCTGCGAAACAGGTCGATGCAATCAGTACCGTCGCGTTCGATGCTACCGACTTCAAGCTCCTCGACAAGTTTTTCGATGACCTGCCCTCGCAGGTGGACCATGTGTTGGTGACTGGCCCGGGACCTTATTATGCGCCGCTGGCAGAGTTCGATTTCGAGAGGGCTCGCCAGGATATTCAGTCCCATCTATTGCTCCCTATTCAAGTGGCGCGGAACGCTCGAAATAGAGTCCGACCGGGCGGAACTCTGCTTTTTATGGGTGGTACAGGCGGCCGCAGTACGGCAACGGGAATGGTCCTCATCTCGGCGCTAACGGCTGCTCTTCCGGCCATGGCGAAGAACCTTGCGCTCGAGCTGGCGCCGATTCGGGTTAATGTCATTGCTGCCGGTTTTGTAGATACACCTTTGTCTGCGCAGTTACTTGGAGAGACGATCGAAGACCGTCGCAATCAGCTACGGACTATGCTTCCCATCCGGCGTGTGGTTGAGTCTGCTGATGTAGCCGCGCTTGCCATACACATCATGACCAATACGGCCCTCACAGGCGCAACCTACGACATCGACGGCGGGCAGCAGCTCGTGTCTATGTAATTCGTGCTAACTTCGTTCTCTTCGGGCGTAACCCGCATGCTGGGATTCTACATTCCACTTTTGCTCACACCTTTAAAGTTGCGGCTCGCGATCGTCATGCGCCCCAGCTTGGGACGGTGCGGACCATGTTCCACATGAGTTGGTCGAGGGCGGAGTCGATTTCGTTGGAGGGTTGGGAGCGGGTGTTGCATAGGCCGGCCCAGCAGAAGCCAGTGCTGGTGCGGACCATGATAGTGGTGGTTCAGTTTGATCGTTCTCCCTGAAACGACCCAGTCCCTCCGCGATCATGAAATGTCCCGTTGAACGAATTGCCTTTTTTTTGAATCGCGATACGTGTTGAAACACTCATATACGTGTTGCAACACTCAATGTCTGCCGGAAACCCGGGAGCGCAAAGGAGAATCAAAATGAACGTCGTACTCTATGGAGCCACTGGGAACTCAGGCCAACGTATTTTGAAGGAACTCACCAATCGCGGGCATCATGTTACGGCAGTCGCCCGTGATACCTCGAAGATCCCCTCGACCGTAAAAGCCGTCAAGGACGACTTCAAGCAGCGTAGAGGCAATCGCCTCTATCATCGCTGGGCGGGATGTTGTGGTCAGCGCCTACGCTCCCCCTCAAGACAATACCGACGCACTGCTTGGCGTCACCGAGCGGCAGATCGCCGCAGTGAAGAAAGCTGGGAAGGCGCGCTTGATCGCCGTCGGAGGTGCCGGACTGCTTGAGGTTGCGCCCGGCGTCACACTGATTGCCTCGGGTTATCTACCCGAAGCATATCTCCCCATTGCTACGTCGCACGAAAAGGCTCTCGGCATCCTCAAAGCGTCTGACATCAACTGGACCTACTTCAGCCCTGCTGGTTTCTTCGAGGCGGGCGAGCGAACGGGCAAGTTCCGGCTCGGCACTACCAAGCTGATCGCCAACGAGAAGGGGGACAGCCGCATCTCCTTTGAGGACTACGCAGTCGCCTTGGTAGATGAAATCGAGAAACCGGCTCATGAGCGTGGCCAATTGTCCATCGGCTACTAAGAGTAAGGTCGCACTTCTGCTAGCGCTCAATTCGAGTGAACTGCCTTAACTTCGGTTCGGTGTCGCAAACCGTCGGCAGCCTCACTCGTCTGTGAGCGGGATCGTCAACGTTGGGTAAGCACTGAAAGAATGACTTATGGCGACTACCAGCAAATCTCCTTTGGCCGTAACGCTAAAAGCAAAACCGGCCTTTTGTTTCCTTGCAACAGGAAGCATTCCTGAGCATCATACGCACAGCCTCGGGAGTCGAACGCCGCCGACAACTGGCCGCACCAATTCGACATCACCCAGCAGCAGTACACGTCGTCGCATTCTGCGGGGAGCCGGAGCAGAGGGCTTGCAGAAGCCAGATCTCGGCACGCACGGTGGCGGCGGCGCCCGACATGTCTCGCCTGTTGGACCGCATGGAGAAAGTCCGGTTGGATCACTCAGAGAGGGCTGAGGATGATCGGAGGCAGGTGTCGACCTTCATCACCGATTCCGGCAAGAAGCTGCTCACGATCATCGAGGGTCCAGTTCACCAACAGATTCATCGACTGTTTGAAGGTGTAAAGTCCACCGATCTCAAAATGTTGCTCGACATACTGGCACAAATCAGAAGCCGTCGTGCCGAACTCTCTTGAAAGAACAACCGAACCGGAACATTGGGACTTACCTGCATGAAGAGTATTGCCTTTCTCTCGTTCGGTCACTGGACACCTTCTCCGCAGTCACAAACGCAGTCGGCTGCTGACGCACTGCTGCAATCCATTGACCTGGCTCTGGAGGCCGAGCGCTTGGGCATGGATGGAGCCTACTTCCGTGTTCATCACTTCGCGCGACCAATTAGCTTCACCGTTCCCACTGCTTGCTGCAGTCGGCGCTAAGACGCGAAAGATTGAGATTGGTACGGCGGTGATCGATATGCGTTATGAGAATCCGCACTACATGGCCGAGGACGCCGGTGCTGCGGATCTCGATCGCGGGCGGCCGCCTGCAGTTGGGAATTAGCCGCGGTTCGCCCGAGCAGGTAATTGATGGATGGCGCTATTTTGGTTATGAACCGGCGGAAGGCGAGAACGAGGAAGAAATGGGACGTCGGCACGCCAAAGCGTTCTTTGAACTCCTGCGGGGCAAGGGCTTCGCGCGACCTAACCCGCGTCCGATGTTTCCCAATCCACCGGGGCTTCTCCGCCTTGAGCCCTACTCCGACGGATTGCGCGATCGGATCTGGTGGGGATCGGCCTCAAACGCAACCGCGGTTTGGGCGGCCAAGTTTGGAATGAACCTGCAAAGCTCAACGCTCAAGTTCGATGAGACGGGGGAGCCGCTCCACATCCAACAAGCTGCCCAGATTCGGGCCTTTCGGGCGGCCTGGAAGAGGCCGGCCACACTCGCACCCCTCGCGTATCCGTCAGCCGCAGCATCTTCCCGTTGATTGACGACCATGATCATATCTATTTCGGGCGGGGAGGTGAGAACGAGGACAAGATCGGTTTTCTCGACGGAAACACGCAGGCGATCTTCGGTCGCAGCTATGCTGCCGAGCCTGATGTTCTGATCGAGCAGCTTCGGAACGACGAGGCGATCGCGGAGGCGGACACCCTGCTGCTAACGATTCCAAACCAACTGGTGTTGCCTACAATGCGCATGTGATGGAAGCAATTCTGAAGACGGTCGCCCCAGCCCTCGGTT
>CAVRHK010000006.1:0-88796 GCA_963720955.1 uncultured Acidobacteriaceae bacterium | reverse complement strand
GAGCAGCCCGCCACCGTCGGCTACATCTATATGCTCAAGCTCTCGCACCTCGTCGACGACAAGATCCACGCTCGTTCCATCGGGCCGTACTCGCTCATCACTCAGCAGCCGCTGGGCGGTAAGGCGCAGTTCGGCGGACAGCGCTTCGGAGAGATGGAGGTCTGGGCCCTCGAAGCCTACGGCGCCGCCTACATCCTGCAGGAGCTGCTCACCGCCAAGTCCGACGACGTCTTCGGCCGTACCAAGATCTACGAGGCCATCGTCAAGGGCGAAGCTGCCATCGAGCCGGGTGTTCCCGAGTCGTTCAACGTTCTTATCCGCGAACTGCAGTCGCTCTGCCTCGACGTCGAACTGATCAAACAGGCCGACCAGAAGAAGCCCGCACTGCCAGCAATCGCTGCAGCAGACTAACGCACCAAGACCCGGGGAGGTTACTGCGTACACTCCTCGGGCCGCCACCTCAGGTGGCAAGACAATCGAAAAAGCAACTGCACCAGAACTACCGGTAACGCGATGCACCGCAAGCCATCGCAAAAAGATTTCTTGAACCGCAGCCCAATCGCTGCACCTGCACACGCAGGACACAAGGGAGACGCAAAATATGTTTCGCTCCAGCCCCTTCGAACTGACCGGTCCTATCGCCGACTTCGACGCCATCAAGATTCAGCTCGCCAGCCCCGAGAAGATCCGCAGCTGGTCGCACGGCGAAGTCACCAAGCCCGAGACCATCAACTACCGTACCTTCAAACCCGAGCGCGACGGCCTCTTCTGCGCCCGCATCTTCGGACCCATCACCGATTGGGAGTGCCTCTGCGGCAAGTACAAGCGCATGAAGCACCGCGGCGTCATCTGCGACAAGTGCGGCGTCGAAGTCACCCTCTCGAAGGTCCGTCGCGAGCGCCTCGGCCACATCGAGCTCGCCAGCCCCTGCTCGCACGTCTGGTTCTTCAAGGGCCTGCCCTCGCGTATCGGCCACCTGCTCGACATCTCGCTGCGTGAGCTCGAAGCCGTCCTCTACTTCGAGTCGTACGTCGTCGTCGATCCAGGCGACGCGCCCGTCAAGGAGCGCGAGGTCATCAAGGACGAGACCAAGTTCCGCGAACTCGATGCGCAGTTCCGCCCCTCCGGCTTCAAGGCCATGATGGGCGCAGAAGCCATCAAGGAACTCCTCAAGCGCGTAGATGTCGCCGAGCTCTCCATCGAGCTGCGCGAGCGCATGAAGAATGAGACCTCGCTGCAGAAGAAGCTCAAGTACTCCAAGCGTCTCAAGATCGTCGAGGCGTTCCGCAAGTCCGACAACCTGCCGCAGTGGATGATCCTCGACGTGATCCCCGTGATCCCGCCAGAGCTTCGCCCTCTCGTGCCGTTGGACGGCGGTCGCTTCGCCACGTCCGACCTGAACGACCTGTATCGCCGCGTGATCAACCGTAACAACCGCCTCAAGAAGCTGATGGACCTTCACGCACCTGAGGTCATCGTCCGCAACGAAAAGCGCATGCTGCAGGAAGCTGTCGACGCTCTCTTCGACAACGGCCGCCGCGGCCGCGTCCTCCGTGGCGCGAACAACCGTCCGCTGAAGTCGCTCTCCGACACCCTTAAGGGCAAGCAGGGCCGCTTCCGTCAGAACCTCCTCGGCAAGCGCGTCGACTACTCCGGTCGTTCGGTCATCGTCGTTGGCCCCGAGCTGAAGCTGCACCAGTGCGGTCTTCCCAAGAAGATGGCGCTCGAGCTCTTCAAGCCCTTCATCTATCACCGCCTCGAGCAGACCGGCCACTGCACAACCATCAAGCAGGCCAAAGAGATGGTCGAAATGCAGGAGCCTATCGTCTGGGACATCCTCGAAGAGGTCATCAAGGATCATCCTGTCCTCCTGAACCGCGCCCCGACGCTTCACCGTCTCGGCATTCAGGCCTTCGAGCCCGTGCTCGTCGAAGGTAAGGCGATCAAGATCCATCCGCTCGTCTGCACCGCCTTCAACGCGGACTTCGACGGCGACCAGATGGCCGTCCACATTCCGCTCTCGCCAGAGGCCCAGATCGAAGCCAGCGTTCTCATGCTTGCTTCGCACAACATCCTCTCGCCTGCCAGCGGTCAGCCCATCACTGTGCCGACGCAGGACCTCGTCCTCGGCCTCTACTACCTCACCAAGTCGAAGGTCAATGCCATCGGCGAGGGTCGCGTCTTCGCCAACATCGAAGAGGTCTTCATGGCCCTCGAAGCGAAGCAGGTTGAGACGCTCACCCCGATCCGTCTGCGCTACACCGGCCCTGTCCTCGACATGACCACCGCGTACGACGATCAGGACCTCACCCACACCGAGCCGGTCGAGTTCAACCGTCAGTACATCAACACCACCGTCGGCCGCGCCATCCTCAACGATGCGCTCCCCGAAGGCATGCCCTACGTCAACGGTCTGCTCAAGAAGAAGGGCATCGGCCAGCTCATCAACTACTGCTATCTGAACCTCGGTCTCGAAGTCACCGTCAAGACCCTCGATCGCGTCAAGGATCTCGGCTTCACCTATGCCACTCGCTCCGGCCTCTCGGTCGGACTCGATGACATGGTCATCCCAGACTCCAAGTACACCCTCGTGGGCGACGCCGAAAAGACCGTGCTCGCCATGCAGCAGCAGTACCTCGACGGAGCCATCACCAACGGTGAGCGCTCCAACAAGGTCATCCAGATGTGGTCCGGCGTCACCGAGCGCGTCGCCGACGAGATGTTCAACAACATGAAGCGTGCCGACAAGGAAGGAGCCATGAACCCGATCTACATCATGGCCGACTCCGGCGCTCGCGGATCCAAACAGCAGATCCGCCAGCTCTCCGGCATGCGCGGTCTCATGGCCAAGCCCTCGGGCGAAATCATCGAGACCCCCATCACGGCGAACTTCCGCGAAGGTCTCACCGTGTTGCAGTACTTCATCTCGACGCACGGCGCACGTAAGGGCCTCGCCGACACCGCACTCAAGACCGCCGACTCGGGTTACCTCACCCGCCGTCTGGTCGACGTTGCGCAGGATGTCATCATCTCGCACAACGACTGCGGCACCGTCGAAGGCATCTACGTCACCCCGATCATCGAAGCCGGCGAGACCATCGAGCCCCTTCGCGACCGCATTATCGGCCGCGTCTCGCTCGAGAAGCTCAAGGACTTCGAGGGCAAGACCATCGTCGACATCAACCAGGAGATCGACGAAGACCTCGCCAACGCCGTTCAGGCCGCGGGTATCGAGCGCGTCAAGATTCGCTCGGTGCTCACCTGCGAATCCAAGCGGGGCGTCTGCATCCTCTGCTACGGCCGTAACCTCGGCTCCGGCAAGATGGTTGAGATGGGCGAAGCCGTCGGCGTCATCGCGGCGCAGTCCATCGGCGAGCCCGGCACCCAGCTCACCATGCGTACCTTCCACATCGGCGGAACGGCATCGCGCGTATCTGACGCTTCGCACCTCGAAGCCAAGAACGCCGGCACCGTGCGCTTCATCAACCTCGTCACCGTTCGCAGCAAGGACGGCGGCCTGGTCGCGATGAACCGCAACGGCTCCATCGCCATCGTCGACGACAAGGGTCGCGAAAAAGAGCGTTACGCCATCGTCTACGGCGCCAAGCTCAAGGTCGAAGAGGGAACCAAGGTCACACAGGGCAGCCGCCTCGGCGAGTGGGACCCCTACACCTTCTCTCTCCTCACCGAGATCTCCGGCACCGTCCAGTTCAAGGACCTGCAGGAAGGCGTCACCCTCAACGAAGAAGTCGACGAAGTCACCGGCCTCAGCCGTCTCGTCGTCGCCGACTCCTCTGACGAGAAGCGCCAGCCCGCCATCATCATCAAGTCCGCTCAGGGCAACAAGCGTTACCTCATGCCCTCACGCGCTCACTTGATGGTCGCTGACGGCGACGAGATCTTCCCCGGCGACATCCTTGCCAAGATCCCACGCGAAACCACGCGTACCAAGGACATCACCGGCGGTCTCCCACGCGTCGTCGAACTCTTCGAGGCCCGCAAGCCACGCGACCCGGCAATCATCAGCAAGATCGATGGTGTCGTTCGCTTCGGCGAAGTCTCCAAGGGACAGCGCAAGGTCTACGTCACCGCCGACAACGGTCAGGAAGAGGAGTACAGCGTTCCCCGCGGTACTTACGTCAACGTGCAGGAAGGCGAACGCCTCCGTGCCGGTGACGCTCTGATCGACGGTCCCCGCAACCCGCACGACATCTTGGAAGTTCTCGGCGAGCGCGCACTGCAGCAGTACCTCGTCAACGAAATCCAGGAAGTCTACCGGCTCCAGGGCGTCACCATCTCCGACAAGCACATCGAAACCATCGTTCGTCAGATGCTTCGCTGGGTCAAGATCGAAGAGGTTGGCGACACCACCTTCCTCGTCGATCAGCAGACCGACCGCTTCCGCTTCAACGCCGAGAACCAGCGCGTGTTGATGTCCGGCGGCAAGCCTGCAATTGGCCGTTCGCTCCTCCTCGGCATCACCAAGGCGTCGCTCTCGACCGACAGCTTCATCTCGGCCGCCAGCTTCCAGGAGACCACCCGCGTACTGACCGAAGCCAGCATCAACGGCTCCATCGACACGCTCCGTGGCCTCAAGGAGAACGTCATCGTAGGCCGCCTCATCCCCGCCGGCACCGGCATGGAGTACTACCGCAACGTCCAGCTCTCCCCAGAGCTAGAGGAAGCGGCAGCCCAGGTCCAGCAGGAAGTGACAGCAGCCATCGAAGCCGAAGAGCGCGAACTAGAACAGATGCGCATGGAAGGCGAACAGGAAGAACTAGCCGCCGAATAACTTCGCGTTATGGCGATAGGCGATTCGCGTAGAAACAAACAACGGCAGGGCTTCGGCTCTGCCGTTGTTTTTGGTTTCAGCAACGCTTTCGTCAAAAATCTCGGTAGTCTCCGTCATAGGTTCAATCTGCGAACAGCCGTTCACTGCGGACGCGGGTGACAAGGCCACGCACAGCCCAAAATGCCCTATTTAGGATGCAATTCCTAGTTTTCGATTGTGACCCCACCTGCTTGAGTGCTACAAGGTCACATGCAAAACATATCTGGTCACTTTACCTATAAACCCGGCCAGCCGAACCGTCGCATGTTCCTGGGCCAGATGAGCGCGACGTTGGCCACCGGAGCCTTGGCAGCACCCGTCATCGCGTCAGCGCAGTCTACTCCCCCGTCAGAAAACTCCGACTCCTCGAGAATGGTGCAGGCCGTTTCGAACGGCTTGGGCATCCCGAACCATGCACGGGTTCAAAAATCGTTTGAGGTCCGTCTCAAATGTGCGCTTGCACAAGCGCTCGTGCCGATTCCAGCACATCAAACCAACGGCGATCAGCAGCGGTATCCTGACGGTTCTGCCACGTACACCAAAGCGCTCCTGCAGGATTCGATCGGGTTGGTGAACCCAGCCGCCTATCAAACCTTCAAGACTGCCTTGGCGAGTGGCAAGCCATCCGACTTCGAGAACATCATGATCGGAGGAACTCGCACTCTGAACGGACCGCAGGGCGGTTTGGCCTTCACACTCCAGGGAACCGACTCGCATCAGTTCGGCAGTTCCCCCTCACCACACAACCAGGAGACCGAAGTCGTCGTTCCACCGCCTCCTGCATTCTCCAGTCCCGTCTGGGGTACAGAGCTCGCGGAGCTTTACTGGTGTTCGCTGTTGCGCGACACAGCATTCACCGACTACTCCACCAGTCCCATTGCCGCTGCAGCCTGTGCCGAACTGACCAGCATGCCCAGCTATACCGGTCCGCGAACTCACTCGGGTCAAGTCACTCCGCAACTGCTTTTCCGCGGCGGATATCCCGGCGAGACACTCGGTCCTTACATCTCGCAACTCATCATCGCGCCGTCCTCCTTCGGACCAATGCCGCTCAGCAACCAGTACATCACCTACCAGTCAGGCCTCGACTACATGCTCGACCCCGTCTCGTTTCAACAGGTCCAGAACGGAATCGATACTGGTCTGCGAAATCAGAAAGATCCCACCTTGCGATACCTCTACAACGGCCGCGGCCTATGTGCCTGGACCCACGTCGACATACTCTTTCAAGCCTACTTTGTCGCCTATCTTGTGATGAACACCCTCGGAGTACCGCTCAACCCGGGCAATCCCTACACATCCTCCCGTACCCAGAACGGCTTTGACACTCTCGGCCAACCCGACATCTCTGCAACCATTGGCGAAGTCGCAGCCCGCGTTCTCGACACCGTCTGGTATCAGAAGTGGTTCGTTCACCTGCGTCCGCGGCCCGAGTCCAGCGGCGGCATCGCCTACCTCACCAAGACCAACCAGCTAGGCTCTCTCCAGGCCCGCCTCAACAACAACTTCCTCAATTCGCAGGCCCTCAAAGCCAGCTACGACGCCAACAACAGCTGGTTCCTCTCGCAGCCTTTCCCCGAGGGATCGCCCACGCACCCCGCCTATCCAACCGGCCACGGCATTGTCGCCGGAGCCTGCATCACCATCCTCAAATTTTTCTATGACGGAAACTTCGTCATCCCCAACCCGCTTGTGCCAACACCCGATGGTCTTTCGCTCAACCCCTACACCGGCCCCGATGCAGGCAATCTCACCATCAACGGAGAGTTGAACAAGCTCGCCCACAACATCTCCTTCGGCCACGGTATTCTCGCCGGCATTCACTGGCGCAGCGACACCGATTCCTCGATCCTCCTCGGCGAGGCATTTGCTCTCAGCTTCCTGCAGGACAAGGTTCGCGTCTACAACGAAAAGCTCACAGTGCACCTAACCAAGATCGACGGATCCATCGCAACCATCTCCAATCAGTAAACAATCCGGGTCCATCTTCGGCGCGTCTTTGCGCCTTAAGGTGGGCGGGTGGCCCATACCCAGAAACGCAACGTCCAGCTCTCCCCAGAGCTCGAGGAAGCGGCAGCCCAGGTCCAGCAGGAAGTGACAGCAGCCATCGAAGCCGAAGAGCGAGAACTCGAACAGATGCGCATGGAAGGCGAACAGGAAGAACTAGCCGCCGAGTAGGTACTTCGTACCGTTCTCGACGCTTCGCGTGAAACCTTAAACTACAGCAAGAAAAGGGGCGGACTCGAAAGAGTCCGCCCCTTTTCTTGTTTTTTTGCAGCAGCTTGCCGCAGGCATGGTACGTTTGAAAAATGTACGCTCTGGTTTGCTTGATTCTTCTGGTTGCCGCAGGCGATGGTGCTCAGGATACCAGTGACGCAAAGGTATTGCTTCAGAGAGCGGAGTCTCTGGCACGCAGCGTAAAGAGTTGGCGAGCGGAGATTGTCCACACCTCCAAGTTATCGGGCAATGGGATGGACCTGCAATCCCAGGTTCGCGTCAAGATCGCCGTACAAGCTCCACTAAAAATGAGGCGCGAGAACAGTGGAGACGATCAGACTGTATTGGTTTGCGACGGAGCCGAGAGCTTTTACATGGGTGACGGACACGGCTACTACCGGAATTCAGCGGAAGCAAATCAGGATTGTAGTTTCCCGCTGAGCTCGTCGTACCAACTAGGGAAAGATACTGTTTCGGTGTCGATCGTTGGGCATGATCGCATCGCGCTTGCAGACGGGAGTCACGCTTGTGATGTGGTGCAGGCCGAGTCGAAGAACGCAGTAAGGACAATGTGCATCGACCCCACCTCGGGATTCATCTTACGCGATGTCAGGACCTTCAATAATGAAGGTTTGCAGTCAGTCACGACTGCCACCTTCGCCAGTTATGAGAGCAACCCTGCATTCCCACCAGGTACCTTCAAGTTTTCGATTCCGCCAGGCGCTGTAGAGGCTAAGCCTCCTATTAAGTCAGGCGGGTAGGGCGGGTGGCCAAGATCTAAGCCCTCCTCAAATCTGGGTGCCCCATTTATGCGGTCTCATCGCATGAGTGGGCATTCGCGCTTGCCGCGAACCGTTTCTCAGCCAAATCTGTTCTAAGGGAGCTCGCTTTCCTCAGAAATGCGCAGGCTCCCAATGGTTCAACACACCTCCATGACCTTCATCCCCAAAGTCATCTCAGATCAACCCTTAAGAGGCGAGCTACACCCTCTGACCGACTGGAACCACGCTATTGAATAGAGCCATTCGAGAGCTGGCCACTTCCTTCACCGCTTCAACCACCGATGGAAGGATCTTATAAGGAACGACCTCATCCGGTTTTTTGGCAAGACTGGCCTCGAGGCTGCGTCTCCATGCAACGCGCAACTCTGTATTGATATGGATGATGTTGATCCCCGCGACAATGGCCTTGCGAAAATCGTCATCATCCGTTCCTGAGCCGCCGTGCAGCGTCAAAGGCACCTGGTCGCTTTCTTGATGGCCGCAATTCTCTCGATATCCAGCCGTTTCTTCACCTCTCCCCGAACCCTACTCTTTACCATGCCGTGCATGTTTCCGACCGCGGGGGCCAAAATATCAACGCCAGTCTCCTCGACGAATTGCTTCGCCTGTTCCGGGCTCGTCAGCCCTTTAGACAAGTCAGGCACCGATTCGTGGATCTCAGAACCTGTACCGATATCGCCAATCTCCCCCTCGACAAGGATCGAAGGATTGATTGATTTCAGGGCAACGACAGCCTCCCGGGTTTGGCGCACGTTCCCTTCCCACGGCAATGCGGAGAGGTCGAAGACGACCGCATCGAAGCCGGCCCTAGCCACCTCCTCCGCGTGAGCAAGCGAGTGCGTATGGTCCGCGTTCAGAAAGATCGGAAAATCAAATTCGTCGCGCAGGCTCTTTACCAGGGCCACAATCTCGTGGACTCCCATAAAGGCACGCTCGCCCTCGGACGCACCAACGATCACGGGAACATTTAGCTCCCGCGCCGCGGCGAAGACCCCCTTCAACAGGACCAGGTCCGAGATATTGAAATGACCGATCGCCACTCCGCGTTGTCGCGCCTGCTGTAAGACCTTCTCTAGTGTTTGCATAGAATGCATCTCTCTCCGGGTTGAGATTACTTGGCCGGGGCCAAGCAGTTTTTAGATGCACCATCTCCAACTTTCGAGTCGCGGTCCGGTGGCCCATACATAAAAACTACCGATATATCGGGTGCCCATTCATGCGGTCTCATCGCCGCATGAGTGGGCATTCGCGCGATGCGCGAACCGTTTTCTCAGGGTAGGCGGTCTATGTCTAAACCCGGGCTGAAAAACTTGGGTACCCAATAGCGAAAATGCCGGTGAAGCACCCATAATTTGAGAGGGGGAACTATGCCCGGGTGCCCCATATCTCGATTTTGAGATGTGGGCATTCGCGCTGCGCGCGAACCGTTCTCTGCATCCCCTATGATGAAACGGAGAACGAAAGACACAATGGTCCCTTCCAGACAAATCGAATGGCTATGACGATCTGGCCGAGGTCTTTATGCGGATGCGGAACACGCGTATCGGGCCTTCGACCGTCCTGGAATGGAGCCAAACGTTAGCTCCGCGCGGCTCGATTCTGGAGCTTGGATGCGGTAACGGAGTGATCTCGCAGGTCCTGATCGAGGCAGGTTTTTCCCTGTACGGAATCGATGCGTCCCCGAAGATGGTTCGTGCATTTCGAGAACAGTTCCCCGATGCGCAGGCAGAGTGTGCCGCAGTGGAAGACTCCAACTTCTTCGATCGTACATTCGACGGAATCGTTGCGTGGGGTTTGATGTTCTTGCTGCAGGACGATGTGCAGAAGCTTGTAATCGCCAAAGCTGCAAAAGCATTAAAGCCAGGCGGCCAACTCCTGTTCACCTCACCCAGGGACGCCATTACCTGGCAAGACTCGATAACTGGACGAGAGTCGCGCTCCCTGGGCGTGAAGACATACCGGCAGCTCTTGGAGGCTCAGGGCCTTATCGTAACTGAGGACCGCTTAGACGAAGGCGACAATTACTACTACACGGCTTCAAAGCCTAAAGCTGTTCTTTGAGAAGGAGAACCATGCTCGACCACATTATCCTGACTGTCAGTGATGTCGAACGTTCGCTAGCCTTCTATGAGGCGGCGCTGAAGCCGCTGAACATCAAATTCTTCATGCCGTACAAAGGTAAAGACGGTCATCCCGATCTGTGGGGATTCGGTGATGGCAAACGGGCGTTCTTCTGGATAAAACAAGGAAAACCTGATCCAGCGGCCATTCACTGGGGCTTTATGGCAGAAGATGAAGGATAAGGTCGATGAATTCTACAAGGCCGCAATCTCAGCTGGCGCCAGAGACAATATCTCGCCCCGCGCACGACTGGAATACTATCCGGGATACTATGCCGCTGATGTATTCGACCCTGACGGGTATTCGTTCGAGGTCGTCCACAAAAGCTAATGATGGAACAGGCGGGCAGCCACATCAGCGATCGAAATTATCTGGGGGCCATCTTGGGCGCGCTTTTTGCGCCTAAGGTGGGTATCTCGCGGCTCCACGCGAACCGTTCACCGCTCCAAACCTCAATTCGTATTGCCGACAAGTCTCGGCTATACTTACCCGTCACTCTAGGAGATCACAATGCTGAAGTGGATCGGCGTCCTCGCCGCCATAGCCATTTGCGTCGTTCTCATCCTTGCCGCCATCAAACCCTCGACCTTCATCGTCGAGCGCTCCGTCACAATCAATGCGATGCCGGAAAAAATCGCCCCGCTCATCAACGACTTCCACAACTGGAACGCATGGTCGCCATGGGCGAAGCTCGATCCAACCATGAAGACCACTTACTCCGGCGCGCCCACCGGCGTCGGCTCAATCTACGAGTGGGAAGGCAACAGCAAGGTCGGCAAAGGCCGCATGGAGCTGACCTCCATTCAACCCGCCAAGACATCCATCAAGCTCGATTTCCTCAAGCCATTCGAGGGCCACAACACCGCCGACTTCGTCCTCGAGCCCGAAGGCTCCGCAACCCGCGTAACCTGGGTCATGTACGGACCCTTGAACTTTGTTCCCGGCAAGCTGATGAGCGTCTTCGTCACTATGGACCAGATGATCGGCGACGATTTTCAAAGAGGTCTGGCCAACCTGAAGGCTGCTTCGGAAAAATAAGCAGTCACTCGCTCCAAAATGCTACTTATTGATTTTGGCGAGTAGCCCAGATCTATAAAATTCCAGGAATCTGGGCACCCATTGGAATTCCCCCGCAGACCATCATCTCTGGTTCTCAGCTAGGATCGCTCTTCGGCCAAAGTAGCTGATCAGATAGAACGCAACTCCGAAAGAGATAATGTCCTTGAACAGAAACAAGCCGAGATTGTTCATGTAATGGATGCCGTGAACCACGACGGTGTCATCCGGAGTCGTGATCAACATGGTGCTTGTGGTGAAGAACATGACGACTAGAATCATCCCGCCCACAATGCCTGCTTTAGGTTTGAAGTAGCCAATGATCAGCAGGATTGCTGCTGTCCATTCCGTGGCCCCGATCATATCCCCCAAAATATAGGGTCCAAAGAGCTTGAACTGCCAACTGGTCAATGGGCTGTTACTGACAAGCGGGATGATGCCCTCTGCTCCGGGTGCTGTCATCTTGAATTTGCCTGCCCACAGCAACATCACGATCATTCCAATGCTGCAAACAAGGAAAGGAATATTTCGATCTGCGACAACAGCCGCGATCTTCGTTAGAACACTCTTCGCCTGCAGTCCGTTACCCGTGTTCGCGTGAGATCCGCGCGCCCCACCGCCCGACGCCCCAGCGGATGTGGTTTCAATCATAAAAGGACTCCTTCATGTCTGATCTACGTTCATTCGTTAGATGTTGAAGCCGATTCGAAACACTGTCAATCGGCGGATGGCCGATATCGTGCCAAACTTTGGGCACCCAATCTTCGGCGCGTCTTTGCGCCTGCCACCGTCGCCCCAGCGCCTGACCCGTTTTCCCAAAACGGGAAAGTCCAAAATAAATCCAAAAAAAGTGGCGTGTTTTTCGCGAGCGAATAAATGGCGTTTTCTCACCATCTTTCACCAGCATTCCACCACAAATTAACCATCAAAAAACCATCATCTACCACCGTGTTTTCGCAAAAACCCCTGCAAAAACACCGTCTCACCACCCCAGAAAAAAATACAGACGGGTGCCCAGATCTTCTACAAAACTGTGTGCTCGTCCTTGTGGCTCATCCACTCTAGGTGTCGTTCATTGCGGCAGCTCTTTGCCGGACTGCTCCGCCACCATGTACGCGGCGTACCAGTCCGGCCAGTTCGGATCTGCCGCGCCTATACGCTTCTCGTGCTCACCGTGAGCGGCCGCGGCGCGCCGCATCGCCTGCGACAGGTCGCTCGCCGAAGTGTACGTCGTGTCGCCGGCCACACGCCCAGGAAGCCGCGCCGTAATCTCCTGGAATAGCCAGCCGTTGCCGTCCGGGTCACTGAACGAGGCGAACGAGCGGTAGCTGCGATGCTCGGGATCCAGACCGTTGACCCTCTTCCGCCCGAACAGGTAAGGCTCGTCCGGCCCAGCGTACACGCCGCCGGCGTCGTGGAAGACCTCGCCGATCTTGACGCCGACACCGAGCAGCTCGGCGCGGGCGGCCGCAATGTCGGAGACGATCAGATACATGCCCTGGGCGGAGCCGGGTGCCGCCCCGGTGACGTTCTTCCCGAAGATGACCGAGCACCCGGAGCCCGGCGGCGTGAACTGGATCACGCGGAAGTCGCTACCGTTGTCGTAGTCTGCGTCGAGCCGCCATCCGAGCCTCCCATAGAACTCCTTGGCACGATCGACGTCAGACACAGGTACCACCAAAATCTCCAGCTTCATATCCATGACCACTGCTCCTTTTCTCTTAGTGACAGTCTCCGACCCTCGCGTTGCAAAGGCATCGAGCGGATTGCGCCGACGTCACATCGTCAGCACAACCCGAAACTCCGCCTTCCCGCTCATCATCCGCGCATAAGCCTCCGCTGCTTTTTCCAGAGGATACGTCTCAGTCATGGGCCGCACGCCTGTCAGTTCGGCGAAGCGCAGTGTGTCCTCGGAGTCTGTTGGTGTTCCCGAGGCCCAGCCCTGAATCGTGTGGTTCCCAAAGATAAGCTGGGCCGGTGTCACCTCAATTGGATCAAAGGATGCCCCGACCACCACGAGCTTGCCGTTTGGCCCTAGACCATCGATCAACTCGGACATCGCCTTTGAGCTCGGCGCGGTCGCCAGAATCACCCGTGCCCCACCCAGTTTTTGCAATTCTTTCGCAGCGTTCGTCGCTTCGCTATCGATGTACACGCTTGCTCCGAGCTTCTTCGCTAGCGTCGCGTTCTCCGGCCCTCGTCCGATCGCCGCAACCTTATAACCAAACTTACTGGCGAATTGGATTCCAAGGTGACCAAGACCGCCGATACCCTGCACCGCAACCAGGTCGCTGGGGAGCGCACCACTATGACGCAGCGCGTTGAAGGTAGTAATTCCGGCGCAGAGCAGCGGTGCCGCTTCAACATCCCCTAGACTGTCCGGTATCGCCACCAGTGCTTCCACCGGAGCTACCATGTATTCCTGGTATCCGCCGTCATAGCTGATACCCGAAATTTGCATATTCTCGCAATTGATAAAATCTCCGCGGCGGCATGAGAGACACGTATTGTCATGGCCGCCATGCCAGCCAACGCCAACGCGCTGTCCTTTCTTCCACTCCGAAACACCGGCACCCACTTCATCGATAACGCCAGCTACCTCATGTCCGGGAACCCGCGGATACTGAATGCCGGGCAACCCTCCTTCTTTGGTGAGTACGTCACTATGGCACACACCACAGGCCTTCACCTTGATCCGCACCTGTCCCGTGCCCGGCTCAGGAATCTCGCGCTCCACAATCTTGAAATTTGCCCCGGGACTGGGAACTTGCGCTACCTTCATGGTTCCTATTGCGACTGCTGTAGTTGCCATAATTCCTCCTATGAACTCTTAATCATGGTGTTGGAAACATAGTTGGCGAGGCACCGACAACGGCTCGCCCCGCAGTTTGCGCTAAGCGTGAATAGGCTGTGGCGTCTTATCAGGCGCTGGCATTTATTTTTGTGGGGCCCAGGGGAGTTCGTTCAGTCTGAAATGGAGAGATGGTGCTCCCGCTAGTTAGCGAGTATACCGCCGTTTCCGGCGGGCCTAGTATTAGCACCACGATCAGTGCAGTGGCGCCTTGGCTGAACGGGCAGCCGCCGAAAACCGACAGGCCCCGCCACCGCAGTTCCAGCACAGGTTTTGCGCCGACACAATCAGTCTCTACTGCAACATCTAAAGCCCACTCTTAGTGGAAGTCGAATCGAGTCCTAAGGCCGAGTTAGGGGCCACAAAGTTTCGACCTTAAAAAAACAACGGCAGAGCGGAAGCTTGCCGTTGTCCTGTATCGAGTAAAAGTTAAACCCTAGTTAAACCTTGCAAACAAATCAGTTCGAGGGCGAGAAGACCACATACATATTTGCAGTTCCTATGTTCGAACCTGCCTGCACAACCTGACCGCCAAACAAAGCGTTGAGCGCCGTTGCCGTGGCGGGAGCTAGTGTAAGCGCGAGGCCATTCACCTGCAATACGCCAGACTGAAGTTGGAACGGAAGCGAAATGCCTGGCGGGGGCTGGACGTTGAAGAGCGCCATGCGACCGACAAAGTGATCGTTGACAATAAACGCTGCCGTGATCACCGGACCTGTCGGGTTGCTGGTGTCCAGTGTAAAGTTCTGGATGCGAACGGGAGTGCCGGCTGCGTTGATAGCCAATCCGCCCGAGTGTTCGATCTCACCGGCTGAGGTCGTGAGGTCGAGTGCGCCTGCGACTGCCCGGAAGGTAAAGGAGTTGTTTTGCAACGGATTGTTGTGAAGATCCGTGATTACAGCGCCAAGGCCTTGTATGGAATTAACGAAGCTGGAGCTGAGTTGCACGGTAGTGCGACCGAAGTCGACCGATGGAGTCTGCGATGGGGTCTGTGCATGCACAAAAGGTGTGCAGGCCAAAGTAAGGAGGAGGAAGGCTTTGCTCAGGGAACGTTTCATTGTTGTTTACCTCGGGGAGAACAAGAATCGCTCATGCGGTTGAAGTCCGAACGATTGCAGGGGAGACTCAACGTGCAGGCCCGTTCTCGATTCGGCCAAGGATTGGCGTTGGGCAAACGTTAACGCTTACAGAGGAGGGGTTGGGACTCCCTCTGTTTGGGCAGTTATATATTGCTTTAGTTTGAGCCGATATACCACGTCCGGGTGATGTTTTTCCAGAAGTATTAAGCATGTTTGGATCACAGATTGCCTGCACGACACTACGCCAGGTGCGCGCCACCCACTCCTCAGCGCAAGTCCGGACGCAACCCCCCAATGGATTGCGAGTCAAAGCGACGAGCATGACCAGCTTTCGTCATGCGCCTCGACCGCGATGATCTCAACCTCACATCAATTCGCGGAAGGCCGTTCCGCCCTATCGACGACAAGTGCCGCGATCGGTCCCCTCGTTGCCTCTAGTCTCAGCCCAAGCTGTTGTTGGATTGCCGAAAAAAGCGGCAGGCTCGGAGCGTCCGCAGAAGCCACTGGCACCTCTCCGCCGAATTGGGTCTCATCCGGTGCCCACTCCAGATCAAAATCATATCTTCCAGTAAGACCGGTCTTGTCGACCACAGGTCGGTCGAGGATGGCGCGCTGCATCAAACGTGCCAGGTCACTCATTGTTGCGTTACGAGCCGGCATCACAATGCGTTGCGGATAGACGGTACTGATAAGCTGCGGAGGTTCGTCCGCAGGGGCCCCACTCTCCTTGAGCTTCGGCCCGTTCTTCGCAATCTCCAACTCGTAAATCGAAAACACCTTTTGTTCTCGATGAAACGTAAGCTTAAATCTGTCCGTTAGAAGGTTGCGAAGCATCGACATCTGCTCATCATGCGTGGGCCGTACCTCGCCTGGCGTCACCGCAACAATGTCGTAGTGGTCCGATTCGATCCAACCTGGCCCACCCGAGATCGTCCTCGGATTAAGATCGTAAGCTGCCGCGATAAGCAGCTTCAAAGTGTATGCCTTCTCCACAAATCGATTATTACCCTGCATGACGATGTATCGTCCCGCTTTGGCATCAGGATCCACCGGCTTGATCGTAGCCACTTCGAACGCATCAAACTTGGGGCGTGGTGCAACGGTCTGCGCCAACATCCCCGAAACTGAAATACCAAGAATCGCAAACGCAATCTGCCGGACCATAGCGAGAGACCCTCTACACGAAATACTGTATCCCGTTCCCCAAAACTACTTGCCGATCGCGGTTTCGATCGCGGGAGTCGACTTTAGCTCACGCGCACGCTGTTCCACCGAACGCATCACACGAAGAATATTGCCACCATAAATCTTCTTAATGTCGGCGGCTGAGTAACCCTTCTCAAGCAACGCACGCGTGAGGGCAGGGAACTTGTCATAGGAGCTAAGTTCAACCGGCACGCATCCTACGCCATCGAAGTCCGTGCCGATACCGACATGATCAATTCCTCCAACGTTGACCGCGTGGTCGATCTGGGCAACAACATCTGCCAGCGTGGCCGGTGGCAGCTTGGCCGTGGACTCCTCCTGCAGCTTCTCGATAGCGGCCGAGCGGGCAGCCGGGTCCTCGATCTTCATCGCCTCCATGTAGCGTGGCCGTAGCTCGGCCATCAGCGGCTTGGAGGCATCGGAGTAGCGCTGCGAAAGATACGCGCAATCAAAGTTGATCTGCATCGTGCCGCCCTTCGCGGCGAGCGCGCGGATCATGTCGTCCGTCATGTTGCGCGTATGGTTCGAGACGGCGCGGCAGCTCGAGTGCGACGCGATGATTGGAGCGGTCGAAACTTCGAGCGCGTCATAGAACGTCTTGTCTGCCGTGTGCGAGATGTCGACCATCATCCCCAGCCGGTTCATCTCGCGTACAACGTCCTTCCCGAACGGCGTAAGACCGTCGTGGTGTTTCACCTTCGTATCTTCAGAATCGCCCTGCGCATCGGCCCAGTTATTCGTATTGAAGTGGGTCAATGTCATGTAGCGCACACCGAGCGCATAGTAGTCGCGCAGCAGCCGCAGAGAGTCCTCGATCGCGTGACCGCCCTCAATGCCCATCAGCGCTGCAATCTTATGTCCGTTGTGTGCCGCGACGATCTCGTCTGCGGTCGTTGCAAAGACAAAATCGTTTGGATGCGCAGCGATAATGTCCGTGCGCGTCGTGTCGATCATCTGCAGGGTGCGGTTTGCAGCGTGGTTGCCATTGACATACTCCGCCCCGACGAAGACCGCGAAAAACTCGGCGCCAAGGAAGCCCTTCATGCGTGCCAGATCGGTCTGGCCGCCCTTGTTCGGTGTGGCGATGTTGTATCCGGTAACGGTCTTCGAGGTGACGTCATTGTGTGTATCGATCAGGATGGCGTCACGTGTAATAGCGGCGACCTCTGCGTCAGTAACGGGCTTGGTGCGGGGCGTCTGGGCCACGGCCGGAAGGATAGCAGAGGCAAAAAGGGAGACGACGGCGAGCGAGCGGTATCGGCGCAAGTAGGTTCCTTTCAAAAATAGGCTTTTCTGAATAATACGGGCGGACCGGTCCGTTTTCGCAAAAAACGGCAGAGCAAAAAATAAATCTAGAAATGTGACGGATTGCTCTGCGGTCGATGATGTCATTTTTTTTGTCCATCTATCTGCCAGCATTCGTCCAGAACGTGGCGATCAAAAACCAGAATCTGCCGGGCACGCTTTCGCAAACCATGCAAAGGCACACATCTACAACGACAAAGAATTGTCTTTTCTCGCTTATATCGAAGCCGACTCACGAAGCGTCAAGACGTTTGTCACAAGTCTGTCACGACAGCTTCCTCCACGAATCGTTGGGCACCGGGGCAACATCTTAACCTTGGGATGAATAATCCCTGAAGGAGTAATTGAAATATGAAAATCTACTGCAAAACGCTCGCACTAACGGCCGTCATTTCCGCTCTATCTATGCCGGCCCTGGCACAAAGCGCGAGTGAAGCGGGCTCACCAGGCATGCAGGCGTCTACGGATTCAACCGCGGCAAGTGAAGCAGCGCAGATGGTAGCCGCAATCGCGACACTGCGGCATACTCTGGACGCAGACAAAGATCATCTGGACTCCACATTCGAGGCTGAACTCGATCACAAGATCACCCTTTCGGATGGCACCGTTCTGCCCTCTCACGCAGTGTTGATCGGAAAAGTCACTCGTGATGATATGCATGCGGCGGGAACGTCGGAGTTCGCCCTTCGCTTCGATCAGGCCCGATTGAAGGATGGCAAAACAGTGCCAATCAAGGCGACCATTGTCGATATAGCACGCCCTAGCTCCAACACTGATGAAAATCCCGAATCAAACAATTGGACAAGTGAGACCCTCACAGTCAAACAGCTCAATGTCGTCTCGGGTGTGGATCTTCACAGCGAAATAGCCAGCAATGACTCTGCCGTTTTTGTTTCGACCAAAAAGCATGACGTGAAGGTGCCCGCTGGTAGCGAGTTCAAACTCGCGATTGGTCCGGCAAGCAACACGTCGACCTCTACAAATTAGATGCCGACTCGCCTTCTTCCCAACTCATCGCCCCTCTGCCGCGGACTCTGTTATCTGCTAATCCGACCCCATTCTTCGTGTTTGCGAAGGATGGGGTCGCAGCAAGTTTTAATATGTGGGGCAAGAGCGACCGATTCTTCATTCCGCCAGAAGCCTATTCGCGCGATAACCTCAAAGGCCACCGGCCCGCTTCTGGACACAGGACACCCGGCCTTGGAAACCCACATCGAGAAGAGAACCGTCGCCATGCGACGGTTCCAAGCCAAAACCACCGTCCAGGACTAACCCGCATCTAAGCGCACATGGAATCGCCGATTCTACCGCCGGACAAGAGAACGAGCTTTGCCGGGCCAACCATGGTCTTCGTTATCGTTGGCATTATCGTTGCAACTTTCGTACTGTTTTTAATTCTCCACTCCTGAGCGAACCAGCGGAGCTTCGCGCAATACGGCGACCTTGCGGCGGTCCTTCGTCATAGCCAACAAAAAGGCGGACTCGAAAGAGTCCGCCCTTTGCTATTCCCAAAATATTTTTTAGGGAGGGCACTACAAAAGGTAATGCTCTACGGAAGCGAACTGCGCAGAACGACATGCAGGTTCAACGGAACGGCGGTAGGCTGACCATCCAAAGTGCCCGGCTTGAAGCGATACTGGCCAACTGCAGCCAGAATATTATGATCCATCTGCGGACCAAGCGACCCGACGATCTTCAGGTCTGACGGCTTGCCATTTGCGTCGACGGTCATCTCGACTACGGTTTGTCTCTCGGTGCTGAAGCCACGCGGTGTCGCCTCGGAGTCCGATTCGATCTGAACGGTGCTGATTAATTTTGGAGCGACCACTCCGGTCGAGATTCGAACAGAGGCGGTGCCGTGGTCTGCCTCAGAAGCGTTGAACTCCTTTGGCTGGACGAGTTTGGATTGCAGGGTGTTGAGGAAGTGCCGGAGGACTGGGTTTGTGCAGGCGAATTTGCCTGGGCGTGAAGCAGCATCGGGGTCAGGGCGAGGGTGGCCACAATTACGCTACGCATAGAATCTAATCTCCAGGGCAGGAGTGCCCATCACCACAATAATCCGAACGATATACGATTGTCAATGAAATTGTTTCCAAAACCTCTATACATGTATTTTCAATGGTTTACTGAAGCGATCCGGAGGTCAGATGGTCAAGATCATCAACATCTCCGAAATTCGTCCCCAAGCCGTAAACGACGGAGGATACTCTGGATTCCATGACTTACGTGCTCTGCCTCCTGCTCGCTCTGTCCTTCTGGCACAACAAAGCACCCGCCGTCTTTCGCGTAAAATTCGAGACCTCCGCCGGCAGCTTCATCATTGAAGCCCACCGCGACTGGTCCCCCCACGGGGCCGATCGTTTCTACGATCTCGTCCGAACGAAGTACTACGACGACTCACGCTTCTTCCGCGTCGTTCCCGGCCGCTGGGCGCAGTTCGGCATCAATGGCGACCCCACGATCGCCCTGCAGCAGCGTCACGTCACGATCCCCGACGATTCGCTCAAACAGCACAACACGCTCGGCTACGTCGCCTTCTCCAACACCGGCCCCAACACGCGCTCCACGCAGGTCTACATCAACCTCGGCGACAACACCGCCCGCAACGATGTCGAAGCCGGCTTCGCCCCCTTCGGCCGTGTAGTCGAGGGGATGGACGTCGTCGAAAGACTTTACGGCGGCTATGGAGAACACTCTGGTGGCGGAATGCGCGCAGGACATCAGGATCAGATGTTCGAAGGCGGCAACGCCTATCTCGATCGCGAATATCCCAAACTCGACAAGTTGATCCGCGCCACGATTGTCATGAAATCGAATTAACTGATAAAAACGCTACAGCAATTATTGCTAACATCCAACTCAACATGAAAATCCTCATCATCGACATTGGCGGCACCAACATCAAAGTCGCTTCGAGCGACAAACTCGTTCCCATCAAAATTCCGTCCGGTCCCACCATGACTGCCGAGCAGATGACGAAAGATGTCCTCGCTGCCACCAAGGGCTGGGATTACGACTGTGTCTCCATCGGCTACCCAGGCCCAGTCGTCCACGATCATCCTCTCGCCGAGCCTCATAACCTCGCCGTCGGATGGATCGACTTTCCCTATAAGAAGGCCTTCGGCAAGCCTCTTCGGTTCATCAACGACGCTGCCATGCAGGCCCTCGGCGGCTATAAGAGTGGTCATATGCTCTTCCTCGGCATTGGCACCGGCCTTGGCTCTGCCATGATCTTCGATGGCGTGGTCATCCCCCTCGAACTCGCCCATCTCCCTTACAGAAAAGGGCCGCACCTACGAAGACTACGTCGGCCTCAGAGGCCTCGAACGTCGCGGCGTTGAACGCTGGAGAAAATCCGTTCTCGACGTCATCGAACGCCTCCGGGCGGCGTTGGTCTGCGAATCCGTTCTACTGGGCGGCGGCAACGCCAAGCTGATGGAGAATCTCCCCAGCCACGTCACCCTCGGAACCAACAGCAACGCAATCGAAGGCGGCATCAAGCTCTGGCAGGATATGCCCGATTCTGCAACTGCAACCAGCGAGGCCCCAGCGAAGTCTGCGAAGTCAATGAAGGTTGGGTAAGCGACCCTCCATCCAAGCTCAGCTCAAGACCGTTTGGCAGCTTCCATCGCGCCGTGCTCTCTGAAATCTGAAACAATCCACACAGGAGATTACATGGCAAACAAGTACGGCGAAGCTGCTCTCATAGCAGCTCGCATGGAGACCTACGGCAAGGCGCTAACCCCGGCGGCGCGCTGGGAGCAGGCAACGGCGAAGCTCTACCCCACTAGCCCATCGGCTCAACGTAAGGGCGGCCCTCGGTTCGCCTTCCTTAGCCTCTGCGAAGCGGGGTTGGTCAAGGGAATTCCTGCTGGCCAATACGCTCCATCGAACAAAAATAAGTCTTATGCACTCCGCGCCGTCGCTCTGCTCAACGCAGGCACTCACAAGACCGTCTCCACCCTGTGGGCGGAGGTCACCGATGGCGAAGCCATCGCCCACAACAGTCAGATGGACGTCGTCCTGGCCTTGTGGAAGAACGACCTCATCGTCCGCAAAGGCTAACCGCCTCATTCGCAGCCTTTCGCCGTTCCTTCCAATACAGAGCGCCGTTCCTCCTGGAAAATCACTGCTCGGCCCGATCAGCTTCTTGCGTCAACCCGCAGTAGGAGTATTCTTTCCCCATCAAGCCAGACATACCCGGCGACCCCGGGAAAATCCACACGGAGGAACAGCTATGCTGCATCTGCTTTGGACGGCCCTCATCGGTATCGTTGTTGGCGCAATCGCTAAGTTCATCATTCCAGGCAAGGAGCCGGGTGGCATCTTCATTACCATGCTCATCGGCATCGCCGGTTCTTTTCTGGGGACGTTCCTGGGTCGTGCAATCGGTCACTATGAACCGGATCAGTCGGCCGGCTTCCTGATGTCCCTCGTTGGCGCTCTCATTCTGCTTGGCATCTACCACCTGTTCAAGCGCATGCAGACGAAAGCATAACCAGTACATACTAATTTTTCCCTCAACGGGGTCTCATGAGCAATAAGCATGGGGCCCTATCCACTTCAACGACTAAGGGCAGCCCTACCTCACCCAGCCGCCCACCGGCTCCATCGAACGAAGGGGAATCTGACTGCTGTAGGCCCTGACGACCTCGCAAAACTCCTCCGGCGCCACAGGCCGTCCGATGAAGTTCCCCTGTGCTTCATCGCACTTTCGCCGCAGCAGAAAACGCAGTTGCTCATCGGTTTCGACACCTTCCGCAACCACTTTGATATTCAGTCCATGAGACATCGCAATGATGGTGCGAACGACCGCGGCTGCGTTCGCATCGGTCCCCGCTTTTTTCACAAAGCTCTGGTCGATCTTCAACCGGTCGACCTGATACTGCAGCAGATAGGAGAAGCTGCAAAAACCCGTTCCAAAGTCGTCGATCGAGATGCGTACTCCAAGCTCCCGCATCTTCTGCAGCTTATCCAGAATGTCTTCGGAGTTGGACATCAGCATGTTCTCCGTAATCTCGATCTGGAGTCTCTCTGCGGGCAAGTCGCTCTTCGCCAGCGAGTTTTCGACGACATGCACCAGGTTTTTCTGCTGAAACTGTCTCGGCGACAGGTTCACCGACACCGTCAGGTCCATCCCCAACTCGTCCTGCAGCGCTTTGCCCTCGCAGCAAGCCGTCATAAAGGCCCATTCCCCTATCGGCACAATCAAACCCGTCTCTTCAGCCAGCGGAATAAACTGCGCCGGCGAGATGCGTCCGAGCTTCGGATGGTTCCACCGCAACAGCGCCTCCATCCCCACCACCACTCCTGTGGTCAGCGATATCTGCGGCTGGTAGTGCACGCTGAGCTCTCGGTTGGCCAAAGCATGACGCAGTGCATGTTCCATGGTCAGGCGCTCTGCCGTCTCCTGCAGCATGCTTTCGCTGAAGATCTGGTGTTGGTTCCTCCCATTCTCCTTCGCCGCGTACATTGCCGAATCGGCCCGCTTCAGCAGGTGCTTCGCATCCGCAGCGAAGTCGGGATAGATGCAAACCCCTACGCTCGCCGTCAGCTGCACCAGATGTTCTTCAATCGAGATCTCCGGCGCCAGTCTCGCGACCAGATTGGCCGCGCACTGCTCCACGTCTGCGACAGTCGTGATGTCCGGCATGACGACGACAAACTCGTCTCCACCCACGCGTGCCACAACGTCCGTACTGCGCACCGAACGGCTCAGTCTCCTCGCAGCCTCGATTAGAAGCTGGTCACCCGCCGCATGTCCCAGCGAGTCGTTGAGTCTCTTGAAGTGGTCCAGATCGATGACGAACACCGCGACCTTCGTCCCGTAGCGCCTCGCCAACTCTACCGCCTGCACCGTCTTGTCCTGCAACAGCGCGCGTCCGGCAAGCCCGGTCAATTGATCGTGCGTCGCCAGATGGGTCACATAATCCAGCATCTGTCTGCGTTCGGTAATGTCGAACGCGATGCTGACAAACCCACTCACCTCTCCCGTGTCTGTGGTCACCGCTCGCATGGCCAGATTGATCGGCGTGCGTGCCCCGTCCCGCCGCACCAGCGTCCACTCCTGCTCCTCCATCTCGCCCACGGCCACCCCTGCCGTCAGCACCGGAAACCCGAATTTTTCCAGCGTGGCATCAGGATCGATGCTGAGTGCCTTTCCCAGTAGCTCGCGCTCATCGTGCAGCATCGTCAGCGGAGCCTTCCCAACCAACTCCTCCCGGGTATAGCCCGTCAGCTTCTCCGCGGCCACATTCATCGCAGTGATTAGCCCATTCGTATTGGTTGCGACGATGCTGAAGGGAGCATTCTGAAAGACGGAATCCGTAAACTCCGCCAAGTGCGCATATCGTTCCTGGGTCGCCTTCGCCTCGCTGATATCGCTGAAGGTAACGGCGAGCCCATCACCCAGCTTGACCACCTGACTGCGAAGCCAGGATGCCTTGATGCCCGGTACGCTTACCGCGAACTCCTCATTCAGCGGCTCCCCGGAATTGACCACGTTGCAGAATCTGGCAAACATCCCGCTTGTTGGCCGGGTCGGGGTCACCGAGCAAATTAACTGTCCCACAAGTTCAGATCGAGACCGTCCCACTAACCGTTCTCCGTTAGCGTTCACATACAGAATGCGAAAATCGACGATCTGGCCTGCGTCATTCCGTACGGCTTCAAGGAGTCCAAACGCATCCAGGCTCGTCTCGGCAGCCGCGAGAAACTGCGAATGCGCCTCCTGGGCGCCGCTAAGCTTTGCCGCCCGGCCATATTGACGCCATAACGCCCACACCGCCACAGACGTAGCCGCCAGCGCGACATAAACGGCTGTTAACGCCACCAAATGAGCACCATGATTCACTCGCCAGAACTGCTCGAATGCGATCCAGACGGGCAGCGCAGAGAGTGCCGCCTTCCATACCCAGGGTCGCGGAAAATCGAGCGAAGAAGCTTTCAAGAAATACCTCGAAGTAAAAGCCCGGCAAGTGCCAGCATAGTGATCTACCCTGTCTTCGTTAGCTTAGCTGAACAATCTCCTTAACCCGCAACAAAAACGCTTACGTGGACCGGCGGAGTCCTATTATTCCCCCATCCATCCATGCATCTCCATCCAGTTGGCCAGCAATGTGGGGTAGATCGCTAACTCAGGCAGATCCTTCCGCTTCTGCGCCATGCCCACCCCATGTCCTCCACGCTCAAAGATATGCAACTCCACCGGTACGTCCTCTTTCTTCAACGCGTCGTAGAGTGCCGTGGCATTCAGCGAGTTCACCGTCTGGTCCCCCGTGGTCGAAAATATAAAACAGGGCGGTGTATTCTTGGTTACCAGCTTCACCACTGCGACCGAATCCAACATCGCCTGCGTCGGATGGTCACCCAACAGTCCCTCCATGTTCGTCTTGCGTGGAATCGTCTCGTCCATGCTGAATCGTCCATACGACACAATCGCGAAGTCGGGGCGGTCACTCACCCGCTCGATCGGATCGGTCGCGCCAGCCGCACCACCGTCATGCACAGCTGCCAGATAGCCGGCCAGATGGCCTCCCGCCGAGAACCCCCAAAGCCCAATCTTGTCCTTCGCAACCCCCAGCTCCACTGCGTGGCTGCGCACATACCGCACCGCCCGTGCACCGTCCAGCATCGGAGAAGGGAAGTGGTACCTCGGGCCCAGCCGATACTCCAGTACGAACGCCGTCACTCCATGCGCATTCAGCCACCGTGCCTCTTCGCCGCCTTCTTTCTCGACAACCAGATGCGTGTATCCGCCGCCCGGCATCACAATGACCGCCGTATGGCTGCCCGCGCCTGTCGCCGGGTAAACATAGAGCCTCGGTACGTCCCCGTCGCCTGTTCCCAGCGCGCCCGGAGCTCCGTTTGGCCAAAGGACGATCGTTTGAGTTGATCCTGCAGGTGGCTTCGTTACGGTAGCGGGGCGGGTGAGTCGCGGGAGTCGAGGCAGTCGCTGGAACCGATGCGCAGCCCACACTAAAGCACGCGAAAAGACACCCACTAGCCACGAGAAGGAATTGTTTCATCGTGCCGCCAGAATACGCGCACCGGTGCAACACGACCAGCAAAAAATGGCCCACTGATGCCCACAGCGCACTAGGGCCAAGGCAAATCAGCCCAGACTGAAACCCCGCCCATCCAACCTCGTCTAAATTCATATGATCGTACCCCGCTCCCTCCGGGCCGGCTTTCTGGCCAGCGTTCTTCTCACGCCTTATCTCAATGCGCAACAGAAGGCCTCTACGCCTGAGCAGGCTCCTGCCTCCACCGCTCCGACAATCGCCGTCGACGCCCGCCTCGTCAATCTCCCCGTCGTCGTCCGCGACAAAAAGGGAGCGCTCATCCAGAACCTCACGAAAGACGACTTCGTCCTTCAGGTCGACAGCAAGCCTCAGACCATCCGCTACTTCGACAAGGACACCAACCTCCCACTGACCCTCGGCCTGTTAGTCGACACCAGCTTCTCCCAGCGCGACGTCATCGATGAAGAGCGCTCAGCCAGCAGCACCTTCCTCGACCAGATGCTCACCACCCCGAAGGACAAGGCCTTCGTCATGCAGTTCGCTGCCGAGACGGAGCTCCTGCAGGATCTGACCTCGTCCCGCCCTCTGCTTCAGGCCGCTCTCAAAGCGATCGACACTCCTGTCAGGAACTCCGGCTCCCCCGATGACAGCGGCGCCAGCCGGCGCCCTCACGGCGGTGGCGGTACCGTCCTCTATGACGCCCTCTTTCTCGCCTCCGACGAGCTCATGAGCAAGCAGACCGGCCGCAAGGCCATCATCATCCTCTCCGATGGTGGTGATCGCGGCAGCAGAGAAAATCTCGTCAAATCCATCGAGGCCGGTCAGCGCGCCGACACCATCATCTACGCCATCTACTTCAAAGGCGAACAGCCCCACCAGGACAACCCGCAACACGGCAACCACGGGGGAGGAGGCTATCCAGGCGGTGGCTATCCCGGAGGCGGCTACCCAGGCGGAGGTTACCCCGGAGGCCGTGGAGGCGGTTATCCCGGCGGCGGCGGCTATCCTGGAGGAGGAAACGGTGGTGGCAACAACGGAGGCAACTACCCCGGCGGCGGAAGCCATACCGACGGGAAAAAAGTCCTCGAGCGCATGGCCCAGGAGACAGGTGGCCGTCTCTTCGAGGTCAAGAAAAACCTGACTGTAGCTCAGATCTACAACCAGATCGCCGAAGAGCTTCGTGCCCAGTACCGGCTCGGCTACACGCCTGCCCAGGAAGCCGCCACCACCGGATACCACCAGATCGATCTCAGCCTCCACCAGAAGGGCCTCCTCATTCAGACCCGCGACGGCTATTACACCGGAAAGTAGCCCTTTACACTCCAATCAACATACTTTTGCGTCGCCCTCGTTCTTCATGCATCATCATCTGTAGCGACACTCGCTACGGCGATGCCACCGCGCGTCTCCATGAACTCGACTAAGGTCCACTCAATGATCTCGAAGTCCCGCAAAACGCTCCTCCCGGCTCTGTCCTTCGCTCTTCTCGCGTTGGCTCTCGCACCGCTGCCGCAGGCCTCCGCGCAAATCATCGCCAAGCCCAACAAGAACCTCTACTCCGAGACCGCCGACGCCAACGCCGACATCGCCGCCGCTCTTAAGCAGGCAAGCCGCGAACACAAGCGCGTCATCCTCGACTTCGGCGGCAACTGGTGCGGCGACTGTCAGGTCCTTGACATCTACTACCACCAGAGCCCAAACGCTGAGCTCCTCGCAAAAAACTTTATCCTCGTCCACATCGACATCGGCCACATGGACAAGAACGTCGACGTCGCGAAGAAATACAAAGTTCCCATCACCAAAGGTGTTCCCGCCCTCGCCGTAATTGATGCGCACGGGAATCTCCTGTACTCGGAACGCGAAAAGGAATTCGAGCACACTACGCCCGAAGCCATCACCGCGTTCCTCAAACGCTGGAAGGCCTGACAACGGACGCCGTTCACCTAAGAATCAACCAGAGGGTCCTACTCCATGTTTGCAAGAACCCCGATCGCAAGAACCCAGAAGAACCGCGGTACCTCGCTTCTCTCAGCAATCGCGCTCTTCGCTTTGGCCTCCACTGTAACGGTCTTTGGGTGCAAGAGTAGCCAGCCCGAAGCGGCCTCGCAGCCAGTCTCCACCGCTCCATCGGCGCCCCCCAAACGCCAGCCCGTCACGACGCCGCCGGCCGTCCAGAAGCACCTATACTCCGCCCAGGCCGATCCCAAAGCCGACATAGCTGCCGCTCTCAAGCAGGCTGGTCTCGAGCACAAGCGTGTCATCCTCGACTTCGGTGGCGACTGGTGCGGTGACTGCCAGGTCCTCGACATCTACTTCCACCAAAGCCCCAACCTGGAACTCCTCGACAAAAACTTTCTCCTCGTCCACATAGACATCGGACACTTCGACAAAAACCTCGACATAACCGAAAAGTACAATATCCCGCTCAAGAAGGGAGTTCCCGCTCTCGCCGTCCTCGACTCCAACGGCAAGCTTCTCTACTCCCAGCAGACAGCCGAGTTCGGAGATATGCGCTACATGTACTCCACCTCCGTCACCGATTTCCTCAACCAGTGGAAGGCTTAGCCACTCTTCTTCAACTCCACGGGCAGCTCCCATGAGAAGACTCCTTCGCCTTGCCCGCATCTTGCATGGCACTCTCCTTCGCGCAGGACGGCACGACTGCCTGAACCTTGCCCAGTCGACTGCCTACTCCGCAATGGTTTCGCTCTTTCCCGCGCTCATCGTCGCGGCCGCTGTCGTCGGCTCTCTGCCCGACAACGCACCAATCCGCTTTCAGCTCGGCACCTTCTTCGATCGCATCCTTCCACCCGATGTCAGCCCGCTACTGCAGAGCTATTTCGTCGAGGCGCCTCACAGCCCCCGCACCACGCGTGCTCTTCTCGTCGCCTTGCTGGTCAGCCTCATCGGTGCCTCCGGCGTTCTGGCGACCCTTATGGAGGGTGTCCGCCGCGCCAACGATCTCCCAGTCGATTGCTGGACCTTCTGGCAGCGCCGTCTCCGCGCCTTCCTCCTGGTACCCCTTTCCCTGGTTCCCTTCGTCCTTGCCAGCAGCGTCGTTGTCTTCGGCCAATTCATCACCGAGTGGCTAACCCTGCACATTATGCCCTCCGCCAGAACTCCGATCTCCATCATCGCCATCCTCGTCCGCTGGACGATCGCCCTCATCGGCAGCGTCGGCATCATCGGCCTCATCTACCACATGGGCAGTCCCTTGCAGCAGTCCTGGAAGCGCGTCCTTCCCGGTGCCATCCTGTCAACCGTCATGTGGTTCATCATCACCTTAGGCTTCGGCTGGTACGTCACCCGTTTTGCCAACTATTCTCAGGTCTACGGCTCTCTCGGCGCCGCGATCGCGCTTCTCTTCTGGCTCTACATCATCTCGCTCTGCGTCCTCTACGGAGCCGAGTTCAATACCGAATTTCACGCTCGCTTTTTCCACCACCACGGAACTCATTCCGCGTCCTGACCCGCAAACCGCCTCCCGCCCGTTTAGAATTGCCACGGCAGTTAAAACTCAAGGTCATACCGTCCGTAAATCGCGATGGTGAGAAAGTTCCGCAAAGCGACTCATGAAAACATCTTTAATCCCAACTCCGAACACAGTCCCCCTGTCCGCTATGGAACGCTCCCGTCGCGCCAAAATCGTTGCTACCCTCGGCCCTGCCTCAAGCACTCCCGAAATCTTCCGTAAGCTCGTCCGCGCCGGCCTCGACGTCGCGCGTCTCAACTTCTCTCATGGCACCCACGCGCAAAAAGCCGAACTCATCCGCATGGTCCGCACCATCGCGAAGGAGGAGCGCAAGCCCATCTGCATCCTCGCCGACCTACAAGGCCCCAAGATCCGCACCGGCAAGCTCAAGGATCATAAGCCCGTCCAACTCGTCGCCGGCAAGCGTCTCACCATCACCCCACGCGACATCGAAGGCACCGCCGCGCTCGTCGGCACCACTTTCAAGACCCTCGCCGAGAACCTCGAACCCGGCTCCCGCATTCTCCTCTCCGACGGTCTCATCGAGCTCCGCGTCGAATCCGTCAAAGGCGTCGACGTCACCTGCGAGATCATCAACGGTGGCATGCTCGGCGAGAACAAGGGCATCAACCTGCCCGGCATCGCCGTCAACGTCCCTTCGCTGACTGAAAAAGACGAAGAAGACCTCATCTTCGCTGTGGGTCAGGGCGTCGACGTCGTCGCCGTCTCCTTCGTCCGTACCGCCGCCGATATTCGCCACGTCAAGAACCGCCTGGCCGCCCTCAAATCCGACGCATGGGTCGTCGCCAAGCTCGAAAAACCTCAGGCCATCGAGCACCTCGACAGCATCCTCGAAGTGACCGACGCCATCATGGTCGCCCGCGGCGATCTCGGCGTCGAAGTTCCCCCCGAAAAAGTCCCCGCCCTTCAAAAGCACATCATTCGCCGCGCGGCCGAGTACCGCAAACCCGTCATTACCGCCACGCAGATGCTTGAGTCGATGATCGACAATCCGCGCCCCACCCGCGCCGAGGCCTCGGACGTAGCCAACGCCATCTACGACGGCACCGACGCCGTCATGCTCTCCGGCGAGACGGCAGCCGGAAAGTATCCCGTCGAAACCGTCGCCATGATGGCCAAGATCGTCACCGAGACCGAGCATCAGATCCGCATCGATCCGCCACCCGCCCTCGGTCACCATCCCAGTGTCCGCCTCTCCATCGCCGAAACCATCTGCGAGTGCATGGCTCACGCCGCCGACGATCTCGACGTAACTGCCATCGCCATCTTCACCGAGACCGGCGCCACCGTCCGCCTCCTCTCCAAGTACCACCCTGACCCACCCATCTTCGCGCTCTCGCCCTTCGAGAAGGTCATCAACCGCTGCATGCTTCTCTGGGGCACCTACCCCATCCTCTGCGAACGCTTCAGCGACACCGACAAGCTCGTCGAAATGGCCGAAGACATCCTCGAGGCTCAGGGCCACGTCTGTCAGCGTCAGATCGTCGGCATCGTCGCCGGAACCCGCACCAAATCCGGAGCCACCAACTTCATGCGCCTCCACATGGTCGGCGACCGCGACGCCGAAAGCAACCAATCCCAAAACAATCAATCCAAGACCAGCGGAAAGGTCGAAAAAAAGAAAAAGTAATCGCGTTTGATGTCGACCCCAACAATCAAACAAAAAGGGCCGCTCACCTAGCTGGGAGCGGCCCTTGCACGATCGATCGTCAGTGCCGCTTGAAATACTGGATCGCGCGTTCGTGCTCCTCCGCCTTCTCTCGCGTCGCGAACGTGCCCAGATTCTTGCGTCTTCCCGTCTTCGGATCCTGATGTCGCGAATAGATCCGGAACTCGCCTGTCTTCAGCTTACGAATCATCTTGCGCCCTCCCCGACCCACAATATGGCCGACTCCCTACTAGGATGTCTTCCGCCCCAGTTCCGTTACCCGAGTCCGTCGCGCGCTCTCGCTCCACCTCGTACAATCTCTCAATGGGCCGCATTCGCATCCTCTCCGACCTCGTGGCGAACCAGATCGCCGCAGGCGAGGTCGTCGAACGCCCTGCCTCCGTCGTCAAAGAGCTCCTCGAAAACTCACTCGACGCCGGCGCCACCCGCATCCGTATCGAGGTCGAAGCCGGCGGCCGCAAGCTCATCCGCATCTCGGACAACGGTCACGGCATGGTCCGCGACGACGCGCTTCTCGCCTTCGAACGCCACGCCACCTCGAAGCTCCGCACCTCCGACGATCTGCTCGCCATCGCAACCTTAGGCTTCCGCGGAGAAGCCCTGCCCTCCATCGCCAGCGTCTCCCGCCTGCAACTCGAGACTCGCGTCGCCGAAGAGCCTTCCGGCACCCTCGTCGAGATCGCTGGCGGCAACATCCTTCGCGTCGAAGACGCAGGGCTTCCCGTCGGCACCACCATCACCCTTCGCGATCTCTTCTTCAACACCCCCGCCCGCCGCAAATTCCTCAAGTCCGAACAGACCGAGCTCTCCCACATCGCAGCCTTGGTCACGCACTACGCTCTGGTCCATCCAACAAAGCACATCGAACTCCACTCCGCGACACAAGCTCTGCTCGTCGCGCCCGCGGTCGCCAACGCCGCCGACCGTCTCTTCCAGATCTTCGGCAAAGAAACCAGCAACTACATGCTCCCCGTCACCGCCGAGATGGACTTCACCCGCGCTGGCCTCCCCGAACCCCCACCGTGGAAACGCGAAGAAGACTACACCTCTCCTGACCCCGGCTACCTTCGGCTCACCGGCTTCGTCTCTAAACCCGAACTGCAGAAACTCAATCGCAACTCGATCTACGTCTTCGTAAACCAGCGCCTCATCCGCGACAGACTCGTCCTCCACGCACTCAGCGAGGCGTACCGCAACATTCTCCCGCCAACCTCTTACCCTGTCGTCCTCCTCTTCCTCGAGATGCCGCCACAAGAGGTCGACGTCAACGTCCATCCCGCCAAAACCGAAGTCCGCTTCCGTCAGCCCAGCTTCGTCCACGACTTCATCCGCGACACGGTCCGCACTGCGCTCATGCAGGCCCGCCCCGCCGCCAGCTTCGCCACCGCCCTCACCAGTGGCCCGCATGGCGCCTCCAGCTCCTTGCTCCTCGACGTAAGCCCCCTGCCCGGAGGCGACGACGCCATCCCACAACCCATCTTCGAACCCAGCTCCGTCCCCCAATCCGAGCCTTACAACCCTGCCGACACCGAAACCTTTCACGTTCCCGCGATCAAGTCCCCAACCTTCAACCTCGCGGCGCCAATCGTCCCACCATCTCCCGGCCGCTTCGCCTTCTCCGGCCACTCCATCCCAATCGGCTACCAATCAACTCAAGCTCAGGGCGAATCGACAAGCGACGTGGCCGCCCCGCAGCAAGCCGACACCCTCACCGCCCTCTCTACGCTCAAGCCCCTCGGCCAGCTCCGCGACTCGTTCATCCTCGCCACCAACGAAGAGGGCCTCTGGATCATCGACCAGCACGTCGCCCACGAGCGCATCCTCTTCGAAAAGGTCCTCCGCGAGCGTGAGACCGAACAGATCCAGCGCCAGCGTCTCCTCATGCCGTTGCTGATCGATCTCCTCCCCGCGCAGATGATCACCTTTGCCGAGATCGCCGAAGAACTCGACCGTAACGGCTTCGAAGCCGAACCCTTCGGCCCCCGCACCCTCGCCGTCAAAGCCGCCCCGGTCGGCCTCGAAGGCGTCGAACTCGAACGCATGCTCGAAGAGGTCCTCGCCATCCCAGACCGCAACCAGCAAACCGAAAACTCAGAGGCCCGCCGCCGTCGCATCGCCGCCAGCATCGCCTGCCACGCCGCAATCAAGATCAATCAAGCGCTCGAGCCATCAAAAATCGACTGGCTCCTGACAGAGCTCAGCAAGACCGAGCACCCGACCGCCTGCCCCCACGGCCGCCCAATCGCCCTCCGCTACTCCCACAAAGACATACAACGCGCATTCCAGCGAATATGAATTAGCTTGCAACGCTATTTCTTTACCCCGGCAAAGAGTGTCAGCTTCGTCTCCGACTCCAACATAATATTTTTATCGATCGCATCCAGCACTGCTGAGTTGCTTCCATCAGCGCTGGTAAGTACCACTCCGGGCAAGTTCCCAACCATGACTCGCTGATTTGGCCCATGCGCCACCATGCCCGACGCGTCGCCTGGCATAGTCTGCATGCCATTGCTCATAGTGCTCTGCTGCACATATTGTCCCGGAGTAGTCGTGGCCGCTGGAGGCACTCCAGCTCCACCGCTCTGAGTAGCAGGTCCGCGAGAGCTGCCCGTCATACCGGAGGTATCCGGTGGCGCATCAAAAGGAACTGTAGCCGCCATCACCATCACTTTTAACGGCACTTCGTGCCCGTCCTTCATCAACGCCTCATCCAGATTGAAGGCAAGATGCGACGTCTTGTCGGAGTTTGACCTTGCCCTCACATCCGTCACCTTCCCTGTCAGCTTTGTTCCCTTCGGAAGCTCGGTCCCGTCCGGCAGCTTGACCGCACTTGTCGTCTTGGCCTCGACCGTGTCGCCAACCTTCGCCTTCTTCGCATCGATTCGTTTCGTCAACTCCGCGTTCACCCTTGCCCCGAGTATTGGGGCCACAGCACTTGTCTGCCCATGAAGGGCAATCGCAACCATCGCAATCGGCAATAGCAAAATAGATTTCATCGCATCTCCTCCACTTTTTTGCAGCTCGCGAAGAACAGATATCGATCGCCGGGCCTTTACCTTGAGGTATTTGCTCCAAAGGATTCCCGGCTTCCCGCAAAAATTCAGCCATTCTTCCCCAACGGCGTCATCCACTTTACGATATCCTTACCTAAGACGTGCAACGGCCGTTGAATCAAAACATAGTCGCCCCGTAGCCCCAAATAGAACCAAAGATCGTCATCCATCAGCCCAGGCTGAGGATTTGCTGTCGTGCGGTAGCCTCGCCCCAGCAGGAAGGCAACACCTTGAGTACCCTAAGCACTCCCTCGGCCGATCAACTCGCCGCCGCTCGCCTCGTTCATTGGCGTCACAACGCTGACCCCATCCTTACCATCAACATGCTCCGCGACTGGCTCAACACCTCCGGCCTGGTGTTCTTCACCCCGCGCGCCTCCCAGCTCCCCGCCCCCGCGCCCTCTTTCGTCGAAGCCACCTTGGGCGCCGCAAACCCAACGCCCAGCCTCGCCGAGACCGAACCATCCCGCAGTCTCCTTTCTCGCCTCATCCTCGACGGCGGAGCCATCCCTCTCAACCTCCTCGGCAACCCCACCGGCATCGGCACCGAGACTCCCGACTTCATCGTCTCTCCCTTAGCCTTCCCTTACATCTTCACCCTCCGCGGCGACAAGGCCTGGAAGCAGCCCCCAACCACCAGCGGCGCCACCAAAGTCTCGCCACTAGCCTTGAACACATACACATTGCTAGCCGAGCAGGCAAAAGACTCAGGCCTCTCCGCCTACGACCTTGCCACCCAACTCGGCAAAGAGGTCACCGAGACCGCCGTCCTCCGCGCTCTCACCGAACTCTGGCAGCACCTCCGCGTCCTCCCCGTCCCTCAACCCGACGGCGCACCAACCCTCTGGGAGCTCACCACCAATCGTTTCACCAAACAAATCAAAGCTGGAGCCAACGCCGGCCAACCGACCGCGCTCTCAGCTCTCATCTCGCTCTACCTCGGGCAGGCCATCGTCGCGTCCGAAGAAGAGATCGAAACCTTCCTCTCGCCCATCGCCGCCCGCTCGCGCATCCGCGATGTCATCCACGCGCTCCTCTCGGCACGCCAGCTTGAAACCGTAGCCGTCGAAGGCCGCACCGTCCTCCACGTCACCGGCGAACTCCCAGCATTCCTCACCGTCGCCACACCCGCACCCGATGACATCGATTCCATCGTCGTGACCACCGAAGGCGACACCACCGAGCCCACCGAAGCTCCGGCGCGCATCACCAAGTTCATCCCTAAACCCCGCAAGGTCGGCACAGGATTTGTAACCAAACCAGGTCGCAATGCAGAAGACCGCCCGACCCCGCGCGAACGCCGTCCCTTCACTCGCGAATCCAACCGACCCGATCGCCCCTCCTTCACCAAGCCCTGGGAAGAAGAAAAAGCCGACCGCCTCGCCGCCGCACAATCGCCCTCGAACGTTCAAGACGACGACGCCGCAACCCCAAGGCCGAAGCCCACTCGCTCCTATGACCGCAAACCAACCTTCGACCGCGAAGGGAAGCGCCCAAGCTTCGGCTCCAAACCCTCCTTCGGTTCTAAACCATCCTTCGGCACCAAGCCATCGTTCGGCACCAAACCCCGCTTCAGCGGCGACCGTCCCCCCTTCAAGAGTGATCGCCCCACCTTCCGCCGCAGCGAAGGTTCCACCGACTCCCGTCCGCCGCGCCGTGAATACACTCCGCGCCCCTACAGCGACGCAGGCACCGACTCAACCGATCGCCCACGCAAGACCTTCTCCAAGCCCGGCACCTTTGGCCGCAAGCGCGAAGGCTTCGCCGGCAAACCCAGCTTCGGCCGCGACAGCAACGACACTCGTCCTCCACGCCGCGACTACGGCGACTCCCGGCCCCCACGCCGCGAGTTCACTCCGCGACCCGACCGTGACTCGAGCGACAGCCGACCACCTCGCCGCACCTTCGGAGACAAGCCGGGCAAGCCATCCTTCGGCGGACCACGCAAACCCGGCAGCTTCTCCGCTCGTCCGCAACGCAGCTTCGATGGCGGTGATCGCACCAACGGCTTCGCACCTCGCAAGCCCTACACGCGCGATACCGCCAGCCGCAGCGAAGGTGGCCGGAGCGAAGGCCGCGCAGCGCGCCCCGACGGCCCGCCATTCCGTAAATTCGACGCTCCTCGCACTCCACGCCCCTTCCGCACCAAGCCCGACTCCGATAGTCGGCCTAGCAGTAGCTTCGCCGAGAAAAAACCCTACAGCAAATCCGGCAGTGGCTTCGGAGCGAAGAAACCCTTCGGTAAATCCAGCGGAGGCTACGCCGGAAAATCCTCCGGAGGCAGCTTCCCCAAAAAATCCGGCAGCAGCTTCGCCGGCAAAAAGCCGTACAGCAGAGCCGCCGCGGGCAGCACCGGCAAACCCGCCAGCACCTTCGATAAATTCAAGGGCAACAAGAAGCCCTTTGGCAAACGCACCCCCACTCGCAAGTTCAAACCTGAGGAAGGCGAATAAGCCGGATGACGCAGTCGCACGACAACTCCGCAGCGCAGCCCGAGCAGTTTAAGAAACGCGAGCGTCCCGTCATCGCCATCGACGGTCCTGCCGGCGCGGGCAAGAGCACTCTCGCAGCCCATCTCGCCCGCCGCTTCGGGTTCCTTAATCTCGAAACCGGGGCAATGTACCGTGCCCTCGCCCTCAAGGCCATCGAGAACGACTTCGCCTTCGACGAAGAAACGCCGCTCTTGGATCTCGCCGGACGCACTCGCATCACACTCGAGCCCCAGCTCGAAGGCAATCGCGTCCTGCTCGACACTGTCGACGTCTCCCGCCGCATTCGCGAGGCCGACGTCACCTCCGCCGCCTCCCAGATCTCCATTCATCCTCGTCTCCGCGCCTGGATGGTTCATCAGCAGCGTGCCCTGGGCGAGGCAGGTGGCGTCGTCATGGAAGGCCGCGATATCGGAACCGCCGTCTTTCCCGACGCCGAAGTAAAAATCTTTCTCGATGCAGCTCCCGAGGTCCGCGGCAACCGCCGCTATCGGCAGGCAACTCCGGAATCAATCGCAGTCGCGAACTCTCACAATGGGGAAGCCTCGGGCCGCCAACTCCCCGACCCTGTCTCCGCTGAGCAACAAAGGCTTGCCGAAGAAGCCATCATTCGCGATCTCAAGGAACGCGACTACCGCGACCGCCACCGTGCCGAATCCCCACTCCAGCCGGCTGCCGACGCCATAATCCTTGACTCCACTTCCATGACCCTGGACGAGGTCCTGGTCCGCGCAGAAGAGATCGTCCGTTCTCACTTTCCACGTGAAGTCTCGTGATATCTAACATCCTCGGCCTATGTTTGTCGAATCTACAAACGTGAAAATTCCTCAATTTCCTCGAATTTTCCACACTAATTGCACCATAAATTGTGCACTTCTAACTATTTAGGCGATTTTGTAAAAAAAACTTGCCAACTGTGCTAACCTTCTCACATCGTTTGAAACAGATTGGAATTCTGCATAGCTCGTACTGTACGAACCCCGATTTGGATCTAGCGGCAAATTCATTAGCACTAAGGAAATAACGAACATGGAACAGGGAACAGTGAAGTGGTTTAACGATGCCAAGGGGTTTGGCTTTATTAGCCGTCAGAACGGCGAGGACGTGTTCGTTCACTACTCGGCGATCAATTCGAACGGTTTTAAGAGCCTTCAAGAGGGCCAGGCTGTACAGTTCAATGTTGTTAAAGGACCCAAGGGTTGGCAGGCGTCTGACGTCCAGCCTCTCTAGTCTTTAGCACCACGACTACAGCGACAACCAAGTTTTGCGAGAGGGATGGCCCTGGCTATCCCTCTGCGCGTTTTAACGGTCATCCAACTCCCGCCATCAGAATCTTCAACTCCCGCCTATCAAATAAGCGCCGTCATTCTGCGCGCAGCGCGAGAATCTCTGCTATTTCGCCTTGCGACCCGCCTCACTTCGGCTCCGGCTCAGGCTCCACCGTACTCATCCCCGGCAAAATCGTCGAAGTCGCCTTGAACTTCCGATAGTCCGAGTCCACCGCCCGTATGTCTCCCGTTGAAGTTCAACAGCAAAAGAGCTCGCGCCGCCCCATGCCCGCTATCTCCAGGCCGGCAGCCAGACTTCGTCGTTCACCTTCCGCTGCTCCATCGCAAAGTTCGTTCCCTTTTGAATATTCACCACCAGTCCACCGCCAATCTTGAAGGAATTCACAAAGTGTCCCTGCACCTTCACCAGCATCTGGTCCTGCTTCATCCACCCATGCCGTTCCAGTCAGGTCGCGAATCACATCCTCCGCACGGTTTCGTGTCTTCGCCTTCGGATCACCGGCAAAGTCCACCGCAATCGTGTCCCGCCCATTCAGCTTCACTCGCCGCGGATTCGTAAAACTCCCCAACTCCAGAAAGCGCGATACGCGTAATCTCCTCATTTCCTCGCGGAGTCCGTCTCTTTGCCCTTCGCTATCGGCCTTCTGCCCGCCTCTCCTTTGCCTTGGCCACCTCCTTGTCGATCCGTTCGTTCTCCTTCTTCTGTTCGTCTGCGCTTAGCTCTTTGCCGTTCTTTCTTGATCAGACGATGCACCGGTACTCCGCTCCACCCAGAAGACGTCATACTCCTTCGTCTCGCGTCTTCTTCACCCCGCCATGCCCATCAGTCTCTCCGGCGTCGTCTGCAGCGCGTGATACAGATAATCCTTCTCGAACCGCCTCCGACCTCCTCTGGTTACCTCCAACCGCCTGCATCAGCGTCGGAATATCCGGCAGCGGCCGCTCCACCTCATCCGGCCTTCGTCTCCGCCGGCGTGGAAGCTGCAATCGGCGCAGACTGTGCCGGAGCTGTTGCCGGTGCTTCAGGAGTCTGTCCCCACGCGAATCCGTTCCCCGCGGACACGCCCATCCATCCCAGCACAATAACGAAAACCAGAACCCTGCGAAAAACAGCCGCCATATCCTCAACTATAGTTGCCCAACATCGTCCACAGCAAACCCCAACCGATGCTTACTTGACAAGGCGCTCCTTCAGAAATATGCGCCTGACGGGGTTTCACAGACTCAATTAAGGCAAGCCGATCGAAAGCAAATCATCTACAATGAAGACCTTGCAGACCAGGTCCAAGCTTATCCCCATAAGATAGAAGACTTTGCGCGAAATACCCCAGGGTGAGGGAAGTACTATCCTTTTCTTGTGCACTTGGAGTAGAGTGTGGTCGTACCACTAAATGCGTCAGATCATTACGGACGATGAATAACCGGAGATAATAAAACAGTTTGAGTCATCACACTCTCAAACTCGGAAGCTCGGACGACGTGGTGGTCGCCCTCAAGCCGGTTGCAGCAGGTCAATCCCTCAACGGCCTCCATCTCACCGCGCTCTCCGACATCTCCGCCGGCCACAAGCTGGCGATACGCTCGATCGCCCTCGGCGAGCCCGTCCGTAAGTTCAACCAGATCATTGGCTTTGCCACTCAGCCGATCGCCATGGGCGAACTCGTCCACACCCACAACCTCGTCACTGGTGACTTCGAGCGCGACTACGCCATCGGCTCCGAATCACGCCCCACCGAACTCGTCGAAACCCCGGCAACCTTCCAGGGCATCGTCCGCCCGAACGGTCGTGTCGCCACACGCAACTACGTCGGCATCCTCACCACCGTCAACTGTTCCGCCACCGTCGCCCGCCGCATCGCCGCCCACTTCACTCCTGAAGTCCTCAGCGCCTATCCGAACGTCGACGGCGTCGTCGCCATCACCCACGGCACCGGCTGCGGCATGGCCGAACACGGCGAACCCGCCGACCTCCTCCGCCGCGTCTTCGTCGGCTACGCCAACCACCCCAACTTCGCTGGTGTTCTCCTCCTCGGCCTCGGCTGCGAGACCAACCAGATCGAACCACTGATCACCCTCACCGGCTCCGCCAATACCCTGCGCACCAGCACCATTCAGGAAGAGGGGGGCACCGCCATCTCGATCAGAAACGGCATCGCCACCGTCCTCGAGATGCTGGAGCAGGCCAATCACGTCACTCGCACTACAGTCTCCGCCGCGAACCTCGTCGTTGGCCTCCAGTGCGGCGGCTCCGACGCCTACTCCGGCATCAGCGCCAACCCCGCCCTCGGCGCCGCCGTCGACATCCTTGTCCGCAACGGTGGCACCGCGATCCTCTCCGAAACCCCCGAGATCTACGGCGCCGAACACCTCCTGACCCGCCGCTCCTCCCGCCCCGACGTCGCCGAACGCCTCATCGAACGCATCCACTGGTGGGAGGAGTACACCGCACGCCACAAAGGCTCCATCGACAACAACCCTCAGCCTGGAAACAAGACCGGCGGCCTCACCACCATCCTCGAAAAATCCCTCGGCGCCATCTCCAAAGGCGGCACCACCAATCTCAACGAGGTCTACCGCTACGCCGACCCCATCCACACCTCCGGCCTCGTCTTCATGGACTCCCCCGGCTTCGATCCCGTCTCGGCGACGGGCCAGGTAGCCAGCGGAGCCAACATCATCTGCTTCACCACAGGGCGAGGCTCCGTCTTCGGCTGCAAGCCAACACCCTCACTCAAACTCGCGTCGAATACCGCACTCCACAACCGCATGTCCGACGACATGGACATCAACTGCGGCACCATCATCGACGGACAAGAGACTGTGGAGCAGGCCGGCGCAAGAATCTTCGACGAGATCCTCGCCATCGCCTCAGGCAAGCTCACCCGCAGCGAGGTCCTCGGCTTCGGCGAAGAAGAATTCCAACCCTGGCTGCAGGGCGCCACGCTGTAATTCCTGTATCGACAGCTGGAATTTTTGCAGGAAAACTCCCGTTCGTTCTTGGCTCGTTTTGCCGCCTCAAGCAAGATTTCAACCCAATCCGCCTCCTCATCTTGTGGGACTGTAGGGGGCATGAGAGCATGGCCTGCATGAGCCACTTCCTCCTTCTCGCCTTTGCATCTCTGATTGGCGCATACGTCTTCTTCAATGCGACAGTAATGTTGATATCCCCGAAGCTATGGTTTCGTCTGCCGTCGTGGCTTGCCATCCGTGGAACGATGACAGAAAGAAAATACGCAAATAGGCAGGGTTATAGACTGGTTCGAATTCTTGGCGCGATCTTTTTCGCCGCGATCGTCTGGATGATTTATTCGCTCTCCGGCAAATGATCGCGGTCCATCCCGAAACGTGCACCATCCCGCCGAAAGGTCTAGCATAGAAGTAGCCGCGAAAAGTCAATTTCGCGCCTAGATCAAGACCTGAAGCGAGGAAGCAATGGCCAGCAAGGCAGAGACACTTACCGCAACAACCGCCGCGGGAGTGCAGCAGGAACGCGAACAAATCTTCGACATCTTTCGCCGCTGGGGATACCTCCAGGCGTCCCTCGATCCGCTAGGCCAATTCCTCCCACCCGAGCCATTTCCCATCACCAACGTGCCCGAGGGCGACATCGCCGCCGAGGCCCGCCGCTACTACTGCGGAAACTTCGCCGTAGAGTTCATGCACATTCCCAGCCTCGAGCAGCGTCAGTGGCTTCAGGAACAGATCGAGCGCCCCGCGCCTAAACCGGACCAGCACCACGTCCTCACCCAACTCATCCGCGCCGATCTCTTCGAGCAGGTCATCCAGCAGCGCTACCTCGGCACCAAGCGCTTCTCGCTCGAAGGCCTCACCGTCCTCATTCCGTTTCTCGACCAGGTCTTCGCAACGGCCTCAGCAGCCGGGGTCACTCGCTCGATCATCGCCATGGCGCATCGCGGCCGCCTCAACGTCATGACCAACACCATCGGCCGCTCGCCGGCAGAGATCTTCGCCAAGTTTGAAGACGTCGATCCACGCAGCACGTTGGGTGGCGGCGACGTGAAGTACCACATGGGCGCCACCGGCGAATACACCTCGCCCACCGGCGAAGTCATGGCGCTTCATCTCGCCTCCAACCCCAGCCACCTCGAAGCGGTCAATCCCGTAGTGATGGGCCGCGCCCGCGCCTAGCAGATTCGCATTGGCAAGCGGAAGGCAAGCAGCGTGTCCTCCCCATCATCCTTCACGGCGACGCGGCCTTCGCAGGCCAGGGCATCACCGCCGAATCGCTCAACATGGCGTCGCTCGCCGGCTACAACATCGGCGGCACCATGCACATCATCACCAACAACCTCCTCGGCTTCACCGCAAACCCGGAGGAGTCGAACTCCACGCGCTTCGCCACCGACCTCGCCAAGCGCCTGCCGATTCCGATCTTCCACGTCAACGGAGAAGATCCCGATACCGCCATGCGCATCGCGGTCATCGCATCCGAATATCGTCAGCGCTTCCACGCCGACGTCGTCGTCGATCTCATCGGCTACCGCCGCTACGGCCACAACGAAGCCGACGATCCGACCGTCACGCAGCCGCGCCGCTACGCCGTCATCAAGGAGCGTCCATTCCTCTACCAGCTCTACGCCAAAGCGATCGGAGTCGATCCCGTCGCCGAAGCGAAGAGCATTCAGGAAGGCTTCCTCGCAGATCAAACAGCAGCCACCAAGGTCGAGCACAAGCCAGTCCTCTCGAAGCTCCCCGAGTACTGGGACGCCTACAGGGGCGGCGAACTAAGTGACGCCGACGAGCAGATCACCACCGGCATCTCCGCCGACCGTGTCCTCGAGCTCTCTCGCCTCGCCAACAGCTACCCCGCAGGCTTCCACATCCACCCCAAGGTCCAGAAACTCTACGAGCAGCGTCTCGAGATGGCCGAAGGCAAACGCCCCTTCGACTACGGCATCGCCGAGCTTCTCGCCTACGCCTCGCTCCTCACCAAAGGCACCCACGTGCGCCTCGCCGGACAGGACTCGCAGCGTGGCACCTTCAACCAGCGCCACTCTGTCCTCGTCGACACTGAGACCGAGGTCCGCTACGCTCCGCTCGATCACATGACCGAAACGCAGGCCCGCTTCGAGGTCCACAACTCGCTCCTCTCCGAGGCCGCAGCCCTCGGCTTTGAGTACGGTTATGCCCGCGACTATCCCGAAGCTCTCGTCCTCTGGGAGGCCCAGTTCGGCGACTTCGTCAACGGCGCGCAGACCATCATCGACCAGTTCATCGCCGCCGGCGAGGCCAAGTGGGGACTGCTCTCTGGCGTCGTCATGCTGCTCCCGCACGGCTACGACGGCCAGGGCCCCGAACACTCCTCCGCCCGCATGGAGCGCTTCCTCCAACTCGCTGCCAGCGACAACATGGTCATCGCCCAGCCCTCCAACGCATCGCAATACTTCCACCTCCTCCGCCGACAGGCCCTCCGCTCATGGCGTAAGCCGCTGGTTGTCTTCACGCCAAAGAGCATGCTCCGCCATCCTGACGCCACCTCCACCGTCGCCGAACTCGGCAAGCCCGCCTTTGAAAACGTTCTGCCCGACAACGACGTAAAAAATCCTCGTCGCCTCCTCGTCTGCACCGGAAAGATCGGCCACAATCTTCGCGTCGAGCGCGCGAAGCGCAAAGACATGTCTGTCGGCATCATCTTCATCGAGCAACTCTATCCCTGGCCCGAAGCCGAGCTCCAGGCAGCGCTCGACCAGCATCCCGATGCTCAGGAGATCGTCTGGGTACAGGAGGAGCCGGCCAACATGGGCGCCTTCTTCTACGTCATGCCGTTGCTCCGCCGACTCGCAGGCGATCGCGCAGTGCTAAGCGTGAAGCGTCACGAAAGCGCATCACCCGGCGACCGGTTCTGCGAAGGCCCACGAGATCGAGGAGAAGACGCTGATCGATCTCGCCCTGGGCTCCGCGGATTAGTCCCGCGGATTAGCTCTGGCCACGCACTGTCTACTTCGACGATCTGTCGGCTTCGCGCGGGACCTGCGCAGGCACAGGATTGGCGATCTCTCGCGCGTAGATCTGATACGTGGTCTTCGGGGGATCCTCGTGCTGGTGGAGCGCGCGAACCTTGGCGCGAATCAACTCGTCGGCAGCAGTGATGCGTTCTCGCGAGCGCAGATAGTCGAGCCAGGACTCCATAATAAAGGTCTCATTCAGATGCTCAGGGTCGATCGCGTCGCGATAGATCCCCCACCGTATAGCTCCATCGCGGAGTCGGACGCCACGAAGCTGATGGATAGCATGTGTGAACTCCGCATAATTTTCCGCAGGGATGCGGTACCTAACCGAGATTCGCACCGGCCCGTCCGTGGGCTCGGTGTCTGGGGCGAGCTGCGGCGCGCTCCACTTGGACTGATGAGGTGTGTGGTCAGGGATGGGCCCGTGCAGAATACGAAATCGCCGGGCAAACGGGAAGGTGATCAACAGACCACCGGCGGCGGTGGCGAGCGCGATAGGGGTTGTCGTGCGTTCGGCGATAGTGCCCCAGAGGATCGCACCGAGCGCCATGCCACCCTGGAAGGTCATCATGTACGTGCCAAGTGCGCGAGCCTGCACCCACGCAGGCACAGCAAGCTGGACCGAGACGTTGATCGTGGACATGGTGCTCGTCCACGCAAATCCCGAACCAACAAGCGTCGCAATAATGATCGCCGGGCTGCGCACAAAGGCAAGGACCAGCAGCACACCGACGTTGTACAGGGTTGCGGCGGCAAGGATCTGGTCGGCCGAGAAGCGCTGGCGGACGCGATGCAGGACAGTCGCACCAAGCACCGCCCCGAGGCCAAGCGAGCCGTTCAGAATGCCGTAGCCAAGCGGACCCTGTTTAAGATCGCGGCGGGCCACAACCGCCAGCAGCGACCAGATCGCAGAGATAAAAAACGTAAAGACGAACCCACGGACAAGCGAAGCCTGCAGATCCGGCGCATAACGAACATAGCGAAGACCCGAACGTATGGAGCCCGCGATGCGCTCCGAGGGAAGTGCAGACTTGAACAGCGGCACCCGCTTCCAATTCACAAGCACCCAGATGACGCCCCCGAACGACAAGGGCATTAAGCGCGAACACAGAACCCGCACCCGTGTGGACACGCTGGAAACCTGCAACCATCAGCCCGCCCAGAGCGGGACCCACAGCGCGGGCAAGATTGTTGCTGGCAGCGTTCAGCGACACTGTATCAGGAATAAGTTCACGCGGCACCAGCTCAGGGACGATGGCCTGCCAGGCCGGATTGTTCATCGCAGAGCCAATGTTCAACAGAAAAGTGAACGCGAGCAACGCCCACGGAGACACATAGCCCACGAACGTGAGTATGGCGAGGATGCCAACCGAGCCAAGCATCCACGCCTGCCAGAAGATCAGCAGCTTGCGGCGATCGAAGATGTCGGCCGTCGCGCCCGCAAGCAGGCCAAGCAGCAGCACCGGGAGTGACGCCGCAGTCTGCATCAGCGCGATCAGCAGAGGAGACGCCGTCAGTGAGGTCATCAGCCAGGTACCGGCCGTGTCCTGCATCCATGTGCCGATCGAGGAGATCGTGCTCGCAATCCAGCGGTCGCGGAAGAGAGGAATCTTCAGTGGCGCGAAGCCACTGGGGTTGGGAGCGACCGCCACCAGGGGGCCGGAGTTTGGAGTTTCGAGCGGCATCGATACTTGTAGTCTACGGTGTCATGGCTAAAGGCGGAATTGTCTGAGAGACGTCATTTATTTGTCATCGTTTGATTGGCAAGCTCCGGTCAGTCCGCCCGCACGTTAGACTCTCTTGCGAAGGCTCCCTCCAATCTATGCGGCACCAGACTCCATCGATGGTCGTCTCTCCTGCCTCTCCGTCCCGGAGCATCTCCGCGGTTGCAACCAGTGCCTCGCTGGATCGTCGCGATCTCCGTTTTTCTCACCTTCGCCACCTGCTATCTCCGCAACTTCGTTCTGCCGAATGTCCCGGTTATCTCCTGGGCCGATCAGACCTTGTTTGCGACCAACGGAGCCAGAATAGTCGCCGGACAGATGCCCTACCGCGACTACTTCCAATTCGTGACTCCGGGAACCGATCTGTTCTACGCGTTTCTCTTTCGATCATTCGGCGTGCGGCTTTGGATCCCGAACCTGACAATGGTCTTCCTCGCCACGATCGCAATGTTGCTGATGATGCTTGCTGCAGTGAAGGTGCTGCGCGGCGCCTACGTCGCTGTACCGGCCGCGCTGACGATGGGCTTCGTCTTGTTCGGAGGAATGGACGCGACTCATCATTGGTTCAGCGCCATTCTCGCCATGGCCGCTATGCTTGTGCTCTTCGAGGGACTCGAGAGCCATCACGTCGCGATCGCAGGAGCACTCTGCGGCATCGCCGCAAGCTTCACGCAGAGCAGGGGAGCGGCTGTCACAGCGGGCTTTCTGGTCTACCTGATCTATCAGTCCAAGCACGAGAAAGAAAAAGTGGCCGCCCGCTGGCGAAGATGTCTCTTACTTTGCGCCGCAGCGCTCCTCACCTTCCTCGCGATCAATGGCCGATACATGGAAGCGCTGGGAGTAAGGGAATGGATCAAGTGGGTCGTCGTGTTTCCCTTCAAGTACTACCCGACGATACCGAACCAAACCTGGCGAGCGCCCTTTGGCGGCTTCTCCAATCAAACAGGCTTTGCCCGATGGATTTGTATCCCGTTCGTTTATGCGACAGTCTCGCTCGTTTACCTCATCTTTCTGCGCGTGATGTACCGAAGGCGACGCTCAGAGCCCAACGAACCATGGAACCAGCTTCTGCTTCTCGCGATCACCGGCCTCGCCATGTTTCTCGCGGTCGCGCCGTGCCCATCCGTAATGAGGGTCTCAAGCGCGAGCCTTCCAGCCATGGTGCTGCTCGCGTGGCTTCTGAATCGTGCAGGAAAACGAGGCAGGTCCGTCGCAGTAGTGCTGGCCGCCGCGTCCCTCGCGATCGCCTTGTACCTTCCAATTCGAAACCAGACAAGACCGTGGCACTATCTCGATCTTCCCGCAGGCAGAACCGCGATCCCCGATTCCAACCGTTACGAGATCTATCGCTGGATGGCCGAAAACACGCACCCCGGCCAGATGTACTTCGGCATAACCCCCATCTCTCTTCCGCTATGGCTTCAGACGCCCGCCCCCATCTCCGCTCCGGTCCCTTACGAATACGATCGTCCGGAGCACATCGCCGCCTCCATCGCAGCCATTGAAGAGAACCACATACCGCTCCTCCTGCTCAGACCCTATTCGTATCTTGCAGGGACGTGGGGGTACACCGACAAGCACCTCCAGCCATTCCAGGCCTACGTCAATCAACACTATCGCCGCGTCAAAGTCTTTTCCACCGGCGACGAGGTATGGGCAAGAACAGACCTGCCCTCTCTCGATTTAGCGCCGTGAGACGCACCCTCGTCGCGATCGTCGGCTTCCACGACGCACGAGAATATCTACTCGGGCACCCGTGTACGGCGCAGCCCCACGAGGTTCTGGACCTGCATAATTGAAAAAGGTCGCTTAAAGAGGAAACCCACGCAGCGCGGTGGGGGCTGTTGCGTGGGTATTCCGGTAAAGCAACGAAGTGGGTGGACTTCGTTATGACTGACTCAACCCGAAGGGAGTCTTGCCATTCGTTAAAGGTAACGTCAAAGCGAGTCGGCGTCAAGCGGCATTTGTAGATCGTTCCCGGCTTCCAAACCTAAGACCTAACTACTGATAACCCGGCTTTTCGGACAAATTAGGCAGCTCAAAAAACAACCGTAATTCATCTCCCGTCAACAAAAAGGCAAAAGAGCCAGAAGAGTGCCAGGAGAGGCTGGCTTTGGCAATAAGCAGCTTCGGAGTCACTTCTTTGGACCTTGGCTGCTGGACCGGATTACGGCTTGGATGGCGTCGGAAACGGCGTCTGGAGCCTCCAGATGCATATTGTGACCGCTGCGCACGATGACCTCTCTTCCGTCGGTCGATAAGAGTGTCAAACGCAGTTGCAACCGAATTCGGTCGGCTTCCAACTCCGCTGCCGGAACGTCAAGGTTGTTGCCGTAGCCACCCTCCGCGCGTGTGAGAACGACGAGCGGCCTCGAGCCCAACGAACCCTCCTGTGGTGTTGCATGCAGATGTTCCATGTATTCGGCAGACCACTCCTTTTGACTGTCTTCCGCGTCATTGAGGTCGGGTAGCTGTTCAGCCCATCGCTGCAGCTCTTGTTCTCTCTTCGGCAAACGGTCGAACGGCGGCTCGATCACCCCAATCTGGTTCGTGGCCGCAGGCAGATTTGGTGTATCCGAAGGCAACAAATTCTCCCGAGGCTCAGGGATCGGAACTCCTTTTGCAGAGTCGCGCACGCGGCCAGTTTTTTTCGGGCCCATCAGGATACGCTGGTCCTCCTGGACCGTATCGACAAGTACCATGCCTGCAACCTCAGAGGGGTACGTTGCCGCATAGCTTCGGACAACACTTCCGCCAAACGAATGCCCAACCAGGATCAGGGGACGACGCTCCCCGAGCTTGTTCAACGCATCGTGAAGCTCGAGATTGAGTTGAGCATGTGTTCGCGGCTTTGGACCGGGATCGCTCCACGCATAGCCGCCACGATCGTACGTGCAGATCCTCGCAAATCTCTCGACTCTCGTTTGGACCAGAATCCAATCAAAGGAAAAGTCGCCGAGACCATCTTCGACGACAACCGTGAAAGCCCCCTTGCCCGTGCAGTTGACATGCAGTCGATGGCCGCCGAGGTCAACCAGCTTGCCTGGAGGGCTCGGGGCCGTCGGCGTCGCAGCGTACAACGGCAATGAGAAAAACATGCCTTCCAGCAATAGGGAAACGAGCGCCATGCTCCACGCCTTCATGCATCCTCCTCCATGGCTCCGCGACAAAAATCCAAGGAGTAGTACGCACCCCGGCGCGCTGAGTTGCAGAAAAGTGACGAGATGGCCCCCGAAGCCGCTGAACAGCCGTATTGCCGCTATGACGTGCCACCCGGCTCTACCGCCTCATTGAACCACCTGTTCCATCACCACCTCAACATCCAAGTGCCGCGTGCTGCCTACGATATCCAATGACCCCAACATCAATGGCTTGCCCGGAGTCAAAAACGAAGTGCCCTCCAGAAATGCCTGCCGGATGATCGGTTCCTGCGGGCCAAGCCCTGACTTCTCCTCCGCAATGCTCGATTGTTCCACCTTCGTACGCAGCCTCACTCCATTGACGAACTCGTCTAAGGTCGCGTCGAAGTTGATGCCAATATCGAGGTACGTGAACTGTGTTTGTTTCTCAGATCCGCTCCCGCTCGATCCTGTCGCAATCGGCACCTTGCTCCCTTGCTTCACCACGGTCCTCTGTCCCGTCACCACAACCATGTTGAAGTGTTGAACCCCGAGCCGCTTGCCGCCATCGACCTCGGCAACCGTATACGTCAGGCGATAGCTCTTCCTCGGTCGGTCAAGGTCGTTCAATAGTCTCCGCGCGAGCGCGATCTGGTCAGCGGAGCCCTGCACGAAGATCGCGTTCTGCGAAGGCACCAGGTAGATCTTGTCATGAGGATCAAGCAGGTTGCGCAACGCGGTGGTCAACTCAATCGCATCGCTCGCCTGGTAGACGTTCGTGAGGTAGAAGGTCTGGGTCGAAAGCGGTCCCGGTCTTGTATCACTAGGTCGTCTGCCTTTGCGTCGTTAGTCGACGCCTTTGTCTCAGTAGTCGGCGCCTGCGCCGATGCAATCGGCCCACTCAAGATCATGGCCAGAATCATTCCAAAGATCCCACTTGCAAACTTCATCGTTCGTCTCCCTCTAATACCGCAATTGAACTTCATTCGTCATCTCCGGTTGTGGATGGTTCAAAAAACCTTTGCACCTCGCGCTTGTCTTTCTCAGCTCGCGCGGCGCGCAGCACAGGATTCAGCTCTGCCAACTCAACCGGATCACGCTTATGCACGATTCGCAGCAGCAGCCTCTCCTGATCCGTCAAAGGCAGAGGCGGCGCGGGAAAACTGGCGGCGCGCGTCTCGCCCAGTGCCGCAGAGTCGCTGTCCTGAACCCCGACCACACTCCGTGCCTTCGCCTTCCTCCTCGAGTGCGCGTTCGATCCAGAGAGAGAAACTTGTGGGCTCGTCTCAACCACAGCCGAAGTAGCCGGAACAGTCGCCGCCACTTCACCGGAGTTCACCTTGGACGGTGTAGGAGACTTGCACCGGAGCATGTCCAAGCCGCCGTATCGCGGGGACGGCCAAGGCGATAGCGAAGATACCCGCCAAGGCAACGCCCCACGCCAGCGACCTGACCATCAAAGGCCTCGTCGGCATCACCAACCAAATCGGTCGCAACCGGCGCCGGCTCGATCGAGATTGCATCGATGCCCGCTCGTCCAGACGCTCCAGAATGCGACGCTCCATTCCGTCGGGGACCTCGGCGTCTCGCAAACCCGCTAGCACCTTCTCAATTGCTTCCTCGGAACTCTTCATCTCTTGCCCTATCCTTCCTCGAGCCTCTCCCGCAGTCGTGCCCGCGCACGGAAGAGCAAGCGCTCGAACAGCAGACTCGCTTCGTCCCAAAACCTCCGCCATCTCCGCCGTCCCCAACTCCTCAATCGCCGAAAGAAGCAGCACATGCCGCTCGCCTTTGGGCAATCTCTCCAACTCGCACAGAACGGCCCTCATGCGCTGCGCTTCGTCCAGCGCCTCGTCGGCTGGCACACTGCTCGCCACCAGGCTCTGCGCAAACTCTGCGTCCATCTGCTCCGGACGTATGCGTCGCCGCCGGTCAATAGCGAGGTTCCACGCAATGCGAACCAGCCATACACGCATATCACGCACTGCCGCCAGAGTCCGCTGATGCTCGAGCACGCGAACAAAGACGTCCTGGACAGCGTCCTCAGCCTCTGCTCGACTTCGAAGCACGGAGTGGGCTACACGAAATAAAAGCGGGGAGTATGTCTCAACGAGGTCCGCAAGATCGACCTCCGATCGCGAACCCTCCATGGAAGACAACGCCAAGCTAAAGCCCTCGACCGACGCCATAAGTCCCTTCTACTGAGACAGACGGCCGAGGTTAGCTTTCGCTCGACAATAAATTTTTAGAGGATCACTCGTGCACTGCGCTCCAACCGCCAGGTGTCCACAAAAAATCTTCGCAGCCTTCAAAGCCTGCAAATGAGCAGTTCCCGCTCGTAGATCATCTCCGGTGGCAGGTGGTCGTGGAGCAGCAGGAACAGCTCTTCATGCCCCATCACCTCCTGCTTCCACTGCGTCCGATCCACCGTCTGCAGCACATCGAAGGTCGCCCGTGGAAACTCCAGCCCCTTCCAATTGATGTCGTCGAAGTGTGGCGTCCAGCCGATCGGCGTCTCCTTGCCCATCGCCCGTCCGCGAACCCGGTCCACGATCCACTTGAGAACCCGCATATTTTCGCTGTAGCCCGGCCACAGGAACTTGCCGTCCTCGCCCTTCCGGAACCAGTTCACGTGAAACACCCGCGGCGTCGCAGAAAGATTGCGCTGCATCTTGAGCCAGTGACGGAAGTAGTCGCCCATGTGATACCCGCAGAAGGGAAGCATCGCCATAGGGTCGCGCCGCACCTTGCCCACCGTTCCCGTCGTAGCTGCCGTCGTCTCCGATCCCATCGTGGCCCCAATGTAAACGCCTGCGGACCAGTTGAACGCCTGGTAGACCAGCGGCATCGTCGTCGGCCGCCGTCCTCCAAAGATAAACGCCGAGATCGGTACCCCATTGGGATTCTCCCAGTCAGGGTCGATCGTAGGACACTGACGCGCAGGGGCCGTAAACCGGCCGTTCGGATGCGCAGCAGTTGTTCCGGTCTCCTTGGCGATCGCCGGCGTCCACTTGTTGCCGCGCCAGTCGATCAGCTGTGCCGGCGGAGCATCGGTCATGCCCTCCCACCACACCCCGCCCTCAGGAGTAAGCGCAACGTTCGTGAAGATCGTATTCTTAGCCAGCGTCGCCATCGCATTCGGATTCGTCTTCGCGCTGGTCCCCGGTGCCACACCGAAGAAGCCAGCCTCAGGATTGATAGCCCGCAATTGTCCATTGGCATCGGGCTTGATCCATGCGATGTCGTCGCCGACCGTCCACACCTTCCATCCTTCGAACCCCGCCGGCGGAATCATCATCGCGAAATTAGTCTTCCCGCAAGCACTCGGGAAAGCGGCGGCAACATACGTCTTCTCCGTAGTGCCGTCCGCCCGTTTAGGCGATTCCACCCCGACGATCAACATATGCTCCGCCATCCAGCCCTCATCGCGAGCGATATTGGAGGCGATGCGCAACGCGAAGCACTTCTTCCCCAGCAGAGCATTGCCGCCATAGCCCGAGCCATAGCTCCAGATCTCACGCGTCTCCGGAAAATGAACGATGTACTTCTCGTCATTACACGGCCACGAAACATCCTGTTCCCCGGGAGCCAGCGGAGCCCCGACCGTATGCATGCACGGCACAACCCGCTTCTCGTCCTTATCGATCTCCGCAAAAACCGGCGCCCCAATCCGCGCCATGATCCGCATATTCACCACGGCATACGCCGAATCCGTAAGCTGCACCCCGATCTGCGACATCGGCCCGCCGATCGGCCCCATCGAGTACGGCAGCACATACATCGTGCGTCCACGCATACTTCCCCGGAAGAGCTGCTTAAGCCTCTTCCGCATCACGAACGGATCCTCCCAGTTGTTGGTCGGGCCCGCCGTGTCCTTCGAAAGAGAGCAAATAAACGTACGGTCTTCCACCCGCGCCACATCATTAGGAGCGGACCGCGCCAGGAAGCAGCCCGGCCACAGCTTCTCGTTCAGTTTGGTGAACGTGCCTGCCTTCACCAGCTGGTCGCACAGAAAGTCGTACTCGGCCTGCGAGCCATCGATCCAGTGGATGCGATCCGGCTGCGTGAGATCGGCCATCTTTTCGACCCAGCGGATGAGATGTTTATTGGTAGTAGGCGGCGCGGCGGTCGCGGCCTCGGCGATAACTGTCTTCATATGTGCGCAAAATCCTTCTCCTTCAAGTCTTCCCCTCCACAGGGAGGCTGTCAACCGCCGAATTGGTCCGGCCAGTTACACGGAAACTGAAGTAAGATTTTTCGCGAGGGCCTTTTACAGATGATGCGTTTTACACAGAGCGAACTGGTTAGCAATGTTGATCCTGGGAGCCGCAACCATAACCCGCGCCCTCGCCCAGGGTGATCCGCCCAGAGCCTTCGATCCAGCCACAGCTGCAGTACGGGCTCCCGGAACAACGGTCCGCATCGATCTCATCGGCGACTCCACCCAGACCAACAACGCCGGCTACGGCCGAGGCTTCTGCGCAAACCTCACCGCGAAGGTCGACTGCGTCAACATGGCCAAAGGTGGCGCCAGCACCAAAACCTTCCGCGAACAGGGCCTCTGGGAAAGAAGCCTCCAAACCAAACCCGACTACATGCTGATTCAGTTCGGCCACAACGATATGGAGAGCAAGGACCATCTTCCGCGGCAGACCACGATGGCCGAATACGAGGCAAACCTCCGCAGGTACATCGACGAGGCACGCGCAGCCGGAATCAAGCCCGTGCTCGTCACCCCGCTCACACGCAGATACTTTGAAGCCGACGGAAAGGTCCACTCCGACCTGATCGCACACTCGGAGACCATGAAGAAGGTCGCAGCCGAGATGAAGGTGCCGCTCATCGATCTGCAGCACGACAGCATCGCCTATCTCGACGGCATCGGCGAGACAGCAAGCAACACCCTCGCCATCACCAAGAAAGACGACGACGGCAAGACCATCTTCGACAAGACACATCTGGACTGGAAGGGATCGTATGTCTTCGGACGCATCGTCGCGGTCGACATGGGAAAGGCCGTGCCGGCGCTGTCGAAATACGTCAAGCCTCAGGCCGCAACTCTGCCGCCCGAAGGCGTCAAGGCGATGAAGATCATCGACGGCGGCCCAGTCAAGATCGTGCTCGTCGGTGATTCGACGGTGAACGCCGAAGGCGGCTGGGGAAAAGGTTTCTGCGCCGTGATGACCCCGAACGTAACCTGCGTGAACGAAGCGTTGAATGGACGCAGCTCCAAGAGCTTCATCGACGAAGGCGCATGGGCCAAAGCGCTCGCCGACAAGGGCGACTACTACCTGATTCAATTCGGCCACAACGACATGAAGGGCAAAGGACCGGAGAGAGAGACCGACCCCGAAACGACCTTCGCCGCAAATATCCGCCGCTACATCCACGACGTGCGCGCGATCGGCGCTGTGCCCGTAGTCGTGACGTCGCTGTCGCGAAGAAACTACCGGAACGGAGTTCTGGTGCAGGACCTCAAGGACTACTCCGCGGCAGCCAGGCGCGTCGGCATGGAGGAGAATGTAACCGTCATCGACCTAAATGCAATGTCGGTAAAGCTGCTCGAAGGGATGACCCAGGCGCAGGCCGACGAGTTCGACGCCACCGGCCACGAAGATCAGCGCGCCGAGAATAAGAAGAGCGCTACCGACCGGACCCATCTGAACGACAAGGGCCAGGCGCTCTTTGGGCGAATGGTCGCCGACAACCTGGTTCGAACGCAGGTTGAGCTCGGACCTGACGTCGTCGGCGAGCCGGCCAAGGCCAAGGCAGCAGGAGCCCAATAGGGGCAGCTGCATCTCCTTTATTTCAAAAAGGTCCACCTGCCGGGCGTTCTTTTCTGATGGCCCAAGCCCGTAAAAACCCCCATACAGGTTCGCAGCGCTGATAGACTTAAAGTTCTGCGTTGTGGCTACGCGCAACAAGCTCTCTCAAAGCAGCAACACTGCGGCGAGCAAAAAAAGGAAAACGAAAACCAGTGGATCAGCAGACCAGGCAAGCACTCAAGCACGACCAATTCGTCGACACTACCGCCCACGGCCTCGAATGGGCCAGCGAAAACCGCCGTTCCGTCATCGTTGCCGGAACCGTTGTACTGGCGGCCATTCTCATCGTGGTCTGCGGCGTGCTCTTCTACAACAACCGCGCCGCCCAGGCCTCAGTGGCATTCGGCGCAGCAATGCAGGCCTACCAGACACCGATCGCTGTACCGGGACAGCCCATACCGCCAGGCGTCAAAACATTTGCGTCGATCACGGAGCGCGCCAAGGCCGCCAATCAGCTCTTTTTGGGCGTGGCCGACAAGTACAGCATGGCACCTGACGGCAAGGTCGCTCGCTACTTCGGCGGACTGACCTATATGGAAGCCGGCGACAACGCCGCCGCCGAAAGCACCATGAAGCAGGTCGCCAGTGGCTGGAACGGCGATCTCGCCGCGCTCGCAAAGCTGTCCCTCGCACAACTCTACCGCCAGACCGGCCGCGATCCACAGGCCATCGAGCTCTACAACGAACTCACGGCAAAGCCCACCACCACCGTGCCCGCCGGTCTCGCGCAACTGCAGCTTGCCGAGCTCTACGAGTCGCAGGCCAAGCCGGACCTGGCGAAGAAAATCTACGCCCAGCTCAAGGACAAAGACCCCAAAGGTCCCGCCGGTACTCTGGCCGCTCAGAAGCTGAACCCGGCACCAGCCGGTCCCGCCGGCCAGTAACAACCACTGGTTGAACCAGATCAAAAAAGCGGGGCGTCAGGCGTTAGCCTGGCGTCCCGTTTTTTTTTGCATTGCAGCAGGACTTACAACGCCGTATTTTTTTCTGCGTTTTCTGCCCAAAAATCGCATGTCAAGTCCCCAATCGGCTTAACTCATTGATTCCCATGAGGTTACACTTGGCGTATTAGTTGCCGTCAACCCTCTATACTGGATATAGAGGTCAAAACAAGAGTTAGCCCGGACACCGTTCGGGGCTAACTCTTTTATTTGCACAGTTTTGGACGTAACTCATTTGTTGTCAATATTTTGCAGGCCAACTCATCTCGTAAATGCATGATGATAAATGGTTTACGCGCGGGTAATAGGGGGGTACCCCTCAAGGAAAGCCCGCCAGCGGTGGCAGCTAGTCGTCATGAAAAGAGATAGAGCCAGTGTCCCTGCCCTTCAGGGAAGATTCGGCATCGGTCCGCAGCTTTGTCAGGATGCTCCATTGATCGTTCACCTTCGGAGGCGCCACCCAAACCGGTAACGGCATCCTGAGATAGTCGGAGAGAGCAATCGCATGCGGTTCATACAGCGCCCGTATAGTGCTCAGCCGATTGGCCGCGGACGGGTCGCCGCACAACCGCAGGCGGTTCTCGCCCAGCGCATCGCACAAGTGATAGAAGTCCTTCTGTGGCAGGCGATTGATTCCGCCGTCAGGCTTCCACAGCTTGTGCTCCTGCACTCGGAAGACCTGGCCAAGGTCAATGAGAGCATGCCTGGCCATCACGAAGGTCAGTTGGGCCTGGCGCGAAGGTGGGCCCTCGATCACTGAGATCAGCAGCGCACAAGTATCCAGTATCGAGACCAGGGCCGACAGCCAACTCTGGGTGTCATGCTGCGAGCGGTAGTAACAAAGAATCGGGTAGGAGATGTGCGATTCGAGAATCTCGGCGGCCCAACGCTCCCACTCGGCGAGCAGAGCGATCATCGCCTCCTCTCCGCCCTCAAAAGCGTGTCGCCGAAGCAGTTCGGCAGCGCTTGGCGGCGAGCCCGCGCGCGAGTCCAGAAGCGCAACGTTGACCTCGCGACGCGAGAACGCCTGATACAGCACCGGCAGATAGCCGATCACCAGCGCCACAAATCCGAGGCCGACCCCGGACTCGCAGATGATGAACGTTCGAGCCAACCGGCTGTGCGGAACAACGTCTCCGAGCCCTAACGTAAACAGAGTGGTACCACTGACATACACGTCCGTACCAAACTGCGCCAAGGCACTGTCGGAGTGTCGCATCATCGCATCGCCGAATGGAGAATGCATGGAGAAATAGAACAGCGCAAAGCCGGTAATCAGAAGCACCGCCCAGAGGAACAGGAGCAGTAACAACGAAAGCGGACCATACACGCTGTAGATCTGCTCGCGCACCTTCTTGTTCCGCGCATGTTCAGCCATCACAACCCATGGCGCCCAGGTAGCAATGAAAAAGAGGCGAGTTATCTGGAAACGCCCGGTTGGACGCCGCGGCAAAATGATCGTCTGGAACGCGTCGAGCGCCACACCGAGGAGGCAAAACAGTCCGGCAATAAATGCGGCAATGTGCACGTGAAATCAATCCTCCGCTTGATGCGAGCGATGTTTTTTCAACCTTATCAGAGCTTCCGGGACTGACCTTCCAGCCTCGGCTGCGTCAATAAGCACAGCAAGACATAAACAATTCAGACGATCAAAGCACAACATTGTTGAAACAACAGGGCCAATTCGTTCATCAGAGAAAACAGCAATTTATTCATTCGACAAAAATACTTTTTGAGGCCTAAGCTTAGATCAATTCGATAAATGTTCGCGTATTGAGCCGTCTAAAACCGACTTACTCGAAAGAGAGGGAACTATGCAGCGAGTTCTCATAGTTGACGATGATCGCCTGGTTGCCGATACATTGACCCTCATCTTCGAGAGGAATGGTTTTGTGGCCAAAACAGCATACTCTGCAGATGAAGCTCTGGAGAGTTCCCGTGAATTTGCCCCAAACCTTCTTCTCTGCGACGTCACCATGCCTGGCCGCGACGGTCTCTCCCTCGTAGAGGACGTAACACGCGAGCTGCCCGCGTGCCGCATTCTCGTGCTGACTGGCTTTTACTCGAACCTGAAGAGCGTCCGCGATCAGGCACGCAAGCTCTCACGCCCACTAGGTGTCCTCACCAAACCTTGCCAACCCTCCGAGCTTCTACGCGAAGCAGCCGCCTTGCTGGCCACGGCTTAGCTGACCCGTAACATGCATGATCTAGGCCGTATCCTGATCTTCCTCGGCCTCCTGCTAGTCTTCGCTGGCGCAGTCGTTCTTGCGCTCAACCGCCTTCATCTGCCTCTCGGACGCCTTCCTGGAGACCTGAACTGGCGCGGACGAGGCTGGTCAGTCTCCTTTCCCCTGGCAACCTCGATCCTGGTCAGCATTGTGTTGAGCCTGCTCCTGTGGGCCGTGAGCCGCTTCCGCCGCTAGCTCGAAAATTCCCACCGGGCGATGCTAGACTCAGGCGGTATGCCCGAGAGCGACGACAAACCGCCGACCCTGGCCAGCCTGCGCGCACGGCGAGGAAAAGCACATTTAGGAAAACGGATCTCCTCCGCTCTTCCGAGTGACGATCTGGGCAGCCAAAGTGGACTTTTTTCCGCTCTCAATGAGGAAGCTCCAACGCCTGAACGTCGAAAGGTAGTTCCGCCCGCCTCGACAACGGATCGTCGTATCTGGACTGTTCGTGCGCTGGTAACGAACATTCGCCAGCACGTTGAGACCACTTATACCGATCTCTGGATTGAAGGCGAGATCTCCAACTGCCGTCCTGCTCCCTCAGGACACATCTACTTCACTCTAAAGGACGGCGAGGCGCAACTCCCCGTCGTCCTCTTCCGCCGTCAGGCCAGCCTCCTGCGCTTTCGCCCTGCCGACGGACTCGCCGTCCTGGTTCGTGGTCGCGTGTCGGTATATGAGAGCCGAGGTCAGCTTCAACTCATCGCCGAAACAATGGAGCCGCGTGGCGCCGGCGCGCTTCAACTCGCCTTTGAACAGCTCAAAGCGCGTCTGCTCGATGAAGGACTCTTTGACGCCGATCGAAAGCGTCCGCTGCCAGCCTTCCCCAAGCGGATCGGTATCGTCACTTCGCCCACCGGAGCGGTGATTCGGGATATCGTCACCGTCGTCCGTCGCAGACATGCTCGACTCCACCTGCTTGTGTATCCGGCAACGATGCAAGGCGACTCAAGTCCAAGTTCGGTCGCTGCCGGTATTCGATGGTTCAATGCGAACAAATCACTCGTCGATGTCATTGTCATCGCTCGCGGTGGTGGATCGCTGGAGGACCTCGCCGGGTTCAACGACGAAGCACTTGCCCGCATCATCGCTGCTTCGGAAATCCCAATTGTGTCCGCCATCGGTCATGAGACTGATTTCACCATCGCAGACTTTGTTGCCGACCTCCGCGCTACGACTCCGTCCGCAGCCGCTGAATTGGTCACGGCGGCGCAGCACCGGATCGAAGAACGCATCTCTGTTCTCGCTGCGCGTGTCCAGCGTGCCGGCCGATTTCACCTGATGCATTCACGACAGCGTTATGCTCGTATTTCAGCCGAGTCCGTTCTAAGCCGTCTGCACGACGCGATCAACCGGCGAGATCAGCGCCTTGATGAACTGCGGCTTCGTCTTGGTGGCTCAGTACCCCGTCGCCTTCGCACTTCAGCGCAGCGTCTCGCGCTTCTCAACGACCGGCTTCGCAGCCATAATATTGCCATGCGGGTCGCCACCATGCAGCGGCGCCTGGAGGGGACAACTCAACGACTGCACCGTAGCTCGACCCAGATCATCAACACCCGCTTGGGTCCTCTGGATCGGGCATCTGCTCGACTTGAGGCGCTGTCGCCTCTCGCTGTGTTGTCTCGCGGTTATGCTCTCATCTATGCCGCTGATGGTGCGCTCTTACGCTCTGCCGCAAAGACCTCTAGGGGCCAAACGATTCGCGCCTACCTTGCCGAAGGCACACTGGAAGCCGAAGTGACCCAAATAGAGCTAAACGAGCGAAATCTAACGGAGATCACTAACTCATGAAGAAGCTCTTTGGAACCGACGGCATCCGCGGTGTCGCCGGTCAGACGCCGCTCGATGCAAATACCGTCTACGCGATTGGGTTGGCGCTTGCCCATACTCTTGCTGCTAAAACACCCTTCCCCCGTGTTTTGCTGGGCATGGATACCCGCGAATCCAGTAATTGGATCGCCGCGACCCTTACAGCGGGCCTCTGTGCAGGTGGGGCTTCCGTCGAGAGTGCGGGTGTGATCACTACCCCTGCGATCGCGTTCCTCGCGCGCGCCCACGGGTTTGCTGCGGGCATCGTCATCTCGGCCTCGCACAATCCTTGGCAGGACAATGGCATCAAACTATTCGGCCCGGACGGTTATAAATTGCCCGATGCGGTCGAACTCGCGATTGAAGAGGAGATCTTCCGGCAACTCGCCGGTTTGACGACCCTGCCGCAACAAGCTGTTCCACCTGAGGTTAACGAGGCAGACCGGGCAGAGTATGTTCGCTTCCTCCTTGACGCAGTTCCGGGCCTCTCGCTCGACGGTCGCCGCGTTGTCATCGACTGTGCTAACGGTGCCGCTTCTTCCGTTGCTCCACAACTCTTCGCGGACCTTGGAGGCGAGGTAATCATCACGCACGCAAGCCCTGATGGCCACAACATTAACGAGGCTTGTGGGGCGCTGCATCCGGAGATCGTGGGCGCCCAGGTGAAACGCCACCACGCCTCAATGGGTATTACGTTCGACGGCGACGCGGATCGCGCTTTATTTGCAGACGAAAATGGTCGTGTGGTCAACGGCGACGCAGTGTTGCTTCTTGCTGGCCGTGATCTGCAGACACGAGGCTTACTCACTAATTCGACTGTTGTTGCGACGACGATGTCAAATATGGGCCTTGAAGCGGCACTGAAGCGCAGCGGCATCCAGATGCTTCGGGCGGCCGTTGGTGACAAGTATGTGCTCGAACAAATGATCGCTACGGGGTCGGCACTAGGGGGAGAGCAATCCGGCCACATTATCTTTACGGGACGGAGTACAACTGGCGATGGTCTGCTGACTGCGTTGTTGCTCCTCGATATTGTCCATCGGAGCGGTAGGACTCTAGCCGAACTGGTCGCCGATCTTCAGGTTTTTCCGCAGGTCATTGTTAACGTTAAGGTAAGAGAGAAGAAGCCGCTGGAGGGAATTCCCACGATCGCGGCTGCGATTCGCGCCGCGGAAGCGGAGTTAGCCGATTCGGGCCGCGTCGTAATCCGCTATTCGGGAACCGAGTCGCTGGCGCGCGTGATGATCGAAGCGGAGTCCGAACCGCTAATGCGACATCACGCCGATTCCATCGCCTCAGCAATTCGCACTGAACTCGGCCTCTAAGATTAGCCCGTTACGAAACGATGAGAAAAATCGATCACTATGAATTCTGAGTCAATTTTTTCCGAGTTCGAATTCGACAAACGAACCCTGAGTTTGAAACCTCATAGCGTCCTTTGCAGTCGAATGGATAGTAGTCTTGTCTGCGGACAAGAAGAGAAATAAGGAGCATGTTGATGACGACAATATTGCCAGTCGGCGAGCGCGCGGCCTGGAAGGCTCTGCGAGCGCATCACGAGCAGATTAGCGGGAAACACCTGAAGCAGCTGTTTGCAGAGGACCCCGCGCGGGGCGACCGTTTCACCGTCGAGACCGGCGGAATATTTCTTGACTACTCGAAGAATCGCATCACCGACGAGACGTTGAATCTTCTGATTCAGTTGGCCGAGGAATCCGGTCTTCGGCAACGGATCGATGCGATGTTTAGCGGGAAGAAGATTAACGTCACAGAGGACCGGGCGGTATTGCATATTGCATTGCGCGCGCCGAAGGAGGAGTCGATCCTTGTTGATGGCGAAGACGTAGTTCCGCCAGTCCATATCGTGTTGGACAAGATGGCGTCGTTTGCCGACCGCGTACGTAGCGGTGCATGGAAGGGGCATACCGGCAAGCGGATTCGCAATGTCATCAACATTGGAATTGGCGGCTCCGATCTTGGCCCTGTGATGGCGTATGAAGCGTTGAAGTATTACAGCCAGCGTGATATCACCTTTCGCTTCGTCTCGAACGTTGATGGCACTGACTTCGCTGAGGCGGTGCGCGATCTGAATGCAGAAGAGACACTCTTCCTGGTTGCGTCGAAAACGTTCACAACACTGGAGACGATGACCAACGCGCATTCAGCACGCGACTGGTCTCTTGCTGCATTAGGCGGTGACGAGAAGGCAGTCGCCAAACATTTCGTGGCAATTTCAACCAATGCCAAGGAAGTGACGAAGTTCGGCATTGATACGGCGAATATGTTTGAATTTTGGGACTGGGTTGGTGGACGCTACTCGATGGATTCAGCGATCGGCCTCTCAACCATGCTGGCGATTGGCCCGGACAACTTTCGAGCAATGCTCGATGGGTTTCACCAGATGGATGAACACTTCCGTACAGCTCCTTTTGCGAGCAATCTGCCGGTCCTGATGGGGCTCCTGACCGTGTGGTATACCGACTTCTTCGATGCGCAAACGATGGCTGTGCTCCCCTATGAACAGTATCTGAAGCGCTTTCCGGCCTATCTGCAGCAATTGACAATGGAGAGTAATGGCAAACACGTCACCCTGGATGGCACGCGTGTGACGACCGATACCGGGCCGATCTATTGGGGTGAGCCCGGAACCAATGGGCAACACTCCTTCTATCAGCTGATCCATCAGGGAACCCGGCTGATCCCGTGCGACTTCATCGGGTTCTACAAGACGCTGAACCCGCTCGGACGACATCATGACATGTTGATGGCCAATGTGTTCGCGCAGGCTGAGGCGCTTGCGTTCGGCAAGACAGCGGAGCAGGTGAAGGCCGAAGGAACGCCGGACTGGCTGGTTCCGCATCGTGTCTTCGAGGGCAATCGTCCGTCGAACGTCATCCTGGCGCGAACAGCTGACTCCAGCGGTCCTGGGAAAGCTGATCGCCCTATATGAGCATGCTGTGTTTACGCAGGGTACGATCTGGAGTATCGACTCGTTCGATCAGTGGGGCGTTGAGTTGGGGAAGGTACTAGCGCAACGAATCATCGGAGAGCTGGAAACCGCGACAGAGCCTGAGTTGGTACACGATACCTCGACGACGAATCTGATTCGGAGATATAGAAAGAACAAGTGAGTCGAGATACGCCTGGTGCGAGACAAATCCTCGCTCTATCGATGTCCAGCGAACCATGTGAACTGAAGGGAGCGACTATGCAACTTGGAATGGTAGGTCTGGGTAGGATGGGAGCCAATATGGTCCGTCGGTTGGTGGCGCATGGACACGAGTGCGTCGTCTTCGACATGTCTCCGAAGGTGGTTACGGATCTGGCAAAGGAGGCGGGGATTGCCGGTTCGTCTTCACTGCAGGAGATGGTGAGTAAGCTGGCGAAGCCGCGCGCGATCTGGCTGATGATTCCCGCGGGAGTTGTGGAGAAGACGATAGAGGCGATCGCTCCACATCTGGAAGATGGCGACATCCTGATCGATGGAGGCAATTCGTACTACATCGATGACATTCGCCGAGCGAAGGAACTTGCTCCACGAGGGATTCAATATGTCGATGTGGGGACAAGCGGAGGAGTTTGGGGGCTGGAGCGCGGATACTGCATGATGATTGGCGGGCCGGACGCAGCGGTCCAATATCTCGACCCTATCTTCAAGACCATTGCTCCGGGAATTGGGGATATTGCGCGGACTCCTGGTCGAGAGAAGCTGGGCGGGACTGCGGAGCAAGGATATCTGCACTGCGGAGCGAGCGGCGGCGGACACTTCGTCAAGATGGTGCATAACGGGATTGAGTATGGAATGATGGCGGCCTACGCTGAAGGACTTGGAGTGTTGAAGGCGGCGAATATCGGGAAGCATGTTGGTGAGATCGATGCTGAGACTACGCCGCTTCGCGATCCGGAACATTACCAGTACGACTTCAACCTGCCTGACATTGCTGAGGTTTGGCGACGCGGGAGCGTGATCGCTTCGTGGTTGCTGGACCTGACTGCGGCTGCGTTTGCGGAGGATCCGGAGATGGCAAAGTTTAGTGGTAGAGTCTCGGATTCTGGAGAAGGTCGCTGGACGATCAAGGCGGGGATCGACGAGGGAGTTCCAACTCCAGTGTTGACGACTGCACTTTATGAGCGGTTCAGCTCGCGCGGCGAAGCTGACTTCTCGAATAAGCTGTTGTCTGCGATGCGCTATGGATTTGGCGGACATCTTGAGAAGCCTGCGGGGAAATAGATTTGTAGCTTGAAGGAGAACCTCTGTGAGTCAACCTCATTCTGATGCGTTGGTGTTCTTTGGTGCGACTGGCGATCTGGCCTACAAAAAGATTTTTCCCGCGTTGCAGGCGATGATCAAGCGTGGCACCCTTGATGTTCCGGTGATCGGGGTGGCGAAGGCTGGATGGAACCTGGACCAGCTGAAGGCTCGGGCGAAGGACAGCCTGGAGCAGCATGGCGGGCTGGATGCTTCGGCTTGGGAGAAGCTGAGTTCTCTGCTGCGGTACGTTGATGGCGACTATTCGGATCCGGGCACGTTCGTTGCGGTGCGGAAGATGCTTGGTTCGGCTGAGCATCCAGCGCATTATCTGGCGATTCCTCCTTTGCTGTTCGAGGAGGTGGTTGAGCAGTTGGTGAAGTCCGGATCGGCGAAGGGCGCGCGGATCATCGTGGAGAAGCCGTTCGGTCACGATCTGGCTTCGGCGCAGGAGCTGAACCGGATTCTGCTCTCGGCGTTTCCAGAGTCGTCCATCTTCCGCATCGATCACTATCTTGCGAAGGGTCCGGTTCATCATATGGTGTCGTTCCGGTTCTCGAACTCGTTCCTTGAGCCGCTTTGGAACCGCGATTACATCGAGAGCGTTCAGATCACGATGGCGGAGGACTTCGGCGTGCAAGGACGCGGCGCGTTTTACGACCAGACGGGCGCGATTCGCGACGTGATCCAGAATCACATCTTCCAGGTGATGTGCAATGTGGCGATGGAGTGTCCTGCGCGACGGGACAGCGAGTCGATGCGGGATGAGAAGGTGAAGGTGTTGAAGGCGATTCCGCCGATCGATCCGAAGAATGTGATTCGCGGGCAGTTTATCGGGTATTTGGATGAGAAGGGTGTTGCGCCAAACTCGAAGGTTGAGACCTTTGCGGCGCTGGAGCTGGAGGTCAAATCGTGGCGCTGGGACGGTGTGCCGTTTTACATCAGGGCGGGAAAAAATCTTCCCGTGACCTGCACCGAGGTGATGGCGCGGTTGCGGAAGCCACCCAATACCAACATGACCGAGCCGGACGCGACGCAGAACTATGTGCGCTTTCGCATCAGTCCGGAGATGACGATTGCGATGGCGGTTTCAGTCGCGAATCCGGAAGGCACCGGTCGCGAGGAGGTTGAGCTGGTGGCCTGCCGTCATCCGCAACCGGGTGAGATGGAGGCCTATGAACGGGTGCTGACGGATGCGATGGCAGGGGACGCGACACTGTTTGCACGGCAGGATTATGTCGAGGAGGCCTGGCGCATCGTCGATCCAATGTTGAAGGCAGCCACTCCGGTGTATCCGTATGCGCCGCATACGTGGGGGCCGGATCAGGTTGATCCCAAGCTTCGGCCACCTTGCGGATGGGACGATCCCAGAGCGGAGGAGTCAGCAGATTTCCGGGTGGTCGCGCAAACGGCGTAGGGATGGGGTTCCCCCCATTGCCCGCGTGTAAACTTTTTATTTTCATTGGTTTACGAGACGACTTGGCTTGTAAAATATTCATGGTAAATGGGTTACGTCCAAAATATTGGATCTAAACGAGTTAGCCCCGTAGGGTTCTAAATCCCCACGGGGCTTGCTTGTTTGCTGATCTCTATATCCAGTATATCGGGTTCGATGTAACTAATACGCCACGCGGATGTTGTTGTTGAATAAGGAGTTGAGTCGATTAGGGGCTTGACAAGCGTTTTCCGGGCCAAAAACAACAAAAATATTTGCGACAGCGCTCGGTTTGTCCGTTATCGGAAGTGGCCGTAACTGCATACAAGACGACTTCCGAAGACCGATCATTTCCCGAGGCGCAAAAGTTTCATTCGTGGATCAATGCTGTCGAACAGTTCCCTAACGGGCGCTGCGCTGTTGGAGACAATCGAGGGACGCGCAGCGCCGCCAAGACCGTGCAAATCGATGACCATTCATGCTATGTCACTTCTGGACGCTCTCATCCACAGACGCAAGTGAACCAAGGTAGCGTACCAAGCCGGCCAGGTCGTCTCCCGTAATTTTCCCTTCAAACGAAGGCAGAGGGTTCGTGTCGACAATCGTAAACTGGCGAAGTTCCGGCTTTGAATATGTAGCGATTTCTCCCGACGCATCAATGACTTGTACGCTGTGATCGTCTTGACTCAGAATCCGGCCAGTAAGCTTCTTTCCATCGGACGTGGTGAGCTGAACCAGGTCGTTTCCAGGGTTAGGTGTGTGGCGTGGACTAACAATAGCAGCTCGAATTTCGTTAGCCGAACGCCGAGCTCCCAGACCATTCAATGTTGGGCCGGTATATACTCCTTTTTTTTCTATGCGATGGCATGTGAGGCAATCATTTTCGGTAATGAGGCGCTTCACACGTTCCGTCTCTGAGGAATCCAACACCGCTGGTCCACTCGAGGTCGAAGAAGACGTTGTCGTGTCTATTCCATAATTGGTGACCAGGTAGAGGACTGCGTTGTCCAGATCTTCCTTCGAGCCATCCGTGCCGCGGGCTGCCATCTCGTCGACACTCTTTCTCCAGTCGTCCGGAGTTTTCTTGACACGGGTAACCATATCCGCGCGATGACAGGCAGTGCAGTTGTGTATGAACTCAGTCTTGCCTTTGCCGTCGGGCAGAGTTTGAGCAGAGGCTCCACTCGATATGCAAAGCCCGCAAAATAACGTACACATTGCCCCAAACGCCAATTTCAATTTCTGATTCATATCGTCATCGCTCTTCCAGGGTTACAAGAGGTGGAGTTGAATCGGTTCTTCGCCGCTTTGAACTCGACTCTCCTCGGGTGACGTTCAGGTCCACCGTCTGCGGAAAACGGTGGACCGTAACATTGACCTCGCTAAGAACTAAAGCTCTCTCATGGCCAAAGACGAAGGCTTGACTCTATTTCGGTGTCAGGCGGAAGACACCACCTGCCTTCGCATCTTCGATCATCCACAATGCGCCATCCGGAGCGACCTCCACGTCGCGGATTCTGTGACCGACATCCCATCGCTCGGCAGTCGTTGCTCCTCCTTTTCCGTCGAATGTGATGCGAAGGAGCACTTTCGATATCAGCCCGCTAGCAAGGGCCGAGCCATTCCACTGCGGGAACATAGCTCCTTTGTAGAACATGAGGTTGCCAGGTGCGATGACCGGGACCCAATAAATAACAGGCTTGGTCAGGTCAGGGCGCGTGTCAGGATTAGGAATAGGCACGCCGTCATAGTTGTGTCCATAGGAAACCAGCGGCCAGCCATAATTTTTGCCTGGTTCGATCAGGTTCAACTCATCGCCGCCCCGTGGGCCATGTTCAAGCTCCCACAAGCGGCCGTCCGGCGCAAAAGCCAGACCATAGGGAGTGCGAACTCCCGAGCTCCAGGTCTCCGCTGGCGTCAGGTTAGGACCGGGAAAGGTATACGTCCTTATGACAGGCGCCGTCTTTGCGGCTTCCGTGTTTGCAGGTGGGTCAATGACAGGAATGCTCGCCGTGCCTGTCTTGCCAGCCATTGGATTGCCCGGGGCCGGTTTGCCATCCAGCGTCAGGCGCAGGATCTTACCAAGTGGCGAGTTAGGGTCCTGGGCAGGAGTCATGCGCTGCCGATCTCCAGACGCGAGGAAGAGATACTTGCCGTCCGGGGAAAAAGCGACCTCTGCGCCGAACTGTCCCCCGTCGCCCCTCGCTCCGTCGCGCCAGATCACCTTCAGTCCCTCGAGACTTGCCGCATCTGGGCTTAGTTTCAAGTTGGCCCGCGCAAGCGCCAGGCTCGAACCTCCCGGTTCCCCCGGCTCTGAATAAGTAAGGTAGACATTGTGGTCTTTGGCATAGTGCGGCGATAGATAGACGCCAAGCATTCCGCCCTGACCTCGATAGAGAGCCGCCGGCACGTTCGCAACCGGGATCTTTGTTCCTTGTTGGGTGACCAGCAACATACCGCCAGGCTTCTCGGTAATGAGCATCCGCCCGTCTGGCAGAAAAGCAATCTTCCAGGGAAAATTCATAGTCGTTACCTGGGCCATGTCAAATGGCAGGCTCGGCTCAGGCTTCTGTTCACCTGCATTGACCTGTGCAGATGCGCTGCTCGCGGTTAAGGCAAAAAAAAGTCCCGCGATCGTTAAGTGCTTCATCCCGTTCTCTCCCTTTATCGATAGTGTGATCCGGCATCAAAGAAGCTTTACGTTAAGCCTTGTCGCCGCAATATTTCGATCCGTTATAGAGTATCGTGCTCAGAAGTTTGTGGGATTAACGACCGTGTCTGACTGGTTTCCGAAGAGTTTCTGCCGGCGATAAGGACGCAGAACTCCTGAATCGGAGCTATAGCAGTGGACAAATTTACCCAGAATGGGGAGGCTGTGACAGATTTCATCGGGGAGGACTACAATTTCGAGCGCTGTGTAGGTATCGATTTTGAAGGAGCGAAGTTTATGGCAACGATGAGCGCGATTCAACCTGGGAGCTACGGATTTCCCGTAACCATTCGTAAACGGTATGAGAACTATATTGGCGGGGAGTGGGTGGCACCCCTGTCGGGGCAGTACTTCGAGAACGTGACGCCGGTGACGGGGCAAGTGCTGTGCGAGATCGCGCGATCGAATGCGGCTGACGTTGACCGTGCGCTGGATGCGGCGCATGCGGCGAAGAAGATGTGGGGGAAGACCTCGACGACGGAGCGAGGGAAGATGCTGGAGAAGATTGCGCAGCGGATCGAAGACAATCTCGAGATGCTGGCGACGGTGGAGACGTGGGACAACGGCAAGCCGATTCGCGAGACGATGGCGGCGGATATGCCGCTGGCCGTCGATCACTTCCGCTACTTTGCCGGGGTGATTCGCGCGCAGGAGGGATCGATCTGCGAGATCGATGCGAACACGATTGCGTATCACTACCATGAGCCGCTGGGCGTGATCGGGCTGATCATTCCGTGGAACTTCCCGATTTTGATGGCGACGTGGAAGCTGGCGCCGGCGCTGGCGGCAGGGAACTGCGTGGTGCTGAAGCCGGCGGAGCAGACGCCGCTGTCGATCCTGGTGCTGATGGAGCTGATTCAGGACATACTGCCGCCGGGTGTGGTGAACATCGTCAATGGGTTTGGGCTGGAGGCAGGGAAGCCGCTGGCATCGAGTCCGCGTATCAACAAGATTGCGTTTACGGGCGAGACGACGACGGGGCGGTTGATTATGCAGTATGCCTCGCAGAATCTGATTCCGGTGACGCTGGAGTTGGGCGGCAAGTCGCCGAATATCTTCTTCGATGATGTGGCGAACGCGGACGATGCGTTCTTCGACAAGGCGCTTGAGGGCTTCACGATGTTTGCGCTGAATCAGGGCGAGGTTTGTACTTGCCCGTCGCGTGCACTGATTCATGACAAGCTCTACGACCAGTTCATGGAGCGTGCCCTGAAGCGCGTGAAGGCGATCAAGCAGGGGAATCCGCTGGACAAGACGACGATGATCGGGGCGCAGGCTTCGACCGAGCAGATGGAGAAGATTCTGTCTTACTTCGACATCGGCAAGCAGGAGGGCGCAGAGGTTCTGGCGGGAGGGAAGCGGTCAGTGCAGACGGGGGATCTGGCGGAAGGGTTCTATATTGAGCCGACAGTCTTCAAAGGTCACAACAAGATGCGCATCTTCCAGGAGGAGATCTTCGGGCCGGTGGTTTCGGTGACGACCTTCCATGATGAGGACGAGGCGCTGGCGCTGGCGAACGACACGCTGTATGGGTTGGGCGCTGGATTGTGGACTCGGGACTTGAATCGCGCGTATCACTTTGGGCGGGAGATTCAGGCTGGACGTGTGTGGACGAACTGCTATCACCTGTATCCGGCGCATGCGGCGTTTGGCGGCTATAAGCAGTCGGGCGTTGGGCGTGAGAACCACAAGATGATGCTGGAGCACTATCAGCAGACGAAGAATCAGCTGGTGAGCTACAGTCCGAGTGCGATGGGATTCTTCTAAGTGAGGGCTAGATGGTGGAAGCGCCGGAACAGGTAATTACGACGCCTGCTGCTGTGGAGTTGATGAGCAGGCTCGAGGAGAAGCATGGGGAGCTGATGTTTCATCAGTCGGGAGGCTGCTGCGACGGCAGCTCCCCTATGTGCTATCCGCGGGGGGAGTTTCTGGTCGGGGATAGCGATGTGCTGATGGCGACGCTGGGTGATACGCCGTTTTATATGAGCAGGAGCCAGTTTGAGTACTGGAAGCATACGCAGCTGATCCTGGATGTGGTGCCGGGGCGTGGGGGGATGTTTTCGCTGGAGAACGGAGAAGGAGTTCGGTTTCTGATCCGGTCACGGGTGTTTACGGATGAGGAGATCGCGGCACTGCGGTCGGCCGGGCGAATCTGACGGGATGCTGCTCTACGGAGATTGTGGTAGTCGGAGCAAAAGGTTCTTCCGCATTCGACTTTCGTTCAGGGAGAATGACAAGCATTTTGCGGCCGATCTGACTTTTGGAAAGACTATTTCTTCGCGAGGCACTTCGACATGATGGCGGTGTGCAGGCGTTCGCGCAGTTCGTCGGAGACCTCGTAGATCTCGTTGCCCTTGTAGACCTCGATGGTCTGATGAGTGGTGTCGAGGACGACCTTGCAGTGCTGGCATCCGGCGGTGTGGGTGCGAATCTCGTCGAGCAGCTTGGGGCTGAGCTGTTCGTCAAAGTAGTCGGATAGATGACTCAGAAGGTCTGTGCAGTTCATGCCGGCTGGTCCTCCTGCTTCTTCCGGAAGTACCGACTCAGTCGCTCACGCAATTGAAGGCGCGCGCGCAACAATCTCGATTTGACGGCGGGGACGCTCAAGCCGAGTGCCTCCGCAGTCTCTTCCGTGGAGAGATTTTCAACGTCGCGCAGGGTAAAGACGCTGCGAAAACCGGGAGGGAGTCCCTGAATGGTCTTGCGAAGAATGTCGGCGAGCTCAGCCTGGTTGTATTGCTGCTCGGGGTTGGGGCGCCACTCGGCAAAGTCGCGAGGGATAGAGCCTTCGTCCGTCTGGACATCCTGATCCATCGAGACGGTCTTGCTGGTCTTGCGCTTGCGGAGCCGCATGAGACTCTCGTTGACGGCGATGCGGACGAGCCAGGTCGAGAACTTGGAGTTTCCCTGGAACTGATCCAGCTTCTCGTAAGCCTTGAGGAATGCGTCCTGCGTAATGTCTTCGGCGTCTTCACGGTTTTGGGTAATATGCTGGGCCACCCGGAAGATCTGGCGCTCGTACTGCCGGACCAGCTGTTCAAATGCAGCTGTGTCCCCCGCTTTGGCGCGTTCGACAAGCGCTACGTCGGGATGGATTTCTTCCGTTGCTGGGGATTGGATGGCTGGCATGGGCAAAAGGTGCGAAAAACGGACACCGAAATCCCAGCGAGCGAAGGCTGCGGCTAATCAGCGTCTGCACCAGTGTAAATGCCGTTGGGGCGGAGAGCAAAGGTTGGAGGTATTTGGAAAGTCGGGAGCGTCGACTGGATGGCGACGCTCTCCTGTGTACCTGGTAAGCGTCGCTAGCGGGCGAATCTGCGGCGGAGTGCACCGGCAGCGCCGAGGAGGCCGGTTCCAAGCAGAACGAAGGTGTTGGGCTCCGGGGTGACGGCGGGTGGATCAATGTCAACGTTGGTAACGACGAAGGATTCAGCGTGGTATGCGAGGCTCGAATCGGGGACAGAGATATCTTCCATGGCGATGAAGATGCCTGTAAGGCCGTCCGGGAGTCCGGAGATTGGAGATGATCCGTCGTAGGCAGTGGAGTAGGCGTGGTTGTACCCATCTCTGCTCCAGGTTGTGGGGATGCCACCGTTGTCGATGGAGTCTTCGAATTCGCCAGTTGTTACGTCATGAAGGATAAAGACGAGGACGTCGCCGGCGTTGACTGAGAGGAAGGTGACGGGAGCTCCAATCACTGAGCCGTGGTTCGGCAGAAGGAAGCCGCTGAATGTGTTCTGAGTTACGTCCCAGAGCTGGATTGAGTCGTCAAACGAGGCGCTGGTGCCGGCGAAGTAGCCTACGACGGGTCCGTCGGTAACTGCGGTGAAGCTGTTCGCTGGCGCAAGCTGGCCGGGATTGGGGTAGGGGATGCTATCGGCGAGCAATGGCGTAGAAACTGCAGTTAGAGAACCAGCAGCAAGAAGAGATGCAAGTACAGGCAGAGAAAGGCGCATGGTAACTCCTACAGATTGAACTTAGAACCTATTGGTGTTTCTATAGAGCAATCTGTCCACCAAATCTATAGTTTGCAACCCCATGCCTATTGAGCGTTTTTTGCGAGAACCTCTGTTTCAAGTGCAGGTATTTGCATACCAGGCGTTTCAAGTGCCACCTTTTTTCCTACCAGAAGCCGGAGTGGAGCCTCGGGAGAGTTCGATCGGAAAAAAAAGACCAATCTCAATGGATCTGGCCACCCTGTGAGCGTTCGTGGCGAATGTTTAGCCTGCAGCTGGATTCGTGATTGAGCTGCAGAGTCAGGTTGCGGAGTGCGGTGGCGGCGCCTTCTCCACCGATTCCTGTGCTGTGTGCGGGATGGGTGGTGCCGGAAGCGATGAAGTTCGATCGTCGCGATGGAGCAGAGCAAGAAGCGTCGAGCAATGCCAAGGAACTTGCGAGAGATGATGGATAACCGGAGAGCGCCGACTGGACGGCGACGCTCTCCGGTGTATACCTGCCTGCCGGTTAGCGGGCAAACTTGCGGCGAAGTGCGCCAGCGGCTCCGATGAGTCCGGTTCCAAGCAGAGCGAAGGTGCTGGGTTCGGGGGTGGGAGCGGTGGGTGCCAGGTTGGTGAAGACGAAAGTGTCGTCGTTGTAGTCGAGGTCGGAGCCTGAGAACTTCAGGTCTTCCATGCCTACGAAGGTGCCGGTGAGGCCAGCCGGAAGTCCGGCAAGACCGCCCGTGTACGGAGTAGTGTAGGCGTGGTTGTACCCGTCGGCGCTGAAGGCAGACGGAGTGCCGTGGTTGTCGACGGAGTCTTCGAGCTCTCCGGTGCTGTCGTTGAAGAGGATAAAGACGAGGATGTCGCCGGCGTTGACCGAGAGGAAGTTGGTCGACGCTCCAATTGTGGAGCTATGGTTGGGAAGCAGGAAGTCTCTGAAGGTGTTCTGGGTGACATCCCAGAGTTGGATCCTGTCGTTGTCTCCTGCGTCGGAGCCGGCGAAGTAACCGACGATGGTACCAGTGGCGGTGGCGGTGAGGGTGTTGGCGGGCGCGACATAACTTGGGTTGCCGTACGGAATATTGTCGGCGAAGACGGGACTGGAGCCGACAGAAAGAACACCTGCGGCAAGAATGGATGCAAGTGCAGGCAGAGAGAGACGCAGTGGTAACTCTTAAGGAGGATCAAATAAGTCGATGCCCTTGGTAAGCAATCTCGCCGCAAACCCAAAAAACCGTGCAAATACCTGCATATTTACAATTTTTTGCGGAAATCACGCGGGCAAGTGAAAGATATTGCGCTCATGCTGCAGAAGATTGCCAATTTTTCTTCCTTTCGACGCCAAACAGGGAAACTTGGATCACCTAGCTGGTAAAAACTGCCCGATCTGAGGATTTGTTTGGGTCTAACTGAAGGGCGTCGGGGCTGCGGCGAGCGAAGGTTATTCGGCGCCATCAGGGCGGGCAAGGGGCGGGACCGACTCAGGAGTGGAGCTGCCTTTGTCATGTCGGGACTGAAACCGGAGCTGTTTTGGGGGTGAAGCGAGAAAGCGCGATGCGGGATTCGGCGACGTTCTTCCGGTGTGACTGGCAACCTTCCAAACTAACTAGCGGGCGGTTTTGCGGTGAATTGCACCGGCCAGGCCGAGGAGGCCGGTTCCGAGCAAGACGAACGTGGTTGGTTCTGGTGTGGGAGCCGCGGCAGCAATGTTGGTGAAGACGAAGGTGTCGTCGTTGTAGTCAAGGTCTGTGCCGGAGAGTGGATCCAGGCCGGCGACAGAGAGATCTTCCATCCCGACAAAGGTGCCGGTGAGGCCGATCGGGAGTCCCGGAAGTCCGCCGGTGTAGGGAGTGGCATAGGCGTGGTTGTATCCGTCGTCGCTGAAGGCTGTCGGGACTCCTCCGTTGTCGACGGAGTCATTGATCTGTCCGGCGCTGTCGTTGGAGATGATGAAGACGAGGTTGTCGCCTGCATTGACGGAGAGGAACTCCGTTGGCACCCCGACGACGGAACCGTGATTGGGGAGCAGGAAACCGCTGAACGTGTTCTGGGTGGTGTTCCAAACCTCAATCGTGTCGTTGCCGCCCGCTTCGGAGCCGGCGAAGTAGCCGACGAGCATTCCGGTGCTGGTGGCGGTGTAGGTATGAGCGGGGGCGAGCTGGCCGGGGGTCGGATACGGGATCGCGTCCGCGAGTAAGGTAGAGGAACCGAAGGTAAGAAGAGATGCAAGAGCGAGCTGAGAGAAGCGCATAAAGGGGAGCTCCCAATCTGGATCTGATGAGGCCTGTCCTTATAGGAAGCAATCATGCCGCCAAACAGAGAGCGTGCTATTCCCTGCAAATTCGTGACTCTTTGCGGGATCCTTGTCGAATAAGTGCAAAGAGTTGCAGGCACATTGGAAAACATTACTCTTTTGGGCCATCAATGTTACAGCGGTAATCCGAGGTCTTGAACGAGAGCTGAAAATGACTAATTCTGGATGCGATTGAAGCGTATCTGAGGTGGTTCGTTGCGGAATGCGGGTTTCGAGGTTCGCGAACGCGGCTTAGAGTAAGTGTGTGGGCCTAAAAAACAATGAGACGGTGATGGGAATCTGGTGCAGGCTCAGGAATGTGATTGTTCTTGCCACTCTTGCGGCGACGGTGGTGCCGTTTGGCGTGGGCGCAAGGACGGTAGAGGCGCAGAGTTCGACGACTACGGCCCAGACGACCAAGAAGCCGGCGCCACAGAGCAAAACGGGTTCGGCGTCGGGGTCAACGGGGAAGACGACCGGCACCGGAAGCAAAAAAACGACACCCAGCAAGAGCACGAAGGGGAAGAGTAGGGCAGCGAGCAAAACCAATGGAGCGGCGACCGCTTCACGGAAACCGACCGCGCAGACGATTCGGCTGAACAGTGCGTTCAAGGCTACGGAGCAGCTGCGTCCGATGGCGCAGCAGTTGGCCACGACGCGGTCTGTGGCGGCTTACAGCGGAGTGGAGAACTACGCACGAATGCATCCGGGCGAAGGTGCGGCTGCGGCCTATCTTGCGCTGGGGCACGCCTACATGCTGGACCACCGGTATGCCGATGCTGCCGGCACGTTTCGCAAGGCGAGTGTGACCGGGACCGCGCTTGATGATTATGCGGACTACCTGGGATCGCAGGCGGCGATCCAGGCGGGGCATGGCGCGGAGGCCTATGCGCTGCTGGATCACTTTGCCGAACGGCATCCGGACAGCATCTTCAATGCGAACGCACCAGTGCTGCTGGCCAATGCTTACCTGCAGCAGAACGATCCGCAGGGCGCGTTGCGGGTGCTGGTACCGCTGGCGGATTCGGCGCAGGCGTCGCACGTGGACTTTCGGTATGCCCTGGGACGTGCGTACCAGATGGCCGGGGATACGACGCATGCGGCGGCGACCTTTCGGAGCTTGTACGTTAACCTTCCTTTGAGCCTGGAGGCTGGACAGGCGCGCGCACAGATGCAGGCGATGAACATGCCGCTCACTGCGGCTGAACGGAAGACGCATGCAGACCAACTGTTCAACGCCAAGCGTTACGCCGAGGCGGGCGTGGAGTATCACTCGATCGAACGCGATGGCTCGGGGCTGAGCCAGGCTGATCATGATGCGTTGCTGATCTACGCGGCGGCATGTGACATGAAGCTGAAGCACATCAGCCGGAGAGATGTTGAGAGGCTACCGAATACGACGGACGATACCGCTGCGCTGAAGCTGTATATGCTGGCTGAGCTTTCGCGGAACGAGCACGATGAGAAGACCCATGATGCGCTGATCGCGCAGATGGTGCAGCGCTTTCCGACCAGCAGGTGGCTGGAGGAGGCGCTGTATTCGGGCGGCAATATGTACCTGCTGAAACATGATTCGAAGCAGGCGACGTATCACTATTCGTTGCTGGTGAAGATGTTTCCGAACAGCACGTATGCCGCTTCGGCACACTGGCGGGCTGCGTGGATGAACTACCGGCTGCACAACTACTCCGAGGCCGCGCGGCTGATGGATGAGCAGATCCAGGGGTATCCGGCGGGGATCGAGGTGCCGAGTGCACTTTACTGGCGCGGGCGAATCTATGAAGAGGACGACCACAACTTTGCGCAGGCGGCGAACTACTATCGCGCACTGACGGCGTCTTATATCAACTTCTACTATGCTGGGCTGGCGCGGCAGAGGTTGAATGTTCTGAAGGGGCAGACTGCGACGACGGCTCCTGCGGCGGTTCTGAGCTCGGTGCCGAAGCTGGTGGTGCCGACGTTGACGGGGGAGTTGCCGGAGAACGAGCCGCACCTTATCAAGGCGAGGCTGCTGGCGAATGCGGCGCTGAACGAGTTCATTGGGCCGGAGATTCAGGCGAGTCCTACTTCGAGTCAATGGGGATCGCTGGCGCAGGCGGAGATCTTTACCTCGTATGGCGAGACTACGCGAGCGCTGCAGGCGATGAAGCGCAGCGGGATTTCTTTTTTTGCGATGCCGCTGGACCAGGTTCCGACGGTGTATTGGAAGGTGTTGTTTCCGCAGCCGTACTGGAGCGACCTGGTTGCGAACTCGGAGAAGAACCGATTGGATCCTTATCTGGTGGCGTCGCTGATTCGGCAGGAGTCGGAGTTCAATGCCGGGGTGGTGAGCCATGCGAATGCTTATGGATTGATGCAACTGCTGCCGTCGGTGGGCAAGTCGATGGCGAAGAAGAACGGCATCAAGGGATTCAATACAAACATGCTGCTGAATCCGACGACGAATCTGCAGTTGGGCACGACCAACCTTCGGCTGGTGCTGGACAGGTTCGGCGGCCAACAGGAGTATGCGCTGGCGGCTTACAACGCGGGTGATGTGCCGGTGCGACAGTGGATGTCGGCGGGCAACTATAGGGATATCGCTGAGTTTGTTGAGTCGATTCCGTATACGGAGACGCGCGAGTATGTGCAGGCAATTCTGCGCAACCGGGAGATCTACCGAGCGTTGTACGGAGCGCAATAAGAGAATCAGCCTCGCATCATTTATTTCTAAATGTGGGATTGACAGGACCAGAATATCCGTTATTCTTTGCACCAGAAGCAGTGCATTTTGCCAGAAGCAAGAAATCATTTGAGGAGGTCTCTTCCGCAGCCTGAAGTCAGTATCGGCGCAAGAACGTGGGTCACGAACGAAGACAACCGTTGGATGAAGAGGCAAGCATGGTAGCGGAGTTAAACCTTCTGGAAGTGTGGATCCCGGAGCAGATGCAGCCGGGCACGTTGTTTCTGCTGGAGCAGGCGGGGGAGTTGGGCAAGGCGGATAACCCCTATTGGGCGGTGCTTGCTTGTCCATCGTGCGGCTCACTGGGGCTGATTACACGACAGCAATGCGCGGGACTGGAGTCGATGATCTGTGGGTCGTCGGAGTGTTCCGCGGAGTATTTTCTTGAGGACCAGACGATACGGTATCGACTGGCAAGTTAGTCGAGCACGAATAGAAGTGATGGTGCGCGGTGTTGGGGAGACTGACGCGCTTTTTTATTGCGGATGGAAGCTTGAGTAGCTAACATTAGGTATGGCTTTATACCGCTCAACGAACATGCAGCAGCAAGGCCCGGTGCAGTATCGGCGGCTTTGGCGTGCGTGTTCGCTGACGGCTGGAAGGCAGATTCACAGATAGCTTTCCGTTGTTGAGAACCACCATCGAAGAGACCGCCAAGACTGGCGGTCTTTTTTATTGCTCTAAGGAAAAGAAAAGGAGTTGGAGACGATGCGGACGTTTGTTCCATTTACTTCAGACGAGGAGATCGTATTGATCGGTAGTGGTCTGGTTGACCGGACGCTGCCGAAGACTGTGTGGACTCATGCTGCTCACTTTGCTGCCGTTCTGTGGTTGCTTAAGAACAGAATCCGAGGTTGAGGTTTCGCGCGAGATGCCTGGCTTCATCCGGGCCTATAACGAAGCGACTGGCGGAGCGAATACGGAGACCAGCGGCTATCACGAGACGATTACGCAGGCTTCGATACGGGCTGCTCGTGACTTTTTGTCTGGTGCGCCGCCGCAGCCGCTGTTTATGACCTGCAACGCGTTGATGTGCTCTCGCTGGGTGAGCCCGATTGGCTGCTGGAGTACTGGACTCGTCCGCGGCTGTTCTCGGTCGAAGCACGGCGTGCGTGGCTTGAACCCGATATTCGAAGCTTGCCGTTTTGAGGAACGATTACTCGTGACGCAGTGCTTCGACTGGATCCATGCGGGAGGCGCGCATGGCAGGCAAGAATCCGGAAACTACGCCCACGACGGCGAGAATTCCGAAGGAGACGAGCATGATGTTTGGCGAGGCACGAAGGAGGATGTCGCCCTCGTGGTTCGCGGTCTTGTAGATGTCGGAGTAGAGCGGCATGGGCGGGATGAGATAGGCGACGAGAATGGCGACGATCATGCCGACGATGCCGGCGAGAAAGGTGAGGGTCAGACTCTCGAGGAGGAACTGCTTCAGGATGTCCCTGCGGCGGGCGCCGAGCGCTTTGAGAAGGCCGATTTCGCGCGTGCGCTCGGTGACTGAGACGAGCATGATGTTCATGACGCCTACGCCACCGACGCCGAGCGTCATTGCGCCGATGATTCCGAGGAGGAGATCGAGTGCGGTGCTGAACTGCATGATCTCGGCGGAGTCGGCGACTGTGTCCCAACTGGGGACTGCCTTGTCGTCTTTGGGGTCGAAGTGGTGACGGCCGGCCAGTACGGCGCGGACTGCTGCGAGCGCTTTGAGATGAAGCTCGGGTGAGCTGGGCTGGAAGACGATGCTGTCGGGATCGCGCCTATTGCTGAGCAGCCTCATCATGTCGAACGGCACGAAGGCGTTTTCGTTGTCCGGGCCGTTGTTGGAGGAGTCCTGAATCTTTGTCTTCAAGACGCCGATGACCTGGAAGACGTGTCCTTCGATCTCCACCGTTTCGCCGACGGGAGGGTAGCCGTTGAAGAGCTTCTTCGCAGCGTGTGGGCCGAAGATGACGACCTGCCGATGGTCGGTGAAGTCAGAGGGTTCGAAGTATCGGCCCTGGTCGATGTTCAATTTGCGCATGCCGCCGTAGGGAAAGTCGATCGCTTTGCTCTGAATGTTCACGACCTTGGGCCCGTATTTGAAGCTGAAGCCGTCATCGATCTCCGAGCTGACCGCTTTCAGGAAGGGAACCTCATCGCGGACGGCTTGTGTGTCGCCATCGAGAAACTTTACGCGCTTGCCGGATCGCTCGCCGCCGGCCTGCATGCTGGTTTGCCCGCCCCACACCATGATGACGTTGTTGCCCAGGCCAAGGAAGCCGTTGAGTACGCCTTCACCGAGGCTCTTGCCGTAGCTGAGCAGAAGCACAACGGTGACGAGGCCCCAGACGATACCGAGCATGGTGAGACTGGAGCGCAGACGGTTGCGCAGAAGCGACTCGATGCTTTGGCGAATAATTTCACTCAGGTTCATAACTACTCCGCTCTGAGGCATTCCATTGGGCTAAGGTTGGCGGCTCGCAACGCGGGATACACGCCGGCGAATAGTGTGATGGCGGTGAGGGTGGTGAGCGATGCCGCGATCGCTATGGGAGAGATGACGGGGTGCGGAACGAAATCGGGTAAAGGTACGAAGCGCAGCAACAGGCATGTGCCAACCCCAAGGGTGAGGCCGGCGATTCCGCTGACTAAGGTGATGATGCCGGACTCGACCAGGAACTGGCGTTTGATGTCGACGGCGGTCGCGCCAAGGGCTTTGCGGACGCCTATCTCGCGTGTGCGCTCGGTGACGGCGACGAGCATGATGTTCATGACGCCGATGCCGCCGAGGGCGAGTGTGAGGAGGGCGACGGCGCCGAAGAAGAGGGTCATCACGCCGAAGATGCGCTCGGTGAATTTAGACCCATCGAGGGTGTCCCATATCCAAAGAGCTTCCTTGTCCTTGGGGTCATAGTGGTGACGCTCGGCGATGATTCGTTTGACCTGAGTCACTGCTTGTTCGTGCAAGTCAGGTGATACAGGCTCGATGACGATGTTGTTGACGAAGCCTCGAACGATGCCGGGTCTTTCCGGGGGAGGGAAGTCGCGTGCCATTGCGGAGTAGGTGGTGAAGAGTTGCGTGTTGTCGGGGCCGCTGCCGTAGCTGCCGTTCTGCTTCTTTTTTTCGAGGACGCCGATGACGGTGTATTGGTAGCCGTTGACCATCAATGGCTGGCCGATGACGGCTTTACCGGGAAAGAGCTGCCGGTTGGCTTCGGCGCCGAGGATGATGACGCGCGCGCCTTCGGCTTCATCCTGTTCGGACATGAGACGGCCTTGCTCGACTGCGAGGGAGCGGAACCGCTGGTACTCGGGCCAGACGCCGCGGACTGCGCGGCTTGCGGAGTTCCATTGACTCACCTCTGAGACAGTGCGACGCAGCTCCGGGCTTACTGTCTTGACGAGCGAGGCCTGCTGCTGGATGGCGATGGCATCGTCGACCGTGAGACGAATGTCGCGGCCTGCGGCATATCCTCCGGCCTGCGAGCCGGTCTTTCCGCCGAAGAAGATGGCGATGTCGGTGCCGATGCTGCGTAGATGCTCCTTCTGGTCGACGTTGAAGCCGATGCCGAGACCGACGAGAAGAATCACCGAGGTGATGCCCCACACGATGCCGAACATCGTCAGAAAGCTCCGAAGCTTCGTTTCCCAGAGCGCAGAGAGGGTTTGCTTGAGAATCTCGTGGAACGGCATGATGGAACTTGACCCCGGAGCAAGAATCCGACTTCTAACCTACGATTACGTAAAGAGCACGGCAAAGGTTCCTAAACAGAAGATGTGCCAATGGATGCGTTAAGATGGAGCAGGCGAGCTGGATGGCTTGCAAAGGCCCGGATGGTGAAATCGGCAGACACAGCGGACTTAAAATTCGCAGGGACCAATCCCGTGGGGGTTCGAGTCCCCCTCCGGGCACCATCCTACAATTACGCTATGTGGTTCAAGTTATTCACCTTAGTGAGCACTCAGACGCGCCATTTCTGCGGTCTTCGGCATAATCGTTTAAATCTAGATACAAATTCAGGTACAGTGCGCATCCTCTTTATTGTCAATGCGGAACGGCTTATCCGTTCTTCCAGCGGGCACCGGACCTACACGAAATTTATATCGTTTACGCTCGATTACGGAATGCGCTGCGGATTATTGTGCGAATGCACTTGTCAGGCATCGCTGAGTTTGCGATCAATGGAAGTCCACCCGAAACTCAACTCCCCCGGAAATCTACGCCCGTGATCGACTGCTGACTCAATGAAAACCTTAACGAGTCAATTAGCCGGGTCACTTGTACGAGAAGCCGGTAATACGCCCATATGCAATGGATGCATTCGTAAACAGAAGCCGACTTCTGAGGACTTATCATCGTGTCGATGTGTGCATCGGCGAGTAACACTGGTCGACTGGGACTTATTTACTCCAACTCATTCTTCCCGCAGCAGGATCATCGGATCGACAGCGAGGGCACGCCGGGCGGGAACCAAGGCGGCTGCGAGACCTACGCAGAGCATGGTAAGAATGACGCCGCCGAGGATGACCGGGTCTTTCGGCGTGGCCTGATACACGATAGACGACAGGACACGGGTTGCCAGGACGCCGAGAATCATGCCAGCTATCGATCCAATCGCGAGCAGCCGGAAGGTACGTCCGAGCGCGGCACCGAGTAGTTCGTGTTGACCAGCTCCAAGGGCTATGCGGATGCCGAGTTCGCGGAGGCGTTTGCTGACGGTATAAGCGGCCATGCCGAAGATGCCGGTGATGGCAAGCATCGCGCCCAACAGGCCAAGCGCGCCGAGAGAAACGGTCGCTACGCGAGCGGCGAAGAGTGCGGAATCCAGCTCGCTGTGCCAGGTCCTTATCTCAAGTGGTAGAGCTGGATCGAGGCTGCGCATCGAGCGTTGCAATGCTGCGGCGATCTCTTGCGGGTCGCGCTGCGAGCGAACCACGAGCCAAGTGTCGCTCGCAGGGTGCTGGAGGAAGGAAAAGAACATGGCCGGCTTGGGATCTTCGGTCAAGGTTTGATATTTGCCGTCTTCCACCACGCCTACAACTTCCGCCCGCTTGCCGCCCCAAAACTTGAAATGGCTCCCTACGGCTTTTTCGACGGATCCGAAGACCTTGCGGGCGAATTCGCGATTCACGACGGCCACGATGGGAGCCTTGTCTTCGTCGTGCATGGTAAAGGCTCTGCCGACCAGGAGAGCAGTTCCGGCGGCACGGAAATAGTCGGGCGAGACACTGAAGTTCTGGGCATCAGCTGCAGCGTTCGTCGGGCGAAAATCGGTGGTGGTGTCGGCGTATACGTCGGAATCCCCTCCGCCAATACTGAGTGGAAGACGATTGGCATATCCCACAGCAGCGACACCCGGAATCGCGGCGGCGGCATCGAGCATGCGTTTCTGCATCTGCACACGCTTGTCGGCATCATATCCAGCCATCTTCAGATCGGTCTTTACGAGCATCACGTTATTAGGCTGAATACCGTAGTTGCTTTGCAGCGAACGAGCCAGGCCGCGCACGGCGACGAGCGAAGCGGTGACCAAGACGGCGCAAATGGCGATCTGCAAACCCAACAGAACGTCGCGCAGTGTAAAGCGGCGTGAGCCGCCGACGCTTGTGGACCCGGAGCGAATGATCTGCCAGGGATCGGAGCGGAGAATCTGGCGGACAGGGACCAAGCCAAAGAACAAGCCACTGAAGACAGCCAGCAGGAAGGCCAGAGCGTAGGTATTCACGTCCGGATTGACTGGCACGTTGATCGGGATATTCGGAATCGGTCGCCATGTGCTGAGGGCGCGCAGGATGACCACGGCTCCCGCCATGCCACAAATACCCCCGGCCAGAGAGACCAAAACGCCTTCCGTGATGAGCTGGCGGAAGATGAGTTGGCGGCGCGATCCCAGAGCCATGCGGACTGCGATTTCGCGTGAGCGATCCGCTGCTCGCGCGGCGAACAGGCTACCAAGATTGGCGCATGCGGCAAGCAGGATAAGACCTGCGAGGAGCATGAGTCCGAACATAAAAGCGCGCGTGGGTCGACCGAGGGTATTTCCGGCGAGTCCGGGGCGGGACAAGGAGAATTTCAGGCCATCATCGGATTTGGGATAGGTTTTCGCCAGCGAATTTGCAATGGTATTCAAGTCCGAGGTAGCTGCGGCTGGCGTTACTCCAGGCTTGAGGTGTCCTATCGCCCAGGCGCTATGGTTGCCACGCTCCTCGAGCGAAAACCAATCAGTAATTTGGGGAGAATCGACAATGGGAGCCCAGAGATCGGGCGCGAAGAAGAGTTCGGTGCCGCGGAAATCCGGCGGAGCAACACCGATGATGGTGAAGGGATGCTTATTGATCTGCACAGTGCGGCCCACTGCAGCAGGATCCCCGTTAAAGCTGCTGTGCCAGAGCGCATAGCTCAGAACGATCTCGGGCACGCTGTTCTGCCCATGTTCTTCGGAAGCATGGATGAACCGGCCAAGATAGGGCTGAATGCCGAGGGCATCGAAGTAATTGCCACTTACGGTATAGGGCCAGACGACGGAGGGATTTCCGTGGCCGGTATCGAGCCCAACGCCGCCCATAATGTTGTAGAGCACCAGCGAATCGAAGCTGCGGTTCCTGTCACGCAGGTCGCGGTAATCCGGATACGACTCCGATGGAGATGTATCTGACCCGTACGCGCGTTCCAGCATGAACAGCGTCTCAGGGTGCGGCACGTTGAGCGGTCGCAGGATCAACGCATTCAGTACGCTGAACACGATTGCATTGGCGCCGATGGCGAGTGCCAGTGTGAGCACGGCGGTCAGGGTGAATCCGGGAGATTTTCGCAACTGTCGTAGAGCGAGTCGTATATCGGCGTTCATGCTTCCCCCTCGTTACGCATCGTCGCGGATTTTCCTGGTGTTTCCGGGGCTTGTATCGGTTGTACGCACGAGCCGGAGCGGCGGTTCCATTTGATGTTGCCAATTGGTAGCCAGGGATAACTGGGCAGTGGTTTCTTTGAGCTCTGCTGAGCTTGGTCCGAGGGTTGGTAACGAAAAACGCGCTAGTGTTTACTGATTTTCAGTGGGTGACTTGCCACTTGGACGAAAAGTCGCCATGTCGGACATGTAGTTGGCATTAGGTCCCCCGGGCGGTCCTGCCCCGGCCGACCACTATCGCCGCACCAAACAACTCCTGCGGCTGCCCGAGGCGATCTAGCTCAACCGACAAAATCGAGCGATCTCCAACTTTAAGATAACCGCTGAAAATCTCTGTAAGAAAATCCGTTGCACCTGGACTAGGGCCGAATCTTTTCGGAGAGTATTTCGTTCTACTCTCTCTCCCCGCCAACACCCGCAGGAACTGATGCCTGTCATGCGATACTTGAATGCCTTGCGTCCATCGATGAAAACGACAGGCACCTCATCGTTGTACTTTCAATGCAGTTGAGGGTCGGCATCGATGTCCACCTCACGCCACTGGAAGTCCGCCTCGCCCTGGATTTGCGTAAGGGTCTCCTTAACTGTGTCGCAAAGATGACATCCTTTGCGCGAATACACCACTACGTCGTGCATTTGGCGATTGTAAACGCGGACGTCTCGCACGTCGTCAAGGCTCTGCTTACGCAGCTTTCTGACAGGGCTTTTTGCCACGTAGCGTACTCATTGAGTTCGGGTTAGATTTTGCTTCTGCGGATTAGTCCTCGAAAACGCCGTTCTCGCCACCTGGCCGAAAAGTCGCCTTTCCGGACACCTGGCTTTCGGCTATCGGCTGACGAGAGCGAACTCTCTCGCTTACCGAGCAGAAATAAATGACGGTGAAAAGTGGGCATGCAAGAAGGTTGCGGACGTCTCAATAGTCTCAGGGTCTGGAAGTTATCAAGCGTAATGATCACCCGAACTGAGGCTGAATGCGCAGTCGGGCATATTTTGAAATCAACTCGAACCTGCAATTAGACGATAGATCTGTGCTCCATATTTTTTCACGATGCTCATCCCGATTCCCGGCACAGCTAATAACTCCGCCTCGCTTCGGGGACAGGTCGCAGCGATACCGCGCAGAGCCCGATCGCCAAAGACCCGAAATGCCGGAATCTTTCTGTGCCTCGCCTCGCTCAATCGCCAGTCGCGCAAAGCCTGTTCAATATGAATCTTCGGCTCGGGCACAGCTGCTCCTGTTCTTGCCTGCCCAGATTGCGTTCGAGCTGTAGCCCTCGGAGATGCCATGGACTTACCTGAGTTCTTCTTTCGTTTGCGTTTTGGAATAGGCCGCGCAGCATCCTTCATGACGAAGAGTACCGGCACGGACTCATCGACGGCTCGTCCGGCTGGAGTGAGTCTGACAGTGCGGTAGGGAATCTGCTTGCCTTGTTTTTCGAACACAGCATCTGCAAACGTGACGAGCTCTGCCCGGGCCATGGCTCCCAAAACTTCTTCGAAATTGTCTCGGCTGATCTCGTTTCCCGGAAAAAGCTCGGCGTACAGCTTGCCGGTCGATTTGGTGCGGACGGACTGCATGCCGCGCAACACTCGATAGAGAGCTGTTCGCTCCTCTTCCGTCGCGGTCCGGAATCTCTGGGCAACGCACTTGGCTGGAGCACAGAAATCGCACACACCGCAGGCTGTAGCGCTGTCCGACGTATCACCAAAGTGCCGTACAAGGGAGGTCATGCGGCATTGATTGCTCTCCGCAAAGCGAATCATCTGGTCGATCTGCGCCCGCTTTTGATCACCCTGCTGAATGTAGGACGAGCGCCATTGTCCATTTCCCCGGCTTACATTCTCTGCGAAGTCGAGCACCGCGCCTTTGTGAATCCAAAGTTTTTCGAGGGCTTTATCGAATAGATCTGCCTCCATCGCCAGGGCCTTGCGAAGCACCTCCTTCGGTTGGGGTTCTGTATGAAGTTTTGCAGACAATCGATCCAATACCGAAACCTCCGGGTAATCTCGGCTGAAAAAGAAGTCATGGGTATTACGGTCTCCATAGGAGTGCATGAGGATAGCGCGACTCTGCCTTCCGTCGCGCCCGGCGCGGCCAATCTCCTGGTAATACCCTTCCAGACTGCCCGGCAACGCGGTGTGAATCACAGTGCGAACATCCGGCTTATCAATTCCCATTCCGAACGCTATGGTTGCCACCATGACGTCCAGCCTGCCCGCCATGAATTCTTCCTGCACTCGTCGTCGTCGCTCGGCATCGAGCCCTGCGTGGTAGCTGGCCACAGCAAATTCGCCTGCAAAGTCTTCCGTCAGGCTATCGGCCTGCTTGCGCGTCGGGGTGTACACGATGGCTGGTCGGTGTTTCTCTTCGAGCAGGATCTCCCGAGCGAGCTGAGGACGTTGTGAAGGCAAAGCTTCTACGATCTCGATCGCTATGTTTTCGCGGCGGAAGCCATGGATGAAGTGCGTGGGCGCGGTCAAACCTAGCTGAGTTGCAATATCATCTTGAACAAGCGGCGTCGCAGTGGCCGTGAGTGCGAGTATCGGAGCAGGGCGAAGATCCGGTAAATGTTGGCTAAGCATCCGATAGTCGGGCCGAAAATCGTGGCCCCATTGCGAGATACAGTGCGCCTCATCGATGGCGATCAGCGAGGGTTTTCGCTTGGCGAGCATTTCGGGGAAGCCGGCCACCCGAAGCCGTTCTGGAGCAATGAAGAGGAACTGTAGTTTGCCACCCAGGTAGTCGGAACAAACACGGCGGGAAGTTTCACGATTGCGACCTGAATGAATGCACTCAACCGCGAACCCTTGCTCCTTCAACTTCAGCATCTGATCATCCATCAAAGCGATGAGTGGACTGATCACGAGAGTCGTCCCGCCTCGTGCCAATCCCGGCAACTGGTAACAGAGCGACTTGCCTGAGCCGGTCGGCATGACAAGCAGCGCGTCTTTCCCCGCCGTCACTGCCTGACAGACGGCTTCCTGATTGGGCCTGAACGCAGAGAAGCCGAATGCGTTCTGCAACAGCTCGGTGAGACTCGCGCTGTTGGGGATCATCTTTGGGCTTGGCAAGTCAGGAGTATCGGAGACCTTAGGTGGGGAGGGAACCGCCGACGCTGGTTGTACGGGCGAAGCCTGACGAACCTTTCCGACGACGGAACGCACGTACTGACTGATGCTATCCAGGAACGGTTCCAGCCGGCATTCACCGTGTTGGATCTTCTTGAGAAATGCCTCCCACTGGCCGGTCATCGCAGGACTTTTGACTTCGGGATGAACCACTTCAATGAGATGGATCCCCTTTTCCGTTGCCTCCAGGCTCTTCCCTATACGAACGATATAGCCGCGCTTCAATAGCACTTCGATGATGGCCGCCCGAGTGGCAGGAGTACCGAGGCCCGTCTCTTTCATCGCGTCGGACAGTTCTCTCTCGTCCAGGCTTTGGCCTGCCGTCTGCATCGCGGTCAGGAGCGTGCCCTCAGTGAATCGCTTCGGGGGTCTGGTCTTCTTTTTGCGGGCGTCGATATCTACGATGTCCTGGAGTTGTCCTTGGGCAAGATCCACTGGCAAGATCTGCTCCGGAGTTTTCTCCTCGGCACTACCCTTCATCTCTCGCTTCCGTCCTTCGGCCCCAACGTCCAGGACCTTCCAACCCATCTGTTTCACGACGGTTCCAGTGGTTCGATAGCGGTCGACGAATTCTCCATGCGTGATTGTGGTAATCACTGTCGTGACGGCCTGAAGATAATCGTCGTGCCACATCATGAGGAAGCGGCGGCAGATCAGACCGTAAATCTTGCGCTCCTCTTCCGTCAGTTGGGCCTTCTCGGGGGAAACCGCATTGGGAATGATGGCATGGTGGTCACTGACCTTACTGTCGTCGACATGCCGCTTTCCCAGAGGCCGCTCTCCCGTTCCAGCAGCCAGTTGCTTCTCATAGCTTTTGGAAATTGCAGCAACAATGCCTGAAGCTGTAGAAGCAACATCAGCAGAAAGATGACGACTGTCCGTCCTGGGATAGCTGATCAGTTTGTGCCGCTCATAGAGGGCCTGGGCCGTGTCGAGGGTCTCTTGAGCGCTAAAGCCGAACAGGCGATTGGCATGCCGCTGCAGCTCTGTAAGATCGTACAGCAGGGGTGGTTGCATCCGTTGCGTCTCAGATGAAAGTGACTCGATGACGGCTTCCCCCGCACGAGCCCGAAGAATGATGCTGTTGGCTTCCTGGCCATCGGCAGGCAATCGAGAGATGTTCGCCTGGGCGTCTTTGTCCTTGCTCGACTCTGTCTGCGGACGGAACCATGTACCTTCATATGTTTCCTGGTTCGGATTTTCCCGTCTCTGGAAAGTTGCGACGACCTCGATGTAGTCTTCGGAGACAAAGCGCCGGAGAGTGAGTTCGCGATCGACAACCATGGCCAGAGTCGGCGTCTGCACCCGACCCACCGAAAGCTCCTCACGATAAACGATCGAATAGGCACGAGACAGATTCATGCCAACAAGCCAATCGGCCCGGCTTCGTCCGCTGGCGGCGTCGGCCAATCGATCATACTCACTCCCCGGACGAAGCTTGTCGAACCCCTTACGTATGGCCTCCGGAGTCAGGGAGGAAATCCAAAGTCGGCTTACCGGCTTTTTGCTCTCAGTTGCCTCGTAGATGTAGCGGAAGATCAGTTCTCCTTCCCGCCCGGCGTCCGTTGCACACACAATCCGCGACACCCGCGGGGACGTCAGGATCTTTCGCACTACTTCGAACTGATCTTTAGTTCGCTCGTAGACGACCAGTGGCCAATGGCCGGGCAAGATCGGCAATAGATCGAAACGCCATTGCCGCCATTCAGGATTGATCTCGTGCGGTTGTGCCAGGGAAACCAGATGTCCAATCGCCCAGGTGACAACATAGCCGTTTCCCTGGAGATAGCCTTCGCCCCGCTTGTCGGCTCCGAGGACATGGGCAATGTCTCGTGCGACAGAAGGCTTTTCGGCCATTACCGCAATGGTACTGGTTTCGATCGCTTTCATCCGTAGTTCAGTCTACCGAGTTCCAGCGTTGAACAGGGGATGGCAGGAGCGAAACACCTCCGCCCAACAACACCGGCATGACGCTCACTTCGACCGCAAAGTTGGCACTTGTCCGAGCAGCCGGTTTTACGTCCACATGGGCTGGAGCGGATCGGTAAACGCAAGGCGACTTCCCGGGAGCGATCCGGTTACGCTGAGAATGTGGTCTGCTGCCCATTCATAGAACTCTCGAGGGGGGCCTACTCGCACGGTCCACGGTGGATAGCCAGTTTAGGATCGATGTGCGAATGCGGCAGACGGACCAGCGGTTGGATCGGCCTCATCCCCGAGGTCCATCGCTGCGATAAGACCGCTGTTCACAGTGAATAAGTGGAGAACCTCGCTGTCCGACAGAAGATCCCGTTGAAGGCTCTTGACGATTTGGTGCACCCTGACGCGGGTCTTGCCTTCGTCTTCTTTG
>CAVRHK010000005.1:0-61709 GCA_963720955.1 uncultured Acidobacteriaceae bacterium | reverse complement strand
CCGTCGCAGCAGCTCCAGCTTCCGCTCCGGCGGCAGAAAACTCGCCTCCACGGAATTCGCCGCCAGCTCCCGCATCTGCTCCAGCGAAAACTCGAACCGCTCCTGCACCAGGACATACTCCTCCAGCAGATTGCTGCCAAACATCGGCGGATCGTCCGAGTTGATCGTCATCATCAGCCCCGATTCGAAGTACTGCTTCACCGGATGCTCGTCCAAGCTCTTGCAGCACCCCGTCCGGATGTTGCTGGTCACATTCAGCTCCAGAGGAACCTGCTTCTGCGCCAGCACCTCCAGCAACTCCACATCGTGCTGCGCCGACAGAGCATGGCCCACACGCTCCGCCCCGATGTTGATCGCCGCCCAGATGCTCTCCGGCCCCATCGTCTCGCCCGCATGCGCCGTCAGCCGTAGCCCTGCCGCCTTGGCCTCCGCATACGACTCGCGAAACAGATCCGCACTCCCCCGCGCCTCGTCTCCGCCGATCCCGATCCCCACAATGCTCGGATACAGCGCCCGCAGCTCCGCCGCCTTGCGAAAAACCTTCGCCGCCTCCTCCGCGCCAAAGTGCCGCACCGCATCGATCAACCAGTACACCGTCGTCCCGAAATCCTTCTCGCCCCGCACCCGCCCACGCTCGATCGCCTCGACGTACGGCTCAACCTCAGCGTTCTTCCAGTAATAGATAATCCCGAACGAGATATACACCTCGGCGTGCACCACCCCCTGTGCCGCCAGGTCGCGAATCATGTTGTAAGTAATCAATTCATAGTCGTCCGGCCCCTTCAACCGCGCCGAAACCGCCTTGAACGAGTCCATGAATCCCAAAAAGTTCTCATAAACATAAAGCTTCTTAGCCGCCTCCGGAGTCAAGCGGCTCCGCATCATGCCGTCGACTCAACTCCAGCAGCGTCTCCGGCTGAATCGTCCCCTCGAGATGCAGATGCAGCTCGACCTTCGGCAGCTTGCGCAGCCAATCAACCACATCGATCTCAACATCCTGTCTAGCCGGCTTTCGCGCCATCGTTCCATACCTAGACTTTGGGCGAGTAAAACTCACTCCGCTTGCGGCTGTAGAAGAAGTAAACCACCAACCCGATGATCAGCCACACAAAGAACCGCACCCACGTAATCGCCGGCAAGCCCAGCCATCAACAGGATGCAGAAGAGCACCGACAGAATCGGGAATCACCGGTCCAAACGGCACCCGGAACCCGCGATGTCGCTCCGGCTCTCTGTATCTCAGAACAACGACCCCGATCGAAACCAGCACAAACGCGAACAACGTGCCGATGTTCGACATCTCGGCGAACGTCCCTACATCAAACAGCCCCGCCGGAATCGCCACGAGCACGCCTGCGACCCAGGTCGCGAACGCCGGCGTCCGAAACCGCGGATGCACCTTGCTGAAGGCATCCGGCAACAACCGGTCTCGAGACATGGCAAACCAGACCCGCGCCTGACCCAACTGAAATACCAGGATCGACGAGACCATCCCGACCAGCGCACCGATCAGCACCGCCAGCTGCACCCAATGCAGTCTGTGGCCATCTGGCGTCAAAGCCACCCGCTTCAGAGCATTCACCACCGGAGCCGCATCGCCCGCCACCGACAGCCACGGCACCATCCCGGTCAGCACCACCGCAACACCGATATAGAGAATCGTGCAGATCATCAGCGTCGCCAGAATTCCGATCGGGACATCGCGTCTGGGCTGCCTGCACTCCTCGCTGGCCGTCGAGACCGAATCGAATCCGATATACGTGAAGAAGATGATCGACCCACCCGCCAGCACGCCCGACCATCCGTTCGGCGAGAAGGGCGTGTAGTTCGCCGGATGAATAAAGCTCAGACCGAAGAAGACGAACAGCAGGATCGCCGCAATCTTGACCAGCACCATGATGTTGTTGGTCCGCGCCGACTCCCGAATGCCGCGCACCAGCACCACAGTCAGGAGCATCACAATCAGGAAGGCGGGAATGTTGAATCCCGCGTGCCATCCGCTGGCGTAGATGTCCTTGCCCTGCAGATCCTGCAGGCCAAGCGGCAGGTAAGCCGGCGACAACCACTTCGGCGACAAAGGTATCCCTATCCATTCCAGCAATGCCACCACATGCGCCGCGAAGCCCACGCTCACGCTCATGTTGCTGAACGCGTACTCCAGGATCAGGTCCCACCCAATCACCCAGGCAATCAGCTCTCCCAGCGTCGCATAGGTGTAGGTGTACGCAGATCCGGCAATCGGAATCATCGACGCCAGCTCCGCATAGCAGAGCCCCGTCAGCGCGCATACGATGGCCACCAGCACCAGGGACAAAGCCAGCGCCGGCCCCGCACCCGGACGTCCCGCGACCGCACCGCTGGTGTGATGCAACCACCCAACGATGAGGTCGAGAATGGGCGACCCTTTCCAGTCCGCGATCTTCGCAGGATTGCCGCCGATCGCCGTGCCGATCACCGTGAAGATGCCGGAACCGATCACCGCGCCAATTCCCAACGCCGTCAACGAGACCGGGCCGAGCGTCTTCTTCAGCGCGTGTTCAGGCCTCTCCGATTCAGAGATCAGCTTGTCGATCGACTTGGTTCTGAAGATTTGCCTGGCCAGCGCGCTCGCTCCTGCTTACAGAGGAATTGGTGCAAGGCGTTTCAAGTGCCATCACGCTCAAGCCGGAGCGCTGCGCCTGCAGCGCTCCGTTCAAGCAGGATGCTTACCGCTTGCTTTGGCCGCGTGAGGCCTTCTTGATCTTGGCCTTGTTCGCGCCGCGAGCGCCGGCGCGCGGGCCCTTGGGTGCTGCCTTCTTGCGTGCTGCGCGCTTTACCTTCTTGCGCTCGTCTTTATCGGTGATGCTCTTGGTATTTGCCATGTATCTTGCCAATCTTTCTGTAGGTACGATTTTTTCGGAACTTAGAGGCGCTCCAGCTGGGCAAACTTCTCCACAAGCTTCTTTACGCCGTGCTGTTGAAATTGTACTGTAATCTTCGCATCGTCCCCATCGCCTTCGCGTCGAAACACGGTCCCTTCGCCGTACTTCGGATGTCGGACCCGCGAACCCTGCGTCAATCCTGTCTTTCCCTTCGGCGCTTCGACCTCCAGTTTCGGCCGCGAGAACTTCTGTCCGCGCGCCGCAAAGAAGCTGGCGATGTTATCGATCGACTGCCCAGGCGCCGCTGTCTTTCGGCCCTGCCCGAACCGAGTACCGCCTCCAGGTCCAGTGGCTCGCGCCGCAGCCCTCGCTCCCCGCTCTCCGCTCTGGTCTTCGTCCTCGTAGCTGTAGTGCCGCTCGCCCTCTTCGGCATTCGAACGACCGAACCGATTCGCCTTTGGATATGGTGTCGCATAGGCTCCGCCATATCCGGAGCTGTAGTCCGAGCCCGAAAACTGTGGCCTGGCCGGTGGGCTCCCCAGGTCCTCCACGAGACGTGCCGGCACTTCTTCCAGAAACCGCGAGGCGATGCTCGCCTCCGGCATATCGCTTCCGTACCGACGCCGGTACCGGGCTCGCGTCATTACGAGTGTGTCCATCGCGCGTGTCATTCCGACGTAACAAAGCCGACGCTCTTCTTCGAGTCCTGTAGGGTCGGTCAATGTGCGTGAGTGCGGGAAGAGTCCTTCTTCCATCCCGGTGAGGAAGACCAGGGGGAACTCCAGCCCTTTCGCTGCATGCAGCGACATCAGGGTCACGCGGGCCTCTTCGCTATAGCTGTCCGCATCGCTTACCAGAGCCGCGTGGTCGAGAAACTCGTGCAGCGTCTCTCCACGCTCCTGCGCGTCCTGCGCCGCGTTTGCCAGTTCCTTCAGGTTTTCAATTCGCGAGAAAGATTCTGGCGTTGCCTCTTCTTCGAGTGCTCGAATGTAGCCGCTTCGGTCATTCAAGAACTTGATGAGTTCTGGCAGCGTCGCCGGATCTCCTGGTTTACGGAACGCGGGCCTTTCATCTTGCATCTCAGCGGCCCGTTCCATCGCCTTATCGGCGGACTTCTTCAACACCACAGGTGCAAATGGATTGAAGTTGGTGGCATCGATACCGTGTGATGCGTCTGAGTCCGTCGCGTTCTCTGGTGCAATCGTCGAGAACTCTTCACTAGGTCCAAAATCAAACCCAAAGTTGAAGCTTGTATCAAATGAAGTGCCCGCACCTGTGTCCTCAACCTCTGCAGTGACGACCCGGATCCTTTCGTCGGCGTCTACTCCAAACCCAAACGAAACATCCAGGTCCATCTCCGCGCCGGAGGGCAGGAAAGAGTTCGTCTCTACCAAATCTCCGGCGAGCTTCTCCGCAAACCCTGGACCCAGCATCGCCCGCGCATCTTCAATCAGGCGTCTGAAGCTAGTCAGGGCCATCAGCGCTCGCTGGGGGAGTAGCCTATCGTCAATCGCCCGCCCAATTGCGTCCCATGTACTCATGCCGCTCGAAAGTGCCATTCTCTCGAGCGTCTCCATCGTCGTTTTACCGATGCCGCGAGGAGGCGAATTCACGACCCTTCCCAACGCAACCGAGTCATGCACATTCTGGACCAGTTTGAGGTAGCTCAGGATGTCCTTAACCTCGGCCCGGTCATAAAACGAGAACCCGCCGACCATGTGATATTGGATCTGATAGCGCCGCAGTGCCTCTTCGACGAGCCTTGACTGGGAGTTGGTCCGGTAGAGAACAGCACACCGCGGTTGGTCTTCCTGCGCGCCCGCCTCCCGCAGATACTTTTGCACGCGGTCCGCTACAAACAGCGCCTCATTCTCTCCATCTGGCGCTTCGTAGTATCCGATCAACGAACCACCTTCGCGCGCGGTCCAGAGGTTCTTGCCCTTACGCTGAGTGTTCTGCGCCACCACCGCGCTCGCACCCTCCAGAATCATCTGCGTGGAGCGATAGTTCTGCTCCAGCCGAATCGTCTTCGTTCCGGGAAAATCTTTCTCGAACTCGAGGATGTTCTTGATGTCCGCACCACGCCAGCTGTAAATTGACTGATCTTCATCGCCGACGACGCAGACGTTTCCGTTCGAACCCGCCAAAAGCTTCATCAATTCATACTGTGGACGGTTTGTGTCCTGGTACTCGTCGATCAAAATATATTTGTACCGACGGTTGTATCTCTCTCGCGTCTCTGCCGAACTCTTCAACAGTCGAACTGTCTCAAGCAGTAGATCGTCAAAGTCGAGCGCGTTTGCCTTGAATAGTTCTTTCTTGTAGATCTCGAAGATGTGGGCGATCTTCTCCTCCATCGGATTCGTGCTCGCAAGAAAATATTCCTGTGGATCGATCATGTGGTTCTTCGCCCAAGAAATTCTTCCCAGCGCAACTCTGGGTTTGAGCGATTTGTCATCGATCGCCAACTGCTTCAACGCCTGCTTCACCACTGCTTGTTGATCGGTCTCATCGTAGATAGCGAAAGTCCGCGTCAGCCCGACTCCACCTACACGCAGGGCCTCAATGTCCCGGCGCAGAACGCGTACACAGAAGCTGTGAAACGTAGCGAGCATCGGCTTGGCCAGGGTAGAGTGGCCGAGAATTTTGTCTACGCGCTCGGCCATCTCTTTCGCTGCCTTGTTGGTGAAGGTTACAGCGAGAATCGAATCTGCCGGCACCCCTCGCTCCTCAATCAAATAAGCTATGCGATGCGTGATCACGCGCGTCTTACCAGACCCGGCACCTGCCAGAAGAAGCACAGGTCCATCCACCGACTGAATCCCCTCCTGTTGTTGCGGATTCATATTCTCTAAAAGTCGACTCAATACACACACTCCAGCATCTATATTAAGCTCCCCAGGCTGCACTAACATCCTCGTCCAGAAAACCATCGAAAATGTCCGTATTTACTGTCCATTTGCGAACGGCATGTCCGCTTGTGGACAGGCATCGTATCGATTAACTGTCGCGCAACAATCAGGATTTGATTTTCATTTTTTTGGGAACAATCAGCGAACCGCATGCGTACTTCCTCCCACGACGAGCTTTTCTGAACCATGGCAGAAAACTCCCGTCGCAATTTAGAAGTATCGGGAGCTAACAATGAAAGGTTTCAATCGTCTCACTATTGCAGTTGTCGCTACCTCTCTCCTTGCAGCCCCGGCTGTCTATGCCGCTCCTGCGAGCGTTTCATCCCCCGTCCACGCGATGTTCGCAAAGACGAAGACCACAACGGTCAAGCTTAATCTCCGCAATGAAACCGGCTCTGTGATGGAGGTCAAGGTTGGGGATAAAGTGGTGACACTCGACCCAGGTAAACCAGTCAGCATGACCCTGGAAGTTGGCACGCGCATCGTTGCTAACAGCGCGACTCCCAACCATGCGGTGGGCTCGCTCATTGAAGAGGTTGTTAGTGACCACAACAACGCAACAATCATCATTCACTAGTTCGTCGATGAAGACGAAGGGTATCGAATCAGTCCTCCCCATTTCTACGGGCCGATCGCGCTGCATATAGCTCCGGTCGGCCTTCTCACTCTTCTCCTATTGGAACGCTCTTTGCAGCAATTGATATCCTTGTCTTTATGATTCGGAATATTGCTGTGTTTTGCGCCTCTGCCAACGGAACTCACCCTGTTTACCGAGCCGCCGCGGAAGAACTTGGATATGCTCTGGCTGCGCGCAACATCGGACTCATCTACGGCGGAGCCAATGTAGGACTTATGCAGACCGTTGCTGAAGCGGCCCTGGCAGCGGGTGGCAATGTTATCGGCGTCATCCCCGAGGTGCTTGTCGACCTCGAGGTCGCGCATCAAGGTATCACCGAGCTTCACATCACCAGTACGATGCACACCCGGAAGGCGCTCATGGGCGAAAAGGCCGACGCCTTTATCGCACTACCGGGTGGCTTCGGCACCTTCGAAGAACTCTTCGAAGTTCTCGCCTGGCACACCCTCAAGATTCACGCCAAACCCACTCTTCTGCTCAACATCAACGGCTTCTATGACAAACTCCTCGCCTTCCTGGATCACTGCGTCGACGAAGGAATGTTGAAACCGAAGAGCCGCGAACTCCTCCTCGTCGCTGACACAGTGGAGAACGCCCTCGCGCAACTCTTCAGTAGAATTGCAAACCCGGTCTAGGTATTCAACTTACCGATGGGTCAGCCTGCATCGCGCCAAAGATGTGGCCCTCGGTGTCTTTGAAGTAAGCGAGCCATCCCACACCCGGTATCGGCATCTTCGGCACAACACACAGGCCGCCCGCGGCTTCAACCACGCCGATGGTCGCGTTGAGGTCCGCCACATCCATCGTGTTAACGCATGGCTGGGCGGGGTCTCTTCGCGTCATCAGGCCGCCGTTGATCCCCGGTTGGTTGTCCCCGGTGGAAATGTTCCAATACTCCATCGGACCGTTCCACCGCTCAAACTTCCAGCCGAACACCTTCTCGTAGAACTTGATCGCGCGTTCCGGCTTTTCTGCTGGAATCTCAAAATGCACAGGTCTGTTCATGGCGGGTCCTCCCTGGACGTCGCCAATCTTACATCTTTAACCTGCATTGAAGAATTGCAGAAAAATTGTCTTGCCGGCTGCGATAACTATCGTTTGATGCATTTCTCGCACCGGCATACGCGGCGCAGATACTCCCACGAATAGATGCCGCTCTCGTGTCCATCGCTCCACTTGAACTTCAGCGCATACTTGCCCATGGGCGTCACTTCCAGCGGCTTCACGGGCGCTTCATACATCATTAGCAGCGTCTGTTCCTTTGGTTTGGGTTCGCCCGGCGGTCTCCCAGTCTTCTCCCGGTCTTCGTGACATGTCGCGCAGGGACAAGCGTTCCGAAGCCATGCAAAGCTCCATTTACTCTGGTGCCCGTCCTTCCAGTCGATCTCAACGCCCGTCCCCTCCGTTTTCTTGACCCGCACCTTCTTCGGAGCCACTGCGTCCACAGGCAGAGGCTCGTGTTCCAAGTCCTCGCGCTTCGCCTGTTCGGCATTTACGATTCGAATTCCCTCGTGACTCATAGCTTCAACTCCTGGCCCACTACCGCTACTAACCATTCTTCCAGAAAAAATAAGCCGCCATCAAACATCCGGTAATCACGACGATAGTTCGCAGCACATTTGCGTTCATTCGTCGGGCATACTGCGCTCCAACATAGCCGCCCACGCCTGCAAAGACCATCGAGATCAGGCAGTAATGCCAGATTACCGCTCCACTCAACACAAACGTGATCACGGCGCAAAAGTTCGACAGACATGCCGCCAACACCTTCAACGAGTTAAGTGCATGCATTTCCTCCACGCCGAACAGTGCCAGGGCGCTCATGATCAAGAAACCCGCCCCGGCGCCGAAGTAGCCGATATAGAAGCACACCGGCAGCAGCACGAAGAACAGCGGCACAATTGCCGGCGTCTTCCCTATATGGGGCTCAGCCGATCGTGCGCGCAACCACCGCGACACCGGACCACTGATACCGAACAGCAGGGAAGCGACGAGCAGGAGCCACGGCACAAGGTGCAGAAACGTGATCTGTTTCGTATTTAGCAGCACCACAGCCCCGCTTACGCCGCCCAGGATCGATGCCGCACAAACCACTGGCAGCAGATCGCGTCGAAGATCTCCTCGCAGGGCCGCTACCGAGGTCAACTGCCCCGGCCATAGTGCGACTGTGTTCGTGGCGTTCGCCTGAATCGGTGCGACGCCAATCGACAACATGGCCGGAAACGATATGAACGATCCGCCACCTGCCATCGCATTCATCACCCCCGCGATAAACGAGGCGACGACAAGCCAGACGTAGTGCCAATGCGCGCTAAAACTCGATATCATCCATCTTCCATTGTAGCGACTACCGAAAGACAGACGCTTCCGGCTCCACCACGGTACTTACAAGAGAGCCGTTTACGGCGAAGCGGGCATCTCGGGGGTCGCCGCGATTAACCTTCGTGTGTACTCCTCCTGAGGTGCCTCACAAACACGTTCACACTCGCCCAATTCCACCAGCTTGCCCTGCCGCATCACCGCCACTCGGTCACACAGATAACGCACCAGCGGCATCGAATGCGAGATAAACAGATACGTCAACCCGTACTCTCGTTGCAAATCGCGCAATAGATTCACTACCTGGGCTCCCACGCTGACGTCCAGCGCACTGACTGGCTCATCTAGGACCAGGAACTCGGGCCGCAGCGCCAGCGCCCTTGCGATATTGATCCGCTGCCTCTGCCCGCCACTGAACTCATGAGGAAATCGCTCCAGCGCTGAGCTGTCCATCCCTACCGTACGCAGCATCTGCGCCAACCTCGCCTCCAGGCCTTCCATCGGCCTCTCACGATGGATCGCAAACGGTTCCGCAAGAATCTCTCGCACCCGCATTCTCGGATTCAGCGCAGCGTAGGGGTCCTGAAACACGATCTGCATGCGCCGCCGTATCTCGCGCATTCCTCGCGGCTCCGTAGCCAGCAAATCGGCTCCGTCATAGCGCACCTCACCCGCGGTGGGTTCCACCAGCCGTAACAGCATCCGTGCCACAGTGCTTTTGCCAGAACCCGACTCCCCCACCAGCCCAAGGGTCTCTCCTCGTTTGATAGCAAACGAAACATCGTCTACCACGCGACGCCCCGAGCCGTACTCCTTCACCAGCCCTCGCGCTTCCACTAGCACATCCGTTGGCATAGCCGGATGGTAGCATCCGGGATCATCAAAAGAGGCGATGATCCGGCAAGCCACCGTCGGCCACCATCGTCATCGCCTCTATGGTCCAAGATCACTCGCGTTCCCATCACGCCGGGGCGGAATCAGCTCAACTTAGGGTGCTGCAGTTGAAAGCTCGTCGCATCCTGGTACGCCTTGGCGAAGGCCGCGATCCGCGCATCAGAATACAAGCCGCCAAGGAACGTCAGGCTTACCGGCGTGCCGGGCCCGCCTGCGTTCGCCAGTGCTCCATCTTGCTCGTTCTCGGTCTTCGGGGCACCGTCGCCCCGAACCCCGTTCGGTACGATCACCGCCGGATGGCCAGTCAGATTCGTAGCCTGCAACTGTATCCCCTGCGACGGTGTCACAATCACATCCACCTGCGCGAACAGTTTCTCCATCTCCGCAATCGCCAGCGTCCGCGCTCGCATCGCCTGGATATAGTCCACTGCGGAGTAAAACCGTGCAATGCGGAACTGATTCGGCCAATCGAAGGGCAGCTGACCAGTCAGCAGTTTGTCCCGCCCGCTACGCGTTAGATCATCGAACGCTGCGGCTGCCTCTGCCTCGAGCACCGGCACGATTGCGCCGAAGGGGAAGTCGGGTATCTCCACCGGAATCAACTTAACCCCCATATTGCGCAGCTCATCCAGCGCTGTCGTGGCATACTTCGCGTCGTAGACCCGCCGTTCGAGGTTTCTCTTCTGCGCCTCCGTCGCTCCTGCGGGCAACGTCGGCGGATCAAACGCACTCTTGATATATCCCACGCGCAGCGTCTTCCAGTTGAAGTTTGCGTCCCAATTGAACGCCGCCGACTGTACGGATAGATCATGCCCGTCCGGCCCGTAGATCGCCGATAGAACCAGCGCGCAGTCCTCCACCGCCCGGCAGATCGGTCCGATCTTGTCCATTGTCCAACTCAGCGCCATGGCTCCTGTTCTTGGCACGAACCCAAACGTAGGCCGCAAGCCTGAACACCCGCAGCGAGTCGACGGCGAAGAGATCGATCCTAGCGTCTCGGTTCCCAGCGCAAACCCCACGCACCCGGCGGCCACCGCGCTGGCACTTCCCGCTGAGGACCCGCTGGAACCCTGTCTCTTGTTCCACGGATTTCGCGTCCGCGCACCAAACCATAGATCGCCCTGGGCCAGCGCTCCCATCGACAACTTCGCGATTAGGATTGCTCCTGCCTCATCGAGTCGCGTTACGACGGTTGCGTCATAGTCGAACTTCTGATCCTCAAACCCACCCGCTCCCCACGTCGTTCGGTACCCTTTTACCGCCAGCAGGTCCTTCCCGCCCCACGGAATTCCATGCAGCGGCCCTCGGTAGTTACCTGCGGCAATCTCCTTGTCCGCCGCCGCCGCATGCTCCATCGCCCGTTCTTCGGTCAGCGTGATTACGAAATGCAGCTGCGGATCATACTTCTTCAAACGCGCCAGATACATCTTGGTCAAATCAACCGAGGTGACCTTTCGCGTCTTGATCAGCTCCGCCAGCTCTCGTACCGAAGCGAACGCCAAGGCATCGGAATCTCCGGCAATACCCGCTGAGGCCGCAACGGAGAGCGCCGTCACATCTGGCGCAGCGCTGATTATCAGTGGCTTCTTTGCTGCATCCAGTACCATATCGCCCGGTACCGGATCGAAGACAAACGCCGGAGCCACGCTATTCGGTATCTTCAAATCTCGGATCGCTACAAACGATTTCCGCAGCTGTTCCAATCCCTCGAGCATCGTCTTCTTCTGCTCATCCGTGACGCTGATTCCAGCGATTACGGCCGCCGCATCGATCATCTGCGGCGTAATCTTCGCCATGTCGTCAGTGGTGGCCTTTACCTCACCGCCACCCACAATTGGAGAGGATTGCGCCTTCGCCTGCGTCGCCAACGTAAACAGCACGCCTGGCAACAACGTCTGCCCCAGCCCCACCATGGAGCACACGCCAAGAAAACCCCGCCGATCCAACCCAGAAGAAACCTGTTCGCTCATCCCCGCATTATTGCATCCCCCTGCCTGTTCCCATCAACGTAGGACGCGACCCTCAGGTCCAGAGAGTGAGGCTAAATAGTCCCATCAGCCGTCTATAATTCACAATGTTTAACCACACCGTGCTGGCCAAACCTTCCCCTGAAAGCAGGTTCCATGTCCGACACTGTCCGTGTCCGCCTTCTCGCGCAGCACCTCAAACTTGCATTTCGCGTCCTGGGCAATGCTCCTGGATATTCAGCCTTGGTCATCGCTATTCTGGCGCTTGGAATCGGTGCGAATACCGCGGTCTTCAGCGTGATCGACGCTGTCCTGTTGCGGCAACTCCCCTATGGCGATCCGAACCGACTAGTGGTCCTTTGGGAGAAGAACCCATCGCTCGGGGCATCGATTGGAGAACGGGTGCCGGTCTCTCATGCAAATTTTGTCGAGTGGGCGAGACAGGCAAAGTCGTTGGAGGATATTGCCGGCTTTGAGAGCGTCAATCTAAACCGAATCGGCGCCGGCGAACCCGAACGCATCGATGGTGGACGCGTTACCCCGAACTTCTTTCAGGTATTTTCGGCAAACGCCGCCTTGGGAACAACCTTTGAGTCAGTGGCGTCGGACCCAGGGAATTCGCACATCGCGGTCCTGAGCGACTCGTATTGGCGCTCCCACTTCGGCGGTAGCCGCAGCGTAATCGGCCAAACGATGACTATGAACGATTCGGTGTACACAGTTGTTGGTGTTCTTCCGGCAAACTTTTATCTGCCGTCGACTCGAGAGGGTTCGGACCAGCGCAAGCCCGCTGTCTGGATCCCCTATGACGTTACCGCACAAGGCAACCTCGAGGACTTCAATCGCCGTAAGATGCTCGTTTTCGCACGGCTCGCTGACGGCGCTTCTCTTCAGCAGGCGCGGGTCGAGATGGACGGAATCGCCCGCAACCTTCAGGGCCAGGACCCGGTCTTGAACGCGGGCTTTGGCGTCAACGTCTTTCCCATTTATCTCGAAGACGTTGGTCAGCAACTGCGCCGCAATCTTTTAGTTCTGTTCTCGGCTGTGGGTCTGGTTCTGCTGATCTCGTGTGCGAACCTCAGCAACCTCGTCCTCAGCCGTGCCACCCATCGTCAGCGCGAACTTGGCATTCGACGAGCCCTGGGCGCCGACCGCGGAGACCTCATTGCACAGTTTCTTGTTGAGGCTGCGGTCTTGAGTCTGATTGGCGGCGTTCTTGCGCTGCTGGTCGCGTATACGGGGATCAAGGCAATTCCGGCACTGAAGCCAGCTGGAATTCTCAGGCCGGAAAGTATTCACCTCGGCATTCCCGTGTTGGTCTTCACGATGCTGGCGAGCTTCCTTTCGGCCGCGCTCTTCGGCATCATTCCAGCCATTCGCGTCTCCCGCACAGACGCAAACTCAGTCATCAAACAGACTGGTGAGGCAGGGCACCGCAATGCGCAGCGTCTGATCTCTAGGCTCGTTGTCCTGGAAGTGAGCCTTGCAACGGTGCTGCTGATCGCCGCTGCCTTCCTGATGAGCAGCCTGCGCCACGTTATGGCGGTCGACCCCGGATTTCGTCCGGATCATGTCCTGACGATGCAGTTCAGCCTTCCACCCGCACGCTATCCGTCCAAAGATTCTTCGGCGACATTTTGCAGGGCTGTTCTTGATCGCGTCACCAGCCTTCCTGGAGTCAAAACAGCCAGCTTCTCCGACGGTTTGCCCATGACGCGAATCCGATTGATGAAATTTGCGGTGGAGGGTTGGCCAGTTCCGGTGCGTGGGAGCGAACCGACCGCTGACATGCGGGGCATCACGTCTCCGGATTACTTTGCGACACTGGGTATTCCGCTGGTGTCCGGCAGAACGTTTAGCAATGAAGAGCTACAGCAAAATCAACCGGTCATCGTCGTCAATCAGGCATTGGCCGCTAAGCTCTGGCCAGGCCAGGATCCACTCGGCAAACACATCTCAAACGTTGCCTCCGCAAAGCCGGGAGTGCCACCGATTCGCTACACGGTGATCGGGGTGCAGGGAAATGCGCGCCAACTCTCTCTCGAAGAGCAGCCGCGACCGGAGATCACCCGGCCCATGTCCGACTTCACCAACCTGACCTTTCGGTGCGCTCGAGTATCGATCCCGACTCACTTACCGCAGCGATCAAGCAACAAATCTGGACGGTTGATAAGGGTCTCCCCGTCTACGATGTTCTCCGGATGCAGGACATTCTCGACGACACCGTGAGCCAGCGCCGCTTCAGCTCTGTCCTGCTCAGTATCTTCGGTGGCCTTGGAATCCTTTTAGCTTGCATCGGGATCTATGGAGCGCTCACCTTCAATGTCGTCCAACGAACACGTGAGATAGGGATTCGTATGGCCCTGGGAGCGGACCGAAACGGCGTACTCAGGATGATTATGTCCGAAGGCTTGCTTCTCGTGGCTGTCGGTATAGGCATCGGCATCATCGCAGGGATAGTGTTGGCGCGAATCCTTCGTAGTTTGTTGTTCGGCATGCAACCTTACGACCCTTCCATCTATGCGCTGGCCGCGCTTGTCGTAGCATGCATCGCAATTGCTGCATGCTACCTTCCCGCCCGCCGTGCAACAAAGATCGAACCATCCATCGCTCTCCGTTATGAGTAATCCATTCCTAAGCAAAAAGAACGGCACTTCGAGGGCGGCAAAATCAAAGTCCCTCGAACCGCACGCCAGCAAGATGCCGTTTTGGTTCCAGCTTCTCCAGCCGCCGTAGTTCCAGGGTGCGCCCGCATGGCGGACAGATGAGGTTCAAAAAAGGAACCCATCCCAAGAAGATGGCGATGACGGAGATCGGGATGATAAGAGCGATGATGGTGTCAGACATCTGATTTCTCCATGACTTCAAAATGAGGTTTATGAGAAAGGCGGAGAGAGCCTCAAGCGATCAAGGGTCAACGCGGACGTTGGCTCACAAAGCCGGTGTTGTGGCGGAAGGCGGTCACACTGCGTTAGAGAACTTAGAGGGCCGCTTTGACGTTTAGGTCGAAAAGCCCTGCGAGGCAGTTGACGCGGCCCGCCGAATAACCCGATCAGCCTGAGGGCCTTTATCACCTTGAACGATATCGAAGAGGACTTCCTCACCCTCTTTTAGGCTCTTGTAGCCATCTTTTTGAATCGAGCTGAAATGTACGAACACATCATTGCCGTCGTCGCGCCCAAGGAAGCCGTAGCCCTTGACGTTGTTAAACCACTTGACCGTGCCCTTGAATTGTCCCATCGAGTTCACCTTTTTTGCGGAGTTCCGTCGGAAATGAGGCAGTTGCTCGCAAATCGTGCAGGCAACCGATGTCTTCAAAATAGAGAGAGGATGACCGCTCCTATAGAAAGCAACACAGCCACCTGATATGCGTCTAGCCGTTCAACCTCAGCATTTGCAGCCACTTCAACCTCCATGTTGAGGTCCTCCTGCGTAGGAGTTTTGCTTTTCAAATCCAGCGCGGGAAGGCGGCCGAAGAACCCTAGAGACGGCAGACAGGCAATGATATTTGTGCGCATCGGAGGTCCTTGTGCCACTTAGATCAACTTCAATGCGATGGTGGCGCGGGCGGCGGGATCGTTTCAAGAATTTTGAGTAGGTCGAGCCGATCAATCGACCACGAGGCCATGGAAAGGGTGTTGTTGCCTCAGGTTGGGAAACATCACCCGGGCCGAAGGGCCCTTTGCCATGTAAACTTTTGACTACAGGGCCTGGAGGATGTTCGGTGAATTTCGTGACATTTGATGCCTCCTATGTGAGCAAACTTCGTGCGGGAGATCCACCTACTGAGCAGCATTTCACTACCTATTTCAGTGAACTCATCCTGTTGAAGTTGCGTTCACGGCTGCGCAGGCCTGACCAGATTGAGGATGTTAAGCAGGAGACGTTTTCGCGCGCTCTTTCGCTGATACGAAGCGAAGGCGGTCTTCGTAATGCCGAGCGGCTGGGTCCCCTCGTAAACTCGATCTGCAACAACGTTCTGATGGAGCAGTACCGTAGTTCCAGCCGCGTCGAAGTGCTCGAGGATGAGACCGCCGGCCGCCTGGTCGAGACCAGACCTAACGCTTTGAGTATGGTCATCTCTCATGACACTCGCGATCTTGTTCGAAACGTTCTGGATGACCTCAATGACCGGGATCGAAGCCTTTTGAGGGCAGTTTTTCTGGAGGAACGTGACAAAGATGAGATATGCGCTGAGTTTGGAATTGATAGGGACTATCTAAGGGTGCTTCTCCACCGCGCAAAGGGTTCCTTTCGTGCGATATATACCAAGCGGGTGGACTCGAAAAAATCCCGTTGGGCGCTTGACTAAATGTGTCATGCAAGCAATGTGAAACGTTTGTCGCCTGCCGCGCACTATTTAGAAGCTAAAGGATCTTCGTTATGAATCATCAGGATGCACTCCAGGAAATGGCAGTCGAACGATATCTGTTGGGAGAGCTCAACGGCGCGTCCTTGGACAGCTTCGAGGAGCACCTTTTCGAGTGTTCGGAATGCGCAATGGATGTGAAGACTGGCGGGGTATTCATTGACGGTGCCCGAACGGAGCTAGGGATCCCAAGAAGAGTGGCTGCGAAAAGCGAGGAAAGGACGCCAAGATGGACTTCCTGGTTCACTAATCCATGGATCCTCTCTCCGGCGTTGGCCGCCTGTCTGCTTTTGCTGGCTTTTCAAACATTTATCCTTCAGCCTCACATGAAGCTTGAAATTGCTCGGGCGCAGGCTCCCGCGGTCCTGAATCCCCTTGTCCTGGCGAATGCCGGGGCCCGCGGCGACTCGGTCCCTGAGGTCGTCGCACCCGAGCATGGCTCCTTCGTGATCTCGCTCGACGTCCCTACAAACGGCGGGTTTTCAAGCTATCTTTGCTCGTTACAGGCGACCGATGGGGCGCTGCTCTGGCAAACTACGATTTCACCCGAACAGGCGCGCGACGCACTGCTGATCAACATGCCGACCGATAAGGTCAAAGAAGGATTGAATACTTTTCTCATCCAGGGTTCATCCACCGGTGCCGGTCCAAATGGTACGCTGGAAGACCTTGCCAGGTATAAGTTTCGTGTCAAACTTCAAAAATAGTTGAGATATGGAGAGAAAGATCGATGAAAGCCAGCACAAAGAGAATGTTCCACTATCATGCGGACGCCAGCCCGTTAGGCGGCCATATTACCCACCCCATCGAGAATATTATTCACACCCAGGCATCGACATCGCTGGCGCAGGCGGGCGGGCACGCCGAATCGCGGATCGAGTCATACAGACTGGACAATTCTGTTACTCTTACGTCCGGGCCCGCCTACTCGCACACAACCGGCGTTCTGAACAAGACGACTGGCACGTGGACAACGCTCGTCACCTCCGTGGTTGAGAACCTGAACGTGCTCGAGGTTGTAACCGCCGACCGGATCGTATCGAAGCTTCATGTGGAGTATCCCGTTGAAGGCGATCACCCAAGGATCTCCATAATCGGTTCGAAATTTGTGAACCTGCGCGTCAACGGAGAGAGTATTAATCCGGTCCTGGACATTGATCTGCTCACGTCAGAATCGAACGAGTGAATTCCCTGATAAGCACCTTATGGACGAGAAGGTCTTCAATAATAAGGTAAGCTCACACTATAAGAAGATTGCTGAGACGAAAGGCACTCCCGCATGGCTCGCAGGGCGGCACGCTTCGATGAAGTCGCCGGAAGGTCGCAAGAAAAAGGGATACGTCCTATGTTCCCTGGTGAGCGAGCTGCAGGGAGCGAAGCCTGGAACCTCCTTCGGTCACGTGCTGCACGTGCCTGGCTTCGGCAATATCTTCTTTGGCGAACTCATCGTCTCTCCAAACTCATACCGGCTTACCATGATGCGGATCGAGATGGGATGCCTCGCCGAAGGCAATATAAGTGCCGCGTCGGCCTTCTCAAATGGTCTTCACCGTTCCATAGCGATCGTCACGGTCTTGTCTGTGTATGGATGTCGGGTGTAAACGACGAGTCGCAGATAAAACCCGACGCGGTGTATCGACGAGATTGAAAAAGAGTTCATCTCCGGCGATCTGTCCCACGCCCGGGAGCAATCGCAGGAAGCATATCAGCGCTTTGAAGGCAGCCGCCCGGACTGGGCGGCTGCCTTTCGTCTTGAGTTGGGCAAGGTGCTGATCTACCAGGGCAAAAGCGGCGAGGCTCTGACGCTTCTTCAGCAACCGCTTCCGGCTCACTCCGACCTCGAATCCGAGGTGAGACGAAAGATCTTTCTCTCCATCGCAGAGGCTCGGACTCGGTCATTTGGATCAGGCGGAACAGACCTTACTGGAGGCAGAACGTCAGTGCCCTGAAGGTCCTCTTCGCGCAGAGGTCGTCCGGCGCACGAGGGAGTATCGACCTCGAAAGAGGGCAATCTCGACGATGCAGAACGAGCGTTTCAGGCCGGCCTCGCAGGCGGCCGCCGGAACGGTGATCAATTCCTTCAGACACGCGCATTGATGAACCTGGGTGTCGTTGCACTGCAGGAGGAGCACTATGAAGATGCCCTCGTGCGCTTCGGCGATGCGTCAACGCTGGCGCGGTCTATCGGCGCAAAGCTGGTACTCGAAAAAGCCGTCGGCAATCTCGGCTGGGTCTATTACAGGACCGGCGATTTCCAGCGATCCCTCATCAATTCAAAGGAAGCTGAGAGGCAAGCGGCCGAGCTTGGGATCAGTGATCGATCAAGTTGAGTTGCTGCACAGCGCTGGATTGAGTGAGTACCGACTAGGAGATTTTGAGGCTGCACGTTCGTTGTATGAACAATCGCTTGGCTTGGCTCAATCCATTCAGAACCAGGAGGAGATCCGAGGACGCGCATGTGTATCTTGGGTTTCTCCTGCTGCGGTTGAATCATCCGGATGCGGCAGAGGTACACATTCGGGAAGCAAACCGCATCGTAGGGACGAGAAGGTATGACAGGACAGGGCTCAGGCTCATGCTGCTTGAAGCTCTTCTTCTGGACAAAAGAGGAGATAAGCAGGCCGCAATCAAGATGCTTCTCGACCTCCAAGAGCATGCAGCCGCTGCTCCATCTGTGCTTTGGGAGGCAGAGAGCACTCTGGCTCACATCTACATGGAGGCCGGCCGGCCGGAAGATGCCGGCCAATGGTTTCAGCGCTCGATCGAGACCTTTCGGCGACAGAGGTCGTCGCTGAAGAATGTTGAGTCGACGCTTCCGTTTCTTGAGAATGCCAACGATATCTATGTGGATTACACGGAATTTCTCGTCCATCAGCACAGGCCCGATGAAGCCTTGAACGTCGTAGACGCGAGCCGGGCGGAGGCCCTTGCCGATGGGTTGCGGATCTCTACAGGGAAGGCTAAGAGTACCGGTTTTCAGAGAACGCCGGGGTTGAATGCACGGGCCATTGCAGCTCGGCTACAGGCTACGATTCTGGTCTATTCCTTGCGGCCGAAGAGCTCCTATCTCTGGGTCGTCACTCCGGCGCGGCAACAGTTCTACCAGCTGTCCGGAAGCGAGACGATCGTTCCGCTAATCCAGCTCCAAACAAAAATGATCCTCGCGTCGAAGGACCTGCTTTCGCAGCCAGCTGCTCCTGGGCGAAGTCTCTATAACGAGCTGGTCCTGCCAGCACAGGGTCTGATCAAGAAAGGCAGCAAGGTTTTTATCGTCGGAGACGATGCCCTTAGTGGGCTTAACTTCGAGACGCTGCAGACACCTGGGGACGATTCACATTACTGGATCGAAGACGTCACCATTACGAACGCGAAGTCGTTGCAGCTTCTGTCTGTGAAGCGGGCTGAGGAGCCACGATATGCAGACAGGCGTATTCTTTTGATGGGCGACCCCGTATACCGAAAAGACGACTATGCGGAACTCCCCAATGCCTCTAGCGAGATCAGGAACGTTGCGGGCCATTTTTCGTCCGATCATCGGGTGGTCTTGACGGGCGCGCAGGCGTCCCCGGAGGCGTATCAGCTCAGCAATGCAGGCCAGTTTTCCTACATACACTTCGTTGCTCATGGCACCGCAAACATGACTGTGCCGCTCGATTCGTCCGTGGTGCTTTCAAGCAATCACGACAATGCCACCGTCTACAAACTCTACGCGCGGGACATACTCAAGCAAAATTTACATGCCGACCTGGTCACGGTATCAGCTTGTAACGGATCCGGCGTACGGAACTACTCGGGCGAGGGTCTCGTAGGACTGGCATGGGCATTTCTCCGTGCCGGCTCGCACCATGTCATCGGGGCCATGTGGGAGGTTAGCGATGTCTCCACACCATTGCTAATGGATCATCTCTATGGCGAGCTTGCCAAGGGCAGCCAACCGGACACCGCGCTTCGGATCGCAAAGCTTTCGATGATCCATTCTGAAGGGGTCTTTAGAAAACCTCTATATTGGGCCGCGTTTCAGCTTTACTCCGGGGCCTAGACTATCTTCCCCCGGGCGTTATCTCGCGGCTGGACTTCCCAACGTTATGAGCAAAATGAAAGACCCGACGCTCAGGACGCCGGGCCTCTAGAGTGATGACAAGGCAGGATACTCCAGCCCTCCGTCTGCCAGATGCCTGACCGATGTCGGGTAAGGACTCAAATGGCGAGATTCGCTCTTCTGACTCCCGTTCAAAAGAGCGAATACGCCGCACAAAGAGCTCTGCGGTGCGGCGTTCGCTGGATGGATAGTGCAATTTGGGTTGCCATCGTTTCACTTCATTTTCAAGTAGTTATTCTTGCTGCACTGCGAGCACACTCTAGGATTTGTCGAGTCTGTCGGAAATATTAGCCCGCGACCAATGCTTCCCGAAAAGACTTGATCTGAGACGCTAACGCTTCAGCTAGGTACTCCGCCGCTTTGTTCATTGCGATCTGGTCCTCTGGAACTTCAGAGAGAGTTGCACTTAGTTGCAGAGTTGCAATCGCGCTGATTGCCGCTATACCAGGGAACCTGGCATTCCCCCAGGAATGTACAGCCCAATCCCCATTTTGGTTTTTCTTCTCTTCGACAGGATTGTTATCGGTGGCGAACGACTTGGCGCCGTGAACGGCGATTCCGGTTGTCATAGGTACCCCTTTCACTCTTTGTAAAACCTCATTTTGCCCAGATAGTGAAGGAGTAGGGTAAATCGTTTCACATCGCTGCCGACCGGAGGGAAATAGATCAAGTAAGCAATAGGTGGCACACTCATTTGCGCACCTCTGCGTTTCGTTGGGGACCCGGTCCCTTGTCCTTCGACGTATACCCCTGATAGACCTCATCGTTGTCAGCGGGAATGCCCTCCGGTTTCAGGCCGCCTGCGACTAGCCGGTCAGTCCGCCCGAAGGTAGACAAGGTCTGCATCTTCACGGTGTCTCCACTCTTTGAGAGGTCATCGAATTGCCAGGATTGACCTTCGAATGGTTGTCCGATTTCCTGCAGAGAACCTAGCCAGGACGGGCGAAGAAACCGGCCAAATTACCTCAACCTACACTCAAGCCCGCCCAGCGAACTCCCGGTTCTCCGTCGACACTTTGACCTTTTCGCCTTCTTTGATGAATGGGGGAACCCGGATTTCCAAACCGGTCTCCAGCTTGACTACCTTGGTTCCGCTTCCGCTCGAGGAATCGCCTCGCGCCGCTGGTTCTGCGTAGGTGACGTTCAGTTCAACAAATATTGGTAGTTGTAAACCGATAGGATTGCCGTTGTATTTGTGCAACTGAATCAGCGTGCCCTCGACCAGAAGATCCAACGCATCCCCCATCATCCCGTCGTTCAATGTGAGGGTTTCATAGCTTTCCTGATCCAGGAAGTGAGAACCATCCCCGTCGCTGTACAGGTAGGAGGCTGGCACGAGCTGGAGGTCCGGCTCCGTGAACCTGTCATTCGCCTTGAATGTCTTTTCAAATACCGCGCTCGTAAGAAGATTGCGCATCTTCAGCCGTACCAAGGTTTGCCCGCCACGAGCGGTGGGGGTGGTGATGTCCGAATCCAGGCAAGCGTACGGAGCGCCTTCATGCTCGAACAACGTCTTGCGCTTGATGTTGATAGCTTCAATCAATATGGCCAAAGGGTCCCCCGACGGCAGGTCGGCCCGAAAAGGCGGCACAAACCTGATCAATTTTTCATTTAAGTATAAGGTGCAGCCGCGAGGATCACTGCCTGCGAGCTAAAGGAGCAACGACGATCTCTATTGCCCGGGGAAATGAGCAAGAAAAACCGCCGGTCATAAGGACCGGCGGCGGCGGAACGAAGTCCACTTGAGGCCTACCAGAGGACGCGTCCGCCGATCTGGATGACACGCGCGCCACCAGGATTTCCCTGTGTCAAGCCGTTGGTAATGAGGCCAGCGGTGGCAGCGCTGTTGAGCGTTAGACCGGGGTTGCTTGGATTGAAGATGTTGAAGACGTTAATCGCATCGCCGCGGATCTGCAGCTTCGTTCTCTCGTAGATGGTGATGTCACGAAAGATCGACGCGTCCACGTTTCGCATGCCTGGGCCGACCAGCGTGTTGACTCGTAATGTACCGTCGAGATTGCCGGGGCCAGTCCCTGCGCATCCGGTGGTTCCCGAGGTGCAAAAGCCAGCGGTGTCGAACCATTTGTAGGGCGCTGCACTTTTGGGAGCGACCCCAGTGGGTGGTACGCGGCCTGTGGTGAGGTTTGGACGGTCGTTTACGGTGCCGTCTCTGTTGTCGTCCGTTCCAGTGATGATGGCGAGCGGCAATCCGCTCTGGAAGGTGACGATGGCCGAGACGGTCCAGCCGTTCAGGCCGAAACGAGCGAAGCGATTGTCTCCCTTGTAGTAATCCGGTTTCCAGACGACCGAGGTCGTGCTGACGTGCGTGCGATCGTTGTCGGCGCGCTGCTTTTCCAGTCCGATATTGTAGTAGTCCTCTGGCATGGTAGCGGCGCTGTTGCCGATGTTGCCGGTCGTCTGTAGCGAGGCGGTGCCAAGGCTCTTGCTCCACACATAAAAGCCGATAACGCTGACGCTGTGGCTAAGACGCTTTTCGACGGTGACCTGCAGACCGTTGTAGTTCAGGTTCTGTCCGCTTTGGATGACCGATGCGCCGGCGAGGTACTTTTGTCCTGCGACGAGCGTTCCCGGGCAGGCGGTGCCGGCTCCGAATGGCTGTGCCAGATAGGGGCGACGGCAATTGAAATTGGCAGTCGTATTGTTCGCGGGGTTCGTTGTGTTGAAGATTGGTGCGTTCTCATCGATGATGAACGGAAGCTTGCGATTGAGCACTCCTACATAGTTGATGCTGAGGGAGAGATTGCTGCCGAGCTGCTGTTGTACGCCGACGTTGAACTGATCGTTGTAGGGCCACCGGAACCCTTGCTGGAGGAACGTCAGAGCGGACGGAGCGACATACCGTGGATTGGATTTGCTATAGAAGTAGGGGAACGGCGAGACGCCAATCGGCGAGGCCGGATTCGTCGGATTCGGGAAGTCCGCCGGGTCGCTCGAATAGAGGTTCTTCATGCTGGTTACGTGCGTGAATGCGTTGGTAAAGCGCACTGCGAACGGTTGGAAGTTCTGCGGCAATTCCCACATATTGCCAGAGATTGTGCCGAAGAACATACCCGCTGCGCCGTGGAAGACCGTCTTGCCATTGCCGTATGGGTCAAACGCGAACCCAACGCGGGGGGAGAAGTGGTTGTAATTGGTGTCGACGCCGCCGACAGGAACGCCGGGGTCGCCTGGGAACAGTTGGCCCAGGAGTGCGGTGGGCGATACGGTGGACTGCACGCCGGGTTTGAAGATCGAGTAGCGGCGTTGTGTGTCTGTTGGGGCGGTCTGAATGTCGTATCGCAGACCGAGGTTGACGGTGAGACGTGGCGTCATCCTCCAGTCGTCCTGCGCGAACAGACCCCAGTTCCAATAGTTGGCGTTTGCGTTGTCGGGCGAGTCCTGACCGTAGGTGTTCGGATGTCCGATCAGAAAGTCAGCCATGCCGACGCCGGTCTTCACGTATGCGGCCTGTGCGGAGGCAGTGCTCGGGACCGTCGTGTTGGCATAAGAGAAGACGCCGTAGTCGTTCAAGAGTGTCTGCTGCACGTCCTTTTCGAGGTAGCCCTCACCGCCAAAGAACAACGTGTGCCTACCGCGTGTGGTCGTGTAGACGTCGCGCAGGCCGTAGACATTAGTGCCGGCTACGGGGCCGCTGATCTGATTGCCAAGCGTGAAGAAACCGCCGACGGAGATCTGGGGGAGTTGCGGGGGACCCTGCACGTTCAGTTCTGAGCCGTAGTCAGCGAGCGACTTCGCTGGCTGGCTCGCGCGGCCTGCGTTCATGCGCGTGTAGCTGAGCCAGACTTGGTTCACTCCCCTTCCGCGGGTCCAAACGTCGCTGGCGTTGGCTGTTTGCTGGCGGTAGCTGTAGTTGGAGATCGCCCATGTGCCAAGGCTCGATCCCGAGGGCAGCAGAAGCTGGGCCCCGTTGGATTGGAAGTAGTCCAGAGTCAGGCGATGGCTCTGTCCCAGTTGCTGATCGCCCTTGATGAGAAATTCGTTCGTCGAGTTGGGTAGACCCATATTGCCGATGTACCGATTGTCTGTGCGTCCGGGTGTAGGTAGTGGAACGTTCTGACTTAGCACGTTGGTCGCGACAGGATCCAAGAGGGCTTTGTAGTTTGCGTTAAGGTCTGCGCGGTTGCCGGCGATGGGTTGGTGCGTGACGGGATCACAGACGAAGAACTTGCCGCCGTAGTTGGTGTTCGCCCTGTCAGCAGGGTTAAGCGCGGTGGCGCATGCGCCAAGACCTGCCACAGGTGTCGTGGTGGGGAGATTTTCTGAGAAGTTGCCGACTCGTTGAAGGGCGTCCGGTACGACGGTGTTGAAGTTGACTGGATTGACTTGGCGCAACCCACCGTAGCTCCCGAAGAGGAAAGTCTTGTCTTTTATGATAGGACCGCCGAGGGTCGCGCCGAAGTTGTTTACATGCAGAGGTGTTTTGCTGGACTGCCCGTGCGAGGTCGCGTCGAAGTTGGTTTCGCGATGGAACTCGAAGACCGAACCGTGTACCTGATTGGTGCCGGACTTTGTCACAACGGTCACGATGCCAGCGCCGGTACGTCCATACTCCGCGCTGAAGTTATTTGTCTGTACAACGAACTCCTGGATTGTATCCGGATTAGGCAGAGCGTTGCCTGTGTTGCGCAGACCGGTCATGTTCAGACCGCCGTCTAGGTAATAGCTCACCTCGCCAACCAAATCGTCCGGCGAGCCGTTGATAATGACATGCTGCGCCGGGAAGCCAACGGTATTTTCAAAGGTATTCGACTGAACGCCTGGGGTAAGGTCGAGCAAGCGGTAGGCGTTGCGGCCGACCAGTGGAAGGTTGTCTACCTCGATGCTGTCTACGGTGCGGCTTAGCGTCGAGTTCCCGAGATTGACGAGAGGAACAGCGCTGGTCACTTCCACGACGGTGCTTTCAGTCCCGACATGAAGTTCGAAGTTCAGGTTGGCATGCTGTGTCGCGGTCAGCGTGATGCCTTTTTGTTCGAAAGGCTGGAAGCTGCCGGCTTCTACCTTGGCTGTGTACGATCCGATGGGCAGGAACTCCGCGCGATAGTCGCCCTGGTCACTCGACTTCACAACGCGTATGAAGTTGGTGTCTATCTGCGTCAGCGTGATCGTCGCGTTCGGTACCACTGCGCCCGTGTTGTCCGTCACCGTGCCGAACAGAGTGGCCGTGGAGAGCTGCCCCCATGCCGATACTGTCATCATCAAAACTATAGCTAGCGTCGACAGCTTGAATCGTTTCATCTCATTCCTCCCAAAGATGCTTGCCTTCCGCTACGTAAGAGGCCGCCAGACCTATCCCGCGCCTCATTCCAATATTGCTCTGCTGCCAAACCAAAGTTCGCAGTGCAAAGAGCACATCAAAAAGCGATCTCCCATACAAACTGAGTGTTCGTCACTTTTTCAATCGTTGAGACGAGCAACCGTTCTCCGCGCAGTTCGAGAGAACCTTTATCCACCGATCCAGGTCTCCCAGGGCCCATAACGACATTCTGTTCGACCTTAGAAGTGACACCTTGCGGTTCGAGCAGCTGTACTTGGAGCGAAACGTCGTTGATATTTGTCTGGTATCTCTTCTCAGCTATGGATTTCATCTTTCCGTCGGAATGAAGTATTTCTGTGAAGATGTGCGGGGAGGTGCTCTCGACCACATCACTCACCTCGATCTTTCCGCTCATCTTCATCGTGATGCGTCGCAGATAGCGTTTGAGCCTAAGAGAGGGGTCATAGACGCCGGCCCCTTCGCCCTCCATCTCAAAACCGTCCGCGGTCAACTGGGCATTGGTAATTCGCGCCTCATTCATCAGTTCATAGGGAAAGCCGGCCCAGGCATCATGGCCTTTCCCCTCATTTCCCTGGCCCCTTCCGTCGACCAGGAGAGTATTGTGTTCGACCGTCATGGGAACCCCCGCATACCCGGAGTCGCCGGTGAGATATTGACCGTGGGCCCACAGAATAAAGCTGTTTACGTCAGGATGTACATGCCCCTGCTCCGTATGCCAATCTGGCGTCGATGCGATCAACGACATGGCACTGTGACCCTCGGGCGGCCCGCATTTGAATGCGATTGCAGTCGCCTGCGCGTTCCAGCCACTGCGCCAAAACACCACGTCATGGTCCGGGAAGTGGTGCCAGGGTTTCAACGCTTCGATCGGTGTACTCTCCAGTTTCGGATTGCGCCACGCGAGCGTCCACCACTCTTCCTGGCTTGTGTGCCCCATACCCTTCATCCAATCCGCTACTCCCTGAATCTCGCTATCGTTATAGCGGGAGGCCAGATCGTAGAGAAGGTTGTAGTTCGATTCAAAATGCCCTCCGGGATGACTGCGCTCGTAGTCATCGCCGGTCTTTGCGCGGGTGATTGGACCTGCAAAAACGTCACCAAAGTCGAACATCATCTGACCACCGGGCGTTAAACTATGCGCCGCATAGAGATGAGTTTTCTGTAAGCCCGGCTGATCGAAGAGATCCTCTCCGGTTGCGTGCTTCTGTGCGTCAAGGTAATGAATGATCCATGGCGTCGAGAATATCCAGTATTCAAAGCCCTCATAGTAGTAGCCGTCTTTGGAGTAGGTGGCCAGCACTTTGTTGTAGATGGCCCGTGCGAGCGCGGCCCATTGCTTTGCCTCAGGTACTTCTCCATAGACCGCGTAGGCGGCGACCGCGAGGCCGGACATGGGAATGAAAGTGTGGTTCTGGCTATAAGCCCAACTGCGGCCGGGCCGCGGAGCGAAAAACTCATAGAGCAATTTGCCTTGCCGCGCGATCTTGTTGCGATACTTCTCACGCTCGGCAGGAGTCAGATCGTTGTACAGAAGATCATAGGCGACACCCATGCCGTAGAGCAGGTGCCCAGCAGCCAGATCAACGTTTGGCTTGCTGAAACTGTAGCCCCATACGTCATAACTTACCGCCGCGTCCATGTAGAGTTTGGCGGCGGCAAGATATTTCGGGTCGCCCTCAATTTTGTATGCGAAAGCAGACTCCGCGATCGCGAAGGCCACATCATTCTGTGCGCGCCTCTTTTCTGCCGGTGGTGGAGGTGGCGGGCCTTCGAGAGCGCGTACACGTCGTAGCTGCTCTTCCCACCACGTCTTCTCCGGACCATGGGCTCTTGTACGCAGTGCACCCAACTCTTGCTCAGTGAAGTACACGCGGGGATGTACGTTCACGAACTCGGGGCGCAAATGGGACTGAAGCGTTTTCATCTCCGAGAGTAGAGGTGTGGTCGCGCCTCGCGCGTTATTATCTTTCGGGCCTAACGCTTCGCTCGCGTCCTGCGCGAGCGTCGGATTCGTCATGAAGGCGGCAGAGCAGACACACACTAGCGCGGCCAGCAAGGCCGTCACTGTTCGGGATAGTATGGGGCGGCGGTCAAAACGTTGGTTCGCAAAGCCTGCTTGTTTGGCATTCTTCTGATGTGTTATCGTTATCACCCGAAGACGGTATCACAGGCTTTATATGTTTGAACAGTCGATAATTTAGCTTTTCAAGAAGGAACAAATGACGGCCCGTTCAAGCAATAGTTCGTCAAAAATGCAATACCAAGAGGACTCAGATCTGCTATCTGGAGAGATGCGCCAGAAATCTACTATCTCTGGGTTGCGTTGGTGGATCATCGGGCTCATATTTCTTGTCACTTGTATCAATTACATCGATCGCAGCAGCATTGGCCTTCTCGTCACACAGTTTGGTCCGGACATAGGTATAACCAGCCGCCAATACGGAACGATTGGCGCATTGCTTTTGATGGCTTACACATTGAGTCAGAGTGTTTCAGGGCGCTTTTATGACCGCTACGGAGCGCGTTTAGGCTTTACCGTATCGATAGTCATCTGGTGCGCTGCGGCGATGGCACACTCGGCAATTACCGGCTTTACAAGCTTTGCTGCTTGCTCCTTCTTTCTTGGTCTGGGAGAAGCAGGGAACTGGCCGGGAGCAGCAAAAGTCATCGCAGAATGGTTTCCCCAAAAGGAACGTGCACTGGGAATGGCCATCTTCAACGGCGGGGCATCCATGGGTGGTGTGGTCGCTCCCCTTCTTGTCGCACGCTTCCTCGCCCCTATGGTGGGCTGGCGGATTTCCTTTCTACTGGTTGGTGCATTAGGTTTCGTCTGGCTTGTCGCCTGGCTTGCGATTTATAAGCCGCTTTCCCAAAATCCTCGTGTGTCTCAACAGGAACGGAGCTATATCCTGGAGGGCCAGCCGCTAGTGACGCAGTTGCCCGCTCCGTCGCTCGTTTCTCTTCTTTCATTACGGCAAACGTGGGGCATTCTTCTCGCACGCTTTCTTGTTGATCCGATCTGGTGGCTTTATATGCTGTGGTTGCCAACGTATCTCAAGGAAGTCCGCCACTTTAGTCTGAAAGACATTGGCGCTTCGGCATGGGTACCTTATCTTGCCGCGGCCATCGGTAGCCTTTTCGGCGGTTGGTTGGCCGGCCGATTCATCTCTCACGGTGTCAGTATCAATGTAGCCAGGAAGTCTGTCACCGGCGCCGCGGCTTGTCTCATGACTCTGGGAATCTTGGCGGCGCGTGCCGAAAGCGCATACTCGGCCCTCGCCTACATCTCGATCGTTCTCTTTGGCTTTCAAATGTGGATCAGCAATGTTCAGACACTACCCAGCGATTTCTTTTCAAACTCTGCGGTTGGCAGCGTAGCGGGCATGGGGGGAACAGCAGCGGGTGTCAGCAGCCTCATCTTCAACCTATCCACCGCCACCCTTGTTGCCCACTTCGGCTATGGCGTCGTACTCACCATTGCAGGAGTACTCGCTCCTATCGGTGCCCTCGTTCTCATTTTCCTTGTCGGTAACATTCACCGGCTCGACAATACGGATGCTCGACTCATCTCAACCGCACATTAAATAAGGAATTGGTCATGACTGACTTTGAAAATAAACTCGCTGTCGTCTTCGGCGGCGGTCGAGACATCGGCGGAGCAGTTGCCATCGAGTTCGCCCGACGCGGAGCACAGGTCGCATTAAGCTACCAGAGCTCGGATCCCGCCAGCGTGATCGACGCAATTGCGGCTATGGGCCAGAAGCCTTATGCGCAAAAGGTCGATGCGATGGATACGAACGCTGTTCGTGCGTTCGCCGTATCGTCAGCCGAGCATGCAGGAAAGAAAATTTCAGTCTTAGTCAACGTTGTCGGCGGGTTGATTGCCCGAAGACGCATGGAGGAGATGGACGACGCCTTCTGGGACCAAGTGATGACTCTGAACACAAAGAGCATCTTTGCCATGACCCAGGCTTCACTTCCGCTGATGATCGATGGTGGTGCAATTGTCAACGTCTCTTCGCAAGCGGGCCGCGATGGAGGCGGACCCGGAGGCATTGCGTACGGGGCGTCCAAGGGTGCTCTTATGAGCATGACTCGAGGCCTTGCCAAAGAGCTTGGGCCGCGGAAGATTCGCGTCAATGCGGTCTGCCCGGGTATGATCGCAACAAAATTTCACGACGACTTCACCAAGCCTGAAGTTCGCCAGCGTGTCGCCGGAATGACCCCACTAGGACGCGAGGGAAGAGCCGAAGAGGTTGCGAGTCTTGTCGTTTATCTGGCTTCAGACAGGGCGTCCTTCGTAAACGGGGCGAACGTCGATATCAATGGCGGCATACTCTTCAGCTAATGCCGTAACCACACTAGGGCGGCGCAACCGTTCGAAATAGTTGCGTACTCAGAGGGCAAATGACCACCGGCCAGGATTCGTTCAAAGTCAACAGGAGATCGGCAAAAGCGACCCGCCCAGCTACATTGGCAGACGTAGCACGTGTTGCCGGCGTCGTCGCCATGACCGCCTCGCGCGCTCTGAACCAATCTGGCTATGTCAGCCAAAACGTTCGTCAACGTGTCCTGAAAGCGGCAGCAAAACTTGAATATAGACCGAACATGGTGGCGCGACAGCTCAAGAGTCAGCGCCTCAGCGCTATCGGCGTTCTTCTGCCCGACATTGCTAACCCATTTTCTACAGAACTTGTAAGCGGTGTGAAACAGGTCTTTGACGAGTCCGGATACAGCACGTTTATAGCACTCTCCAGTCGCAGCGTAGAACAGGAAACCGCTAGTCTTCGAGCTTTTGCAGACCACCGTGTTGACGGTCTAATTGTTGCGACGAGAGGTACGGCGATGGGAGATGAGGTCCTGAGAAATCTTGCACGCCAAGGCATACCGACTGTCACTATTGGCCGTCCGGTCAAAATTGCAGGCATTGACTCCGTCACGGCCGACCATTGGCAAGGTGCTTTCGACGTCGTCAGTCACCTGATCTCTCTTGGACACTCGCGGATAGGATTCATCGGCATTTCACCCGCTGACAGGCTATCTCTTCGTCGATATCAGGGATATGCCGCGGCGCTCGAGCAAGCGGGGATTGCAGTCACACCCGCTTACACCGTTGGACCACCGGAGGCGCCTGCGTTTGCGACGCAAGAAGATGGCTTTGATGGAATGACACGCTTGGCAGACTTGAAGCGCCCTCCGACTGCAGTCTTCGCAAGGAATGATTTTGCGGCAATCGGAGCACTCAGGGCCGCTCACAAACTGGGACTGCGTGTTCCACAGGATGTTGCAATCGCCGGATTCGACAATATTCCGTTGGCCGCCTTCACAACGCCACCGCTGACAACAGTAGAGCAACCGATCGCGCAGCAGGGCTCTGCCGCAGCAAAGTTTCTACTTGATCGTATCGAGAAGCGATATACGGGGACAGCGAGAAAACTGTGTATGCCGTGCAATCTGATCGTTCGTGAGTCCACGACCGCTATCTGAAAGTATTCCGAAGTGGTTGAATTCTGTTAGCTTCCCCAATAAATGCTACTCCCTCGTTTGTACGATTGTGCAAAGACAGTTATGGCTGTTTGCAGCCATTCACGCCTGGATCACGGTCGCGCGGGTCCCGCTTCGGCAAACTATCGTCGAGGCGAAGTTCATAGGTGTCCTGCAGTTGCTTGCCATCGACGCGAAGAGACTGTCTCAGCATTGCAGGCCGGGTTTTCGTGCTGCTTAGGCTGTACCAGTTATTGGTGGATTCTGTGTAGACCGGGCCGCAGCGTGAAAGGCGCACATCGAAGCCATTCGCGCGCAACACTCCCAGCACGTCCTCGCCGCGGGGATGTAAGCCCATCTCGTCAAAGCTGATCGTCTTCACTTGTGTCGGCGAACCGATAGCTAGCACGGAGAACCCACGCTGAGACAGCTTAACTTGTCCTGAAAGTCCCAAGGGATTGGCCTCGTCACCGTAACCCCTTTTCGCGCCTTCCCGGCGCCCATTGCGTCGTGGGTAAAAGGGTAGTTAACCTCTTCCAGTCATAGAACGCGGGGCCAGATCCTTGCGGAAGGAGAGTCGCGATCATTTGCGCCAATTGTTCGTGAGGCATCACGGTGGAGACTGGCGTCGCGATCCCCAGGGTCGGTAGCCCAGCACTTCTCCGAGTAAAGACTCAGCTGGTTGGGTTGCAGCGGCGGCAGATCTTCTCCGAGCGATACAGAAAAACCTTCGCAGGACTTTCCATTGCAGGAGGTCTGGACTGACAAATAGCCTGGTTCGATTCCCATGCCATTAAGGCGATACCAATTCGTGCCGCCGAGACTTCCCCGCACGGGACAGCGGGCAAACTCGGCTGAAAGGCCTTCCTGTTTCAAAGCGGTCAGGACAGCGGCTTCGCCGATAGCTGTCGTCGAATTCCTGAAATAAATGTGGGTCACGATGGTTCGCGCTCCAGTGGCAATCACAGCCAGATTTCTGCCTTCGGTCGCCAGCATGCCCTGGCGAGTAAAACATCCTCCATCCGGCAGGCAATTCTGCAGCATGGTCGGAGGCAGTGGCGCCCATTTAATCCCAGGGAGCTTTTCGATGCCCTGCCAATCGGCGACGAAGCTCTTGCTTAGAATCAGTTTGATCGTTCTGGCAAACTCATCCTCCACGTTGAATGCAGCGTATGCCGGCGAAAAGAGACAAAGAGATGTAATGGATGCAGCAATCGCCCGGATGAAGAGCCTCGATAACATGACAACCCTCCGCCAATAGTAGAAACACAACCTATCACAGACTGCAGGGAGTAGGCGTCGCAGTGAATTCGCTTCAATCTAAATTCTGGCTTCTCAAATGAACAGCGTTTGCAGCTTCGGCACAGAAGATATTGCCGAACGGCCAGTGGTCTCACGATGTTTTCGATTCGGTGATCGTGTTAGTCATGTGACCGGACGGCTGCCATCGTCGGCAAGGCTCATACATGAGCACCTCAAGATGCCGGTTTCGGCGCGTTAATCCGCTCTATCCCGAGCGGAGATCATTTGACGATAGGAGTGCTTGAAGTCAGGGGAGATCCGGTCTCTCCCTGATCTGCCCGCTGCGGATCGAGTTCGAGAAAATCTTCCTTGAGGGAGATACCGGTCTGCCCCTTTGCACGCGCAGTTTGGAGGTACCAAAAGAGGCGAGCGGCGGCAGCTTCGGGCGGGAGGCCGCCCTCCCGGATGTTAGATAGGCAGTTGCGTTCGGCGTCTGTGCGGTTCGGATGGGGAGACCACGTCAAATATGCACCCATGCTATCGGCAGAAGAGAGGCCAGGGCGCTCGCCAATGAGAATCAGGCTGCAACTGGCTGCAAGACCAAAACCAATAGCATCGCCGATGCCAACTCTTCCTTGTTGAACCAGTGTGAGCGGAGCGATGGTCCAGGCGTCGGCAAGAAGCTTCGGGACCAGGTGGGCGAGCACCGGGATAGCGTTACGTTCAACGGCCAGAGCAGAAAGTCCATCGGCGATGATAATCGCCAGCTGACAAGAAGCCGGACGAAGCTGTGCAAGTGAATCAGGGTGCAGAGTGCGGCCGAGATTTGGCCGCCGGAGGTAAGCAAGTCGATCCGGGGAATTGCTCCGTAACTGGAGGACCGGAAGAGAGGCTTCAACCAGGATGGGAAGCTCTGTGACGAGGCGCTGGGCGAAGGTGGGTAGATGAAATATAGTGTGAACGGCATCGCGTGCCTTCGCGTGCGCAAGTTGAAAGCTGAGCACCTCGTTCGTGGTGATACTGTGGCCGGTGGTCGCCAGGGAAACGCGGGCGGGAGTCAGATCGCGCAGGCTTTGGCGGGGAGTTGGGACGAGATTTGACATGGCGTCCGTCATTGTCCACTGAGCATTTGCGGTTGAAGCGGCAGCGAGAGCTGATGGGGCATATCGCTTGCAAGCCACGCTTCAAACTCCGGCGCTGGACGCAGGCCCAGCGTGGAGCGAAGGTAAAGAGCGTCGTGGAAGGACGTGCTTTGATATTGAAGCATCACGTCGTCCGCCCCTGGAACTCCCATAATGTAGTTGACTCCGGCTGCACCCAGAAGGGTCAGCAGTGTATCCATATCGTCCTGGTCGGCTTCTGCATGATTGGTGTAACAGATGTCGCAACCCATCGGGAGTCCGAGTAGTTTGCCGCAGAAGTGATCTTCAAGTCCGGCGCGGAGAATCTGCTTGCCATCGTAAAGATACTCAGGACCGATGAAGCCAACGACGGTGTTAACAAGCATCGGCTTGAAGTGACGTGCGACCGCGTATGCGCGGGCCTCGCAGGTCTGCTGGTCGACGCCGTGATGAGCATTCGCCGAAAGAGCACTCCCCTGACCGGTCTCGAAATACATGACGTTCCTGCCGACGTCACCGCGGGAGAGTTCACTGGCAGCCTGGTGCGCCTCCTTCAGGAGAGCGAGGTTAATGCCAAAGGAGGTATTGCCCTGTTCGGTCCCGGCAATGGACTGGAAGATCAGATCCACAGGCGCGCCTTGCTCGAGCGCGGCAAGCTGGGTCGTGATGTGGGAGAGGACGCAACTCTGTGTCGGGATGGAATAGCGTTGGCGCACCGAGTCGATCAGCCGAAGGAGCTTTGCTGTGCTCGCCACATTGTCGGCGGCGGGATTGATTCCGATCACGGCGTCCCCCGAGCCAAGAATAAGTCCATCCACGATCGCAGCGGCGATTCCGATGGGATCGTCGGTGGGATGGTTGGGTTGAAGCCTGGTTGAAAGGCGGCCCGGCAGGCCTATCGTTGTACGGAAGCGCGTTACGACACTGACCTTACGAGCAACAGCGATGAGATCCTGCACGCGCATGAGCTTGCACACGGCGGCAACCATCTCCGGTATCAAACCGGGAGCGAGGGACGCAAGGGACTCGGTTGTGGTCTCGTACGACAGTAACGCGTCGCGAAACTCGCCTACGGTGAGACTCGCTATTGGGGCAAAGGCGGACGGATCATGCGAGTCGAAGATGAGGCGAGTGACTTCGTCGACTTCAAAGGGGATGATAGGTTCTTTCAGGAAAACAGCCAGAGGCAGATCGGCAAGGGCCATCTGAGCGGCGACGCGTTCTACGGAATTGCGTGCTGCCACACCCGCGAGTTCGTCCCCTGAGCGCGCGGATGTGGCCTTCGCGAGCAGGTCCTTCAGGCTGTCGAAGCTATAGGTAACCCCATCGATGCTGTGCCGCAGGAGCACGGGACCTCTTCTCGGAGACTGTCTGGAGGCAGTCTATCAACGATCTATGTCCGTATTGACTTTCCTCACATGACGCGATCGATAGTCCGTCGGTGCCCAGTTGACTGCCATTGAATGCGCTAGTTAATATTTGGCGCTAATCGATTGAATTTAAAGTCACTTCCGAAAGCAGATATCCGCAGCAGGCTGGATTCCAAGGCCGTTTTGTGCTACCATCCAATCCATGGCTCTGACCTTCCACAATGCCTACCTTGGCTGTTGTTGTTGTGAAGCAAGTCTACGCCTCCAGCCTTCACGGAGTTAGATTCTCCCTTTTTGACATAGTCCTATCATCAAGCGGCCATTGCCGCCGCTTCGTCGTCTTCGGTAATCCAATGTATTCCACACTTTCGATGCACCTCCGGCGTTCCCGCAGCGTAGCTTCCTCTTCGGAAGCCAGGCTCTATTGTTGTTGTCAGTAGTCTCTCCTCCCTCGACCCAGAAAAAATCCATAAAACAATCTTCGCCCGCATCAACATGCGTGCCTTTCCTTTCCGCATGGAGGTTCTTTCGATGTTTCGTCGATCCGTTCTTTTCATCGTCGTCCTGGTCATTGCATCGGTGTCAAAAGCTCAAGTCGTAGGTGGGACCATCAACGGCACTGTCACGGATGCGGCCGGGGCGGTCGTTCCCGGTACTAAGATCACTATCCGCAATCAGGAGACCGGCGGCGAGCGTCACCTTGTTACGGACGCCGCCGGAGTCTACGCCGCACCCTCGATCCCTGTAGGCATTTACACCGTCTCGGTCGCGCGTGAAGGCTTTGCTCCGCAGACTCGCACCGGCGTTTCGCTCACGGTCGGCCAAGCCACACGCATCGATCTCACGTTGCACCCGGGCAGCGTCGCCGAGGAAGTGACTGTGACTGATGCGCCAGCCGCTGTCAATCTTTCGACGCAGCAGATCTCCGGCCTCGTCAACGAGCGTCAAGTTAAAGATCTTCCGCTCAATGGCCGTTCCTACGATCAACTCGTCACACTCAACCCTGCCACAGTGAACTACACATCGCAGCGCAGCGGATCGGTGGGGACCTCCAACTCCTCGGTCGGCAGCATGTTTGCGGTCTCAGGCCGACGGCCGCAGGACAATCTCTATCTTCTTAACGGCATCGAATACACGGGCGCGTCACTGATCAACGTCACCCCTGGTGGCACCAGCGGTCAACTTCTAGGCGTCGAGGCAGTGCGCGAGTTCAATGTTGTCAGCGACACTTATTCGGCTGCCTACGGCAAGCGGCAGGGAGCACAGATCTCGATTGTTACGGCGTCGGGCACGAATGCTCTCCACGGCTCCGCGTATGAGTTTCTTCGCAACTCTTTTTTCGATTCGCGTAACTACTTCGACCAAGCGCGCATTCCAAACTTCCAGCGCAACAACTACGGTGCCTCGCTCGGCGGTCCACTCCGCACTGACCGTTTCTTTCTCTTTGGCAACTACGAAGGCTATAGGCAGAACCTCGGCATCACCGATGTGACGCTGGTGCCTGATACGCAAGCGCGCTTGGGTCTTCTTCCCGACCCTAACAATCCCAGCGGCCCACGCAAGAACTATGGCGTGGCAAATGGCGTCGCGCCGCTATTCAAGCTCTGGCCTGAGCAGAATGGTCCTGAACTCCTCGACGCCAAAGGCAACCCTACCGGCATCGGCGAAGCGTTCTCCAATCCCACCCAGCATATTCGCGAGGACTTCGGTACTGCGCGTTTCGACGCAAATCTAACGTCGCGAGATCTACTTTTCGCCGTCTACACCGTAGACGATTCCACCGCAGACACGCCTACGCAAAACCCCTTCTCCCTTATCGATGAATCGCTGCGCGAGCAGGTCGTCAGCGTTCAGGAGCAACACGTCTTCTCAGCGCAGCTGCTCAACACTGCGCGCATCGGCTACTCTCGCGCTAGTTTCTTCTTTCTAGGTAGTATTCCCGCTTCGATTCAGGCCAACACTCCCGGCTTCATCGCGGGCAAACCTACCGGCGCTATCGTCATCGCCGGCTCCACAGCCTCTAACGGTTCTTCGCAGATCACCGGCGCGGGCGCAAATGTTGGATCCAACAACGCTACTTCGCGCAATCTATACACTCTGGACGACCATGTCTTCTACTCACGGTCGCACCATCAGATTGAAGCGGGCGTATGGCTGCAATTACTTCAGTCCAACGACAACCTCGCCCAGAATCAGTACGGGCAGGCATCGTTCGCGTCGCTCACTACCTTCCTGCAGGGAACGGTGAAGACGTTCACCGTTGTTCCCACACCGACACCGCTGAACTGGCATAGCCTGATGGGTGCTGCCTACCTGGAAGATACATGGCGGCTCACCCCTACGGTCGAGCTTCGCGGTGGCATTCGTTTCGAGTCCACAAATGGCTGGAATGAAGCCCATGGCCGTGCCTCGCAATATGGCTTCACCAACGGCGTCATCAACGCCACTCCGACGACAGGGACCTCCGCGCTCACCAACAATCGCGCTAAGTTCCTTCCCGAACCGCGGATCGGCATTGCATGGAATGTCTTTGGTAGCGGCAAAACGTCACTACGCTCCAGCGTAGGCCTGCACCACTCGCTACTCGACAACCTCGACTATCGCCTCGATCAGGCTGCGCCTTACAACACCACACTCTCCTATGCCAACGTGCCTGTTGCGAGCCCCATCAGCGGCCCACCGGGGTTGATTTCACCGTCGAACGTACAGACTGACATCGCGACTCCGGCAGTGGTTTCTTACGCTCTCAGCATTGAACAGCAGATCGATCGAGCGACAACCATTACCGTCGGCTATGTAGGCTCCCACGGTTATCACCAGATTCTCTCCGAAGATCAGAACGAACCAGCTTCCATCATCTGCTCTGCAGCCTCAAACTGCCCTGCAGGTGCGGCGATTGGCACCATCTACTACCCGACGACCGTCAAGGCGAACCCATTGGTCGCAAACACAACATCGTGGATCTCAGGCGGTTCCAGCAACTACAACGCACTCGAGCTTGATATTCGGCGCAATTTCTCGAACGGTCTGCAATTCCGGGCCAACTACACATTCGCCAAGAATCTCGACAACGGCTCTGCGTGGAATACAAGCGTCTCGGCCAATACTCCGGCATTTGTTTCGTACCCGGCCGACCCATCGCTCGACTATGGTCCGGCAGCAACCGATATCCGACACGTCGCCGCCTTCAACGCGACGTACGAGCTCCCCGTCGGTCGTGGTCAATACTTCTTGTCGTCTGCGTCCCCATTGATCAACCATCTTGTGTCCGGCTGGAGTCTCAGTACCATCGCAATACTGCAGACCGGATTTCCGTTCAGCCCTCAGCTCGGCTACAACCCGACAGGTTCCGGCGATACCCGCAACCCCGTCCGTCCCAACCGGAACCCCAACTTTACTGGGAACCTCTATACTCGCGGCACCACGGCAATGCGGGTTGCGCAATTTTTTTCTCCCGGCGCATTCACTGCTCCTATCTATGGCACTGTCGGAAATCTCGGACGTGATACTCTCACCGGTCCAGGCTATGCTAACTGGGATCTTTCGTTACTCAAGGCCACCCAGCTTACCGAGCGAACTAGGCTCCAGTTCCGCGCCGAGTTTTTCAACGTTCTCAACCACACGAACCTTCAGACGCCGAACGCAGTCATCTACACGAGCGGACCCACGCAGGGCACCATCGCCAACCAGACCGCTCCTACTGTTCAGAGCCCAACCGCAGGCGTCATCACGACAGCCTCCACCAGTCGTCAGATCCAACTAGGAGTTAAGATCCTCTTCTAGTCATCCGACGCCACCGATGTCTAGAGATGAGGCGCCCAACCCTTTTCGTACTCTCGACCCCAGGACTTCATGGCCTCTTTGTCGTCTAAAACATGTCCTGTATTCGGATCGAGCTTGAGCTCACGTTGAATCTCCCATGCGATGTTGGAAAGCTGAAGCATGGTTACAGAGATGTTCCCAGATTCGATCGGTTGCGTTAGTTTTTCTCCGGTGCGGATAGCAGCGATAAAGTTAGCAAAGTGTTCGTCTGTCATGGTGTCTGCGCCAGTAAGGTCAGACGAGTCAGCGGCTTTTCCAGCCAAATGTTCGCTCGTCTTCGTACCCTTTAGGTCGTAAACCTCATAGCCTCCGGTATCAAGGACGACGCTCCCGGTTGTACCGACAACGACGACTCCGCGATCTCGGCCATAAATCTTCATTCCGTTGCAACTTTTGTTTTCCCAGGATATGAACTTGTCGTCGTACTCAAAGCTGGTGACGAGTGTGTCGTAAAACTGCCAATCATCTTTGAACTGATACCTGCCTCCGGACGCGGTAATACGCTTAGGAAGGTCAACCCCCAACGCCCAGCGGCACACGTCTACCTCATGCGTGCCATTATTCAGCGCCTCACCCGTGCCCCAGGTCCTGAACCAATGCCAGTTATAAGGTTGGACGTTGTCCTTATAAGGTTGGCGGGGCGCGGGTCCTTGCCACAGATCCCAATCAAGCGTGGGGGGTACTGGCGCTTCCTTACCTATGCCAATAGACTTGCGCGTATTGCTGTACCAGGCTTTTGCAAAGTAGGCGCGTCCGACGAGACCATTGTGGATTTGGTTGATGACGTCGATGTAAAGCGGAGAGGAACGGCGCTGGGTTCCCATCTGCACCTTTTTCCCGTACTTTCGCTGAGCCTCTACGAGAAGTGCACCCTCCGCGGGATTATGACTGCACGGCTTTTCGACATAGACGTGTTTGCCGGCTTGGAGTCCCGCGATGGCCATAGGCGCGTGCCAATGATCGGGCGTTGCTATGGTTATAGCGTCAACGTCCTTCGATGCAAGAACGGTACGGAAATCTTTATCAGAAACCGCTGTATAGCCAAGGCTCTTCTCGACGCTGCCCGCGAACTTCTGCAGGATGTTGCTCTCGACGTCGCAGACATGGGTGATCTTCGCATTTTTCTGGTTAGCCTTTAGCGACGAGAGATGAGCATAGGCCCGGCCATTAAGACCTATAACGGCAAAGTTAATTCGTTCATTCGCACCCAATATTTGGCCATAGCTCTTTGCCGTGGAGTTGACTGCTAAAGCGGCTGTCCCTAGCGCCATTGTGTCGATAAATTTTCGTCGAGAGATCATGAATGCTCCTGGAATCAGCCACACGCTCCGTTGGAAGCGTTTTTGTTTGTCAGTGCGATTGCCGGTCAATCCTACATGAACAAACATAGATGATTCAAACTAAAAACTAAATGCTCTGATCGACCTGCGGCCGGCGTGAACCAATTTCGGCGATTACGAAGATAGCGCGGGAACCTGTAATCATTTGGGACTAATGCCGTACATTCATTACCAAGATCGACCTGACAATTATTTAGCTGACGCCGTATCGCCTGACAATCCGGAAGGACGAGTACCTTTCAGCATTTGAGCGCTAAGAGCACTCAGCATGGCCAACGCGACAGAAATCCAGATGACATCGCGATATCCAGACAGAAAAGCCCTATCAACTGCCTGTCGAATGCGTAAGTTACTGGTTTGCAATCCTGCGAGCTTGGATCGCTCACGATCGACGCTCTCTCGCAAAACGGGAGAGAGTCCCATTTGAGCGAAGCTCTTGTTCAAGGCACGATTGAAGCCGGCGGACAAAATAAGGCCGAAGACTGCCACAGACAGAAGGCCAGCGATCCGCGATATGGCATTGTTGAGCCCGGAAGCTACGCCCGCCTCGTTCAATGGAACTGATCCCATCACCGCCGTGGTTAGTGGAGCAACGCTGATTGCCATTCCAAGACCCAGAATTATCACTGGGGGAAAGAAGGTACTCCAGTAAGAACCCCCGTCTCCCGATCGAAGGAAGAGTGCAAAGCCTGATGCCGCCACCAACGGACCGATCGTCAGGGGCAATCTCGCGCCATATCGCGCAACAAGTCCGCCAGACCAGCGAGAAAGAGCGAAGAGGAGCAAGATCAGCGGAAGAAGGGCGCCGCCGGCTTGGGTCGCGGAATAGTGCTGAACCTGGATCAGATCGAGTGGTAGGAAGAACAAAATTCCGCTCAGCGGAGCATAGAGCAAAGCCGTAATCAGGTTGGCTCCAGAAAAGTCTCGTGATCGGAAAAGATGCAGAGAGATCATGGGCGCTCCGGACTTTGCTTCGACTGCCAGAAATCCGCCCAGCGCGCAGACTCCGACCACACCCGATGTCCAAACAGCCGCTCCACCTGCCTGAGCTTCGATCAGGGCGTACGTAATCGCACCGAGACCGATAGTGGCGAGGGCTGCGCCCGGCCAATCGAGAGTTCGGCTCGCCCCATCGTTTCGACTCTCGGGAACACGCCACAGGGTCAACCAGAGAACGATAGCGGCTATAGGAAGATTGATGAAGAATACCCAGCGCCATGAGCCGTTCTCCACGAGCCAGCCGCCAAGAACCGGTCCGATCGCCGCCGTGATCGCCGTAAAGCCAGACCAGGTTCCGATGGCTCGCCCACGTTGGTCTTCCGGATACGTGGCACTGATGATCGCGAGGCTACCGGGGATAAGGAACGCCGCGCCGATGCCTTGCAAGCCGCGGGCGAAGATGAGGGAGGCGATCGATGGCGCGAAACCGCACCAGGCTGAACCAATCGCGAACAAGAGAACACCAGAAGCGAACACTTTTCGGCGCCCATAAAGATCGCCGAGAGAACCGCCTAGAAGCAACAGTGAGGCAAGTAGAAGAGCGTAGGCCTCTACCACCCATTGAATGTCCCGCACCGTTGCGTGAAGTGCGGTCTGAAGTGCGGGCAGAGCGATATTAACAACAGTTCCGTCAATGAAGGCCATGCTCGAAGCGAGAATTGTGACAATCAGGACCCATGGCCCTCTGCACGTCTGAGCCGCACCTGTTGCAGCCCGGATTGTCGCCTCCTCACACGGCGTCTTGATCGGTATCGTCACTTTACGCATCCCAGGTATTGCAAGCGTGCGCATTCATTCCATCTTGTTCACAGCGAGTCACGCTTTCGAACGGCAAAACTAGTTGCGGCACCATCCCTCGCCAGGCTTGGTCATCAAACAGCTCTCTTTATCTGCGAGCCATTTCATTCCAGACGCCACCCCATCGCCGGCCAATATGTATTCCGTCTTGCCATCACGCACGAATCGGATACGGCCATTATCCTCGCCGCCGTTAAACGACTTTGGACCATCGAGGTCTTGGATGAGAACGATATATTTGTCTCCGTCTCTGGACAGCCTAAGGAAAGTCCCTTCCGGCCCATCCCACTGCCCAAGCCATTGATCAGTAGTTTTGGGTGCGACTTTGGCCACGGTCTGAGAGAGTGCCTCCGGAGCGGGGGAAGTACGATTCTGACAACCGGCCGCGGAGAGCATAATTGCCAAAGATCCAGTTACTAACCAAGCCTTCATAGAAGATGTTCCTCAAAAATGCCTGGAGAGCAGACGCCAATCCTGGGGCCTAAATTGCGTTTTGGGAAGAATCCGGAGGTCTTTCCTGTCAGGAGCAAGCCTCAAGCTCTAACCATATCGTACCGTCAACGCGACACAGGTGTGTCAGAGAAAGTTGGTGTCGAGTTCAGTGACATTCTGCTAAGCTGATCCGCGACCGTCGATCCCCTTCATTGTGGAACCGGGGTAGGTTTGAGTGCGCAATATTCATTAACGAAGTCAGCACTTCATCGCACAGTGATTCCAGAGGGCGAGGATCCACGATGAGTTCTACCTTTTCGAGACGAAGTCTAATGGTCGGGCTAGGCTCCGCCGCAGTAGTATCTGTGGGTTCACCTCCTTTGCTAAAAGCCCAAACCGCAGGGACGCAGGGAAATCTCTCCCTGGGCATGCCCAAAGAACGCCCCGATACTCCGAAGCTTGTCGCGCCGCTGGACATCAAATCCATCACGGATCAATCGATGCGTGCTGTGAAGCAACTCGGCGTGGATCATGTGCTAATGGGTGGTCCACCGATGCCTTGGACGGAGTCACAGCTGCGCGCCACTTTGGACAAGTGTAAAACCGGTGGTCTTGTCGTCGGTAACATGATGATCGGCGGCTTTCCAAATGCAATCTACGGTCGCCCAGGCCGTGATAATGAGATTGAACTCTTGAAGCAATCGATTCGAGCGGCCGGGAAGGTTGGCCTGCCAACGATCGAGTACAACTTCTATGCTCACCGGGCAATCGAGGGCTACTACGAAGTCGATGGTCGGGGGGGAGCGGGACTGACGGGATTTGATATAGATAGGGTCAAAAGCCTGCCGCCATTGCCCGAAGAAGGCGTACACACTCTTGATGAAATGTGGAACAACATCACGTATTTCTTGAAGGCGGTCATTCCAGTTGCCGAGCAATCTAGTGTGCGCTTGGCATTGCATCCTAACGATCCTCCGATAGCTATCAGCCGGGGCTCCGGACAGATCATGGGAACAGTCGACGGATGGAAACATCTGATCAGCATCGTGGACAGCCCATCCAACGGTATTACCTTTGACTGCGGAGTAACGCGGGAAACGGGGCACGATCCGGTTGAGGTCTGCCGCTACTTCGGCACCCGAGATCGCATCAACCACGTCCACTATCGCAATCCGACCGTTGTTGTGCCTTATGACAGATACGTTGAAGGTTTCATCGATGCGGGCGAGATCAACATGCTCGCGGTCATGCAGGAGTTGGTGAAGCTCAAATACAAGCGGTTGATCTATCCAGAACACGAAAGGGCGCTGGACTACGACCGCGCAGTTGGCATTCACAACCAATATCCAGGCGGCGGAGGATACGCGGGCATGGTCTTCGACATCGCTTATGCGAGAGCCATGCTGCAGGCAGCTCTTATCCTCGCGTCCTGAAAGCAGCACTCGTCCAACCGACTCCATCACAGGAGATATGCATAGTGACTAGAACCAGAAACGTTCCGGGCATAGGTGTGATTCTGGCGATATGGGTTCTCATTTCAGGACCGATTGCCCAACCCGATGCAAATAGCCAGGAGACAATCACAGATGAAATGCGGGATTGGCGAGTTTATGGCGGCCGGGCGACCGATGATCACTATTCAAATCTAAGTCAGATCAATCGCAGCAATGTGAAAACCCTGACTCCTGCATGGACCTTTGATACTGGAGAAAATGGCTGGCTGGAAGCTAATCCCATTGTCGTAGACGGAGTCCTTTACAGCTGCACGCCCAACCATAGTGTTATCGCTCTAAACGGGGCGACGGGAAAGCTAATTTGGAACTTTGATTCCGGCTTGCAAGGAGTCGCAAGGTCCCGAGGCGTGTCCTTTTGGAGAGAAGGATCCGATAGTCGCATCTTCGCCGGTTTTCGCAATTTTTTATACGCGCTGGATGCGAAGACGGGTAATCGAATTGATAGCTTCGGAGAAAATGGGAGGGTTGATCTGCGCAAAGGACTGCGTGGTCCAGACTATCTTTCACAATCAGTGCAGCTCACAACACCTGGCACAATGTACAAAGACCTCATCATCGTGGGTGGTCAAAATCCAGAAACCTACCCATCGCCTCCCGGAGATATCCGAGCGTTCGATGTCAGAACCGGAGCGGTTCGCTGGACATTTCATACCATTCCCCATCCCGGAGAAAAAGGCTATGAAACCTGGCCCAAAGAGGCGTGGAAGACGGCTGGCGCTGCGAATAACTGGGCCGGCATGGCTCTCGATGCCGAAAAAGGAATCATCTATGTACCAACAGGATCGCCGGTATACGACTTTTACGGTGGCGATCGTTTGGGCGACAATCTATTCGCCAATTCGTTGCTTGCTCTCAATGCTTCCACCGGTAAGCTCATTTGGTACTTTCAGGGAGTACATCACGATCTGTGGGATCGAGACTTTCCCGCTGCACCCGTTTTGTTCAGCGTTACACGCAACAACAAAACGATCGACGCTGTCGCTCAAACAACTAAATCGGGTCATGTTTACGTATTCGACCGCCTGACGGGCACGCCACTTTTTCCAATTTCAAACCTGCAATATCCCGCCAGTAATGTTACTGGAGAGGCCGCATCTGCCACACAACCGCTTCCGGTGACCCCGCTTCCTTTTGCTCGTCAAAGCGTGACGGAAGATATGCTCACCAATCGAAGTCCAGAAATGCACACATGGGCTGTCAAGCAGTTCAGGACATTCATCTCGGGTGGCCAGTTTATTCCGCCTAGCTTAGATAAATTGACGGTTTACATGCCAGGCTTTGCCGGAGGATCAGAATGGGGAGGGCCAGCGATCGACCCTCGCAACGGAGTGATGTACGTCAATTCGAACGAATCGGCTTGGCTCTTAGGTCTCACCGTGCCGTCGCCACCCGGAAGCCCCGGCGAAAAGATCTATCAAAGTCAATGCAGCATGTGCCATGGGGTGGATCGTACCGGATCTCCGCCGGCAACTCCAACGCTGTTGGGAATCGAAGGGCTTCGGACTGAAAAGGAAATATCTGACACTATTCGCCAGGGGAAAGGCCGCATGCCTCCCTTCAGCAACCTGGACGACAGCCAAATTAGGATGTTGTTCGAATACATTATCAAGGGCACAAAATCCAAACGTCCAGCGAGCGAGCCCACGAAAACGTCGGGTACTGTATCCGCGCATCCCGATCAAACGACGGAGCCACCCACTGGCCGAGAGGTGGCCTTCGAAACCCTTGGTTTCCGCAGATTTTTAGATCCTGAAGGGTATCCTGCAATAACCCCACCTTGGGGGACCTTGAGCGCGATTGACTTGAACACGGGCGACTATCTATGGAAAATCCCCTTCGGTGAATATCCAGAGCTCGCTGCCAAAGGTAGTCGCGCCACTGGGTCTGACAATTACGGTGGGCCAGTCGTGACCGCGGGTGGCCTTCTCTTTATAGCCGCGACAGTATTCGATCAGAAATTACACGCGTACGACAGCAAGACCGGTGAATTATTGTGGGAGACAGTCTTACCGTTTGCCGGTCTTGCAACTCCGGCAACCTACATGGCTAACGGAAAGCAGTACGTCGTGATTGCCAGCACCGGCGGGCAAACGAGCCCCAAACCCACCGGCGGTTTGTATATAGCTTTTGCACTCCCGTAACCATCGCGACAGCGACCGAGTAAATCGGGACACTATGTGACAAAGCAGTTTTCACTCGCAAGAAAATGAGGACTCGAAATGCCTATAGATCGTCGTGTGATGCTGAAGTCGATAGCCGGTGTTGGATTATTTGGCGTGAATGCACCTCTCGTGCGGGCGCACGAGCAGGTCTCTGGCGCCACTCGAGGGATGGCAAGTCCCCGCATTAAGACATCAGCGTAATTGAATGCGAGCCCGCAGGTGTTCGCCTTACAGTTGTCAAGATCACAACAGACCAGGATGGTCTATATGGATATGGATGCGCTACGTTCACACAGCGTGCCGATCTCATCAGGCCAGCGGTTGAGAAGTACCTCAAACCGTTTCTCCTCAATAAAACCACAGATCGGATCGAAGATATCTGGCAGTCCTGCTATGACAGCTCCTACTGGAAAAACGGCCCTGTGCTCAACAACGCTATTAGCGGCGTTGACCAGGCGCTCTGGGATATCAAAGGGCGACAGGCAGGCATGCCGGTTTATCAACTTGTCGGTGGTAAGTGTCGAGAAGCGGTGGATACATATGCACATGCGGAGGGAGCCGATTTTGCGGATGTCGTCGCGTCCGCGAAGCGCTATATGCAACAGGGATTCCGCAATGTGCGCGTCCAGGTGGGAATGCCCGGGATGTCCGGCTATGGCGCTGGCGGTAGTGCTGCATCCAATTTCAAACCGCTCCACGATAAGCCATTCTTCGAGCCCGCATACGATATGCGCCGCTCACTCAAACTGTTGGAAATATGCCGCCAGGAATTAGGAGAAGAAGTTGGCCTGCTCCACGACATGCATGAGCGCCTGACGCCAAACCAGGCAGTTCAGTTTTGCAAGGATGCAGAGAAATTCCAAATGTTCTTTCTGGAAGACCCACTATCCCCTGAAGATCTCGGCTACTTTCGGCAAATCCGCGAGAATTGCGCAACGCCCATTGCAATGGGGGAGCTCTTCAACAATCCAAACGAGTGGCAGCCGCTAATTGAAGGACGCCTGATTGACTACATTCGAATCCACCTCTCGCAGGTGGGTGGCTTCAGCCCCTCACGCAAGGTCGCTATCCTGGCTGAGCAATACGGAGTGAAGACAGCGTGGCATGGGCCTGGCGATGTTTCGCCAGTTGGCCACATGGCTCAGGTCACGTTGGATATTGTCAGTTACAACTTCGGCATTCAGGAATATTCACCTTTTAACGCACGGACACAGGAAATATTCCATGGCTGTCCCGAAATGAAGGACGGCTATCTGTGGGTCAGTGAAAAGCCTGGCTGGGGAATAGAGATCGATGAAAAGGAAGCAGCCAAATCTCCGTTTACTCCTGGAAGAGGAAATCTCAATGGCGGCTGGGGTGAAGTTCGAAAACTCGACGGGACCGTGATAAAGCAGTAGCACCTTAGCCTGCCTCGGATGGCGATAGTCGCTCGTAGATTGCTTTGTATCGCGGCTAGCCCCAGTACGTTTCGCCAGGCATCAAGTTCTTCCGCAAAAAGTCCTCGGACAAATCGAGGCCCAGACCGGGCCCGCTCGGTACCTTTAGCATTCCGCCGCGCACAACCGGTGGCTTCGACGCGGCCATGCCTTCTAGGCGATGGCCTTCACGCCCGAGCGCGCTTTCGGATTTATAGAAATTTTGAATCGATGCAGCGAAGTGCGCATTCGCGTAGGTCAACACCAATGACCCGACGTTGTGCAAGGCAACAGGAGTCCTGCTCAACGCCGCGAAATCTGCGATCTTCTTCGTACCGGTAATCCCGCCGGCAAACGCGAGGTCGGGATGGATAACGTCGACGACTTGACTATCCAGAAACGGCCGAAACCCACGAACGAGTTCGAGTTTTTCTCCGGTTAAGAGAGTCACATTGGTTGATCTTCGGAGAGCGATCCAGCCTTCGGAAAACACGGGAGGCATTGGATCTTCCACCCACAACGGATTCATCGGTGCCACGGCCTTTGCGATGCCAATCGAGCTGAGAGTGTCAAACTCGCCATGACAGTGCACTGCTATGTCGATTTCGTTGCCCACCGCTTCCCGCGCGTTCTCGTACGCCGTGCGAATGTCGCGGAGTTGGCTGGTAGTCAGCGTGTCTGCGTATACGCCCGACGGCAATCGCACCACTTCATGTGCATTGCATTTGAACACCGTAAATCCTTCAGGCATGCTCCGAATGCGTTGGGCCCACGCCCGGCAAGACGCCTTGTCCAGTAGATCCACTCCAATACCGTGGGAGTACATCGCGATCTCTTCTCGAAATCCGCCACCAAGAAGCTCGCTTACCGAGCGACCGAGAATCTTTCCTGCCAGGTCCCACAACGCGATGTCGATCCCGCTCACCGTTGGGACGTGAGCCATGTAGTTGTACATCATGGAACTCATCTGCTGGAAATGAACCTCAATCTCAAGAGGGTCCTTTCCCATGAGTAGTGGCTTAATCGTCTCGATTCGCGCCCGCGCCATTGGTCCGGTCGCGCCGGCCTCCCCATAGCCGGTCAGGCCACTATCGGTGTCGATGCGAATCAGGGAATTCCCAGCGATATTATTGAGAGCCATCGCGGAAATGCCGGTAATCTTAACCTTCTTCGCCTGGGTTTGGGCGAGGATGCGAAAGCGGCCCAAACTGGCGCTGACTGGCAGCATCACAGCAAGCTTCATGAATCTTCTACGATTCCAGCCCTGACACGACAATTCGACCTCCTTGCTTTTCCCGGATCTCCAACGTGGAGAGTCCTGAGGGTAACCGTCCCTTCGTTAGGAGCTTCGAGTCGTCCACGTCGCCAATCGCGAATCGCCAAGCATCCGTCATTTCGTGGCTAGGGCAGTATCTACGTTCGACAGAAGATAGCAGCTAACTGGATCCGACGTAAACCATCATCCCTTATCACCTCCGAAGTGCCGGTGCTGTTTCTTGGATTGCGAACTGGATCTCGCGCCACCACTAACGGAACTTTGTATGGTTCTGCCCTCTCCTATCTTTTTGTCACGGCCTGATTGACTAGACCGACGTCTAGGCAAGCCGTTGGAAGTGGCTCCTTTAGGTTCCAGTCGGTATTTTCGTAAACATTCCAGCGTAGAGATATCTTCAAATTGCTTTTGACAGAAGGACATTCTGCGCCTATAAGTTTCGCGTCGATCTTTTCACTCGCGAGCCGATTTCAAGAAACAGACTGCAAGGGCCTGTGTTCAACCGTTCGATGTTTGGAGGTTACTGATCCATGCCTAAGAACAGAATAGAAATCTTCTCATCCGCCCTCATCACTTCGTTCCTCTTCCTTTTGCTCTCCAGCACCGCAGCCAACTCTCAAGTCACGACCGGAAGCATCCTCGGCACCGTTCATGACTCTTCGGGAGCCGTCGTCCCTAATGCCACGATCACTATCACTGATGTGGGCAAAGGCACCATTTCCACCAAGCAGACCGACCCCAGCGGCGACTACAACGTGCCCTTCCTCATCCCTGGCACTTACACTGTGTCGGTTGAGATGCCTGGTTTTAAGCGCAGCGTCTCAAGTAATGTTGTTCTCGATATCGACCAGAAAGCTCGCGTAGACTTCGATCTTCAGGCAGGGGGTGCCACCGAAACCGTTCAGGTCAACACCGCCCCACCTCTCCTCCGCCTCGATAGCTCCGAGTTGGGCGAAGTCGTTGGCAAGCAACAAGTACAAAACCTACCTCTGAATGGCCGTAATTTCGCATCTCTTGTCTACCTTGTCCCGGGCGTGACTGCCGGACAAGCTGGCGAGAACCTATCCGGATCGAGCTCTTTCAATCCTCGCGCCGCATCAAATTTCAACGCGTTAGGTAGCCAGGCAAACACTAACGCCTGGTTGGTCGACGGCATCGTTGATAACGAGTGGACCTTCAATACCGTAATGGTGCAGCCCTCCGTTCAGTCGATAGCCGAGTTCAAGGTCCTCACGGGAGTGTACTCCGCGGACTTCGGCGGCGGCGCGGGTGTCGTCTCTGTATCGACTCGCTCCGGCACAAACGGTCTTCATGGCGAAGTCTTTGCCTACATCCGCAACAGCGCTGTTGACGCACGTAACTACTTCGCTCGCGTGGGCTCCAACGTGCAAAAACCGGCCCTGCGTCGTGGTCAGTTCGGAGGCGCCATTTCGGGAGCGATCAAGAAAGACAAGCTCTTCTACTTCGCCGACTACTACGGTCAACGGTCGTTGAAAGGGATCACCAACCTGAACAGCGTGCCGACTGCCGCCGAGCGCACGGGCGATTTCAGCGCATACACCAACGCGGCGGGTGCGTTGATTCCAATCTACGACCCTTTGACCGCTGTGCAGACCGGTTCCGTTGTCACCAGAACGCAATTCAAGGGCTGCGACGGTTTGCATCCGAACGTAATTTGCTCCAACCGTCTCTCGCAGGTGGGGCTCAACGTTGCCAGCATCTACCCCCTGCCTCAGACTGCTGGCAGCTTCAACAATTACACCTCAACATCGAATCAGATCATCGACGACAACGGTGGCAACGCGCGTATCGATTACCACTTGAGCAGCAAGGATTCGCTCTTCGGCCGCTTCAGCTACGAAAAGTTCATCCAGACCTCTCCGAACCCGCTCACGGGCGGGCAGGGAACCTGCTGCCTCCCGACGCCTCCTTCAGCAGCATCCAAATTCGATCTCGGACCATACGTGGCGGGTATTCAAAACACTTCACTTGCCGCACAGGGTCTGTCGTTCGATGAGACACACCTCTTCAGTCCAACCTTTCTCAATGAGTTCCGGATGGGATACGCCCGCACGAATCCCTTCACCACACAGTCGGACTTCGGTCATAACTCCTCAACTTCGCTCGGCATCGCTGGACTCAACATCTCCCAGTTCACGACAGGTCTGCCGAACTTCACGATCGGAAGCGCATGCGGAAACGAATTTACCTGCCTCCAGGGGGGCACCGCCTTCCTGCCGGCGCATCCGGTGCAAACCAACATCCAATTCGAGGACACAGTATCGCTAACCAAAGGGCACCATCAACTAAAGACAGGCTTCCGTTTCATCAAGGTTTACGCTTCACCGTTCACGAACACGACCACGCGAGGTGGGCTCACCTTCAACGACAACTTCACCAACAGCGGAACCGCAGCCGTCGGAGGCGCCGGTCTGGCATCCATTCTGCTGGGTTTCCCCAACCTGGGAAGCCGCAACTTCCTGATAGTCCCTTACTACATCACCAACAAGCAATTCGCGGGCTTCCTTCAGGACGATTGGAAGGCTACCTCTCGTCTCACGCTCAATGTGGGTCTTCGCTATGACGTCTTCACGGCGGACACTGAAAAGGACAACAAACTTGCGAACTTCGATCCCGTGAAGTTGGTCTTCGTCTTTGCCGGTCAGAACGGGGTGAGCCGCAGCGCAGGCATACAGACCCGCTATGGGAACGTTGGACCCCGTGTCGGGCTAGCCTATGACCTCTCGGGCAAGGGAACGACGGTGCTCCGCGCAGGCTTCGGCATCTCCTACTTCCTCGACCCATTCTCTGCCTCGGATGAACTGGGACAAAACCCGCCCTTCACCATCTCACAGACGTTTTCAAGTCCCGCTACCTTCCCGCTGCCCGCCTCCTTTGCGCCTGCGAACCAGTGCACGGCCACAAATATCTCGGCCACCTGCCAACCCACACTCGCAAACCCATTTCCCCAGGGAGCGACACCACTCTCCATCGCAACTCTAACCAACACCGCGTTGCTCAACGCAGCAGCACCGGCGATCGTCGCTCATTCCATGCATAACGCAACGCCGAATATGCAGACCTACGCCTTTGGAATTGAACGTCAGGCTCTTGGCGGCATCGTAGAGCTGGCCTATGCCGGCAGCCACAATGTCCATCTCGTCTATCTCTATAACCCGAATGAGGTCGGTCTGATCCAACCCGGAGGCCCAACCTCCACGACCCTTCGGCGGCTCATCCAACCTCTCAACAACATCTCCACCTGGGCCCAGGAAGACCCGATCAACGCGTCGAACTATAACAGCTTCCAGGGTAAGTACAATAAGCGCTACTCCCATGGCCTGACAGCCCTCATCAGCTACACCTACAGCAAATCGCTCGACTACGGTGGCTCGGCCGCATCGGGTGGCGGCTCGGCCGGGAATCCGCAGACGGTCACCAATCTTCGTGCCGGTTACGGCGCCTCCGGTTTCGATCAGAAGCACCGCCTCGTTGCCAGCGCCTCATACGAACTCCCGTTCGGTGGAGGGAGGAGGTTTGTCAACCAGGGTTTTGCCTCTCACATCGTCGGCGGTTTTGAGCTCGATGTAATCACCGTCTACGCCTCCGGCGTCCCCTACACCCCAACTTTAAACAGCGGAGTCAACAGCGGCTCCCCCAGCTGGCCGAATCGAATCGGATCGCGCGGCAAGATCGATCATGGCAACCCGGTGCGTTTCTTCAATACGAGCCTCTGCGCTGTCAATACTACGGTTCTTGCTGACGGTACACCTTGCGCCTTCCAGATCCCTGTCGCAAACACATATGGCAACTCCGGCCGCTCGATCCTCTACGGCCCCAGCACCAAGAACTGGGACCTGGGGCTTCAACGCAGGTTCAAAATTTACGAAAACATGGCCATCAATCTAAGGTTCGATGCCTTCAACACTTTCAATACTCCAAACTTCGCTACACCGAACGCTGCACTCGGCTCATCGTCTGCCGGCCAGATTACTGGAACGATCAACGACAACCGCGACCTGCAGCTCTCGGCAACGTTCACTTTCTAGCCACCGTGTGGGCCTCCCGGAAACCGAAGGCACACCTCCTCCTGCCGAATCTCCGGATATCGGTTCACACCCTGCCTCATTCACCTTCGGACGAAGCGGAGTCTAACGTTGCCGACTAACCGCAGGAACTTCCTCAAGCATCTCGCTGCCGGTGCATGCCTGTTCGCCGAACCTTACTGCACGCTTGCTCAATCTCTTCGCAAGAAGATCAAGATCACCGACGTAAAGTGCATGATCGTGCGCGGAACGTGGGACTGGAACCTCATCAAGATTGAGACAGACGCCGGCATCTCTGGTATTGGCGAAGCCTACTGGGGCCCTGGAGTGAAGGACCTCGTCTTGACCCAGTTGAAGCCGCTCGTCCTCGGCGAAGATCCGCTGAACGTCGACAAGCTGTACCACAAGATGCTCCTCATGAGCGGAGGTGCGGGCGCAATCGGCGGAGTGACTATCACCGCCGCAAGCGGCATCGAAATCGCACTTTGGGATCTCGCCGGACGCATTCTTCAAACTCCAGTCTGCAATCTCCTCGGGGGACGCTACCGCGATCGCGTCCGCTTTTATCGCACTCTGCAGGCCCCCTCCAATCCAAAGGAAGTTTCCTCCTGGCGCGATCAGGCCGCAGACGCCAAGACAAACAACAAGTATGGCTTTACCGCCTTCAAGTTTCAGGGCGACAATATTCCAGTCAGCGCCGACCCAACGTATTCGGAGCCAGGCCATGACTTTTACAACAAAGCGCTAACCAATAGAGACATCAGTCGCATCGTCACCAAGATGGAAGCCGTGCGAACTGAGCTAGGTCCCGTGATCGACTTCGCAATTGAAAATCATTGGAAATATGACACCAGTGACGCAATTACCTTACTGAACGCCCTTGAGCATGTTCAGCCTATGTGGGTGGAAGACCCGCTCCCTCCGGAGAATACGGATGCGCTGGCAAGGTTGGCGCGTGCCACACGAACACCGATCTGCACCGGGGAAAATCTCTATGGCGTACATGGGTTCAGAACCCTGATCGAAAGCCAGGCCTGCGCCGGAGTTCACATTGACATTCCGAAGTCGGGTGGCCTGCTCGAATCGAAACGCATTTCGGATCTGGCAGACATGTGGGAGATCTGGACTGCTGCTCACAATCCGGCAAGCCCCGTCGGTACGATCGCATCGGCCCATGCCGCGGCTTCCATGCGCGGTTTCCGCATCCACGAACTCGCAAAGTGGATCGATTGGTGGCCCGACCTCGTTACACATGAAGGCCCGTTCTGGAAAGACGGCTACTTCACGATCGAGGACAAACCCGGCCTCGGCGTTGACCTAAACCCCGATGTCGCTAAAGCACACTTGGCCCCGGGAGAGACCTGGTGGGGATAGACAACCGCTTTCTGATTGCATTATTGCTCGCATCACAATCCAAGTTAATCTAATTTGTTCAGATCGGAGCAAGCCCGCATGAATATCAGTAACAACTCCAGGTACAACCGCCGCGGCGTCCTCAAGTCCACGCTTGGCCTGCTCGCCGGTGGTCTCATTGGACCGCTGGCCGAGAAGGCCGAAGCCCAGCCCGCATTGCAACATGTAAACCGCAACGGCAACCCATCCCAGTTGAAGATCACCGATATGCGCTACACCGTCGTCAAGAAACCAGGGCCAAGTCCTTGTCCGATCATTCGCATCGACACCAACCAAGGCGTGTACGGTTTGGGGGAGGTTCGCGATGTGGCCAACTATCAGTACGCCATGGTCCTCAAGAGCCGCATCATGGGCGAGAACCCGCTCAACGTCGACTACCTCTTTGAGAAAATCGCGCAGTTCGGCGGCATCTCGCGCCAGGCCGGCGGTGTCGTCTCGGTGGAGATGGCGCTCTGGGACATCGTCGGAAAGGTCTATAACATCCCCGTTTACCAACTGCTGGGTGGCAAGTGGCGCGACAAGATTCGTATCTACGCGGACACGCCCGAAGCAGACACGCCACAGGAGTTTGCGGCCATCGCCAAGGCGCGCAAGGACCGCGGTCTCACTTGGATCAAGGTAGATGTCGGCACCGATGTGCTTAAGGGCAAACCAGGCACCATCATGGAACCGGCCGATCAGCACTCCATCGAGTACGACAAGCGTCTGCCCCACCAATTCACTGGAAACGAGTTGACCGACAAAGGTATTGCGGTCTACTGCGAATACATTGCAGCTATCCGCGAGGCCATCGGGTATGACACTCCGCTCTCGACGGATCATCTCGGCCACATCGGCGTGAAGTCGATCATCCGTCTCGGTCGAGCCTACGAAAAATACAACCTCGAGTGGATGGAAGATGTCATCCCCTGGTGGTACACAGACCTTCTGAAAGAGATAACGGACGCAAGCCCGACGCCCACCCTTACCGGTGAGGACATCTACGAACTCGCCGACTTTGAAAAGCTCTGCAGTACCCACGCAGTCGACAAGATTCACCCGGACTTGTCTACCTCCGGCGGCATTCTGCGCACACATAAGATCGGCGATATGGCTTATAAGTATGGTGTGCCTATGGCTATGCACTTTGCCGGGACACCCGTCGCCTGCATGGCCAACGTGCACTGTGCGGCGGCGACACGAAACTTCCTAGCACTTGAAAACCACTCGCTCGATGTGCCGTGGTGGCAGGACCTTGTCAATGAAGTCGATAAACCCATTGTCAACGGAGGCTACATCGGAGTTCCCGATACCCCGGGTCTTGGCGTCACACTCAACGACGATGTAATGAAACAACACCTCGCACCCGGTGTGGGGTACTTCGAACCGACTCCCATGTGGGACACCAAGCAATCCTTCGACGATCAACTGTGGAGCTAACCTGCCGAACCGGAACGGCTCGTATAATTCCCCTGCTGCTCACGCCTTCACGCACAGCTCTTCTGGAGACAACGACCTATGAGAAAACTGATCGGCGCGACCGTCCTGGCTTGCGCATTTGCCTCCGCCGTTCCCTCTCTGTCACAAGTCAAGATGACTAAGGAACAGATCCTGTTTTACACGTCCGACTGGAAAGGAGAGCGGTTCCCCGATGGCCGCCCGAAGATTCCCGACGACCTCCTCAAGCGCGCCCTCGACGTCTCCATCGAGGACGTATGGGAGTATCTCGGCGGTCTAGGCTACAAAAGCCAGTTCGATGGCGGCTTCCAGGCCCTGCATCCGGAGAAACCCTTCGCCGGCCGCGCCCTGACCGCCCAGTACATGCCTCTTCGCCCTGACATGATCCGAGCCATCACCGCCGAGGGCAAGGCGGAAGGCCGTGTCAGCGGGAATAACAGCTGGCCAATTAACGAACTCCAGATAGGAGACGTCTACGTGGCCGACGGCTATGGCAAGATCGTCGAAGGTACTCTGATTGGTTCCAATCTTGGCAACGGCATCGCCGCCCATACCCACACCGGGTTTGTCTTTGACGCCGGCATTCGCGACGCCGAAGAAAACCGCGAAATCCCCAACTTCAACGGTTTCTATCGTGGCTATGATCCCTCCGCCTGGGCACAGATGACGCTCACCTCCATCAACGCCCCTATCCGCATCGGCCGCGCGACTGTGCTTCCTGGAGATCTTGTCCTCGCCAAAACGGACGGCGTGATCTTTATCCCTGCGATACTCGCCGAGCAGGCGATTGTCTCGGCCGAGTTCACCAATCTCGAGGACGCCTTCAACTTCGAGCTTAACCGCCTCGGGAAAAACGGCGCCGAATTTGAAGGAGGTTGGACCCCGGCTAAGTATGATGCCTTGGCCAAGTGGATCGATGAGCATCCGGATAAATTGAAGATGTCCCGCTCCGAATTCAACACTATTCTCGAAAGGAAGAAGCAGCCGCCGAGAAGGCCCTGAGCTGCCGATGGCTCCCAACATCCTGAGCTCCTGCTTTGCTACACCTCCTAAATCGGTAAGCCGGAGCGGGGTCCTGCGCTGGTGACCTCTTTCTTCAGTACGGAAACAGGCAAAGGAATTCGCGGAACCGCATCAGCTTCGGTGTGCTTGTCGAATGGCATACCTCCAGAGCTGACCGATCCATTCACAGGCGGGGGAACGCTTCTCTAAGCGGGAAGCAAAAACGTCAACCTTTCGGTGGAGAAACGGTTGACAAAGCAGTTTGATTCAGTTCATAGTTCCAAGCGGTTCAAAATCTCTTCAAAGACAAACGTTTGTCTTGCCAAACTAAAGCGTTTTAGTGATTCCAAAGGATTAAGAAGAGCAAACGGTCGCCGCCAAAAAAATGGGCGGATCAATTTTATGGAGGAAACGCAATTGAAACTGAGATGGTTGACGATGATGCTCGCAGTCCTTCTGTGGGCTGGAATTAGGGAATCTGCGTTCGCGCAGAGCACAAACTCCGGAGACATAAGTGGTGTCGTAACCGATAATACCGGTGCAGCGGTGCCCGGTGCGACGGTAACAGTTCTAAACGTCGATACTGGGGTCTCCAAAACTTACGTCACAAATGACGCTGGCGTGTACGATACGTCATCAATTGTTGCCGGAACCTACAAGATCACTTTCGCAAGGACTGGATTTTCAACTCTTGTGCGATCTTCAATGACAATCGTGGTCGGAAACACGACAGTTAACGCTCAGCTTTCGGTCGGATCGGTGACCCAGGAGGTCTTGGTTAACACCGACGTTCCGCTCCTGAAAACGGAGAACGGCGAGCAGACAACCACGTTGTCCGCCCAGACCCTGCAGGCTCTTCCCCAGGTAGGCCAGGATTGGTCAAGCTTCGTTATCCTTCTGCCCGGCGCTTCGGGTGCTCCCGGTGGTAATCAAGGAGCTGTGGGAACGGGTACTTCGAATGGTACGACGCTCGCAGTGAATGGAAATCTGCCGTTCAGCACCGTACTTTCGGACGGCGCGGAGACAACTCTTCCAGCCAGCGCGAACTCTGACATCCTCACCCAGGAGACGATCGAGGAGGTTCAGGTCAGTGGTTCAAACTTCTCCGCGCAGTACGGCGTCGGAGGCAGTTTATACAACCAGATCAGCAAAGGCGGCACAGACAGGTTCCACGGCGCCTTGTACGAATATTTTCAGAATGAAGCGCTCAACGCCCTCCCGTATTCCTTCAACGGGCCGACAAGTAAGTATTTCCGCTATAACAACTTTGGCGGCTCGGTCGGCGGCCCGATTCTCAAACGAAAGCTCTTCTTCTACTTCAACTACGATCACATCATCCAGCATGGAAGCACGTCGGCCCAGTCCTTTACAGTTCCGACTGCTGCCGTTCTGGCTGGTGACTTCTCCGGATTCTCAAATCTGATCTACGACCCGGCGACGCAGACCACGCAGCAGACTGGAACGCACCTCTACCCAGGACAGACCACGCCAACCACATGCCCGTGTGTCATTCGTCAGTCGTTTGCCGATGAATATCACAACGGCAACAAAATACCCAGCTCCCGCATCGATCCCGTTGCCGCTGCGGCCCAGCAATACTGGCCTAAGGCCAACGGATCGCCCGCCCCCGACAGCAGCGGTCTGGTCAATAAGAACTACACCTACACCGCTCCGTCATCGCAGCCCTTCATTCGATACTTCGGACGGCTCGACTACGACATCAGATCCAACAACCGCATCACGATCTCCGAGAGTGAAGGCGACAACCCGGGACAGGGCTTCGGTGCAGGCATCTGCCCCATCGATTGTCAGAGCCAGGATGTGAGCAAGAACAACGCTCAAATTACAGACGTTTGGTCGATAAGCCCGCGCCTGACAAACGAGGTCAGGCTGGGTTACACCAATCAGCTTAACTTCTTCTCACCTTTGACGGCGGGTCAGGGCTATCCAGCCAAGCTTGGATTGCAGTTTGCCAAAGCAGACACCTTTCCGACATTCAACATCACCACCTACGATACGGTCTTGCAGCCCCAGACCAACGCGGTCTACAAGGAGCATGCCTTTGATCCTTCAGATGTAGTTACGTTCGTTACCGGGAAACACATTCTGCACTTTGGTGGGGAACTTCTTATCTACCAAAATAACTCCACGGCTTGGGGAAATACGGATGCGGGAACGTTCAACTACACCGGCACCTACACATCAGCAGGGCCCGGAAACAGCACAACCGGACTTGCTTACGCCGACTTCCTGCTCGGGCAGACGCAAAAATGGACCGCGAGCGTAACGCCGGAGTATGGCGGCAGGCTGAAGCTACCGCAACTATTTATCCAGGACGACTATAAGGTGAGTCCCAACCTTACGTTGAACCTCGGGTTGCGCTACCAGATCCAGACAGGCTGGAGCGAGGTCAAAGGAAATGAGCGTTCATTTGACCCAACAATCCTGAACCCTGCAACCGGTACTCTCGGTGCCCTGTGGTATGGATCGACTCATACCAACGGCCGCACTCGCATTCAAAACAGCGTCTACAACACCGTTCTTCCACGAGTCGGGTTCGCCTATCTTCTCGATCGCGACACAACCATCCGAGGTGGATTCGGTCTCTATGCGTATAACTGGAGTAACGACACCTACAACGGCGGCGTCATGGGTGCAGCGTTTGGCTCCCAGGGCAACGTCACCGACAGCACCAATGGGGTCACCCCTGTCGTGATCCTTTCCGGTTCAGGAGCAAATCTTCCGTATCTTCCCGCTTCAACTGATCCGGCTGCAGTCAACGGCGCAGGAAACAACATCAACTATGCTCAATATCATCAGCCTGTGGGCGGATCCTACCAGTGGAACCTCCAGGTTCAACATCAGATAAACAACAATCTGGTCGCATCCCTGGCCTATGTCGCAAGTCATGGTCATGACCTGCCCTTCGCCGTCGATATCAACCAGGTGCCCCAGAGCAAGCTGGCGCAGAATGATCAGCAATTCCGGCCATACCCGCAGTATGGCGCGATCAACGCGTCAGGAACAGTGCCTAACGAGAATGCGATCTCGAACTACCATTCGCTGCAGGCTGTAATTGAAAAGCGGGTAAGCTACGGGCTTAGCTTCAACTTCAACTACGTCTGGTCGCACTTCCTGGACGATCTCGACACTTCAGGCTGGGGAAGCCATACCGGCAACGCGAACTGGCAGAACGCCTATAATCCAGCTGCAAACTACGGCAGCTCGAACTTCGATGTCAGAAACTCCTTCAAGGGGAATGTTATTTATCTCCTGCCCTTTGGTCGCGGGCGGCAGTTCATGAACAACAACCTGTTGCTCGACGAGGTCCTCGGAGGCTGGAAGGTCGCCACAACGCTTGTCGTCCAGAGTGGTCAACCCTTTACTCCTATCATGAGCGACGCTGGTAACTCATACGCCTCCGGCGGAAATGGCTTTGCCTGGTATCCCAATGTCGTGGGAAATCCAAGCCTATCGAATCGTGGGCCCAAACAATGGTTCAACGAGGCGGCCTTTGCCGTTCCTACCTCTGGTACCTTCGGCAACGAGAGGCGGAACTCCCTGAACGGACCTGGATTGAGCACGGTAAACCTCTCACTCGGCAAGTCATTTGCCGTCTGGGAACAGGTTCACTTGGAGGTCCGCGGTGATGCGAACAATGTGTTTAATCACGCGAACTTTGGATTGCCCGCCAATGGTCTGAGCCTCACCGGATCGGCAATTTCGACCGGAACATCACAGATCTCGAGCACCTCCGTCCCGATGCGAACCATGCAACTCAGCGCACGAATCACGTTCTAACCCTATGGGGATAGCGGTCAACCGCTATCCCTTTTCTCTTTAAGGCAAGATATTCAAAGTGAAAAGAAAAATACTGGCACCTTCGTGCGTATCATCGCTGGTTGCTTTGAGCATGATGGTTCCCGCTCCTGGATTGCCAGCCCTCGACCACGGCAAATACAAAGGCACTCCCTATCACGATAGCCACCATCCAGGCGCGGCCCAGGCGATCCCGGGACGGGTCGACTGTGCTTATTACGATCTCGGTGGGGAAGGGGTTGCCTACCATGACACGGACGCAAAGAATAACGGCAGTGGGGCACTGAACCCTGCAGATGGAACGTATCTGAATCAGTTCCGCATGAACGAGGGTGTCGACACGTCTTACACCAAATTTCACGATCACATCGACGACAACCCGTACGAAGTAATTCACCCTCCGGAGAACCTGTTCTATGTAGGATGGACCGAGCCGGGAGAGTGGTTCAAGATCACAGTAAAGGTCGCCCACGCTGGTATCTATAGCGCAGACCTTCTCTATACTTCGAATCGTGGGGGCACCATCGCTCTCGATGTAAATGGTGAGTCTGCAACGCCGCCATTGACGATTCAATCAACTTTCAACGCTGCGGATCCGATCGCGTGGCGACAGTGGCATCACTGGAATAGGGCGCCAAGTCTTACAACGCTTCGATTGCCAAAAGGGAAAACCGTCTTGACTGTTCATATTCTCAGCGGAGGGAATATGAACCTGGCCTACTTCGACTTCAAGGAAGCTCATTGACAAATAACCAAGCGATCGCGTGGCCATCTACACCTTGCTCTTCTCGCTCTCCTCTCGCGATCCTTGCATTAGCTCCACTACCATTCCAAACAGTCGGTTCCGCGTCTCCAGCCTCACCCCGGCTCGGGTGATATATCGAACGACGATATCGACACCTGCACCCGCCGGTCGCATATCGACGGAAGGCGTTGCGCTGAAATGCGGTGAACCTTCCTCGTGCGTTACACGTTTCCACTCCTCCTCGGCCATCTTCGCGTCCGACTCGGTCGCCGTTACCGTTGCCACCCGAATCTTCTCAATCAGAGGATAGGCCTCCTCCCCGGGCGGAATACTCACCTTGATCTCATCCCACATCCACTGCCCAGCAGTTGAAAAGTTAAAGTACTTTCCGCGGATCGCGAACCCATTCAAAAACGAAACCCGCCGCCCGGTCGGATGGCCATTCGCGGTCCAGTTTCCCGTCTCCAACAGCCAGGTCCGGAACAACCCAATCTCCACGATCTCTCCACCGACCCCATCGATCTCAGCCCAGTCCCCCACTCGCAGTCCGTTCGGCCCCATCAGCACAAACCATCCGCAGAATGCCAGAATGAAGTCCTGGAACACCACCGTGAGCCCAGCAGTTGCCAGCCCAAGGATCGTCGGCGTCTGCTTCGGAACCCCGAAGATTACCAGCAGCACCAGCAGCAACCCGATCAGTTGTGTCCCCAGGTTCAGAATCGTTCGCACGGTCCGCTTCTGCCTATGGTCACGCCACAGCCGGCCCAACGCGACCTGCAGGCCCCAACCAGCCAGTGTCGTCAGCAGAAAAATAATCGCGATTGAAGTGAGTGATTGCAACATCCGGTGAAGAACGATCTTATGTTGCAACTCAACTTGTTTACCCCATTTCACATAGAGCGCCACCAATTGCTGTTGAGC
>CAVRHK010000004.1:0-408213 GCA_963720955.1 uncultured Acidobacteriaceae bacterium | reverse complement strand
ACACCCTTGCGGGATGAAAACCCGTTGTTCCTTTTGCTCCTTACGAAACTGAGTTCCCGGGAAGTTGTATCTGTTGTTCCTGCGTGAAGTGATCCGTATCAAACCGCTCCAGATAGTAGGCGGCCGAACCGGCGGTGTTGACGCCGATGACGAAGGCCTTGATAGGGCGGCGCCGCCTCCAGAGAGACTGATCGATGATGTGCCACTTCCTAGAGGGAGAACGGCCACCTGTGAAGGCGGAGTTGTGCTGGGATTGATAATGCTTCCAGACGATCCAAAGACCAGACCGCGTCGAGCACTCCTACTCATGACTTTGGGAGTCCGAATTGCCCTACAAAGTCCTGCAACGTCCCTACAAAGTCACAAAGCGTTTCGAGCAAGGTGTGTATCGAACGACACCGAATACGCAGTCTTTGTTCTCGTTCTGTCCATCTCTCTTGTCCTGCTCGTGTGCAAGCTGATCTTTTCGGGCGCGTTGAAGCTCAGCTTTAAATCGGTTCGAGGCTTCTTGCGCGACGTTAGAGTGAAACATACTGAAGTCAGCCACACCTTTTTTTTGCTGTTCCTCCGCTATTCCTCACTCCACTACGGATCTGATCTCCAGAGAAGTGCACCCGCCGGGAGGCGCCGATTCGGCGTTTCTTCTCGCTTAAGTTCGCGTGCCCGCTTGCATCGCGATCTGGTCCCACCTGGAGGTTTTTTCAGATGCACTATTCATTTTCCCGTACGCTTTTATTCGCGTTGACCACCATCGTGATCACGTCTTCCTGTTTTTCCCAAACGTCGGCGCCCGAGTCTCAGGTTGCAGCCGGACAATCATTGCCCGAGGCTCCCCGGCCCAGCCAAAAAGACATTCTTCTCGGAATGCCCAAAGACATCCTTAGAGATCAGGCAGGAATATGGACCAGTCCAGCTCGCGTTCGTGCGAAGGACCTTGTGTGGCTTGCGCCTTTGGCAATCGCAACGAGCGTGAGCATCGCCACGGATCATCACACCATGAGTGATGTCGTCAGTCACGATCCCAGCTTCAATCAGGCCAACGTGAATGCATCGAATGGCTTGACCGGCGGATTGATTGCTATCCCGGCGACTCTCTACGGTGTCGGTTTACTCCACAACAATTCGCGTCAGCGAGAGACCGGCATATTGAGCGGGGAGGCCGTGTTAGACGCCTACATCGTTCTGGTGGGGCTGAAGCTGATGACCTGGCGCGAACGCCCGGCACAGGACAACAGTAGGGGGCTGTTCTTTCAAGGATCAGCAGGAACGGATTCCTCATTTCCTTCCGACCACAGCATCATCGCCTGGTCTTCTGCAGCCGTTATAGCCAGTGAATACCCGTCTCGATGGACGCAGGTCGGAGTCTATTCGATGGCCACAGGTGTCAGTTTGACCAGAGTCATGGGACAGCAGCATTTTCCGACAGATGTCTTGATTGGCAGTGCCGCAGGCTGGCTAATTGGGAGATACGTCGTCCATCACCATGGGCGGCATGCCGGACAGATCCGGGCATACTAGCCCTGCATTCGGCTGCCGGGTTCCCCTACGCTCCGAACCGGCAGCCGAGACATTCTTTGATCGGCCTATCGTGCGACATCAGGAATATTGTGCGCTGACAGAAGCCCGATGTGCAGGCGGTGCAGGTTGAGTCTCGGTTGGCGATAACAGGCCAAGTCGCTCATCGAGCCATTCAGATGGATCATGTCTTTGGCAAGTGGACGTAAAACCCCGCTATCCGGAAAGGTGAAACCGAACTGCCGCATTGCTGCTTGCAACCACCTAAACAGAATTAACTTGGGACTATTAGAACTGTATTTCACTTGCACGATATTTCGTGGGAGGATGTCGCACGTTTCGAACATTTATTCAACCGTGACACTTTTCGCTAAATTTCTGGGTTGATCTACGTCGCAGCCTCGGCGCACGGCGATGTGGCAGAAGAGAGAGGAAGCAACCGACAAAGAACCCGATTGGGCAGCGGCGAACGCACAAGTCGCTAGATTTCATTGTCCGAGGGGTAGGGGATATCCCAAAGGCATCGACGCATTCCGGCCCTCCCGGATAGGGAGAAACATGCGGCGTGGAACCTGACGTCCGCCGATTGGAAGATTCGGAGGCATGTGAGCTTCCTCCGTAGGATGCTGCAACACAGCACGGAACGCGCTGAAATGTTGCTTGTAGAACGTGCGAAGATCAAAAACATGCGTACACCGCGAAATCTTGACGACATCGGCAACAGGCGGGATCGCCCCACCAAGACTACGAGGTCACAACGTAGGCACAGCAAAACAGAACTGCCTAGAGAACGGCCCTAGTAGGTAGGGTATGAAGGGAGACCAGCAGCAGCGCATTCTTGCTGTTCTTTAGCCTTCCAAACCTTGTATTTATCCTCATCTTTGGCCTGAAGAAATGCGGCTGACACAAGGCCGGCGTCAACGCAAATCTCGATCTGACTACTACCGTGTCGTTTGACAATGTCGTACTGATCCAATGCGTTCTTTTCGTGGCGGCGTTGAGAATTCAGTGGCGAAACGAGGTACCAGATGATGGCCCCAACGATTAGCAGAGTGAAAAAGCCCTTCACGGCGGCGGCGCCATTTGGGGCGGGTTTGACAGACGTGGCCGGAGGTTCAGTGGGATTTATTGGAGGTAGCATAGGGTGGGAGGACTATACACCACGGTCTAGGAACAGGCAGCAAAAAAGGGAAAGAGATCGACAGGTTTCATGCAAAGGACTTCTGGCAGCGAATTCCGAACGTTGGTCGCATCGGAGCATATAAGGATTGGAACGACGAAAGGCATGCGAATTTCATCAACCGACTTTTGAAGGTCATTGAAAACACCAAGATATACCAGCGGAGTGGGCAAAGGTTGGTGTGTGGAACTGAGCTGCACATGGCATTAGAAGCCTTGGTGATGGTTACCCGCAAGATTTCCATTCAAATATTGCAAAGGAGACACCGAGATATTCTCAAAAAACACAACTCAAATCGGCATTCATCTCAATGCGATTACCACAGCCATGCGGAAGGAATTATCCGAACGAGTTGACGCCTGTACCCCGATGCACACATCCCGCGAATGAATCGGGGAATGATCTCTTTTGGTGCGTGCCTCATTGCAGCCATACGGCTTGCCAAGGAGAACAGCGTGAATCATCGCGTCATCCCCACATCGAACGCGATAGAAGAGTCAGTGGATCTCGCGCATGAGATTTACAACAGAGTCTTTCGGAAAGTGCCTGAACGGTTGATGGAGAAATAGACGGGCCACGCTTGTTCTCTCAAGGACGAATTGAAGAGTTCTTGGACATTATCCGACTCCTTCTATCATCAATTTTCGCAGTTGTCGGTGTCGGCCCATAGCAAGGCCACCACCCAACCAAATAACGTCCAGCCGAGAAATAAGTTGAGCATCCCGATCGCTGCGCGATTGCGATGACGGTTGCTGTTTGCGGCTAAGGTCGGTACGCAATACGCAATGAAGCCAATGAAGCACATTACAGCGAAAGCCATGTGATTCTCCGGGGTTGATGGCATTGATGTGACAATCCTTTCTGGTGAGATCAAAAATGCAAATCACCTATTCGTTACCGGCATCCCTCTGACGGGTCATTGTTGCCCGATGGAGAGTGGTCGCCTGGACCTAACGCGCGATCCCTAGTGGTGGGCTTTAGGGCATGGAAACGCATACCAGACACTTACTTGACTCTCTCATCAAAGCAACGACGGATGATATTGAGATGCTTGAGGCTCAGATAGTCTCATGCCGCAGAGAAGAACCCAAGGCAGTTCTGCATTTGCAAGCCCTCCAAAAGCGATACATCGAAACACGAGAGTTTACCGTGCATATTCTGAACGTTGTCTATGGCCCGTAACGAAGAAGAGGTCACCCGGCTAGGATGACCTCTTTTTGCATTCGTATTGTTGCTTAGACTTTGGTCGCAGCTTTCTTTGTGGCGGACTTAGTTACCCTGACCTTAGCCCAACGCGCCTTCATCGCAGCAGATATAGTTGCTCTCCCTTTAGCTGCTCATCTGTCTCTTCTTAGGCTTCGTCACTTTAGATTCAGCGGATTTGGGACGGCCAGGGCCATTTTTGACTCCGACACTTGCTAAGATCGCCCGTGCCTGTTGCAACTTGGATATCTCCGCGTCGATATCTGCAATGATGCTGTTCGTGTCCATGAATCCTCCCGTTAAATCAGCATGGCTCAACGTCCCCCAAATCTGTCACCATGCTTCAGCGCAACGACGCCTGCGTACGCCCGATGGTAGCCTTGCCAATGGATGTCCCCCATTTTTTCGCGGAATAAATGCTTGTCGAATTGATGAAAAACTTACGCAGAGCCTTGACTATGCGATGATCGATATCGCTCGACTGGAAGAGAATCATTCCCTCTGTCCGATACAAGCAAGCGAGAGGTTTGTGGCGCACAAGCAGCGTGGATCGAACACAAGATGACCTGTCGATTTTGTTGCGGTCAGCAGTTCGGCAGAGTCCACTAGCCCCCTGAAACTGAACTCGCTGAAGGCTTCAGCATCCGTGCGGGACTCTCCAAGACTTCCAATTGTAGGGTGTGGATCAAAGTTCACCCAACGCCGCATCCGAAAGGTCCAAAATTCCCAATTCGATTCACTCTCTGCCTGTTCTGTCACCAGCCACAAACCCGAACCGTTCTATGACCAGAATGCTGGACCTTCCTTGGAACTGATTCTGACCAAAGCAAAGGCCAGGGTCGCAAACCACATCCGGAATACTCCCGATGTTAACGGCTTGGACCCGTTCCTCATGGTTATCGAGGACGAGTTTGGGGATCTCGTGCACACACAGGGCGATTTGTCTTTCCTCATACCATTCGCACCAGTTCTGCGCGAATGCTTCGCCAGTCAACTCAACATTGAGATTGAGACTGAGTACGACCGCAGGCAGCGCGCAGTTTGGCAAAAAATGTTGTTTGATGGGGAGCAGTTCCAGGTTGCACCCAACCTGAATGCTGCAATCCTACCGTTCCTTGCTGAAGAGGCGAGGTTCACAGTAACAGTTTTCATTCCGCGCCCGACGAACAAATGATGATGGCCCTCATCGTTTGCACAGTGTGCGCAATGAGGGCATTTTTGTTTAACATCCGCGTGATAGGCTGGCTAACCCTCGAAGCAGAGGAATTTAGAAGAGGTGCACGACATGAGAATAACCACGCCTAAACAGATGAGAGCCGATATGCAGGAAGAGATTGCAGATTGGGAATCAAAAATTGCAGACGTTGAAGCATCGCAGGACTCAGTGTGGTCGGTCGGTTATCGGTTCAAGTGGCTTAAGCAAATGAGACACAGTGTCGCCAACAGAAAGACGGAGTTAGAAAAGTTTAGCAAGTTGATTGCGGCCATCGACCCTGACGCTTAAACAGCAAAAAAGCCCCTACCACCAATCCCGACTAGAGGACTGATGATGGGGGCTTCGGTGTTCCCACAGTGACAATCCAAGGAAGATTGGCCTGCGTGTTCACACCTATTGGTTTTTGTGATGCGTGGGGTTGTTACAGGGATGCCTAGGCCATCGAAACAAGATGATCGAGGCTGCTGAGACTCGTGCCTATAACCGAAGAATAAAAGAGCTTGCTGCCCAGGATGCGGCGAGACGTGAGGGCCTGGTTTCTAGGGTGTTTGGATTAACTTGAAGAAATCGAGGAGACACTGAGGTTTAACTCACATAGATCGCGGATACAAGGCTGTGGATTTCCACACTTGCTTTTTTCGATGGCAGGAGTATTGTTCAGTCATTGTCTTTGCTCCAGATAGAGTCGTTCAGCCAGCCGAATGATTTTGCTGCCCTCCCCGCATTGCCCGATGACAGAATCCGAGGCAATGCTTCTTCTGCCGGAAGATTGGCCTCTTTCTTTAGTTCATATCGCCCAAATTAACTCGTCAAGAGGATAACGTGACACCGTCACGTGAATCTCAAGACATCTTCCGTGGAACCTAAAAGAAGGTGATCTCCTTGAATCCCACTTTAAAACTCCTCAAAGCCAAGCGTACGTCCGCCCTGAAAGACACTCGAAAGATGGAAGACCAACTTGCGCGTCTCAATATAAAGTCTGAAGCCTCTGGGGTTGCGACAAATCTCCGTTGCATAGTCCAAATGTTCCGTGATTACATTGCGACGCTGGATGAAGCCATCAAATCAGCCCACACTCCGCGAAGCAGAAAGACTGATAGGCTCTCTGCCTGAGTGTTACGCTGGCTGAGTCATGGCCAAGTCTCGCAAACCAACAGCCGATCCGGAGCCACCGAGAGTTGGTGACAAGGTTAAGCCCGGCAAGTCCGAAATTGTCTACACAATCAGCCATGTCAGCCAGGACGGCAAAGAGGTAAACCTCTATGTGCCGGACACGACCCTCGAGCGCTTCCGTGTCCAGAGCGACAGCCTGACCTTTGTCGAACGAAAGCCTCCAGCCAAGACTCGAACCCATTCACCAATCCCGAGCCTGTGCTCGATGCCTCCGAAGTACTCGAGAAGATCGACAGCGTCAGCGTCGAGAACTTGCAGCGGAGCGACGACGACATCGACATCCTCAAGAGCTATCTGAAGGCACAGCACGCCCCCAAAGCCGCGATCGAGTAGCAGCCTCCATCCGCGTTGGTAGGCTGACGACATGCCGATACTTCCCCAACCGTATATCAGTACCGACTTGAAGCAGGCGATAGAGCGACGACCGCGCGCGGTGGCGCGCCTAACTGCGCTTTTCCGGTTAGGCTCGGAGGCCTTTAAGCGTATGAAAACGCTAGGGGAGATTTATTTCACTTTCTTTGGAGGTCGCGGGAATTGAAGGTTCTGCCACTTAGGCTTTGTATTGGCTCAAGACAGGAGAAACCCATGTTCCGATCCAGTTATCCAGAGATCCTAGTGTTCGCCGTGTGTTGTGTTTTCTTTGTCGCCGGGTGCACTACCGGCACGGCGCCACCTGTTCAGCCTGTGGCCGTCACTTCTTCCGGCGGCACCCCTGTATTGCCGTCGCCTCCGCCTCTTCCCCGCGCTACCCAGAAGAATCTCTATGTAGTGCAGGCGAGCAGCGAGCCGATGTCCACTTTGGTCTTTCCGCTGTCGGCGGACGCTTATAGCAAACAGTTACTCGAGATCCCCGGTTCGCACGTTTCACTAGACGGCGCCGGGAATATATATGTCCTTGACCAGAAAGGTTACCCAACGTTTGCGGTCACCAGTATTAATGTCTACTCTGCTGCGTTGCCGACCGGGAAGCCAGTGCGGTCGCTGCCGGTGGGACCGGGGACGCGGATCGCCAACGTTACAGCCATGGCGGTGAGCAAGGCGGGAGAGATCTTTGTAAACGACGGCAATGGCGTCGCGGTGTTCAGCGCTACTGCAAACGGTGATGTGGCTCCCGATCGCTACATCCAGGAACTGACTGATACGGATGAGGGACCGGCGGTGGCGAAGACCTGGGCGCTGTACATGGCTGTGGATGGGGCGGGCAACTTGTATCTGGGGCAGCATACAGCGGTGATCGTCTTCGGGCCGAAGGACACGGGGGCGGTCTATCCAACTCGCGTGATAGCAGGGTCGCTGACCCGGATGGGGCTAACGGCTTGTAGCGGCGGCTCGGCGATCTTTGGCATGACGGTAAACGATTCCGGAGCTCTTTATGTCCTCTATCGGTGCCAGTTGGATCGTTATGGGCCGACAAGTCCCCTTACGGTCTACGTGTTCGATCCAACTGCGAATGGTAACGTTGCGCCTGTCCGGTGGGTGACAACGCCTGGGCTTATTCAGAAGGGAGCATCTATGTGAGCGCGAGTCTTGATGACAGCCCGACGGTTGGGGTGGTCGAGTTCCCGGCGAGTGCGTCGGGCAGTGTTACTCCATCAAATGTGTTGAGGGGGTTGGAGTCGTATGCCTCCTCCGCCCGGGGAGGATGATTGGTTTGATCCCTCTGGGTCGATTGCGCTGTATTAGCGCGGGATGCCCGGTATCGGCCACACAGACGCGCAGCTTACCCACCGCCCTGATACAAACCTGGTCCACATCTATGCATTCCTTAGATCGGATCGTCGGGACGCATCTGCGCTTGCAGCTTTCCCTGACTGGCGCCAGGCGCGTGCGATCCCCAAAGTAGAAAGTTATCCGGTCCGATCGTCCGGCGAGTTTTGTACTTCACTCGAAAGCAGCGGTTTACGGAGGCACCCATGCAACGACTCAGCCAGACTCTCCCCCGCCTTGTTGTTCTCTTCCCCTGCCTGTTGCTGGCCGACGGATGCGCCAACAACCCCCTCCCGGGAACCACCCCTCAAGAAACGGGAACTCAAGGAACCGGCACTCAAGGAACCGGCACCCAGGGAGCCACCACCTGTGCGAGCAGCACCCGATACATTACGTATGCCGGGACCAACATTGGACTGAGACCGGGAGCCAGCTTTACGCTTTCGGCAAGTGCCTACGGCGTAGGCGATTGCTCCGTGACGTGGAGCATCAAAGAAGGGCCCGCAGGCGGCATCATTACCGACGGCGGCCTCTACACTGCACCTGCAGTTGAAGGCGTCTACCACATTATCGTTACCTCTAAAGCCAGTCCATCCCTGAGCGCAACAGACGTCGCCGTCGTCACTGCCACAGAATTAACTTCGGCAGGCAAAATGTCCACCGTGAGGTACGACCATACTGCGTCGCTGTTACCCAACGGGCAAGTCTTCATCGCCGGCGGAATGAATGATGACTACGACTTCGCTAATCCGGCCGAGCTGTACGATCCCGCTACAGGCAAGTTCAACGATGCCGGGCAAGTGTTCCGTATCCAACATTCGGCCACCGTCCTAGCCAACGGCGACGTTCTGCTTGCGGGGGGTTTTGCAATCTCTAACGCGGGGGTTTATGGACCCTCTAATACGTCTGACCTTCGCAATGCCGCAAGCGGCTTGATTCAACCTACCGGAAGCATGAACAGTTCTCGTTCCAACCATTCAGCCACACTGCTGCAGGACGGCCGAGTGTTGCTTGCCGGTGGCGTAACCGATAGGAGCAACACACCGACGCAGACAGCCGAGCTCTACGACCCTGGGACAGGTAAGTTCACGTCCGCAGGCAATATGGTCACACCGCGCTCAGGCCATTCCGCTGCCCTACTCTTGAATGGAAGGGTATTGATCGTAGGGGGTGCAGCCAGCGCAGAGTTCTATGATCCGACAACGAATACCTTCCTTCCCGCTCCGGGCGTCTCCGCCAACCGGTGCTATGCAGTCGCAACACTGTTGGCTGATGGCAGAGTACTGATCGCCGGCGGAGTCGATTGTTCCAACACCCTCCTGGATACCGCCGAGATCTACGACCCTTCGACCGGACAGTCCACGCCGACAGGAAAGCTCGTAGCCGCGCAGGCCTACAATACAGCCACCCTCTTGGCCGATGGCCGTGTCCTGCTCGTGGGCGGCAGCCCCTCGGTCTTAACCCAGATCTACGACCCCGCAACAGGTTCGTTCACCTTCGGCCCGCGCCCGGCCTCTCCGATGTGGGCTAGTCATACCGCTACGCGATTGCCAGACGGCAGCGTTCTACTACTCGCGGGTGGTGACGACGTAGAGATCTACAAGTAAGTCGCGAAAGCCGTGGAGCAGATCAAGAAGCTGCTGGGGGAGTAGGCATTTGATTGACCGGCACAGGCCAGTAGGAGCGGTGCGGTGAGGCTGGCAAAGCTATTACGCGAAGAACGCCATGACCCATAATTTCCAGTGTGTAGCTTGGGTGACGTCGGCTACATTGTCGATGATCCACGGAGGGTCCGGGGCATGTCCGGACACCAGGCTCAGGTATGTGCCGCTGTAGGTCCGGATGTGTGATGTGCAGTCGGTCTCGTTGGGGATGATGGTGAATTTTTCCCAATTATTCACTTGCGGCGTGTCAGTCCGGTAACCTGCGCCCGCGAGTCCACCTGCATTTGCGGTGACGTAGTAGCCGCTGGATGTCTTGAATGCGTAGGTTCCGTCGTCCTGGCGAATGAGCGTGAAGGCCAGCGCGTATCCCGGCCCGAGTTGCGCCGTGAGGGCAGCGCGGTCGTTACGCCGGCCGCCGTCGGTTGCGTTCAAAAAGCCGCCGGATCCGCCGGACCCCAACATGCCTTGGAAGCTGTAGGTGGCGTTTGTTCCGGGATCGCCGATCTTCAGGAAGTCGAACATCTCCCAGTCACTCGCGACGGTGGCGTCGGAATGGATGGTGTCGCCGCTGTTGTGGCCGCCGTGGCCTACGGCGGTGAGGTAGTTGCCTCGAGGCGTCTGGATAGCGAAGTGCGGAGTGTATCCCGCACCCGACTGCGGCCTGAAATTAAAGAGTTCCCAATCCCCGACCGATGTGGCGGCTGTGGTTATTGCGTTCGCGTGGGCGCCACCGCCATTTACTGCGGTGAGGAAGTGTCCGGTGTCTGTAATGATGGAGAACGGATCGGTGGGGCCGCCGTTGATCAGGCGGAATTTTTCCCACGCTTTTACGACGGTTGCATCGGTATGGATGGCATCGGTTGTACGCCCGCCCTCGGCTACGGCGGTTATGTAGTAGGTATGGAAAGCATCCTTGGTCATGGAGATTGCGTAGTGTCCGGGGAGGGCGACTCTGGTGACTTTAACGTCCATGGTACCTCCACCTGCTCTGAAAAGCGGCTACTTCACAACGGACAAAGAATACCTGAGCGGATGCGGTGTTGCACAGGCGAGTCGACGCTCTTGGCAGCTGCGGACGAGCTAGCAGAGGCCCACTAAGTTCATATGGGAACTATCGCGCTGCTAAGTAGGAAGTTTGGGATAGGATCACAAATCGAACCCAATCCCGCAGTGACCGCAAAAGTGGCATTTTCGGCAGTTCGATTCACTGTGCAATGAATCGGGGTAGATCTCGCTCTTATCCTCCATCCCAAAGACTATGACCGCTGGCTCGGCATCGACGAATAAGACCGGCGATCCGCGGCCGCCCCTCGACCTTCTCCATCCCTACGACGCAAGCAAAATGAAGATGACTCCAGCCAACCCCGCCGTCGGAAACTGCGCAACAACGGCCCGGAAATGCTTGAGGGACCGAAGTGATAGGCTACATTGAACTGCCCGGGGCGCGGAGGCTTTGCCGCGGCTCCGTCATCGTGTGTGGCCCCGACAGCTTTGTGGATTCTGCGTGGAGACGGCGGAAGATGTAAGTGGAGCCATGTTCTCCGGCGTGAGAATCTGCTCATGTTTGAGACCGAGGGGATAGCGGCCCCATATCAGATAATCGACGATCACTGCTCCAGCGAGGTACGGAGTGATGAAGCCCAGGGGAACGATATAGCCCGATGTGATGAGCGACTGGGCGATACTTTTATTCGCTCTGCTGCGGCGGCGATTGCCGGGAATCTGCGGAATATCGGAGGTAGCCAGTTGCGTCTCGGGGTGCTGGCGGGCGTATCGGAGCAGTTGGTATGTAACCTGCCTGGGAGTGGTAATCCCCGCGTCGGGAAGGATGGTGCGATGGAAGGTGCGTGGAAAATAGAAGTTCAAAATGCCGCTGTTAAAGTCTGCGCAATTCCTGGTAAGCAGGTTGAAGTGGGAGCGGTTTGATCCGGCGTTCATTTGGGCGATCAATTGGTCGTCCTGTCCTTCAGTGGTTGCAAACCGGAAGGCGTGGATGCGCCGGTCATACGCCACGCCCACAAATTGACTCCACCCTCTTTTCACGTTGCCGCCGCGGGGCACGTCTTTGCCCAGGCTTTGCAAATGAGCTTCGTGGTACTTGTCGCGCAGGGCGGTTACGGTTTCGCGATCTGCACGTGAGGGAACCTCGGAGGCGTTCTCGACGGCATAGAGGTAGGGGAGCAGGGGCATGGCGATCCAGTCGTAGTCTGTGATCCCCTGGTAGCGGGTGATTACGGCGCCATTCTCGCCGGGCGCGCAGCGGCGCAACTTTACGGGAGTTTCGGCGCAGATGCGCTGAAAATAGACAGCGTCGTGACCAGTGGGGTTCAGGAAGCCAAAGAAGCCGAAGGGCTCTTCCATCAGCAGCGCGGCCTGCGCAGAGCTGCGCCGGCAAACCGGCGCCAAGAGCGTCAGGGCCATGAGAAAGAATCGAATTGCGCGTGGGATGCGCATCAAAGGCTTGGATCTCATCTCGGCCCGGTTGCTCCTCTGCCCCTTACAGTATGCCGCAGAATCACCGGCAAACCCGAAATAACGCGTCATGGGTGGAGTGATGTCCGAAGGGGCGACTACCCGTGCAGACGCGCGCCGGAGCGAAGGTGTGGACTGATGATTTCTCGAATCCGTTGAGCGTGATTAAGTGGGACTAAGAGCCTTTCACCGCCGCACGAGGGAAATTTGGCCCGACATCACATTGACCGCCTGCATCCCTTCGGCCCAGGTATGCTCGCACTCACCGACACCACTCGATACCCTGCGATACCAGACGAGTTGCCGATCAGCTTCTCGAAGGATTTGCCCACTCTCGATACAACTCTCGCAAGCGATCTTCACTTTATTTCGAGCACGAATATTCCTCGACTCGCGATCCTTTTTTCTCCTACACATCGGTTGATTTCGGTAAACTTTGCGAGGTTTCCGCATGGGCCGTTTTCCCTGGACCACCAGACTGACAGTTGAAGAGTGTCCGATACAGCTTTGCGCCAGATTGTTCCATCGCAATGGAATCATCAACAGCCTCCCAAACACCATCTGGACGATGACGTTCCGAGATGGAGATCGGCTTTTTGCCAGTCTTGATTTTGTTCTAATTTGGGGCGGACTGAACAACTGGTCGATCTACCTCAGGTGCCCCGCGGAGCCCGGGGACTTCCGAGATCTCGATCACGCACAGAGGATAAGAATCAGTGTTGAGCGCCTCCATTTGGGCGGGCAACGATATTGGTTTGTCTGTGAGTGCAAGCGAGCGTCGGGGAAGTTATATCTCCCTCCGGGGCAGACGATTTTTCGATGCCGCAAATGCTACAACTTGGCTTATCGGAGTTCTCAAACTCACGATAAGAAAATGGACGGAATGCGACCAAAGAGAGCGATTCGCCGCCAGAGACTCCCCCCAGGAGACTCCAGCACACCACCTCCCGTAAGTGGCTATGGCAAAGGAGCAGTAAGAGTGAATTGGGCCTCCCCTGCGCGACAACGGGTTGAATGCCCAGATTTTTTGAAATAGGGGAAGCCGTATGAAGGAACCCGCCGATGCCGGTCGGGTGATTGGGTAGAGCAGGTAGACACTCTTTCCTATGGGGGCCCCATTTTTTCGCATCATGTTTTTATCTATCCATATAGATAAAGGTCTACCAAATCTACCTTCTCTACCCGTGAACACAATTTGAGTTAATACGATATCTAATCGTCGCGGTTGGATCTCATTACTTGTTCGCGCGCGATCTCTTGAGGCGCCGGCATAACGTCTGCTCTGAGCCTTTCAATGCTTTCGTCGGTGTAACTGCATTCAGCACACGCCCGAAGCAGTGTCGCCACGCTGGGCACCACGACCGTGACTCCGTGCGACATTCTGGTAGAAAATCCTAGCTCTCGCGCAAGTGGACCGATCTGGCGGGGGCTGATGTTAGCCTTGTGATTTCTGTAGATGGAGTCGCTGAGGGTGCTAAATTTGATGTTTTGCCAGTTCGGTGTTGAATTGAAAATCCCCTCGACAATAGACTGAAGCACGAGTCCGTCCGGTTCTGATGCTTGCGCTTCCTTCAGTTCCAATGTTTGTTGATAGAGGATGGGCATGACTTCTGTCAGAAATTCTGTGTCGCCCATCAACTCTGCAATCGCCAAGAGGGGCTTGAAAGTGTTGAATACGCGAGCCGCGTCATTGTGCGGCTGGGCAATTTGGGGTAGGTCAATTACTACGTCCCGGAACGCGCGGGCGATCTCGACAAACGCGGTATCGTCGTAAGTGAATTCGACATACTGACGCGTGTGATCGGCCATGAAACGGATGGTGACAGTTCTCCCATCCAATGCAGCGTCATTGAACGAAATTCGTCGATGAAGAGCGGTCGCTCCAAAATACATTTTTTCTACGGTCTTCCAAGCATGCTTTCCGTCCGGTTCCTTCAGGGCAGCCTGCGCGCTATCCCTCTGATAGCGATCTGACAGCAATCTCTCAAACGTAGACTCACTGTCCTGCCATGCGTCGTCAGCCTCCTCTATAACCACGGTTCCATTGTGGCATGCGGCAAATTCATCACGAATTGCGGGACGAGTCATGTTTCGGAGGCAGAGTGAGCGACTCCCGAAACCAAATGATCGAATGATCTTCAGAGCCTGGCTTTTCCCCGTTCCCATCTTGCCGGAGAGATTAAGGATTGGAAATGTCCCCAAATTTGGCAGTGCATGAGTTGCAAGGGTCCAATAAGTGATTAGTTTTCTGCTTAGAGCTCTCAAACCCGTTGATGCCGCCAGTGCAGAATCGATCGCGCCTGCGCTCTTTGCGAGAAGTTCTGTAATTTCTGCCTCACTCATCTAGCCTCCGAGATAAAGCGTGCGATCTCGGAGGGCTCAAAGAGAAGACGACGACAGATTCTGACTGGTCGTAGTTTGCCCAGTTTGACCCATTTTCTGACAGTATGCGGCGAAACGGCCAATTGCGAGGCAACAGACTCCAGAGTGAGAAGCTGCAAGGCATAGCCATTCATTTCGCCTCACGCTTCGCAAGTCGATCTTCGATGGCCTTGCCTGGAATCTTCCACCGACCATCACGTTTTGCGGCTCGAAGACCGCCCGAATAGAGCAGGTCGTAGACATATTTTGTGGTGCAGCCCAATCGTCGGGCAGTTTCGGGAACGGTAAAACTCGCTTCGATTTTCATTGCTATGACACCTCGATTTGGTTATAGTCGACTTGTTGGCTAGATACAACAACAACATTATGAGTCTAGACACTCGTTTGACCATTTCGCGTTTTCTGACTCTAGCCAGACCGGCATCGGTCACGCTCGCAGGAGATAGTGTGCAGGGAACGATCGTTGATGGCTACGTGATCGTCACGAACCCGACACTCATCGCGGAACGGTTTGCCAATTGGCCCCAGGGCGCAAAATCCGTGTTGAAATTTACACAGAAGTATGGACCGCTCTGGAGCGTTCCGATCGTTGATGGCAAATTCCATATCAACGTCGAAGAGTGGTTCCGGCTGCAAAAACGCCTTCAGGGCGATTGGCGCTTCGCCTCGCCTTCCAATCTTCCCAGCCTGGGTGAACTAGGAATCAGAAGTTATAAGGAACTCGGACGCGGCGTACAGCTTGGAACTCATACCTGGATGAGGTTTCACGCTTGGGGCACCGAACTCCTCCTAAAGGACATGTGGACGTTAATCGAAGTCTGCTTTAACACGATTCCACTGGAGCGCCTTCGGGTTTGTACCAATCCAGATTGCAAGAGACCTTACTTCGTGGCACACCACCTAAAACAGACTCTTTGCAATGCGATGGAGTGCAAGCTGTGGAACTCCCGCCGACTCAAATTGGAGTATTGGCAACGCAGCAAAGGCCCGATTTTGGAGGAGCGCAAGCGCACTAGAAAGGGAGAGAAAAATGTCACTCACAAAACGCGGTAAAACGTGGCACACCCATTTCTTCGTGGATGGTCAGCGATTCCGGCAATCGCTGGAGACGAGCGACTGGCGGGAGGCTCAGGCGAAGGAGAAGATCCTCATCTCGGCCGCTTCGCAGGGAAAGTTGAGTGCATCCAGCGAGGACTTTGCGCGGCTTCTCTTTGAGGATGCCGTGGAAAAGTACCTCGCTAGCCGCCTTCCAGAACTCGCAGAACAGAGCCGAAAGAAGGAGCTGCAACTTCTGGTGAAGCTGAAAGAGTACTTCAGAGGCAAACGGCTACGCACTATTGAGGCTGGCGATGTCCTCGCCTATCGTCAATGGAGAGCAGCGCAGGGTGTCGGGGCCTCGATGGTGAATATGGAGGTGGGAGTAATTCGCCGAATGCTCAAGCGTGCCAAACGGTGGAGTCTGATCGCGGATGATGTTCGCCCGCTGAGAGGAAGTAGCAGCACTATCGGGAAGGCTCTGACGACTGACGAAAAGATGAGGCTCTTGCGAGTATCTGAGGCTAGACCGGAATGGCAGACTGCGCGGCTGGCCATGACTCTCGCCCTATGCACGACCATGCGCGGAATCGAAATCAAGAATCTTCACTGGAGGGACGTTGATCTACTCCGTAAATCGTTCACCATTCGCCGTAGCAAGACCGCTGCGGGCCTGCGCTCCATTCCGATGAACGATGACGCCTATGCCGCCGTATTGGAGCTCTGGAGCCGCGCTAGCGCAATCGGAGGCACTCAGCCGGAACATTACATATTCCCGGCTTGCGAGAACGGCCAGATCGACCCTGAACGCCATCAGCGGAGTTGGCGAACCGCGTGGCGCAACATGACGCGCGCAGTCTTTTGCACCCAATGCCGAGAGCTGCAAGACCCCGCGGAGAATTGTCGCGTATGCGAAGCGGAGATGACGGAGATCAAAAGTCCTCTCGCCGGTCTGCGATTCCACGATCTGCGTCATCACGCCATCACAGAGCTGGCTGAGTCCCAAACCAGCGACAGCACGATCATGGCACTCGCGGGTCACGTGTCTGCGGAAGATGCTGGAGCACTACTCTCACGTGCGGCAGGACGCGAAGCGAGACGCGGTCAATCTGCTCTCTGCTAAGCGACCGAACAGGCCAACATTGAAGGGTTACGACACAAACAACGACACAAACGCTACTCTCGCGGAAGCGGTCCCTTCGTATGTTGTTGAAAAAATGGTCGGGACGACTAGATTCGAACTAGCGACCTCACCCACCCCAAGGGTGCGCTCTACCAGGCTGAGCCACGTCCCGACTATTGTTTGCACGTCAGCCCAGGCGGGCGACGGCGGGGTATAGTGCAGACCTAAGTGTACACGACCGGCCCCATTTATGGCCTGTCCGACCTAGTGGGTCGGAGCAACATACTCCTTCGGCAAAGAACCACCTTCGCCAAAGAAAAAATCGTTCATCTGCTCAACCAGAAACTCCTGCGCCTCGCGCGTCCACGGCTGCAAACGATACTCATTCAACAGCATCTTCTGCCGCTCCACCCACTCCGCCCACGACTTCTTCGAAACATTCTTGTAGATCTTCTGCCCAAAGTCCGAATCGAACGGCGGTTCATCCAGCCCTTCCATCTCAGCTTTGAATCTCGTGTCAAAAACCATATGTGCCATCGTCTGTGAACTCCTTTGGAGCTTTCATTTTACGATGCCCAGGCCAATTGCGCCGCATCCCATGCAACCGCCCGCCGCATCCAATACAACCATGACCATTGTTTACGACATAACGACCGCGGCCGTCGCCGGAACGATGGTGGGAAACGAGTTCGCCGTAGCCGCCTTCGTCCATCCGCAACTGCGAAAACTTGGCAACGACGCCCACGCCAAAACAGCCGCCCTGCTGGCAGGCGTGCTCGGCAAAGCAATGCCGCTTTGGTACGGCCTGGCGTTTTTGCTCATCCTCGGAGCCGCCTACGAACATCGTCCCCTATCAAACGGCTCTGGTCTGCTCATCGCATCGGCAGGCGCACTCTGGGTGGTCACCATCGTGTTCACCATCGCAATGCTTGTGCCCATCAACAATCGGATCGCAAAGATGGATCCAGAACATCCCTATGACTGCTGGCTGCAAGACCGATGCCGCTGGGACAAACTCCATCAGACGAGGGTCCTGCTCCTGATCATGGCCCTTCTTCTCTTGCTCACCGGTTTAATCGGTGGCAACACGGCGCCAATAACCTAACGTCGTTTGCCCTTGGACTTTTTATTTCTCTCCCGCGCCTTTGACTTCGTCTTCCCCTTCTTGCCCGAGCGATTTGGGCTCGAATGCGGCCGTTCCCCAGTGCTGGTCGCGGCAGTCTTCGATCTGCGCAACGACCGCGGAGCACTCGCCAACTCCTCCTCCGACGGAAGCAGCGCAAACTGCAGCCGCCGCTGCTGACGATCGATCCGATCCAGCAGCACATGCACCCGCTGCCCCATCTTGAACACCCGGCCGTTCCGCGTCCCGACGATCTGGCGATCAGTATCGCGAAACATATAGCGGTCGTCCTGCAGCGAAGCCAGCGGCACCAGCCCTTCAATAAACAGGTCATTCAACTCCACAAAAAATCCGTACTTCGTACACGAAAGAATGATCGCCTGAAAGTCCTCGCCGACGCGGTCCTGCATAAACTTGATCTTCTTCCACTCGATCAGCTCGCGCTCCGCATCATCGGCCCGCCGCTCCGACTGGCTCGACTCCGTGGCAATTGCGCCAAGCTCCGCCTCCGGAATCGGCCCTTCCAAAACCGGCCTTTCAAGCCTCTCCGGCCGCCCCTTCGCCACGGCCCTCTCCTGCCACGGTTGAGCCGCATCCGACAGAATCGCCGCACCCTCCGTATTCGCGCCCGACTGAATCAGTTCGCGCAACAGCCGATGCACTATCAAGTCTGGATACCGCCGGATCGGCGAAGTGAAGTGCGTATAGCTCGGCGAAGCCAGCGCAAAGTGCCCAACATTCTTCTCGCTATACCGCGCCTGCTTCAACGACCTCAACATCAGATACGAAAGAATCCGCTCTTCTGGCGTGCCCGCAATCTTCGCCGTCAGCTTCTGGTACATCTGCGGAGTCACCGGAATCGACTCCGCAACCTCATGAGTCTTCGCCTGGCGGTTCGTCCCCCGCGCATCCCGTCGATCGCCCTTCGTTTGGATCCGCTTCACTGGCAGACTACTGAACCCCAGCGAATAACCGAACTGGCTCGCCGTCTCTTCAAAATCCACGATGCGTTTCGGATCAGGAATCTCATGAATCCGGTACACGCTCGGCACATTCTGTTTTTCAATCCAAGTCGCCACGCACTCATTCGCCGACAGCATGAACTCCTCGATCAGCCTGTGCGACCAGCCCCGCTGCGACCGGACAACCGCCTCCATATTGCCATCAGGGTCGAACTGAATCACCGGCTCTGGTAGATCGAAATCGATCGACCCCCGTCGATGCCGCTTTGCATTCAGCTTCAGCGCCAGCTCATACATCCGTTCAAACTCCGGCACCAGGTCCGCAAACTCCGCACGCGTCTCCGCATTCCCATCCAGCACGCCTTGAACCTGCGTATACGTCATCCGTTTCGCGCTGCGAATGATGCCTTCACAGACCTCATAACCCAGCACCTCGCCGCGGCCGTCGATCTCCATCACGCAGCTCAACACAAGCCGGTCCTCATCCGGCCGCAGACTGCACATCCCGCTCGAAAGCTGCGGCGGCAGCATCGGAATCGCACGATCCGGAAAGTAAACCGAAGTCCCGCGCAGACGCGCCTCTAAATCAAGCGCCGTCCCCGGTCGCACATAGTGGCTCACATCCGCAATATGAACCTGCAGCTCCCAGTTCCCATTCGCCAGCGGCCGCACCAGCACGGCATCGTCAAAATCCCGCGCCGTCTCCCCATCGATCGTGACAATATTCAGCCCACGAAAATCTCTTCGCCTCCCCAACTCCTCCGCGTCCAGTGTGTCGACGGTCTGTTCCGCGCGGCCGTAGCCTCCGCCAGTACATTCGCCGGAAACACATGCGGCAGATGGTGCTTGCGAATAATGATCTCGACATCGACACCGAATGCATCCGGCGGCCCCAGCACCTCGATCACGCGCCCTCGCGCCGGTCTTCCCGTAGTCGGAAAATCCGTAATCTCCACATCCACCGCCAACCCCTCCAGCGGCCTGTGCGGATCGAGCTCCTCCGACCAGTGAGCCTGCTGCGCCTGCGCCTCTTCACCCAGCACGCGATGCGGCGTCTCCTTCGGCGTCGACGGCATCTCCGCCCCCTCCGGAATCAGGATCGCTTGCGTCATCCGTTCATCCAGCGGCGTAATGTAGTTGCCATTAATCAGCGGCGAGTTGTCCCAAGCGCTTGGCCGATGCGTCCTTGCATAGTGAAAGATCCCCACCACTGTAGGGTTCCGCCGATTCAGCACCCGCGCAATTCGCCCCGACCGCCTTCCATCCCTCCCTGGCGGAGCTTCATCGACCAGGACCTCGTCCCCTTGCATCGCGCCATTCAACTCATTCGGAGGAATAAAAAGATCATCGCTTCGATCCACGCTTCCATTCGGCCGCACGAACCCATACCCATCGCGATGCAGGTCCAGCCGCCCAGCTACCAGCCGATCCCGGGTGGCACGATGCTCCACAGGCATCTCATCGCTGCCACGCTTCACCCGCTTCGTCTTCTCCGGCGAAGCCGATGGCAGACTCCACTGTTCACTCTCTGTCTTCACCAGTTCGCCCCGCGCGGTAATGCGCGCAAGCTGCTCCAGCAGCAATCGCCGCTCGCGGCCACCACCCAATCCAAGCTCACGAATCAGCTGCTTGTACCCCGCGCGGTGCCCAGGCGAGCGCTCAATCAACCGCATCAACTCACGATCAGTTTGTGGATAGGGAGTATGTGCCATCGTCTCCGAGCATACAGCGAACCAAAGCCTGAAATCCTAACTCCCGACCAACGGGAGGACCGCAACCACTCATCGTCGCAAGACAGGGTATACACGCCACGAAGTGGCCGCGTCGCGCGCAGCGAGCCCGTCCGGCAGGACGGTCACTTCGTCGCCCCGTTCGTCGCACCATTCGCAGGCTTCGACATCTCAGCCGCCTGCTCCAGAGTCGTCCCCGGTGGCACCTGAGTAAACTCAGTCTGCACCTCATCCTGCTGTTCCCCGATCGTCTTAAAGAACAGCGCCTTTCCCTCGATGTGCACATGGGTCTCGATGATCTGCCACAATCCCGGCGCCACCTCTCGCCGCTCTACCCGGAACGTCCCACCCTCCCGCAGCCGTCCCAGCAATCCCCACCCGATCGTCACATCCTGCGTCAGCTTCCCGCTGATGGTCTCAATCCTGTTCTGCGATTTATTCACCACCAGCGTCCCAGCCATTGTCCCCAACACTCGTCCCTGCATATCCGGCGGACTGAAGCCTGGGTTCGGGTCAAAATGCAACGTGATCCTCTGTGGATCGTCGCTCACGACCTTCCACGTGAACGCTTCGGGCAGCATATTCAACAGCTCTTCAGCATTTTTGCCATCCTGCAATCCATCTTTTTTCTGCTTCGCAAGCTGTGCTGAATCGTGAATAAACCTCTGCACATGCTCATCTTCAAGCCTCGCCTCCGCCTCCGTTAAGGGCCGGCCATTCTTCATGATCGTCCGTTTCACCGAACCATGATCGGTCTCCACCACAATTGCAACGGTATCGGTCCCATCTTTTTTCGCAACGCGGTAACGCCAGCGGGTGTGATCGTTCTTGTCGGCAGCCAGTTCAGCCTGCATCGCCGTCCGAACAATCTCCTTCGGCGGCTTTGCATCCTGCGCGTGCAGCGTACTCCGCCCCACCAGCAGAGACATCATTAGCAGCAGACCTGAATAGCACTTCAAAATCTTCATAGAACCACAAGGTTTAGATGCAGATTCTTCAACAAGGTTAGTGCTCTTTGCACTCTATCAGTTGAACAGAGCGCGCAACCGAAGTTGTGGCAGACCAATAACTACCACCCTACCTTACCCACTCCACCCGCACACTCTTCTTCCCCAGACGCAATGTAGGCGAATCCCCCATCGCATCCTTGCCATACGTCCTGGCAGCAATCTTTTCTCCATTCAAACTCACTGCATTCTCCGCAAGCTTCCGTGTCGCCTCGCCCGTCGAACTCGCAAGTCCCGCCAGCACCAGCAGCTTCGGCACGCGAATCTCCGCCGGCGCACCATCCGCCGCCGGAGCGATCAACCCTTCCTCCGCCAGCGACACCTTCACCACCGGCACATCCTCGCTCACCCCGCGCTGCTGAAACATCTTCGCCCAGCCCTCCGCCGCAGCATCCGCCTCTTCCTTCGAATGAAACCCCTTCGTAATCGTCCACGCCAGATTCTTCTTCGCCTGCATCGGATGCAGCGAGCCATCGCGCACCTGCTCCTGCATCGCAGCAATCTCCGACACGCGCAGATCCGTCAGCAGAGTCCAGTACCTCCACATCAGCTCATCCGAAATCGACATCACCTTCCCATACATCTCCCCCGCCGGCTCATGCACACCCACTGCATTCCCCAGCGACTTCGACATCTTCTGCACGCCATCCAGCCCCTCGATAATCGGCATCATCAGCACAATCTGCTGCGGCTGCCCAAAGTGCTTCTGCAGATCGCGCCCACGCATCAGATTGAACTTCTGGTCAGTCCCGCCAAGCTCTACATCACACTCCAGCGCCACCGAGTCATACCCCTGCGCAATCGGATAGATCAGCTCATGCAGCGCAATCGGCTGCTCCTCGTTGAAGCGTTTATGAAAATCCTCGCGCTCCAGCATCTGCGACACCGTGAACTGCGCCATCAGCTTCACCATGTCGTAGTAGCTCAGCTTGTCCAGCCACTCGGAGTTGTACCGAACCTCAGTCTTCTCGCGGTCCAGAATCTCGAACACCTGTTCCTTATAGGTCTCCGCGTTCACCGCAATCTCCGCCGGCGTCAGCGCCTTCCGCGTCACATTGCGCCCCGTCGGATCCCCAATCAGCGCCGTCGAATCGCCAATCAAAAAGATCACCGTATGCCCAAGGTCCTGAAAGTGCTTCAGCTTCCGCAGCAGCACAGTATGCCCCAGGTGCAGATCCGGAGCCGTAGGATCGAACCCCGCCTTGATCCGCATCGGCACACCCGTAGCAATCGACTTCGTAATGCGCTCCTTCAGCGCCTCCAGCGGAACGATCTCCGCAGCACCTTTGGTAATCAAATCGAGCTGGTCTTCAAGCGACGGAAATTTGGACATGGTGTCAGTAGTAGAAACCGGCATATCCCTCAAGTATAAAGACCAAAGAGCCATTCATAGCCAGTCAAGAAAGATCCGTCATACACTACCCACACCCAATGCCAGAAATAACCAATCAGCTACGTAGTCTCGCCGAGGGTTACACCAACGCATGGTGCAGTCAGGACGCAGCCAGCGTCGCCGCCTTCTACTCGCCTGACGGATCGCTCACCATCAACGATGGTCCTCCAGCCGTAGGTCGCGCCGCCATCGCTCAGGCGGCCCTGGGCTTCATGACATCCTTTCCAGATATGAAGGTCTTCATGGACGACCTCGCCACCGACGGCGACTTCGTCATCTACTACTGGACGCTCCAAGGCACAAACACCGGCCCCGGCGGCACCGGCAAGAAGGTCCTCTTCAGCGGCTTCGAAAAGTGGCGCATCAGCAAAGATGGCCTCATCGCCGAATCAAAGGGTCAATTCGATACAGCCGTCTACCAGAAGCAGCTCGAACAAGGTGTCGACGAACCCCACTAGTCGGCTCGCCCGAACCCGAAAATCTACTTAGCCTTCGCAGGCGCAACAGCAGAAGCAGGCGCAGCGACCGGCAAGTCGGAGTTCCACATATCCGCCACGGTCTTCCACTTCCCATCGGCCTGTTTCTTCCAAATCTCCGTGTATTTCCCATGGTCTGTCACCGGATTACCCTGGGCATCCCTCATCGTCAACGTGTAAGAGCCCATGCTGTAGGCCATATCCCCGGAACTCGCCACCTCGACCTTGCTCGGCTGCCACGAAATATCATTCCCCGGAGTCAGCAGCTCCGCCCACCCAGCCCGAATCGCAGCCTTCGTCGTCGCGAGCGCTTCGTTCGGTGGAGACACCGTGGCGTCATCGCTGTAGTAGGCGACCGTAGCGTCCACATCACGCGTCGCGGCTGTCTTCGCCCATTGAACATCGAGATCGCGAACCGTCTGCTCCTCCGCTCGCGTATCCACCGGTGTCTTCTCATTGCAGCCCACACTAAACATCAGCGCCGCAACACATCCACACAAAGCCACCCTGGAGATCTTCTCTTTGTTGCCAACGCTGCTCATAGATAAACTCTCCTCAAACCAACACCTGCTCTGTTCGTCAACGATCAAGCCACAAAGGCCTCGACAACGCTAACCGCCGAATCCGTAGGAACCACGCGCTCCAGCCGGAATCCCGCCTTCGCCAGTAATACGCAGTACTCCTGCTCCGTCCGCTCCTGTCCTCCCGGAACGGCAAGCATCACAATGTCAGTCGACTTGCCGGGATGTGGATCATTGCCCGGCGGAATCACCATCTCGATGATCAGCAACCGGCTCCCCGGACCCATCGCCGCACGGCAGTTTCGCAGAATCGTCAGACACTGTTCTTCGTTCCAGTCGTGAATGATGTGCGACATCATGTACACATCCGCGCCGCTCGGAATGTGCTCGAAGAAACTCCCTGCCTCGAACCGCACGCGATCCGCCATCCCGCGTCCCTTGATCAGCGACGCCGCTCCGTCCGCATTATGCGGAAGGTCGAAAAGAACTCCGTTCACGCCAGGATAGCTCCCCAGAACCGTGCACAGCAGATGACCCGTAGCGCCACCCACATCCGCCACCGTCTTGAAGCCGGAGAAGTCATACGCCGCAGCTACCGCAGCAGTCTCCGGGCCATGAAAGCCGATCATCAGGTCGCTGAACAGCGCGCCCTCATCCGGATGGTTCGCTAACCAGTCGAAGATCGGCATGCCATATTGCTTCTCAAACCCCGTCTTGCCAGTCTGGATCGAATAGAGCAGATCGCTGAATGGCCGCGTGAACAACTCACCCGTCAGCGAAAGAATCGTCGTGTGGACCGAACCCGGAACTCCCGACCTCAGCGGCTCCCCCAGGGCAGTCAGAGAGAAGCGATGCTCAGCGTCTTCGGTAAACAGCCCCAGGCTCGCAGCCGTTCGCATGAAACGGTAGAGCGATGGCGCATGAGTTGCTGTCGACTTTGCCAGCTCCGCCGCGGTCCGCGGCCCTTCGGAAAGATGATCCGCCAGCTTCAACTGGGTTGCAGCGCGGACCATGCTAGCGACTTGATGACCGCGTGCCATCTCAATCAGTTGGGCCTGCGGGGTAAGACCATTAACCGGCGCACTTGCTTGCTCTGGCATAAGGATCGTTCTCTTTTCTTGTTAGGTGTGCGTCCCAAATGTAACGGAAGAAGATCAGAATAGCGATCCTCTTCGCAAAGAGCCTGGTCGAGCACCCGACGCGTTCTGTGCCCTTGATCACTGCAAACCTTGGCGCACCGCAACTTGGGTACCCCATGTTCGCGACAGTCCTATCGTCGCTAACGTGGGCTTATTCTCTCCCGCACCAATCCGCCGAGGCGCCGCGGACTTCATTCGCGCTGCTATCCTCGCAGTCATGAAATCCAGAGACAAGTAGGCGACGCGGTTCGTAACCCCCACGCTCGACTGCAAACCCGAACCCAACCCACACCCACAAGGACAGCACCGATGACATCAAAGATCACTTTGACCGACACGCCAGATGACGGCATGATCAAGGCGCTAAGCCAAAAATTAATGGACTTCAACAAGGTCGGCTCTGGTCGTCCCCTCGACTACCGCCCTCTAACAATCTTCGTAACCCATCCCGATACCGACGAACTGTTAGGCGGACTTTGGGGCGGCACCGCTTATTCCTACCTTCATATCGAGTTGCTTTATCTGCCCGAAGATCTTCGCGGCGCAGGCTTAGGCCGTCGACTGATGGCGCAGGCCGAAGAGGAAGCCATTCAGCGGCGCTGTCGCGGAATATGGCTCGACACCTTCAGCTTCCAGGCCCGCGGCTTCTACGAGCGGATCGGTTACACCGTATTTGGAACACTCGAAGACTATCCTCTCGGCCACAGCCGCTTCTTCCTCAAGAAGATCTTCGAGACAATCAAAACCGATTCCTGATGGCCGGGTGCCCATCTTCGCGACGGTATCATCGTCGCTAAGGTGGGCTCACGCGCGTAGGCGGATCCGTATTAAATTCCGTGAACTTGGAAAGATCAATCTCCGTTCGATGGAGCGGAATCCAACAGTCCAGATGGCAATCGGTGAAATGAGGCTACTCTGACGCTTCCAGTCATCGCACGTGAAATCGCCAGACCGTTGATCTCTGCCTGTGTAATGCAAGGCGTGGACTTATCTTTTCCCGCAATCCATATTCTGTAGTGATGGTCCGCCTGGTCGAACAAATCAAGACGAACTCGGTACGGCGGCACTTTGGGATCGCCAAATTGAAAACCCCGGACTGCACTCGAATGAATCTCATGAATGGCCGTTGCATCAAGGAGATCGTGCAGGACTTGTACTCAAGGAGAATGGCGCTGCGAGCATTCCTCGATCGCCCTACCCACCAGTTCACATCTGCTCAGCCTAAATGTGACAATCGGTTTTCCTTCTGAAGCATCCGCATCCAGCAACTCAATTCGATTCACTGGGAGAGGGGCTGGCCGAAGATTGTCTGGTGCATGATTCGCAGGTGTAGCGGCCTCCACTGGGAAATTCCGTGGGGGCGAAGGGCACACGATTTCGAGTCGGATCGGGAACCTGGGAGCTCGGCGATCGCGGTTCGCTGACCGGCCGCGTCTGCGCCGGGCTCTGAGGCTTCTCTAGTCGACTGCCTGCTCGATTGAGTCAGCGCTCGACATAATTCAAAGGGCAGCGATTCCGAGAAAGATGAATGGTCGCATAGTCGTGTATGCAGATGACGCTCCAGTAGTCCGGTTGGGGCGGATCCGACGAATGAGTCAGTTGGACCAGCGATGAGCTGAGTCGGAGCGCGTAGTTTCGTGACAGTTCTCCCGCACCAATCCGCTCGGCGCGCACTCATCTCTCTGGCAAACTTCCGACAAGTCCATGCCCGACCGCAAACCCAAACCCGACCGCCCCACCCCACGCAAAGAAAAACTCTGCAAGACCTGCAAGCGCCCCTTCCACTGGACCGAGCAAAACTCCCGCGACTGGGACATCCTCAAATTTTGCTTCGAAGCCTGCAGCGGCCATCACGCCGGAGAAAAAGCTGCCGCCCTCGAAGCCGCCATCCTGCAACTCCTCGCCGAGCGCGGCGCAAACGGTGACAGAAGCAAAACCATCTGCCCCTCCGAAGCCGCCAAACTAGTCGCCGGGGAACCCCGAAACAAATCCCACGCCGCCCGCCGCGACTGGGAAGCCCTCATGGAGCCGGCCCGCGCCGCAGCCCGTCGACTCGCAGCCTCCGGCAGAATCCTCATCACCCAGCACGCCCGCCCGGTCGATCCTGCCACCGCAAAAGGCCCATCCGCCTCCGCCTGCGATAGCAATTCGCAACCCCCAAATTTAGTTTCTCCAAAAACCTCAGCAAAATCGCATGTCAAGCCCCAAAACCACCTAAACCCATCAAAAGAAACCGAATAGAGTTGGCGTTTTAGTTTGGTCGAACTCGGTAAAATAGTAGTTAGAGATAAAAAAGAGGGAATTCAAGAATCAAACGTGCCAATTTTCCATCTAACTCTTTTGTTTGCAATATTTTGGACGTAACCCATTTGCCTGCAATATTTTAGCGCCAATCGTTCAGCTGTAAACTACTGCAAATAAAAGGTTTACGCGCGGGCAATAGGGGGGGACCCCTCAGGGAAAGGAAACCGCATAGACCTCGACCGCATACGCGCGTATCTCCTCAGCCTCCCGCACGTGCTCGAAACCGCGCAGTTCGGCGGTCTTGTCTTCTGGGTCGGAGACAAGGCCATCGGCGGCAAGATGTTCGCCTGGATGAGGCTCGAGCAAAACGACAGCCGCACTCGCGTCATCTCCTACGCGGCTGGCCAGGAGCATTACGCCGAACTCCTCGAGACCGACGGCATCTTTCCCGCCCCGTACGTCGCCCGCATCTTCTGGGTAGCCGTCGAGCGCTGGAACGTATTCCGCACCTCCGAGTGGGAGCAGGAACTCCGTGCCGCCCACAACCTCACCCTCAACAAACTCCCTCCACGAACGCGCGCGGTCCTCGCGATGCCCGCCACCCAGCAAAGACGCCTCATCGCCGACCGCAAAAAACTCCTGGCCGCGAGAGCTGCGAAAAAGAAGGCTTAGTAGCTGCGCTGATACATGCGGGAGATGCGGTCGTGCCAGCCCAGGCCATCATCATCCAGCCACGCCCACAGGAACCCGATCCCAAGAGGACAGGCAGCAAGAACCGTGGCCAGGATACGACGGCGCATCGCGGCGCGTGTCGGATTGTCGTCATTGAAGGTACAAAACGCGATACGCGCATAGCGCATACCCGGGGTCGCCTCGCTAAAGCTGAAGAACAAAAACTCGTATAGCAACGTAAACACGGCGAAAGTGACGCCAACACCAATAGCAGCGGTCTGCAGAGTGATGTGACCAACGGGTCCGTGCGAGAGCTTCTCGACGGTCAACGCAAAAACGGTAATGAAAGCCAGCAGCGCAGCGGAGATGATGCAGCCGTCAACCACGGCAGCCATCAGGCGCAAGCTGAACGGCGCAGTCTGCGGCGAAAATACCGGAAGAAATGGTGCTTCGGGCGCTTCAACCACCGCCGAGACGGGATGGGCCGCCAGCAGGATGGAAGACCACTCCGGCGCCACCGATTCAACCGCAGGAGCGTTCGAGATCTGGGCCGCTTCCACCTCAAAAATTCGTAGCTGGGCTTCCGACGCCTGATCAGCCTCTTCGCGCAATGGACCCTCAGCCAGCCGAGGACGCGCCTTCCGAGGCGCAACAAGCTGACGGGGAAACTCGATCAGGTTAGCCGGAATATCGATCGGCGCGGCGATGTCTTCGAACGTAGGCGACTGACGAAAGGCGATCTCCTCATCGAGCGCAAGACCCTCAGCCTCGTCGAGCGCACTTTGAGATTGATGCCAGTTCGAGGTAGTCGCAGATGGAGGCATGTTTCGCGGTGCCTGATCCGAGTCGTAGAGCCAAACCGTAAGTCCGGAGTCCTTGGACGGCGCAACAGCCGCTGGAGCCTCCTGCTGTTGTGCCGCGGGAACGATCGCTGGAGGCGTCAGCGTCCATTGATCCAGCTCCGCCAGAAGCTCGTATTGGGCATCGGCAACAGCCTTGGCGCTGAGAGCAGCGACCTCCGCGGCAGCCTCAGCCTCGCGGATGGCAGCCTCAGCCTGTGCAGCCAGAAAGGATCGGTAACTCGGGGAGTTGGCGTACCGCTCCGCAACAGCAGCAGCGACACGCGAAGCACGGGTGCCTGCAGGCGTTGGCGTCGCGCTCGGCGCAGCCGAAGGACCCGGACGTTGACCACGGCGCGCGCGATGAGCAGCCAGGCGTTCCACCACCTGCTCCTTGAGCGCGAATGGCGTAGCAGCTTCCGTTTCCTCTGGAGTTTCGTCAAGTGGTAACAGGTCACGCTGTGCGGCGCTCATTGTGCTCAATTCCAAACTCGCTTCCGTAAAATCGTTTAACCTCAAAGGGTGGTGCGTCTGACAAGCTTTACGCCGAACAAACAGGGTGCCATGGTCCCTTGGCAGTGCTGTCTGCCCTCGTTCGCGTCTTCGTTCGGTCACAGCAAAACCAAAGAGTTGCAGGCAATCTCGAGTAAACCTGAGCAAAGCTCCGTCAGGAACGCCCTCAAGAGTGTTTACCTCTTGATAACTATCACGCTGCTTGCCATTAGTCATCCACATTTGGTCGCGCAGCAGGTAACAATTCAGGCAACTCCAGCTGCGAGCCTGCCGGACGATCCCGCAGTTGGACGCTATCCCCAGGCCGAGGTACTTCCGCCAGAGGACGACACGACGGCCGTCACCATCGAATCCGATAACCAGTCAAAGCTGGGCAGCCGCTACGTGCTCGATGGCGATGTGGTCATCACCTATCGCGATCGGGTAGTGAAAGCGGACCACATCGAATACGACACGGAGACCGGCGATGTGACGGCCAACGGCCACCTGCACGTAACCGGAGGTGCGAACCACGAGGACATCGTAGCCAGCCACGGCACGATGAACCTGAACAAGCAGACCGCACGCTTCTACGACGTGACAGGCTCAGTGGGAGTGAAGAACACCGGAAGCACCACGGTGTACTCCAGCAGCAACCCTTTTCTGTTTACGGGGCGGATGGTCGTCAGAACAGGGCCGCAGGAGTACGAGATCTATGAGGGAACGCTGACCTCGTGTCAGCTGCCGAATCCCGACTGGATGCTGTACGCCGGCAAGTTCTCGGTGGACAGCCAGAAGGCGAAGGCGCAGAACAGCGTCTTTCGGATCATGAATGTGCCTCTGCTATTTCTGCCGTATGTCACGCATCCGGTGGATTCCGGCGGACGGCAGAGCGGCTTTCTGATTCCCACTCCGGGCTACTCAAACACGAAGGGATTCATCTTCGGCGAAGAGTACTACTGGGCCATCAATCGAAGCATGGACCTGACCGTGGGGTCGGAGTACTTCTCGCTCCGAGGATGGGAGCAGTCGGCGTCGTTTCGCTATCGCGGACTCGGCAATGACTTTGCGAAGGCTCACTATAGCGGCCTCCAGGATCGCGGTATTGTGACAAACGGGGTCTACGTCAATCAAGGCGGAGAAGACGTTGTATTCTCGGGCCGCCGCGATTTTACCTCGAAGACCCGGCTCGTCGCCGATGCAGAGTACCTCAGTTCCTATACTTATCGCCAGGCCTTTGCCGAGAGCTTCAATCAGGCAGTATCGAGCGATATTCTTTCGATCGTGTATGGAGTGCATGAATCGGACGGATATGATGCGTCCGCACTCGTCGACCGCTACCAGGGTTTGAAGGCGGTTGGCCAGCCTGCCACACCAACCACCCCGGCGGTGCCAGAGCAGGAGATACGCATCTTCCATGTGCCATCGGTGAACTTCAGCAGCACCGAACACGAGATGGGCCGGAGTGGTCTCCAATGGAGCATGGGAAGCTCGTTTGCCGGCTTGTCGAGGGTTCAGCCGAGCTTTTCGACGGGCGGCCTGACAGCCCGATTCGATATCAATCCCGAGGTCTCGTATCCGATGAGTTTCGGCGGTTGGAGATTAAGGCCGACGGTGGGCGCACGCGAGACAGCCTATAGCCGAAGCCGGCAGACACCCTATCAACCCGGAGGGTTGCCGGTAGAACTCCCGTACGGACTTAGCCGCGCCGATTTCGAGGCTGGCGTCGACCTGCGGGCCCCTGTAGTCGAGCGGACGTTCGACTCCCCGGGGGTGGAAAAGATGTTCGGCCACGATGTGAGACATACAATCGAGCCGGAGATCACCTATCGTTATGTGGCTGGGATCGACAATTTTTTGAATGTGCTGCGTTTCGATGATGTCGACGTTGCAAGCGACACAAATGAGCTCGAATACGGTGTAACTCAGAGACTTTTTCTGCGGCCGGTGAAGGCCACACCATGTAAGGAAAAACTGACGAAAGAGGAGCGCGAAGAAGACCCTGACGAGGACATGGGTAGAGTCGAGAATAGAGAACGCGATGATTCAAACACAAAGCGGCCTCTGTGTGGCAATCGCGAGTTGATCAGTTGGCGACTGACGCAGAAATATTTTTTCAACGAGACTTTTGGCGGTGCCGTCATCAAAGGCCGGCGCAATATCTTCGATACGACGCTCAATCTTTCCGGGATTGCATTTCTGACGGAGCCACGAGAAATCTCGCCACTCATCTCGAGGCTGCGTATCAGAACATCCGCCCACATGGATTTGGAATGGGACTTCGACCTGGACACCGGGGCAAAGAAATTCACCTCGAACAATGTCCTGGTGGACGTCCATCAGGGCAACATCTTCGGGGGGCTCAGCTATGCGCGACTGAACGCGCCGGGTCGCTTCTACACGGAGGGAGTTGCGTCGAACGTTTCGAACTTCAATCAGCTGCGACTCCTGCTGGGGTATGGATCGCCAACCAAGGCCGGGCTCGGATTGGCTGCTAATGTAGGGCTGGATTTGAACGCAGGAGACACTGGCCTGGTGCAGTACGGGGCGTTGCAGGGTTCGTACAACTGGGACTGCTGTGGATTCAGCATCGAAGTTCGGAAGTATGAGTTGGGGTCAGTGCGGAATGAGACCTCGGAACGGTTCAACTTCACCTTGCTGAATATCGGGACAGCCGGCAATCTTCGGCGGGCGGCGAGCCTGTTTTGAGCTTTGCGGGGGTGGCGGTTGCGGGTGGTTACCCCTGTGGAGACGGCTCCTGCGTGAGATAATCAAGGTATTGTGCCCACTGTTGTCAAGCCTTTCCGAGCCCTGATCTTTGCCTTTACTCTGGCCGCCCTTGGCTGCCACGCACAGACTCCAACGGAAGCTTCTGAGAAGCTTTCGCCCGAGCTCACGCGTCGCGTCGAGGTGTTGATCCGCTCCAGGTCCTCCGTCCCCCCTGACTACGATATCCAGATTGGTCCGCGGACCAAGAGCGAAGTTCCTGGCTTCGATGCGATCAGCGTAACTTTTACTGCGGAGGGAAAGACAAGCAAACCGGCCACATTTCTGCTCTCGACCGACGGCAAGACGCTGGCACAGTTCAACAAGTTCGACATCAGCAAAGACCCGAAGCTGCTTGTGAGCGGAGAGGGACGGCCTGCAAGAGGTGGACCGGCGAATGCACCGGTCTTGATCGTCGGCTTCGACGACCTGGAGTGCCCGTATTGCGCGACGATGCATAAGCAGCTTTTTCCGGCGCTGACGGAGCGGTATAAGGACCAGATCCATATCGTGTACCGCGACTTTCCGCTGGATATCCATCCGTGGGCGATGCGCGCAGCGATCGATACTAACTGTGTTGGCGCGCAGAGCGCTTTGGGCTACTGGAACCTGGTCGACTACATCCATGCCCACGCCAGCGAACTCGGCGGCACTGAGAAGAGCCTGGCGAAGGCAAACGAGACACTCGATTCTCTGTCCCGCGACGAAGGAAAACGGCAGAATTTGAATGCTGACGCTCTTAACGCCTGCCTCGTCAAACAGGATGATACGGCGATCAAAGCTTCGATGAAATTGGGTGAGTCGCTGGGTGTGGACGCGACTCCGGCGCTTTTTATCAACGGAGAAAAGATAGAGGGGGCTCTCCCTCTCGAGTTTGTGTACCGTATGATCGATAACGCGTTGATTGCCTCGGGCCAGACGCCACCGCCACCGCCACCGGCTGCCCCTGTTCAGGCACAGCCTCAAACCCCGCCGGCGACTAAGCCCGGCAGCTAGCGGCAGAATGCAGGAGATACAGGACGTGCCGACTTTGTTGACTGATACCAGTCGTTCTTTCACCTTGCACTTCTTTCGCCCGGGTTCATTTCCTGTCGGGTTAGTCCTCGTTGCCGGAATCGCGTCCGTCATTGGCTGCAATCGTGGCCATAGCGCCGATGTGGTGGCTACCGTGAATGGTCACGCGATTATGCGTACGGAGATGGATAAGAACTATCAGGCGCAGCTTGGCGAAGCTCCACAGCAGCGACAGCTCCCGCAGGAGCAGGCCGATTCCCTACGGTTGAACGTACTGCGCGAGCTGATCGACGAAGAGATCGTGCAGCAACGTGCCGCAAAGATGAATCTGACTGCGACCAACGAAGAGGTGGACGCGAAGTTCGCCGAAATGAAGGCTCCCTATACCGAGGAGCAGTTTCAGGAACGGCTGAAGGCGAGCAACCAGACGGTGGACGATTTGAAGCACGCCCTGCGGCGAAATCTCACGATCAACAAGCTATTGAATAAAGAGATCAACTCGAAGATTTCGGTGACAGATGCCGATGTTGCGAACTACTACAACCAGCACAAGGCTGAGTTCAATCTGCGAGAAACGCAGTACCATCTGGCGCAGATTCAGGTGACTGATGTGCCGTCAGCGCAGCCGGGCAATCTACAGAACAGCAAGGCGACCAATGACCTGGAAGCCAAGAGGAAGATTCAGGCGCTAAAGAACAGACTGGACAGCGGCGAGGACTTTGGCACGATCGCGATGAACTTTTCTGAGCAGCCTGAGACCGCTCCCAACGGCGGCGACATGGGCTTCGTCGGGGAATCGCAGATGCACGCGGACCCCACAATCTTCGCTGCGGTCACCAAGCTAAAGGCGGGGGAGATGACAGAGATACTGCCTCTGCTGGATGGGCAGACGAAAAAGCCTGTAGGTTACGCCATCTACAAGTTGCTCTCTCGTGACCCTCCCGGGCAGCGTGACCTCAACGATCCCCGTGTGCAGCAGGCCATCCGGCAGCAGTTGCGCGAGGGCCGTTCGCAGTTGTTGAAGGCTGCCTATTTGGAAATGGTGCACGATCAGGCCAAGGTGGAGAACTTCTTCGCCGAACAGATCTTCAAAAACGACGCCCACTAAAAAAAGAGATTTCGGAGAGATTCATGACGCAGTCACGGGTGCGCTTTGCCATTCTTGGCTTTGGACATCATGCGGTGCGCCGTCTCATGCCTGCATTTGCAAAGTGCGAATTGGCAACCCTCAACGGGATGTGGCGACGAGACCAGGCGGCCGCGGTGAAGAACTGCGCCGAATACAATATTCCTCACTGCTTTCCGACTCGAGAGGCACTCTGTTCTTCGCCTGAGATCGACGTCGTCTTCATTACGTCACCGGATGCCATGCATCGGGATGATGCTCTGCTGGCATTGCAGCATGGAAAGGCTGTCCTGTGTGAGAAGCCGCTTGCGATGAACGCGTCGGAGGCGGAGGAGATAACCGCTGCCGCAAAATCTTCTGGCAGGCTGTTTGGTGTGGCGCAAAACTTTCGCTTCAACCGAACTCTGGAGTGGATGCGGGAGCAGATCGCTGCGGGGCGAATCGGCAAACCGCAACTTGCGCATGCACAGTACTCCTATCCGGGCGCGCTGGCGCCACGAAAGTGGATCACCGATCCGACTCTGGCATGCGGCGGACCCATTGCCGATGTCGGCGTTCATTGTATCGATGCCCTTCGATTTGTATTGGGAGAGGATGTAGTGAGCGTCAGCACTGTCGCAAATAAGGACGAAGCCTCTGGTCCAGTTGAGGCGATCGCCTCGCTGCAGTTGGAGATGACCGGCGGCGTTTATGCGAATGTGACGGCAAGTGCGCGTGCGCCGTACAGGACCGTCGTCGAGGTCACGGGGAGCGATGGCGTGCTGGTCGCAGAAAATGGCTTGACCGTAGATCGACCTGTGCAGGTTGTGTTGCGCCGGGCGGGTGAGGTTGTGGAGACCGTCACGCTTGAAAATATGGACGGGTATACGCGCATGCTGGACAGTTTTGCGCGGTCGTTTCAAGGCGCGGGAAGCTTTGCATCAACAGGTGAGGATGGCATCCACAATATGAAAGCGCTCGATGCCGCCTATGCGAGCTGGCGGAGCGGGCTTCGCGAGACCCTGTGATCTAGCGAAGTGCGGTTGCGAGGGCAGTGGTCCCGCCGTGATGGGACACGGCTGGATTGCGGCCCGGGGTTGCAGAGGGAAGATATTTTTTGTATACGCTGATGTGAAAACAGGACTGCTGGAACTCCTCTTCCACGTCAACTTTGCCTTCCTGCACGAGGGGAAGCAGGTAGCCACGCAGCCACGCTATCTCCGTAAGGGAGAGGCCACGCTTCGCAATATCGATGGCCTGGCCGGTGAGATGAGGAGAGGCAGTATCTCCTTCGGCCGGCGCAGCGTTGCCGTTGATGTGCACCAGATGCTGCTGAAATTCGACAGTGCGGACGGCGGAGTTGATCTGTAGTGGACTGTGAAAGTGGGCGTAGTGTGCGCGGGCCAGGGCGACGAGGAACTGTGCGGTCCATGGTCTGCAGTATCGGCGATTTGTCGGAAGCCTGTCGTCAATCTGCAGGCCATCATTGGCGGGCAGGGAGACGAGGAGCCGTTCACCGCGCAAGTCCAGAATGTCTCGATCATTCTGGATGCGGTCGAGGCCGTCGCGGTCCGCTACCTGGTTCTGTCGGATCAGAATCTCGTGGGAGCCCTTGAGTGGTGGAGGAACGATGAGACGCCCGCGCTTGTTGTAAAGCGTGGGCAAAATAACGGGCGTCGACGCGACCTCCTCTACGCTTGGAAGATGCGGTCTTTCGGTATTGCGCCGGACGACGTTCACCACTGGAACAGGCTTGGCTACGGATGCAGCCTTGCGTCCGTGCGAACGCGGGGAGGGCTGCGTAGGTTCATCCGGGCGTGAAGTCCCATGGATGGCAATAGGGGCGGGGACCTCCGCGCCGCCGCCTTTGGCTGCTCTCAGAAAGTCGTCGGATGTGGCTTTTTGAGAGGCTGGTGCTGACGCCGTGAGGTCACCCTGGTTTCCAGACTCAGAGGCGGGTGATGCTGACGGCTTGGAGCTTGTGATGCGTGGGCGTGTGCCGGTTCTTGACGCGCGTCTTTTTTGTCCCCTTTTTGGCGCTGTGGGCAGACGTGCGGTGAGTTGGACGTGGCAGCAGTCTTGTGGGCTACGTGATGCGTGGGCTTAGCGAGGCTGTCGACGGAAAAAAGGTACAGTGCCGCAAATGCCAAAAGGGCCGGGATGGGGGCGCTTACACGCATCATGATTTCGGAGGCGCGGAACGCCAGAGCATCTTCTACACTAACGCTCGATTTGAGGCCGGGTAAGTGACGATGTCGGTTCTGTGTACTTGTCGATTAACAGGCGTCGCCCGAGCTCGCAAGAGTTTTACTTTTGCTGGCTGGCCCACATTTGAAGATCGTTCGGGGTCTGCAGTTGGCTGTGCATGAGAGCGTCAAGGAGCGCCCGGGTGGAGACGGCGGAGAAAGCCCCGTCGATGCGAGCGGGGGTTTGCTGGTGGGGCAGTTTGACGATGTAGCCGGGACGAGGGTCGAACACACCGCCTTGGCTGGCGGACTCGTCTTCGTCGGTCCATGTCATGGAGTCCTTCCATATCTGGCTGGTACGCCAGGAGTGGTCGCCCATAACGATGACGGTGGAAGAGTCCCATTGGTTCTTCTCTTCGAGAAGCTTGCGAATGTGGGCCAGGTATCGGTCTGCAAGCGCTAGATTGTCGACATACGAGGTGTGTTTCGTGCTGAATTTTTTCTTGCTACGGTCGTAGAACCCGTACGGGTGCGGGATCGGCATGTGCAGGAAGAGAAAGTCGATGGACGAGTCGGCGAGGAATGCGTCGCCCGCGACACGTAGCTTGTGATAGTCGCTGGAGTGCTGACGGATGTCCCTGCGTTCGTCGGTGGGCGAACCGGGTCCGTGGCCGAAGAGGTGTTTCGTGTCGAGCCAAAGATAGTGAAAGGGGCGGAGAAGATCGACCGCGAGAGAGCGGTTCGGAGACAAGTTGGCAGGAGTGGCTTCGCGGTAGGTCCAGAAGCAGTGATCGAGCACCTCGGGCATGATTCGGCAATACGGGTTGTACCAACCAGCGATGCCAGTCGTATAGCCGGCATCGAGCGCATCCTGGAATACGGTTTGATGCTGGAGGAAGGGTGTCCACTTACCTGTCGAGGAGTTCTTGAGCGAGACAAGAAGGCCACGGGCAGAGATATCGACAGCATTTGACGGGATGCCGGTAAAGAGGGTGGGAAGGATGTAGCGAGTGAACATGCCCGCGGGAGCGACTTGGGTAAAGACAGTGGATTGCGCGGCTAGTTTATCGAAGGCTGGGAGTTGGAGCCCGGGGAAGCGGCGCTCGTAAAGCTGCTGATGTGAAAGCTCGTCAAGTAGAAGCCAGATGATGCGCTGGCGGGGTTGCGCAGACGCGGGGTTGACCTGTGCCTTGTGAAGGGTAGGAGCTGGATTAAGATTGTGGGCCTGCCATCCATTCCAGAACAGCTGCGCGAAGATCAGTAGTCCGGTAAACGCAAAGAGGCCCAGAATGACCTCTGCTGCATGCTGGATTTTCTCAAAGCGGGGGACGAATTTTCTCCAGAGAATCGAGATCGCGATGAGAGAGAGAAAGCACACGAGGGCCACGGAGTAGGTGACCCAATCTGGAATATCATTGCCGGTGAAATTGGCGATGGTGTGGAGAAGGATGGATGGCAGGGCAAGGATAAAGGCCGACCAGATGATGACGCGAAGAGCGCCGGGCCGCTCGGCAATGTAAAGCAGTGCAGTGAGAAGGAGAGAAAGGGTAATTAAGTAGATAGTAATCGGAATGATCACGGCCAAGGCCGAACCGATGAGGTGATAAATGAGATCGTGGTCGGGCGAGATCAGCGGGCCGGTAAGATCAAGCAGGTACAGGTTCGCGAGCCCAAACGCGACAGTGGCGGGATGGGTGAGCGGCTTCACCGCCTGTTTTCTTTCAGTGCGAGACAACAGGTTGCGAGCATGCGCACAGCCGTTTTCAGATCAGGATGAAGGTGGCATTGCGCAGACGGGTGCCGACGCAATGCAAGAAGGCTATAAGGCACTTCTCCCTGATGTCAACGGTGTTCTAAGACGGGCGGCTTGATTGCGGAATACCTTTGGGAGCTTTGACGAAGAGATTCTTGAGGCGCCGCCGGAAGTAAAACAATGCTCCCGAGAAGACCGCGCTAATTCCCTGAAAGATCAGGAGCCCAGAACCCGGATCGACATAGGCGTGGGCTTGGCGCTCAAAGGCAAAGCTGAGCGCAACAAGAAGCATCAGCGTGACCGCGAAATATCTCAAATTGTGGGTCATTCATGTTCCCTCAAAAGGATTACCTGCATGGGATAACCCTCCTTGTTGAGAAGACGCTGGGGGTGAAGAAAAGTTTCGCCTGCTATGTCTTTTTGCGGTCCTAGTTTTGTCTCTTTCTTGTCTTTGCGAATCCATCGCGCCCAATCAAAAAAACTATGATTTTCGGAAGACAGTTCCGATGTGGCGATGACCTTTCGAAGTTTCGCTGACTGGTTCTCGTCGAGGACCACCAAGCGTGTACGATGAGCGAAACTAATTAACCTTGGTTGGATACGGAGAACTCACTTACGCGTTGCTTCGCTTGTGGCTTTTTCCGTCCATCCTTGCAGGAACTGCCACCGTAGGGACCGTCGTCAACTCTGGCGAGCTCTACACCACACCGGCGGCGCCAAGCACGGCCTTCGAGGCGGCGATTATCTGAGTGGGATTCTTGGTAGAGATCGCCATGGCCAAGACAATAACAGAAGACGCAATGTTGATGGCCTTGTCGATGTTCTGCAGTTTGTCCAAAGCCTTGTCCGCCGCTTTTGTGGCGAGTGCTATCTGGTTGACGGACTGGTCCGCATTGGCAAGAGTGATATTCGCAGCCTGCAGCGCAAAACCTGAGGCTGTGTTCATCAGTGAAAAGATGTAGCCCTGCAACTGGACGATTCCGGGATCGGTGAGCTTGCTGCCCGCCGCAATCGCGTTCAGGCGCACCTGCCCAATCTCCACCGCAATGTCGTGAAACGACTGAGCGAGAGCCTGCATCTGGTCGTCGGAGAGAGTTGAGGTGTTCAGTGGAAGAGTCTGTGTTGTCTTCATGGCTGGTTCGACCTCGCTCGAATATCTAAGAGTGTCGTCTGCAACGATTCCACGATGGGATTGACTTGCCTATAGATCTCAACCGCACTGGCCTTTTTTTCCGCTTCCTGTTTCAGCTTGCTGTGAAGGGTAGCAATGTCATCCATTACTTTGCTGTAGGCGGCGATGTCGTCTTTGCGGGACTCCAGCGCATTCTTGTCACGTGCATACTGACGCTGGACCAGGATGAGCGTCAGACGTTCGTTAGGTTGAGCGCTGGCCATGGGGCCTTGGTAGAAAGTATCGAGGCCAAGTTCTTCGTTGGAGAGCAGCAGACCGTAGTCCAGACTAATGACCTTCTTAAGAGACTGCGTCAGAGACTGAATGGCCGGGTCATTGGCCTTGATAAGTTGGCCGAGCTGCTTTTCGCGATAGCTTCTCGTGGCGGCGTCGGACAGGGCCTTCAGGATGCCCTGAGCGTCGTTGCCCGCTGTGACGGCGTTGGCTGAGAAGGCGGAGTTACCGTTGGCAGCAGCGACATTTTGCTCAATCGCGGCGTCGTAACTGAGCGGCTCATTGGAAGCAAGCCTGCCGAGCGCCTCGAAGTAGTCGGCAAGTACGTTTTCGTCCACTGCCAGATGGTTCGATACCTCTTGATATGGTTTGCAATCCTGGGCCCGCTCTCCAGGAGGACGCTCCGCAGCCGGCGTGTTTTCGATGAGGACATTCTGGCGCGCGCAGGTCCCGGCAAAGTCGTTGGAAACGTGGGGAAGAGCAATCCTCGCTTCGTTGGCGAGTTTGGACAGTCCCGCCGCGTCATCAAGATTGACACACCCATTGAGGGTCGCGAGAAAAATCGCTGCGGTGACGATTCGCAAACGGAGGTGGCGTGGGGGCATTGAACCCTCGTTCCTGAGAATTTTTTATTTTGACAGGGCCGTGGGGGTTTCTGTGTGGGCTTGGACCAGCCATTTGGTGGTGTTGGGCTGGCGGATCCAGACGGTGATCGAGTTGTTATCGTAGTTCTTCACCTGGGGTGCGGCCTCGGTACCGCAGTTGAAGGTATTCACGACGTGGTAAGCGGTAAGCGCAGAATCTGGAGATAGGATGCGGACCTGAAGATCGCGGAGTTCGTAGGACTCAAGCTTGCAGTGCTTGAGGTTGACCAGGAGAGAATCGACAGCCTGAATCTTGTCGTCGACCTGGATGAAGTCCTTGGTGAAGAGGTCGCGAACGGTGGCGAAATCACCTTCGGCCATCGTGGTCCATAGGTGTTGTTCCAAATTCACGATTTCAACGGGGGCGGGAGTTTGAGCGGGTGAGGGTGCGGCCAGGAAGGCCAGTATTGTGAGGAGGAAGCGCATGGGAACAATGTTAGCGCGGTCCCGATTGGTGAGCGGCATGCTCCCTGAGCATTTTTTGCATAAAGCCATTGCATTCAATAAGTTGCACGTGGTAAAGGCCGTTAAATATTCATTACAATAAGGGTTGTAGCTAAACTATTGCATTTATTGGGTTTAATGATCCAATGAATGTGGATTGATTTTGGTTTTCTTGCCCCTGTTTCTATTCTATCGATTGGTCGAGGGATCACCCCTCGGATCTTATTGTCCGATATAGATTTAGGGAGTTTTGGTGCATGACAGGGTTTTCCGGGGTGCGAATTTTGCGTGCCGGGCGGCCTAGTGACGGTTTTTGCGTCTTAGTAACTAATAGTCGCAGTGTGTGCGGCCGGAGGTTGTGTGAAGAAGATGGCATTTTTGGTCCGAGTCTGTGGCGTGCCACTGGCGATGATTCTGGTGGCGGGACAGTTAGGGTACGCGCAGACGGCGAAGCCGAAGAGTTCGAGTAGCGCCGCAAAAGCGAAGGAGGGGATGGCGGTGTGGACCCCGGAGGTTCAGAAGACACTGGGGGTGTCGGAGGAGAACTTCAATGCGGAGGGGTTGAACAAGCTGACGAAGATGCAGTTGGTCGCGTTGATGACTTCGGCGCGCCCTGACCCGAGGAAGCAGATACTGACTTGTCCGGCGAGTGGAACGATGCCATCGGGGAGGATTCGTGTGCTGGTGACCGTGGCTGGGGACGATCCGACGGGGGCGATCGCAACGGCGATTAAGCAGTCTGTGGCGTCGCTGAGTGGAGTCGATCTGGTGGATTCGGCCGCGACGGCGGACCGGGCGCTGCACGTGGTAGTGCAGGAGCAGACGGTCAACAAACGGACGATCGGATTCACTGCTTCTTATCTGACGGCAACTCCCTGCCTCGCGGAGGTTGGGGGAAAGAAGTCGGACGTGGAACTAAAGGGAACGCTGGGAACGTATTCGAATGCGAAGGGGCCGGATCTGGCTAAGGATCTGGCGGGGATGATGGACCAGGATATTCAGCCCTTGCGAGCCAGCGCCGCGAGACCTCAGTAAGCCAGCGAACTGGGAAGTTGAAAAAATTGGAGTCTAAAAGGCTTCTGGCGTGACAGGCCTTCCAACATAGGCTGGGTCAGTCGAAGCCGTGCGTAATAAGTACCTTTTCGCGTGGCGCTGAGACTTTTACCAGTTCCTCATTCTGTCATTGTCGCCTAGTCTCGTAGCTGATAGACGGAGCATGTGTCAGGCGCCGGCTACTTCGCGCGCTGAAGCCCACCTCATCCTCATTCGCAAATAAGGTTGAAGCTCGATGCGCTTTCTTGGATGGAGACGAAATGATCAGGACCTTCATGAAACAGCTTTTGTCAGCGGTGCTATCTGTTCTTCTGGTGATAACAGCCACACCAATCGAAGCTGCAGCTCAGCAACCGGCCTCCGCGGACTCGGCCGGATATTCCGGACAAGGTACACCTTTGTCTGCAGATCAGCTGCAACAACTGGTTGCGCCGATCGCGTTGTATCCGGATGCCCTGGTAGCTCAGGTTCTCGGAGCCGCGACCTTTCCGGACCAGGTTGCTGCGGCCGCCCAGTGGCTTGCGCAGAACAAGAGCCTAACAGGCACTGCTTTGACGAAAGCCGTTGATGGGCAGCAGTGGGATCCCAGCGTGAAGGCGCTGACGCAGTTTCCTTCGGTCCTCGACAACCTGGCGAAAAATCTCAGCTGGACCTCATCCCTTGGGGAGGCTTACCACACCCAGGCCGCCGATGTGATGACGGCGGTGCAGACGCTGCGTGCCAAGGCAAAGGCCGCCGGCAACCTGAAATCAGGTTCCCAGATCACAGTCGTGGAGCAGTCCCCGCAGGTGATCGTCATTCAACCTACCAATCCCCAGGTGATCTATGTCCCGACATACAATCCCACGGTCGTCTACGGCACTCCGTATGTCACGCCAGGCTACAGCACTGCAGCCGTAGTCACGACCGCCGTAGTTGCCTTCGGAGTTGGTATCGCGATAGGGGCTGCAATGAGTAACAGTTGGGGTTACAGTTACTGGAACTGCAACTGGCACGGCGGCACCGTGGTTTACCACAGCAGCGGCTACTACGGAAACAGCGCATGGCACGGCGGCTACTACGGTTCCACCGCGTCCGCCTATGGACCATACGGCAGCGCACATGCCTCTGCTGGCTATAACCCCTCCACAGGAACTTATGCGCGCGGCGCGTCAGCCTCCAACGCCTACGGCTCCCAGGCGGTCGGACAAGCGTACAACCCGAACACCGGCGCCTATGCCGCGACACATCAAGCCTCCAACGCTTATGGAAGCTACGGAAGCTCGGTCGTCTCCAAGAATGGCAACACCGCGTACACGCAGCATCAAACCACCGCAAACGGGACGGTAGCAACCGCACAGACTTCGGCCGGTGGCTCAGCCGTCGCCGCGTCCGGCAAGTACGGCAACAGTGGTGCCGCGGGCCAAACCGCAAATGGCAACAAGTATGCGACGGCAAACGGCAATGTCTACAAGAACACCGGAAGCGGTTGGAACCAGACGCAGGGCACCCCCCATAACACCTCAAGCTACAACAGCTCAAGCTACTCAGGCGCCAACTCTGCCGCCGCGAAGGGCTATGGAGGCCAGGAAAAGAGCAGCGGCTCTTCGGCCTGGGGAGGAGGCGGCGGAACTAGTGGTGGCGGTGGCTGGCAATCCAGGCAGGAGAGCGCTCGCGGTTCAGCAAGCCGCAGTGGCGGCCGCAGATAAAGCCACGGTGCTGCCGCAAACGAAGTCACTTTGCGTCAGCGTTGTTGGAACGAGTCTATAGACGAAGTTTTGGAGGAGATGGGATGTCGCTCAAGCACCGCAGAATTAGACTTACGATACGACTGATCCTTTTTGGGCTAATTATTCCCCTTGCCGCTTGCAAGAAATCCGAGAACTCAGAGAAACCTTCGATTAGTGTGTTCGCTTCCCCTGACGACGCGAGTACTGCGCTGCTGGCTGCTGCAAAGTCAGGTGATCAAAACGCCCTCTTCGCAATCTTCGGTCCGGATTCGAAGGAGCTTATCTCATCCGGCGATCCTGTTCAGGACAAAAACGCAGCCGCTGCCTTTGTTGCTGGATACGGAATGATGCATCGCTGGCGCAATATGGTGGACGGCGATCAAGTCCTGCTGGTCGGACCGGATAATTTCCCTTTCCCAATTCCGCTCAAAAAGAATGGCGATGGAAAGTGGTTCTTCGACACCGCTGCCGGAAAGAATGAGGTCCTGAACCGTCGCATCGGTCGGAACGAACTTGCGATCATCGACGTTTGCAGGGCGGGGGCGCAGGGTGAGGCGGAGTACTTCTCCCAGCTTCACGATGGCGAAAAGACCAGGCAGTACGCTGCGAAGTTCCTCAGCGATCCTGGCAAGCAAAACGGCTTGTACTGGAAGACGGCGGAAGGACAGCCGCGGAGCCCGCTAGGACCTCTGGCGGCGTTGGCGAGCGCGGAAGGATATAGCACAAAGCCCGAGGGACACACGGCCTTCCACGGTTACTACTTCCACATTCTGAAGGGGCAGACCGATAAGACGCCTGGAGGTGCGAAAGAATATGTGGTCGACGGGAAGATGACAAACGGATTCGCCTTCGTCGCATATCCAGCAGAGTATGGCAACTCCGGTGTGATGACCTTCATGATCAATCAAGACGGCGTGCTGCTCGAAAAGGATCTTGGAAAGACCACAACGGAGACCGCAACCGCAATGACGGAGTTCGATCCTGACTCCGGCTGGGTCATCGTAGAGTAAGGATCGGCTTCCACTCTGCGACGAGGTTCTGATCCGCCGCAAGCTGATTTCATCACTAAGAAATGGCCTGTCTCCTAAACGGAACAGGCCATTTCGTTGAACCCCAGCTGGCCGTCCTCACTCTTTAATCCGTTCCTTCACACTACGAGCGAGCTTTTCGATCTGTTCCGCCTTCTTGACCATTTCCAGCGACAGGATGTCCTTGTTCGCTTCGTCAACTTCCTCTTTGAGAGCGGTGGTCAGCACCAGCAATTTACCCGTGTCCTCTACTAGTTTCTTCTGTCGCTCGGCGATCCGCATCCTCTGCTGTTCCGCCCGTCGCATGATGTCAGGCTGCGACATGTTGAGGGTTGACGGCACGATCTGTCCTCCGCTCACTCTCACTGAACCGACCGCAACCAAGACCACTCCAATTACCGCAAAATTTAAGATTTTCATAAAACATCTCCGATGAACCGGGCGTAATAATGCTCCTTCTTGCCCTGACTCCGCAAGTTGTCAAACGTGATGCCCATTTCTTTGTTGAGTCGGCAGGAAGTCTCCTGAACGAAAGATGCCGCGAATGTGGCATACACTTGCACTAAGTGAGTCCAAATGATTGATATCGTTGCTGATTCCTTCTCGCCGCGCGCGCCTTCTAGGTATGGCCTCGTCGCGGCTACCCGCGAGCAGAGATCAAACTTGACCAGGACACATGACAGGAGAAAAGTGTGAGTTCTGACCCTTCAATCACACGGCGAAGTCTGATCAAAAATGGAAGCGCCTCCCTTGCAGCTTTTGCGGTTTCGGCTGTGCTCCCGGAATTGGCAATTGGTCAGATGGCCTTGTTTCCATCGAAGCGGCCTCAACCTTCGGCCCGTAAATTTCAGAGTGCCGCCGTCGAAGCTTTCATCCTGGAGACCAGTAAACAAATTGCAGACCCGGAGCTGGCGGCTATGTTTGCCAACTGCTTCCCCAACACACTCGACACCACAGTAGAGGTCGGCGAATTTGAGGGCAAGCCAGACACTGCGGTCATCACGGGAGACATCCCTGCAATGTGGCTACGAGATTCTTCCGCCCAGGTGTGGCCCTATCTTCCACTTGCTGCGAAAGACCCTGCCCTCCGAAAACTTTTAGAGGGAGTGATCCGTCGCCAGACGCGTTGTCTTCTTATTGACCCCTACGCCAACTCTTTCATGGCAGACCTGAACGCTCCGCCGCTGGAGTGGAGTCTCAAAGACAAGACCGACATGAAGCCTGGAGTCGGAGAGCGAAAGTACGAGCTGGATTCATTGTGCTATCCGATCCGTCTCGCCCACGGCTACTGGAAGGCAACCGGCGACACCACTCCCTTCGACGCGCGCTGGAAGAAGGCGACGCAACTCGTCCTGCAAACGATGCGCGTTCAGCAGCGCAAGGAGGGACCAGGGCCATACCGCTTCCAGCGAAGCGCCGACAACCCAACTGACACACTCGTGAACGGCATCGGCAATCCCGTAAGGCCTGTTGGCTTGATCGCTTCGTGCTTTCGCCCGTCGGACGATGCGTGCATCTTCTCGTTCCTTGTACCTTCGAACCTATTCGCCGTCACATCGCTGCGGCAGCTTGCTGACATGGCGGAGATCATTCTGAACGACGCGAGTATGGCGGCTCAGGCGCGCGCTCTCGCGAAGGAGGTGGAGACCGCTCTTCACCAATATGCGATCGTCGATACACCGACCGGTTCGATTTGGGCCTTCGAAGTCGACGGCTTCGGCGGCCATGTTTTGATGGACGATGCGAATGTCCCTAGCCTCCTGGGACTTCCGTACCTTGAAAGTTCACCCGATACGGCGCTATATGAACGCACGCGAAGCTTCGTCTGGAGCGAGAGAAATCCGTGGTTTTACAAAGGAAAAGCCGGCGAAGGTATTGGTGGGCCGCACATTGGCCGCGACATGATCTGGCCTATGTCGCAGACCATCTTCGCTCTTACGAGCAACTCAGATCTTGAAATTGTTCGCACCATCCGGATGTTGCAACGTTCGTCGGCGAACTCCGGTTACATGCACGAGAGCTACCACAAGGATGATCCGGCACGGTTTACGCGAGCCTGGTTTGCCTGGGCGAACACTCTCTTTGGTGAACTGATTGGCAAAATCGTTCACACCAAGCCTCGACTACTGCAGGCATAACCCGGCGGGCAGATCAGCCTATTGTTGCGTTGAGCATGTATCTGGTCTTTGCATCGCGAAGCTGTTTTATCTCTTCCTGCTTCAGGATGCGAGGATCGCCAAGTTGATGAGCAACGAGCGCTATATGCGCCAGGTGCTCGACGGTCTCCATCTTCTGGAAGGCATTCAGCAGAGTATCCCCATAGGTGACTGCGCCGTGATTGGCCATCAGGATGGCATCATGGTCTGGAATGAAGGGGGCGAGGCTGGCTGCCACCTCAAGCGTCCCCGTAATTGCGTATTTCGCCAAAGGGACTGCCCCGAGCGTCATCACCGCTTCCTGACAAAGCATGTCTTCCAGTCCTCGGCCTGCGCAGGCGAAGGCCGTAGCGATGGGTGGATGAGAATGAATGACTGCTCCAATATCATCTCTGTAATGGTAGACGGCAAGATGCATGCTGACCTCGCTGGTCACCTTCCTCGATCCCTCGAGTTGTCTCCCCTGGAGATCGACGACAACCAGATCCGCCGGCCGCAGCATGAACTTACTGACACCCGTGGGAGTAACCAGCAGACGTTGGTCATCCAACCGAACGGAGAGATTGCCTGACGTTCCCGGCATGAATCCCTGGCGATAAAGCAATTTGCCAAATCGAACCAGATCTCGCCTCAACTTAATTTCTGCTTGGCATTCAATGTCTACCAATGGCCGATCCTTTCTGTTAGAGCCGGAGTATCCATTTACGTGTTCGAAACTAAAGTATCTTGAAAGGAGCTGGTGCGGGAGCAAGAACAGGCTTTGGCGAAATTGCTGCTTGGAGTTTACGCCAACTCTTTCCGAAACGATCCGAGGCCATGAAGATCTGGCCCGCCGTAAGTGATCCCAAAACCTTGTAATGTCCGACAGCCGCGAGACCCATCGAGGCGATGCAGCCGCACTGCTGGCAGTCAGGCACTCCTCCAAACTGGCAAGGCGTTATCTGAGTGGTCAGGTCGGCCGAGATCGTCTTGGTGGTCCTGGCAAAGATGCATTCCTCGGGACTCTTTGGAGGATTAGCAATCTCCTTGATCAGCGACTCATGCATGTCCAGCTTGGGATACTTAACCCGCAGTACCTTCAGCTCTGCAATCGTTGACGCTCTTTGCGATGGCGAGAGTATCTCCACATCGGTGGCGCCTATCTGTGGTGTGAATAGACTGAACCACACTTTGGCAATCTCCGGGCGGGGCGTCCAGAAGTTGAGGAATTCATCGAGGTAACCGGGGCGGTCCGCGATTTGCGAAGTGATCGTGGAATGGATCGTGACCTTTGCGCCCTCGATATTCTTGAGGATGCGTTCGTAGGTGGCGGGTTTGCGCCTCTCGTCATGCTCAGGTTGAAGTCCATCAATCGAAACCACAACATTGAGCTTTTTGAACCTCTTCCATTCGGCTGGTACCGTGCGGAAGGCGCTCGTAACGACCTGTGTATGGATTCCCCGTTCCTCGATCTGAGGTAAAAGCAGTTCAAGCTCACGGTATCGAACCATCGGATCGCCTCCCACCAGCGAGACATGGAGCGGCCGGTGCTCGTCGATCACAGCAAGTACTTTGCTTACCAGTTCGTCTCCCTTGAAGTCTGAGAGTTCCCGAAGCTGAGTCGCACCCCCAAGATGGGCGGCGTCGAACGCGTAGCAGCCAGGGCACCGCAGGGGGCACTCCTTTGTGATCTCAATGGAAAGGGAGGGTGCGGAACCGCCGAGGATACTAGCCCACGCCTGTAAGACTTCAGATTTTTTCATTATCTCTCCAAAAGCATCTTGCAATTACGACTGGTTCACTGGCCCGGAGGTGGATCCTGGGCCAGCGATTCCCGCGTGCTTGGCAGAAGATCGATCAGACTTGAATGGGAAGGCTATAACTGCACAGTGCAGGGTGGAGGGTTAACGGATCATGAAGATCCGCGACCAGACTGCATGCTCCTGCACGCGCCGGCCGGTCGGCGTCCATAGAGCCGAAGGACAGCCACCTCTGAATCGTGAAAAGAAGCGCGACATCCTGCCGACGCTGCCGCAAAAGCACAAGAACCATCGAAAGAATTGTTATCAGCGAGAGGAGTCCAAGCTCGAAATCCTGGCCACCGCGAAGGAATCGGTCGAAGTGCCAAAAATAATCGGTCACCGGCATCACGGCGATCAGGACAGCCGCGGCGAGGATCAGCAAGCGGCCTCCCAGGGCGTAAGCGCGGGAGACGCCATTGCTCGTTTGCCTCACCCTGCAGGAGGTGGGCCTCAATCGGCTACTCGATCTAAGTCCATCAGAAAAAAGGGAAAAGAAGACCCCAAAGCCCGGATCATCTTCAATCGACCTCGCCTCGACACCCCGAATTCGAGCGTTTGTCCCGAGTTGTTTTCCCTTGATGGATATCATCTTTTCATTCTGATGCATTTTCAGGCGGTGTGCGGCAAGTTAACTCATTTGGGATCATTGCGTCCAGAAGGCGGGTTCTTCGGCAACCTCTCATCTCGTTCTGGTAATGACTTAGACGAACGAACACTCTGTCTGCTACCAGACGGAGGAGATTAGATTATCAACTTCATCGTCGAAGGCATACTATCTCCGATGATGATAGGACGGTTCCACGATCTTAGGAGACGCAGCAGACCCTCCGATTTGTCTGCTTCTCGTTGGATGACGACAGCTGGGACCTGGCTGAGCTCTGTTCGGGCGTTCACGACGAAAGACGGTTACCTATTCCTTAGCCTGATGGCGGATAGCAAATCCCAACCAAAGGTGGGTGGGATTCTGGACTTCACGATCCAACGTTCGAATACCCCATCTTCACCGCGAAAAGTGCGGTAACGATGGGGCATTGGGGGCCGGTTGACCTGCCGAGATGAATCGGTTACCTACGAACGGAGGCGCGAGAACGATCTCCGGACGAATGGTAGCGCGGCGAGCCCGAGGCCGAACAGCGACAGGGTCGCGGGTTCCGGGACTTCCGAAGGTGGAGTGAGCGTTTGATCATAGCCGACGGTGAAGGCGTAGTAGTCCTCGAAAGTAGGCGTAGTGAAGCTGATGGAGGTCAGGCTGCCGTCGATTCGGATGACTCCGTTGCCTTCACTCCCGAGGACGTTTGAGCCGGAGACCGAGATCGAGCTGCCCCCAAACTCTGCAGAGGGGCCGCCACCCTCCAGGATGATGTCGTCTTTGGTGATGAAATTAAACGAGGCAGGGGTGCTCGTGCGGCCGAGGCTCCAGATGGCGAAGACCGGGTCGACGACAGCGGAGGAGAAGGTGATCGTTTCCGTGATGGGTGGTGCGCCAGCCGGCGTTCCACCCTGGAGCTTAATGGAGGGGGTGTTCGGTGGGTTGTTGCCGACGTCGCCGCCGGAGAAGGTGCTGGCAGGCGTCCAACTGGGTACGCTGGTAAGACCGTTGGTCTGGCCGGAGTAGGTGACGGTGATGCCGCCCGCAAGAGTGCCGAAGGCGGAGCCAGGGTTTCCGGCAGTGGCAGTGGTCCAGGTCGCCCATGCAATCGTGTCGGCGTGCACGGGCGTGGTTGCTGAGAATGAGCAGACGGCAAAAACAAGCGCAGACAGGGACGTAACTAGCGGGCTTTTAAGCTGCATAGATGTCCTCCTGAGTTTATCCGCCGGGAGTCGGAGCGTTGTTTTTTATAGCCCCGGCACACAGGGAAGTCAATTGAATTGTTGATGACTAAAGTCCTGACCAAAACGACTTAAGAAGCTTGCGTAGACGCCCGTATGCAAAGCTTGCTACTAGGCAAGGGGATGTCATAGCAACGACTAGGGTTACAAAGAGCGAGGTCTTCGCGCGTTCACTCTGGTGGCGAATGGCTTCATGTATCAGGTAATCGAGTACAGCGGGGCGAACTCAGGGATGCCTGCGGTGTGGCCTGCAATCCAACGCAGGACGTATACCTCGGTGGGGTCCGAGAGAGTATGGGTGAGGGAATTGGGAACTACTTCAAGTAAGACGTGGGCAAGCGAGTCACGGTAGTAGTCCATGTCGGGTTCGAGCATGACGCAGTTGACGCCGTCGATGACGAGCTTGTCGTTTTCGTGGAAGGTGAGCTGGACGTTGGCTTCGCCGAATTGAATCTGCTTCCAACTGGACGTCGCGCCGGGGTGGAGGAGGCCGGGGTCCATCTCGACGGCGAACTTTCCGGCGGCGGCAGCAACTTTCACCTGATCGATAAGGGCGACGTCGCACCAGGCGAAGAAGCGGTCCTGGGCGGGAGCGAAGGATGCGTCCCAGCGGAGTTGCTTGATGTAGTCGAGCGGAGTGCCCTGGGAAAGCGGAATCTGGCTCATGGCTTCGCCGAGGTTGAGGAGGCAGGCAAGGGACTTTTCCGATCGGTCGAGAAGATTGTCATAGCGCGTTTTGCCGGCACCGTCGGACACATCAGACGCGAGGAAGGGATAAGCAGATTTGGCGGAGGGCCAGCGGGCGTTGACGAAGCTGAAGCCAGGGTCATCGGGGATGAGCATGATGTCGAGCGTGGTGACGTAGTGGCTGGAGAGCTTGACCGGCTGATATCCCGCCTGTTTGTAGCCATCGGTGGAGACGAGGACGGTGTAGTTGTCGAAGAGATTGTCGTAGAAGGGAAGGTTGGTGAAGGTCAGGTCGTTCTGAGGGAATTCCTTCCAGACTTGCTGGCGCTGGTTGCCGTCGACGATGCGGACGAGGAAGCTGGCGGGTTTGGAGAAGAGCTGGCGGGAGCCATCGAAGATGCGCAGGCGTAGCGTGCTGGCGTTGGGCATGGATCACCTCGTGGCGACGAGGATACGGTAGCACTTTTTCAGGGAATGGGTGGAGACGCATGCCCACTCATCGCTCCTCACACGGTGAGTGGGCATTGCGGTTGGTCTATTGCACGGTCAGATTGACGGTCGTGTTTTGGGTGATCGCGCCGGACGTGGCTTTGATCGCGACTGGCGATGTTCCAACCGGGGTGGACGGTATAAAGACGTCGCTGCTGCTCGAACAGCCCGCGATAAAGCCAGCTGATACCAGAAGGACGCCAACTAGACCAAGAAGCCGGATGGAGCGTTGTTTGTCGGATGGACGGCGACGGAAGAAGGTAAGGAAAGCACCGAAGGGTAGGAGCAGAGCGGCCGTGATTCCTGCTGTGGCGGCTCCCGCGAAGAGTAGACGGCCGGAGTAGCGCAGTTTTCTTTACCGTCTTAATAGTAAGGGTGGTGGTTGCGGGCGCCCCGGAGGTCACGGCCAACGTCGCCGGGGAGAAGGTGCACGTGGCAGCTTCGGGAAGACTCGTGCACGTAGGTGTGACGGTACCGCTGAAGTTGTTCGTAGGTGCGGCGCTGAGAACAACTGTGGCGGACGATCCGGCTGCGACCGTGACGGCAGACGCAGACGCACTGAAGCCATAGGTCGCTGCTCCACTCGTAGTTGCGCTGGTGTTGATAGAGCCGAGGAGGCCGTGTTTCTCGGCTGCCAGACCGGCCACGAAGTAGAGCGTGTTGAGGTTGCCGCCGTTTGCCGAAGAGGGAGCGGTGAGTCCGAAAAAGATCTCCCAGAGGCTGGCGTAGACGAAGGTTTTACCGGTGCCGTCGGCTAGCTGGCCGAGGTACGCGAAGCTCTTGGGATCGTAGACGTTGATGATGCCGTCGCCGAAGTTGCCGACCAGCAGGTCGCCGCCAAAGATGCCAAAGGTCGCTGGAGCGATGGCCACTCCCCACGGTGCGTTCAGGTTGCCGCCGGGCGAGACCGCGCGAGAGACAAAGTTACCCGAGGTGTCGAAGATGTCGACCACACCGTTGCCGGGAGCGAGAGTGGGACCGCCCGTAGCAGCACGGAGAGCGTACATCACGAAGACCTGGGTCCCGATGGTGTGGACGTTATACGGAACATAGCCCGCGGGGAGTGCGGGATCCGTAAAGGTACCGGCGAGTTTGGCGGCAGCAAACTTGTTGTCGTAGACCTCAATCGTCGCGCCTTTACCGAAATTCGCGGCGAGGATAAAGGTACCCGTAGTGTTGGTAGCCAGTGCCAGGCCGGTGTAGACGGCGCCGGCTGCGCTGTTATTGATGGCCACCTGTGCGACTGCTCCGTTTGTGCCAAGCAGATTGTTCCAGCCCGTTATCACGCCATCGAGAGACGCGAATAGAAACGTCGCCTTCGTGCCGTTGGGGAGCACGAAGCCGGTGGCAGCGCCGGTTGAGGCCGCGGCGGTCGGTGAGCCTGTGGCAGTGGTTCCCCCAGTGGCCGCGGGGATGCTGATCTTAAAATTGACCGCGGGCGTGGCAGGCGGGGTGAACGGTGGGAAGTTCGTCGCCGCGACCACATAGTCTAGCCCGGTCCCCTGGGTATTGATCCAGAAGGTGCCGTTCGTGACGCCCCACGGGTTGATGAAGTTTGCGTCGGTGATGGTAGCGGGAACGGAACCATCCGAGATGAGATTGCTGACCGTGTAGGTCCCGGCGGTCTGTGCAGTTGCGGTGACGGTAACGGCGGCTGCCATGAGGCACGCGGCGAAGAAGTCTTCGTCTGCCTGGTCGTGCTCGGCTTTGCGCCAGTGGGGGAGGTTGAAAACGTGGAGAGAATAGCTGGGTATGACATGTCATCTCACTCTTCTCTTTCTGCGTTTCGGCGCAGAAAGCGGGCCCTTTGTCCTGAGGCTGAAGAGTACCGAGTTTGCCCCGCGAGTGTTGTCAGGGAATTGTCATGTTGGCGTCATTTTTCATTTCACTTTTTGTCAAGAACCGGCGATCCCTCGCCGCCGTCTCTCGGTTTGAAAAAAAGCGCATGCAGCCTTCCGTGGCCCAGCACTCGGTGAAGCTCCCTGAACGCGAACAGTGGAAGGAACGTGCAGAAAATGACGATCGACCGCGAGATCGCCTCGTCGAGGTTGATCTCCTCCAGGACAGTTCCACTAGGCTTGTGGTGAATCAGGCGCTTCACGAACTCCTCGACGATGTGGAACGCGAAGACCAGCAGCCCAAACACGAACGCCTTGTACAGAACCGATTGATACAGCAGTCTGCCTTCGTACTTCCGTCCCATGTGCGCCATCTCGCCGATCAGGATCACCTTGGCAATTACCAGAGCATTGATGATCGCAAACGCATAGTTCAGATAACTGACGTCATACTTCTTCAGCAGCAGCATGCCGTAGGTCGAGAGCGCGCAGAAGAAGAACGCCAAGTACCCTGCGATCACCAGAAAGTCCTTGAACTCGTCCTTCGCCTTCTCCTTGAAACCAGGTGCCGCCGGATCCTTGGCCGTCATTTGATTTCTCCTCTTCTCGGGAGCATCTCTTAGCGCATATGGGATTGTAGGATCTTTTCCCTCACTCATGCCGCGAACCCCCGCCATAGCGGCAAAAAAACCGCCGAACGAGAGTAATATGTTCTAACCCCGCAACGACCTGTGGGACACACACGACTCCGCCATCCATTGAGCGGCATCGCGGAGCCGGAAACTGAAATGGGCGCCGACCCCCCCGGGAAGCCTGGACTGCTCTTCGTTCGAGGCTCTCAACGCGTCACCGCCATGCAGTTCTTGCAGGGATTCCCACTCCCAGGACACGGGCCCCATTCAAAACCTCAAACAGGAGACCCACCATGTCCACCACACGACGAGTGTTTGTCAAAAAGGCCGTTGCAGTCACCAGCGGATTGGCTGCTGTCGTCTTTGTACCCCGCATTGCCCTCGCCGGCTGCAGCTCCAGCACCCGCTCCTACGAGTTCAACCACGACGGCGTCGTCAACATTGAAGATTGGAAGCTCGGCGACTGCGAACTGAAGCAGGCCTCCCTCCACGTCTCAGGAAACTTCATCATCCTCAACAGCCAGGTCTGCACCCACTTCACCCACACCAAAGACGTCTGGCACATTACCGCTCAGGTCTTCTACCGGGACAACGCCAACCCCACCAAGGAGATCGTTGTGGCCACCGGAAAGATGGACGGCCCACAAATGTCCGAGCAGGACCACCCTCTCTTCCACACCTGGAATGCGAGGTTTGGCTTCAATCCCGCCCTTGTCAGCGGTCGTCGCTTTGCGGTGAATATTACGTCCTGTTGTTGAGCCTGACCCAACCCGGTTCAATCCACCTGCGGCGTCGAGCGCTACCCGTACTCACGTCGCAGGAGAACCGGTAACTGCCGAAGGTGACGAAGTGGTCATCGCCTTCTATCGGCTCTCGCTCTTGTCTGCCGAGGCCAGGGTATCGTGTGGTTTCCGGTATTTGAAAAACCACCCATTCGATGCGGTCGAGAGAAAACCAAAGCCAACCAGAAGAATTACCGTAATCAGAACTCCTACAGCTAAAGTAATCATGCTGCCCCCTTGGTCTTATCTGTTCTGAGCCGCACACAGCCCAGTACAGGAACGACCAATCCAACCTGAACTCTAAGCACAAACATTACGCCTATCCCTTCAGAGCGAAATACCCCATAGGGGGCAGGCGAAGGAGCGTAGGTGCAAGATCGCGCACTTCGCGAAGATCGGGGCACCCGCTTGCTGTTTGCCCGGACAGATGCGGGCCACGCGCCAGGAAAAAACCCAGCAGAACAGGAGAACTAGTATCGCTTCAAAAAAGGTAGCGGCGAAAAGTGGTGCCCAAGGTATGCTCTCGAAGGAAAGAGAGCATTCATGACAGACAGGTCAACCAGCACACGCGAAGAGATAAGGATGGGGCAATTGGCAGTTCGCTACCTCGTCGAAGGCAAGGACTCCGGAGGCTCCGTCGCCATCTTCGAGCTCGACGTCCCCGCCGGAGCCAAAGTGCCCATCGCCCACAGCCACGACGCCTACGAGGAGACCATCTACGGCATCGAAGGCGTCATCACCTTCACCCTCGAAGGACGCAAAATCGAAATCGGCCCCGGCGACGCGCTCTGCATCCCTCGCGGAGCGGTCCACCGCTTCGACAACCTCCACTCCGCCACATCAAAGACGCTCGCCATCATCAGCCCCGGCATCCTCACCCCGGACTACTTCCGCGAAATCGCCACCATCGCCAAAGCCGCAGCCACCTCCGTCCCCCCAACCCCACCCGACCCCAAAGCCCTAGCCGAAGTCATGCGTCGCCACGGTTTAACCCCGGCTCCGTAAAAAATAGCGGCTAGCTTCGGCAGGTTATTCCATCGGGCCTTCCTATGGAGTGCACCAGATCTGATACTGGCCCTTATTGGCAGTTGATGGATGGCTAATCGTAACGCTTTGCCAATTTGTTCCACTTACATAAGTTCCGACAATGGCATTTGCCGCAATTGCATTTGTGGGCTGAACATAGCACTTCGATGTCGGCGTTGCGTTGACTGCCTTGACTGAGTCAGAAGACGAATTCGTGGCAGTAAAAGTGCCTGCAAGATACGAGGCATTTTGCGGTTCACTAATGAAGCTATTATCTCCCGGCGTAGATCCGACCGCACTAATGAATCCGATTCCACTGACCAAGGCATTGCCCGTAGAACCGCCACTGCATCCGCCACCCCTTGCTTTGACAACGGAATAAAAGCTGCCCTCGACAGATATGTCCATGACGCTAAATGCTGCTCCTGGGCAAGGCTCCCCTGAAGCCCCCTCGACGTAGAAGATCGATGCCCCTTTTTTCGCATCGCCGTCGACATTCCCTTTGACAATAAAGCTACTGTGGTAAAGATAGGCTCCGCCAGTCAGGTAAAACACGTCCTGCCCAGCAGATTTGTTGACGTAGATGCCGTACGTTCCGTATCCGTAGGAGTTGGTCTTAATCTTAGGATTTTGGTCGTAGTGGAAGAGGTGGTTGTTGTAGTAATCGGTGATGTTGGTGGCAACCAAACGTTCCGTCCAGCGGGCTTTATTAATGATATCGAATCCTTGGTCGCAATTACCGATTGTCAAATCACTCAGCGCAGGTGGGCCGATCATATCGGTCATCCGAACTGCAGTGCTGTCTGCCCGATCGGCACAATGGATAAACAAATCCTGGATTCGGCCACTATGATAGCCCGATTCCGCAACAGCAGGGTCGGTCGAGCCAAGCAAAATTCCAAGCTTGCTCTTAATGATCAAGCGGCTGGCCATTCCAGAACCTGCCAGAGAAACCAGGTCTACGCGGTTGTCCTCGAGAGTGCCGTTCAAAATATAGCGACCTGCGGGAAAGTAAACGACACCGCCGCCGGCTTTGGTTGCAGCGTCAATTGCTCTTTGCGCCGCGGCCGTGTCATCTGCCGTGCCCTCTCCCGTGGCTCCGAAGGCCTTCACATTGAAAACCGTCCCGCCTTGATCCAGCAGTGCACCTTTTTGAGCGAATGAAACTGTGGACTGGAAAGATAAGAGAAAGAGTATTGCAGCGAAGGAACGAAATGATCGAGTTGTGAAGCGCCGCTGTTTGATCACGATGCTCTCCTCGCCTTCTGGTAGTGGCCCCGACGGCTAACACGAGAATATACCGCAGGAAAAGAAGTGATTACGAAGTAGCTCCGGGCGACTGATATTTTGCCAGGGGGTTTGAGCGGGCATCATCACCTTCACACTCGAAGGACGGCAAAATCTAAACTCCCCCTGCCCCATAACGGGGTTCTTATGGTTCCGTCAGATCCGACCACACCGCAAAGCGGCCCATCCCGGCGACAAAATGGAGTCGCTAGGATGGGCCTGTCATCACTGGAACGGACGCTACCGACGCTTAGAACGCCAACAGGCGATCAAAGAAGGAACGATACCTCCGCAATGCTTGTCTCAGGTCTTCGGTTGAGACGTTGTCGCCGCGATCCCACTGATGTTCCAGTTCTGCACGTTCCGCCGCGAACTGTTCTGCAATACGCTTGACGACGGTCGCCACCAGACTATCTGCTTGTTCCACTGCGGCGCGCGGCTCGTCGACGAATCCGATCTGGGCCTTATCCCAACGTGCGCGAAGATCATTCAGTTCGTTGTCGGGAAAGAGTTGAGTTGGCCGATCGTTCTGGATCGTCTGCTCTGGAACGAGCGCGCGAGTCCCTTCAACGTTCCGTGGTTCCAGATTCCGTGGTTCCACGCTCCGTGGTTCTACGCTCCGTGGTTCCAGATTCCGTGGCTCTAAACTGCGTGCGTTGTCCGCCACTTCGTTATCCAATACCCCAACGTCGGTCGAGCTGTTTCTGTTCTGGTATTGCGTTCTCGGGGTTACCGGGTTGACGATCTCTGCGGTGGAAAGATTTGGTTCTTCTCGAACTTCACCGATCATGCTACCTCCTTGTGAGTCGCGCTCGTAGCGCCAAGCAATTCATCGAACAGGGAACGGAAGTGCACCATGGCCTTGCGAAGGTCCTCTGTGCTCGATTGGCCTTTGCCATGACGCAGAACGATGTCATGAGCCGCGCGATAGTTTCCGACAGTATTCGGATAGTGAACCGAGATGTCGTCCGCGCGTTGATCGAACTCGCTCATCGGATATCCACGTGCATTCATAACATCGGTGACCAGCCGGTCGGCTTCATTCACAGCGCCTCGAGGATCGTCGACGAACTGCTTCTGAACAAAAGTCCACTGCTGAACATATCTCTCCTGCTCCGTTGCAGGCAGGGTGCGGAGTTTCAGCTGAGAGACACGTTTTTCTCTTGCAGCGAGAACGGTTTCGGCACGCTGCGGGTCTCCAAGCTGACGCGCGACGCGGTCATATTCGGAACCAAATGTTTGTTTGAGACGCTCGCTCTTACGACGACGCTCGTAAAGGAATGCTGCGGCGATGACGATGACGGCAACCACCACGACGATGATCGCAATCAGGGTTTTCTGGTCCATAAGTACCCCCTGCTGACTTGATGCGGGGATCATCGGACAAGTTGTGCCCAGGCGAGACTGTGGATTTCGATCGCACGAAGGTCAGATTGATGTGACGGATTAGGTCAAGCCAACGTGCCCATCGCCCACAGCCACAACGCCTGCGAGGAGACCATCTACGGCATCAAAGGCGTCATCACCTTCACACTCGAAGGACGAAAAATCGAAATCGGCCCGGCGACGCACTCTGCATCCCTCGATATCGCACTGGTAGCGGCCGACCGCTTCGACAACCTCCACTCCGCCATATCAAAGACGCTGGCCATCGTTACCCCCGGCATCCTCACCACGGACTACACCCCGGCTCTCTAATTTGGCCGCTCGAGGGAAAAGATCATAAACTCAGTGGATAAAAAGGATAGTTAGCTCGGCCCAGGAGTCGATGATGTTCGACCGGTTCACGCATGAGAGTCGCACGCTTCGTGGCAAAATTCCGCGCAAAATGCGGGGCGAAATTTTCAAACGCGACAATTTCACCTGCGTCTATTGCGGTTCGATTTTTGCTGAGGCTGCGCTCACGATAGATCACTTGATACCTCTTGCGTTAGGGGGGCTGGATGAAATGACCAACTACGTGAGTTCATGCGGATCCTGTAATCGAGCGAAGGGATCAATCCCGCTTCACGAATTCGCGGCGGAACTAAATTTATCTATCCAAGATTTTCCCGTTTATGGGGATCAGATTTTGGATAAACAACAAGATACCGGAATCTGTTCATAGAATTCTGCTCCGTCAAATTTTCGATCGAATGCGGGCATCCACCCTCGAAAATCTCGTGCAAACGTTACACAGAAAAAGATTGAAAAGATTTACAGAACACAGCTCTGCAGCACTCCAATTGGTCGTCAATTGGAAGCTGAGGCGCCACACCTGCCGGGTCATGTCCGCGCGTCCTTGATCGAAATCAAGACGATTGCGAGTACCGCGGAAGACTATCTTTTGATGGTCGAGCTAGCGAAATCGGCCAATACAAGAAACCTAATTGGTACTGTCCTGGTCGCCGATATAGATATTCCAGCTCGCCTTCGTGAGTTTAGAATCCGCTGTAACGACCCTGCCCTTAGTAAGCGCATAGATCAAGCGTTCATGAGATTTGATAGGGAACGAAAAAGGCTCGGTCGATGAAGTAAATCGCATCTACGCTGCTGCCAGACATTCCACCTTCGGCGCGGTCATCGCGACTAAGGTGGGCCATCGTGCGAAGCACGATCCAGATGGTAATCGCGCGGTCAGATGTGGGCCATCCGCCCCTAAATTTTGCCTTCTAGAGTCGAGATTAGATTTTCAATTACAGAAAATCGGTGGTCAAACATCGCATGAGAAGGATCGGACGCCACGAAAGCTGCAACTTGCCCCTTTAGGATGCTGAGCGTCTTCTCCTTCCAGGGTTTACCCGATGCTTTGAAAAGCTTTTCTATACGAGCAGACCATTTTTTCGTCCTCTTCTTCTTGAAGTCAGCTGACTTCAAGATGTCTACTGAATATAGATTCCAGATCAAGTCGCGGTAAAAGGTGGGATCGTACAGGTCTTCCATTTCCGATTCCTTCTTCATATCAATTGCTTGTGCGAAGTTTACGTCTGCATTAGTCAATAATCCCTGCAGCTCCGCCTTTTCGAACGATTGTTTGCCTGCTGAATCTGCATCCAAAAAAACATGGCAGCGGCAGAGCATCGCATCTCTTACGAGACCAAGCTTGTACGCTAGGTTTGAGCCGCCGTTAAGACTGTCCACTGCTAGCTTGCCGTTCTCTAGGGCGGCCTTTAGCTTCGGAGAATGAACAGATAACAAGGGAATCAATGCCGTTTGATCTTCAAATCCCTCCACAAGAAGCACAAGCTCTGCGTGTCGCAGGTTATCGGAAGGAACGACTCCAAGTACATCTCGAATCTCTTCAATCGAGGATGCGGGTTTGGCTTCGTTTTTGTTGACAATAATATTTCCTGGAATAGAATTGCGATTCACGAACAATGGTGAGTGTGTCGTGATCACTACCTGGTGCTTGTCAGCTAGCTCTCTCAATACCGACTTCAAAGAATGCATTGCTTTGGGATGAAGATGAGATTCTGGCTCTTCAACTGCGATGATCAGATGCTTTCCCGATGAGTTTGTCTCCGCAGCATGCCGCATTAAAAGCGAGAGCTGCTAAGCTTTGTACTCCATCTCCCTTATATCTAAGATCGGTTGCAGTGCCATCATCAACAATAACCTCTGCCGACCTCGTAAGTGCCTTCGATCTTCCCTCATCGGTAATCTGTACCACCACATCTTTTATAGCTGGCAGAAAGTCCATCATTGTGGCCTTTACGCTCTGCGATACGGCATCGAGTACGGGCTGCTGAAGCGTCGCCAGCTGTCTAACGGCGGCCTCATATGCGGGATCTTTTTCCAAAACTCGCAATTCCCTTGAAAGAATCCGAGACACAACCGCCGCGGCTTTTTCCGCAGTTCTCACTGAAGGAATGTGATCGAGAATGATTCGTTTACCGACAAATAGGGCAATTTTGCTTTTCTCGACCGGGAGTTCGGTCTTTTTCTTACCTTTTGGAGTGGTCAGAAAGTATTAAGTCAAACGAACCGTCGCCAACTTGAATCTGCACGTGAAGCGAGTCGGCGATAACCAGCCCAACTTCGGTCGCGAAGGCGGTGGAATCCTCTTCGGTTAAGGCGAATTCGAGTGTAAAAGTAGAACAGCCGTCTGGATTGGTCGACTGTAGATGTATAGGGAAATCACGTCTCCACTCATAGTCCGGCGTACGCAAACCCACGAGAACCCGTCGCATTCCTAGAGCGTAGCTTCGTGTGGCAATTACATTAAAGGCGACAGTCAGTCCCCGTAGAATGTTGGATTTGCCTTCGTTGTTGGGTCCGACAAGAATAGTTGACTGTCCAACCTCAATCTTGTTTGCTTTTGTGATACTTCGAAAATTCTCTACGGAGAATGACGTCAGCTTCATGATTTGTTTGCTCGAGGGATAGGTAGACGCTTTAGATCGTTACCTAAATATTCAGCTTCCACAAGTCTTTTATTTGGTTGGCTCTTAGTGTTTTGTCACTAATCAGGTTGGAACAGACTTTCTAGCGGGCAAAGAAAACTTTTGGGAACTGGTCGAGGGTGCGGGCTCCACATTCCCAATCGATCGAGCCCGAAAAATGACCGTCAACTTACCAGCTTTCAGCAGCAATCCCACAAATTCACCATTCAAAAAACCAACGTTCATAGCTAGGATCATGCAACAGGCAACTGAACTAACCCAACCGAGTACCTTGGAAGCCCGGACTCAACATAGTAAACACAACCTCTTGTGTTAAACCAAATCCGAGTCCACGATAAGGAACAACTTTTGGATTACTTGGGGCACACCGTAGACATGAAGACAATTGGGGACCAGGAAGACGCGGATATCTTGGCTCGTCGGGATGCGAGGAAGATATGACAGCGACTCCATCAACATTGGCCCAGATGTCGGATGACGATCTGAAAGCATTGCACGGGGCTGTTGCCGATTGCCTTATTACGCTTAAACAGCAGGCTGAAGCCTTCGGAGGGACAGCCCGGACTCTCATGTTGGCCCTCGCGATACAACTGGATGAGGCAGAGGTACTGGACTACCTTGTAGGCCTCGCTATCCTTGCCAAGCACCAGGCGCAAAAGAAAACCTTCACGCCAAAAACTGAATCCCCAAATTCAATCGTTCACTAACAAAAAGCTGCCCGCTCACGCGAAAGGGATTCCCAAAATGGGAATCCCCTAAAATAAATCCAGAAAAAGTGGCGTGTTTTTCGAGCCCGAAAAACGACCGTCAACTCACCACGTTTCACCAGCAATCCACCACAAATTCACCACAAAAAAACCACGTTCTACCACCCGTTTTTGCCAAAACCCCCAGCAAAAACGGGGAAAACCAGCCCGAAAAAAATTACTGCAAAAGCTCCCTCTTCCGGTTGCGTCTTGGCTTCTTCCGGTGGAATGACAACGGCGGCGGCCACTTTGTCCTGATCCTCGAGGTCGAGCAGCTTGACCCCCTGCGTACTGCGCCCCGCAGCCCGGATGGACTTCGTGTCGATGCGAATAATCTTGCCAAACTGACTGATCACCATCAACTCGCTGGTCTCGTCTACAAGATTGATACTAGACACTTTACCAATCTTCGGCGTCGCCTTCATATTGATAACGCCCTTACCCCCGCGCGACTGCAGACGATACTGATCCACATCCGTCCGCTTCCCATACCCACTCTCCGAAACCGAAAGAATCAGGCAAGGCGTAAGCCCAAGCTCCTTATCCAGCTTCTCCAGCTTAGCCGCAGTAGCCTCAGAGATCGCCGGAGCACTCAAGCTCAGTAGGATCACCCGACAACTCAAGCGGGGTAACCGAAGCAGAATCAGCAACTTCATCAATCGCCGCCTCCACCTGATTCGTCAGCCCCTTCTGCGCCGCCCGCTCCAAACGCTGCTTATTACGCGCCTCATTCGAAGGAGTTACAGCCGCCCCAATCACATAATCGCCCTTGCGCAGCGAAATACCGCGATTTCCGGTAGCCGGTCGTCCCATGGGCCGTAAGTCCTGCTCATTGAACCGGATAGCCATACCATCATGCGTCGCGATAAAGATGACCTGCTGCCCATCCGTGATGCGAGCCACAATCAACTCGTCATCCTTCTCAATATTGATAGCGATAATTCCACGCGCCATCACATTCGAAAAGTCCTTAAGCGCCGTCTTCTTCACCGTCCCATTGCGGGTCGCAAATAGCACATACTTCGACTCTTCCTCGAGATCCCGCACCGGAAGAATAGTGACAACCTTCTCCCCAGGCTGCAACGCAACCAGCGAAGCCATGGCCTTACCCTTGCCGGCGGCGCCGATATCGGGAACTTCATACACCTTAAGCCAGTAGACGCGGCCAGTGTTCGTAAAACAAAGGAGATACGCGTGAGTCGAGTCAATAATGAGCTGCGCGACAAAGTCCTCTTCGCGCGTCTTCATCCCAAGACGCCCCGTCCCACCACGCCGCTGCTGCCGGTAAGTCGAGATAGGCGTGCGCTTTAGGTAGCCCGTGTTGGAAACAGTAACCGCAACCTGTTCATCCGCAATGAGATCTTCAAGCTGAAGCTCAGTGGTCTCATCGACGATAACTGTGCGGCGAGCATCGCCATACTTGTCGCGAATCTCCGTGAGCTCCTTGATGATGACTTTGCGGAGCTTCGCCGGCGACGCGAGGATGGACTCGAATTCGGTGATGTTGTCGCGGACCTCGGCGAGTTCCTTGAGGAGCTCATCGATGGAAAGCTGTGTAAGACGATAGAGCTGCAGTTCGAGGATGGCATCGATCTGCTTATAGGAGAGGATCAGCGTACCGGTAGCCGAGAAGGTCATGTCGACGCCGTACTTCTTGGGGTCGAGCGTGACGCCGCGGAGCTCGGTGCCGCGGAGGTTGATGCGCTTGTTGGAGAAGTAGCTGAAGAGATTCTCGCGAGCGTCGGCGCGGCTCGAAGACTGACGGATGATCTTGATGACGTTGTCGAGGTGGTCGAGCGCGATCTGGTAGCCGAGGAGAATGTGTTCGCGGTCGCGGGCCTTGTTGAGGAGGAACGCTGTGCGGCGGCGGACGACTTCGATGCGGTGATCGAGGAAGGCGCGAATGGCTGCGTCGAGCGGGAGCTCCTTGGGCTGGCCGTTGTGGACGGCCAGAAAGATCATGGAGAAGGAGTCCTGCATCTGGGTGTGCTTGTGCAGCTGGTTGAGGACGATCTGGTGCTCGGCACCACGCTTGAGGCCGATGACGATGCGCATGCCGTCGCGGTCGGACTCGTCGCGGAACTCATCGCGGGCAATGTCGGTGATGACTCCCTCGTTGACGAGTTCGGCGATGCGCTCAATGAGCTTGGACTTGTTGACCTGGTACGGAATCTCGGTGACGATGATGGCCTGACGTCCGCCGGAGATGTTTTCGATGCTGCACTTGGCGCGCATGATGAAGCGGCCGCGACCGGTCTTGTAGGCGTTAGCGATGGTGCTCTTGCCGAAGATGAAGCCGCCGGTGGGGAAGTCCGGACCCTTGACGTGCTCGAGCACGATGTCGAGATCAGAGCGGGTTTCGGCCTTGTCTTTCGAGATGACTGCGATGCAGGCATTCACAACCTCTGTGAGATTGTGCGGCGGGATGTTCGTCGCCATTCCGACAGCGATACCGCCGCTACCGTTGATGATGAGGTTCGGGATGCGCGCTGGGAGAACGGTGGGCTCGAGGGTGGACTCGTCGTAGTTGGGAGTGAAGTCGACGGTGTCGGAGTCGATGTCTGCGAGCATCTCGCCGGCTATGCGGGTGAGGCGCGATTCTGTATACCGCATGGCGGCAGGTGGGTCGCCGTCGACGGAGCCAAAGTTGCCCTGGCCGTCAACGAGGGTATAGCGCATGGAGAATGGCTGCGCGAGCCGGACCATGGTGTCGTAAATGGCGGAGTCGCCGTGGGGGTGGAAGTTGCCCATTACATGGCCGACGACCTTGGAGGCCTTGGTGTATTTCTTGTTGAACTGGAGGCCCATCTCCTGCATGCCGTAGAGGATGCGGCGGTGGACGGGCTTGAGGCCGTCACGGACATCGGGCAGAGCTCGGCCGATGATGACCGACATGGAGTAGTCAAGATACGACCGGCGCATCTCCTCTTCAATATTGATAGAGAGCATGAAGGCGGCGCCGCGCCCCTGGACGGTGCTGGGGGGCATTCCGTCGGGATTTTCGGGTTTGTTCGGGGGCGTGAGGGGGAGTTCGGGGTTCTGATCGTCTGCCATGATTTATAGCTCTATTATAGAGGGTTTGCAGAGGCCATGGCGGCGACGGATTTGAATTCGGAAGAGCGGAATCGGCAAAGAAAACGGGAGACTTAGAGGTTGACTTGACGGCTGGGTCAAGGAGCAAAAAGTAAGGGACAGGCTTGTGGCCTGTCCCCTGAAGTTTCAAAAGCTTTCTCTCTAGAAGTTGAACTTTCCGAACAGTTGCATGGTGCGTGCGTTGTTCAGGAAGACCTTTCCAGGTTGACCGAAGAATGCGTTGTCAACCTTCTGGAAGTTAATGTAGGTGGTTGTGTTCGAGGTCGAGTTGATGTTATTGACCGTTCCCGGGGTGTACTGGGCATGGTTGAAGACGTTGTAGGCCCCTGCACCAAACTCGAACGAGTAGTATTCGTGGAACGTGAGGCGCTTGAGGATCGACAGATCCCAGTTGTTGATGGGACGCGTCGGCAGTGTGTTACGCGATCCGGTGGGGAGTGTACCCGCCTGTGCCTGAATGTAGTAAGCGTTCGGGTTGACGGCGACATAGCCAACGCGTGTTCGCGGCGCACGCGTGCCCTGGATTGTCAGTTGGCTTGCAGAGATTCGCAAGATTGGTCGCATATTGGGGTTCTTACCGTGGTTGCGGTGCCCTTTACGCCGTTCGGGTTGATGATGGAGCGATCGATGGCAGTGCTGTCACCGTTAAGGTTCGAGTTGGCGTTGGAAAGCACCGTGGCATACTCGGGCGACTCGTAGGTGTAGATCGGCGAAACGGTCCAGTTACCGATGAGATTCTTCTTCACGAACGAGCTGGAGTGCTTGAAGGCTTGCACGTCGTAGACCACCTCAAGCGAGACGCGATTCGTACGATCAAGCGCTGACCGGCTGTAGTCGGCGTTGACGTTCTGCGAGTTCTGCGGACGGCGCGGAGTGAGCGTGGTAGCGAAGACCTCGGCCGTCGCGTCATCCATGGTCTTGCTCCAGGTGTACGACAAGTTTGCCTGGAAACCGTTCAACAAACCGGCGAGTCACATTGGCAATAAACGCGTTGTAGTTGGAACTGGAGTACGGCTGGTACGAGGTTATTTTGCTGGTGAACTTAGCATTGGCCAGTGTTGTAAGCTCGGCACGATGTTTGAGAGTGCCTGGAGCTTAGCCAGTGTGTTGGTACCTGCAGGAGCGGTAACCGACGTAGAACCAGACAGCAAGGTCGGAAGCTGGTTGGCCGCGGTGACCCTGGGTTGGATGTTGAGCTGAATCTGAGTGGGCAGGTGGATGCCGCGGGTTCCAATGTATCCAATCTCAGCGGTGTAGTCCTTTGCGAAGACGCGCTGAACGGTAAGAGTGTAGGTCTCAGCATACGGGATGACCTGATTGGGGATGAAGGCCGCCGTGGCTGCGCGCTGATCTGCGAGTCCAGCGGGAGTGTTCGGGAAGATCAGGATTCCACCTTTTCCAGGCGGAAGACCGCCGTTCTTCAGGAAGTTGGGATCGCCAGGCTGAGGATTTCCAGGATTGCCAACGTCGTTCGTGCCCGAGTACTGCGGCGGGAAGGAGAGTGTACCCAGATTATCGAACAGGACATCGGATGCCATGCCGAAGCCGGCACGAACGGAGGTCTTGTCATCTGGAGACCAGTTGATGCCGATACGAGGAGAGAATTGTGTGTACGTCGGCGAAGGCTTGGCGAAGGTGATGAGGCCTGGTACAGAGGCGGCAGAGTTCAACTGTTGCGCGCGCTCGCCGACCGGGACCGCCGTGAACTCGTAACGAAGACCGAGGTTGAGGGTAATCTTCGGGCTCATGCGCTAGGTGTCGTTGGCATAGCCGTAGAACGCGGTCTGGTCGCCGTAGTAGGTCAGATTACCGGTCGAGCGCTCTCCGAAGTCGGTGGGTGCGAGGTCGTGCAGGTAGTCGTTGAGGTTCGAGGTAGATATAGTCGCCGCGAGCACGCTGCGTGAAGCCCTGAGGTGAGATGTACTTGCGTCCGTCAAAGCCAATCTTGAAGTTGTGCCTGCCCTTGACGTAACTGACGTTATCGGTCAGCTGATAGAGGTTCTGGATGGTGAACTGCGGTGCGTTGGGATCGGGGCCCAGGTTAGTAAAGCCCTGATCGTCCATGGTGAGGTTGGGGAACACGTCCAGACCGGGAAATTGGAAGTTCCCTGCTTCCACCGTGTTCGAGTATCGGTTGTAGCCGAGGCGGAACTCGTTGGTGAGGTTCGGCGTGAAGGTGTGGTATTCGCTGAGAGCGATGAGCTGGTACCGGAACGGCTGCTGCGTCCAGAAGATCGGGAACGGAACCGTGTTTGTCGCGTTGTCGGTATTGGCCAGACGATTGTAGATATAGCGTCCGCGGAAGCTGTCCTTGGGCGAGATGGTGTAGTCGACGCTTGCCGTCACGGTGTTGAAGTTCGATGGAATTGGTGCGGTGGTCTGATAGTTGCCCAGGGGGATATTGGTTGTGGCTGCCGATGTTGCCGAGCCGACGGTCAGGAACTGCGGTCCGGTAGACGAGTTTCCGCAGGATTGGTCATTCGAAGCATCGACTGGACCGCCGTTGGGACCAGTAATGGTAGCAGCCTGGGTGTACTGGAGGTACTGAGCAAGGTTATTCGCGCTGAAGCCATACGCAGGCCCTATTGCCTTCAGTGTGTTCAAGCCGGCAGCGGTTGGGACGCAGGAGAAGATCGCCGGATTCTGTCCGATCGTGTTGCGCTCGTAGTTGCCGAAGAAGAAGAGCTTATCCTTAAGGATGGGTCCGCCAACCTGTCCGCCGAAACGATTGTTGTCGTAACGCGGGTTGATGGCAGGCTTACCGCCCTCGGTTCCACTAATGGCGTTCAGGTTGCGGTTCTGGAAGTACTCGTAGACTCGACCGTGGAATCTATTGGTACCCGAGACAACGACGGTGTTGAACTGGCCGCCTGAAGAGTGACCGAACTCTGGGGAGAACTGGTTGGTGATCAGGGTAAAGCTCTCGACAGAATCGTTGGGGATGTAAATGAGCGGACCGGTCACAGCCTTATTGTTGTTGTCGATACCTTCAATGGTGAAGTTATTGTTACGGGGACGCTGTCCGCCGATGGAGGGACCGATGCCAATACCGATACCGCCGGCAGAGGCAACTCCGGGGCTCAGGAGCGAAGCGTTCAAAACACCAAAGCCGGTCGATCCGCCCGATGCGGTGGACGGCAGGTTCGCAAGCTCGATATTGCTGAAACTTTGCGTGAGGTTGGTGCTGGTTGTATCGAGTGCCACACCGGCCTCTGCGGCGACTTCCACGGTGGTGTTTGCGCCGACCGAAAGAGTCACATTTGCGGTCGAGGTCTTATTGAGTTCAACCGCAATAGCGTGAAGCGTGTATGGCTGGAAGCCGCCGGAGGTGACAGAGAGATCGTACTTGCCAGGCAGAAGATTGCCGGCGCGGAATTCTCCAGAGTCACCGGATTTTATCGAAACAGCAACACCGGTCTCCTCATTGGTAATCGTAACCGATGCATTCGGAACGATAGCTCCAGAGGGGTCCTTCACTGTGCCGACCAGGTCGCCGCTTGTGGTCTGGGCGAAGGTGATTCCAGTAGTTAGCGCCATCACGAGGGCAGTTATTAAAATGGATATGCGTCGCATGTCTTTCGTCTCCAATGCTGGACTGATCAAGTCGCCACCCGGCGGGCTTGGTTTAGGGAGTGTCAGATATTCCGATTTTCAATTCAGTCGGCTAATAGAGATAGCGCAATCGTATGGCCAAAATGTAGCCAATGGTGGAGAATTTTATGATGCCCATAATATTCAACGTTCTAAGCAAGGCAGGAGCTTCACTTAGACCTTGTGAAGAAAATCCAATATATGATTTTTTGTAGAAAAATACCACATTAGTTGCATGAAACCGGACTTCCCTCCCACCGTGTTCGAGAGTGAATTAGGAGTCTTAAGCAATCTAAGACTAAAAATGTCGTATATTTATCTTGATATCCGACTCTTTCCGTCGTATATTCGGTTTAACAACGACACTCGTTAGATTTCTAGATCATGTAATTGGACTTACGCGGAGATGAGTCCAGATATTTACGGAAATATCTCCTGGACACAGGAGGGGAGTAGGAGTTGCAGTCACGAATTGCACCTCCGCGGAAATGAGGGGAGGAAGTGCCTACACGGTATTAAAGCAGACGGTCGAAAGCTCAAGCGATCTCCGTTAACTTATAGAATTAATTGATCTTTCTTTGATTATCCGGAATTTGGGACGGATATTATTTTTTTGGGGACGGATCATGCGGGACTAGTGACGAATGGACGAAAGAACATTGGCAAAATCGCTTGACTAGCTAGTCGGCGTACTGAAATTGGAATTGTGCTCAGATCAGCATAAGTGGAAGCGTTGCCAAATCACTAGAGTTTGTTGAATTGGGGTTCGCTTCGTGGCCCGGTCAACCTCGGTTCAAAGCTTCATTTCATATCAGTAGGAACTTCAAGGTTTCGCGTGGCTTCGGCCATCAAGCGGGACTTAGTGGGTTAGCGGTCAAGGACGAAGCATGCTCTCTTGCCCCTTTGACGGGCACGAAAGTGGCTTCTAGGAGAAAGGCATGGACGCAGATGAAGAGAAGGACAATGGCGGGCAAGAAAAAGAGTTCAGGTCGCGCGATGTTTGAGGGGACCCGTGGGTGGATCGCGGCCGGAACACTCGTGGTGTACGCGGCCATGGGTGGAACGAAGTCTGCGTTGGCGAAGGTGGAGAAGACGGACCCGACGGCATCCGGTACTGCGGAGGCGACGCTACCGCTGAAGAGATTCGATATTGCTGCGGGGCCGCTTGATGGCGCCGTAAAGGCCTATGAGAAGGCTACCGGATTGACGGTGAAGATTGTGTTGCCTGCAGGAACGCTGGCGGGGTTCAACTCGCAGGGAGTGGTTGGGCTTTATCGCGAGGATGAGGCGCTGCGGTTACTGCTGGAAGGGACTGGGCTGAATTATCGCGTGGAGGATGCCACGACGGTGGTGGTGGGGGTGCAGTCGAAGGACACCGTTTCTGTAACCGAGTCGATCGCGGATTCGATTGCGATGACAAAGTTTACAGAGCCGCTGCTGACTACGGCCCAGAGCATTACAGTGATACCGCAGTTTGTTCTGAAGGACGAAGGGGTAACTACGCTGCGGGATACGCTGCGGAATGTGCCCGGAATCAGCCTGGCAGCCGGTGAGGCGGGAGCGCAGGGGGACAACCTGACGATTCGCGGGTTTACCGCACGGAACGATATCTTTCTCGACGGCATTCGTGACTTCGGCAGTTACTACCGCGACACGTTCAACTATGAACAGGTGGAGGCGCTGGAAGGTCCAGCGGGGATTCAGTTTGGGCGTGGTTCGACTGGAGGAGTGGTGAACCAGGAGAGCAAGGTCCCAACGGTGCAGCAGTTCGCTCACGTGCAGGCGCAATTTGGCACTGACGGGACGCGGAGAATCACCGGAGACCTTAATAAGCCGATGCTCGGCGTACTGGGCGGAAGCGCAGTCCGTCTCAATGCAGTTGGACAGCTTAGCGGGGTTGCGGGACGGCCCTTCGCGGAGGTTCGCCGGTGGGGTGTTGCGCCGTCGGTGGCGGTTGGGTTGAATACGAAGACTCGGGGGACATTGAACTACGTTCACCTGCAGGACAACGATACTCCGGACTACGGGCTTCCCTGGTTGAACAACACGGTTGCGCCGGGACCGATTCGGCATGATTACTACGGGTTTCCGGATGAGAACTACCTCCAGACGAACGTCGACATCATGACGTTGAAGGTGGAGCATGAGTTCTCGCCGAGTGTGAACCTGCACATGATTGCCCGAGCGGCGAACTATCCGCGACAGGCGCAGATTACGGAGCCGCAGATCTGCTCGAACGCGCCGGCGAGTGTGCCAGTTGGCGGAGTCGTGGCGAAGCTGCCTACGTCCGCGGTGAACCCGGCGCTTCCTTGTCCTTACAACGGCTCGAGCAATCCGAACACGATCCTGGTGAACCGAAACCAGATCCAGGTCAAGAGCGTGGAAGGCGATCTTTGGGATCAGACAGAGGTGACCGCGCGGTTCAAGCTGCTTGGCGTCAAGAACGCGCTGGTGGCTGGAGTGGAAGGCGGACAGGAGATATCGAACCCCATTCGTTCGAGCTATACGATCAACGGGGTTAATACAGTTCCTTTCGCCACGCTGGTGGATCCGAATACGAGTCAGCCGTTCTCGGGAACTGGATATATCACATCGATCGTGCATACGAAGTCGGAGAGCGTTGGAGTGTACTTCGTCGACACGATCAAGCTGGGGAGGCTGTTTGAGCTCAGTGGAGGCGTGAGATGGGACCACTTCGACACGGGATATAACTTGTGGCAACCGACACCGCCGAAGGGAGGAACGGTGACTGCTCCTGTTGCGCCGATCAGCCGTGTGGATCAGCAACCGACTTATCGGGCTGCGTTTGTGTACAAGCCTTCGAGCCACGGAAGTGTGTACTTCGACTACGGGACGAGCTTCAATCCCGGTGCGGAGTCGCTGAGTCTGAGTGTTGGGCTTGCGAACAGCTCGGCTGCGCCGGAGGAGAACGAGACGTATGAAGCGGGCGTGAAGTGGAACTTCCTGAATGAGCGGCTGATGGCCGAGGGCGCGATATTCCGGACGGAGAAGGACAACGCTCGCGAGACGGATCCGACGAATGCGAACAATATTGTTGCTGCAGGAAATCAGCTGGTGAAGGGCGTGCAATTCAGCATGGTTGGAAGGCTGCCGCAGGGGATGAATATCGTTGCTGGTTATGCGTATCTGAACAGCGACGTGATTTATTCGAAGTTTTTCCCGACTTCGGTCGGATATCCGCTGGCGAACGTTCCAAAGCAGACGTTCAACCTGTTCGTGACGCATCGGCTTCCGTGGCGGCTGAACGGAGGGGTGGGTAGCAATTATGTCGGAGCGAGGACGGCGAGTTCTACGGTGCCGTATGTTCCGACGGGATATGCTCCGAATCCGAATGGGCCGGGGTTTGTGGTGACTAGCGTGGCGATGAAGCAGGTTCCTGGTTACTGGCTCTTCGACGCGATGTTGAAGCGGCCTATAACGGAGCGGCTGGAGCTGCAGGTGAATGTGAACAATCTTTTCAATCGGTACTTCATCGATCTGCCGCACCCGAGCCATCTGATTCCGGGAGCTGGAGCGAACGCGCTGTTCGGGGTCAACTTTAATTTTTGAAGTTTTGAGGAGCAGTGATGCTGATTACGATTCCTGATGTGCTGACGGTCGGCGAGGTCGCGCAGGCCAGAGCTGCGCTGGATGCTGCCGAGTGGGTGGATGGCAAGGTGACGGCCGGATACCAGGCGCAGAAGGTGAAGGAGAACCTGCAGTTGCCGGAGGGTCATCCGGTGACGGTGAAGCTGGGCGAGATGGTGCTGGCAGCGCTGGCGCGGTCGCCTCTGTTCATGTCGGCTGCGTTGCCGCTGCGAGTCTTTCCGCCGATGTTCAACCGGTACACGGGTGGCGGTCACTTCGGCACGCATGTGGACACCGCGATCCGCTCGAACGCGACGACGGGCCAGCGGATCAGGACGGACGTTTCGGCGACTTTGTTTCTGTCCGCGCCGGAGGAGTATGAGGGTGGTGAGCTTCATGTGGAGGACACGTATGGGGTGCACTCGGTGAAGCTGCCGGCGGGACATATGGTGCTGTATCCGGCGACGAGTCTGCACCGGGTGGCTCCGGTGACCAGGGGAGCGAGGGTCGCTTCGTTCTTCTGGGTGCAGAGCATGATCCGAAGTGATGGAGATCGCACGTTGCTGTATGACCTCGATACCGGAATCCAGCGGCTGGCGGCGGAGTCGCCGGGGAGTGCTGTGGGAGTGCAATTTACGGGGGTGTATCACAACCTTTTGCGGCGATGGGCGGAGATGTAGGTGGGCGTCCTATGAGGGGGTTCCCCCCCCATTGCCCGCGCGTAAATCGCTTGTAATCAATGGTTTAAGCGGCATAGCTCCTCGCAAAATATTCATTCCAGATGAGTTGCGTCCAAAATATTGCAAACAAGATAGTTATGCAGCATTTTGTGAGCAAAGAGAAAGCCCCGGTCGGGAGCCGGGGCTTTTTTCTATCTGTTTTAAGGATAGCAAACTGGAGATAACTCATACGCCAAGTGGATGTTGTTGTCTTGAAATAGGTTAGGTCGTTTCGGGGCTTGCACATGCGAAATTGCTGGTGTTTTTTGAGGTAGCCGGACGATATTTATTTTCTGGTGGCTCGTTCGAGACTGTTGCGAAAACTCTATTTTCGGGCGGAACTCATCACTGCTCCAGCTTCCGAGTTGCCGACAACCACCCGGAACGCCACAAGGCTCCTTGTCTAGGTCTCAATGGAGTGAATTGGTCTGTTGGCGTCAACCGAGGATCACGATCACGCCTGGGAAAGGTCGCCGGACACTGGCCGACGTAAGGCTAGCCATCTTGTTCAGTGAGTGCATTGGCGATCTATCACGCGTCGGTGTAAGGGTTCAGAGACCAGGGAATGGAAATCCGGCTCGCGACAATATCAATTGACATTTCAACCGAAATCCACTACCGTATGGTTGTGGATCAGCTAGGTACAACATTTGCGGCTTTGTCTGATCCAACCCGGCGGGCGATGATCGAGCGGCTCTCCCGTGGGCCTGCCTCTGTGCACGGCTTGACGGAACCGTTTGTACTCTCGCAGCAGATGATTTCAAAACATATTGCCTACCTGGTGCGGGCGCGGATTGTGATCAAGACGAAGCGTGGACGAGAGAGTATCTGCACGCTCAGGCCAGAGGCTATAAAGACAGTCAGCGACTGGGCGATTAGCTATCGCCGGTTCTGGGAAGAGAGTTTCGACAAGCTGGATGTGGTTGTGAATCAAATGAAAAAAGCGGAGGTCAGAGATGACAGAAAACACGGTAAATGAGACGGAGCGAATGGTCGTCACCAGAGTTTTTGATGCCCCACGCGAGTTGGTTTGGAAGGCGTGGACAGACCCGAAGTACATCATGCAGTGGTGGGGACCGAAGGGCTTTACTGCGCCTGTTTGCAAGATGGATTTTCGCGTGGGAGGAAAACTTCTCTGCTGCATGAAGGCGCCGGATGGGCAGGAGGGCTGGAATGCGGTTGAATACCACGAGATTGTTCCGTACGAGAAGATCGTTTCCTCCATGTACTTTTCCGACTCGAAGGGAAACAAGATTGACCTTGCGGAATTAGGAATAGAACATGAGGCCATCGACGGTGCGTACGACGTGACCATCTTTGAGGATCTCGGGAACGGCCAGACGAGACTCACCCACATTGGAAATGAACCCATGGAGAGCGCAAAGAATAGCGGGCAATTGGAGGGCTGGAACGAGATACTCGATAAAGTTGCTGCGGTTATTGCTGGACTGGTGCCGGCGAAATAGGAGGCTGAAGGTTTGATTCGCGAAACTCAATCTTGGAGAAAGAAATGAAAAGACTACCGTTTCTCGCTATCGTCCTGGTGGCATTCGCGTTTGCCGCCCATGCCCAGGACGCGATGAAGAAAGATGCAGCTGTCAAACCTGCCGATCCGGAATTGAAAGTCGTGCTCGATTCCTGGAATGAGATTGGCCGCAAGCTGACGGCGATGGCCGAAGATTTTCCCGAGGACAGATACGACTTCAAGCCGACACCCGCGCAGCGGAGCTTCGCCGAGCAGTTGCTGCACGCGGCGGGTTCATGCTACTACTTCACGAATTCTGTGATGGGGCAGAAGCCTCCCGCGGGAGAAGATCCGAAGCGCGACCAATACAAGTCCAAGGCCGACATCGTTGCGTTCGTCAAGAAATCCTTCGCCGATGGGGCAACCGCCATCCAGGCGAAAGGCGAAAAAGGCATGACGACGGAGGTTGTTTATTTCCCTCAGCAGAAATCGCGCGTTCTCGACATAGCATACGGCATCATCGAACATAGCGGTGAACACTACGGCCAGCTCGTTGTGTACTACCGCCTCGCAGGTCTTGTGCCGCCGGAGTCGCGGCCCAAGAAGTAAAGCTCAAGAGACCAGGTACCCCGTCCTTATCGCGCGCCGTTTGCGCGAATGGGCGGGGATTTTGGTTTTTGGGACCTTCAGTATTCAATGCGCCGCGCGGCATATGGATATATCTGCTTTCGTTCCGCTGCAAGATTTGGGGTTCGGTCGCCGCGCCGCCCGTCTCGCCGTCCAGTGCGTATTCCGCAATGAGGAAGAAAGCGTGATTCGGCGGATTAGTACCGATAGACCTAGTTCGATCCTTCGATCTTCCACAGGGTGTCAATGAGTGCATTATCGTCAATGCACTCAGCGAGCACGGGGGCCGGGAAATTCCCGACGTCAGAGTTCGGTGTGGTTGACGGGCAAACCGAACATTAGCGGGTTAGGGAAGAGTAGCCGACGAGCCACAGGAATGCGGACTCGACGGGGGGAACGCGTCCTCTAAATGATTCTTCCTCGCGCATTATGTCCTCGTGGTACGGCCGATTATTTCCGGGGAACCGGGGGGCAGATGTTCTCGTACTGTACAGCGGTGGTCCCGGGCTCACAGACAGGATAGGAGAGACGAATGCTGGCGGATTTGCGCGATGCGCTTCGACAACTGCGGAAGGCACCGGGGTTCACAACTACGGCAGTGATTACGCTGGCGTTGGGGATCGGGGCGACGACAGCGATCTTTACGCTGGTGCACCAGGTGATGTTGAAGTCGCTGCCGGTAACGAAACCGGACGAACTTTGGCGCATCGGAGACAAAATTCGCTGCTGCAACTGGGGCGGATATACCCAGGGGAACGATGGGAATTTTTCGCTGTTCTCCTGGGAGGCGTACAAGATGTTTCGCGACCACACTCCGGAGTTCACGGACCTGGCCGCGCTTCAGGCGGGCAACGCGCCGCTTGGCGTTCGAAGAGTAGGGTCGCAGGCGCAGGCGGACACACGAAACGGAGAATATGTCTCGGGAAATTTCTTTAGAACCTTTGGCGTGCAGCCCTGGATCGGTCGGCTTTTAACCGACGCCGATGATCAGGAAAGCGCGCCATCGGTGGCAGTCATGAGCTACCGCATCTGGAACGAGAAGTACGGCTCCGATCCGTCGGTGGTTGGCGCCAGCTACCAGATCAATGGTCACCCGTTCACCGTGATCGGTGTGGCTGCGCCAGGATTCTATGGAGCCAAGTTGGCTGGCTGGGGCATGCCGGATTTCTGGCTACCGTTGACCTCGGAATTATTGATCGATGGAGCGACCTCGCGGCTGAAAAGACCGAATGGAAACTTTCTCGATCTCATCGGGAGAGTGCGGCCGGGAGTCGATCCCAAGACCCTTGACGCAAAGCTGAAGGTGGAACTCCACGACTGGCTGGCCAGCCACGTACCCGATATGGAGCCAGGCGAGAAACAGCTCTGGCAGCAACAGACGCTGCATTTAACTTCGGGTGGCGCCGGTGTCGCGGCCATGAGGGATCAGTACCAGGATGGGTTGAAGCTGCTGCTGGTGGCAGCTGCATGCGTTTTGCTGGTGGCCTGCGGAAATCTTGCGAATCTGATGTTGGCGCGAGGATTGAAGGATCGCGGGCAGACCTCCGTACGGGTTGCGCTCGGCGCTTCGCGTCGGCGGCTCGTGCGCAAGGCGCTGGTGGAATCTCTGCTTCTGGCTTTGATCGGCGGAGTTTTGGGTGTCGGCGTGGCCTACGCCGGCACGAGGCTGATTCTCCACCTGGCCTTTCAAATCAGCGCACACAACTTCGTACCCGTCAGTGCCTCGCCCTCCTGGCCAGTTTTGCTCTTCACCTTGGCGATGTCGGTGCTGACCGGAGTCATCTTTGGGATCGTACCGGCGTGGATGACCTCGCACGCCGATCCGATCGAAGCGCTACGAGGCGCAAACCGTTCGACAGGTGGCACTCGCTCGTGGACGCAAAAATCGTTAGTCATCACACAGGTAGCCATGTCGCTGGTATTGCTGTCGGCAGCAGCGCTCCTCGCCCGCAGCCTGCGGAATCTCGAACACCAGAACTTTGGATTCGAGACGGAGGGCCGCTACATCGCGTGGATCAATCCGACGTTGGGCAACTACAAGCCCGAGCAACTCGAGCCAATGTTCCGGAAGATCGACGATCGCCTGAGTCAGATTCCCGGTGTGCGGATGGTTGCGCCGGCTCTCTATGCGCCAATGACAGGCGATAGCTGGAACGATGGGATTCGCATCGCAGGCAGACCCGAACCCGCAGCCAAAGAAGACACCGGTGCATCGTGGGCTCGCGTGATGCCGGGATTCTTCGAAACCTTAGGGGCGAAGATGGCGCTCGGCCGACCCATTACTGAGGATGACACCGCGACAACACGCAAGGTAGCGGTCGTCAACGAGGCCTTCGCGAAGAGGTTCTTTAAAGATAAGAACCCGATCGGAGAGCACTTCGGACAGAACAGAATTAAATATGCGACGACGTATGAAATTGTCGGCGTGGCGAAGGACATGCGGTATATGACCTACGACTACAAAGATCCGATACGTCCGATGTTCTGGCTGCCCGAGAGCCAGACCGTCCAGTACGACGATCCGGCCTTTCAAAGCGGGGAAATCTGGTCGCATTACCTCTACAACATCGTGATCTGGGCGCCGGGAAATCCGCCCGGAATGGAAGAGCGTGTGCGCAAGGCTCTGGCCGAAGTCGATCCCGATCTCGTGCTCTATGGTGTTGACCCTTACAACCAGGTGTTGAGCGCGGACTTCCAACAGGAGAATATGATCGCGACGCTCACGACGCTCTTTGGTGTACTTGGTCTGCTTCTGGCAGCGATCGGGCTCTATGGGGTGATGGCCTATATGGTGGAGCAGCGGACAGGCGAGATCGGCATTCGTATGGCGCTCGGGGCAGATCGCTGGCGTGTAGTCAAAATGGTGCTGCGAGGCGCCTTCTCGCAGGTAGGGATTGGACTGGCGCTTGGCATTCCAGCAGCAATCGGCGCAGGCTGGCTCATGAAGAATCAACTGTTCGGCGTAAAGCCGTGGGACCCAGTCATGATCGTGTTCGCTACGCTGCTGCTCGCGTTGGCAGCCGTGCTTGCGTCAGTGATTCCAGCTCGTCGCGCGGCCGGGGTCGAGCCGATGGTGGCACTGCGGAACGAGTAATCAGTGCCCAGGCATTAATGATACGGCTCGTTAATGTGCTGCGAACTGCTTTGCTATCTTCGGATCCATCAATGCCTTAATGAAGATGCCGCCCACTACTGAGCGAGCCTGAAAGCCCATCTGCCGACCGCTCTCTGTGTCGTAGAAGTCAGTGAGCGGAACACGGGACGGCGTCTCGTCTGCCCACAACGTGATGCGATGCGTGAGGTCGGCGAGTTGTTTTGGGTCGCCGGTGAGGGATGCGGTCCAGAACTCCCAATCGAGTTTGGTGATGGTCTTTCGGTTGTCGAGCGGAAGTCCGTAGCGTTGCATCTTGGTCTCGTAGAACTTCCACTCCCTTTGTGCGATGGAGTTGGGGAAGAGGTGGAGGCCGAGCAACTCGTCCCAGACGAGGTTGTACTTTTGACTCCACGTGTTGGGCTGATCGAAGGCGAGTTTGTAGTGGTCGCCTTCGAGCGCCATGCTCTCCCATTTTGTTGCCATCGACTTTGCGGTGGACCGATACTGCGTGGCCAGAGAGTGGTCGCCTGTGCCGTCTGCGATTTCGCTGAAGGCGCCGAGCGCTTCGATTGCCTTGATGGAGAGATTTGTGTTGTGTGCGAGATGACCGGCGAAGTCGTCTGTGCTGAGCTGGTTCTCGGGGTCGAGACCTTTCTGCTCCAGGTAGGAGGCCCACTGTTTGAGTTGCGGCATGTACTTGTGGGCGAAGTCCCAGTTGCCCTCGGCACGTCCGAGCGCTGCGATCATGATGAGGAGGTTTCCGCTCTCCTCGACGGGCATCTGATTTTCTTCGGTGAGTTCGCCGCCGCCGTAGACCTGGCCGTTGGCTAACGGGAAGGTGCCGAGATCATGTGGAGCGAATGGAAAGCGCCAGCGGGGCAGGGCGGCGTAACGCATGACGGGTTCGAGCTGTGCCTTCAGTAAGGTGGGATTGAAGAGGAGAAAAAATGGCGAGGAGGGATAGGTGACATCGACGGTGTCGATGCAGCCGTTGCTGTCGTTCTCTTTGGAGAAGAGCATTGGGGTGCCGTCGATATCGGCGACGAGGGTGTGTGCGGCGATGGTCTGGCGGAAGGCGAGCGAGGTGAGATAGCGATACTCCGGGCCACCGACCTGTTCCATCGCACGCATCAGTTCATCGTCGAACTTGCGTCCGCGCGCTTCGAGGGTGGCGTAGTCCTTTTCCGCGGTGCTGAGCATGGCGGATTCGGTCATGTTGTTGCGTTGCCAGTAGGGACGGAGTTTTCGGCCGAGGTATTCGACGCCGTAGCCTTCGGTGTAGGCGAGGAGGACATGGCGTTCGACGGGCGTTGTGTTGACTTCGCCGAGGCTGAGCGAGACATCGAGATGCGCGCCGAGGTTTGCGGCTTGCGGCATCTCCTGATCGTCGGCCTGCGGGAGGGTTCCGTCTGCGATCCACTGCCGGATGCCATCGCGTGCGAGTGCCGTGGTGGATGAGAAGGAGTCGGGGACGCCGAGATGGAAGTAGCCCCAATCGATGCGGACGCGATCTCCGGAGCGATGCAGCAAGGCCTGATCGCGGGAGCCGAGGTTGAGGAGAGTGAGATTAGTTGCACGGGTGCGGCCCCAGGTTACTGGTTGCGATCCGTCGTTGACGGCGATCTGCGGGTCGACGTCGAGAAGGAGATCGACGTGGTGCGGCTTGCCGTCTGTTGCTGTTGCGCTCCACGAGAGATAGGTGACGGGGCGTGAGAGCACGTCGAGGTCGCCGGGGAAGAGTGGGGTGAAGAAGGTCGCGTGAAGCTCCACACCTGCGGCGCGGAAGGTGTAGATGGAGTGCAGCGGCGTGACCTCGAGAGCGGTTTGTTCCATTGCGGGGATGGTTGCGCGGCGGATGGCTCCCATCCAGCGATAGGTCTGGCCGTCGATGCGGACGAGGCCGAGCATGGGCTGTGCTGCTTCGGACCAGTGCTTCGTGGGTGCGTCGGTGAGGTGATCGGCCATGGACCAGACGCTGAAGAATGGATCGTTTGTCACGAGAGGGACGGCGGGTGGACGATGCTGCGTCTGTTGTGCCGCGGCTGGGATGCAGGCGCAAGCCAGGATTGCTGTGCGTGCGAGGAACTGCAGGGGATGTTTTGAGGGCATCACAACATAGTAGCGATTTTCGCGATTGGCGAAAGCCTTCGACCGATTCAATGTTGAATGGATTCGAGGTTTTCGGCTGCGGCTGAGCGGATCTGGTTAATCATGGTGCGGATGGCTTCGAGCACCAGTTCGGGTTCGTCGAGGTGGATCCAGTGACCGCTTTTTTCGGCGATTACCTGTTGGGTCGATGGCCCGATGCGGCGCAGGGCTTCGGAGGAGAGCGGTTTGGTGTTGGCCGGGGTGACGAGGAGGACTTGACGCTGTTGGAGCGGCCTGGCTTCGAGCATCTCGCGGACGGTTGCGGGAACAGCGTGGAGATGCGCGGTCATTCCGCGATAGAACTGCGGGGTGGACCAGTGCGCGGCGATGATAGGCAAGACACTCTGAGGCATCTTGGCGAGCTCGCTGGCGACTCGGTCTACGATTTGTTGGCCGACTGCTCCGGCGACACGAGTGATGATGCGCGATGTTGTGCCGGAGCGCCGGAGAAGTGATGTGGCCGCGACCCTCGCCAGACCGACGCTCGCGATGGGAACGGCGATGGTGGTGAGGCGCTTGCCGCGCTCGAGGGTGGCGCGCCCCGCTTCGTTGATGGGTGGCCAGTCTTCGGGGCGCATGGGATCGACGAGGATGACGCCGACGACTTCTGTGGCGTGCTCGGCTGCGAAGTGGCGGACGACTAATCCACCGAAGGAGTGCCCGACGAGGAGATAGGGTGGCGGGACGCCTGCCTGCTGCAAGAGGGTGCGGAGTTCGCGAACGATGTTCGATGGCGTGCGGTCGGAGAGGCTTGGGCCGCTCCAGCCCAGGCCGGCGCGGTCGTAGGTGATGGTGCGGGCGAAGGCGCTGACTGACTCCTGAAGGTGTGTCCAGTTCTGGCTGGTGGCGGCGATTCCGGATTCGAAGACGACGGCGGGGCCGTCGGTGCCCTTCTGCGACAGATACATCCGGCGTCCGCCTCCGACGTCGACCATGGTGCCGTGTGCGAGGAGTCGTCGCTTGTCCCTTCGCGCGCCCGCCCACTGGTAGAGCATTCCCGCCGCGGGCAGGAGGGGAATGATGATGACTAGCCAGAGCAGACGGTGCATTGCAATCTCCCTGTTTGATTAGACGGCGTGTGGGGCGTGGGGCTCAATGGAAAAACGCTCTTCCCATAGACGTTCGAGTGGTGTATTGTTTTCTCCCATAGATGTTCGAGTGGAGTGTGAGATGGCGGATTTGAAGAAGCAGGCCAATGGGGAGATGTTGCAGGGGACGCTGGACATGCTGGTTCTGCGAACGCTGGTGATGGGAAGGGCTCATGGGCACACGATTGCGCGTGTGATCGAGAACACGTCGGAGGATGTGCTGCAGGTGGAGCAGGGGTCGCTGTATCCGGCGCTGCATCGGCTGGAGGACCGGGGTTGGGTGCGGTCGTCGTGGGGAGTGAGCGAGAACAATCGCAAGGCGAAGTTCTATGAGTTGACTGCGGCGGGAAGGAAGCAGCTTGTGGCGGAGCGTGAGCGGTGGCAGCAGATGGTGGTGGCGATTGGGCGAGTTCTGGGTGCGGCCGCGGACTAGTGCGTGGTGAGGGGAGGCGACGATGAATCTGAGACGATTTTTCAGCAGGCCGGCGGTGGATGCGGAGTTGGCGAAGGAATTGGATGCACACCTGCAGCATGAGGTGGATGACAATCTTGCGCGTGGCATGAGCGAGGAGGAGGCGTGGCGACGTGCGCGAGTGAAGCTGGGGAGCGTGCGTCGTGTCCGCGAGACGATGTGGGAGAAGAATTCGTTGGAGTGGTTTGAGACGGGGCTGCGCGATCTGCGCTATGCGGTGCGCACATTGTTGCGGACGCCGGGGTTTACGGTGACGGCGGTGTTGATGATGGCGCTGGGGATTGGGGCGAATGTTGCGTTGTTTACGGTGGTGCGTTCGGTTCTGCTGAAGCCTTTGCCTTTTCGTGAGCCGGACAGGCTGATTCAGCTTTATGAGAAGAGCCCGGACGGACGACGAGAGTACAACTACGTTGCGGGTGGGATGTACGCGGCGTGGAAGAGGGCGGCGTCGAGCGTGGAAGAGATGGCGATTTACGGGACTGACAGTATCAATCTCTCCGGCAACGGGGGTCAGTTGCCGGAGAAGATTCGGTATGCCGAGTGCTCTTGGAATTTGTTGGGGATGCTGGGCGTTGTGCCGGAGGTTGGGCGGTCGTTTGTGGAGGCGGACGATCGGCGTGAGGCGCCTGCTACGACAATGCTGACGCATAGTTTGTGGATGCGACGGTATGCGGGGGATCGAGGGATCGTTGGCAAGACGATTTTGCTGGATGCGAAGCCGTACACGGTGATTGGGGTGCTGCCTGCGTGGTTCGACTATCCGGATACGCGGACGCAGTTGTGGTCGCCGATCTATCACGAACAGTCTTCGCAGATGATGGAGACGGTGGACAACCATAATTTTTTTGTTGTCGGTAGACTGCGGCCAGGAGTGACGATGGCGCAGGCATTGAGCCAGGTGGATACAGCAGAGAAGCAGGTGCGCGCGATGCATCCGACGCCGTCGACATCCTCCGGGGCGAGCGCGCGAACGTTGCTGGATGGCGTGGTGCATGACGCGAAGGCGACGCTGTACACGTTGATGGGAGCGACGAGCTGCGTGCTGCTGATTGCGTGTCTGAATGTGGCGAACCTGCTGGTGGCGCGCTCGGCTTCGCGAAGGAAGGAGACTTCGGTGCGCGCTGCACTGGGAGGCAGCCGATGGAGGCTGCTGCGCGAACAGGTGACGGAGAGTGCGGTGCTTGCCATGGCAGGAGGCGGGCTGGGACTGTTGGTTGCCTGGTTGGGGACGGAGTGGCTGGTGCAGGCGCGGCCGCAGATGGCGCGTGCCGGGGCGATCCATATGGACGGCGTCGTGCTGCTGTTTGGGCTGGGCGTTGTGGTATTTTGTGCAGTTCTGGCGGGGCTGATTCCTTCGCTCTCATTTCTGCGCGGGCCTCTGCTTGAGTCGCTGCAGGACTCGTCGCGTGCGACGAGCGCAGGACATGGGCGTGTGAGGCTGCGCCGGGCACTGCTGGCCGCGGAGGTTGGGCTTACCGTTGTGCTGCTGACCTGCGCGGGGTTGCTGCTGAAGAGTTACAACCATCTGCGGTCGACAGATGTGGGGAGTGCGACGCAGAACGTGTTGACGATGCGGTTCGCGCTGCCGGATGTGCGATACAACACATCGGCGAAGGTCGCTTCATTTTATGAGCAGCTGCTGCCGCGGCTGCGTTCGCTGCCCGGAGTGAAGGCTGCGGGTGTGGTGACATCGTTGCCGGGGCAGGGCTATGGCGGCGACGCGCGGTTTACTCTTGCCGAACACCCTGACTTCGCGGGTGGCGCGGTGCAGGACGCAATTGTTCGCGGAGCGGACCCGGGATACTTCAGCGCGCTTCAGATTCCACTGGTGAGTGGGCGCTTCTTTGAAGACCGGGAGCGTTTGACGGATGCGCGGTCGGTGATTGTGAGCAAGAGCTTTGCGCGGCAGTATCTTGGGGACGATAACCCACTGGGCAAACACATTCTGATTAAAGATTTTCAGGGCGGTCCGTCGGAGGGGTTCGAGGTTGTCGGGGTGGTTGGCGATACGCTTTGGGCGCTGACGGAACAGGACACGGCGATGATGTATTTTCCGCTTTACTCGGGCGGATGGCAGAGCGCTTCGATCGGGGTGCGATCCGACGGCGACGTGACGGTGCTGGCGTTGCCGATTCAGAAGGTGCTCGCGGAGCTTGATCCGGATTTGCCGGTGTCGGATGTGTTGACGATGGAGCAGTCGATTGGAAGGTCGACGGGAGATGCGAGTTTTACGTCGTCGCTGGTGATGGCGTTTGCGGTGATCGCGCTGGCATTGGCGGCAGTCGGATTGTATGGGGTGCTGTCGTACATTGTGACGCAGCGGACCGGCGAGATCGGGATACGGATCGCGCTTGGAGCGCAGCGCAGTACGGTGTTGCGGCTGATCCTGTCGGATGGGCTGCGGCCGGCGTGGATCGGGCTGCTGCTGGGGTTGGCGGGCAGCGGCTTTGCGGTGCAGCTGATTCGGTCCATGCTATATGGGACGCGGGCGCTGGATTGGGTGCTGTTTGCCGAGGTTGGAATGTTGCTTGTGGTTGTGGCTGGCATTGCGTGCGCGATACCAGCATGGAAGGCGTCACGTCTGGATCCGATGCAGGCCCTGCGGATGGAATGATGCAGCACTGGGTGAATTTGCCGACTCCGGGTCGACCTCCGATAAGTTTGACATATAGGATGGTGGGACTATGGAGATCAACTTTTCGGGCAAGGTCGTGCTGGTCGCTGGGGGAACGGGCGGTCTGGGGAACGCGGTGAGTCTTGCGTTTTTGAAGGAAGGTGCGAAGGTGGTGGTGACCTATCGCAAGGAGGAGGAGTTCGCCGCGCTGAAGCAGGCTGCAGGGTCGCAGGCGGCGGCGCTTGAGGGGGCGATGGTCGATGTTACCGATGAACGGAAGACCAGTGAGTTTGTCGGGGGCGTTGTGACTCGACACGGCAGAGTGGATGCGCTGGTGAATACTGTCGGCGGGTATGCGGGTGGCGTGAAGCTGTGGGATCTGGAGACGAAGGTGTTCGACACGATGCTTTCGTTGAACCTGCGATCGGGGTATGCGCTGGCGAGGGCGGTGTTGCCGGTGATGTTGAAGCAGCGGAGCGGATCGATTGTGAACGTTGCGGCGAAGGCGGCGGTGGATCATGGAGCGGGGGCATCTGCATATGCTGCGTCGAAGGCCGCCGCGGTGGCGCTGATGGATTCTCTAGCTGCAGATGTGAAGGGCACAGGGGTAAGGGTGAACTCGATTCTTCCGAGCATTATCGACACGGCTGTGAATCGGACGGCAATGCCGGACGCCGACTTTTCGGTGTGGCCGAAGCCGGAGGAGATCGCTCAGGTTGTGTTGTTTCTGTGCAGCGATCGTGCGGCGGTGGTGCATGGCGCGTCGGTACCGGTGTACGGAAACAGCTAGACTGGGTGGACTTGTAAGGCGTTGACAGAGAGAATGTTGGCAAGTGAACGATCGGGGAGGCCGCTATGCGACCAGGTTGTGGGGCCCTGCTTCTGATTGGCTTGTTCGCGGGTGGTGTGTTGCCAGGACTCGCGGGCGCTCAAGTGAAAAAACCGGAGCTGAAGCATCTTCCGCCAGCGGCCTATACGGCTGTTCCGGCGGCCCCGGCGATCGAGTGCGATGTGTCCGCGGCGAATGTGTCGCCGGGACAGAGCGTCGAGGTGACGACGCGGGTGGTGCAGGGCAATGCGAGTGGGTTGAAGTACAGCTTCGAGAGCAACGGGGGCAGGCTGACGGTCGCGGGAGCGAATGCGAGTTCGGCGCGGCTGGATACGACGGGTGTGTCGAGCGGAGAGATCAACGTCACGTGCGTGGTGGTGGATGCGTATGGGCGAAGGGTCGCGTATGGCAAGGCGATCCGGCTGGGGACGCCGAATTTCAAGGAGAAGCTGCTGCCTACCGTGAAACACGCTGCTCCTCCGCCAGCTACGGTCCATGCCCCGAACGGAGTGCCGGAGGAGGCGCACGTCGCGCTATCGCCACCACCTCCTCCACCACCAAAGGACGCGCCGAAGCCTGAGCCGAGCGAGAATCCGCCGGTTGAAGCAGCGAAGCCGCCAGCGCCTGTAGGAGTGAATCCAGGTGGGCAAGGGACGCCTACTGCTGTACCCCCTGTAGAGACGAAGCCCGCTGCGGATACGGGAAGCAATGAGTATGCCGAGGGGTTGGCGATTCAGAAGTGGGAGAAGGAGCTGAAGACCGGGAAGATTGAGTACAACCTGCCGACGAAGATGTCGCTGCCGGATGCGACGACGGTGAGTGTGGTGGTACATGGGTATGAGGATGTGAGCGGGCCGGTTCCCGCGGGAGCGCAGGGTGCGCCGCTCAAGGTGTCGCAACGGATGCGGGTTGAGTTGAGTGCGGAGAATCCGAACGAGTTCAAGATAGAGCCGATAGGAACGACGGATGTGCAGTTGATTCCGATTGATGGAGCGGCGCGGTGGCAGTGGAAGGTGACGCCGAAGGAGCCGTCGGCGAATGAGAGGCTGACGATTCGCGCGCTGCTGGTGTATCCGAATGATCCGAATAAAGCGGCCGTGGAGATTACAAGCTATACGGCCGAGGTTTCGGTGCAGGTGGGCAGCTTGTGGGAGTGGGCCAAGTATCTGTTTTGGAACGATCCGGTTGGGTTGCTGAAGTATCTGCTGCCGGGAGGCGCGGGATTTGCGTTTGTGGCGGGGCTGGTGGCGTGGTGGTGGAAGCGAAGGCACCCGGAGAAGAAAGACAAAGAGTAGCGGCTACGGGCTCGTTGTGGGCGTGGAGGGTGGCACGCCGTGGGTGAGGTGCTTGAGCAGGAACTCCTGGAAGAGGGTGCCGATGGCTCCGGTGCCGACGCCGATGAGGATGTTGTCGACGGTGACCTGAGCGTCGTGACGGTCGCTATCGGGATAGTAGAGGCTGGAGAGGCCTCCGGCTGCGAGATTTCCGAGGACGTTGGAGTAGTTTGGCTGCCAGTGTCCGTTGTCTCCCTTGCAGATGACTACGGTTGATATGGCGTAGAGAGCGCGGGTGACGATGCGGCCTTTGCCCCTGTAGAAGTAGCGTGGATCCTGATGCAGAAGCGACGGGAGCAGAGCCGCACCGAAGAATGTCGATGCGACGCGAGTGCCGTAGGTAGCTCCGTAGCGTTTGGCATATCCTTCGAAGCCATCGCCGTAGCCGGAGAAGTCGTTCTGCGCTTGCTCGATGCCTGCGGTGACGCCGGTGGTGAGGAAGGTGACGGGGTCGATCGTGACCTTGATCGCGAGCTTGAATTTTTGTTTGCGCGTGAGCGGTGCGGCGTTGGGGATGTAGCTGACGTAGAAGTTGGGGAGCACGCCGATGATGCGCTGTTTGACTTCGGCGCTGATCTGCTGCTCGGCGAGGTCTTCCTGGGTGATGGCGTCGACGGTGGAGGTGATGGATTCGACACCGAGGAGGATCTGCGGGAGCACGAAGTTTTCTCCGGCGTGCATCGAGACATCTTCCACCTTCCACGAGGCGAAGCCAGGAGCGGTGATTTTAACTATGTACTTTCCCGGCGACACGCCGTAGAAGGCAAATGCGCCGGTGCCGTCGGACTGTGTGGTGCGAGAGGCGTGCGATGTCGTTTCTTCGAGCGTGATCTGAGCGCCGGAGACAGTTGCTTCGTCGGTGTCGGTGACAGTGCCGGAGAGAACGGAGGCGCTGGGGGCGTCGGGCAGCTCGAGTGTGGTTGCAGGTGTGGGTGTGAGTTGCTGTTGAGCAATGAGTCTTTTTGACCAAGGTGCCAGCAGAAGAAGGGCGCCGAGTAGAGTGGCTTGCCTGGCCCGGTTACTACGCGAATTGGCACACCTTTTCACTGCTGCCGCCTGACGAGCGAGCCGTGTCCCCGAGGCTGGGGGAGTGCCTTGGAAGAGCTATTGAATGGCTGTAGTCAAAGACTATATATGCAAGACGGCTGAGGGGAAATGGAAATTCCGAGGGATTTTCTTTACGGCCAGGCCGTGCTAGTGGTTTCAACACGGTAGCTCAGCCATCTAGGGAAAATTTGTGACCTTGGGGGTTACACGCGGGGTGATCGAGGTGGAGCCGCCCGCGTTGTTGATGACATTTTCGATTTCGCCGAGCTTGCCGAGAGCCACGGTGATCATGTCGTGGAAGCGCACGTTCGGGCTGGCCGGAACTTCGATGGCACGGGTCAGGACGACGTCGGGGTTGCGGAAGACGCTGTAGATGCCGAGTCCCCAGGCTTCGTGGTCGGCGACCGTGTCGGCAACTTTGTAGGAGGCCCAGCCGTTGGTGCCCGGAGCGCTGGTGAAGCTGGGCTGATCGGGTGGGTCGTAGGGAATCTCGGATTGGTAGAAGTAGGTGCGGCCGGCGTTGCCGTTCCAGAGGACTTGGAACTGCTGGTGATGTTCGACGAAGAGGCCGTAGATGATGACGTTGTCGCCGTTGACGACGAGGCCGTTGGCGCTGGTGTTGCTGGTCCAGCCGACGCCGGCGCCGTGATCGGCGCGCCAGATCCAGGTGTGATCGACGATGGTTTCGTTGCTGTTGATCTCGAGGTTGATGACGGCGCTGCCGGCGCCGGCGCCTCCGACGCGGAAGAAGACATCGTGAAGCGAGATGGGATTTTTTGAATGGCTGACGGTGGATTTGTTGGAGCCGATCTGAAGCAGAACGGGAGAGGTTGTTGGGCCCGCGTCGAAGAGGAGACCGGCGATGATGATGCCATCGGCGTCTGCGGTGATCATGGCGGCGGTGCCGTTGATGGGATGCAAGCGTGGCGAAGCCGAGGCCCATGACGACGGTGTTGGGGCGGGTGACGCGGATGGCTTCGGCGAGGTCGTAGACGCCGGGGGTGAGGAGGAGGTTTTTGCCCTTGGCGAGCTGCGCGTTGATGGTTGAGGCGTTATCGCGGTTTGGGTGGGCGATGTAGAACTGCGCGATGGGGATTGCTTTTCCGGGTGTTATCGCGGTGTGCCAGGTAATGCCGGAGCTGTTGGTGCTGAGCGATGGGACGTGGACGCTGTAGTTGCCGGCGGGATCGACCTGGAGGAAGGGTTTTTCGCGAACGACGGGAGTCTTTGCGATCTTGGTGTACGGCGGTTTGGGCCACTCACCTTCCGGAGGATTCGGGACGCCAACGAAGACCATGTTCCAGTTGGAGCCGGTCCAGCTGTGCCACTCGCTGTTGCGGGAGATCCATTGCTGCTGAGTGCCGGAGTCAACGTTGCCGTCGATGAGGCTGTCGGACATCCATCCGCCACTGGCCCAGCCCTTGTTTTGATTGAGGACGATGTCGCCTTGAACGTGCATGCGGCGGAAGGGTGCGGCCTGCGAGACCGCCCACTGCATGGTGCCGCCGGTGGGGGCGACAGAGAAGTTTTCTGTCGCGCGCCAGAAGGTGGTAGTGGCGTTGTTGTTGCGTGAGGCGGCGTCGGAGTGGACGTTGCCGGTGATGTGGACGCGGTCGGGTGAGGAGCCGAGGCCGAGGACCTCGGTGTAGAAGCCGATGGGAACGTCGACGGTGTAGTCGCCGGGGGTGAAGAGGATGGCGTTGCGTTCGGGGCCGAACTCGTTGCGCCGCTGGGTGGCGTAGACCTTGTCGATCTGCGGCTGGATGGTGGCTGAGGGAATCGAGGGGTTGAAGATGAGGACGTTAGGGCCGAAGTCCGGCGGTGCAACGGTGGCAGCCACTGCCGGAGCGGAAGCAAGCGTAAGGAGGGCGAGCGAACGAGTGAGCTTCGTCATCATGGCTATTCGGGTTTGCCTAGCGACTTATCTTTATAGGCCTTTTGCAGGATGAAGAAAGCTTGTTTTTTTACTCCCTGGTCGGAGATGAGGCCCTTGCGGTTGAAGTTGTCCTGAAGGCCGGGGTTGACGCGGCGTGCGGAGCGGAAGTCCATCAGGAGCCAGGGGCTGGTGCCACGGAGCTGCGGGATCTTGTTGAGCATGGCGATCTGGTGGTTGTAGATCTCGGCCTGATACTCCTCGGTCCAGAGGGCTGGTGTGGTGCTGCCTTTGGGGGCGTGGTTGCCGGCCCTGGCGTCGCCGCCCCACTCGGACATGATGAGGGGTTTGTCGTAGCGGATGTCCCATGTGGTGGTGTCGGCGCCTTCTGCGTGTTGCTCGTACCAGCCGATGTACTCGTTGGTGCCGATGACATCGAGGGCCTTACCGAGCGGGTCGTCGACGATCTTGTTGGAACCGCTTGCAGTTTTTTCGGTGCGGACGAGGAGTGCTGCGGTGACGAGGCGGGTCGGGTCGAGCTGACGGGTGAGGTCGGCCATGGTCGTGAGGTATTTGGTGCGGGCTTCGGTGTTGGGAGTTTCGTTGGCGACGGACCAGAGGACGATGGAGGCCTTGTTGCGGTCGCGGCGAATCATCTCGGTGAGCTGCTGTTTGGATTTGACGAGGACGGCGGGGTTGTCGAACTGGAGTGCCCAGTAGTCGGGGATCTCGGACCAGACCATGAGGCCGAGTTTGTCGGCGGTGCGGGTCATGCGCTCGTCGTGGGGGTAGTGCGCGAGGCGGACGTAGTTGCAACCGAGCTCTTTGGCCCAGCCGAGGAGGGTGTCGACGTCTTTCTGCGAGTAGGCGCGGCCTGTGCGGTAGGGAGCTTCGGCGTGGATGGAGATGCCGCGGAGGAAGACGGGCTGGCCGTTGAGGAGGATTTGGGTGCCGCGAGTTTCGATGGTGCGGAAGCCGATCTCGTCTTCTGTTTTGTCTGACGTTGAGGAGATTTCGACCTTGTAGAGCCTGGGGTTTTCGGGGGACCAGAGGCTGAGAGATTTTGCGGGGAGGCTTACGGTGGCGCGGGAGTTTGCGTCGACGGTGGCCTGGGTTTTCGCGTTCAGCTCGGGGATGCTGACGGTGACAGTGGTGCCGCTGGATGCCCCTTCGACGTGGACGTAGCCTTCGATGAGGGAGTGATCGGTGCGGCTGAGGTGCAGGTCATAGTCGTCGATGAATTGTTGCGGGAGTTCGACGAGGGAGACGTCGCGGGTGAGGCCGCCGTAGTTCCACCAGTCGGTCTGCAGGGTGGGGACACCGTCGGCGATGCGGGTGTTGTCGACGGAGAGGACGACGAAGTTTTTGCCGTCTTTGAGTACGCTGGTGATCTCGCAGTCGAAGGGAGTGAAGCCGCCTTCGTGCTCGCAGACTTTTTTGGTGTTGACCCAGACGAAGGTGCGGTAGTTGGCGGCGCCGAAGTGGAGGAAGGTGCGGGTGTTGGGCTTGCTCGTATGCTCGAAGTCCTTCTCGTACCAGATGGGGCCCTCGTAGTAGAGGAGGTCGGGGCGCTGGGTGTTCCAGTCGCCGGGGACCTTGAACGTGGAGGCGTTGGCGAAGTTGTAGTCCTGTGGATGACCGTTGGGGTCGAAGGGGGCGTTCATGAAGAAGCCGTCTTTGCGGAGATTCTGGTGGAAGTCGTAGAGGCCGGTGGCGTACTGGTCGACGATGACGTGCCAGTCGCCGTTGAGGGAGGTGACGGGGCGGTGGTCGATGTTGACCAGGAGGGTATTCGACTGGGGATTAGGCTGGGCTTGCAGACCTGCGACGCCGGAGATGAGGAGGAGGGTGGTAGCGAGGAGGAGGCGGGTGGGGGCTTGCGGCATTAGAGTCTCCGGTGATGGTCGGCGCCTCGCGTCCGGTGAAATGGGGAAAGCGCTTCGGAGACATGATACTTCGGTCTTTGAACAATTGCTGAAATATAGATTCGGGGTGTGGATGGGAAGACTACAAAAGCAGATCCCCTTCGGGGATGACAACCAGAGAGTGCACTGCAAAAGCGACGATCAAACGCCGCTGCCGTAAAGCTGATTGTGTCATTGAGCTACGGATGCGGTGCGGTGAGTTGGCAGATGGTGAGGATGATGAACTCGGCGGGCCGCAGGGGAGCGAAGCCGATCTGGATGTTGACGCGACCGTTGTCGATGTCGGACTGAGTCATCGTGGTGGCATCGCATTTCACGAAGAAGGCCTGTTGCGGATGACTACCCTGCAAGGCGCCCTGTTGCCATAGGTTGGTGAGGAACGATGTGACAGCCAGACGGATAGAGGCCCAGAGGGCCGGGCCGTTGGGTTCGAAGACGACCCATTGAATGCCGGCGGAGATGCATTGCTCGAGAAAGATGGCGAGACGGCGGACGTTGACGTATTGGAACTCAGAGTCGCTAGTGTTTGCGCCTGCAGTGGTACGAGCTCCCCAGACGACGGTGCCGTAGGTGGGAAAGCGGCGGATGGAATTGATGGCGAGTGAGTTGAGCCGCCCGTTTGTGGTGTCGTCGATAGGGAAGACGGGGGTCGCGCCGGGTAGGACGGCGCTGGTGCCTGCAGGGGCCTTCCAGACGCCGCGAGCGTTGTCGGTGCTGGCGTAGATGCCGGCGACGGCGCCGCTGTAGCCGATCTCTCGCGGGGCGTTTTGATGGAGCGCGTCGGGCACGTTGAGACGCGGATAGTAGATGGCGGCGTAGTCGTGAGCGGCGAGGCCGCTGTTTGCAAACCAGGATTCGATGGCGGATGGATTGGAGACGATGCTCGAGGGTGGAATGTCGGAGATGTAGAAGGCCTTTTGAGTCGCACACAGGGCCTGGGCCGTGAGCATGATGTCATGCATGCTTGCGGGCGCGAGGTTAGCCGTGGCGGGGATGCAGAGAAGATTGAATGGAGCCGTGAGACCAGTGAGCGCGGACTTGAGAGCGAGTGCGAAGGGTTGGGTGGAGGGTTCGGGGGCAATGCGCAGTATGAGGGCAGTCTGGCCGCCATTGTTGAAGAACTGCTGGATCTGATAGCTGGCTTCGCTGCGTGGATCGAGGCCGCCGAAGGTTTGTTGGAACGCGGTGAAGCTCGTGATTGATGTGGGTGTGTTGGTGGGGCCGATGCTGAAGAAGTCGATGAATGCAGTGTCGGCAGTCGGTAGATGTGGCGCGATAGGCGGAGGAGTTGTGGGAGGTTCACCGACGATGGGAGCACGGCCTGCCATGATTGCAAGGATGCGACTTTGGATGGGATTTGTACAGTGCTGGGCTTTCGCGCGAGGCGGCTAGTGCGATTCGGCGAAGTGTTTCGGTTCTTCGATGCGTGGGAGGAAGAGAGAGAAGACGGTGCCGTGGTGTACGGGATGTTCGGTACTGCGGAAGGTGAGGCGGCCCTGGTGGCGATCGACGATGCCGGCGGAGATCCAGAGGCCGAGGCCGGTGCCGTTGAGGTCTTTGGTGGTATAGAAGGGCTCGAAGAGGCGAGTGCGGACGGTCGGGGACATGCCGTGGCCTGTGTCGGCGATGGTGATGCGGATGCCAGGACGGCCGTTGGGGTAGCGGGCGGAGTAGTCCATGGCGTCGTGGGCACGAACGACGAGGCGGCCGCCCTGACGCATGGCGTCGATGGCGTTGGCGATGAGGTTGTTGAGGACCTGACGGATGTCGTTTTCAAAGCAGAGGACGGTGGTGGCGGTGGAGTAGCTGGCCTCGACGTGGATGCTGGAGTTGGACAGACGACCATGGTAGAGGTTGAGAACGGCGTCGACGAGATCGGCAGCGCTGACGTGCGTGGCGCGGACGGCCTGACGGTGGAAGCGGAGGGTCTGAGTGGCGATCTGGCAGACGCGGGAGAGTTCGCTTTGGGCGATCTGGACGTATTGGCGGACACCCTCAGGGAGCTCGCCTGAGAGGGCGATGAGGTAGAGAAGGTTGGTAATGGCTTCGAGGGGGTTGTTGATCTCGTGAGAGATGGAGCTGGCCAGGCGGCCGACCGCGGCGAGTTTTTCGCTCTGGATGAGAGCGGCCTCGGCTTTCTTCTGCGTGGTGACCTCGAGGATGACGGCGGCGATGGCCTCGACGATGCCGTCGGGGTTGTAGATGGGGGAGTAGCTTACGTTCCAGTACCGATGCTCGCCCGGGCGGGTAGGGAGTTCGCCTTCAAGGAGAAGGTTTCTGACGGGATGGCCTTTGGCGACCTGCTCGAAGATCTCCTGGAGACCTTTGAGGGGAGCGAGTTCAGTGATGCGGCGGCCGAGGATCTTCTCCCGCGGGAGGCCGAGGGTCTCGCATTGACGATCGTTGATGCGGAGATAGCGGAACTCGACGGGGTCGAAGAGGGCGAGGCCGATCGGTGCCGTCTGATAGATGGTCTCGAGTTCGGCGCGCTGTCGCTCGGTCTCGTCCTGGCGGCGCTGCAGGGTCTCGGCGAAGGTCTTGCGATCGTCGATGTCAATGGCGACGCCGAGCCAGTCGAGAATTTTGCCGGCCTCATCGCGGACGGGCAGGGCACGGATCCACCACCAGCGCGCGCGGCCATCACGGGCGCGAATCATGCGGGCTTCGATGTCGTAGTCGTCGCCTGATGCGACGCAGCGCGACCAGGAGTCGAGAAGGCGATCACGGTCGTCGGAATGGAAGGCGCTAAGCCATCCCAGGCCCGCGAGGTCTTCGATGGCGAAGCCGATGTAGTCGAGGAGGCCCTGATTGGCGTAGGTGAGTTCTCCTGAGGGACTGGCCATCCAGATTCCCTGGGGGTTGAGATCGGCGAGGACGCGGTATCGTGTTTCGCTGGCGACGAGAGCTTCCTCGTTTTTCTTGCGGGCGGTGATGTCGATCGTGAGGCCGCGGAGGCAGGTTGGGACACCATCGACCATGACTGCGTGTCCGCGGCTCTCGAGCCAGAGGATCCGGCCGTCAGCCGCACGCACCTGAAATTCCTGCGCGGTCAACCCTCCGCTTTCGACGCCACCTTGAATTGAGGCGGCGATGATGGGGATGTATTCGGGAAGGACGATCTTTTTGAAGGCGCGGTAGTCCGGGACCTCTTCAAGGGGGTGGCCAAAGACAGGATAGGAGCCGACCCCGTACGTAACTTTGCCTGTGGCATACTCGATCTCCCAAGTGGCAACGAGAGCGGTCTGCTGGACTGAGGCGAGGAGGTCCCGCTGCTGCTGGAGGATTGCGTCGGCGTGACGGCGCTCGGTGACGTCGCGGAAGAAGAGGACAATGCCGTCTTCGAAGGGGCGGCACTGAATGGAGAGCCAGAGGTTGAGTGGTTCGGGGTAGAACGCCTCGAACTCGCCGGCAACGCCTTCGTCCATGGCGCGGCGGAGGTGATGGGAGATTTCGTTGTGCTCGGCAGCGACGGGGAACTCCTGCCAGAGATTTTTGCCAAGGAGCTCGCCTTTGGGGCTGAGCAGTTCTTTGGCGCGGCGATTGAGGAAGGAGATATTCCAGTCGCGGCCAATGCTGGCAACTGCGTCGGTGGTCGTTTCGAGGACTTGACGGAGCTGGCGGACGGAGGCGTCGCGAAGAAACTCGGCGCCCTTACGGTCGGTGATGTCCTGGTAGAAGAGGGCGATGCCCTCGTCCGTGGGGTAGACGGTTACGTTTAGCCACGCGTCGACGCGTTCGGAGTAGTACTCGACGGAGGTCTTTTCGCCGGTCCGCATGACGGTGCGGTAGATGCGCTCCTGATGAGTGCCGATGTGGTGCGGATAGATCTCCCAGAACGTCTTAGTGCCCACGTCGGATGGGGTGATCTGGCTGCGGTTGCACGCTTCCTCGTTCACGAAGGTGACGATCCAGTTTCGATCGATGCAGATGATCCCTTCGGTGATCTGTCCCAGCAGTCGGGCAAGGCGTTCGTTGCGGATGTCGTCATCGCGTCGCCCATGGCCGCTTCTATTTGTTAGCTGGTCGGCTTGGATGAGAGATTCTGACATGAGAAGAGGGTTGCCCTTCGTTAGTACGTGATGCTTCTCACAGAGGAGTCTCCCTATTTGAGCATAGCGATCAGTTGTTTGGCTCTAGCAGTTCTACTCGTGCCCGTAGTTCAAGCAGGGCTGCGGTAAGCGAAGCGATCTCAGACTCCATGCGGGCCAGACGCTGGGCTGTTGTTGGGTCTGAGGTCGAGGCGTGGCTGGCTTCGCCGGTTACGGTGCTGTGATGAGTGGTTGTCAGGTTCGGCGGATCTCCTAATAGATGGGCGTAGCGAGCCTCGCGGGACCCGGGCTGACGGGGCAGGACCGTGGTGAGGGGCCCCGCTTCGTTGGTGGCTTCGTCGGCGGTTGGGCGGGCTGCGAGCCGTTCGAGGGTGGACTGGACGGCGCCGAGATCGTCGAAGGTGTAGAGGCGGTCGGCGCGGCTGCGGAGTTCGCCCGGGGTCTGGGGGCCGCGAAGCAGGAGGAGGCACAGAACTGCGGTCTCGTCGCGACGGAGGTTGAGGACGGTGCGGATTCGGTGCTCGTACTTGGGAACCCGAGCGTCGCGAACGGGAGTGACGAGGGCGAGATCTTCTAGGGTGTGGAGGGCCTGGCGGACCTCCTCTTCGGTGAGATCCAGAACAGGGTCGCGGCTGGAGCGCTGGTTGCATGCGTTGATCAGGGCATTGAGCGACAGCGGGTAATTTTCGGGCGTGGTGATCTCTTTTTCAATCAGGGAGCCAAGGACGCGGAGTTGGATCGGGTCGAGATGCATGTCTATAAGGGTGCCACAGGTGAAGGGGATGATAATGGAGACACTTATGTCGACCGAAAAACTAATATTTTTCAATGAAGATCAGGTGCGGGCGGTGCTGTCGTATGACGACCTGATTCCAGAGATTCGTACGGCGTTGATGGAGCTTTCTGCCGGCCGGGTGGTTCAGCCGTTGCGGACGGTGATGTCGGTAGCCGAGCATAGCGGGTGGTTTGCAGTAATGCCTGCGGTGTACAGGGGCGTGATGGGCGCCAAGATGGTGACGTTTTATCCGGGGAACGCCGATCTCGGGAAGCATACGCATATGGCGATGATCGAACTCTTCCGCTCGGACACTGGAGAGCCGCTGGCGGTGATGGACGGTCGGCTCATCACGGAGATGCGGACGGCAGCTGTGTCGGCGGTGGCGGTGGACTGCCTCGCTCGACGGGACGCGAAGGTATTGGGGATCCTGGGCAGCGGGGTGCAGGCGCGGTCGCACGTGCAGGCGCTAACGCGGGTGCGGACCTTTGACGATATACGGGTTTGGAGCCGGACGGAGGCGAATGCAAGGAGATTTGCAGCGGAGGTCGGGGCCCGGGTAACGACGGCAGAGGAGGCAGTGCGGGGCGCGGACGTTGTGCTAACGCTGACGAGTTCGCCGGAGCCGATCTTGCAGGGTCGATGGCTGAAACAGGACGCGGTGGTGTGTGCGGTGGGAGCGGCGACGCCGGCGCGGCGGGAGCTCGATGATGAGGCTATGCGAGGTGCGGTCGTGGTGGAGTCCCGGGAGGCTGGGATGCGGGAGCCGGGGGATATTTTGCTGGCGAAGGCGGAGATAAGCGCTGAGATTGGAGAGGTTTTGAATGGGGCTGTTCTTGATCGGAAGGGGCTTCCGGTGGTCTTCAAGTCGGTGGGGGTCGCGATAGAGGATATTGCCGCCGCGAAGCTCGTCTATGAACGAATTGCAGGAATTCGGAGCTGAATTCTGACAAGGCTAGTGGTATGTAAGCAAAGGGCTTAGTGCCATTATGGAAGTAATTTTCAAGTGTGACACTAAAGTTACATTCCCACGATGCGGGATTAGGTATGAAATAGGTAAACTTGAAAGAGCGAATGGCGATCGGTGAATCGCATTTAGAATTTACATTCGCAAAGATTCGGTGGGCCAGGAGTGTAGATGCGGTTATTGAGCGTACGAGGCTTCGCGATGGTTACGGCGGCGGCGATTGTGGTTTTTGGGGCGAGCGGTTCGTCGTGGGCCAGGACGGTGAAGACTCGGGTGCATGCCAGCCTGAAGAGTTCGATGCGTTTGAAGACGTCCCCGGCCATGATGCATGGGGAAGAGGTGGTGCCGGGGGTGTTGCCGTCGGAGATTGCTGCCAGTGGGGTCGCGACGGAGGTCCCGGAGGATGGGAAACCGTACCAGCTCAAGCTGACGAACATCCATACCGGGGAGAACCTGGATATTGTCTACCGGGTAGGCGATATGTATTTGCCGGATGCGCTGGAGAAGCTCAACTACTTCCTGCGCGACCACAATACGCAGGACGTCAGCAACTACGATCCAAAGGAGTTCGATGTGCTGCATGCGATGTTGGCACGGCTGGGAAAGTTAGACACCGTGATCAATGTTGTGTGCGGGTACCGGACACCGGAGACGAATTCGGCGTTGCGGCAGAACTCGCCGCAGACCGGCGTGGCCGAGCATAGCCAGCATATGGAAGGACATGCGATCGACCTTCGCGTGCCGGGAGTGACGACGGTACAGTTGCGGAATGCGGCGCTGTCGCTGAAGGCAGGCGGCGTTGGGTACTATCCGGTGAGCCAGTTTGTCCATATCGATGTGGGACCGGTTCGCGAGTGGGTGTTCGGATCGAAACAACGGCGGACGATTCTTGCTCAGACTCGCCGGGCTCGCTCTAGCCGCAGTTCAGGGACTGTTGCTGGACAGTAACGCTTCTTCTGATTGATCGAGAATGCAGAGGCCCCGGATTTTTCCGGGGCTTTTCTATTTTGAGAGATGGCTTGCTGGATTGGTTGATTCGTTTTGACTCCGGACGTTGTAGACAGAAACTGTTCTCGGGATTAACGTCAGGTTGAGCGAGGGCTGCCTGTGATCGAGCGACGCCTTAGAATTCTGATTCTCATCTTTCTTTGGGTCGCGCTGGTAGAGGACACGTGTCTGTTCGTGATGGCGTGGGTTGCGCCGGAGCACTGGTTCCAGGTCTTCCATGCCACTGTTCCCGCCGGGCTCGAGACTGCGTTTCTGCGCCGGTCGGCCGGGCAGTGGGCGGCGTTCGCGCTGGCCCAGGCGATTACGCTGTGGCGGTGGAAGAAGGACCCGATCTGGCTTGTGATTACGGCGGGCGTGCGTTTTTCGGATCTGTTTACGGACATTTCTTATGTGCTGGCTGTGCCGTCGCTGACTACGATGGGCTGGGTATGTCTATTGCCTCCTCCGGTGCTGAATCTCATCGGGGTTGTGATTATGCTGCGCGGCTATCAACAGATTCAGAAGGGTGTGGCGCGATAGAGACCACGCCATGTTGTGTCTCCCGGGGATGAGTGGATGGGTGCGCTGGATGGAGGCCCTTCTGTTGATGTAGTTGAAGGTAATTAGTCGCCGTCGACGGATGCCGTCGGGCTGGCTTGATTGGCGGACAGCATCTCGTTCACGAAATTCTTCTAGGCAGATCCGAATGCCTGCATATCAGGTCCGCAACGGAGACACTCGATCCTGTTCAGGAGGTCATCGATCATGGTCTGCAAGCGGTGATTTTCCGCTGTCAACTGAGCGATCGCACCATGCAAGGATAAGGAATAATCGCCTGTTTTTGCATCCTGAACGCAGGCTACCTCCCCCATGTTCGCGGGCCTATCACTGAGATTGTTCATGGTCGACTCCTTGTTTCATCCGAGTACCTGGGTTTCACCCAATCGAGCACCTGGCAGTGCGGGTACTTTTAAAACTTTCGCACTAATCCTTCAAAACCACATCCCGAGATGGAGGCTTTTTGGGATAGTTGGGAAGGCTTGCGGCCGAGTAACACTATTGAGGTGGTCAAGTAATGGGCTGGTCTTTTGAGCTAAGGTTGTCGCTCGTATTTTGAGCCTATTGCCCTTGCTGGCGGTCTTCGTATCCTGGCAAGCTGATGTAACTTAGTCGCCCGTGAGGGTTTCGTCTTCCGCTTTGACGACTGCGCAGGCCGAACCTGTGCTTCGGGCGACACTAGCGCGGTGTTCCTTTCCATTCTCGTGGGTCTTCCTACTGTTGCGTGTGCAAGATTTGCTTATTTGACACGGGATGGATGCGGGTCCATACTCGGGAACACTTTCCATGGGCCACATCCAGTGCTGGCCAAGGTAAATAGTTGGGCAAGTAAGCGTGCAAACGGGTAATCCGTAATTCGGCCGCGATTCATCTACTCCCCATTTGAACAATCTGTGTCATGCGAAGAGGTATGAGCGCTCGCTTGCGGCAGTGGACGAGTGGGCAATCTTGGAAGGAGACAAAATGAATTTAAAGAAACGAACATCAGTTTTGGTGTTCGCGATGATGGCTTTGACTATGACGGCTTCTATCGTTTTGGGTCAAGACAAAGAATCGTCAAACGATAATGACAAAGCCATTGTAGGAGCGTGGCAAACGATAGTGACGGCGCGTAACTGCCAAACGGGCGATCCGCTCATTATGTTGCGAGGTTTGTTCACTTTTAACAAAGGCGGCACGATGTCGGAGTGGACTCTCGGGCCCGGTCAGGGGCCGGCTACGCGTGGTCCCGGTCACGGAGTTTGGCAACGCGACCGGGGATGGCAAAATTATTCGATCGCTTTTACGTATTATCGCTATGACGCTACCGGTGTTTTTATTGGATCGCAGAAAGTTAAGGCCACCTTGCACCTCGGTAAAAGCGGTGATGAGTTTACAACGATCGCATTAAACCAAGCTCTCGATGCGAGCGACAACGTGATCGCTAATGGCTGTGGGAGCTCCGTCGGGACCCGGCTTGAAGAGAATCTGAAAGAGTGAATCTGGAGACATTCTTTCAAGATCACAAATAAGAAAGGCCGCCATTACTGGCGGCCATTCTTATTGTTTGTTCCGGCAGCGATTAGTCGCCGGAGACGGTCTCTTCGACCTCGGCCTTGACGACCGGGGCGGCTGGCTTGATCTCTCCGAGGGAGATGAAGCCGGGCTGCTCCTGCTCGCCGAGCACTTCCTTGCGGTAGAGCTTGGCCATGCGGGCGTTTTCGGCGTCCTGCTTGATCTTTGCATCACGTGCGCGGATCTTTTCTTCGCGAGAGTTCTTCGCGACGCCGGACTTCTCGAAGGTGTCGTTGGCAGCGGCGTTGACGTGCTCGTCGTTGAGGACGAGATCGTACTTCGCTTCCTTCTCGAGGCCGACCTTCTTGCCGCCGGCGAAGATCTCGTGACGGCCGTGCTCCTCGTACCACTTGGTGAGGGTGGAGGTCATGTGCATCTTCTCGATGATGTTCCGCCAGCCCACGCCCGTATTGTAGGCGCAGAAGCTGATCTCACCCTCTTGTGTGGCGTAGGGGATGATGCACTGCTCGGTACGGCGGAAGTCGTAGTTGAAGAGGTCTTGGAACCACATGCCGGCGATGAAGAGGAAGTTCCAACGGTCGCCGCGGCGCTTTGCGATGTCTGCCATGGTGCGGTCTGCGGTGACCTTGCCGTAGCTGCGTCCGCTGGCTCCGAAGCTCTTGTCGAACTTCTCGAGCAGGTCCTTGATCTTGAAGTGGGTCGGTGCGGCTTCGGGCTTGTAGTTGCGGATGAGCGCCAGTGCAGCCCCGATCATGGTGAGGTACTTGCCGCGGGCTGCATCGTTGACGCGTGCGATGTCCTTGGCGAGACGGTCTGCATTGATGAACGCGGTGACGGGAACGGCTTCCTTGGTCTCCTTGTCGATCATGAGCGCCATGGAGATGCCGCAGTTCGGGTGGCAGCCGCAGGAGAGCTGGCCCCAGTCGCGATCCGGTCCGTGGACGAGGTCGGCCCAGTCGGAGAAGGTGGACATGAAGGAGATGGGGAACCAATCGCGGGTCGGCTCGCCGAGGCCGGTCTGGTTCTTGACGTCGTGGGCGAGGTGCGAAAGCGTGTAGCGCTGTGCCTTGCGACGCTCGTCGGAGACCTCTTCGTCGCGGCCAGTAAAACTGACGGGCTGGAAGGAGAGGAAGTTGATCTTCTTCGGGTTGTCGAGCGCGAACTCGATGATCCGGCCAACCTGCTCGTTGTTGATGCCGTTGACGATGGTGGTGACGGGGACGATGTCGACGCCGGCCTCGTAGAGGTTGTGGATGGCCTGGAGTTTTACGTCGAACGCGTTGCCGACCTTGCGGTGCGAGTTGGCAGCGTTGCCGATGCCGTCGAACTGGAGGTAGGCGTAGCGGAGACCGGCTTCAGCAGACGCCTTCGCGAACTCCTTGGACTTGGCGAACTCGATGCCGTTGGTCGCGGCCTGGACCGAGGTGTAACCGACCTTGCGGGCGTAGGCGACGGCGTCGAGGAAGTAGGGGCTGAGCGTGGGCTCGCCGCCGGAGAACTGAACCGACATCTGACGACGGGGCTTGATGGTGACCGCGTTGTCGAGCATGGTCTTGATCTCGTCCCAGGTGAGTTCGTGGACGAAGCCGACCTGGTTGGCATCCATGAAGCAGGGATCGCACATCATGTTGCAGCGGTTGGTGAGGTCGATGGTGAGAACAGAGCCGCGGCCGTGGGTGACGGTGGAGGTGCCGTGGTTGTGGAGCTTCTCATCGTTGTGGGCGCGGATGTCGCGGCCAGGGAAGACCTCTTCGAGGTGCTTGAAGAAGGCGGTGTCGATGGACATGACGTCTTCAAAGTGGCCGTGGATCGGGCAGTCCTTAACCATGAGGATCTGGCCGTCGCGCTCGATGATCTGCGCCTTGATCTCGCCGACCTTCTCGTTGAGCAGGATCTCGTGAGGCAGCTTGCCGTCGACGATCTGCTGGCGGATCTCAGGGATGCACTTGGGGCAGAGGGAGTCGGTGGTGCGGGGCCAGCCGAGAGGCGGCTTCTCTTTCTGGTAGCTCTTGAGCAGCGGCTTGTCGCTCCACTTGGGGGTGAAGCTGGCGTTGGGGCTGATCGAGTTCAGCTTGTTGAACACCACCCAACCTGCTCGGGCTCCGTAGGTGAGAGCTTTTTCGAAATATTTAGCCTTCGGCATTAATGTGTCTCCTGAGTGAGTCTTTGTCTCTTTGATTCGCAGGGAGTCGTCTTCAGTTCAAGCTAATCCACTGCGGAATGTCTGTGAAAGTGCCTAGAACGGTTCGGCTATCTCTAGTCCATATAAGAAGATGCGTCGGCCAAGCCGTTCGATTCACACTCCTTAGAGTACGCACACGAAAGGCCACATCGAAGCATCTGTAATTGAACGGCGAGAATCTACATTGAATGGGGAAAATGGGCTGTGGATGGGAGGGGTCCTGGTGGCCCGACTGGCGCTACGGAATGCCCGTTGTGGCATTGCTGCTGGCGACATTATTGATAATGCGCTGCACAAAAATAATCTGGATGTGAACGTGACTGGCGAGGTCCGGCAGGAATTCGTTGATGATGTTGTTGACGGGGTCCAGGGCGTAGCCGGTGAGGACGCGGGCTGCTGTGGACTTTGCATCCGTCTGCACGCCGGGGACATAGAAATTGGACAGCTCGGCGCCGATCGGGTAGCTCACCAGCGTAGCGTAGTTGGGCATCGACTTGCCTGCGTCGCTGCGTGAGATCACGGTGCGGGAGATGCAATAGATCAGACGCTTCTTGAAGGGAGCGTGAGGCATGCGGAAGTAGCGTGGGTCCTGACGAACGAGGGACGGAATAGCAAAGGTCCCGAAGAACTGGCCGGTTGCGTCCTGCAGAAGGCTGACGCCGACGCTTTTGCCGAAGCCCTTGAGACCCGGGCCATAGGCCGAGTGCGAGTCGGTTGCGACGGTGATGGCGGAGATGCCGAGGATGGTCCCGAAGTTTGCTGGATCGGTGAGATTGTGGAGCGCCAGGTAGCCCTTTTGCTCCCAGGTCATTGGGACGACGACGTTACTGTTGAGAAAGCGCTGGTACGGGTAGAAGAGCTCGGTGCAGGGTTTGGGCACCTCATCGACTCGGCTGGGATCGAAATAAACAACCTTCATAGCGCTGAGCACGCCGCAGGGATGGGCCCCGCGGCCGTTCAGTTTGAAGGAGGCCTCGGCGACAGCAACGACGTCTTCCTGTTGCTGTTGCGCTGGCTCGGGCGCGTCGGGGAGGTCAGCAGCAGCGGAGTCAGGCAGGTTAGCAGGGGTCTCGGGGACTGTTAGCGGCGGTCGTGTCTGCGCAGATGTCGATATCGAAAGCAGCAACGACATCAGAAGCCAACGCATTGCCCCACGCCTCCCCACTGTTTTATCTAAACATAGGCAGGTGACGAATTATTTCTTCTTCTTCACGTGGAGGATTGAGATGAAATCGCCGCCGAATTCACTGACTACGTAGCCAAATGCAGAGCTGCCAAGAGACAAGCCGAAGGTCTGTGCTACCTGGCTCGCGCCACGATTGATGGGAGGATAGTAGGTCTGGCTCAGCGCTGCCGCCGCGTAAGTGCCTCCGAGATTTGCGAAGTTCGGTATGGTGCGGCCACCGTCTGTCCGGCCAATGATTGGGCGGGTTCCGGAATAGACAAGGCGCTTGAAGAATTTCTGCTCTTTTCCCATGATGTAGTACCGCGGATCCTGATGAAACACTGTGCAGAGGACGGAGTCGCCGAAGATTTCCCTACTGGTATTTAACGCCGCGGCTGCACCGAGTCGCTGGCCAAATTGCTTGCCAGTGCTGCCGGTGTAATTCGGGCTGTCGTCAAAGATCTGAGTCCAACCAGCAGATACGAGCCAACCCAACATCGAGAATGGGGAGACGGCCGTCACCGCGCCCAGGACGAACTTATCCTTTGCCGACTCTTTTGGAGCGATCTCGCCAGGAGAGATGTATTTCTGGTAGCGAGAAGCAGTCACTGGAGGTGCCTTTGTGGCGGGATCAAACGCCGCGTCTGCAGCACCAGTATTGTCGGGCGTTGCGGCACTTGTACTGGCAATCATCGCGCCCGGTGCGTCAGGCAGCGTGAGCATTGCATCGCTGGAATTGGTGGGGCCATTACTTGACTGGGCTACCGCGAACGGTACTGAAGCGCCGAAGAGTGCAAGCGCGATGACGATGGACGCTCGTGCCGGCACTGGATTCTGGAGAGATACGTCGGGTGATCATAGAAAGTAGCCTCTGAGTTGGTTGTCTTTTCATCTGGCGGAAAGACGAGCATAAACCACCTCGACGTTTAAATATTTCGATGTGGAATCAATTGAGCAAGTTGCCAGTTGACCGAGAATAACATCAATACAGAGTTGAGTTTGCTCTATTTGTATTAGCGGTCGCGCCGGTATTTCTACTAGTTTGCGCTATCCCGCGCGTGCCTTGCCACTTGTTATCGGATTGACTTGGGATCAAATCGCCCGGCGATGGGCGTTGACCTGTCACGTCATTGCGTACAGCAGCAGCCGTGATTTCAGCAGCCGACGCACGCTTTAGATTCCATAGTACGCGAAGGGATTAGGCGACTACTGCTTCTTCTTTAATTTAAGGTCAACCAATGCATCGACGAGAAACTCGTCGACAAGGAAACTCAGAGCGGAACCGCCGACGGAGCCTCCGAAGGTCTGAGCCACTCCGCTGAAAGTATTGTTCTTTGCCGGGTAGTAGGTCGCGGTGAGGGCAGAGCTGGCGGCGCTTCCGGCAAGGAGAGCAAAGTTTGGCGTGGAATGGCCGCTGTCAGTGCGGGTGATGATGGAACGAGTGCCCGCATAAACGAGCCGCTGCAAGAAGGGGTGGCCCGAACCCATGACGTAGTATCTGGGATCTTCATGAAATATCGAAGCGAACACGGAATGGCTGAGGACATTGTTTGAGGTGCTGCGTAGAGCGGCTGCGCCTAGCCGTTGACCAAAGGCGCCGGAATCGCTTCCATAGTTGGGGCTACTATCGTTCAGCTGACCCCATTTGGCGGCTGCGATCCATCCCGTCGCGGAGAAGGGGGACACCGAATTTTTGAGGCCGGTCGAAACCTTATCGTGTACCGTCATCGGATCGGCGATTTCTCCCGGCAAAACGATCATCTTGAGATGGGGTGAATGCTTGAAAACCGGTTTAGGCGCGGGGTCGATTGAGGTGCTATCGGGATCTGCGGAGCTGCTCGAACTGCTGAAGAGGACACCAGGCGAATCGGGGAGTTCCAGACGCGAGTTCGCGGCGATGATGTCCGCTGCGGGCTTACTCGCTGGAGGCGTCTGAGCCGCCGCGAAGGGTGAGACTGCGATGAGCAGAACAAATGCGGCGTGGAGGATAGGTTTGGTTGATTGCGTGTGAGGGGTGTTCCGCTTGCGTATCGGGCCCAATGGTTACCTCGCAAAATTCCGGCTGCGTATCTGCCGGACACTGGCAGAGGTGAAACCTGCGACGCTAAGGTATCGATGCACGCCGCAGGCAGTAAGGTTCACTGAACCGTTGATGTATCGCAAGTGAACTTAAGTGGTAATGGTGCAAGTGCATTGAAGTGTGGATGTTGCAGGTGTGCCGAAGTTTTGCGTAGCAGGATTATGTCGTGTCCGCTGGCATATCTTTATCCAGACCTGTTCTTAGTTCTGTAGTGAGCGGGTGCGTCGTTACCAGGTGGGAACATGGGTGGAATCGTGTGCGATGGACGTTGACCCTTGGTTTTTCGCGTCATCTAATTGACTGTGGAGAGGTGTGCGTATGGCTACAGGAGATTCAAAACGACCTTGGGAACAGCAGTTGAAGGACGCTGCGGCGCATCTGGAGACGGACTTGAAGAACGTTGTGAAGTACATCAACGATCAAGTAGTGCCGGACGTTCGGCAGAATGGCTCTGATGCCTTGCGTGCCGCCGCCACTGAGCTGCACAAGCTGGCGCAACGGCTGGATGATCATGCGCGGAGAACGGCGACGACGCCGCCACCACCGAAGCCGTGATGCGCGCCCGGTTTGGCTGTGCCACGACGCTCTCTGCGATCGCGCTGATAGCAAGTGGCTGTCATCGAGAGACGACGAGGGCGTATCAGCCTCCACCACCGCCAGCGACAAGTACAGCTGCGAACCATGGCGGAAAGCCTGCGCGGCCCACCGACCCAGGTACGGCTCCAACGGCAGTAGCTCCACCTCCTGCGGCTGTGCCGAATAGTTTTGGCAAGCCTGTTTCGTCTGAGGTTGGACTGGCCAGCTGGTATGGGCCGCCGTATGCCGGACGCAAGGGCGCCGATGGAACGGTGTATGACCAGAACGCGATGACCGCCGCGCACCTCACCTTGCCGATGGGGACGATGGTGCGGGTGACGAATCTGACGAACAACCAGTCGGTCGTCGTGAAGATCACGGACCGGGGGCCGTTTGTTCGAGGGCGGATCATCGACCTCTCGTTGGCCGCAGCGAAGGCAACCGGGGTCTATCGCGCTGGCGTGGCGAAGGTGAAGGTGGAGGCGTTTGCCGCGCCGGTCCGTGTGAATGCGGATCCCGGCGGGCGATGGTGTGTGCAGATTGGGGCGTTCGCGCACGAGTCCGATGCTGTGAAGCTGAAGCAGGATCTGCTGCGTCGCTACACGACGGCAAAGGTGATTGAGTTTCCCGGTCCGACCGGGTATTGGGTGCGGGTCAATCCGAAGGTCCCTGACAAGAAGAACGCGACTGAGGTGGCGGATGGGATTCATCCGAAGGACCCGGCGGCAGAGCCTTATTTGATTCGAACAGATTAGTCGGGAACTGGTTTCGTCAGGCAATCACTCGTTTGCCCGTGCGGCGTTCGAGCTCCTGCTGGAATTCCGCTGTGGCGCAGTGGTTTGAGGTGTGGGTAATCTTGACGCGATTGTCGCCGAGGACGCGGGTCATTCGGCCTCCCTGCATGGCTTGAATGGCCATGACTTCGTTGTACTGGATGGCCTTTGAGGGCTGGAACCAGAACTTCTGAGTAATCGCAGTCTGTGTGAGTGTGATCGTCCCCGGCATTTGCATGAGTCCGATTCCAATGGCCGCCACGAACAAGAGCGCCATCCACCATGGGATTGGTCGCTTTTGCGTGCTCATCATGTAGACGAAAAAGATGATGTACGCGGGCAGGGCAATGGCGCGGGCCCAGGCGAAGAGTGGCTTGATGCGGAAGGCGAGGCCATCGGGTGTCTGGACAAAGGAGCCTTTGGTCAGGCGGCTGCCGTAGAGGAGCACAATGGCCAGGCTGATTACGAGCACGCGGAGCAGGCGCGGATCGAGGTGCATTCTTACTTTCCCTTATCTTTCAATTTACTTGCCCGGAAGAGCCGGGGGCGGATAGTAGGGCAGTTTCTGCTGCTCGACGGTAGCGCGCTTTACGCCAATCTCGTCGAAGAGCATGCTGGGGGCGATGGTGGTCTGGGGGAAGGCGCTGAGCGAGTTCGAGACGTAAGGGTCGTTGCCAACCGCGACAATGCCGGAGCGGAGGCTGCGGTTGTCGAGTTCATCAAAGACCGCGCCGCGAACGAGCTGGCGGGTGCCATCCGGGTGGACGCGATAGAGAAGGCGGGGGAGAAGCTCACCGCCGAGAGTTTCGACCGCGTAGACGTCTTTGCCTTGTTCCTTAGCCATAGAGAGAAGGCGCTTGTTGAGCTCGTCCTTCGAGAGAGGCTCACTCGTCTTGATGAGGACGACACCGGAGCGGGAGTGTGGGGCCTGAGCAGGGGCGGCGCGTCCGTGGCCGTTGGAGCTGGCAAAGTCCCTGACGGGTACCCGGCCGATGAGGAAGTTTTCGAGCTTGCCATTGACGACGATGTCGACCGATTGCGCCGGAACCCCCTCGTCGTCGATGACATAGGCGCCAAGGAGGCCTTTGCCGTTGAACTTTGTCTGCAGAGGATCGTCTGTGATGCTCATCGTATCGGGAAGGACGCGGGATTTATAGCTTGAGGAGTAGGTGCCGGTGGTGCGGGCTGTCGTACCCATCTCGGGGCGATCGGCTTCGACGTTAGGAACGAAGAGGCGGTTGAAGACGTCGGCTACGGCGTCTCCGCTGAAGAGGACGGGGCCGTGGTAGTCGTCGGCCGAGACGACTGGAGCGTTCCGCAGTTCGTCGAAGCTCTTGAGGTCTTCGATAACACGTTTGCGAAACGATGAGGCGCTCTCGAGTTCTTTCGCGGTGGTCGCGACCGTGCCGTTGTCGCGGCTGAGACGCATGCCGTCCGCGGCTTGTCCACCGACGCTGATGCCGCCGTTGTAGCCGGTGTAGCCCTGCCGGACCATGGTCCCCTCAGTGTTCACGAGGTAGCGATTGAGGGCGATAGCACGAACGCTCGCGGTGGAGTACTGAACGTACTGCGCGAAGGAACGAACCTCGGGGTCCGAGGCATAAAGGCCGCTGGCTTCGACGATTCGCTGTTTCCATTCCTTGCGATCGAGGTCGAGGGTGACGAGCGGGAATACCTGCACGACAGGCTTGACCTGGGCGAAGTCCGGCTGGGCTTGGGCGGATTGGTACTGCTTCAGCGCGGCTTGTTTCGCGGAGTAGGCGCGAAGGGCGTTCTTGTAGGCCGTGTCGGTCGCCGTCCAGAGGGAGTACTGCAGCGCGAGAGGGTTGTCGTCGGTTGGGGCGAGCTCGACGGTACCGTCGCCACGACTGCTGCTGCTGTCCACGGCGTAATCGCCGATGCGGACGGTGACGCGAATAACGCGCTGATGGTTGGCCTCTTCGCGGGTGAGCGCGCCGTAGTTGGCGACCGCTTCGTAGCTGGTGATGTCGTCGAGGCGGTACTCAACGAAGTAAGGCCGCTGCATGCCGGGGAGCAGAAGCGCCTTCTCTCGATCCAGCTCCTGCTGCATGGCTCGGAGAAGTGGGTCGGTTACCGACGAGCCCGCCCCTTCGGCGTAAACCGGATTTGTAACTGTCACAGTGCTAAAAAGAGTCACGGAGCAGAAAACGGCTGTTAGAAGTTGACTAATTTGTAACCGTTTACGGGACAAATTCATTATTGGCCTCCCTTTCCGCCGGTCGAGGCCGATGCCCCGGGTGGTGGGAGAATAGGCGGCCGCGCTGTACCCTGTGCCTGACGCTGGGTTTCGATCTCGCTGACGAGCATGGCAGGAGCAACGGCGCTGACCGGAATGCTGCCGGATTCGGCGCCGCAGATACCGTTGAAGACGTCCTGCTTGTCGTTGGTGGCTAGGATGCGATTGAGTGCGGCTTGCGGTGTGCCTACGATGCTGACGCCTCGGACGAGTTCATCGGGGCGGCCATCGACGTAGACGCGATACACCACCAGCGGGATGACCTGGAAGGCCTGTGGCGAACGCCGCGTGGTGACGGCGAAGCCTGAGGAGATGTCTTCGAAGTAGAGGCCGTAGGGTTTGCCTTGCTTCTTCGCCTCGGCTTTGAGCATTTCGCGGAGCTCGGCATCGCTGACGGTCTTGGATGAGGTGACGATGAGGTTGCCCTGGCGGCCCGTAGGCATATGGCCGATCTCGGAGCGGCCATGGCCGTTCGACGTGGAGAAGCTGGCAATGGGCAGCCGCGACATGAGAAAGGTGTCGAGGACGCCGTTCTTAATCAGATCGACGCGTCGCGCCGGCTGGCCTTCGTCGTCGAAGCTATAGTGGCCGCTGAGCGAGACCCCGTCGATCGTGGCGAGCGTGGGATCGTCCGAGACGCTGAGGAAGGTGGGCAGAATCTGTTTGCCGAGTAGCTTGGTGAAGGTCTGGCCTTCGTCGTCGCCGCGCTGTCGCTGGCCTTCGAGACGGTGGCCGAGGACCTCATGGAAGAAGACGGCCGAGGCCCTGCCGCTCAGGATCGCTGGCCCGTTGAACGGCTCGGTGACGGGAGCCATACGGAGGGCCTCCAAATTCTTGGCCATGGCGATAGTCTTGTCCGTCAGGGTCTTCTGGTCGGGAAGGTGAGCAACTTCATCGGCTTCGAAGGTCTCAGCGCGAAACAGATCCATGCCATCGGCTGCCCGGGTTCGGCCCACGATGATCAGGCGGGCCACATGGTTCGGCGTGGCCACCTTTGCACCCTCAGAGGAGACGAAGTAGTCCGTCTCGGTGGAGGCCTCGAGAGCGACGTTGTTGAAGAAGACATCGGGATATTGCTTGAACAGCGCGGAGAGCTCGCGGATGCGATCCTGCCATGCGGCGCGGTCGACGACCAAAGGGGGAGGCGAGGGAAGAAGCTCTGTCGCGGCCTTTTCGCTGGAAAAATCAGCGGAGCCGTCCTCTTCCTTGGCGCGGACCTGTTGCTCCGTCTTCACTTTCAGGTAGCCGTCGAGTGCCTTGCCGTAGCCGCGGTTCGTGGCGAACCATAGACTTCGCGCGAGCGCAGCGCCATCGTCGGTGAGCGGCAGGGGAACGGTAGTGAGGGCGCTGTTGCGGTGATCGCCGTGCGTATTGTCCTCAGCAGCGGTGCCGAGACGAACCTGAACGTCGGCGATGCGGCGGCGGCTCTCATTGGAGCCCACAATAGCGCCGAACTGGGCAGACATGCTGATGCTGTTGGAGTCGGCGACCGCGTAGCTGAGAAAGTACGGCTTGGGCTGCTGAGTCGCGTCGGTGGCGGTGTTGCCCAGAGAGCCCATGGCGCGGTGGAGTTCGGACTCCATCGTGTCGATCAGGAGCGAAGTGGGGGTTGGTCCGGGGGTGGGGGTCGCTGCTGTTGCGATGTGGCCGATGGAGGTTATTGCCACGACTGCCAGACCGGCTAAACCGACGCCGGTAACTGCAACTCTTTGTCTCTTCATGGAAAAGGAACTCGTTTCGCCTCTAAAAAAATAAGCCTGCAGCCGAGTGTATCGGAAGTGCCGCTGGTCCGCGCGACGCGATATGGTAATTCGTTGCAGGCGCTGGACTATTGGACGGGCGAGATTCTGTTAAGTTGACAGCGAGTTAGCGCAGGCTCTGACGGCGCACGGTGAGCCATACGGTCAATGCGATGAACTCCGCCAGCAGAAGCGACTCCACAAAACCGACCGCGACCCCGGCCGTCGTGTGCAGGGCAACGGCCAGCAGCGCCACAAAAGCCGCCACGATGCCCAACAGCGTCGCATTGCGACCATAGTGGGTTGGGGTCAGGGACTCCGGGCGCCGGGCAGGAAGACGGTTGCCCAGGCGAGCCGCGAAGTCCACGGGAACCATTGGTTTGGGTGCGGCTTCGAGAGCGCGAACGATGCGCGCATCAAGTTGCTCCTGCTCAATTTCGGCTGGCGACAGGTTGTTCGGATTTAGCGGTTCATCGTGCATGTCGCGTTCCTCTCATGTGTTTGACGTGGCTGAAGGGCTTCCCGTAGCTTTTTGCGGCCACGATGCAGGTGGGTTCGAACGGTGCCTATGGGCATGCCCAGGGCATAGGCAATCTGCTCATAGCTGCGTTCTTCCTGGTGGTAAAGGACGATGATGCTGCGCTCGATGTGGCTGAGGCGCTGTAACTGCTCCTCGACGGCCTCCCGGAACTCGCGCTCCTCTATCTGTTGCTCGGCATTCCGGTCGGGGTGGGGAAGACGGTCTTCCCAGCCAGAGGTTTCGTCGGAGAGCGAGGTGTGCGTGTCGCGGTCCTTGCGGCGGCGCTTCCACTCGTCCTGCGCGACGTTCACCGCAATCCGGTAGAGATAGGTAGTAATGAGTGCCTCGCCGCGAAAGCTGGGCAGGGCGCGGTAGAGGCGGAGAAAGACATCCTGGGCTAGATCGTCAAGATGTTCGCGGCTACCCGTCAGGCGCAAAAGGGTGCGAAAGACCATCTCCTGATGGTCGTGCACCACTTGCTCGAAGGTGAGATCGGCGTACAAGCAGGGTTAGACCATAGAGTGCGCCTAAAGTTTCATTGATGCGAGTGAAACTTTAGGGGGGTGGGCCGGTCTAACGCGGGCAGAAAGAGGAGGTAGTGAAATGGGAAATTTCGTATTCAGTCCGTTTATTGTGCCGGTTGCCGGTTGCATGGTCGGCATTGTGGCTATCGTTTCGGGTATCTGGCTGGACGGCCACAAGCGCCGGATCAAGTCTGAGGAACGTATCGCGATGATCTCTCGCGGGGTGCCGCTGGCAGAGATTGAGAAGTTGCTCGGTTCGGGGAGCGAGGACAAACCGGCCGTCAAAGACCCGCTGCGCAGCCTGGGCAACGCGCGTCGTACGGCGATTGTCCTGGTCTCAGTTGGAATTGGGCTAACGCTCTTCTTTGTCACGCTAAGCTACATCGTGCGCGAACGCGATGTGTTGGCTGGAGCAGCCGTCGGCATCATTCCGCTAGCCATCGGGATTGGCTTCTTTATCGACTACAACCTCCAGAAGCGCGAGCTATCGCGCTTCGGGTTGGAGGTTGGGGCGGAGCCGGGAAGTTCGCTGAATCGATAGTCTTCGTTCTTTGCGGGAAGCTCAGATTTGCGATGAAGCTAGCCGGTCCGTTTGCTGCTCGTAGGCCGGGGCTTAGGTTTGGGCTTCGGTTTGCTCTTGCCCTTGGCCTTGAGATTCAGCGCCTCGAGATTGTGCGCTACTGCAGCACGGATGAGATCCTTCAAGGCCGCCTCGTCAACCTTGTCGCCTTCGCGGATGTCGATGGCGCGCCTGACATTCCCGTCGAGGCTGGAGTTGAAGAGACCGCCGGGGTCTTTCAACGCAGCTCCCTTGGCAAATGTCAGCTTGACGACGCTCTTGTACGTCTCTCCCGTGCAGACGATGCCGCCGTGGGAGAAGACGGGAGTCCCCATCCACTTCACCTCCTCAACGATCTCAGGGTCCGCCTTGTGGATGATTGCGCGCACCTTCGCGAACGTCTTCCCGCGCCAGTCCCCAAGTTCGTTGATCTTCGCGTCGATGAATGCAGAGGCAGAATGCAGAAACAGATTCCACCGGTACGGCTTTTTTCATGTATCGCTCCGACTCTCGCACCCAATTTAGCTGCGCGCAGCGTAACCTGCAACCCTCCGCAATGATCCAACCGGACTGGTAATGACAACCGGGTTCCCATCCGCTTATCCCGGGTTGCTAATACCATCTCTAATCTGCCGCCCGGCAAAGGCCTATCCTGCCAGATCATCAAATGGTCAGCGCGTTTGGATGAAGGTCAGGGTCAGCACCGGACTGGCTTCACGTACTTTTCAGTCCATCGCGGTAGGCCATCGCTTCGAGTTCCACGCGAATAGCGTCGGCGACGGGGACGACAGGGCGAGCTTCGAATGTAAAAGCAGGCAACATTGAACAGAACTTATGCACTTCGAGCGGGTCGTCACATTCCATCAACATATAGCCGCCCCAATCACCGACGCGAATGACGAACGAGTGGATCTTGAAATTGGCGGGTGCCTTCCAAGGGCTGAAGACTTCTAGGATTCGCTTTTGTGCATTTTCGTACTCGATGGCTGAACCCTGCTGACGCTCGTTCCAAGTGATCATGTATTGCATTCAATTAACCTCCTCTTTCACCTGGGTCCGATTTTCGGGCCTCGTGGTGGGCAAGGTATACGCCGGGGGCCATACGCGTGTCGAGCGATATTCCGGCGCGCGTGAAAACGGCTAGTTGAGAGAAACGCACGATTACCCGGGGGAAGCTACGTAATAGGAGGCAGAACCGGAAATAACGCCATTCTGACTTCTGGCGCATCAAACCCATGTCGATGAGTAACTCTTCGTTCTGTCAACACATCTGCCCGTTCACTCGACGCGCCGAAGGTGTTTACCGTTGCTCGCCTGGAATTCATTTACGAAAGTGTTGGGCTCGCATACATGAATACGGCCACCGAAGTCCCCGCCGTCTGGAATCAACTCGCCGAAGCCATGTATCTCAAGGATTCGCCTACGGCGGGGATCAAACTGTCCGAGCTTTCGTCGTTCTCGTTTGCGAGACTGCAGATGACCAAAGGTCTCCCGGAGATGACGCGTCCCATCGTGGGTGAAGGCGGCTACATGGTAGCGCTGCAACTCAAAGCGATACCCCATGTGGAGCTCTTCCTTGGCAAGAGAAGGGTCTCGAGCGGCTTCTACCCCATCGGGGCCGTTGGCGCCATCAACTTACAAGAGGAACCAGCATGCTGGCTGCCAGATCCCTTCGACGCATTGGTGATGCATGTCACGCAAGCGGCTCTGGATGAAATCGCTTATGCCCACCAGGCGCCTTATGCTGATCAGTTGATTTGGCCGTATGGAACGGTTGATCCCGTGGTCTATCACCTCGGCCAAACTCTCCTCTCTTCGCTAGAACATCCGCATCATACTTCGAAGATTTTCCTGGACCATGTTCTGCATGCCTTGAACTGTCATATTGTCTGCTCGTATGGCGGCGTGAGGATATCGGCCCCCCGATATCGAGGTGGACTCTCTTCGCTGCAGATGCGAAGAGCAACAGAGTTATTGGAGGCCCATCTGGACGGCAAGATTACCCTCCGGCAGGTTGCGGAAGTATGCGAACTATCCGTAAGCCACTTTGCCCGGGCCTTCAAACAGACCTTTCGCAAGCCTCCTTATAAGTGGTTGACGGAACGCCGTGTGGATAGGGCCAGAGATCTGATGACGCACTCCCGGCTGCCTCTTGCCGACATCGCCGTTCAGTGTGGATTTGCGGACCAATCTGCACTCAACCGCTCCTTCAAACGAATTCACGGGGTGACTCCAGGGACATGGCGACGGCGGACGACTCGCGGCCTCACAGGCCGAAGCAGTTCAAGCGTTGGAGACGTTGGTCTATATCGGGACTTGCGATCAGGACCGGCGAACGCACTCTCACCGGGCGCTTAAGAATTCAATCCATTATGCGAGGTGGCCCGCCGTCATGGCGGGCCTTTTCTTTGCCGTTCTTGACGTATCCAGCAGGAATGTCCCGCTTTTGATGGTTTTCGCCTAGATGCTTCCCCTCATCCGAAACTACGCTCAGGCAGAACAGGATAGCGAATGTGAGAATGGCCACCAGAAATGTGTGTTTGTCCGCATTCGCTGACTCCGTACTGATTCTGAGAGAACAACTTAGAGTCTTGGCCGGAGCTTCCGTTTCCTCAAGGAGAAAGACAATGCAAGTATTCAGGTTTGTTCGGAATGTCGTGGCGACGTCCGCCGCACTACTCGCGATCCTCGTTCCTGCCGCCAAGGCGACGGCACAGACGCAGCCTACAACAGCAGTAAAAACCGTACTCCTCATTCACGGTGCATGGGCGGACGGTTCGAGCTGGTCGAAGCTCATTCCATTGCTGGAGGCGAAGGGCCTGCGTGTTGTTGCTGTTCAGATCCCGCTGACATCATTCGCGGACGACGTTTCAGCAACGCAGCGGGCCATTGCTCTCGAGGATGGGCCAGTATTGCTCGTTGGACACTCGTACGGTGGAGCTGTCATCACCGAAGCTGGGAACGATCCTAAGGTGGCCGGACTCGTCTATGTGTCGGCCGTGGCTCCAGATAATGGAGAATCCACTTTTGGCCTCATTACGAGCGTTCCGACACCTATCGGTTCAGAACTGCGTCCCGACAAGAGTGGTTTCCTCAAATTGACGCCCAAGGGGATTTCTGAGGATTTCGCGCAAGACCTTTCCGCCAAAGAGATCGAGGTTCTGACCGCAACGCAGGTGCCGACAAGCGTTGCTGCGATGAAGGGAGAGGTCACGACTCCAGCCTGGAAGTCGAAACCGTCGTGGTACATCATCGCCGCAAATGACCGGGCAATTTCACCCGATCTCGAAGCAGCACAGGCGAAGAAAATCGGTGCGACAACGACGACTGTCCCCTCCAGCCATGTAATTATGCTGGCTCAACCGTCGAAGGTCGCTGCTGTGATTTTTGACGCGGCCTCAAAGGCCGGTTCGAAGTAAAGCCCCTGCAATTCTCCTCCTCCTCAAAGCTGAGTGGAAGCGATCTGTCGTACCTTTGAAGCAACGTACGACAGATCGCTTGACCTTGCTCCATTGAGCAATGGCAAATCGTCGTCAAAGAGAAGACGCGACCCAGCATGTGGAGTGACGATGAGAACGGAATTGCTTCGATTCAACGGCGCTGTCGAACGCGATCCTGCCATCGATGCCTGGATGAAAAAGCATCGAGGTGAATTAGGAGCCATCGCGCATCGAGTGGTTTGAGGTGATGCGAAGATGCGGGGACGAAGTCCGAGAGATCCTGCATGACGGCTGTCCGGTTGCCTGTCTCGGCGATGCGCCCTTCGGCTACGTGAATGTATTTACCGCGCACGTTAACGTGGGGTTCTTTCACGGCGCAGCGCTGCCGGATCCGGCCCGCTTGTTGCAAGGTGCCGGCAAGTTCATGCGCCATGTGAAGCTGAGACCGGGAACGGCCACCGACGCCGCATCGCTAAGCAGGCTCATCGAGAAGGCGTACTCGGATATCAAGGCGCGCGTTGAAAACGGCTAGCTCAGAGAAATGCCTTTAACGTCGATGGCCAAGCCCGCCAGCTTGGCCAACGATCGCTTGACGGAGAAACGTTGGTCTCATGCCTATACCGGCACGCCGTTTGTCGCAGGAAAGAGGACGCCGATGGTACGGCTTTCCGGTCGCAGCGCCCACGATGCCACCGTAAAAACAGTAAGGATGAGAGGCGCGATGACGTGAAAGGCGTAAGCGCCGTAACCGCCGACCGCAGCGCACGGATGCGGCCGCGCCTGTCAGGTCAAAGAAGATGCCGGCATACGCCCATTCCTTGAGCCGCGGATAACGCGGCACGAGGATGGCAATGGCTCCAAGCACCTTCCAGAATCCCAGGATGGCAAAGAAGTACATTGGGTAGCCAAGGACGGGCACGACGCCATGGGGGTTGGCGAGATATTGTGCGATCTGCGCGACGCCGCCGCTTCCGATAAAAAACGCTATGAGAATGGTCGTAGTCCAATAGGCAATGTTTTTTGTTTTCGTAGTCATTCCAATCCCCCAATGACCTTCTCCAGACCGCCGAAGAACTTCTGCCAGCCGTAGTTTGCACCCTGATACGCTTGCTGCTGATCGGGACGGAAGCCGGACTGCTCCATGCGAACGTGCGTGCCGCCCTCCGCTGGAGTCAACGTCCAGAGCACCACCCATTGAAGCCCGGATTCGCTTCCCCCAACACCCCAGTTATAGGACAGGCGTTGGAGTGGGTCGACGATCAGCACCTCGCAGTCAACAACACCATTCCAGTTCGGCACGGGATCGGCCCGGAATTGGAACTTCCGCCCGACCACCGGCTCGAAGTCGTTGTTCATCATCCATTGCGCGAGCAGCGGGCTCTCGGTGAGCGCTCGCCACAGCTTCTCTGGCGGGTGTGGGAATACCCTCTCGACCACAAGGGTACGGGGACTCTCTGCTGCATTGCTCCTCGCTGCTGCATTGCTCATTGTGCTCATGGTTCCATCCTTTCCAAAAGTGCTTCAAGCTGATCAAACCGGTCGCGCCAGAAGGCGCCGTAGTCACGCATCCAGTCCACCATCGGTGCCAGCGCATCGGGCTGCGCGCGATAGTGAGTTTCGCGTCCCTCGCGTCGATGCCGAACCAGCTTCGCCCGCTTCAGCACCGTCAGGTGCTTGGAGACAGCAGGCTGGGACACCCCCGCATAGCGAGTCAACGCGTGAACCGTCTGTTCGCCCTGCCGGGTCAACTCCTCGAAGATGGCCCTGCGAGTCGGGTCGGCGAGAGCGCGGAACACGTGATTGGCATTGGCCGGTTTCACATGCAAACCATAACCGTTTGGTTATGGTTTGTCAAGAGAGCTTACGCTATCGGTTTCTACACGAGAGCGCCGGCGTTGATAGCGTCTGAATCTTCATTTCACCGCAAAGTCCGAAGGAGAATATGCGGTAACCGGCATGGCCTTCCGATACAGATAAACGTCAAGTGTCATTCGCTAACTCGTGAACGTAAAATTCGTTTGATCGCAGCGATAAGATCAGTTGGGTGAACAGGCTTCGAGAGGATTTCGAAGTTGGAACCCGAGTTCGCCTCAGCCCAGAGATTTGTCGTCGCAGCCTGACCGGAAAACAAAAGAATTTTCAGCTTCGAACAGCTCTTCATGAGTTCAATCGCTAGTTCGGTTCCTAGCATCTCGGGCATCATCACATCAGATAGAACAAAGTCCGGACAAGAAATTTGGGCACTTTCTAGTGCGGCTTGCGGTCTGGTAAACGCAACTGCGTCAAAGCCGTTTTGCTGCAAAATGATTGTGAGCGTTGTTGCAATTACGCTGTCATCGTCGACCACAAATATGATCGGCAACTTGCTCTTTGTCATCGGGCCGCCTTTTGTTGCTGACCCAATCCAGTGGCCAGCCTCGGTCCCGTTGCAACCGAATAGACCCAAAGTTGCGTCCAGGGAGAGAGGTACTTGCTCGCAATGAGCGAAGCGGCGGACCACGTGAGAACCCTATCGTTGGAAGGAAAAGATATATCTATCCCATAACGACCTTGTAGCAGTCTGCAAAACAACATGTGATGATTTCCTCCGAGGTGCAAAGCGTGACAACTCGCGCAGAACACACGCGAGTAGATCAGACCACAGGACAGGGATTTCCCGTCAATGTGGCGTGCACGTTCCCGGAATCAGGTTCTGAGGGGAGGGGAGATTTGAGGCGGAACAACGCTTACAAAGTAGCGAATCGCTTGGACCGGCGAACCTTTATTTTGTCGAAGGGCGGCGACCACGACCAAGCTTAGAAAGCTAGCTATTGAAGCCGTTAGCTTGCAGACCAAAAGAACCAGGCACATAACAAAAATGAAGCCAAAGACGGCCATCTCTGTATCGTCTTCCGGGCCGGGAGGATCCCACTGGTCGAAGAATTCGACAATTGGAGTGAGTAGCGTTGCCAAGATAAGAAGAAATGTGCCGAGTTGGAGGAGGCGCCTCACGACTTAATACCCCGAATACTAGCAGATCGTTCCTGCGGCTTTCTGGGCGGTTAGCCTCAATACTGATACGGAAATGTTGGGCTATCTTCTGCTTGTCGGATTAGCGAATGACGACCAAGGCAGGTAGAAGTAAAAGAGTGTAAGTTGCCCCAACGCTCCGCTCCGAACTACCAGTTGGTTGGTGACAAATCGCCAGAACAGGGTTTGCCCATCATTCGGAACTAGCCGCATCTCCTACGAGGCCAATTCAGCGAGCAAATACCGTCTCTACACGAGAGCGTTGGCGTTGATAGTCTTAGCTGACAGGTGCTTCTCAGAGGATACGGATACGATCGCGGATCTGCCCAGTTTGGACCGCTCGCTACCCAAGTCTGTGTCCAAATTCTCAGGTTCTCTTTCCGTGTCTATGACCGTCCGTGGAGCTTTCATTGATCAGGTTTCGTATCGTTCTGCTTCTGCTGGTAGCTCTCTCTGCGCTGACAATGACGTCCGCACGGGCGCAGGGTACAACCCCGACCGAGGCGCTGGCGTTGCGGCAGGCCGCCGTGAATCGCACCGGCGTATACGCTGCCGCCTGAGAAGCTGAAGCCGGCGCAGGAACTGTTTCGAGCACGCACGACTCTGCATTTTGCAGGTGAAGGCTGGGGAATCCTGCAGTTGGTTCTGCTGCTCGTGGCGGGCGTGCCGGCACAGATGCGAAATGTTGCTGAGAACCTGACGAAGAGCCGGTGGGGCCAGTGCTTTGTCTTCGTGTTTCTCTTTCTGCTGACGATCACGTTGCTCGATGCGCCGTTGCGGGTCTATGGACACCACATCGCCATGGCGTACGGGCTGTCGGTGCAGGGATGGGGAAGTTGGGTCTGGGACCTGGCGAAGAGCTTCCTCCTGACCTGGCTCGTCGGCTCGCTGTTGGTGATGGTGCTGTTCTGGGTGATCAAGCGGTCGCCAAAGCACTGGTGGTTCTGGTTCTGGATTCCAACGATGGCAGGGGTGCTTTTCGGGGTCTTTGTCTCGCCGATTCTGGTTGATCCCATGTTCAACAAGTTTGAGCCTCTTCAGCAGAGCAATCCCGCTCTGGTCGAGCAGTTGGAGAAGGTGGTGGCCAGGAGCGGCGTGAGCGTGCCGCCCGAGAGAATGTTCTACATGCGGGCCAGCCAGAAGGTGACGAGTCTGAACGCCTACGTGACGGGGTTCGGGCCATCGAAGCGGCTGGTGTTGTGGGACACCACGATCGCGGCGGCGACTCCCGATGAGCTGTCCGGCATCTTTGGGCACGAGTTGGGGCACTATGCACTGCATCACATCGTGGCCGGCCTGCTGTTCACCGCCGGGCTGCTGCTGGTCGCATTCTTCTGGGGCCAGAAGGTGACCGAGTGGCTGCTCAAACGGTATGGGGCCAAATGGCGAATCCGCTCCCAGAATGACTGGGCCTTCCTGGCGGTGCTGGCACTCGTGCTGAATGGTATGAGCTTCTTCACCGAGCCGGTGGAGAATGCGTTCAGCCGTTCGATCGAACATGCTGCGGATGTCTACGGGATGGAGACGATTCATGGCATCGTCGCCGACCCGCAACTGTCGACGCAGCGTGGGTTTCAGCGGCTCGGCGAGACCTCTCTGGACGATCCAACACCGCATCCGTTCGTCGAGTTCTGGACGTCGAGCCATCCGTCGATTGCCAGTCGTGCGGCCTTTGCCGCAGCTTACAACCCCTGGACAGAAGGGCAGCATCCGAAGTACTTTCAGCCATGAAGACAAAGCCGAACGCCGCTGCATCTCCCGACTGTCTTTTTTGCAAGATCGTCGACGGAACGATTCCGGCTAGCCGCGTATACGAAGACGAGCTGAGCATCGGCTTCCCCGACATCAATCCCCAGGCGCCTACCCACCTGTTGATTATCCCCAAGCAACACATAGCTTCTACGGCAAAGGCTCTGGCCGAAGACACTGCACTGATGGGTCACCTGATGGCTGCAGCGGCAGAGATCGCACGCAAAGAATCGCTGGACGATGGCTACCGGATCGTCGTGAACACGGGGGACGATGGAGGCCAGACAGTGCACCACCTGCATCTGCATCTGCTCGGCGGCAGGCATATGAAGTGGCCTCCGGGCTAGGAATTCCCAAAATGGGAATTCCTAAAATAAACCCGAAATCGGTGGCGTGTTTTTCTGCTCCGAAAAACGACCATCAACGCACCACAATTCACCACGAATCCACCACAAATTCACCATCAAAAAACCACCTTCAACCACTCGTTTTGCCAAAACCCCCAGCAAAAACGCCTAAACTCCTCCGCAAAAATAAAAGGCCCGATAGAAATCTATCGGGCCTTCGTTATGAATTTCGCTGCAGTGGAAGAAGCGATTCCTACTGGTTGTAGTTTGGCTCTTCTTCCTCTTCCATGCCGTAGCGGCGAAGGAGATTGGGCAGGTTCTGCGAGAAGGCGGCGCGCGGCATCACCGTATCGCAACCCGCTTCGACGGCCTTAGCCTTCAAATCTCCCTGCAAATGCGACAAAAAGCCAACGATGGAGGTGTTGCGCTTGAGCTTGGCTTTGAGCTTGGGAATCAGCGTCAGCGGCTTGGCGTTCGCATTGTTGAGGTCGAATACGATCAGGCCAGGCAGGTCTTCTTCTGCGCCCGCTGTGAGTGCAGCAATGGCGTCCTTCTCGTTTTTGACGAACGCCACCTTGACTCCGAGCTTGCGCGCGGTCTCCTGAATCTTCGCAATGAAGAACAGGTCTTCGATGAAGAAGAATATTTTGGTTGGAGCGTTCTCCGGAATAGGAATGGAGCGGCCCTGCGAATAGTCGATGGGCTGGGAGTCGCTCTGGTAGCTGCGCCCGCCGCCGTGGCCGTTACTGCGACCGTAGTTGCCATTACCAGCGTCCATGGTAGAGGGTGGTGTCTCGGCGAAGTTGCCGTTGACGGCGCGATAGCTGTGGTCCATCGGGCCGACGAAGCTGCGAGGGCCACGCTGCTGCTTGCCCCCACCGCCTTTGCGTTTGAAGCCGCCGCTATTGTTGCCGGGCTGATGGGTGTCACGGTCGCGGTATCCGCCACCGCCGTTGCTGCCGCTGGCGACGTTTCCGGGATTCTCCGGAGATCGCTGACGGTCGCGGTCGCGGAACTTCTTCTTCCAGCGCTTGCCGCCCCCCGAGGGAGCATTCTGCTGCTGGCCACCGCCCGACTGGGAGCCTTGCGATGGCTGTGGGGCGGCCGACCCCTGGATGGAGGCAATAGGCTGGCCTGTGCCCTGGTCACCACCTGACTGCACGCCCTGGGCGCCGTCTGAGCCTTTGTTCTTGCGCTTGCGGCGACGGCGGCGGCTGCTCTTGGACTGGCCCATGCCGTGCTGCACGTTTTGGGGCGTGAATTGCGCCTCCCCGTCCTGCTGGCCGGGTGAGATTGTCGAACCCTGGTGTGACTCCACCTCGGGTACATTCTGCTCTGAAGTCATGCTTCCACTTCCTATTGCTTTAGATCGCAATTAGCGGTTCACTCTCCCACGGCACAATGGTTTATTCCTCTCCGTGTAAACCACGGAGGATGAACCAAACCGGAATTGCAGCGTCGGAGGAAACGGTCTCAAGTTGTACTCGAACGGACGTCTTTTATTGCATTGGCTGCGACCGAACCAGTAACTTACCGGCTACGCGCAGCCCGGAACGCCTGAAAGCGGCGAACCTTAGTTTTCACCCTCTACCTGTTTGCGACAGAGTCCGACAAAATCCGGTCCACTGTAATCGTGTGTCATTTTGCTGCCAAAACTTGCCCAACAGGAAACTCTCTGGCAGCACCCACAGCGATCAGCACCCACAGCCGGTCCACAAGGCAACTCTTAGCGTACGCGCAAAAGGGACGGTTGGCAAGAACTCTCTTCTACGACTTCCAGGTTACGCTTCTTGAGACGGGTAAGATTGCGACAACAGGGGCCGCTTCGAGGAAGCGGCCCTTGTGTTTTGATGGCCAGTCACTGGCCTCCTGAAAAACTTCCGTTGAGGAAGTAGAACCCCTGGCTGATGGCCACACCATCGAACGGGTATGGCTTCTTTTCGAGCCGAGGGATACCACGACACACTCCGCAGCTCTGCCAGCGTGTTGCCTTGATTGAAAGAGCAATCCAATCGCCAAAGACCTAGGGCATTTTCTCGGCCAAATTCTTTGTGATGACGTGCCGAAGTTTGAAAAACCGGAGACTTGATCAGCGACGCTCCGTATTTTGGGAGGCTGGACCGGTTTTGGCCTGGAATTGACCCTTATCGGGCTGGGTCCTATAATCTGAGTGTTCCGGCAGCTCTCTCGTTTTGCTGCCGATTTGCCGGTACGGAAGTCGGGTGGATCGAGGATATACGGTGGTCGTGCTCGTGTAAGAGCGCGTCGATCCTGGATATCAAGGCGCATGCAGGGAACGGCTGAGAAAGCACGCGATGGTGCGCCTAAGGCCGGATGAGTTAGGACAATCCCCGAAGGAGTACCACACACCGCATGAATCGTACCTTTGCATTTATCACCGCCCTTGCTGCGGGAATGACGTCCGCTGCTGGAGTGGCCCAGACTGCTGGTTCACAAGCACCGGCAACGGCACCAGCCACCGCACCCGCAACGGCGGCACCCGCGACTCACGCTCCAGCAGCTGTCCAAGTCGTTCCTGCGAAGATCGCCGTGATCGAATATGAACAGGCGACTGCAGCAACGAATGAAGGTCAACGCGCGCTCCAGGCGTTGCAAAAGAAGTTCGAGCCGCAGAAGACGCAACTGCAAACGTTGCAGACCGAGATTGAATCTCTGACCAAGCAACTGCAGAGTGCGCCGGCGACGATGAGCGATGACGAGAAGGCCTCGCGGGCAAGAACGATCGAGACGAAGCAGAAGCAGTTGCAGCGCGATGGCGATGATGCCACGGCGGCCTTCAATGCCGAGATGCAGGAGACTCTCGGCGCGGTTGCGAAGAAGCTTGGGCCAATCGTGATCAAGTACGTTCAGGACAATGGCTACACGATGCTTTTAGATAACACCGGTCAGCAGGGCGGCCTTGCGGTGCTTTGGACCCAGCCGGGCACGACCGATATCTCGCAGGCCGTTGTGGACGCCTACAACGCTTCGTCAGGAGTCAGTGCTCCTGCTGTGCCTTCGGCGCCGTCGGCGACACGTCCTCGCCCGACCACGACCACGCCACCGAAGACGACGGCACCGCCAAAGTAATAAAACTGCCTGGATTGGCTATGAGTTTCGCCCATGGTGAATGGGCCCGTATCTAGTTCCTGAGGTCTTCGGATGAGGACCGCAGTAACAATATTTGATAGTCAAAATTTTAAGTTGTAAGGATCCCTCGAAGGAGTACCACAGACCTCATGAATCGCAATCTTGTTCTTGTCTCCGCCCTCGGCGCGGGATTGATGACCGCAGCTGGAATGGCGCAGGCACCCGCAGCCCCGGCACCGACTACGCCTGCACCGGAAGCTCAGCCTGCTGCGACAGCACCCGCACCGCCGCAAGCGATTCCGGCAAAGATTGCACTGGTCGCCTTCGACCAGGCGGTCCTGGCCACGAATGAGGGTCAACGTCTCATTCAGGACATTCAGGCAAAGTACAAGCCAAAGAAGGATCAGATTGACACTCTTTCGCAGGAGGTTGACTCGTTGAAGAAGCAGCTACAAAGTGCGCCGGCTACTTTGACCGATGCGGAGCGCGCAACCAAGCTGAAAGAGATCGACACCAAAGAGAAGCGTCTGAACCACGATGCCGAGGCAGCGCAGACCGCTTACAACGCCGATCTGCAGGAGGCCTACGGCAAGCTTGCGCCCAAGGTCTCTGCCGCGTTGAAGAAGTATGTGAGCGACAACGGTTATACGCTGCTGCTCGATGTCAGCAGCCAGCAGAGCAACGTGATGTGGATCGGGCCGAATATTGACGTGACGCAGGCCGTAGTTGCGGCGTACAACGCTTCTTCGGGTGTCGCGCCGCCGGCGCCATCTGCACCTGCAGCGGCCCGTCCGCGGCCGGCGACTGCCGCCCTTCCGCTCCCAAACCTGCAACACCGAAGCCGTAATAACGGTTGAACGGGCCTTGCCCATGAAATTGCCAAATTGTCCAGGAGGAAGGCTTTAGGAGGTTCTTTCCGGATCTTTGCAGCTCGGATTGGCGTGCTCGCGGATCGGTGGCGGCTGTGGAAAAACTTGTGGATCGCGAGTGACGAGACAGGCCGAAAGGCTGTTGAGGCGTCGGCTATGGTTCCATGGCTCGACGATTTTGTGAGTCGTCTAACTACATGTAAATGGGCGAGTTGGTGTGGTGAGCCCGTCCATTCTTGCTTCCGTTTCTTCTCAGGGGCCAGCAAGTATAGCTGTTTCAAGGGTTTCCACAGATCAAGGTTACGAGTCGGTTACAATTTTGCGGCATCGCGCCACATAACGCTACGAAACGATGGCCAGATCGGGTCCGAAATTTCTCGTCGACTAAATCATTGGCACATCTGGAAGCGTCATTTCCGCCTCACACAAGTGAAATCACTGACGGCTATTCCTCGCCTACCTTGAGAACAGCGAGGAAGGCCTCTTGCGGGATGTCGACCTTACCGATTCTCTTCATGCGCTTCTTGCCTTCCTTCTGCTTTTCGAGGAGTTTGCGTTTGCGGCTGATGTCGCCGCCGTAGCATTTGGCGATGACATTTTTGCGGATGGCGGTGACTGTCTCGCGTGCGATGATCTTGCTGCCAATGGCGGCCTGGATGGCGACCTCGAACATCTGGCGCGGGATGAGCTCGCGCATCTTTGACACAAGGGCCTTGCCACGGTCATAGGCAAAGTCGCGATGCACGATGATGGAGAGGGCGTCGACGGCATCGCCACCGATGAGGATGTCCATCTTGACCATGGGAGAGATCCAGGTGCCAGCGAGGACGTAGTCGAGTGAGGCGTAGCCGCGAGAGACGGACTTGAGTCGGTCGTAGAAGTCGAGGACGATCTCGTTGAGGGGCAGCTCGTAGGTGAGCATGACTCGTGTTTCGCTGACGTACTCGAAGTTTTTCTGCCGGCCGCGTTTGTCTTCGACGAGTTTGAGAATGCCGCCGACGTATTCTTCGTTGGTGAGGATCTTTGCGATGATGACGGGTTCTTCGATGGACTCGACCTCGGATGGATCGGGCCAGCGGGAAGGATTGTCGACCTCGCGGACGCTGCCATCGGTCATCGTGATCTTATAGCGCACGCCTGGGGCAGTGGTGATGAGGTCGAGATCGTATTCGCGTTCGAGCCGCTCCTGAATGATTTCAAGATGGAGAAGGCCGAGGAAGCCGCAGCGGAAGCCGAAGCCGAGAGCGACAGAGGATTCGGGTTCGAAGGAGAAGGACGCGTCGTTGAGGCGGAGCTTTTCGAGGGCGTCGCGGAGCATTGCGTGTTCGTGCGAGTCGACGGTGTAGAGGCCGGCGAAGACCATGCTCTTGATGTCTTCAAAGCCGGGCAGGGCTTCAGCGCAGGGGTTTTCAACCGAAGTGATGGTGTCACCGACCTTGGTGTCGGCTACGTTTTTAATTGTTGCGACGAAAAAGCCCACTTCACCTGCGGTGAGTTCGGCGATTGCGACCGGCTTAGGGGTCATCACGCCCATGCTCTCAACGTCGAACACCTTGCCGTTGGACATCACCTTAATCTTCATGCCCTGGCGCAGTTTGCCGTTGATGATTCGGGCGAGGACGATGACCCCTCTGTAGGGATCGAACCAGCTGTCGAAGATAAGTGCCTGGAGCGGTGCTTCGGGATCGCCCTCTGGCGGTGGCAGCAGGGTGACGACTGCTTCGAGAATCGTGGCGACGTTCAGGCCGGTCTTGGCGGAGACGGCGATGGCATCGTCTGCCGGGAGGCCGACGGATTTTTCGATCATCTCCTTGGTGCGCTCAATGTCGGCGCTGGGGAGGTCGATTTTGTTGATGATGGGGATAATTTCGAGGCCGTTAGAGATCGCGAGGTAGGCGTTGGCGAGGGTCTGGGCCTCGACGCCCTGGGAAGCATCGACGACGAGGAGCGCGCCCTCACAGGAGGCCAGCGACCGTGAGACCTCATAGGAGAAGTCGACGTGGCCCGGGGTGTCGATGAGGTTGAGCTGGTAGGTGTCGCCGTCCTGGGCCTTATACATCATGCGGACGGTATGGGCCTTGATGGTGATGCCGCGCTCCCGCTCGAGATCCATGGCGTCGAGCACCTGCGCCTGCATTTCGCGAGCCGTCAGTGAGCCTGTCAGCTCAAGAAGCCGGTCGGAGAGGGTGGACTTGCCATGATCAATATGCGCGATAATCGCGAAGTTGCGGATGTGACTTGGATCCATTTTGTAGCTGGGTGGCCTCAGTATCTATGTTAACACTCGTGTGGCGTTAGTAGAGGCGGGAAAGCTCGCGACTCGAAACGAGCATCCAAATCGAGACCGGTATGCTTTCGGTCTCGCGACGCTACGGCCGCTCGGCCAGACACGAACTGGTTTGCGGATGGCTTTGCGAAGATATCAGGATGAAAACACACGATGTTTCGATTTGATATTGCCTTGTTGATTCTCATTCTGCCTATGTGTGCCCTGGCGCAGCGGCCCGAGATCTCGGCTGCCAGAGAGGAAGTTGCGAACGCTGATGAGCCCGCATGGAGTGGACTGCCTGAGTATCCCGACGCGCTTTGGAGTGCGCCTCGGGGCCTAGAACATGCAGGAAATGACTACTTCACTTCTGCCAACGATCGCGGACAATCGCGCACACGATTGGATTCTTCGGAGAAGGAGCCGTATCACTGGAAAGGGTTGTTGCTGCAATCGTTCGCGTTCGACATGTTGCAGAATGCGACGAGGATTATAACGGCCGATCAGAGCGATCGGCATATTTTGCTTAATAAGCCGTACTGGTCGGACTATTGGGCCTCGCTGCAGCAGTTCAACATGCGGCGCTGGAACGATGGCGACAGCATCAAGGTGAACTATATTGGGCATCCGATGCAGGGAGCAATCTCAGGGTATATCGAGGTACAGAACGATCCGCGAGGGCGCGAATTGAGGATCTCACGCGATCGGCTCTACTGGGACAGCCGATTTCGCGCGTTCCTTTGGGAGGTAGTCTATTCGACGCAATGGGAGATTGGTCCCATTGGAGAGACGGCGATCTTCAATCAGGGCGGCTTCACGTATCCGATCGGATGCAAGCATCATGACCCGACATGTGAAGCGACGGCGAAGTACACGAATAACACAGGCTGGGTGGACTTCATCATCACGCCGATCGCGGGCACGTTGTGGCTGCTGGGCGAGGATACGATCGATCGTTACATTTCGGACCCTTTGGTGCAACGTCATCCGCATTCGTTCGGAATCAAGTTGGTGCGTGCTTCGCTGAATCCGCCAGCGTCCCTGGCGAACATTCTGCGTGGACATTTTCCGTGGTGGCGCGACTATGAACATCCGGGCGCGTCTGAGTCGCTGGTGATCGGCAAGTTTGAACGCGCTATGGATGTGGAGCCGAAAGAACGCGGCGATTTGTATCTGCATTACAGGTCCCTTTCGCTTGGTACGAACAACGGGAGCTGTTTTGATTGCCGCAATGCCACGACTGGAGCCGGTCTGGAGTTGGGGGTCGCCGTGCGGGGATACCTGGATGTGATTGCGGATGTGAGCGTGCAGCCAGGAGCAAGTCCCGCGTCGTCTCTGAATGTAGGAGGATCGTTGGTGACGGCGAACTTCGGCGTGCGTTCGGGATACTCGGGAGAGCGCTTCGCCGCAAAGGTTTCGCTTGCACCAGGCTTTGCGAGTTACTCCAGAACGCAACCTGCGGCGACAGAATCCGATCCGAATCCTGGCGTTAGGAGAAACTTCAATTTCTCCGTCGCAGCACTGCTTTCCGGGGACGTGCGGTTCACGAAACACCTGGCATTTCGAGCGACGCTGGAGCAGATGCTGATTCGCTACAAGAGCCCGATTCGTGATCCGGATGGGATCGGGACAGCCCCGCGGCTTTCCTTTCTCTCGCATGATAACTACATCAATTCGACGAACTGGGGAGTGAGTGTGGGTCCGGTGTTGCGTTTCTGATGCGGGAAATGGTCCGTCGCTGCGATGGGAGATCTTCTTTGCACAGATGTCTCTCTGTTGATGCTCTGAGAGCTTTTGCGCGATAACGAACGTATTTAGTGGCCGCTCGTCTTACAATGAGCAGGGACGATGGCCCGACTACTTTTAGAGAAGATCGTGCGGCGGTGGGCACTCGTGGTGGGTTGTTCTCCGCTGGTGATGCTCACGGGCTGTCCACAGGACCAAGCTGCTGCACCGGGTAAGACTCCAGCGCAGGCAACGGCACCGGCCATAGCGACCAGTCCGAGTAAGACTGCAGTGCAGCCGGGGCCGGCAGTTGTGTCGGAGGCGCAGGTCATTGATTCAGCTGCGAGGGCCGCCAAGGTGCAGCAGTTGATCAACAAAGCAGAGGCTGCGTATCGCAGTGGCGTGGAGAACTATCGCACGGGACATCTGGATGCGGCCCGGTTGGACTTCGACTCTGCTGTCGACTTGATGCTGACCAGCGGCATGGACCTGAAGACTGACCCGCAACTGGCCGACGAGTTCGATCATCTGTTGAATGCTGTGAACTCGCTTGAGATGGCAGCGCTGAAAGAGGGAAACGGATTCTCGCCGGTTTTGGAGGCAGCCCCGCTGGACGCTGCGAATGAGGTGACGTTCCCGGCAAACGCCGCTCTGACGGCAAAGGTAACGGCTGAGTTGAAGACAACGCAGTCCGACTTTCCGTTGGTGGTGAATGACTATGTCGCAGGATTCATCAGCTACTTTTCAAACTCTGCTGCCGGACACGCGCATCTGCTGCGCTCGCTGGAGCGGGCTGGGAAGTATAAAGAGATGATCTCGAAGAACCTGCGCGACCAAGGTGTGCCACAAGACCTGATCTACCTGGCAGTGGCGGAGTCGGGTTTTCAGCCGCAGGCGCTGAATGCGCGTTCGGGTGCGGGAGGCATGTGGCAGTTTATGCCCACGGGCGCGTATGGGCTGGCACGCAATGGCTGGTTCGATGAGCGGTTCGATCCGGAGAAGTCTTCGGTCGCGTATGCGAAGTACATGAAGACGCTCTACAACCAATTTGGCGACTGGTATCTGGCGATGGCGGCGTATGACTGGGGTCCGGGCAACGTGCAGCGCGCAGTGATGCGGACTGGTTACGCGGACTTCTGGGAGTTGTACCGGCGTAACGTGTTGCCGGGAGAGACCAAGAATTATGTGCCAGGCATTATCGCTGCGATCATCATGGCGAAGAATCCGGAGCAGTATGGGTTGGACAAGGTTGTGCCCGATGCAGCCGGTCGTGTCCGATATTGTAACGGTCGATTATTCGATCGACCTTCGCCTAGTGGCGGATGTGACCAATTCATCGCTTCCGGAGATTGTTGCTTTGAATCCAAGTCTGCTGCGGATGACAACCCCGCGTGACATGTCGTTTGATTTGCATGTTCCTGTCGGCACACGCGACGTCTTTATGGAACGGATCAAAAAGATTCCTGAAGCCAAGCGTGCCAGTTGGCGCTTTCATGTTGTGCGCAATGGTGAGTCGCTTGAGAACATCGCAACAGCTTCGCATGTTCACGCGAGCGACATTGCCGCGACTAACGGATTTAGCTTGAGTGATGGTGTAGACGCCGGAGATGAGCTGGTGATTCCAGTTGCGAGCGCTGTGGCGAACGCGGGTCCGCAGCGATATGCTGTGCGTCGCGGCGATACGCTGGTTACAGTCGCCGATCGCTTTGGAGTGTCGGTGGAGGAGTTGCGGCGTTGGAATCATCTGTCGTCGAACGTCGTGAAGCCGGGGAGTTCTCTTGCTGTCGCAGAGCCGGTCAAGCTTGCACCGATTACGCATGTGCGTAGCAAGTCTGCTCGAGGGAAGAATAGTTCGCACACAACAGCATCCTCTGTTCATGCGGCTTCCGCGCATGCTGATGTGAAACCTTCGACTTCGAAATCGAAGACGTCTTCGACGGCAACGAAGAAAAGTACGACGACAAAGAAGGAAAACACGACATCCAAAACGAAATGAAAAGCTGTCCGGGGAGCTACCCCATGAAAAAGATTGCTTGCCTTCGGTAGCGCTTGGATGCATCCTGTTGCTAGAATCTCGTGCTGGGACTGTAAGATGTTTTTCGGTGAATTGAATCTGAAAGACACAAGCAACGAGCGGTGGGAAGTACAAAGCAGCGAGGGGAAATGACGATGATGTTCGACGACACGATCAAGCTTTACGCAACCTCGGCCGATGACGACCACAATTACGGTGATGAAGCAGACGACCACGACGATGTGCGTAACCGCTTCGGGGACGATGACGAAGAAGAAGAGGTGACGATGACGTCGGACGACGATGAAGAGCTTGATCTGGATGACGACGGGACATTGCATGGAACTCATGCCGAGGACGCGACCATCTTCACGCTGCCCCCTTCCCCGATTACCAGCTATGAGCCAGCAACCAAACCGTCTGAGTTGCCGGTGAAGAGTGCGGCCCCGACGAACGTCGCGAAACCGGTGACACCGATGGTTAAGAAAGCTGCTCCCTTGAAGGCTGCGCCAGCAAAGATTGTTGCAACGCCAAGAAAGCGGCGTCAAAATCAGCGGCCAAAACGAAGGCGAGCAAGCCCATAGCAAAGAAGGCAGCTGCGAAAAAGCCTGTGGCGAAGAAGGCGGCTACGAAAAAGGTTGCTGCGAAAAAAGTTCTGGCGAAGAAGGGTGTGGGGAAGAAGAAGGTCGCCAAATCGAAATCTGCCGCGAAGAAGGTCAGTGCTCGTCGCGGTGGTAAGGCCACTCCTAAAAAAGTGGCCGTTAAAAAGAGCACTAAAAAATCAACGAAGAGAGGTATTACCTTGGCAACTAAGAAAGCAGCAAAGAAAGCCGTAAAGAAGGCAGCAGCGAAGAAGGCTCCTGCAAAGAAGAAGGCCCCTGCAAAGAAGGCCGCAAAGAAGGCTACAAAGAAGAAGTAAGCATCTAAGGCAAGCAAATAGGCCCGGACTCCTCAATTGAGAGCCCGGGCCTTTTTGCGTCTGTTGATAAGGAGTTACTTCTTGTTGGCGGCGATTTCAGCAAGAACTTCGGTGCTGTGGACGTTGGGATCGACCTTTTCCCAGACCTTGACGATCTTGCCGGTGGGCGAGATGAGGAAGGTATCGCGGGCGGCAAACTTCATGTCTCCGTGGGTCATTAGCGGGACACCGTAGGCATCGACGACCTTGTGGTCGGGATCGGCGAGGAGCTTGAAGCTGAAGGTGTCTTTCGAGCACCATGCCTTGTGGCCTTCGACGGTGTCGAGGCTGACGCCGAGGACGACCGCGTTGAGGGCGTCGTACTTGGCCATGTCGCGCTGGAAGTTGTGGGCCTCAATGGTGCAGCCCTGGGTCTGGTCCTTGGGATAGAAGTAAAGGACGACCCACTTGCCCTTGTAGTCGGTGAGGCTGACGGGCTTGTCTTCCTGCGAGGGCAGGGTGAAGTTGGGCGCGGTGGCTCCGGCCTGTACCGTGTCTGCCGCTGCGGCCGCATTGGCCTTGATGCCGAAGCCGCACGCCGCTACTACGCCAATGATTACTGCGATCCAAACTGCTTTGCGCATGGTGGTTCCCCTTAGGTGAATCTTTGTTGGTAGACGAGTGTAAGCCGCGTAAGACGCGGGCTTTCTATGCCGCGCTGCAATTTTACTCTTCACATATGTGCTCTTTACAGGGCCGTGACAATATCTTTACTTTTGGCTACTTCGCGACGATTGCGATGCCTGCCCGGTTTGCGGCCGCGATGATGGCTGCGGGGTCGAAAAGGAGGGTCTTTCCTGTTTCGATGGCGAGGCATGTGGCGCCTGCGGCCTGCATTGAACGAATGGTTGCGACGCCGATAACGGGTACGTCGAAGCGCATGTCCTGGTTGGGTTTGGCGACTTTGACGACGGTGAGGGAGCGGCGAAGGGTGGTCGTGGGCTGGGCTTCGGAGGCGATGTCGAGGGTGCGGAAGAGTTCGCCGGCGCGCGCGATGGTTGCGTCTGTGCCTTCCATCGCTTCCACGGCGACGCAGGCCTGAGCCGCGATGACCACGGTCTGGCCAAGGTCGTAGGTGGCGATGGCCTGGGCGACGGTGCGGCCGTAGGCGATGTCCTTCCCTTCTTCTTCGTCCGGCTCGCGGCTGGTGAGGACGCCGGGCTTCGCCAGGAGCGGCTCGAGGTAGGTGGTGGAGGAGATGAGCTCGATGCCTTCGTCGCCGAGGACCTTGGCGATTGCGCCGAGGAGCATGTCGGTGTTGCGCGTACGGAGGTTGAGGAGGAGCTTGGCGAGGCGCCAGTCGGGGCGGATGCTGGAGAAGATCTGCTTGTGCTTGACCTGGCCGGCCATGACGGCGCGGGTGACGCCTTCGGCTTGCAATGTTTCGATGAGGCGGGAGAGTTCGCCGAGGGAGAGCCAGTGGACGTGAATGTCGGGGTCGGCTGCGGCGCGGGTGTTGATTTCGGGGTCGGTCTCTTCGTTGATGGCTGCGACGACGACGGTGAGCCCGTGGGCGCGTGCTGCGTCGAGGAGGAGGAAGGGGAAGCGTCCGTTGCCAGCGATCAGGCCGAGTTTCGACATCCTGCTTACTTTAGCGTAAGCGGGTCAAAACAGGTGAGGAAGCCCTGACGCAGAAGGGGGCTTTCCAAGGTGGTACCAAGTCAATAGCGGTGGGCGGACCACTCGGCTGTGGGAATAATCAAACTTCGGTCTTTGTGGTGATCTGTGGTGAGTTTTGGTTTTTTCTTCGGTTTGATTCGGTTTTTCTTCCTTAATCTCCGGTATTTTCAGCGCGAGGGGAAGCGTTTTTGATGTGAAAACGTGGATAGATTGTGGTGAATTGCTGGTGAATCACGGTCACGCGATGGTGGTGTCGCACGCTAGCTGAAGAGTTTGCCGTCCGAGGTCTCCAGATTTAACAAGTGTGCTTTGGCCTCGAGTCCGCCTCCGAAGCCGGTCAGCTTTCCGGACGATCCGATGACTCGATGGCACGGCACGATGATGGAGAGAGGGTTTTTTCCATTCGCGGCGCCGACGGCTCGTGTTGCCTGAGGGTTTCCCAGTTGTTTCGCGAGCTGTCCGTAGCTTCTGGTCTCTCCAAAAGGTATGGCGAGCAGGGCCTCCCAGACATTTTTCTGAAAGCGGGTTCCTCGCATATCGAGAGAGACGGAAAATGTCTTTCGCTTGCCGGCGAAGTATTCGCGCAGCTGCCGCTCTGTGTCGACGAGGATGGGATGGTGTTCGTGCGCGACGAGGTCACTGAGGGGCACGCCGCGATGTGGCCTGTCGTTGTCCCACAGGATGGCCACCAGGCCTTTGTCACTTGCGACCAGTTTCAGTTTTCCGACCGGCGATTCGATCATTTTGTAAGCGAGACTCATCGTTTTCCTTTCTGGTTTGTGATGCGTGGCTTGTGGTTTTCAGGTTTCGATGACCCTCAGCCTGGAGCGCGCTGGTTGGTTGTTACTGCACTGCCGTCGGCGGCCCAAAGATGCTGCGCCGCATAGGCACGCCACGGTCGCCAGGATTCGGCGCGGTTCAAGAGGTCCGCGGTCGTTGTTCTCTCGCCGTCCATCGAAGACATGCTGCGGAGCAGGCCAACGTCGGTCGCGGGGAATGCGTCCATCTCGCGGATGGCGCGAAGGGCGATGTACTGTGCGGTCCATTCGCCGATCCCACGGATCGTTCTGAGACGCGCGACTGTCTCCTCGATGTTGCCGAAGGGACGGAACAGGTTCGGATCAGCTACCGCCGCTTCGGCTACCGCTTTCAATGTCGTCAACCGCGCGGCCGGCATGCCCAGTCCGATGGAGGAAGCCGAGGCGAGCCGCTTCGCTGTAGGAAATGCGTGGGACAGGTCCGGGTGGATCAGGAAGGACTTCGGTACAGCGCGGCCGTGGAGAGCGACGAGCTGGCCCGCCAATCGACGTGCGGCCACCACAGTGATCTGCTGGCCCAGGACGGCCCGTACTGCCAGCTCGAAGCCATCCCAGCCGCCGGGAGCCCGCAATCCCGGACGTTGTGCCACCAGGGCAGCGAGCACAGGATCGCCGGACAGGTGGTTGTCGATCGTCTCGATGTCGGCTCCAAGGTCGAAGAGGCGACGCACGCGGGCGACGATAGCAGGCAACAGCCTCACGTCGGGGAAGCGAATGCTGACGCCAAGGCTCTGTCGGTCGGGCAGATGGGTGACCTCGATGCTTCCCATTTTCCCGTCTATCTCGACGGTGCGGAGATAGCGTTCGGCGTCGACAACTTCTACGCCGGGAATCGCGCGGGCTCGTAGAAAGCTGAGCATATTTTCCCAGTCATAGGGTGGACGGTAGCGAAGGCGCAGTGAGACGTCCTTCTCTTCGGTCTTCGGGGAGTTCTTCCTACGCAAGGCGCTGGGAGGACGATGGAACAGTCCGAGGAATATTTCGTTGAAGCGGCGTAAGCTACCGAAGCCAGCCGCCATCGCAACCTCAGTCATCGGCATCTGGGTTTCGTGGATGAGTTGCTTCGCGAAGAGGACTCGGCGTGTTTGTGCGACGGAGATGGGTGAGGCGCCGAGGTGCTGAAGGAAGAGCCGTCGCAACTGGCGCTCGCCGAGGCCCAGTCGCTCGGCTAGCTTCTCCACACTGTTTCCTTCGCCATCGAGGGCGCCTTCGGCGATGAGAGCAAGTGCTCGCGAGACTGAGTTTGACGTCCCGCGCCATGAGGCGAGGTCGGGGGCTGTTTCAGGGCGGCAACGAAGGCATGGACGAAAGCCGGCATCCTGCGCTGCTGCGGCTGAGCCGAAGAATCGGCAGTTCTCAACCTTCGCGGTGCGCGCTGGGCATATGGGACGACAGTAGATGCCGGTCGAGGTGATGCCGACGAAGATCAGGCCGTCGAAGCGGGCGTCCCGGCTTTGCAGAGCGCGATAACAGACCTCGTGAGGGGGCAGCTCCATGACTCGATCTTCGCACTCTCGAAGTGGAGAAACTAGCGGTTTTCGGACATGGTTGGTTTGAGCTTTTGGAGGGTCGGTGCTGGTGATGAAGTGGGTGAAACAAGCCATGTGTTTTCATCAGACTTGATTTTGTTTTACCGATCTGGAGGATGTAGGAATGCAAGATCGACAGAGAGGCCCGGACCGACGGTCGTTTCTGATCGGGTTGGCCGCAGCTACGGCTTGTGGCATGACGGCTGGGAAGGATGCACGTGGACAGGTGACGCAGCAGCCGAAGGTGGCGGCGGGCGCGGATCCATTTGCCGGGAAGAAGAAGCTGCTGGCGATCGGTGACGTGCATACGGGCTATCAGCACGATTCGGTCTCGCATGCGCTTGCGACTATCGAGCAGATGGGCCGGCGATCAGGGGAGTACATCACCTATATACGCACCGACACGCAACTGATAACCAAGGACAAGATCTACGGGACGGGGAAGTATGCTTCGACGGGGACGCGGCCCGTGAATGCGAAGAACCTCGACTACTTTGATGCGATCTTCTTCCTTGGTTTGGGAGAGGGAGATCTTTCGACGAAGCAGAGGAGCGATCTGTTGTCGTTTGTGCATGACGACGGCAAGGGGTTTGTCGGCGGCCACTCGGCGATTGATGCGTTCTATAGCTGGCCGGAGTATGGGCAGATGGTGGGGGCTTACTTCGACAATCACCCGTGGGGTGTTGTCGATGCGCCGATCATTGTTGAGGAGGCGTCGTTTCCTGGGATGAGGCAGTTCGCGCACGAGTTTGTGATGCGGGATGAGATTTATGTTCCTACAGACTCGCCGTACTCGCGGAAGGAGGTGGATGTGCTTGCGCGAATGGATGCTTCGAAGGTTGATCTGAAGGTGCGTGATCTGCATCGGACCGATAGCGACTTTCCGGTGGCGTGGGTGAAGAAGTACGGCAAGGGAAATGTCTTCTACAGCACGTTCGGCCATCCGGATTCGGTGTGGGACAACCCGGATGTGCAGACGATGTACTTTGAGGCGATACGGTGGGCGCTGGGGCTTGTTGATTACACGCCACGTCCGCATCCGATGAGGTGATGAGGTTCAGTTCTGGTGGGAGAGTTGGCTGGCTTGCGCTGCGCCTTGCAGAGCTCCGCGGCGGCCGGGGGCGTTTACGAGGGCGATTTGAAATTCTTTCAGGGCGAGGGCTGGTTGATTCTGCTCGAGGAGCAGCTCGCCTAGCTGTTCGCGGGCGGGAACGATTGGGCCGGGGGTTACGGGAAGCTTTTCGATTGCGTCCTCTTCATCGGCGGCGGCGCGCATGAGTGTCGTGGCTTCTTCGGGTTTGTTGTCGGCCTGGGCTGACCATGCCATGATCTCTCGTTTCATGATGCCGACCTGGACGGCCCAGTAGTTGTTGCCTGAGGCGCGAAGCTGGTCTTCGAGTTGCTTCAGGCGATCGACTTCGGCGGGTACTTCGGCGGCGTGTCCGCTGCGAGCGAGTCCGATAGCTCTGGCCCACACTGCGGTTGCGATGACGTGGGGTGCGGCTCCTGTTGGAGGGACGATGGCGGTGGCGTCGGCCCATTGGCTGCGCTCGACGGCGTAGCGAACCGGCATCGCGGTGGCCGCGTAGGCGATTTTGAAGTCGCCCTCGTTGAGAGTGGGCATTTCTTTGACTTGTTGAAGGACGTGGGCCGCGTCCTGGTCGCGTCCGAGCTGCAGGTAGGCGTAGACGAGGTAGTCCATGGCGTGGAGTTGTTCGCCGACGTCGCCGTGCTGTTGTGCGGCTTGCTGTGAGGCCAGGTTGGACGTGATGGAGTCTTCCCATAGGCCGAGTCGCGTGAAGATGTGCGATGGCATGTGGAGGGCGTGGGGGGCTGAGGGTGCGATCTGTGAGTAGGCTCTGGCTGCTGGGAGGCCGCGAGGGGCGAGTTCGGCGTTGTCGTAGGCGTGGATGAGGTAGTGGGGGATTCCGGGATGGTCAGGATTGGTTTGATAGAGGGGCTGGAGGATATCGGCGGCTTTTTTCTGGTTGGCGTGAGTCTTGTCGGTTGGGGAGGCAGTGGAGAGCAGTGCGAGCGCGTAGAAGACCTGGGCTTCGGTGTCGTTCTTGTTCGCCGAGGCGAGGTCGCTCATTGCGTGCTCGTAGTTCAAGGCGCGGGTGCGATAGGGAACGGTGGCGGCGTCCTGATAGATCAGGGCGAGGGCGTTGATGAACTGGCGCTCGCGTTCGGAGGCCGCCTCGAGCTGCTGGGCCTGCTTGATCTCTTTTTCCGAGATTGGGATTGTTGCGGGGGTGAGGGGTTCCCAAAGCTGATGGAAGTACGAGATGGCGATTCCCCAGTGTGCCATCGCGCAGTGGGGGTCCTGTTTTGCGACGGCTTGAAATGCTTTTTCCGCGTCGGGGTAGGCGAAGGAGTGAAGGAGGGCCACGGCCCGGTCGAACTGCGGCTGGACAGCTGCGGCGCAGGAGGTTGGAAATGAGACTTTTCCCAGCTTTTCCGGTGCGCCGTGGTTATGTGTCTCTTGTGCGGACGAGAGGGGGGCCAGGAACAGGAGGATGAACGATAGTCGCCGTAGATGGTGCAAATCTGCCTCCTATATGCGATTGGTTATCTTCGCATCTTACGACTTTGTTGAGTCGCGGTTCTCTCCGCTACCAATAGACGAGAGGGGCTGGAAGTGCAGCGCCACATTCGCATTTTGCTTGTGCGGGATCGGCGAGGGCCATTTTTGCGCATGCGATACAGCGGATTCGTCGAGGATTGAGGCGGGCGGGGACCCAAGCGCCGGTAGCGCCGCCGCGGCCAATCTCGTCGCGGTAGTAGCGTCCGATTGAAGAGACATGTTCGCTGTTCTTCATCATCTGGGCTACGGAGTCGGGCGAATCCCAGGCCGTGATGGTCATCATGCGGTCGCCTATGGTTGTTGCGACAATACTGATAAAGCCGGGTACTGAGAGCAAGTCCGTGGCGATCTTTCGACTGCTCTCTCTGACCTGTGCCTCTTCCTCCGGGGTGCGGACTTCGATGGCGGTAATGGCGAAGGCACCGGGAATCGCGGTGCTCCCCGTGGTGGCGCGGGTGCTGATGCCAAAGCTGAACGGTCCGATGGATTTCGGCTGAACGATGACGTCGAGTCCGAGTTGGCGTGGCACAGCGCCGCCGTCGAAGTAGCCTTGTACGGAGCGGATTCTGTCTCCTTCGACGCGGATGAAGTCGGCTCCGGGTAGCGCGACCGGGAGGTTCGTTGGTGGGAGTCCGTTGAAGGACGCTGTGTTGGTGCCCTTCATCAACCACTCAGCTGAGATGAGTCCTGCGTCGTCGTGCGTGGTGCTGACGATTTCAAAGGACAGATCAGGGAATGCGGCCCAGAGGGCCTGGGCGTAGGCGCCTATGGCCGCTCCAGTGAGCGGCCCGGGAGTTGTGGGGTCGGCATAGGTGCCGCCATCGGCGAATGTGGCGATGATGGCCTCGGCGTCATGCTGGTTCCATGCGTCAAAATATCGTTGGGCGACTTGTGACGGATTGGGAGTCATGCGCGGATGGTAGCTCCGCGCATGCGGGATAAACCAGCAAAAAATGGTGCCGAAACGATGCTTTCTCCGAAGGCGATCGGCCGGCTACGGGACGAAGGTTTTTTCTCAGGAAGTGGGACGGACTTTCATGCCGAAGTCGTGCTCTATGCGGTTGTACCAGGTGTCGTCGTCTGCGGCGCTCAGGTCCACCCACTCTTCGTCGGTCATGGATTTCCGCCAGCCAAGAAATGGGAGCGCATCAGGTCCGACCGGGTGTCGCAGTTGCCAGGTTCCGCTCTCGATGATCTCGAGGACCTTGTCTGCTACCAGCGACGGCTGTGCCGAGTTCTTGAGGGAGGCGGTAAACAGATGGGCAAAGCGTATCTGCTGAAGCGTAGGGCGATTTGTTTGCCGGCTGCCCAGTATGTCTCGCCATGTCGCGTATCGATAATGCCGGGTTCGACGATGGCGACGCGGACGCCGAAGGTCTTCATCTCTCCGGCCAATGCTTCGCTGAGAGCCTCCACGGCGAATTTGGACGCCGTGTAGGGGGCCAGATGGGGGACAGGAGATATGGCCGGCGACCGAGCGACATGTTGATGATGCATCCGCTCTTGCGCTGACGCATTTGCGGGGACGAGCGCTTGGATGCAACGCAGGAGGCCGAAGTAGTTGGTCTCCATGACCGATCGGAATTCGGAGAGAGGGAGTTCCTCGACGGAGCCGTGGCTCTCCACTCCAGCGTTGTTGACCAGGACGTCGATCTGGCCGGCGTCCTTCTCGATGCTTGCAATTCCTGATTTGACGGAGGTGTCTGAGTCTACGTCCATGACGGACACTTTGATAGGGAGTTTTTCCTGCGCGGCGGTTTGTGCGAGTTCCGGCGATCGGGATGGGTCGCGCATGGTCGCGTAGACCTTGTGGCCTGCCCGGCCTAGGGTCAGCGCGGTAGTAAAACCAAGCCCTTGCTGGTTCCCGTGATGAGTACAGATGCCATAGGATTCCCTTTCGTTGTGGGGGAGGAGGGAAAAGTGTAGCACCGTTACCATGCGGTGTTTATTTCTTGTCCGGTGGGGCGAGAGAGACCGCGCGGCCGGTCTGGGCGGAGCGGCGGGCGGCGTCGAGAATGCGGACGACGGCGACGTTGGTGTCGAGCGAGGTGAGGTCGTGTTGCGGCTTCAACGTGCCTGCGAGGACCGCGGTGAGGTAGTTGAGCGATTCGTTCTGCGGTGGCGCGAGGGCGGGTGCGGTCTCGATATGTTCGGTCTTTTCTCCTGTTAGGCGGACGCGGAGTTTTGCTCCGGGGTTGTGGTCTTCGTAGAGAGTATCGACGTAGCCGGTGGCGCCGTAGATCTCCATGTCCTTGCGGGAGAAGGGCCAGTTCCATGAGCCCTGGATGATGGCCTGGGCGTGCGGGTAGGTGAGGACGACGGTGCTGTCGTCGTCGACGTTTGGGTAAATCTGGGGCTTGATGTGAAGGGTGACGGCGGTGACGGTGAGGGGAAGTTCGCCGTGCATGATCCATGTGGCGAGGTCGATGCCGTAGCAGCCGAAGTCGAAGAGAGCGCCGCCGCCGTTTTGTTTGGGATCGGAGAGCCAGCCGAGGAACTCGGGGCCGACGCCGATCTCTTTGGGGCCTTGATGGCCGTCGTGGACGACGAGTTTGCGGAGGTCGCCGATCTTGCCGGCTGCGAGGATGTTGGCGGCCTCGGTGTTCGAGGCGTACCAGGTGGTTTCGTAGTTGGTGAGGACGGGGATGTTGTATTTCTGAGCGACGGCCTGAATGGCTAGCGCGTCTTCGACGGTGGTGGCGAGGGGTTTTTCAACCATTGCGGCGATGTGGAGTGGGGCGGCCTGCTCGATGGCGGCGCGATGTCCGGCGGTGGAGGTGTAGACGAGGATGGCTTGCGGGTGGGTGCTTTGTAGCATGGCCGCTTCGGTGGGGAAGAAGAGGTTGGCGGGGAGGTGGGTGCGGTCGATGTAGTGCTGGCGCAGAGCTGCGTCGGGCTCGGAGATGCCGACGAGAGTGATCTCTGGGTGCGAGGGGAGGTTGTGGAGGAAGCCCTGCACGTGGCCGTGGACGAGGCCGACGATGGCTACGCGGATGGGTGCGGCGGTTTGCGCGGGGGCACTGCCGGCGGTGGCGAGGAGTGCGGCGAGGAAGCAGACGGAGGTGAAGGACTTTGACGGCAGTGACACATTCATTTCGAGGGCACCTTGTGGATTAGGACAATTCTGGATTTATCTAAACACAAGCGCGTTTCCAGGTACCAACCCGTCATCTGCGGCAAAGCGGTTCAGGTTCGGGGAGAATCACTGGAAAACCTCGCCAGCTTACCCACCTTCTGGAGAGACTCCTCTGCGAAAGCGAGACTCCATTCCGCTAAACTAGAACTTCCCGCTCACGGGAAGCCGCATGCCAGCCGAAATCATTCTCCAACAAACCCCGGACGACGAGGCTCTCCTCGACAAGCGCAAGCAACTTGCCATGGTTCGCACGACGCTCGCCGAGCGCGAATCTGAGGTTGCCCAGATCCGAGCCCAGCTTAAGACCTTCGAAGGTCGTTATCTCCGCCAGGTCGGTATTCTCTACGCCGAACTCGACGATCTTGAAGCGCGTATCGCCGAACGCGAAGTCGCTCTCTACGACTCAGACTCCGCCCGCCGTCGTGCCGAGGAGACTCGCCGGCAGGCGCAGGAGACCCACGATGCCGCATTCGGCGAAGCCCATGAAGCCGAAGAGTTCGATCCGCCGCCGAGCCTGAAGACCCTCTTCCGCGACGTCGCCAAACGCATTCACCCCGATTTCGCGCGCGACGACGCCGAGCAGAAGCACTTCACCCTGCTGATGGCCCGCGCCAATCAAGCCTACAGTCGCGGCGACACCGAAACCCTGCAGCGTCTGCTTGACGATCATCGCGAAATCAACGCTTCCATCGCCGGCGAAGGCGCTGCTGCCGAGCTTCTCCGCATCACGCGTCAGATCCAGCACGCCGAGCGCGATATTGCCACGCTCGATGCCGACCGCCGCGCGCTGCTGACAGGAGAGATCGCCCAGCTGTACCTCGACGCCGAAGCCGCCGCCCGCGAACACCGCGATCTCCTCACCGAGCTCGCCACCAGCCTTCGCGAGCAGATCGCCGAGGCTCGGAGCCGCTTCGAGCTTATCGATCGGCAGATCAGCGCGCATGGAAAGTAAAGATGGACGATAAAGCCAAACCCGGACTGCAGCACATTCCTACCGGTGGCGCGCTGTCGCTCCATTCCACGCGCACCAGCATCATCGCCCGCGGCCGCCGCGACGCTGCCAATGCAGCCTCCAATCCGCACTACCGGCAGGCTGTCGCCGACTACAACGAGCGCAATTTTACCGAGGCTGCAGCCGGCTTCCGACGCGCCGCCGAGCAAGGCCATGCCGAGTCTCAGTACCTGCTGAGCACCATGTACGACGCGGGTGCAGGGCTTGCCACAAGATGACGCCCAGGCCGCCTTCTGGGAGCGCAAGGCCGCCGAGCAGGGCCACGCCTACGCGCAGGCCAACCTCAGCTTCCGCTTCTACGCCTCCGATAACTTCGCTCGAAGCCTTTGCATGGTGCGAGCGCGCCGCCCACAGCAACCTCGCCTGGGCGCAGTACAACCTCGGCCTCATGTATCGCAAAGGGGAGGGGGTCGAGCAAAGCAACACTGAAGCTGCGCACTGGTATCGCCTGGCCGCCACAAAGAACTTTCCCGAAGCGCAGCAGAAGCTAGCTGACCTTTACTTCACGGGCCAGGGCGTCCCGCTCAGCTACACTCAGGCTGCCGCGTGGTACCGCAAGGCCGCTGATCACGGTAATGCAGAAGCCCAGTTCCAGCTTGGCCACCTTTACTCAGTCGGCCAAGGAGTAGAGCACGACTACACTCAGTCCCGGCACTGGATTCGTCAGGCTGCCCTCCAAGGCCACGAACAGGCACTGCGCGAACTCAAGCGTCGCGAATACCGCGACCCATAACTTCACGCCTCAACGCAAATGTCTCCTGTGCTTATTTGATGATGCCGCGCTGGCTGTTGGCGATGAAGTCGGCGAGGTAGGCGACGTGTTCGCCTGCGGCGCCTGAGGCGATGGTCTCGCGGATGGCCGCGAGGGCGTCGGTGGTGTTGAGCTTGGAAGCGAGGAGCGTGCGGTAGGCGGTGCGGAGCTGGTTGAGTTGCTCGGGGGTGAAGCCGCGGCGTTCAAGGCCTACTTTGTTGAGGCCGTAGGCGTGGTTGTTGCGCTCGATGGAGGTGAGGGAGTACGGGAGTACGTCTTGCGTGATCGTCGTGCCCCCGCCGATGTAGGCGTGGCGGCCGACGCGGCAGAACTGGTGTACTGGGCAGAGGGCTCCGACCACGGCGAAGTCCTCGACGGTGACGTGTCCGGCGAGGGTGGCGGCGTTGGCGAGGATGCAGCCGTTGCCGACGTGCGAGTCGTGGCCGATGTGTGTTGAGCACATGATGAGGCAGTGATCGCCGATGGTGGTGAGTCCACCGCCGCCGGTGGTGCCGCGCGAGATGGTGACGTACTCGCGGATGGTGTTTTCGCTGCCGATGCGAGCGCCGGTGGGTTCGCCGGCGTACTTGAGGTCCTGCGGGGCTACACCGAGGCAGGCGAAGGGGAAGACCTTGTTGCCGGACCCCATCGTCAAGTGCCCGTCGAGGACGACGTGGGAGATGAGTTCGCAGTCTTCTCCGAGGATGACGTTGGGGCCGATGGTGCAGTAGGGACCGATCGTGCAGCTTGCGGGGATCTGTGCGCCCGCCGCGATGATCGCTGTCGGGTGGATGCTCACTCTGCGGTCTCGACCTTGCCTTCGGTTTTTGGGGCTACTCGTGGGACGACCTGGCACATGACGGTGGCGTCGCAGACTAGTTTGCCATCGACTGTAATGGCGCCGCCCATCTTTACTGCACGGGTGCGCCAGTTGAGGACTGTGACTTCGATGCGAAGCTGATCGCCGGGTGTGACGGGGCGTCGGAAGCGGGCGTTTTCAATGCTAGTGAAGACCATGAGCTTGGAGTCGCGGTCGGGGATCTCGTTGAGCAGGAGAGCGCCGCCGGCCTGGGCGATGGCTTCGACCATGAGGACGCCGGGCATGATGGGGTAGCCGGGGAAGTGGCCCTGGAAAAACTGCTCGTTGATGGTGACGTTTTTGATGGCGACGATGCGCTTGCGGGGCTCCATCTCGATGACGCGATCGATGAGGAGGAAGGGGTAGCGGTGGGGCAGGAGGGACATGATTTCGAGGATGTCCATTGTCCTGCCGGGCGCTGGCTGCTCGTCGAGGGTGGGATCGGGCGTGGTTTCGGGCGTCGGGTGGGTCATGGCAAGGATGAGTATAAACGGCGAGATGTCACAAAACGGCTGCTGGCCGGTCTTAAGTAGCAGAATCGCTGTGGTGTGATTGATGCTGTTGAAGCTTGGACGGGCGTGGGTTCATCAGTTGTAGTGACGGCGGATCGGAAGGAACGGTCATGGAAAAGATCGACGACATGGATGAGGCGGGGCGGCGGTTGTCGAATGATCCGACGGAGGCGGTTCGGCTGGCGACGTTCGATCAATATCGCAGCCTGCTGTTTTCGATTGCTTATCGCATGCTGGGGAGCGTGGCGGACGCTGAGGACATGTTGCAGGAGACCTTTATCCGCTGGCAGCAGTCAGGGGATGAGGAGATTCGGTCGCCGCGGGCGTTTCTGGTCACCATCGTCAGTCGACTGTGCATCAATCATTTGCAGTCGGCACGGGTGCAGCGCGAAGAGTATGTAGGGCAGTGGCTGCCGGAGCCGATCGTGACCGATCCGGGGAGCGATCCGCTGGAGATGATCAAGCTCGACGAGTCGCTGTCGATGGCGTTTCTTGTGCTGCTGGAGCGGTTGACGCCGATTGAGCGCGCTGTGTTTCTTCTGCGTGAGGTCTTTGAGTATGACTACTCTGAGATTGGGGCCGTTCTCGGTGAGAGTGAGGTCAACTGCCGTCAGATTCTGCGGCGAGCGCGCCAGCATGTGAGCGCGGTACGGCCACGATTTGAAGCTTCGACACGGAAACAGGATGAGCTGCTGCAGCGTTTTCTTGCGGCCGTTGGAACGGGTGACATGGACGGATTGCTGGGACTGTTGTCCGAGGATGTGGTGCTGCACTCCGATGGCGGCGGGAAGGCGGTTGCTGTGCCGAACCTGGTGCACGGCGCGGACAACGTTGTGCGCGGGATATTGGGTGCGTTCAGGAAGCTTCTGCCGAAGACGCTGGTGCGACGATTGGCCAGAATCAATGGAGAGCCAGGCGTGGTGAGCTATCTCGACGGGAAGCCGTACTCGGTGGTCACGCTGGATGTGGTTGATGGACGGGTGCAGGCGATCTACATTTTGACGAACCCTGAGAAGCTGGTGCATGTGCCTCCGTTGGCCGGGACTCTAAATTAGCGATTCCTGTCACAGATTGGAGTCAACTTCGGTCTTTCCTGTAGAGGACCAGAGTCGTGCTGCTGTACGGCTGGTTTCCAGGAAAGAGTGGCTTATGAGACTGAAGAAGACGACGTATTGGATTGCAACGTTGTTCGTTGCGGGCATCATGACTGGCTCGGGCGTGCTCGCGGTGACGCATGCGCCCGCCATGATGAAGGGGCTGGCGCATCTGGGGTATCCGGTTTATTTTTCCGATCTTCTTGGCGTCGCCAAGCTGGTGGGAGTGTGCGTTCTGCTGGCGCCGGGACTGGTGAGACTGAAGGAGTGGGCGTATGCGGGGTTTGGGATCACTGTCCTGAGCGCCTGCTATTCACACCTGATGTCGGGTGATGGGTTGTTGGCGCTGGAACCGTTGGTGACGTTTGCCGCGTTGGTGGCCTCGTATATGACTCGGGCCGCGGACCGGAGATTTTTCCTATCCGGAAAGACGCCGCTTGACGGCGGTTTCGACAGAGTTGGGATCACAGGCAGAGCGCCCCGGGAGGCCCAGCGATGAGACTGGTTGTGCTGGGTGCCACGGGTGGGACGGGGCTGGAGATCGTCCGGAGGGCCGTGGAACAAGGCCATACCGTGACGGCTTTTGTTCGTTCGTCCGGACGGCTGGAGCCGTTTCGCGAGCGCATCGCCGTCAGGCAGGGAGATCTGCTGGATAGCGACGAGCTTGGCGAAGCGATCAAGGGCCACGACGCAGTGTTGTCGGGATTCGGGCCGCGGTTGCCTATCGCGAAGGCAGATGAGGATCTGCTGCATCGATTTGCGGTGGCTCTAACGACTGCCATGCGTCGCGCACAAGTCAGGCGGGTTGTGGTGGAATCGACGGCTTTTTTGTTCAGGGATTCCATCGTTCCGCCAACGTATCTTTTTGGGCGGCTGTTTTTTCCGAGCGTGACGAGGGATGCGGCGGCGATGGAGAGGGTTTTGGTGGAGAGCGATCTTGATTGGACGATCGTGCGGCCACCAAAACTTACGGACAAGACGCAGAACGGGAGGTACCGGGTGCGAGAGGGGCATCTGCCTCGCTTCGGGTTTTCGATTTCGCGTGCCGATGTGGCGGATTGTTTCGTCAAGGTGGTTGAGGACCCTTCCACGATACGGAAGGTCTTAGGGGCGAGCGATTGATAGTCTGCGCATGCGCAGGTTTGAGCTATTTGCGTGCTTCAGGTCAACGCTGATTGGCCGCAGCTCCGAGGTGCCGATGTTCTCCAAAGTATGCGGCGTGTGGACGGATAGGGAGAGGGGACCGGGTCGATCCTACCCTTGCGGCTGCATGAGCATGAAAATAGGCTTCCGCTATGAACGTGAGACAGGCGATGGGAAGGGTCGTTTTATGCGCCGCATTCTCTTTCGTTGCGGGGACAGGCGTGTCGGGCGCTTTACAGCGCCTTGATATTGGGGCTGAGGTTAATAATCAAATTGCTTCGCTGCCTACGGTCACCCAGAATTCGCAGACGTGGCCACAGGGCACGGTCATCATTCCCGTTGGCAGTTACTTACAAACCACGACGATTGTCCTCAACTCGCCCTATGTGAATTTGAGATGCGAGGCCGGCACGATTTTTAACTTTTATGGGGTCAGGGGATGCGATCCGTATCCTGCCCAGCGCACAAATTGCAGGAGTCGCTCCGACGCAGCCGAATCAAGGACCGTCGGTGGAGAATTGTTCGATCTACAACGTGTCGCCGACCGCGACCAGCGGTATTCATGCCGGGGATATCTCCAAGATTCACCTGACCAACGTAGCGGTAAATAACTTCAACGGAACACCGACGTCGGCCGGCTACTGGTTTGACAATACGATCTCTTTCACGGAGGGGATGGCTCTTGTCGATTCGGCTGCGAACAATAATTCCATTGCGATGCGTTTCACGAATACTGCAGGGAATGTTCTGACGCAGAGCTTTGGATACGAATCGATTCGGGGATTCCGCGCGAAGGTCGGGACGAATCAGATCGGCTTGTCCGTAGAGACGGCGGCCCTTTTGTACCATAGCTTTGTCGATGCAACGGTAGAGACCTCCGACGCGACTGGCACGGCAATATCGGTGAGCGGGACGGGCAAAGTGGGAGGAGATGCGGGGGATGATGTCGTGTTCCTGCGAGGAGAGTGCATCAACATCTCGGGCCCGTGCAGCGGGTCCACGCTGCTGAAACTTGGTGCGTCGTCTCAATTTGTTGCGAATGGATTTATGAATGGCCTGGGGAGCAGCATGACGACGACGATCGCCCCGGGTGCGGTGCTTACGTGGAACGGGACAACGCAGCTCAACGGATCGACGTATAACTTCGGATGGAACGGCGACAACAGTATCCTCATGCGATTTGCCAGCATCCCGGAGGTCGCGATCTTTTCTAACAACATGCGGCTTGGCGGCCCGTATGTTCTGGGTTGGTCGACTGGCCCCACGACTGCCGCGAGTTATGTTGGGTTTTCTCCGTGCGTCACGGGCGTTGCCGTGCTGTGCCTTGGAGATGGCGTGGCTGCAGACTCGTCCGGTGGGCTGAGTGCCGGAGTGTTCTCCGGATCGCAGTTCGTCGGCAACTCGGCTGTGCCGTTAATCTCTGCCGGGCCGGGCGCAGGCATACTGCCGGCAAACGTGACGCTTGCCCCCGGCAGTACGAGTGTCTCCGGTACGGTCGTCTTCAAGACGGGTTCTTCTCCTGCAGCGTCTGCTGTTGTCGCGACGATTACCTTTGCAACGCCGCTGGCGCATCAACCGAATGTCTGTATTGCGTCTGCTGAGAATGAGGCCACGGCGGCTGCGCTGCACACGTTGTTTATCAATCCGCCTACGGTTATGGGATTTGTTCTGTCCTCGGGACAGGTGCCGCTGATCGCGGCCAAAGAGTTCCTTGTTGGCTACGCGTGTTTTTGATCGCGAGCATGCTCGCGGTTCGGATACGGATCGTGACGCTTTGCACGAGTGCGGGGTTCTCCCTTCAAGGTCAGAAGGACAGCAACAGCAGATCCCCTTCGGGGATGACAACCAGAGAGGCAACGACAACAGCAAGATTCTCCGCCTTTGGCGAAGGTGACGAAAAGCTATGCGCTTGGCGGTGGGAGTTGGGCGCTTGGGGTGGACTTAGAGAGTTCGAGTTCTTCGGGGGTCATGTCTATGGGGACGTCGGCGAAGAGCGGGGTGCTGAGGTAGCGCTCGCCGGTGTCGGGCAGCATGCAGAGGATGGTTGAGCCTTTGGGAGCTTCGGCGGCGATCTTCAGGGCTCCGGCGAAGGTGGCGCCTGAGCTGATGCCTACGAAGATACCTTCTTTTTTTGCGAGCTCCTGACTGCGGGCCATGGCTTCGGGGTTGGTGATGCGCAGAATCTGGTGGATGCGGTGGGTGTCTACGGCATCCTGGGCGAGCTTGGGAATGAAGTCGGGGCTCCAGCCCTGCTGGGGGTGCGGGGTCCAGGAGGGATGGCTGGCGGAGGGGGAGCCGTCGGGGTTGTTGGGCTGCGGGAGGCCGCTTGAGACCATGGGCGCGGCGTCGGGTTCGCAGAGAATGATCTTTGTGTCGGGGCGTTTTTCGGCGAGGACGCGAGAGACGCCTTTGAGCGTGCCTCCGGTGCCGAAGCCGGTGACCCAGAAGTCGAGGCGGTCGCCCTCGAAGTCGCGGAGGATCTCCTGTGCGGTGGTGCGGGAGTGCATGTCGGCGTTGGCTTCGTTTGTGAACTGGCGGGTGAGGAACCAGCCGTTTTTCTCGGCGAGTTCTTCGGCCTTTTTGACCATGCCGGTGCCACGCGCAGGGCCCGGAGTTATGACGACCTTGGCGCCGAGGAAGCGCATGAGCTTGCGGCGCTCGATGGAGAAGGTTTCGGCCATGGTGACGACGAGGGGGTAGCCCTTGGCTGCACAGACCATGGCGAGGCCGATGCCAGTGTTGCCGCTGGTGGCCTCGATGACGGTCTGGCCGGGCTTGAGTGTGCCGGTGCGCTCGGCATCTTCGATGACTCCGAGGGCGAGGCGGTCTTTGACGGAGCCTAACGGGTTGAAGGCTTCGATCTTGACGTAGAGGTTGATGCCGGCGGGGGCGAGGTGGTTGATGCGGACGATGGGAGTGTCGCCGACGGTGCCCAGGATGTTGTCATACTTGCGCTTCATAGAGAGTGGCTCCTTGGGGGCTGATTTCTGGGGGCTGAATCTGCGCTGAGATATTTTTTCTGTTTGTTTTTCTTTATTGCTTTTTCTTGAGCAGGACTTCGGGGTTGAAGGTGTCCGGGGGAAGGTCTACGTCGTATTCGGCCTTGAGATAGAAGATCTGACTGGTCATGTCGCCGTTGTGGTAGCGGGTTACGGTCAGGGCAGTGGGAAGGCCCTGAATGGTGTGGTAGTCATCGTACTCTTCGGCGTCCTCGTCAAGGTCTTTGAAGGTGGTGTTGCGCCATTCGAAGGTTCGGCGGCGAGGGAGGTGGGTGGCGACGTCGATGTCGACGGTGACGGCGTCGTTGTTGTCGCTGAGGATGGTGACGCGTTCGGTGAGGCGGCGTTCGACCATGGTGCTGCCGGTGTCGAGAACCACAACGCCGGGCGATTTGAGCCAGACGCGATAGATGGCCTCGATGGAGTGGTCCTGGCGGCGGTAGTAGTCTTCGATCTGATCTTTGGGGAGAGTGATGTTGCCTTTGTAGGTGACCTCGTGACCGGTGTTTGCGGCCCAGATCTGAACGACGTCGATCTTCTTGCCGGGGAGGATCATGCTTTTGTCGGTGATGAAGCCGATGCGCTGGGCTTCGGGGCGGTCTCCGCTGGCGAATTGATGGATGGTGGTGAAGTCGACGACGATGCCGGTAGGAGCGCCGCGGAAGAAGCGGGCGAGATGGCCGCGTTCCTGTACGTTGCGGCGGTTGAGCCAGGCGTCGCCGCCGAGGGCTTCGAGCATCTGGTCGAGGAGTTTGCGTCCGCGCTGCTCCTGCGTTTCACCGGCAGGATGGGTGGGGGCGGCGCTGGGGATGTCGCGTGCCTGTCCCGAGAGAGATGGGGTGACGGTAGTGAGGAGGCCGATCGCGATGCAGAGAACGACTTGCTTCATTCAGACTCCGATTAGCCGACGAGTACCGCTCCGCCGTTGACGTTGAAGATTTCGCCGGAGATGAAGCCGGCGAATGGGGTGCAGAGAAATAGTATCGGGCCGGCGATCTCGTCGACTTGTCCGGGGCGTCCGAGGGGGATTCCGGCGAGGGCCGATTTTGGAGCGCTCTGGGTGGTTGAAGACGTCGGCGGTCATCTCGGTGCCGACCCAACCGGGAGCGACGCAGTTGCAGTAGATGCCGTGTTCGGCGAGTTCGCTGGAGAGGCTCTTGGTGAGGCTGATGATGCCGCCCTTGCTGGTGGCGTAGTCGGCGTGGAAGGCTTCGCCACGCTGGCCGGCGGACGAGCTGATGAGGACGATGTGACCGCGTGCGTTTCCGGCAAGGGGCTGCGACTTCATCTGAGCGGTGGCGGCCTGGACGAGGCCGAAGGAGCTGTCGAGGTTGATGCTGAGGGTTCTGCGCCACTGCTCGGTGGTCATGGTGGCGATGGGTTCGTTGTGTGAGGGCCAGATGCCGTGGTTGACGATGAGGCAGTCGAGACGTCCGAAGGCCGCCACGGCGGCGGTGACGAGGGCACGACCGTCCTCTGGTGAGGCGAGCTCCTGGCGGATAGCGCGGCAGTGATCGGGGCCGCCACACTCTGCTGCGAGTGCGTCGGCCTGGGCGGCGGCTGACTGGTAGCTGAAGACGACTTTTGCTCCGGCCTGATGGAAGAGGCGAACAGTGGCTGCGCCGATTCCGCGAGAGCCTCCGGTGATGAGGGCGACTTTGCCCGCCAGAGAGATTACGACGCCTGAGTTATTGGTGTTCGGCATATACTCGACGCTATCGAATCAACCTTCTGGACGCAAGTTACGTCAGTATTGGGAGCTACCAATTCTTTCGAGGAGCTGGACTGATTATGAAGATCGCCGTTCTCATCGCACGGATACTACTTGGACTCGTGTTTCTCGTCTTCGGGTTTAATAATCTTCATCCCTTTATGCCTATGCCGCCGATTCCGGGCGACGCGGGGACCTTATCGACGATCATGTTTATGCATGGCTGGGTAACGTTCCATGGCTTGCTGTATGTGATCGCCGGCGTGTTGCTGATCGTAGGACGCTATGTTCCGGTCGGGCTTGTGATCCTGGGACCGATCATCGTGAACATTCTGTTGTTTCACCTTACGCTGGCGCCTGCAGGGATTGGGCCGGGTCTTGTGTGTGCTCTGTTGGAGATTTTTTTGATTTACGCGTATTGGCCGGCCTTCCGGGGGATCTTTACCTCGAAGATGGAGGTTGGGTAGTCTCCAGTAGTTCTCCAGAGGATTTCTTCTCATTCCGTAGTTCGCGGGGGGGCGCCTCATTCGCGTTAGGATGATCGGATGCGAATGAGGCTGATGGTATGGGTGCTTGCGCTTACGGTTGCCGGAGGCGTGATGACGGCTGGTCCTGTGGCTCTGGCGGCTAGTTCTTCCGTGCCGATGCCTGTGACGATTGACACAGGCTGGCAGTTACAGGATGCGGCTAAAGTGCCGGAGGCTGGTGCGGCGATTGCCTCGGCTAGCTACAAGGCGAAGGGTTGGTATGCCGCTACGGTCCCTGGAACTGTGCTGACGAGTCTCGTCAACAATGGGGTGTATCCGGAGCCTTTGTATGGGGAGAACAATCGTCCGGACAAGATTCCTGATAGCTTGTCGCGCTGCGCCGTACTGGTATCGGACGGTCGTCAATGTTCCGAAGGCGTATTCGGGAAAACATGTCTGGTTGAACTTCGACGGGATCAATTTCTCTGCGCAGGTGTGGGTGAACGGCCGGCAGGTCGGGGCGATGAAGGGCGCCTTCGGCCGGGGGATCTTTGATATTTCGTCGGACGTGAAGCCGGGGAAGAAGGCGGTGCTGGCGGTGCTTGTGTCTCCGCAGCCGCATCCGGGCGATCCGCATGAGCATACGATTCGCGACGGGGTGGGGAAGAACGGTGGCATTACCGCGATCGATGGGCCGACGTTTCTTTCGACGATTGGGTGGGACTGGATTCCGGCGATTCGCGATCGAGATACGGGGATATGGCAGAAGGTTTTTCTTTCGGCGAGTGGGCCGGTGGTGATCAAGGACCCGCTGGTGACGACGGATCTTCCGCTGCCGAAGGTGGACTCGGCGGACGTGACGGTGCAGGCGAAGGTGGAGAACGTAAGCGACCAGGTGCAGAAGGGTGTGTTGAAGGGGAGTTTTGGGGATGTGACGTTTGAGCAGGCGGTGGAGGTTGCGCCGCATAGTTCGCAGGTGGTTTCGCTTGATCCTAAGAACGCACCGGCGCTGCATGTGGTTAATCCGAAGCTCTGGTGGCCGAATGGGTATGGGCCGCAGAATCTGCAACAACTTCATCTGAGCTTTGAGGTTGATGGGAAGAGCTCTGATCGTCGCGATGTGAGCTTTGGGATTCGGAAGTTCAGCTATTCGGTGCCTGACTCGGAGAACCTGACGATTTCGGTGAATGGTGTTCGGGTATTTGTGCGTGGTGGGAACTGGGGGCTCGATGAGGCGATGAAGCGCAATCCGCGTGAGCGGCTGGAGGCGCAGATTCGGATGCACCAGGTGGCGAACCTGAACATGATTCGGAACTGGGTGGGGCAGAGTACGAGCGAGGATTTCTACGAGCTGTGCGACAAGTACGGGTTGCTGGTGTGGGACGAGTTTTTTCAACCGAACCCGTCCGATGGGCCCGATCCGGATGACTTCGATACGTACATGGCGAATGTGCGGGAGAAGATTTTGCGGTTTCGCAATCATGCTTCGATTGTGTTGTGGTGCGCGCGGAATGAGGGGTATCCGCCGAAGGAGATTGATGCCGCGCTGCGTGTGCTGATGACGGAGCTGGAGCCGACGCGGTTGTATCAGGCGAACTCGGCTGATGGGCGCGGGGTGAATTCGCATGGGCCGTATCACTGGAGGACGCCGCGGGAGTTCTATGTCTTCAATGAGGCGTTCAAGACGGAGATTGGAAGCGTGTCGGTGCCGACGATCGAGTCGATCCACGGGATGATGCCGGAGAAGGACTGGGAGACGATCAACGATGACTGGGCGGAGCATGACTTCGCCAAGGGCGCTTCGGGAGGCGACTCGTATCCGACGATGATTGCGGAGCGGTATGGCAAGGTGGCGAACCTTGCGGACTTTGTGAGGAAGTCGCAGCTGGCGAACTACGAGGCGTTTCGTGCGATGTATGAGGGACGCAATGCGAAGCTGTTCAATCCGTCGACCGGGATCATTACGTGGATGAGCAATCCGGCGCAGCCAAGTTTTGTGTGGCAGCTGTATCACCATGACCTTGAACCGAACTCTGCGTTGTTTGCGGTGAAGAAGGCGGCTGAGCCGATCCATATTCAGTTGAATGAAGGCAATGGCGAGGTGCAGGTTATCAATAATCTGCCGGCTGCTTTGGAGAGCGCCCGCGCGCATCTTTCGATTTATAACCTCGACGGTTCGGTCGCGTATCAGAAGGATTTTGATGTGTCGGCTGCGCCGAGTGCGGCGACGAGTCTTGGTTCGGTTGAGTGGCCTGCGGGGCTTTCGGCGGTCAACTTTGTGAAGCTGGAGTTGCGGGATGCGGATGGAAAGATGGTTTCGGAGAACTTTTATTGGCGCGCGCTGGCCGAGCATCAGGATGACCTGAAGGCGCTTGGTGAGATGCCGACTGCGATGCTGGAGGCGACGGTTGTGCGGCGCGATGTGGAGGGGAAGAGTCTTGTCGATGTGACGCTGCATAATCCTGGGAAGCAGATCGCTTTGATGACGCACTTGCAGTTGAGGAGGAAGCGCTCCGGCGAACGAGTGCTGCCGGTTTACTACAGCGATAATTATGTGTCGCTTCTGCCGAATGAGAGCAGGACGATCACGATCGAGGCGGCCTCGGTGGACCTGAAGGGGGAGGGTGCGCTTGTCGTCGTCGATGGATGGAACGTGGGAGTGGCGTCTGCGTCTGGAGCGGGCGTCGATCTTGGGTTGAATGTTGGCGCGCAGGTGGAACATTGGCCGGTGACCGGGTTGCCGATGATTTCGACGGCCAAATGATTTTTGCGAATCGGATAACGTGACTGCGATTTGAAAGATTTGATTGCCGGACCCTACAACTATTGGGGGATTAGGGCTGCTTTCAGGGGGTCCTACTTTATTTAAGTGCGGAACTTCCGCCTCGGGCGTGTGTCTGTATGGGTGGAAGCAGAGAGGACGGCTTGTAGTGAGCCGTTCGACAATTCAGAGGTCGCGGCAGAGTTGCCGTGACCCCCACTTGAAGGTAGGCATATGCGATTTCCTAATTTGATCCGTAATGTAATTGTGGGCGCGGCTATCGCGCTCGTGCCGGCGGCGTCTTTTGCCGGAGTCTTTGTTTCGGTAACGATTGCGCCGCCAGCGCTGCCGGTTTACACGCAGCCGATTTGCCCCGGGGATGGGTATCTGTGGACGCCTGGCTACTGGGCTTACGGTGATGGTGGCTATTACTGGGTCCCGGGTGTGTGGGTGCGGCCGCCGCAGGTTGGTCTTCTATGGACGCCTGGCTATTGGGGCTGGAATAACGGTGTCTATCTCTTTCACGCTGGATACTGGGGGCCGCATGTTGGCTTCTATGGTGGCGTGAACTATGGCTTCGGTTATGGTGGCTCTGGTTTTTACGGCGGCCGGTGGGAGGGCGGAAGGTTTGCCTATAACACTGCTGTCGTGAACGTGAACAGAACGGTCATCCACAATGTCTATGAGGACAGGACCGTGATCGTCCACAACACGGTATATAACCGCACGAGCTTCAACGGTGGAGCAGGCGGCATTCAAGTACGTGAGAATGAGCGAGAGGCTTCGTTTGCGCGGGAGAGGCATTTTGATGCCACTGTGGAGCAGCAGAACCATATGCAGATGGCGCATGCGGATCGAGGAAACTTTGCTTCGGCGAACGGTGGACGGCCGCAGAACGCAGCGTTCTCAAGACCAGGGGAGCGGGCTGTGAACCAACAGGAGCGCGTTGCCCAAGGTGTCCGTTCGGGGCAGATGACGGCGGGCGAGACGAGGAACATCGAGAACCGCGAGGCGAGCATCCACAACCAGGCTGCGAACGATCGTGCGGCAAACGGTGGTCATCTGACCGCGCAGGAACATCAGGAGATCAATCAGCGGCAGAACAACGTGAGCAGATCGATCAATAACGACAAACATAATGAGAATACGCAGGCTCATCCTCATGCGGAAGCGCAGCATGGTGGAGGCGGTCACGAAAAGTAATAGCTTTCGGTAGGAACACGGAGCGGCCAGCGGATGTTTTCGCCGGCCGCTTTTTCTTTGGCGCGCCTAGAATCAAAGATGATGCGTGGGCTGGAGTTTGACCGAGTCGTCGTGGTGCTGGTGCGGGCGCGCAATCCGAATAATATCGGCGCGGTGGCACGGGCCATGCATGATTTTGGGTTTCGACATCTGCGGGTCGTGAACGAATATGCTGTGCCGTTTGAGTCGGCGCGATCGGCGGTGGATGCTTCGGAGGTAGTGGCGACGGCAGCGTCGTTCGATGATGTCGCGGCGGCAGTTGCGGATTGCACGCTGGTGGTGGGGACGACGGCGGTGGGGGAGAGAGCGTTGCAGCATCCGCTGCATGTCTTGTCGGAGGCCAGCGCGATGATTGGTGAGGAGCTGGCTCGAGAGGGCGGGCGGGTCGCGCTGTTATTTGGGTCCGAGAAGACTGGGCTGAGCAACGATGAGTTGAGCCACTGCCAGTGGCTGTTGACGATTCCGATGGCGGAGCATGAAGAGGTGCGGCACCCGTCGATGAATCTTGGGCAGGCGGTGGCGGTGTGTCTGTATGAGCTGGTGCGGTCGGCGGGAGTCCCTGTTGTTTCTGCAGATGGCGGACGGCCGGTGGCGGCGAGGGCGGGTGACGTGGAGCGGCTGACTGCGTTGTTGACCGAGGTGCTGGAGGAGACTGACTATACGAAACGGCATCCGGCTAACTGCGAGGAAGGACAGATTCGGCGGCTGGTTGTGAGGATGGGAGTCGCGGCGGGCGATGTGCCGGTGTGGATGGGGATTTTGCGGCAGGTTCTGTGGAAGATTCGCGGGCGCGGCGAGGGTCAGGGTTAGAGTTGAAGAGTGGCTGTTTCTGCGACTGCATCTATCGCGAAGGGCGCGGCGAACTGTAGACTAGGCCACATTCGTACATTTTGGAACAGAGTGTGACTTTCGGAGGGTTGGAGCATGTTTGTGCGTCAAGGGCTATCGGTAGTTGCGGGAGTTGTTGCGGCGTGCTGTCTTACGGCAAGTGGTGTGGCGCAGGGGAGGCAACTGACGACCGAGGACTATGCGCATGCGGAGAAGTTCATGTCGTACAACGTCAATCCGCTGGTGTATCACGGTGTGGCGCGTCCTACGTGGATGGAGGATGGACGGTTCTGGTATCGCGACAATGGGCCGGATGGCGTGACGTTTGTGGTGGTCGATCCGGTGAAGGGGACGAAGACGCCGGCGTTTGATCAGGCGAAGCTGGCTGCGGCGCTGACGGCGGCTACCGGCGGCAGGATGAAGGCGGACGCGCATCATCTGGTGATCTCGGAGATAACTTTTTCCGATGGGGACAAGACGGTTGTTGTGGGGAACGGATCGCGCAAATTTCGCTGCGATTTGAGCGGTGCGGGCGTGTGCACCGAGGTGATTGCTCCGGGTGCCAAGCCGGCAGAGCAGACGGGAGGGACGGGTCCGCACGGCGACGGATGTTTCGCCGGACAAGACAAAGGCTGCGTTCATCCGCGACTGGAACCTGTGGGTGCGTGACGTGGCTACCGGCAAGGAGACGCAGCTGACGACGGACGGCGTGAAGGACTACGGCTATGCGACCGACAACGCGGGTTGGACGATGAGCGATAACCCGATCCTGGTCTGGTCGCCGGACTCGAAGAAGATTGCGACCTTTCAGCAGGACCAGCGCAAGGTCGGCGAGATGTACCTGGTTCCGGTGACGAACGGGCATCCGGCGCTGAAGGCGTGGAAGTATCCGCTGGTTGGCGACAAGGATGTAACGATGATCGAGCGGGTGATCATCGAGGTGGATTCGCCGAAGGTGATTCGTTTGAAGATGCCGCCGGATCAGCACCGGTCGACGTTGTGCGATGACGTGAGCTGCCGTGGTGGGAGTGGGTGGGACGATGTGCAGTGGAGCGATGATGGTACGCACCTGGCGTTTGTTTCGACGTCGCGCGACCACAAGCAGGAGTGGATGCGCATCGCCGATGCTTCGACTGGCGATGTGCGCGATGTGATGGGCGAGACGACCGCGAAGTTTTATGAGAGCGGCAACGACAAGGTGAACTGGAAGTATCTGTCGAAGACGAACGAGCTGTTGTGGTTCAGCGAGAGAGAGAACTGGGGTCAGATGTATCTCTATGACCTGACTACAGGCAAGCTGAAGAACCAGATCACGCATGGCGATGGAAACGTCACGCAGGTTTTGCATGTGGATGAGAACACGCGGACAATCTATTTCGTTGGTGTTGGGAAGGAGCAGGGCCGCGATCCATACTTCCAGCACTACTACAGCATCAAGTTCGACGGGAAGGACATGAAGCTGCTGACGCCGGAGAACGCAGACCATGCGGTGACGCCATCGCCGGATGGACGCTACTTTGTCGATGTGTATTCGACGGTGACACAGCCGGAGACGGCGGTGGTGCGCGACAGCAGCGGCAAGGTTGTTGTCGATGTGGCGAAGCAGGACATTACGAAGCTGGTGGCTGCGGGTTGGGTTGCTCCGACGCCGATCACGGTGAAGGCGCGCGATGGGAAGACGGATGTGTACGGCTTTATGTTCAAGCCGACGAGCTTCGACGCATCGAAGAAGTATCCGATTGTGAACCATGTGTATCCCGGGCCGCAGACGGGGTCTTGCGGCGGGCGCGGCTTTGCGGCGGCGCACGGCGATTTGCAGTCGCTGGCGGAGCTTGGTTTTGTTGTTGTCTGCATCGATGGGATGGGGACGCCGTGGCGGTCGAAGGCGTTTCATGAGGCGTACTACGCCAATCTGGGCGACAACACGATTCCGGATCAGGTTTCAGGCATGAAGGATCTGGCGGCGAAGTATCCGTGGATCGATCTCGACAAGGTGGGGATCTATGGCCACTCCGGCGGCGGCAATGCGACTGGCGCGGCGATGTTCCACTATCCGGATTTCTTCAAGGTCGGGATTGCGGAGAGCGGCAACCATGACCAACGCGACTACGAGGACGACTGGGCGGAGAAGTGGGCTGGGCTTGAGGTGAAGAACGCCGATGGCACCTCGAACTACGACAGCCAGGCCAATCAGAACTTCGTGAAGAACCTGAAGGGCAAGCTGCTGCTGGCGCATGGGTCGATGGACAACAATGTGCCGCTGAACAACACGCTGCTTGTCGTCGAGGCGTTGATCAAGGCGAACAAGGACTTTGATCTTCTGATCATTCCGAATGTCGCGCATGGTTACGGCGAGGCGTCGCAGTACATGGCGCGGCGGCGTTGGGACTACTTTGTGAAGAACCTCGCAGGGAATATTCCGCCGCATGAGTATGAGATGAAGTCCTATGCGTCGGTGATGGCTGCGATGAGGGGCGGGCCGGACGACGTGGATAATGAGTATGACGACGAGTCGGCCAACCAGTAGCTAAGAGCAAGCATTACGGGTGGAGTACGAGTTTTCCGTACTCCACCCGTTCTTTATGGTGGAGATCGTCGCTGCTATTCCACGATCTGACCGCCAGCGCTCGGGGAATGAGATGGCCGCGCAGCCGAGACTTGCCAGCCGCTGCTCGTGTTGGTCAACGTTGCCTGACCAGCCTGGGGGCTGGCTAGATCGGAGCGGAGCTGAGGGTATGCGGTCTGCGTTTCGGGAGCGGCCGCCCATGCGGGAGCGTCGGACAACGCGTAGTGATAGGTGATCTGCGTAGCTGCACCGACGGCGCTGGAGGTGGGTGTTGCGCTGTCAATCGTGGTGACCTTGCGGTGGCCGTAGCAGAAGTTGCCGAAGCCGGGTTGATTGACGTCGGGGGTCCATGCCGAGCGCCCCTTGTCCGAGAGATCGTAGTTATTAACCTGTTTGCTGGCGATGATCAGCCGCTTCTTTTCCGCCGTTGTTCGAACGAGCAGGCCCTGGTCGACGAGAGCGTCGTAGCCGGAGGTTTGGCTGGCGTTCGAGGTGTCGGCCTGAACGGGAAACTTCACAGGATTGGACCAGAGGCATGCCGGGTGTGCGTCGTAGTAGGTGTTGATCGCGCTGGTGAAGTTGATCGTGTTGTCGGCTTTCTTGTTGCAGCCTGACGGTGAGAATGACTAGTGCGCCACATTTGGCGATGGCTCGGAAGGTGTTGCGAAGGGCAGTGGTATTCATCGAAGTCTCCTCCATGGTGGGATGCAGGAGATGCGCCTGACGAGTGTCTGAAAAATTGGTTGCCCGAGACGCGAAATTTTAGAGCCAGCCTTTGGTGCGGGCGATGCGGGCGGCGTCGACGCGATTGGAGGCACCGAGCTTGGCGATCGCTTCGGAGAGATAGTTGCGGACGGTGCCTTCGGAGAGGTGCAGCTCGGTGGCGATCTCGGTGCTGCTTCTGCCGTCGCCGGCGCGTTGCAGGATCTGGCGTTCGCGGTCGGTGAGAGGATCAAGCTCGGCGTTCCAGGCTTCGGTGGCAAGCGCGGGATCCACGACGCGCAGACCGCGGTGGACGCGACGTACTGCGTCGGCGAGCTCTGCGGCGGGACGGTCTTTCAGCAGATAGCCTCGTGCCCCTGCGTCGAGTGCGCGGCGCAGATAGCCGGGGCGCGCGAAGGTGGTGAGGATGATTGTGCGCACGGCGGGGTGACTGGTGCGCAGGTTGGCGGCCAGTTCGAGTCCGGTCATGATGGGCATCTCGATGTCGGTGACGAGGACGTTGGGAGCCAGATGTGCTGACTGCGTCGAGCGCGTCGCGGCCGTTGGCGGCGCAGGCGACGACGGAGATGTCGGGTTCGAGTTCGAGCAGAGCGGAGAGCGCGCCGAGCACCATGGTCTGGTCTTCGGCGAGTACGACGCGAATGGATGCGTTCGATGTGGTCATAGGGCCACACACGGCGCCTTCATGTGGCCGGAGCTTGTTTGCGGGAGCTCGATGAGGAGGGTTACGCCGGGGTTGGTGGTGATCGAAAGACGGCCGCCGAGCGACTGGACGCGCTCGCGCATGCCGCGGAGGCCGTTGCCTTCCTGGAGCGTCGCGTGGGCGCCGTTATCCGTGATGAGAAGGGAGTGGTAGCCGTCGCTGGATGCGGTGAAGCGCATGCGACAGTGCGTGGCCTGAGCGTGGCGCACGATGTTGGTCACCGCTTCGCGGAGGGCGAGGCAGAGCACGGTCTCTTCTTCGGCGTGCAGTTGAGGCAAGGGCGATTCACAGGCGAGAGACACACCTGCGGCCTGCAGTGTGTTGCGAGCGAGTTCCATCTCTGCGGGCAGGCCCTGCGAGCGGTAGCCGCCGATCGCTTCGCGCACTTCGCTGAGAGCAGTCCGTGCGGTCCTTTCGACGTCGGCGATCTCCTGGGCGGCTCGTTGCGGATCGCGTTCGATGAGGCGTCCGGCGAGCTCGGCTTTCAGCACGATGACCGATAAGGTGTGGCCGAGAACGTCGTGCAGATCGCGGGCGATGCGTTCGCGTTCGGCGACTGCGGCGAGTTGCTCGATCTCTTCGTGGGCCATGCGGAGTTTGATGTCCGCTCGCTTCTGCCTGGCGATGAAGAAGTTGCTCGCTCCTACGATGGCCATCATAAAGGCCGTTATGATGAGAGCGAGGTGATTGATATGCAGCAGCAAGCCTTCCAACAGAAGACCGGCTGCCTGTGCGAACGAGGACGGTGACAAGGATCGGGACTGAAGCAACGATGAACGGAAGAAACGCTGCGCTGTAGATGAAGAAGCTGGTGCCGCCGCCGTTGAATGGAAGGCTCGCCAGGCCGAGAACGTAGAAGGCAACAGCAAGCCAACGTCGCTGCGCTGAGCGTTCGGGCCTTCATGTAGCCGACATAGATGAGGAGAAAGATGGCGTAGATGACGCCGGACTCGACCCACAGACGACGGCTGTGACTCAGGATGGGATCGATGAAGAAGAAGACGGAGTAGGCGAGCCAGATGTAACCAGTGTTGCTCTGGGTGCCGATGTCCGGGCTCTCCATCGATCTGTAGGGTTTGTCGCTCATGATTCGCCGCTCGTGATTTATCCAAGAGTGTACCGCGTCAGGCGTTCTGCTCTTTGCGATGGAAGATCAGCCAGCTGAGGCCAAGCATCAGGAAGGTGAAGCCGATGAGGGCGTTCCAGTGGGTGGCGAGGGACATGGAGTCTTGATAGCCGAAGATGCTGAGCATGAGTTGAGAGAGGTGATAGGTGGGCAGGGCGGGTGCGATGCCTTGCAGCCAGTGCGGCATGAAGCGCAGACGGCATCCACAGGCCGCTGAGGAAGGACATCGGCAGGTAGATGAGATTGACGATGGCGGGAGCGGCGTTTGCCGGAACCAGCAGAGCGAGGAGGAGGCCCATGCTGGCGAAGCTGACGGAGCCGACGATGGTCATGCCGAGCATCTTGGCCAGTTCGATGGGTGTTAGTGAAACGCCGCCGAACGACACGGCGATTGCGGTGAGAATGCTGACGATGATGAGGCCGAAGGCGACGGCAGAGGCGCACTTTGCGAAGAGGTAGGCCGGGGCCGGCATCGGGCTTGCGCGTTTGAGTTCGAGCCAGCCGGCGGCGAGCTCGGAGGCGAGGCCGACACCGATGCCGAAGAGTGCGGCGCCGATGAGGCCGAAGCAGGCGTAACCGCCGAGCATGTACTTCGCGACGTGGATGTTGCCAGCGTAGGCGTTACGGTTGGCGATGCCGAAGAGCACGTAGAACATGACGGGAAAGCCGATGGTGGAGAGCGAGAAGGATTTGGTGCGCATCAGTTTGAGGAATTCGTATTTGGTTTCCTTGCGGAAGATGCGAAGAGTGTGGACGGTGCCGCCGGGTGCAGTGGGTAGGGGATGGGCGATCGCTGAGGTTGCCATGGTTTTCTCCTGATTCGACTGGGTCGCTTATCGCGAGTGTTGGTGGATCTTAGTTTTTTGTGAGCGCGAGGAAGGCGTCTTCGAGTGCGGGGCTGGCGACTTCGAGGCCGCTGAGCGTTTCGTCGCGCAGCAGCATCTCGCGGAGGACTGTTTCCGCGTCGGTGGCCGCTACGACGACCGCGCCCTGCGTTGAACTCGACACTGGTTACGCTTGGAAGTGTGAGCAGGAACTCTTTGGAGAGGTTCGTGTAGCAGCGGATGGTGCGGCCGCCGCTGTTGCGCTTGATTTCGGTGGGTGTGCCTTCGCTGATGACGCGGCCCTTGTTGATGACGATGATGCGATGGGCGAGGGCGTCGGCCTCTTCGAGGTAGTGCGTGGTGAGGAGGACGGTCTTTCCCTGAGCGGATAATGAACGGATCTGTTGCCAGAGAGCGCGGCGGGCTTCGATGTCCATGCCGACGGTGGGCTCGTCGAGGAAGATGAGGTCGGGGTTGCCGCAGATGGCGAGGGCGAAGAGGACGCGCTGCTTCTGGCCGCCGCTGAGCTGGCCGAAGAGGCGGTCTTCGATGCCCTGGAGCTGGGCGATGCGCAGGATGTCGGAGACCGGGAGAGGATTGGGGTAGTAGCTGCGGAAGAGGTCGAGGTGCTCGCGGACGCGCAGGGTTTCCGTGACGCGGGCAACCTGCAGCATGGCGCCGACGCGGGTGCGGGTAGTGGTTTCGCGCGGGTCGCTGCCGAAGACGCGTGAGGTTCCGGAGGTGGGGGCGATGAGGCCGAGAAGGAGTTTGATGGCGGTGGATTTGCCTGCGCCGTTGGGGCCGAGGAGGGCGACGACTTCGCCGGGCCGTAGGGAAAGACTCGAGGCCGTCGAGGGCGACGGTGGTGCCGTAGCGCTTGGTGATGTTGGTGAGTGTGGCGATGGGTTGCTGTGGCACTGGAGCGGGTGCCTTGGGTGCGACTTGTTCCGTTTCGAAGGCGATTGCGCTTAGCGGCATGATCTGTCTCCTTTTTCTGCTTACAGGAGAGATCATGGGCGCATTTGTGCGGCGGGAGTAGTGTTGGGCGTCAGGAATCGGAGGTGACAGTTGTCATATGGCGGGTGGCCATTTGGAGGATCTTCTGCGGGCGTGAGGCCTTGTTGCCGGAGGGTGCGGATGGCTAGGGCGTCGTGGCGCTTGGCGAGACGGATGCCATGCTCGTCGGTGAGGAGCTGGGTGTGGAAGTAGGCGGGCGTGGGGAGGTTGAGGGCTTGCTGGAGGAGGATCTGGCGGGCGGTGGATTTGAGAAGGTCGCGGCCGCGGACTACTTCGGTGATTTGTGTGGCCGCGTCGTCGACCACACAGGCTGAGCTGGTAGCTGGGGAGTCCGTCTTTGCCGCCAGACGAGAAAGTCGCCGAAGTCTTTGCCTGCGGTGAAAGATTGTGGGCCGAGGTTTTTGTCTTCGAAGCAGATTGTTTCGCCGTCGGGGACGCGGAAGCGGTAGTTGATGTTGGGCTGGAAGGGCGCTTCGCGTTGCTGCACGTCCAGGGCGGGGCGGCAGATGCCGGGGTAGACGGGTTCGTCGTCGGTGTCTTCGTGTGGTGCGTGCATCATGCCGGCCAGGTCTTTGCGGCTGCAATGGCACGGGTAGATGTGTCCGGTGATGAGGAGTTGGTCGAGGGCTTCGCGGTAGAGCGAGAGGCGTTGGGATTGGTGGAGGACGGGTGGCTGCCATGTGATGCCGAGCCATGTGAGGTCTTCGAAGATGGCTTCGATGAAGTCTGGCTTTGAGCGTTGCGTGTCGAGGTCTTCGATGCGGAGGAGGAGTGTGCCGTTGTGCTCGCGAGCGCGGGTGAAGGCTTGCCAGAAGGTGGCGGCGTGGCCTAGATGGAGGAGGCCGGTAGGGCTTGGGGCGAGGCGGCCGATGTAGGGTTGGGTCATTGACTGCTATTCGACGGTGAATTCGGGATCGACGGGGATTTGCAGGGCCGTTGCGAGAGCGTTGGTTTCGGAGGCCATGCCGATGACGGCGAGGAGTTCGGCGTGCTGCTGCTCGGTCATGCCTTTGGCGCGTGCCGCTGCGGTGTGGGAGTGGATGCAGTAGCTGCAGTTGTTGGTGACGGAGACAGCGATGTAGATGAGTTCTTTGGTTAGCGGGTCGAGTGCGCCGGGCGCGATCATGACCTGCTTGATGCTGGCCCAGGTTCGTTCGAGGAGTTCGGGCTGGTTGGCGAGGGCTCGCCAGAAGTTGTTGACGAAGTCGGATTTTCGAGTGGCGCGGATGTCGTCGAAGACGGCCTGGATGCGTGGGTTGGCGGAGACTTCGGCGTCAGTCCAGAGCTTTACGGTGGGCATGATCTCCAAATTTCCTTTGAGAATGAAACACAGTTAAAAATTTACATGTAGTCGACGCCGTATTGGACGGGGATTTGGGTGAAGGCGATGCGGGTGGGGGCGGATTCGCGGGCGGGGAGCATGCCGGCGAAGTGCAGCGTGGTGTGGCCGTACTTGAGGTTGAGCTTGTCCATGGTGGCGGAGAGATCGGCGCGGTTGTTGGGGTCGGCGAAGAGCTCGGCCTGATGCTCGTCTTCGGGGATCAGGTTGCGCATGGTGATGCCGACGAAGAATGGCTTTTGGAATTCGGGGCCTTGCGGGCGCTGGGACCAGAGAGAGCGCAGGACTTCGAGGAGGGTGAGGGTGTCCTGGCAGTCGCGGAAGCGCGCTTCCATGCCCCAACCGGAGTTCTTGATTCCGGAGTAATGGCGTTTGACTTTGCCGCGAGTGGCCTGGGCTTCGGCTTGTTCGCGGGTGAGCTGGTACCGGATGGTGACGGCGAGGGAGCCGGTGTAGAAGTGCTCCATGCGGAGGCGCATGGCGGCCTTGTGGAGGAGCTTGTGAGCGACGGCCCAGGAGCCTTCGGGGGAGCGGTGCTCGGGTGCGAGGACGTGGGAGTGGCCGAGGGATTTCTGCACTTCAGCCTGTAAGACGTTGTTGCCGGTGGCGTCTTCGGTCTGGGCGCCGCGCAGCCAGTGGTACATGCGATCGCCCCAGACGGAGTCGAAGAGGGAGCGCATACCGTTGCGGTCGAGTGCGAGAAGTTGCTCCATGGTGGTGATGCCCTTGGAGTTCAGACGCACTTCGGTTCGGGCGCCCACGCCGGGCAGGTCGCGGAGCTCCAGATGGGCGATGGCGCGGGGCAGTTGGGAGGGCAGAAGTCCGATGAGACCGTCGGGCTTTTGCATGTCGCTGGCGATCTTGGCGAGGTAGCGGTTGGGCGCCATGCCGATGGAACAGCGCAGAGCGACACCGACATTCTTGTAGATGGATTGCTTGATCTCGAGGGCGATCTTGCGGGCGCGTGGCGGCTCTTGTTCGCGGCCCATGAGCTGGCAGACCATCTCGTCGATGGAAGGGTTGTGGGAGACGGGGCAGGCGAGGTCGACGGCTTCGGTGATGGCGTGGGAGTATTTCGCGTATTCGGTGTGGCTGCCCTCGATGAGGATGATGCCGGGACAGAGCTTTTTGGCTTCGCCGACCTGGGTGCCGGTTTTGACGCCGAAGGCCTTGGCTTCGTAGCTGGCAGCGATACAGACGGTGGTGTCGGCTACGGTGGGGACGACGGCGAGAGGTTTTCCACGGTACTCCGGGTGAAGCTGCTGCTCGACGGACGCGAAGAAGCTGTTGAGGTCGATGTGGAGGAAGCTGAAGCGGTCGGGATGGGCGGGGGTGGACACGGAGCGTGGAGCAATTATATTCGCTTTTTATTTGCCTTCAATCACGTCATAGGTGATGCCGAACGGGTCGCGAAAGTAGAGCGAATTTCCGTCTTCGCGGAGGACGATGCAGCCGTTAGTCCAGGAGCGACTGCTTTGCAACTGCAATGTTTTTGACGGTGAAGCTCGGAATCGGCGGTTGCGTGTTCAGGTCACGGTTTACATAGAGAAGAAAGTGCCCGGTGTCGTACTCGAGGAATCCTTCCGACCTGGTCAAGAGCTTGAACTTCATCACGTTGGTGTAGAAGTTCTCGGCGGCGGTGATGTCTATGAGATGGATGGCGACACAGTTGTTCGACTTGAACATTTCGGCACGCTCCTACCGATGTTGGATGTCGATTGTATCGCCTTCGCCGCTCGGGGTGTTTCCCGGCGTTCAGCGGACTAGTGATGTGATGCGCTGCTAGAATCTCGTTCTATGGCCATAGCCGAGCGTCCCGTTCCGGAAACCGATACTGCACCGAAGTCCGATAGCCACGAGCGCAACCTTGCCGAGTTGGCAGCGCGGCATGCCATCGCCGAAGAGGGCGGTGGGGCGGAGCGGCGCGAACGTGAGCGGAAGGCTGGCAAGCTTTCGGCGCGGGAGCGTGTCGAGTTTCTTCTGGATGAAGGAACATTTGAGGAGACGGACAAGTTTGTTACCCATCGCGCGACGGACTTTGGCATGGCGGAGCAGCGGGTTCCGGGAGATGGGTTCATCACCGGGTATGGGCGGGTGCACGGGCGCGTGGTGTTTGTGTTTGCACAGGACTTTACTGTCTTTGGCGGATCGCTGTCGGAGGCTAACGCGGCGAAGATCGTGAAGATCATGGACATGGCGATGCGGGTGGGCGCGCCTATCGTCGGATTGAACGATTCGGGTGGAGCGAGGATTCAGGAGGGCGTGGTCTCGCTTGCTGGCTATACGGATATCTTTTTGCGCAATACGCTGGCGAGCGGCGTGGTGCCGCAGATTTCGGCGATCCTGGGACCGTGTGCGGGCGGGGCGGTGTATTCGCCGGCGATCACGGACTTTACGTTGATGACGGAGAAGACGAGCTACATGTTTGTTACGGGGCCGGACGTCATCAAGACAGTGACGCATGAGGATGTGACGAAGGACGCGCTAGGTGGGGCGGTGACGCACAATGAGATCTCCGGCGTGGCGCACTTTATGGCGCATGACGACCAGGAGTGCCTGGCTACGGTGCGTGAGCTGCTGAGTTTTCTGCCGTCGAACAATCTTGATGATCCACCGCGAAAAGCAACGCAGGACGATCCGGCCCGCGCCGATGTGGCGTTGGACACGATTATTCCGACGGAGAGCAACCAGCCGTATGACATGGTCGTCGATGTGATCGCGCGTGTGGTGGACGATGGTTATTTCTTTCAGGTGCAGGAACATTTTGCGCGGAACATTGTGGTCGGCTTTGCCCGGATGGCGGGTCGAACGGTGGGGATTGTGGCGAACCAGCCTGCGTTTCTTGCCGGGGTGCTGGACATTAATGCCAGCGTGAAGGGCGCGCGGTTCGTGCGGTTCTGCGATGCCTTCAATATTCCGCTGATTACGTTTGAAGACGTGCCGGGGTTTATGCCGGGCATTCAACAGGAGCATGGGGGGATCATTCGGCACGGCGCGAAGTTGCTCTATGCGTTTGCGGAGGCCACTGTGCCGAAGCTTACCGTGATCACTCGGAAGGCGTATGGCGGGGCATATTGCGTGATGAGTTCCAAGCATCTTCGCACGGACCTGAACCTCGCGTGGCCAACGGCGGAGATCGCGGTGATGGGGCCGGAGGGTGCGGTGAACATCGTCTACAAGCGCGAGCTGGATACGACTGTGCGGCGCGCGGAGGCGATGTGGCCGCAGGGCAAGGCGTTTACCGAGGAAGAGAAGCTGGCCGTGCTTGAGGAGGCGCGCAAAGAAAAGGTGGAGGAGTTTCGCGAGCGGTTCGCAAATCCTTATGTTGCGGCCGAGCGCGGGTATATCGATGCGGTCATCCGGCCAAGCGAGACGCGTCGGAGACTGAACTCGGCGCTGGATATGCTGGCGACGAAGCGGGAGAAGAATCCAGCGAAGAAGCACGGGAATATTCCTCTGTAGTTCGCGGAGATCAGATGTCGTCCGATAGGCGTCGGCCTTTTGTCTCGGGAATCCAGATCCAGAAGAAAGCGGCGAGTAAGAATGAGATCGCGCCAACAGCAAAGGCGGCTCCGAAGCCGTGTTTTTGCGCGAGGGAGCCGACTGTAAATGGTGCGGCGGCGCTGGCGACACGACCGGCGTTGTAGGTGAAGCCCTGTGCAGTGGAGCGGACTCGGGTGTCGTAGATCTCTGCTGTCACTGCGGCGAAGCCTGTGTAATAGCCGGTGCCAAAGAAGGCTACGAACGGTCCGAGAAGAAGCAATACGAGCGGGGTGCGCGTCGTTCCGTAGAGAAACAGCAGGGTCGCCGCGACCAGAAGGTAGGTAATGTAGGTTCGCTTGCGACCGATCGCGTCGCTGACGAATCCGAAGGTGACATAGCCGAACCACATTCCTGCCTGCATCACGATCACAACTATCGACATGGCGGTTGAGGTGAGACCGACGCCGCCTTGTGTGACGGGAAGCGACAGGTATGCCGGTACCCAAAGATTGAATCCCCACCACGCGAAGAGGCAGCATGCGTTCATCAGCGTGAGGACGACGGTGAGAGGTAGGAGCTTTCCGCGAAATAGTTCCGCGAACCCGCTGAAGGTTGAAGCAGTGGTGTTGCGCGCTTTCTTCCAGACCTCCGGCTCTTCGACACTGCGTTGGATCCATAGAGTGAGGAAAGCTGGAAGGATGCCTACGAAGAAGACTGCGCGCCATCCTCCGATGGGCATGACGACGGCGGCCACGAGTGCGGCCAGAGCGTAGCCGATTGCCCAGGAGCTCTGCATGAGGCCGAGGGCTTTGCCGCGATGCTCGGCGGGCCAGGTCTCTGAGACCAGCGATGCGCCGCTGGCCCACTCGCCACCCATGCCAAGACCGAGAAGGATGCGAAAGACGGCGAGTTGCACGAAGTTTTGCGCGAGTCCACAAGCTGCAGTGAAGATGGCGTAGATGAGGACGCTTGCCATGAGAGCGCGGGTGCGGCCGAAGCGGTCGGAGATGACGCCGAAGGCAAGTCCTCCGGCGGCCGCGGCGAGAAGGGTGATTGAGCCGAGGATTCCTGCGTTGCCTTTGCTGAGGTGGAGGTCGGCCATCAGTGAAGCGAGGACAAGCGAGTACAGCATTACGTCGAAGGAGTCGAGCATCCAGCCGAAGGAGGCCGCTATCAGGGCTTTCTTCGCCGAACGTGGGGCTGCGTGCCACCATCCGAAGAAGGGTGGGCGCTTGGGCTGCGTTCGATCTTCTGTTGGCGTGTTCATTCGTCGCGGCGGGTGCTTACGCAATCACTGACTTCAATTTGAGACTATCTTCGACAGAGACGCGTCCTACGTCTATCAATCAAAAAACTGCTGTGGACGGCAAGAATGACACGCACTTGGATGTTGGTTCTGATCCTTCGTTCCTCTGTAGCTGCATGCTACTATCGTCGCATTCCTTTTAAGCCACTTTCTTCAGGAGATAGTCGTCTGATGAGTCCTTCTATACCTCGATTTGCGCTCGCGTCTACGATCGCGGGTGTTTTCGTGCTGTCCGCGGTGGCTGCGAGCTCGCAAAATTCTATGGCGCCTAACGACCTAGTCATCAAGAACGCGACCGTAATGACGGCGTCGCACGGCACGATTCAGCACGGCAGCGTGTGGTTGCACAACGGCAAGATTGCCGGGGTCGGTGCGACTGTCAGTGCGCCAACAGGGGCGACCGTGGTGGATGCGACGGGCAAATATGTGACGCCGGGCATCATCGATCCACACTCGCACTCGGCGCTGGGCGACGACGTGAACGAGGCGACGAGCCCGATTACTCCGAGCATGATGATGATCGATGCCTTCGACAACCGCGATAAGGCGCTCTATCAGGCGCTGGCCGGCGGTGTGACCTCGGAGCTGCTGCTGCATGGGTCGGCCAACATGATTGGCGGACAGGCGGTGGTGATCAAGAACAAGTTCGGGCTGTCGAAGGAGGAGATGCTGTTCCCCAATGCGCCGCGCTCGATCAAGTTCGCGAGTGGCGAAAACCCGAAGCGCGTCTTTGGCACGCGGAACCAGTTGCCGTCGACCCGCATGGGTAACTTCGAGGTGATGCGACAGTCGTTTGAAGACGCGAAGGTCTATCGCCGCGAGTGGGACACCTACAACGAGAAGGTGGCGAAGGGTGACAAGGATGCAAAGGCGCCGCATCGTGACTTGAAGCTGGAGGCGCTGGCGGACGTGCTGCGGGGCAAGTTGTTGGTACAGATCCATTGCTATCGCGCCGATGAGTTCCTGACCGAAGAGGCGATGGCGAAGGAGTATGGATACAAGATCCGCGCGTTTCATCATGCGCTGGAGATGTACAAGGTTGGCGGCAAGATCGCAGCGGATGGAACAGGTATTGCGACGTTCACGGACTGGTATGGCGGAAAGTACGAGATGTGGGACGGCATTCCGTGGAACGCGGTAATGTCGATGCGGGAAGGTGTTCGCGTTGCTCTGAAGAGTGACTCGAACGACCATATTCGGCGGCTGCCTCAGGAGGCAGGGAAGATGATTCACTACGGCGGAGCGACGGAGGATGAGGCGATCACGATGGTGACGCTGAATCCGGCGTGGATCATGGGGATCGACGACAAGACCGGCTCGCTCGATGTGGGCAAGGATGGCGACGTCGTGATCTGGAATGTGGATCCGCTTTCGACGTATGCGCGCGCGGAGAAGGTTTATATCGATGGCGATCTGTTCTTCGACAGCAGCTTGCCTGGATTTGGAACGCCTCACTTTTCGGGCGTGATGCACGGAAGCGGATTTGGCGCGGGCGAAGATGACGACGAACAAGGGGAGAACTAATGTTGAAGGGTCTGTTCGTGGATAGATTTGCTGTGATTCGGAATCCGGCGCTTGCGGTTTTATTTTTTAGTGTTGCGACCCCTGCCACCTTGTTGGCGCAGGCGCCGATGGTGGATGTTACTCCGGCGCAGGGGACCACGGCTATTACTGGTGGGAAGGTGCTGACGGTCTCGCATGGGGTGATTGAGAACGGTGTGGTGTTGATGGAGGGTGGGAAGATTACCGCGGTTGGAACTGCGGCGTCGGTGAAGGTGCCGAAGGGAGCGACGATCGTCGATGCGAAGGGGATGACGGTTTATCCGGGGCTGATCGACTCGGAGACTCGGCTGGGACTTTCAGAGATCGCTTCGGACCGGTCGACGAACGATACGGTTGAGCCGAGCGAAGAGATCTTTCCGCAGATGCATGTCTATGACGCGTTTCATGCGGAGAGCGAGCATATTCCGATCACGCGGTACAACGGGATTACCAATGCGGTTGTAGCGCCGGCGAGTACGGACACGATTCCGGGACAAGACAGTTTTATTCAACTCGCGGGTCGAGATCGAGACTCGATGCTGATGGTCAGGGATGTTGCGCTGGCGATGAATTTTGGGGAGGCACCCAAGCGGGGCGCACGTGGGGAGGCGGCTGGACCTGCGGGTGGACGGTATCCATCGACACGGATGGGTGAGATCAGTCAGATGCGGCAGGCTTTGCTGGATGCCCAGGAGTATATGGCGAAGCGGGCAGAGGCGGCGAAGAAGCCGGCGGGCGGCGAGGAGGCTGCTCCTGCTGCATCTGCTGCTGGCGGTCGTGGTGCGGGAGGTGCGAGCTTCAATCTGCGGAACGAGGCGCTGATTCCTTACCTCAAGGGCGAGAAGCCGGTGGTGCTTGGTGTCTATGATGGGCACGATGTTGAGACGGCGATGGAGTTTGCGCAGGAGTTTCACCTGAAGGTGATCCTGAGCCATGCGACGCGGGCACACGATGTGCTGGACAAGATCGCGTCGTACCATGTGCCGGTGATCGTTGGTCCGATCTTTGATCTGCCTGAGGCGAACGAGCGATATGACGCGGTGTACAGCGTGCCAGGCGAACTTGCAAAGCGCGGAGTGAAGGTCATCCTCGCTTCGTACAACGTCAGCAACTCGCGGAACCTGCCGTATTCGGCCGGCTTTGCGGTGGCTTATGGACTGCCGTACGACGAGGCGATGAAGTCGATCACGCTGAATCCGGCGGAGGCGTTCGGGTTAGGCGATAAGCTTGGCTCGCTCGACGTGGGCAAGATTGCAAATGTTGTGATCGCGGACGGCGATCCGCTGGATGTTCGTACCAGCGTGAAGCATGTGTACATCAACGGGGTTGCGATCCCGATGGAGACGCGGCAGACGCGGCTTCGGGATGAGTACTGGCCTAAGAAGTAAAACCTCCGCTCGAACAAGTCTGCCTTCCCCGCGGGGAGGCACGCTTGTTCTATTTCCCGCGCGTAAGTCGTTTATATCGTTTGTGAGGAGAAACTGAGGCGGTACGTGCCACCGGCTTCGAGTTGGGTGCGATAGCTTCCATCATGCCGATTGGTAAAAGATACAGACTTTGCGCCGTTCCTAATCGTGGCGATGGTTTGTCCTTGCGGCGGACGCAGGTTGTGGGAGCCGGTTACATCGGGGCGAATGGTGCAATCTGCGAGCTTGCCGCCGGACCAGCGGAGGTCGATCTCGAGACCGCCTCTTGCACGCAGACCTTTTACAGAGCCCTCGGGCCACGCTGTGGGGAGCGCGGGCAGAAGATCGATGGTTCCTTCGTGGCTCTGCAGCAGTAGCTCGGCGATGGCCGCGGTCGTGCCGAAGTTGCCGTCGATCTGAAAGATGGAGGTTTTGCCCGACGGGTGGGTGTCGAAGAGGTTGATGTTCGTGCTGTGTTGCATCAGCATGGAGAGCGACTCCCACGCTTTGTCGCCGTCGAGGAGACGGGTCCAGAAGGCGATGGCCCACGCGCGGCTCCATCCGGTGTAGGCGCCGCCATTCGCCAGACGGCGTTCGAGGGAGATGCGTGCGGCCCGGGCGAGTTCAGGAGTGCGGCGCGGACTGATCTGATTGCCCGGGTAGAGCGGATACAAGTGCGACATGTGACGCTGGCCCGGTGTGGCTTCTTCAAAGTCAACAGACCACTCCTGGAGCTGGCCGTACCTGCCGATCTGATAAGGAATTAGACGAGCGGCGGCCGCGTCGAGCTTTGCTGCAAAATCGGCATCGATGCCCAGTTCCTTTGAGGCGGCGCTACAGTTAGCAAAGAGCTCGCGGGTGAGCGCCATGTCCATGGTGCACCCGGCGCTGGTCATAGCGGGCTTGCCGTCGGGGGCGATGAAGTTGTTTTCGGTCGACTCGGATGGGCAGGTTGTGAGGTGTCCTTTGCCGTCTTCGATCAACCATGCGAGGCAGAACTCGGCTGCGCCTTTCATAAGGGGATAGGCGCGCGTGCGGAGGAACTCGCGGTTGCGGGTGAACAGATAGTGTTCGTAAAGATGAGCGCAGAGCCAGGGACCGCTCATACCCCAGTTGGCCCAGGTGGGTGAACCGACTCCTTCGCCCACGGGATTCGATGCGCGCCAGATATCGATGTTGTGGTGCGAGCACCATCCGGGGAGGCCGTAGGTCTCTTCAGCGGTGACGGCGCCCGTTTTACTGAGGCCGTCGATGAGATCGAAGAGCGGGCCAGTGCACTCGCCGAGGTTCGTGGTCTCGGCGTGCCAGTAGTTCATCTGGATGTTAATGTTGGCGGTCCAGTTGGAGCTCCAGGGAGGGGTGATCTCGTAGTTCCATATACCTTGCAGATTTGCGGGTTGCGAGCCGGGACGTGAACTGCTGATGAGAAGGTAGCGGCCGTATTGAAAGTAGAGTGCGAGAAGCGATGGATCGGGGGAGGCGGCGAACTCCTTGAGGCGTATGTCTGTGGGTCTTGTGGTGTTGGGTGAGCCGAGGTTGAGGGATACGCGCCGGAATAAGTGCTGGTGGTCTTCCAGATGGCGCGCATACAGAGTTGCGAATGGCTTTGTCGATGCCGCTTCAACCTGGCGCTTCGCGTTGACCGTGATCTCTTCTAGGGACATGTCCGGTTTGAGCTGAAAACCGCGATAACCAGTTGCGGCGGTCACGAGGACGGTGAATGAGGTTGCATTTGCCACGGTGATTCCGGTTGGATTTGCCCTGGCTGTTGCGGTGCCGCCTTCTACGTGAACCTCGACGATGGCAGCGAAATACATACCGAAGCCTAGCTCGTCCGAGAGGGTGACGGGTTGTTCGCTGTTCGGGTGACCCGCGCCTGCGATGTGGGCCGCGGCTTTTCCGGTGAGCAAGAGGCGGTTGTCTGTCAGGGCCGTCACGGTTTTCTGGAGCGGACTGTCCAGGGTGAGAACGCCGCTGACCTGATGGAGTTTGCTTCCGGTGACTCGTAGTACGAGCACCTGATCGGGGGCGGAGACGAAGACCTCGCGTTTGAACTGGACACCGTCGGCCTCGTAGGAGGTAGTGACGCAGGCGGTGTCGAGATCGAGCTGGCGGCGAAAGTTTTTGGTGGGGCCGGAGTGGGTGAGGTCCAGCCTGAGGTTGCCGAGCGGTTGATAGGATTCGGCGAATAGTCCCTGCATCTTTCGGCAGAGTTGGTCGGCGAGATGGTAGTCCTGCCGTTCGAGTACCGCGGCGCGTATGGCGGCGAGATGATTCTTTGCGCCGCGGTTGTTGCCGTCGCGCGGCTGACCAGACCACAGGGTGTCTTCGTTGAACTGGAGGAGTTCTTTGTTGAACGCTCCGTCTTCACCACCTCCGAAGACCATCGCGCCGAGGCGGCCATTGCCGATGGGTAACGCGTCGATCCATTTGGTTGCGGGTTTCTCGTACCAGAGAGTGAGATCCCTGGATACTGCTGGTTCGTTCAAGGCCTTGGCTAGCCGCGTAGGTAGTGAAAGATCTCCGAGAATGGCGCTTGTTGTTCCGAGAAACCGGCGACGCGTGTATCTGCTCATAAGTTGACGGAGGACCTTTTCCAGCAGCGAATGCTTTCATCTACTCTAGCCGACTTCAATCAGCGAACGAAAAAGACGACCATGCATGTCATTTCATACACGAAAAGGAAAGCCCATCAAGCAGTTTCTCGTTCGGTGGGAAGACAAATGCGGGCGGCACACAAAAACCACTCAGCTAGAATAACTCCCGTCCATGCGGCATCGTTGCGATCCCCATTGCCAAGCGCCAATCTCAAAATTCAGCTACAGTAATGGCACCGATATTCGGTTCGGCGGCGTCTATCGGAATGTCTAAGATGCATGGCAGTCCCCCTGGGTGGGCAAACCCCAAGAGGGAACAAAGGTCCAAGGATTTTGGTGACGGGCTATCCGTGAACAAGGATAATATTCAGTCGCGGGCCGCCATAAGTGGTGGGGCGCGTCGGCCAAACGAAACGAGGCGCAAATGCTCCCAGATTCGGAATCAGCCAGACTAGAAGAGGCGCGTAACGCCAAGGCGCCGTGGAAGATGTGGGGACCTTACCTCAGCGAGCGGCAGTGGGGTACGGTTCGCGAGGACTACAGCCAGGATGGAAATGCCTGGGACTACTTCACACACGACCAGGCCCGGTCGCGGGCATACCACTGGGGTGAGGATGGTCTTGCTGGTGTCAGCGATGACAAGCAGCTGCTATGTTTTGCGGTCGCGCTGTGGAACGGAAAGGACCCTATCCTCAAGGAACGTATGTTCGGCCTCACGAACAGCGAGGCCAACCACGGCGAAGACGTAAAAGAGTACTACTTCTATCTCGACAGCACGCCCACGCATTCGTACATGAAATATCTGTACAAGTATCCGCAGGCGGAATATCCGTATAACAATCTGATCGAGACAAATAGGCGGCGCAACCGTAGCGATATGGAATATGAACTGCTCGACACGGGTGTGTTTGATGAAGACCGCTACTTTGATGTCTTCGTGGAATATGCCAAGCAGTCGCCGGAGGACCTCCTCATCCAGATCAGCATAAGTAATCGTGGGCCTGAGGCGGCCACTCTGCATGTTCTGCCGACACTGTGGTTTCGCAACACCTGGACGTGGTGGCCGGGCACACCCAAGCCGTCTCTGAAGCAGGTCTCAGGTCAGAAGGGCGCTCAGGCAGTTGCAGCTTCACAAACTGATCTTGGTGAGCGGTATCTGTACTGTGAGGGAGATGTCCCGCTGCTGTTCACGGAGAACGAGACCAACAATGAGCGACTCTTCGGCACGCCCAATGCGTCACCTTATGTCAAAGACGGAATCAATAACTATGTAGTCAAGGGAAATCGCAATGCCGTCAACCCCGAGAAGACGGGAACTAAATCTTCCGCACACTATCAGTTGAATGTGGGCGCGGGAAAGACCGCAACGATACGTTTGCGGCTAAGCGATCTGGCCCCTGCGGCCATGGGCGACGCGTTCAAGAGCTTTGCTGGCATCGTGCAGGCCCGTCAGCGCGAGGCAGATGAGTTCTACAAATGCGTAACTCCAACCCGTGTCAGCGCAGATGAAGCTCTCGTCATGCGTCAGGCCATGGCCGGAATGCTATGGAGCAAACAGTATTTCTTCTTCGACGTGGACTTATGGCTTAGAGAGCACGATGAGGACCCGATGCAGCCGCGCCGGCGCCTCGGGCGGAACAGCGATTGGTTCCACATGGTGAATCAACACATCATCTCGATGCCCGACAAGTGGGAATATCCCTGGTATGCCGCCTGGGACCTGGCTTTCCACACCATTGCTCTCTCCGTGGTCGACACGGACTTCGCCAAAGAACAGCTCGACTTGATGCTGCAGGAGTTCTTTCTCCATCCGACCGGTCAGATCCCCGCCTACGAATGGAACTTCAGCGATGTCAACCCTCCGGTACACGCCTGGGCGACGATCTTCCTTTACCGGACGGAGCAAGCTCTTCAGGGGCAAAGGCGACATAGAGTTTCTCAAGCGCTCCTTCGCCAAGCTGACGCTGAACTTCAGCTGGTGGGTGAACCGTAAAGATCGTTACGGCAACAACCTCTTTGAGGGCGGTTTCCTTGGGCTGGATAACATCGGCGTCTTCGACCGCAGCTCGCCACTGCCTACCGGCGGCCACCTTGAGCAGGCTGACGGCACCGCTTGGGTTTCAATGTTCGCCCAGAACATGTTGGAGATCGCCGTGGAGCTGGCGGCCCAGGATCCTATGTACGAGGACATGGCCATCAAGTTTGCTGACCATTTCATGTGGATCGCCCGCGCCATGAACCAGACTGGGCCGGAGGGCATGTGGGACGAGGAGGATGGGTTCTACTACGACGTCCTCCGCCTCCCCGACGGTAGTGCCAGGCGGCTCAAGGTCCGCTCCATGGTGGGGCTGCTCCCACTATGTGCCACCACGGTAATCGAACCGTGGCAGCGCGAACGCATGCCGCGAGTATTGAAGACTCTGCGCGAACGCTTGCAACGCATGCCCGAACTGGCCGAGGGCATTCATGCCTCCGGGCCCGGCCATTTCGGATACAATGAACGCGGCATAGCTGCGCTGGTGAATGAGAAGAGGTTACGTCGGATTCTGACGCGCATGCTCGATGAGAACGAGTTCCTCAGCCCTCATGGGATACGAGCACTGTCCCGATATCACGACGAACATCCCTTTATCGTCGACGTGCAAGGCCAGCAATATCGAGTGAATTATCTTCCGGCAGAGTCAGACACAGGCATGTTCGGAGGCAACTCGAACTGGCGCGGTCCGATATGGATGCCGGTCAATGCGATCCTCATTCGTGCCTTGCTGTCGTACTACCTCTATTATGGCGACAATTTCAAAATTGAGTGCCCGACGGGCTCCGGTAAGATGATGAACCTGTTCGAGGTCGCAAGGGAGATTGCCAACCGGCTGACCCGGATCTTCTTGAAGGATAAATCCGGCCGACGACCGGTCTATGGAGGAACGGAGAAGTTCCAGACCGATCCTCATTGGAAGGATTACATTCTGTTCTTCGAGTACTTCCACGGCGACAACGGAGCGGGTTTGGGAGCCAGCCACCAGACCGGATGGACTGGCCTCGTCGGAAAGTTGATTGAGCTTTTCGGCCGCATCGACGGAACGCAGCTTCTAAACGCCGGTAAATCGGGCGCCTTTGCGAAGGTGCAAGCCCAAGAGGAAGAAACCATGTCGGTTTAGCGGTTTGCTGCACCGACCAAAATTGACACCTAACTGTCTTGGGAGATGGTGCCTGGAGTCCTCATCGGCCCTCAGCTTGTGGTACTGACGCGATGTTCGCTTGAGTGACAGGCTTACTTTCTGTTGCATCCCATTTCAGAATTTTGAGATCAAGTACAAAAATTGCGTACATTACCGGAACCTGAAGTTTCGTGACCACGGTCGCGACCAGCAGACCGCCTATCTGGGCATAGCAGAGTGGTTTCCAAAGTGGACCGCCGTGCGCGGCCAACGGCACCAGCGCCAGTACGGTAGCAAACACGGTGATCAACACCGGGCGAAGGCGGAGAATTCCAGCATCAATCAACGCCAGCTCAAAATCATCGCCTGCAATCCGCCGTTCCTCAATGAAATCGAAGAGAACAATCGAGTGACTGACGATGACGCCTACCAGGCTGGCCACGCCCAGAAACGCCATGAAGCCGAAAGGCTCACCCATAATCCACAGTGCGGCAAACGCCCCGATCATCCCGTACGGCGCAGCTGCCAACACCAGCACAGGTTTGATCGCGTTCTTGAATTGAAAGACAAGGGCCATAAAGACTGCTGCAACGGAGATCACCATCACCATGGCAAGGTTCCGGAAGCCGTTCTTTGTCTTATCGTATTCGCCGCCAATCTGGATCTTGTAGCCGGGTGGGAGCGTCGCTTCCAACGCACGTAACCTCGGCATAGCAGCCTTCAGCACCTCTGAACTCAAGTGGCCGGAGACTGGGAAGCTGCGCACATTGATTGTGCGGAATTGTTCCAGACGCACGATGCGACCGGTCACCAGGTCGTGGTCAACATTCGAAATCTGCGCGAGCTTGATCTTATTGCTGTCCTGCGACCCATAAACGTAAAGGTCCTGAACGTCCGAGAGCTGGGCCCGTTCATCCATTCGCAGGCGGGCGACGACTGGGATCTGCTTCTGGCCTTCCTGCAGGACACCAACAGCAGAGCCGCTGATTCCCGCGGTCGAAGAGTTCGCCACATCCATATTCGTGATTCCGGCAAGGTTTGCGCGGTCCGGGTCGATGGTCAGTGCAATCTGCGCGCTCGCCTCTCCCCATTCATTGCGAGTACGCTCTGCGATAGGAACAGAGCGCAAAATATCTTCAACTTTCGCCGCCACAGCCCGCAGCCCGCGAATGTCTTCCAGCTCTTGCTGAGCACTTAAATCAGCAGTGCTGGATACGCGAATTTCGATCGGGTAGTCCAGGGGATTGGTGAGCAACTGGCGCGCATCGAGACGTGCTCCTGGAATAGACGACGTCAACACCGGTTGTAATTGTTTAATAAACGCCGGCGTCATCTCTTTGTCGCTGACCTCGATCAGGACCTGCGCATAGTTCAACTGTTGGCCTTGCGGAGAAGCGGAGAACCAGAACCGTGGCCCGCCTCCGCCAACGAAGGTCGTGATGTAGCGCAATAGATCGCCATGTTTCAACTGACGCTCATAATCCTTCGAAAAACGAGCGGCCTGTTCCCGGACAATCTGTTCCGCCTTGAGACTAGTCTCGTTCGTAGCTCCAATATTCGCATCGTTCGGCAGCCAGACGTCAATGTACGACCAGTACTGCACGTCCTCGGGAAAGAAAGACGTACTCAACTTTGAAAAGATCAGGACGCCGGCGGCAAGAAACAAGAGCGAAGCGAAGAAGAACTTCCAGCGATGTTCGATCGAGTATTTTGCCGCACTCGCATACAGGCCGAAAAAGCCGTGCTTACGTTGCTCCTCCAGCGACTCCTCAGCTTTCTTTTCCGGGCGAAGCAGGTAATACCCGAGCACGGGAAGGAATGTCATCGAAACCAGGCGTGAAGCGACCAGGGCCACCGTCATGACGATTGGCAGGCTGAAGAGAAATTCGCCCGTGCTTCCGGTAACCATAAGGAAGGGCAGATAGGCCACGATGTTGGTGACGGTCGCATACATAATCGCGGCTGCAAGCTTTGTGGGACCCAGCCATGCGGCAATGATGCTCGGATGGCCTTCGGCAAGTGCGCGCTTGATGGAGTCCCCTGCAATCACCGGATCATCGACTAGCAACCCGAGAGCGATGATCAAGGTGGCCACTGAAACTTGCTGGATATCAATGCCGATCAGATATAACACGCCGAAGGTCATCGCCAGTGTCACTGGAATAGAGATGGCCATCAGCAGGGCGGACCGCCATTCCCAGAAACCAATCCACGACACCAGAACTACAAGAACGATGGCCTCATAGAGTGAATCCATAAACAAGCTGATGTTTTCTTTTACCTGCAGTGGTTGATCGGAGGTGCGTGCGAAGACCAGGTCATCTGGCAGATATTGCTTAACTGCGGCAAGCTTCTCATCGACACTTCGCCCGAAGGCGTCGATCTGCGCACCATCTTTAACCTGGACTGCGATCGTTACAGCGCGGCTGCGGTGCCAGCGTCCTTGCTTGTCTGCCCAGGTGAGATAGTTCAGGTACCGTACAGGACTTTGATAGGCACGAGAGATGTCCACGAGATCGCGAAGATAGACTGGACTTTGTGCAGCGGTGGAAGAAGCACCGACGATCACATCTCCGATCTGCCGCGGATCGGTAAACTTCCCCGAAGGGTCGATCTGAATACTCGAAGGACCGACCTCAAGCTGTCCTCCGGGTAGCGTCGTGTTACGTGCGCCAAGTATGTCTTTCAGTTTGGAAGGAGTCATTCCATACTGGGCCAGTCGTTCCTGAGAGTAGTCGAGATAGATTTGTTCCGGCAGCACTCCCTTGCGATCGATCTTCGCTACTTCAGGAGCTCCCTGAATGGTCCTGCTGATCAGGTCGGTGTAATCATCGAGTTCACGATAGGAGTATCTATCTCCCGCTACCGCAGCCAGTCTCGCCTCTGAGTCCTCGGGATTACGTATGAACGCTGTAGGCCACGCATCGGGGTGAATCTCGGAGCGATGCAACTTCTCCGATGCCAATCGATCTCCCCCTTTGCGGAGCTCTTCATCAGACAAAGACGTGGCCACATCGACTCCGATAAACCCGCTACCCTCAAAAAAATGAGGATCAGAGATCATCTTGGTTTGCACAGCTGCCTGAATAAGCGAGACGAAAGACTCTCGTACCAAGGAAGCTGACACGGACAAAGGGAATGCGTTCACAATGGCCACTCGCGGTTGTTGGGACTTTCGAGGCCCCTCGGCACGCGCCTTCTCGATAGCACTACGAATCGCCCTCGCCCGCAAAGCGACCTCGACCTCATTCGCTGGCGGGCTGGCCACGGTGAGCATCAACGCTGCGGTATCACCAAAATCACTGTTGAACTGAATAGGCCCTGCACCCTGCGGCAGCGAGGGATTCAGCGCATTCAACTTCAGATTCATGTCGGTGAACTGCTTCTTTGGATCGGTCACTCGGTCGTCGAGCTGGACGTAGACCATCGAGAGCGAAGGAAAACTGAACGAACGAATGCCAAAGTCAGAAGCCGAGGGTGGCTTCAGAAAGGAGTTCTGCGCCATCGTCTGCTCGATTTGCCTGGTGACGAGTTGTTCGACCTCTTGTGCCGTCGCCCCCGGCCACTGTGTGTAAGCGATCGCCACCCGCACTGGGATCTTCGGGTCCTTGCGCTTGGGCATCTGCTGAAAGCCGTACCAGCCCCACACGCAGAGCGCGACCAGGATAACCAGCGAAAGTTGCCGGTTCTCCACAAAGAAACGCGCCGTGTTGTGAGTGTGAGCGATGTACTCGGCTTCAGACTTGTGGCTCATAGCGTTTATGTGTCCCCGTTACTTCCTTCGACGCAGCGTATCGACTGACACTTACGGAATCACGCGGACCTTGTCACCACTCTTGATCAAGGTGACGCCTGTCGTAATCACTCTTTCCCCTTTCTTGAGTCCGCCTCGGGCAACGATCATGTTTCCGTAAGTGTCGCCAAGTTCCACCGGCTGCAAGCGCGCCGATACCAGATCTCCGGAATCATCAACGGTCATCACGGCAAAACCGTTTGTGCGGCCGGGATCGCGGATCACTGCCGACAACGGCACCGCAAGGGCGGGCTGTTGCAGTCTCGCGCCACCCAGGCTGAGCGAAGCGATCATCCCGGACTTCAATTCGTCTTTCGCATTCGGGATCGTGACCTCGACCGAGAATACGCGGCTCTTGGGGTCGGCGGCTGGCGAGATCGCACTGACGCGACCGTTCACAGGATGATTGAGAGCATCCGTAGTCACAACCAGATGTTGTCCTGGCTTGACCCGGCTGATGAAGGTGTCGGGAACTCCGAAGACGGCTTTCACCGAGCTGGTGTCTGCCAGCGTAAACCCGTTGGTGGCTGGCCCAACTAAACTTCCCAGATCGACATTACGCTTCACCAGCCAGCCGCTAAATGGAGCGCGCAAAGAACAGTAATCAAGCGCGACCTTGGCCTCGCTAATCTGTGCCTGGGCCCCAGAGACTGATGCGGTGGTGCTCTCCAGTTGAGCTTTGGCAGAGTCGTAGTCGGGCTTGGTTGCACTCTGCGTCGAGTACAGGGACGAGACACGGTCAAAGCTGAGTTTCGCTTTCTCCTGTTCTGCCTGCCCACGCGCGAGTTGCGCCTGCGCCTGTTGCAGTTTGTCGATGTAGTCCTGCTGACTGACCAGTGCGAGCACTGTGCCTTTTGGAACCCAATCTCCCTGGTCGACATTTCTAGTCCCGCCGCCCGGATTTTTGACTTGATGGATGCTTTCGACATAGCCGTTCGACTTAAAGGACAAATCCACCTGAGCATAGGGCACAATGTTGGCCGAATATTTCGTGCTGCTGTCTGCCGATAACATCTGCACCACTGCCGTATGCACAGGCAGCGGAGGTGTTACCACCGAACTTTCGTGTCTGCACGCAACCGCACTAAGAGTGAGAGAGCTTGCGACGACAGCGATCCTGAGGCGGTTCATTCTTCTACTCTTCTCCAAGGGCTTTCTCAAAGTTCGCCTTCGCGTTCCAGAACGACAGCAGGCTATCCTCGTATTGCTTGTTCGCATTGGCAACAGCAGCTTCTTGCTTCAGCACATCACGCAGCAGGACTGTCTTTTGTTTGAACTGATCACTCACTTCGCGTAATTTTTCTTTCGCGGCATCTCGGGCCGCCTCGGCGACATCAAGCATGGAGCGGCTTTCGCCCAGTTTGCGAAAAGCATTGTCGACATCCAGCAACACCTGGGACCGGGTTTGGTCCACTTGATACTGACTTTGCTGCACCTGGATGTCCTTCTGTTTAACGTTGTCTTTGCGGCGTCCCCACTCGAATGGCTCCCAGGTCATCTTGATGCCGGCCGACAGGATGTTTTGCGGCAGGAGCTGTGTATTGAAAGGCGTGAAGTATTGAAGCTGTGCGCCAATGCCGGGTATATATTCCGACTTCGCAAGGCTGCGATCGTACCCGGCGCGATCAAGATTGATCTTTGCTTCCTTAAGTTCAGGTCGCTGTCGAAGTGCGGTCTCCCTGGCCGTCTTCAAGTCCATCTCATCCAAAGACGCCGGCGGAACGGGCTGTGTGCGAAAGGGTGTATCGAGATCGCGCCCCAGAAGATCGTTGAAATGTTCTTTCTGGGTCGTCAAGTTGTTGTGAGTCGTGACGAGCTGTTGCTTTGCCTGGGCCAACTGCGCCTTCACTTCAAGCACGTCAGATTTCAGAATCGACTCTTTGCTCAGGTAGTCGCCAGCTACGCGATTGGTCTCCTCGTACTCTTTCACCAGCGCCTCTTCCGACTCCAAGGCTGCCTCCGATTGGAGAATCCCGTAATAGGCCTGTTTTACATCCGCTGCAGTCGTTTGCCTCTTCTGTTTGTATTTTTCCCCAGCTAGATCGGCGGAGAGTTCCTTTTCTCGAATTCCAAGGTGTATCTGATACAGCTGAGAGATCGGCTGAGTTGCGGTCGCAATCGCATATCCGGTTACTCCATTCGACAGGCTTATCTCAACATTCTTCGATGGCACCGGCTGATTATCGATCGTTCCGAAGATGCCTTCCGGATAGGTGTAAACCGGAGCCGTGATAAGACCCGAGGCCAGCAACTCTGTCTTCAATTCGGGGTATTTATGAGTCTTGGCCTCAGCGACCTCCCATCCCGATTTGGTGAAATCCAGCTTCGCGATTTGTACTGGCCTGTTGTTTCCCAATGCAATTTGAATGGCGTCAACCAACGCGAGTTCCGGTGCCTGATCTGAGGTGCCCTGGCCGAAGCCGGCGACACTCCACAACAAAACCAGTCCACTCGAGATGCGGCCCAGAAGCCTTGTGCGTCCAGTTTGAATTATCGCCATACACGGATTAAGCAGAATCGTGAAACCCATCGACAATCTGATTACAGGCCATCTCTCATCGTGCCCCGCCGCCGCCCGTCTTAGGCCCGAGATTGTTCAAGTCATCGAGTACTGCTTGCTTGTCCTGTGGCCGGAACGAGCCGGCGTTCATCGTCTGTTCGATCTGTGCCTTAGCGGTCTTCAACTCCCTGAACTGCTGAAGCATACCCCCTCCGCCGGTCTTGATCGACTGCAGAGAATTGAGGCTTTCCTGGAGTTGTTGCACTTGCTCGGTGGTCGGTTCACCATGCATGACAGCGGAGAAGATGTCTTTGCCAAGTTTCTTTCCTGGGGTATCAGGTTCTGTTGACGGCGGCGGCTGTTTTGCGGCCATCATCAGTTGAAAATCCTGTCGCAGCGTAGTTCTTGCGGGCTCTTTAACGGTGGCCATAATCGCTCTGATCTTTGACACAGCAGTGTAAGGAGTCACCAGGTCGACCGGCGCGCCAGGCTTCTCTTCGCCCTTCGCCTCCTTCAGCACCGCGATATTATCCTGGATCTCTTTTATTTGAGGGACAGTGATGCTTTGGCTCATGACGGCCGCCTTGAGATCTTGTTGGAACTTCTCCCTGGCCGGATTAGCTTCCTCCTGGGCTGCGACCAGTGTCGAAGAGGTGAAAAGCGTTGCCATGAAGAAGGACAAAGAACACGATTACGTTACGAGTGCATTTCATAAATCCTGCTTTCTAAGGACGTCGTCTGAAGTTGACCTGTGAAGTTGTTTGGGCGCGAGGAATGACCTTGAAACAGCAGAAGTAGTAGAGCGATCACTCAACAATCGCCCGAAACGTAAACTCTCTATCGAGGGGCCCGAAACAGCGATCCGCTAACGCACTTCGTCCTGTATCAACGATGGAACATTTGTTGTGGAGCTAGTGGGCTTGGTACTCGCCGGAGTGCTTCGTTGTGCAGAGGAAAAGACCACCCCGCCGTCAACGAGGCGACACGCAGCAACAAAGATCAGATAGCTTCTTGATTCCGTCAGAATGCCTACCTTATTTCGCTCGAATTCGGTAGTAGCTGGCCCGGTTTGTACGCGAGAGCAGTATGCCCAATGAAAACGAATCAGGAGCCCAATGGATTTTGTTTTGCCGGTAAGTTAGGTACCTTTTATAATCCTCGCTCGTTAGAAATGCAATCAGTACGGGGCCCCAAGTCGTGGCAGATTATTCTGACAATCACCCTCGAGGCACCCATGAAAGCAATTCGACTTTGTCCGCCGCAATTTTTTCCTCGTGTGTCTTTGTGCGATCTTTCAAGTCGCGTCTGCGCAAGAGCCAGCCACCTCACAAAAGCCCACTGTCCTCCATTTCACAAAAGACATGACGATTTATGTCAGTGACTTTGAGCTGGACGCACAGAATGTTCAAGTGGACCAAGGTTCGGCGGCAGCTCAAAGACGGCCGGGGATTCTGGAAAGACCGCAGAAAAAAGAGCAGGAGGACCCTGCGGCTCAGGCGAAAAAGCTCGTCGACACGCTGTCGAAAAGTATCGTCAGCGATCTCCAGAAGGCAGGCTACAAGGCTCAGCGGTTGACGGCTACCGACGCAAAGCCTTCGGTGGGTGCGTGGGTGCATGGTGTGTTTACACAGGCGGATGAGGGAAACCGCCTTCAGCGTGCGGTGATCGGTTTCGGATCTGGTCAGGCGACGATGGAATTATTCGTAACCCTGACCGATCTGGCGAGCCCCGAAAAACCGCTCTACGAAGCCTCTGAAAAAGGCGCGAGCAAAGACAAGCCCGGTGCCGTCATCAGCATGAACCCCTATGTAGCCGCCGCCAAATTCGTCATGGAGAAGAACGCGCCGGAAAAGACAGTCAAGAGCACTGCCGCGCAAATTTCAAAAGATATCGTCCTCCATTTATCCCCACAGTAACAATTCAGGGGTGGCCTGGCCGACGGCGTTACTAAAAGGATGGTGCGCCCGAGAAGATTCGAACTTCTGACCTACAGCTTCGGAGGCTGCCGCTCTATCCAGCTGAGCTACGGGCGCGCTCCTCTAGCCTAGCATTGTTCGCCGAAGGTTGACAGTCCATGCCGCCCCGGTTCAGCATCATGACGAGCGTCAAACCTGCAGCATGCTGTACGCTCGAACCTGAACGCCCAACGCAACTTGCAACCAGAAAGAGAGACTCACTCATGTTCCTCCGTTCCTTGGCAACTGCCGCCTGTTGCACCCTCCTCGCCACCGCAAGCCTCGCCCAGATGGGCGACATGAAGATGGACCATCAGACATCCGCGAAGGCTATGCCGAGCCCGCCCGCCACGACCGCCGTCACCCTTGGCGGTAAGGCCGTCACCATCAACTACAACTCACCGCGCCTCAAGGGTCGCACCATCGGCTCCGACATCGTCCCCTACGGCGAAGTCTGGCGCACCGGAGCCAACCCTGCCACTACCCTCATCACTGCCAGCAACCTTAAGATTGGCACTCTCGACGTTCCCGCGGGTACCTACACTCTCTTCACCCTGCCAAGCAAGGACCAATGGCTCTTCATCGTTAGCAAAAAGACCGGCGAATGGGGCGTTCCCTTACCCCGAGGGCGATGACCTCGGCCGCACACCCATGACCGGCAAAACCCTGTCCGCCCCACAGGAAAACATGTCCATCTCCTTCGAAAACACAAAAGGAAGCAGCACCGAACTCCACGTCAAATGGGGCACAACCGACCAATACGTAACCGTAAAGGCGCAGTAGTCCTACTCTGCGGCTTCCTTCTCCAGTCGTAGCTTCTCCATCACCGAAGCGACCAGCTCCTTTGCTCCGGTAATATTCGCCAGCACAGCCTGCAGATCGAGCGCCGGAACCTTCGGGTTCCGCGCGCTCGTGCAGTACACGCCATGCTGCCCCACCAGAATCAGCGCATCGGTCAACACATCCAGTGTCACCGCCAGCCGGCCACGCGCCTCACCCATCATGAACTCGTACTTTTCGAGCTCCTGCTGTCGGTCATAAAAGACGGACACTCCTCTACCACTCCTTCGCGGCCGTATCGACCGCGACCGGAGTCGTCGCCACCGGAGCCTTCCAACGCAGAACAGGCTTCCGCGCCGCCGTCGTCTCATCCAGTCGCTGCACCCGCGTCGTATGCGGAGCCGTCTGCACCAGCTCGGGATTCTCCTCCGCCTCGCGCGCAATCTGCTTCAACGCATCGATGAGCAGGTCCAGCTCCTCGCGGCTCTCGCTCTCCGTCGGCTCAATCATCATCGCGCCCTGCACAACCAGCGGGAACGAAACGGTGTAAGCGTGGAAGCCGTAATCGATCAGCCGCTTGCCCATGTCACCCGTCTTCACGCCATTCTTCGCCTGCAACTTGTCGGAGAACACAACCTCATGCAGCGACTGCGTCTTATACGGCAGCTCAAACGTGCCCTCCAGCTTCGCACGAATGTAGTTCGCATTCAGGACGGCATCCTCTGTCGTCTGGCGCAGTCCATCCGGTCCATTGGCCAGGATGTACGCCAGGGCCCGCACAAACATTCCGAAGTTGCCATAGAACATCCGCACCCGTCCGACAGTCTGCGGCCGGTTGAACTCAAGCCCCAGCTTTCCATCGGCCTTGGTCACCAGCACAGGCGTAGGCAGAAACGGCTCCAGGATCTTCTTGCAGGCCACCGGTCCCGACCCCGGACCACCGCCTCCATGCGGAGTAGAAAACGTCTTATGCAGATTCAAATGCATCACATCGACGCCAAAATCGCCCGGCCGTGTCTTGCCCACAAGCGCATTCATATTCGCGCCGTCCATATACAGCAACGCGCCCTTCGCATGCAGAATATCGGCGATCTTATGAATCTCACTCTCAAACACACCAATCGTCGAAGGATTCGTCAGCATCAGCGCGGCCGTATCCTCATCGACCATCCGCTCCAGCTCGGCGATATCCACCATCCCCTCGGCGTTCGACTTCAGGTTCGCAACCTCGTACCCGCACACCGCCGCCGTAGCCGGATTCGTCCCATGCGCCGAATCCGGAATCAAAATCTTCTTCCGCGGATTTCCCTTCGACTCGTGATAAGCCCGAACCAGCAGAATCCCCGTAAACTCTCCATGCGCGCCAGCAGCGGGCTGCAGTGTAATCGCATCCATGCCGGTAATCTCAATCAGCGCCTCAGACAACGTCTTCATGATGCTCAGGCAACCCTGCGACAACGACTCGGGCTGATAAGGATGCGCCTCTGCGATCCCTTCCAGTCGCGCCACCGCTTCATTTATCCGAGGGTTGTACTTCATCGTGCAGCTTCCCAACGGATACATGCCAAGATCGATCGCATAGTTCCAAGTCGAAAGCCGCGTGAAGTGCCGAATGATCTCAATCTCACTCAACTCCGGCATCACACCCAGGTCCTTACGCACCGAAGCCCCAAGCAGGGAAGCGGCATCCACCGTCGGCACATCCAGCTCCGCCAGCCGATAAGCCTTCTTCCCAGGCGAAGACTTCTCAAAGATCAAATCTTCATTCTGGTTAACGTGCGTCGTAGCCTTCTTCGGCGTACCTTAAACTTATCAGACATTCTGAACCCGCTTTAGTCGCAACATCTTGACATCGTCCATAGCTCTCGGCAACCTCAACGCTACAGCGGTCCTTCGCGTCTGCGTACCGCGCGTCGGCGATACGAACTCACAAGGCCCCAAATGTTGAAAGCCATCAGTTAATATCATTGCAACGCGCCACCGTGTACGTTCCTGATGCGGGAAGTAAAGGTATGCCGTAAAGCTCGCGAAATAGAGAATGATGAAAAACAAAACACGCATCCCGCGCAAGGTCAGAGACTTCTTGGACTCCATTAGAACTCCTCTGGTCGACTCGCATCTCCCGGTCTCCGAGTAACTCCCCGACTCCGGCCCATCCACATCTTCTTCCCGCAACGAAAGCCCAAACACCGTACCGTTTTCAAACTCAATCGTCAGCGCATCGCCTTCCTCAAGCGAAGCCTGCACAACCTTGTCATTGATCTGCGCGCACAGTGCATTCCGATACTCCGGCTCGCCATAAGCCACCGAAAACTCCGGAAACAACACATGAGGCCACGCATAGAAAGTCAGCAAAGGCCCCTCGAAACGAAGCTGCAAAAAATCCTCGACGAACTCAACCGCCTTCAACTCTTCGCCGATGATCGCCGAAACATCCATCCCTAGGCCTTCTTACCTGCAAGCGCAGCAGCAACTGCATCCATCTGCTTCCGCGTTGTCAACTCCGTCGCGCACCACAGACTCGCATTCGGCCCAAGCTCCGGATACCACTTCGCCAGCGGCAATCCGCCAATAATCTTGCTGCCAAGCAACGCAGTATTCGTCTCCTCAGCGCTCTTCGGTAGCTCCAACACAAACTCATGGAACCGAGGCGCCCCATCAAACAGCACCTTCGCCCCTGCCGAAGCACCAAGCACGCTCTTCAGATAAGCCGCCTTGGCAAGATTCTGCTCCGCCAGCTCCTTCATCCCCTGCTTGCCATACACGGTCAGGAAGATCGTCGTCATCATCGCGACCAGCGCCTGATTCGTACAAATATTCGAAGTCGCCTTCTCCCGACGAATATGCTGCTCCCGCGTCGACAGCGTCAGCACAAATCCACGCTTGCCGTTCACATCCTTCGTCTCGCCGATCAGCCGCCCCGGCATCTGCCGCAAAAACTTCTCCTTGCAAGCAATCACGCCGCAATAAGGTCCGCCATATCCAACAGCGACTCCATACGACTGCGCCTCCAGCGAAACAATATCCGCCTCCGTCGGCGGCTTCACAATCCCCAGCGACACCGCCTCCGCAATCGAAACAATCAGCAGCGCACCCTTCGCATGCGCCATCTCGGCAATCGCCGCAACATCCTCAATCGTCCCAAAGAAATTCGGCGACTGAATCAGCACGCAAGCCGTGTCCTTCGTAATCGCCGCATCGAGCGCAGCCATATCCACGCGCCCATTCGCCGCATAGCCCAACCTCAGCCGTCGGAATCTCCTGGTGCTGCGCGTATGTCGCAATCACCTCGCGATACTCCGGATGCACCGTCCGCGCAATCACCGCACCGTCGCGCCCCGTCACGCGCACCGCCATCATGATCGCCTCAGCCGCGCCGGTCGACCCGTCATACATCGACGCGTTCGCAATCTCCATCCCGGTCAGCTCGCAGATCATCGTCTGAAACTCGAACATCGCCTGCAGCGTACCCTGCGAGATCTCCGGCTGATACGGCGTATAGCTCGTCAGAAACTCCCCACGCTGCACCAGCGAGTCGATGATCACCGGCCGATAATGCCGATACACGCCCGCACCCAGAAAGCTCGAATACCCAACGGCATTGTTCTCCGCATACCCACGAAAGCGATCCAGAATCTCCGACTCGCCGTGTTGCCGCGGCACGTCAAGATCACGCTTCAGTTGATATTCCTTCGGAATGGTAGAAAACAGATCGTCGATCGACGCCACGCCGATCTCGGCGAGCATCTCCTTACGGTCCACAGGGGACTTCGGCAAATAGCGCATCGTTTTAGTGTCCGGTCTCTTCGCTTGTAAATTTTTCGTAGTCTGCCGCAGTCAGCAATCCATCAACCTGCTTCGCATCCGACAGTTCAACCTTCAACATCCACGTCGTATTCGCGTCCGAGTTGATCTTCTCCGGCGCATCCTTCAACTCATCGTTGACCGCAGTCACCGTTCCCGAGACCGGCGCAAACAAATCCGACACGGCCTTCACCGACTCCACCGACCCAAAGCTCTTGCCGGCCTCAATCGTGTCGCCCACCTTCGGCAGGTCGACAAACACAATATCGCCGAGCGAGTTCTGCGCATAATCCGTTATCCCGACGGTGCCAATCTTGCCGTCGACCTGAATCCACTCGTGTTCCTTGGTATAGCGATAGTTCGCCGGATAGGCCATTCGTATCTTCTCCGTAGAAAATGTCCAGAACTTCCATTGTAGATGTTGAAGCAGCCGCTTGTGGCCCGTGTTTAAGTGGATTTCTTCGCCCTTTTATAGAACGGAGTCGGCACCACCTTCGCCTTCACCATCTGCCCGCGAATCTCCACCGCAACCTCCGTATCCAGCGCGCCAAACTCCACCGGAACGTAAGCCAGGGCGATATTCTTCTTCAAAAACGGCGACGGCGACCCGCTCGTAATCTCGCCAATCCGCTTCCCATCCAGTGCGAATACCGGATACCCATCCCGCCCAATCCCGCGCTCAATCATCTCCAGCCCAACCAGCTTCCGCTTCGGCCCACCCTCAGCCTGAATCTTCACCAGCGCATCCCGCCCAACAAAATCGCCCTTGTCGAGCTTCGCATACCGCCCCAGCCCAGCCTCAAACACATTGATCGTGTCCGAAATCTCATGCCCATACAGCGCCATCGCTGCCTCCAGCCGCAGCGTATTCCGCGCCCCCAGCCCGCAAGCCAGAATGCCAAACTCCGCCCCAACTGCCAGCACGTCGGCCCATACCTGTGCGCTCGTCGCCTCATCCGAGGGAATATAAATCTCGAACCCATCCTCACCGGTATAGCCTGTGCGCGCGATCATCACATTGTGCAGCCCGCACACCTGTCCCCACGTAAACCAGTAGTTCTTGATCGTGCTCAGATCAGTCGAAGTCAGTTTCTGCAGCGTCTCCGCCGCCCTCGGCCCCTGGATCGCCAGCTGCGTGTAGTAGTCGCTGAAGTCGTTCACATGCACGCCAGGCATATGTCCAATCGTCTTCCGCACCCACTCAACGTCCTTCTCCCGCGTCCCCGCATTAATCACAATCAGGTAGTCATTGTCCGAAAGCTTATGCACTACGACGTCATCAACAAAAGTCCCATTCGGATAAAGCATCGCCGAATAATGCGCCTGCCCCACCGCCAGCTTCGAAGCATCGTTCATGCAAAGCTGCTGCACCGCCGCCAGCGATCCCGGCCCGCGCAGCTGAATATCGCCCATATGCGACACATCGAACACGCCCACCGCAGTCCGCACCGCCATATGTTCTGCAACCAACCCACAGCAGTCGACCGGCATATCCCATCCGCCGAAATCGACCATCTTGGACTTTGCTGCCCGGTGTACCGCGTTCAATGCAGTCTTGCGAAGTGGTGTCATCGTTTCTGCCATAGCGCTACTTCCTTCTATCTTTCAGGTCAATGCTAACCCTAAAACGATAGCACCCAGACACCGCATCCAACCACCCACGCAAATTCAGCCTTCACGCAATCAATGCAATCCGTTCGGCAGAGACTTCGTCAGTCTCCCGGCGTCCAGCACAAGATTTGCAACCGCCTCATCAAAGTTATGATCATGCGTCTTCTGCAGCGTCGCCGGTGCAATCGACTCCGTCAGCGCCCAAAGAACGTAGTGCGACGGCCTGTCGTAGACCACCAGCCGCAGCATCGGCAACGGGTCCGACGCACCCTTCTGCTTGTCCGCATTGGCCGGCCCATTCGGCGCCATAAGCCGCAGCTCGAAGATAAGATCGGCCTCCCCCGGAGTCGCAACCACTTGATACCGCCCCCAGCTCACAACATCCGCGTAAAACTCGTTGTAGGCACGGTCTGGATCGCCACTGAACGGATGTGGAAAGAGCCCTCTGTCCGCGCCCGCATTCGAAATGAACACCGTCTTTGCATCGAGCAACGACGCCGGAACTGGCGCTATCGCCACCTGTGCCGCCTGTTGCGCAACCAACGCAACTGACGACGACAAAACAAATCCAAGGCATGCAATCAATCCAAACCGAACGACTCTCATGTCAACTCCGATCACGAGGACAAACACGCAACTCCTCCAAGCCCTAATCAATGCAGACGTAAAGAGGGTCAAATATGTTGCGCGCCCCACCAATGATGGAGCAGCCTAAACCGTCACCGTCTCCCGGTACTCCCCAAACACCACCCGCATCGTATTCGCAATCTCCCCCACGGTCGCATAGCTCTCCACAGCATGCAGAATCTGCGGCATCAAATTCCCCCCACCCCGAGCCACATCTTCCACGCGTCGCAACGCCGCAGCATGAACCCCCGCATCCCGCCGCACCCGCAACGCACGCACCCGCTCCACCTGCCGCCCCTCCAGAGCCTCATCGATCCGCTGAATCGGCACCGCCACCTCCTGCTCGCTGGCAAACTCGTTCACCCCAACAACGATCGCCTCCCTCGCATCCACGGCAGTCTGGTAGCCATAAGCAGCATTCTGAATCTCCCGCTGCACATATCCCCGCTCAATCGCCCGCAGCATTCCGTACTTCCCACCCTTATCGAACGACGCAATCGTAGCCATATACTCGTCCGCCCGTCGCTCAATCTCATTCGTCAGCGACTCCACATAAAACGACCCAGCCAGCGGATCCACCGTCTGCGCCACGCCACTCTCATGCGCAAGAATCTGCTGTGTCCGCAAAGCAATCCGCGCTGCATTCTCCGTAGGCAGCGACAACGCCTCATCAAACCCATTCGTATGCAGACTCTGCGTTCCACCCAGCACCGCCGCCAGACCCCTGCAGCGTCGTCCGCACAATATTGTTCTCCGGCTGCTGTGCCGTCAGCGTCGACCCCGCCGTCTGCGTATGAAACCGCAGCATCCAACTCCGTTCCTTCTTCGCACCAAAGTGTTCCCGCATAATCCGCGCCCACATCCGTCGCGCCGCGCGAAACTTCGCCACCTCCTCCAGCAGATTGTTGTGCGAGTTGAAGAAAAAACTCAGCCGTGGCGCAAACGCATCCACGTCCAAACCCGCGTCAATCGCGGCCTGCACGTACGTCATGCCATTCGCCAGAGTAAACGCCACCTCCTGCACCGCCGTACATCCTGCCTCGCGCATGTGGTAGCCGGAGATCGAAATCGTATTCCACTCCGGCACCTCGTCCGCCGCCCACGCAAAGATATCCGTCACCAGCCGCATCGCCTGTGTCACCGGATAGATGTACGTCCCCCGCGCAATGTACTCCTTCAAAATATCGTTCTGAATCGTCCCGTTCAGCCCCTTCACCTTCGCGCCAGTCCGCTTCGCCACCGCAACATACAGCGCCAGCAGAATCGAAGCCGTCGCATTGATCGTCATCGAAGTCGAGATCGTATCCAGCGCAATCCCATCGAACAGCCGCTGCATGTCCTCAATCGAATCGATCGCCACCCCGACCTTCCCCACCTCACCCAGCGCCAGCGGCGAATCCGAGTCATACCCGATCTGCGTCGGCAGATCGAACGCCACACTCAATCCTTTTGTCCCATGTGCCAGCAAAAACTTGTATCGCTTATTCGACTCCTCAGCATCCCCCATTCCCGCATACTGGCGCATCGTCCACAGCCGCCCGCGGTACATCGTCGGCTGAATCCCCCGCGTAAAAGGGTACTGGCCCGGCTCCCCCACCGTCGCCGCAGCGTCGAAATCCTCAAGATCCTCACTCCGGTAAACAACCTCCACCGGAATTCCAGAACTGGTTTTTGTTGACGCCGTACTGGTCTTTGCTGACTCTGACATGACGCTCAAGTGTACCCGTTGCTACCGGCGGCCAGAGCCCCTGCTCCTTCGATTCGCCTTCACAAAACTGCTGACGCAGAAGTAGGTAAACACCGCCGCCATCCCCAGCGAGATCAGAAGATGCCCATTCGCATCCTGGCTCAGCCCCGTCTTATGAAGCGCCGACCACGTCTTCCATGCCCCGTTGGCAGCGAACAACGCGAATATCCCAAAGAAAACCCCGGTGAACTCCAGCCACAGCGCGCCCGACGCCTTAGCCAGCGGGCCCCACGCCGCCTCGCCAAAACGTTTGCTGCCCTCTTTCAGACCCTGCCCCGTCTGTCGAACCTGCGCCGTAGTACGCGCAGCCTGCTCTACCAGCCGGACCGCTGGCCCTGCCTTGTCGGAAGCCGCTGTTGCAGCCGAGGCCGGAGTCGGACTCGCAGCCGCCGGAGTCGAAACCGCAGCCGTACTCCCACTCTGGTTCGCCGGAGCACCCGCAGAAGGATTCGGAGACGTAGCCGCATCTACGGCAGTCGCCAGCGTCTTAGCCGCTGCACGGGCACCTATACCAAGCGCGCGACCAAATCGAACCGAGTCCATACCCAAAGTGTAGCCGCTCCTGACACACCCGCGAAAGTGTCCTGAATAAAACCCCTTCCCCCAACTAACGCCGCGGAATCTTGCCGCATCCAACCCACGAGCCGCATCGAACCACGCAAGTCGAAGCCAACAACAAAAGGGGGCAGCGCAATGAGAAATGTTCTTTGGATGGTGGGTGGATTTTGCGCAGCCGCGGCTGGTTTTCTGGTCTGGAATCCCAACCGCACCCAGCCCGTCGAACTCCTTGCCCATCGCCTCGAAGAAGGCCTGGGCTGACCACCACACCGTCGTCGAAACCACTTAAGTCCATTTGTTTTATGGAGTTTTGTCTGCAACAGAAATGTCATTGCAGCCGCCGTGCCCTTCGGCGTATTGTTTTAACAGTAACTAGGTACGACCGATGTACCCGCAATGCCGTTCCCGCCGGGCACCTTCGCCGGGAATACCCGATGCGTGGTGAGGATTCGAACCATAGGGCAGCCCGGAGGTGGCATTGAACCAGAAGGTCAAAAACCTTATCCAAAAACTTGGCGAAGCGATCCACGAGTCCGTATCGGAGTCGGAGGACATTGCAGGCGTCGTCAAAAACATCCGCGAACAGGGTTTTGATGTCCTCCTTATGCTTGAGGCCACCATCGGACTCAACGAGGTTGAGACAGAAGCCGAAGAGTCAACCGGACCCGCTGACGAAGAGGCAGATGGGCCCTTTACCCAGAACGATCTGACCTTCCTGAAATCCTTGCGCATCAGCCTCACCGAAGACGCAACCCCAACAGATCAGCCTTCCGTTCCACAACAGCGGCGGTTGCCCCCTGGCACCCCGGACAACACAGAAGCTTAGCCAGATCGCAGCTTCCTATGAGGCCCACGCAGCATTCTGCGGGGGCCTCATTTCTTCGTGGCCATTCACAGGATTACTAAACTCCATCTCGCGTGGTAGACTCGCGTCTCTCTGTAACATGCATTCAGTTTTGTGCATCTGACTCACGTGGTTCCTTGTTCCGCCCAACGCAGTGCCGGAGTTTTCGAGATATGAGAGATACGCTTGGCGTTTTGCTTGCCGGTGGTGCCGGCGAACGGCTCTTCCCCCTAACCCGCGATCGCGCCAAGCCGGCCGTCCCCTTCGCCGGTCAGTACCGCATCATCGACATCACTCTATCCAACTGCATCAACTCCGACCTTCGCCACGTCTACATCCTCACCCAGTACAAGGCGCTCTCCCTCAACCGCCACATCCGCGAGGGCTGGGGCCCCGTCGTCGCCAACGAGCTCGGCGAGTTTATCGAGATCCTCCCCCCCATGCAGCGCGTCTCCAAATCCTGGTACCAGGGAACCGCCGACGCCGTCTACCAGAACATCTACTCCATCGGCTCCGAAGAGCCAAAGCACGTCATCATCCTCTCCGGCGACCACATCTACAAGATGAACTACGCCCTCATGATGGAGCAGCATCGCGAATCCGGCGCCGACGTCACCCTCGCAACCCTGCCCGTCTCGCCAACAGAGGTCGCCGCCTTCGGTGTCGTCGAAGTCGCCCGCAACGGCGAGGTCACCGGCTTCGAGGAGAAGCCCAAAGAAACAAAGATCCGTTCCCCCTTCAACCCCGACATGGTCGACGTCTCCATGGGCATCTACATCTTCAACACCGACGTCCTCCTGCCTGAGCTCATCAAGGACGCCGAAGACCCCAACTCCAAGCACGACTTCGGCCACAACATCCTGCCCAACATCCTCGGCCGCTTCAAGATGCACGCCTACAACTTCGTCGACGAGAACAAGCAGAAGGCTCTCTACTGGCGCGACGTCGGCACGCTCGAGGCCTACTACGAGGCCAACATGGACGTCGCCGGTGTCACCCCCACCTTCAACCTCTACGACAAGTCCTGGCCCATGCGCACCCGCCCTTACCAGTACCCGCCAGCCAAGTTTGTCTTCGGCGAACCCGGCCGCACCGGTATGGCCATCAACTCCATCCTCGCCTCGGGAACCATCGTCTCCGGAGCTGTCGTGCGCAACTCCGTCGTCTCGCACGACGTCCGCGTCAACTCCTACGCCGACGTCGACTCCAGCATCATCTTCTCCCACGTCAACATCGGCCGCCACTGCCGCATCCGCCACGCCATCATCGACCGCGACGTCCACATCCCCGACGGCACCGTCATCGGCTACGACCCCAACGAAGACAAGAAGAACTACTTCGTCTCACAGAACGGCCTAACCGTCGTCACCCGCGACTACAGCGTCTACGAGAACCCCGTCTCACCCGAGTTCATGCAGGGCAACTCCTGGTAGCGGAGCTATAATTTCATCGCTGGCAAGACCGATTGTGCATCTCACATGCTCGCAAACGGCGCGGTCCGTTCGTGAGCATGTCGTTCCATCTTGAGGAGGCAAAATGGATCAACCCGAACGCTCCTTTGGCGAAATCCTGAAGCAGCCAAGCGCCTTTCTTCCCCTTGCTATGTCGCTCAGCGCCCTGGCCCTCGTCCTTGGTCACGTTGCAATGTACGGCGTAGTCCACGAGGCCGACGAGGGAACCCCCGCCCATCTCTGGCAGCTGCTAATGGCGGGACAGTTGCCGATACTTGCGTACTTCGCCATCAAGTGGCTGCCGCAAGCGCCCCGACAGACTCTGTACGTCCTCGCACTTCAGGCCACGGCTGTGCTGGCAGCCCTCGCCCCGGTCTTCCTCCTCAAGCTGTAAACGGAAGCTCCGACAACTCCCTCAGCGTGCGGTCATCTCGACAGCGAACAAGTCTGCCCGCACGGTTAAAGTAAAAAATGTCACGAATCGAGGGCGATCCATTCGCCTCAATCCGTGACATTCATAAAATCCCAGCCTTACTTCTTATTCTTCCCGAATCGGTAGATCACTCCGCCCGACACAGCCACAAACTCCCGTGTCCCGGTTCCAAAGTGTTCCAGAATCAGGTCCGGCGAAAGCCGAATCGCCCAATTCTTCTTCACGTTGAAGTCGACACTGCCGCCAATCGCCATAATCGGCTTCGTACGGTTCGTATAGAGACCGGTGTACTGATAGAAGAACGGCTGGTTCGCCGACCGCGAAGCGTCGAATGTTCCCTTCGAGGCTCCCGCATAGACGTGATAATTCAGCGCCGCATACTGGTTTTTCGGCCCACGATACTGCGCGCCCGCCAGGATCATGTTCATATACACCAGCGGCCTGCTCAGGTTGTAGATTCCTGCACTTGCAAGCACAGGTGTCGTTCCAGCCTCACCGCGATACTCGATCCCCGGTCCAAGGTTCCGCAGAAAGCGCTTGTCTCCGGGTAGCCAATACGTGAACAAATACTCTCCGCCGCCCATATTCATGCGCTTCGGAAGATTCTGACCACCCATGAAGTTCATAAAGTTGATGCTGCCGTAAAACTCATACTTGTTGTCGTAGGTCACCGGCGCTGCCGGTCCAATCTTCGACTTGGAGATAGGAATCGGAACCGTCGTCTGTGGCGCCGGAGACGCCACCGTGCCTTGCGCCTGACTCTGCGCTGCACCCGCCATCAAAAAGCCCACCGCCAAAATTCCCGTCACTGCGCGATTGCCTGTCTTCCGCGCCCCTGTAGTCCTCGCTTCACCACTCGTCTTCAATCGCAACATCCGTCTCCACGTCTCTTCCAGCATCCAGCCTCATACCAGCATCTGGCGTCCCGCAAATTTCCTTCACTAACCAAGATATAACGTTCAGCCCACATCTGCTTTGTCCGCGACACCGTATCCATCGACAGATTGCAATTGTGCGACAATAATGGGTGGCGGCTGTCGTGTACCGTTCGGCCGCAGGGAGAAACAGTATGGGCGAACTATTTACACCAATGCACCTCATGGTCCTCGCAGTCGTAGTCCTCGTCCTCTTCGGCGGCAAGAAGCTGCCCGAGCTTGGCAAGGGTCTCGGCGAGGGGCTGCGCGGCTTCAAAGAGGGCGTCAAGGGCGTCTCCGACGAAATCAACAAGCCCGGCGAGACTGCTCACACCGTCACCCCCAAACCTGAAGAATCAGTCAAGTAAGCCTGGCCCGCCAGCTGCCCTTTCGCCGTTACCGTAGCCTTGACTCGTCGGGCATCGCCTCATGAAAATCAAGTCGCCTTATCTCGTCAAGCCGCACACCAAAGTACGGCTCGCGAAAATCTCCTCCTCCGACACCGGCGGCTTCAAGTCCGAGGACGCGGCCAAAGCCGTCTTCGCCACACACCGCACTCAGTTGGCTGATCTCCAGGACGTCTTTTACGCCAGCCAGGCGAAGGCTCTGCTCATCGTCCTCCAGGGCATGGACACTGCAGGCAAGGACGGCACCATCAGCCACATCTTCTCCGGAGTCAATCCCCAGGGCTGCGACGTCGCTGCTTTCAAGGTGCCCACCCCGCTCGAAGCCCGCCACGACTTTCTCTGGCGCGTCCACGCGCAGGTTCCGCCCCGCGGAATGATCGGCATCTTCAACCGCTCCCACTACGAAGACGTCCTCTCTCCCCGCGTCCACAAACTCATCTCCAGCGAGGTCGCCGACCGCCGTCTCGAAGACATCAATAAGTTCGAGAGCTTTCTCGTGGACAACGACGTCCTCATTCTCAAGTTCTATCTCCACATCTCGCGCGACGAACAAACCCGCCGCCTCCAGTCGCGCATCGACGACAAGAAAAAACACTGGAAGCTCTCCGACGCCGACATTCACGAGCGCCAGTTCTGGCCTCGCTACATGGATGCCTACAACGACATTCTCTCCGCCACCAGCCGCAAGCATGCCCCGTGGTTCGTCATCCCCGCCGACAACAAGTGGTACCGCAACCTCGCCATCTCCACCGTCATCGTCGACCTCATGCAAAGCCTGAAGCTGAAGTTTCCAGAGCCAACCGTAGACGCCTCCGCCATCAAGCTCTAGCCATTAGCTGGAACGTCGCTGCTGTTGGTGTTGCCGTTGCTTTTCTGGTTGTCATCCCCGAAGGGGATCTGCTTTTGTTGTTGCTTTTTCGCCGTTGCATTTCGGGATTAGCGTGGGGCTTTAGCCCCACGAAAAAGGCCCACAACAAAGGGGCTTTAGCCCCGGGCATTTTCTTCAAGCGATTAAACCAGTCGAGCTTGGTGGGGACATTGGTTCTCCTTAGAATTGCCTAGAGCGTAATCATCACAACCGCCGCCGCCGCAACAGCCATCCCCAAACCCTGTCGCCGAGTAGGCCGCTCATGCAGCGTCCACGCTGCCAGCAAAATCGTCGACGCCGGATAAAGCGAGGCCAGCACAGCCGCCACATCCAACCTCCCCGCCCGCGTCGCCGCAATAAACAGCAAATTCCCCGAACTATCCAACAGAACCGCCCCCATCGCCCACATCACCACCGTGCGCGTCATCTGAACCTTCGCCTCACCAGTCTTCGTCAGCAGAGACAGCCCGCCCACCATCAGCGAACACACCGCAAGGCTACCCATCCTCGCCGTCACCAGCGGCCAGACCACGCCTGCACTCCCAGCAAACTTCAGCGCGACAAAATAAACTCCAAACCCCACGCCCCCCGCCACCGCCAGCCAGATAGTCCCTCGATCAGCGGGTTGGGCCTCAGGGTTCGGCCCTGCGGCAATCAACCAGATCGCCACTCCCGCCACCATAAAACCCACCAGGTGCAGCAGTCCAGGCGATCCCTCCGCCGCCGCCGAAACCGCCGCAGGAATCGCCGCCGCCAGCAATCCACTCAACGCCGCCGAAGCCCCCATCGCCCCGCGCGACAGCGCCACATAAAAGCAAGCGAGTGCCACCCCGGCCATCGCTCCAGCCACTAACCCCCAGACCAAAGGAGCACCATGCGGAAACGCGTCCCCGCGCAACCATGCAATCGCTGCCAGAATCACCAGACTCACCGCATGGCTCAGCAGAATCACCCGCAGCGCAGCACCCATCGTGCCGCCCGCGTGCTTCACGCCCATACCGCCTGAAAAGTCCCCACCACCCCACAGCACTGCGGCGGCCAGCGCCAGCAGCGCATTTCCGTGCAACAGCATCTCCATCGAATTCCGATCCGGCCTCAGAGGCCCATCGCCGTCCTACCTGGCCATCGGCGTGACGCCCACCGGCTTCGTCTCCTGTGCCGTCGGGTAGTAGCCCTTCTTCGCCATCACGGTCAGGTTCGGCCGTAGCACCTTGACCTCCACCTGCCGGTACTTCCCATCGATGAAAGGCTCATGCGTGTAGTAGCCCACGGTGTATTGCGTCCGCACCTCTCGCGCGATGTTCGCAAAGCTATTCTCAATCGCCTTCTGCCGGAACTGGCCCTCGAAGTTGCCGCCCGTTGCAGTCGCATACGCTGGAAGAACGTTATCCCGCATCTGCAGCGGGATATGCATCCGGTCGAAAAAGCCGACGACGGGCAGCGCAGAATCGCCCACCAGCGTTCCAAACACGGCAATTTTATTCTGGTTCAGATACTTGATGACCTCTGAAAGCTTCGCCTTGCTCCCATACTCCTTGCCGTCGCTGATCACATAGACCAGCCGTCGCCGTCCCTGCGCCGTCTTCGACAAGGAAGTCGCGGCCGCCAGAATCGCGTCATTCAGCGTATGCACCTCTCTGGGAGGGTTCTGAATTCCGACGATGCTCCGTCCGTGGGTCTGGTTCGTATTCGGATCGATATAGTTCTGGGCCCCGTTGTTGACGTCGATGTTCTGGTTCAGCCCTCCACCCGGAATGTAGGACATCTCACGGCCACCCGTCTTCGAGCGTTCCAGCGCCTGCGTCAGTCGCGCACTTGGAGCAGCAGTAAACGCTGTGACCATCCGCGGTCCATTGTTGTACGTAAAAACCGCTACCTCGTCATACTGCGTAAATGCTCCCTGCAGCGCAGCCAGGGAATTATTCACCTTGGCCATGTTGTCGAAACCCAGGCTCTGGTCGATCACCAGCGCCACCGACAACGGAAATGCATCGGTGGTAAACAGGCTCAAATGCTGTCTCAGGTTGTTCTCATACACCCGGACCTCACGTGGTGTAATCCCCGCCACCAGCTTGCCTTTGTTGTCCTTCACCGTAAACGGAATTTCAACAAAGTTCGTCTGCACCATCAGTGTGAACGCCTTTGGCCCTTCGCCGGCCAGGGGAACATCGGGCGGTTTCTCGTCCTCGGCCTTCTGCGCCGCCGTCTCCGGCAGCTTGTTCGCCACAGCGCCGTCATCCGAGGTCGAAGTCGGCGCCCCATTCGACTCCGGCGTCGTTCCCCGGCCCGGAGTCACCGTCGGAAGCGTCTGCGGCGTCGGTGCATCAGGAATCGCCTGGGGCTTCGGCCCATCGGGGAGCGACTGCTGCTGTGGTGCACTCTGCTGCGCCGGCTCCGTTGCCGGCTGTCCAAGCATCATGCACGCCAATGCCCCTGCCAATACGCTCTTACTAACCACGCGAACTCCCCCAATTTCTTCCTGCCGGGCATCCAGCGCCCAAACTATACCAGCTCCTAGACTACCAGCGCCTAATTTCCACCGCCATCCTCAGAATTAACAGGTCCTCCCCTTGGACGCTCGTCCGCGCCATGGCGTTACGCCCTCCCCGGCAACATTTTTTCGCAAACTCGTCCCCAACTTCGTCGTCTAATGCAGTATGCGCTCCTTCCGCCTTGCCTCCACCCTCCTCGCTCTCGGTCTCGCCTCCGTCCTACACGCGCAGGAGGCACCCTCCCCCGGTGGGCCGCCCCCAGCCAGCAAAGCCGAGGCCCAGCCTGTCGACATCGGCGACCTCCAGACCCTCAAGGTCAACGTCAACCTCGTCAACGTCTACTTCTCCGTCCGCGACAAGAGCGGCTACATCACCAACCTCCACAAGGACGACTGCAGCATCTTCGAGGACAAGGCCCCCCAGAAAACCAAGAACTTCACCCAGGAAAAAAATCTTCCCCTCACCATCGGCATCCTCCTCGACACCAGCGGCAGCATGCAGAACGTCCTCCCGCTCGAGCAGCAGGCCGGCGCCGAGTTCCTCAAAGACGTCCTCACCCCCAAGGACGAGGCCTTCCTCATCTCCTTCGACATTAACGTCAACCTCCTCGCCGACTACACCAACAGCCCCCGCGAACTGAAGCGTTCCCTCGAAACCGCACAGATCAACACCGGCGCCGGCACTGGTTCGGTCACCGGCAACGGCGCCGCCAAAGGCACTCTGCTCTTCGACGCCGTCTACCTCGCCGCCCACGAGAAGCTCCGCCAGGAGGCCGGCCGCAAGATCCTCGTCCTCCTCACCGACGGTGGCGACCAGGGCTCGCAGGAGACCCTCAAGACCTCCATCGAGGCAGCCCAGAAGTCCAACGCCATCATCTACGTCATCCTCATCACCGACTCCGGCGGCTTCGGCAACTTCACCTTCGGCAACCCCGCCGGCGACATGGACCGCCTCTCCAAAGAGACCGGTGGCCGAGTCATCAACGTAGGCACCAACGGCAAAAAGCTCCAGGAAGCCTTCAACCAGATTCAGGACGAGCTCCGCACCCAGTACCTCGCCAGCTACACCCCAACCAACCCCAAGGTCAACGACGGCACCTTCCGCACCCTCAACATCACCTGCCAACCCGGCCAGAAGATCCAGGCCCGCAAAGGCTACTACGCCATGGCCGACATGCAGGGCAAAGACGACTAAGCCAACTTGTCACTCCGAGCGCACCCATTCATTTGTAATTCTGAGCGCAACGAAGAACCCCCGCATTTCGCTTTTGCCGCGGCCTTTCTTGTTGTCATTCCCGAAGAGCCTGCCCTGAGCGAAGTCGAATGGGGGATCTGCTTTTGCCGCTTCTAAAGCGGCGGCGGCCGCAGTCGAAGCCGGTACCGAATCGTCCCCGCCTCCTCCCCGTCACCATCAAACACCATCCCGCACTTCTCCATCACCCGGATCGACGCCGCTATCGATGGAAAAGTATGTGCGATGACGCTCTCGATCCGCCCATCGCCACGAAGAAAGTCGATCAGTGCCATAGTGCTCTCAGTAGCAAAGCCGCGACCCTCATAGGGCGGCACAATTCCATAACCAATCTCGCACTCTGACGGTCTGGTGGCCTTTGAGAACCCGGCGCCTACAGTACCAATCAAAGTCCTTCGCCCACCCGGAGGAACAAAGCCCACATACCGCGGCCACCCAATCTGCTCCGGATGCTCCGCAAAATTCGCCAGCAGATAGTCGAACACATGTGGCTCCCAGTCCTTATGAGGCCAGTTCGTTGGAATCACACACTGAATCAGTTCGCCAAGACGGCCGTCGCCGTTCTTCTCCGACAGCAGCGTCTCCGGCGTAATAGCAATTAGCGAAAGACGAGGCGTAACGATATCGTCACGTAACAAAAGCGACATTGTGAAATCTCCTGAATTGGTGAATGCAGCACGCAGACACAGCCCGTCCGAACAACTCCGGACCACAACCGCAACACGCAAATCCAATTCAGGCAGTCATAGGCAGGCCAAAAGTCTAGCACGGCCGCCATCGGCAATCTTTTGTCCCGTTCCGGCAATTCTGCTATCGTCCTCTCCAACCCAGGTTTCGGAGCGAATCCGTGACCCAAATCGAACACCGACAGGTCCAGGCAAACGGCATCACCTTCCACGTCGCCGTCTCCGGCAAGCCAGACGCGCCGCCCATCCTCTGCCTCCACGGCTTCCCCGAAGGATGGATGAGCTGGCGCCACGTCATGGAACTCCTCCCCAACTGCCGCATCTACGCGCCCGATCTACGCGGCTATCCCGGCTCCAGCTACCCGAAGAGCGGCTACGATGTCTTCACCCTCACCGACGACGTCAAAGCCCTCATCGAAGCCCTCGGCATCCAGGGAGCGCTCCTCGTAACCCATGACTGGGGCGGTGCCATCGGATGGCTCTTCGCCCATCGCTACTCCAGCATGATTCGCAGGCTCGTCGTAGTGAACTGCACCCACACCAAAACCCTCGTACGCGCCGCACTCACCTTCGAAGACTGGCAGCCATTCCGCATCCCCTGGGTCCTGCCCTACCAGGTCCCATTTCTCCCCGAATGGTTCATGACGACAGCCCTCGGAAGAAAACTGCTGCGCTGGTCGTTTACAACGCGCGAAGGACAGCCCGGCACCATGGACCGCGCCCTGGTCGATGAGATCGTCGCCCACTTTCAGACCTGGCGCGACATGCACGGACCGGTCCAGTACTATCGCGCCTTCGTTCAAACCCTGCTGTTTCCGTCGCGACGCCGCCGTCTCTACGACCTCTACAAGACACCCATCACCGCGCCCGTGACAGTAGTTTGGGGCATGAAAGACGCCGCACTACCCGCGGCCGTAGCGATCAAGAGCTTCAACGATGCCGGCTGCAATGGCGAGTGGCGCCCTCTGCCCGAGGTGAACCACTTCGTCGATCTCGAAGCATGGCAAAAACTCGCAGACGAGATTCAGCGTGTCTACACGGCATAGCGATTCGTACCCGGAGAGCCTCGAAAATTGCGACTGTGTACACCGGGCATCTCCTCGCCCCTAACCCTGTATACGCGGGATGACACCAACCCATCGTTCTAAGCCGTAACTGAATGATTTCAAAAGTAAATGAGCCGCAATGAGATATGGCTGTCCGTTTGCTCAAAGCACATACATCGAAGCATCGGCACAAGGATTGATCTGCCCACTTGAGTTAGGGAGATTCCATTTCGCCTGGTCATTCCGATCAGGCGGGACTCCGTGGTGAAACATGATCGGTCTCCTATCCGATGTTGGAAGTGCCAGGAGACTTAAATGGTCGTTCGTTGCCGCGTTCAGGGACTCGTCCTCCTCTGCCTTGCTACCGTACTTGTCGGCTGTGCCGCCAATGGCCTGAATTCCGTTCAAATTACACCGACAGTTCAGTCTCTGACAGTAGGTCAGACTGCACAATTCAGCGCAGTCGGGACATACGGCAATGCGAGTCATCTCTCGACACAGAACATTACTGGTACCGTGACCTGGACCTCCAGCGCTCCTTCCGTAGCGACAGTTAGTGCCTCCGGAATGGCTACTGCCGTCAGTGCAGGCACAACAACCATCACAGCCAGCGCGCAGGGGTGGAGTGGTCATGTCAGTGACACCGCAGTCCTCACAGTGGCCGTCTCGGGAGGAGGAGGCACCTACCGGGGGGAGTGGAGGAAACATCCTTTCGCTCACCATCATTCCCAGCGGAATTGTCTTTGGCAGCTTGCGGGACAGTGGGCAGTTCCTGGCGATTGGAACATTCTCGAGCCCGCCAACCGTGAGAGATGTGACCAACTCGGCCACCTGGTTTACCTCCGAACCGAATAAATTCCCGGTCACCACCAACGACGGCACCGCGCCGGGTCCCGGCACGCAAAACGGTGGGGTTGTCAGTGCTTACGAAGCTAGTGTAGGCAATGTAGGCGCAGTCATCACTGCGAAAGCAACCGACACGAATGGATCGATAGCAACCGCTACGGCAAACGTCGGCTGCCCTCTGAAGTTGCCTGATCCCACCACCCATCCGCCAACCCCAGGCTCCTGCTATCAGGCCGTTCCACAACTCCTGTCCACGCTGACTGTATTCAACGAAGGATTGAATACAACGAACTGGCTGGTAACTGCTCCATCAGCCACTGGCACGGCGGCAGTGATCAATTGCGGGCCCGGCGCTGGGGCTGGCAAGTCAGTCTGCACGGCGACCTATCCCATGGGAACCGTTGTGACTTTGACTGCCCCTACACAAACTGGAGTCAGGTTCGGTGGATGGTCTTCCAACTGCCTCAACGTCACGCCCGTCACGCAAACCGGGCCCAACAGCTGCACCGTCACGTTATCGACGACCGACGCCACCGTGGGAGCAATCTTCAACTAACAAAACAGGCGCAACCACGCCGCAGAGGGCCGCGCTTCGGCGCGGCTTTCCTGTGTCCGCTGTCGTCCCGCATTTATTTTTCCCGATTTTCTGCCCAAAAATCGCATGTCAAGCCCCAAAACCACCTAACCCTTTACCAAACAACAACATCCACTTGGCGTATTAGTTAGGTTCGAGCCGCTATACTGGATATAGAGATCAAAAAAAGGAGCAATTGCCGCGAACTCCGTGGCTAACTCCTTTGGTAACAGGATTTTGGACGCAACCCATTTGTTATGAATATTTTGCGAGCGATCACTGCCGATAAATAACTGAAAATAAACAACTTACACGCGGGCAATAGGGGGGGGTACCCTCCCGGGCGTGAGGAGAATCCCATGGACTACGTCAATCTCGGAAAGACCGGCCTCAAGGTCTCCCGCATCTGTCTCGGCTGCATGACCTATGGCGTCCCTCCAGCCGGGCCCTCTACTCCCCGGCAGCCACGCCTGGGCCCTCAACGAAGCCGACAGCCAGCCCTTCTTCAAGCAGGCCCTCGATCTCGGCATCAACTTCTTCGACACCGCCAACGTCTACTGCACCGGCTCCAGCGAAGAGTTCCTCGGCCGCTTCCTCAAGGCCAACACCAAGCGGGAAAACACCGTCATCGCCACCAAGCTCAACGGCGTCATGCGCGACGATCCCAACGGCAAGGGCCTCTCCCGCAAAGAAATCTTCTTCGAGCTCGACCAGAGTCTTCGCCGCCTCCAGACCGACTACGTCGACCTCTACCAGATCCATCGCTGGGACTACGAAACCCCCATCGAAGAGACCATGGAAGCTCTCCACGACGTCATCAAAGCCGGCAAAGTCCGCTACATCGGAGCCTCCTCCATGTACGCCTGGCAGTTCGCCAAGGCCCTCTACGTCGCCGACCTCAACCACTGGACGCGCTTCGTCTCCATGCAGAACCACTACAACCTCCTCTACCGCGAAGAAGAGCGCGAGATGATGGGCCTCTGCAAAGCCGAAGGCATCGGCGTCATCCCCTGGAGCCCACTCGCCCGCGGCAAACTCACCCGCCCCTGGCAGTCCGAAACAACCAAGCGCTCCGAAACCGACCAGTTCAGCAAAGCGATCTACACCAAGACCGAAGACGCCGACAAAAAAGTAGTCGACCGCCTCGGCGAGCTCGCCGAAAAACGCGGCATCGCCCGCGCATCCCTCGCCCTCGCGTGGATGCTGAGCAAGCCCGTCATCACCTCACCCATCGTCGGCGCAACCAAACCGAATCACCTCACGGACGCCGTAGCCGCACTCTCCATCAAACTCACCCCCGAAGAGATCACCTCGCTCGAAGAACCCTACGTCCCCCACCCAGTCCTCGGCTTCAGTTAGTCGTCGTCTGGATCGCAGTCGTTGCTTTTCTTGTTGTCATCCCCGGAAGGCGATCTGCTGTTGCTTTGTTGTCGCACTATGCAGCGAACGTAGCGAAGAATACTAAACGCGAAAGAACAGAATGCTAATACCCTCAATCGATCTCATGGGTGGCCGAATCGTCCAGCTAGTGCAAGGCGAAAAGCTAAAGCTCGCCTTCGACGACTTCGAATACTGGATCGAACGCTTCTCAAAATATCCGATCGTTCAGCTGATCGACCTCGACGCCGCGATGCGAAAGGGAGAGAATCGCACCCTCATAGAAATGATCTGCAAACGCCTCCCTTGTCAGGTAGGCGGAGGCCTCAAAACCGCCGAAGACGGCAAGGCCCTCCTCGATGCCGGAGCAAAACGAGTCATCTACGGCTCCAGCCTCTTCCGCGTGGCCGGACCCGACCACATCCGCCGTCACAAGCTCATCTACCTCGAGTTTGCCGAAGGACTAAAGGCGTCACTCGGCGAAGAGGCACTGGTCTTCAGCGTCGACACAAAAGCCGGCAAAGTCGCCGTAAAAGGCTGGAAAGACTCAGTCGACCTCACCCCGGAAGAAGCCATCACCTGGCTCGAAGACTACTGCGCCGCCTTCCTCTACACCCACGTCGACACCGAAGGCACAATGCAGGGCTTCCCCATAGACATAGCAGCAATCCTCCGAGCCTGCACCGCCAAACAATTAATCGTCGCCGGTGGAATCAAAGCCCGCAGCGAAATCGACGCCCTCGACGCCATGGGAGTCGACGCAGTAGCCGGCATGGCCGTCTACTCCGGAGCAATGGAAGCCTAGTGCTTCTGCTCACTATGACCGAAGGGGATCGGATAGCGCTTCTAAGAAGGGTTCAATGGCACAAGTCGGCATAGGTTGTGGCCTAGCCCATCGGTGTCTTCTTGCAGATCTGTGTTAAGTCTCTAGCAGGGAAGCCGAACAGACACCCCAGCCCGCTGCAACTCCGCCTTCAACTCCCGCGAATCCGTAACGCCAAAATGAAAAATACTCGCCGCAAGCGCCGCATCCGCCTTGCCCCGGCCAAAAACATCAACAAAATGCCCCGCCGTTCCCGCACCGCCTGAAGCAATCACCGGAATCTGCACCGCCGAACTCACCATCGCAGTCAACTCGCAATCGAAACCCGACCGCATTCCATCAGTATCCATCGAAGTCAGCAGAATCTCTCCCGCCCCGCGCTCCTCCGCCTCACGAACCCAATCGATCACGCGCAATCCGGTCGCCTTCCGTCCTCCACTAACAAACACCTCAGCTTCCTCCACCGAAGCTCCTTCAACTCGCCGAGCGTCGATCGCAACAATCACAGCCTGCGCCCCAAAGCTCCCACCAATCTCCCCAATCAACTCCGGCCGAGCAATAGCCGACGAATTGATGCTTACCTTATCCGCCCCAGCGTCAAACACAGCCGCAGCATCCTCCGCACTCCGAATCCCGCCTCCAACCGTAAACGGCACAAACAACCTCGCAGCCGCCCGCTTCACCGTATCGAGCAGCGTCCCTCGCCCCTCATGGGTCGCCGTAATATCCAGCAACACGATCTCATCCGCCCCCGCCGCAGCGTGGCGATGAGCCAACTCCGCCGGATCGCCCGCATCGACGATGTCCACAAACTGCACACCCTTCACCACTCGTCCATCGCGAACGTCAAGACAGGCAATCACTCTCTTGGTCAGCATTACAGCTCCACGAAGTTCCGCAACACCTGCAGCCCAACCGCACTCGACTTCTCCGGATGAAACTGCACTCCCATCACATTCTCCCGCTCCACAACCGCCGTAAACGCTCCGCCATACTCCGTAACCGCAGCCGTCCCGTCGACAACCGGAGCTCGCCACGAATGCGTGTAATACACAAACCCACCATCCTTCACTCCACGCAGCAACCGCGAATCCGCTCTCACTCCCTCCAGCGAGTTCCACCCCACATGCGGTGACTTCAACTCCGCCCCTCCAAACAGTGCAGGGAAGCGTTCACACCGCCCCGCAAAGTGTCCCAACCCCGCAACTCCCGGAGCCTCCGTCGACCCCTCAAACAGCCACTGCAGCCCCACACAAATCCCCAGGAACCAGGCCCCCTTCGCCACACTCTCCCGCACAGCCTCCGTCAACCCCAGCTCCCCCAACAACGAAGTAGCCTGAAAGTGCCCAACCCCCGGCAGCACCACCTTCGGCGCAACCCGCACCACCTCCGGATCCTGCGTCACCAGCGTCTCCGCGCCAAGAAAATTCAACGCCTTCACCACGCTGGTCAGGTTCCCTGCCTTGTAGTCAATAACAGCGATCACAACAAACCCTTTGTACTCGGCAGCATCTCCCGCATCCGCTCATCGCGTGAGCAAGCCCCGCGCAACGCACGCGCAAACGCCTTAAAGATCGCCTCGATCTTGTGATGATTGCTGCGTCCATACATCGTCTTCACATGCACATTCGCCTTGGCGCCCCGAGCAAACCCATCGAAGAAGTCCGCCAGCAACTCACTCTGAAAATCCCCAACCAGCCGCACCTTCACCTTGTCATCGACGACATACGCAACGCGTCCACTCAAATCCACCGCAGCAACAGCCAGCGTCTCATCCATCGCCATCACGAAATATCCAGCGCGCATGATCCCCTTCTTATCCCCCAACGCCTTGCCAAACGCCTCTCCCAGCGCAATCCCCACATCCTCGACGGTGTGGTGCTGATCGACATCGAGATCTCCAGTGCACTTCAGCGTCAGATCGAATCCACCATGCCGTGTAAACAACTCCAGCATGTGATCGAAGAACCGAATACCAGTCGACACCTTATAGACACCCTGTCCATCGACGACCAGCCTCAACGCAATCTGCGTCTCCGTGGTGTCTCGTTTGATCGTCGCCGTTCTCACGCCCCTGGCCATTATTCAAACTCCCGCACGTCGTCACTCGTTCCAGTACCGGCCGGATACTCAACCGGTTGCCATCCAATCTCAGCAAGTGAAGTCCGTAACGCCTCCAACCCTCGCGTTACATGGTCTTCCAGGCCAATCGTGATACGCACAAACCCATCGCAACCCGGATCGGTCGACCGGTCCCGCAGCAGCACGCCATGCGTGCGCATCGTTTGCACAAGTTCCTTGTGCTTCGGCCCAATATTCATCAACACAAAGTTCGCGGCGCTAGGAAAGTACGGCACACCCAACTCGGCGCAGCCCACCCATCATCCGCTCACGTCCAACGCGCACCTGTTCAACGTACCAAGCCAGATAAGCCTCGTCTTCAATCGCTACCGACAGACAATCCAGAGCCACTCCATTTACGTTGTACGGCGAGCTCACCTTCCGCACATACTTCAACAGCTCCGCATTCCCTGCCAACATCCCAATCCGCAGGTTCGCAAGCCCATAAGCCTTCGAGAACGTTCGTGCCACAATCAGGTTCGGCACCGCCGCCAGATCATCCATCACCGAAGCCCCGTCAAAGTGGTAGTACGCCTCATCCACCATCAGCACTGCCTGTGGAGCAGCCGCGGCAATCGCCAGCAGATGTTCTCTGCCCGCTACCGCGCCCGTGGGATTATTAGGCGAAGCGACGATAATGAGCTTGGTTCGCTCGGAGATCGCCGCTATAAATCGCTCGAACGGAAACTTCAGCGACGCATCCGACTGCACCTTTCGAAGATGCCGTGTCATCAACTGCACGCTCACGTCGTACATGAAAAACGAAGGTGTCGCGATGAGCGCCTCGTCCTCTGCCTCCAGAAACGCACAACACATCAGGTGGATCGCCTCATCCACGCCATTGGTCAACAGCACTTGTTCCCCACGAAGTCCAAAGTGCTTCGCGACATTTCGTTCCGCCGGCTCTCGCTCCGGGTACTTGGTCAACTCCTCCGCAGTCACCGTGCGCAATCTCTCCATCACCCGCGGAGAAGGCCCAAAGGTATTTTCGTTGAAATCCAATCGCAACGCCGTGCGCCCCGCCAGCGGTGGGTGGTACTCCGGCATCTCCAGTACCTCTTTACGAGGTTTCACGCTTTCGACATTTGTAGCAGTATCAGTTACAATCATTCATCCTCACCCGCACGCTCTCTGCGTGTCCCGTCAAGCCCTCGGCCTCAGCCAGCGCAATCGCATGCGGACCCATCTGCTTCAGCCCCTTGTCCGTGTACTCCTGCACCGTAATGATCTTCAAAAAATCCGTCACACTCAGACCGCCGCGGACCCGCCCGAATCGCCCTGTGGGCAGCACGTGGTTCGGACCGGAGACGTAATCTCCCATCGACTGCGGAGAATGGTCTCCGACAAAGACGGACCCGGCGTTGTTGACCCACTTCAAATCGCTCACAGCATCCACCGTCAAATGTTCGGGCGCCAACCGGTTCGTCAACTCCTGGGCCTCACGAACCGTAGCAGTTACAAATATGCTTCCCTGTTCAGCCAACGACTGTTTAGCAATTGCATTTCCCTTGGCCCGAAGCTTTACTTCAGCCGCGACCTCTCGCGCAAGAGCCTCGTTGCTGGTAATCAACACTGCGAGCGCATCCGGATCGTGTTCCGCCTGAGCAACCAGATCCGCTGCAATCCCCGCCGCACAACCCACCTCACTGGTCACCACGATCTCCGTAGGCCCCGCCGGCATATCGATTCCGCATTCAGCTGAAGCCAGCATCTTAGCCGCCGTTACATAGAGATTTCCTGGGCCTACAATTTTATCGACACGCCGCACAGTCGTCGTTCCAAACGCCATTGCCGCAATCGCCTGCGCCCCGCCCACTCGATAAAACTCGGTGATCCCGGCCAGCCATGCTGCAGCCATTGTTTCCTTTGCGGGCTTCGGTGAACAGACAACAATTCGCTCAACCCCCGCGACCTGTGCCGGAGTCACCGTCATGAGCAACGTCGAAGGCAGCGGATACCGTCCTCCGGGGACATAGCAACCTACACTGCCTAGCGGCCGAACAATTTGCCCGGTCTTAACTCCCGCCACGGGAGATATCGTCCACTCACGTGGCAATTGCGCCTCTGCGAAGGAGAGAATATTTCCTCGCGCCACCATCATCGCCGCCTGCAATTTAGGTGATGTCGACTCCCACGCGGCCTTCATCTCCTCGCGAGAAACCAGCAGTGCCTGTCCCTTAGCCAGGCCATCGAACTGAGCAGCATACTTCAGCAACGCGCGATCGCCGCTCTTGCGTACCTCCGTAAGAATGCGACTCACCACAGGCTCCACGCGGGCCGTATTCGTGGCGCCACGCTGCTCCAGCGTCTCTATCAAAGCGGACGCAGCCTTCGCACCCCGGCCAAATGTCTTTACCAGCCTCATCCATCAACTCCGAAACAATCTGCCGCCTCACTGACCAAAGCACCTGACTACAGCACGACCTTACTCAGCGGATACTCCACAATTCCGGTAGCGCCCGCCGCTTTCAGCTTCGGAATCACCTCGCGCACCATCGCCTCATCCAAAATCGTGTTCAGCGCCACCCACTCCGCATCGCTCAGCTGCGAAACCGTAGGCGAGTTCAACGCCGGCAATACGCCAATGACCTTCTCGAGATCGGCCTTCTTCGCATTGAGCATCAAGCCAACTCGCCCCTGCGCCGCAATCGCTGCATTCAACATCAACGAAATATTGTCGATCTTCTTCCGTTTCCACGCATCCTTGTAGGCCGTCTTATTCGCGATCAGCTGCGTCTCGCTCTCCATCAGCGTCTCAATGATCCGCAACCGGTTTGCCCGCAGCGACGACCCCGTCTCCGTGACCTCCACAATCGCGTCTGCCAGTGTAGGCGGCTTCACCTCGGTCGCGCCCCAGCTGAACTCCACCGTCACCGGAATATTCTTGCTGGCGAAATACCGTTTCGTAAACTCGACCAACTCGGTCGCAATGATCTTGCCGGCCAAGTCCTCCGGCTTCTGAAACGGTGAATCTTCCGGCACCGCAAGCACCCATTTCACCTTTTGCCGACTCTGCTTCGAATAGGTAAGGCTCGTCACAAACTCAACGTCTGTCTGGTTCTCGAGCACCCAGTCATTTCCCGTCAATCCCGCGTCCAGCGCTCCATGCTCGACATACCGCGCCATCTCCTGCGCCCGCACCAGCATGCACTCAATCTCTGCGTCGTCGATGGAAGGGAAGTAGCTCCGCCCGTTCGCAAAGATCCGCCAGCCCGCTCGCTCAAACAAAGCAATCGTCGCGTCCTGCAGGCTGCCCTTCGGAATTCCCAGCTTCAGTTTTTTCGTCTCGCTCACTTCGCCTCCATGGCAATGTTCTTTGTAAAGCAGCTCACCGTACCTTCGTGACACACCAGTCCATCGCCTTCGACCTCGACCCTGAACAGCAGCGCATCGTTGTCGCAGTCGGTCGAAGCCTCGATCACTCGCAGCCGGTTACCGCTGGTCTCGCCCTTCATCCAGAGCTTTTGTCGTGTCCGGCTCCAGAAAGTGACGAACCCGGTCTCGAGCGTCTTCGCGTAACTTACCTCGTTCAAGAAGCCGAGCATCAACATCTCGCCCGTCTTCGCATCCTGGACGATACCCGGAACCAGGCCGTCCATCTTTGCAAAATCGATCTTCACTGTATCTATCATTGTCATCTCTCCTGGGTCGTTATTACGCAAGAAAAAGGCCCGCTCGCGGGATGCGCGTTAGCGGGCCTTTCGAAATCCTGAGTAAGCGCTTGTTACTTCGCCACACCGGACACGGCCGCCAACACGCTCTCCGCGTGATGGTGGTGATGATCCCGTGATGGAGGTGCAGCATGCTCATCTCTAATTCAGGGTAGCTTTCGAGCTTTGATAAGTCAACTTACCCAGTTCGATCGCAAACTTGCTCATTGACGCGCCCAGCGCGCTCTCGTACTCTTCCGCAGTAAGGCACCCACCCTACAAGGAGACCCTCCGATGTTCCATCTTCGCCGCAAGCTGTTCGCCGCCGCCCTTCTGTTTTCCGTTGTTCCCGTCTTCAACGTCGCTCAGGCCCCGAAATCAGCAGCGGCCCCGGCTGCCGCGGCTGCTGCTGCACCGCTCGACATTAATACCGCCACCGCGGACCAGCTCAAGGCCTTCCCCGGCATCGGCGACGCCTACTCGAAACGCATCATCGACGGCCGCCCCTACACCGCCAAGAACCAACTCGTCACCCGTGGCATCCTTCCTCAAGCCACATACGACAAAATCAAGGACAAGATCATCGCCAGCCATCCCAAGAAGTAACGTTCAACAATTCCCTTCAAAGCCCAGGACTGGCTGCTAGACTGCAGCCAGTCTTTCTTATGCTGCAGCGATCCGCCCGCCTCCAATACGTTCTTCTGGCAGTCGTGACCTTTTTCGCGCTCACTCACTTCTATATGGGTGTGGCAGGCAGCTTTGCTAATCTTTCGCACGGTCACCTCAGCGCCCGGGCGCCCTTCTTTCAGGGGGCTCTTGGCCATGCCGTTCGCCTCACTACCCCGGAGGCTATGGAGGCGGGCCGTCGTCCCGGCGATACCGCCGTCACCATAACACTCGCACAGCCCGAGGCACGGTCGGCCGGCCTTCAAGTCGGCGATGCCGTGCTCAACGTCAACACCCGCCCCTTCACAGGAGGCATCGTTCTTCTCGATGAGCTCCGAAAGAGCAGGCCCGGTCAACCCATGTCACTCACCGTCCTGCGACCCGACGGTTCCGAGGAGACCATCACCTTCCCGCTTGCGGCGGTCCGTCCGTCCGCTCCCCCTGTTTGGGTCTGGGTCATTCAGTGCGTCTTCGTCCTTCTGCCGTTCCTCTGCATGCTCGTCGGTCTGTACACCGTTTTCGCTCGCCCCCGCAACTACCATGCATGGCTTATCCTCGGTGTTCTTGCCTATCTGCCAGCGCTGGTCATTCCGCAGAGCCAGTTCTTTGGTCCATTTGCTCCAATCGCGCTGATTTGGAACATCGTTGCTCAGACTGCCATGCCGATCTGCCTCATGCTCTTTGGCATCTACTTCCCAGAGCGGTCGACGTTGGATGTCCGAGCACCCTGGATCAAATGGCTCATTCTCATTCCGCTCCTTGCGTTCCTTCCTGCTGACTTCTTAAGCACCTTCGGACATATTTACAACTTCAATCTCGATGCTTTTCTTGATCCGTGGGCCATGAAGATCAACATGGTCGAGAACGTCCTCAGTATCTTTGCTGTCTTCTATTTCTTCGCCACTATCGGCACGAAGATGGCCACGGCCACCGGAGACGCCCGGCGCCGCTTGAAGATCCTCTACTACGGCGCAGCCGTTGGCCTCACACCGTTCTTCCTCCTTCTCGTCTTTGCCCTCATTCGCAGCAAGGATGTCGGTCAGGACGTCCCACGTTGGATGATCCTCTCCGCGTTCTTCATCCTTCTGCTCTTTCCCCTGTCCCTCGCCTACGTCGTCATCGTCCACCGTGCCGTCGACGTTCGCCTCCTCATCCGCCAAGGCACGCGTTACGCCTTGGCTCGACAATCCATCAACATTGTCAGGGTGCTTCTCGCCATTTGGCTCGCCTTCTCGCTCAAGGGCTTTTTCCAGCATCCAGGCCATCCGCGCAACGTCGACATTGTCCGCATCCTCGGCATCGTCATCATCTTCTTCGTCTTCCGATTCAGACTTTCCGTGCGCCTCCAGGAGAAGATCGACCAGCGCTTCTTCCGCGAGGCCTACTCCACCGAGCAACTCCTCTCCGAGATCTCCGACGAAGCCCGCAACTTCACCGAAGTCGCTCCACTCATCAGCACCATCACCAAACGCCTCGGCGAAACCCTCCACATCGACCGCATCGCCGTCTTTCTCCGCAGCGGCGACACCTTTCGCCTGCAAATGGCCACCGGCGCACCACTCCTGCCCGCCACCGCAAACATCTTCTCTCTTCCAGCTGCATCCACTACCATCGCAACCCTCAGCCGTGCCAAGACTCCCGCCAACGTCTACCGCGACGACCCCTCCAGTTGGCTCGTCACCGCCACCGACGCCGAGCGGACCGCCTTCGCCGACCTCTCTACCGAACTCCTGGTCCCGCTTCCCGGCCGCAATCGCCTCGCCGGCGTCATCGCCCTGGGCCCCAAGCGTTCCGAAGAGCCCTACACCAAAACCGACCGTCAGCTCCTCCAGACCATTGCCTCGCAGACCGGACTCGCACTTGAGAACGCCGAACTCCTCGAAAGCCTCACTACCGAAATCACCCAGCGGGAACGCTTCTCCCGCGAGATCGAAATCGCCCGCGAGGTTCAGGAGCGCCTCTTTCCTCAGAGCTATCCCAAGGTTGACGGGGTAGATCTCGCCGGGTACTGTCGTCCCGCTCACGCCATCGGCGGCGACTACTACGACTTCTTCGTCCTGAGCGACGGACGCCTCGCCCTCACCCTGGCCGACATCTCAGGCAAAGGCATCTCGGCCGCGCTCCTGATGGCGAGCCTCCGCGCCAGCCTCCGCAGCATCGCCTCCGTCCACCAGGGCGATCTCGCCCGTCTCATCTACCGCGTCAACAACCTCATCTACGAGTCCTCCACCACCAATCGCTACGCCACCTTCTTCTACGCCGAGTACGATCCCAGCACCAATCTCCTCACCTACGTTAACGCCGGGCACAACCCTCCGTACGTCCTCCGCGGCGGCCAGGCCATTCCGCTCGAAGCCACCGGGACCGTAGTTGGCCTTCTTCCTAACGCCGAATACTCCCAGGCCACTATCCCCATGCACCCTGGCGACGCACTTCTCGCCTACTCCGACGGCATCTCCGAAGCCATGAATCACAACGATGAAGAGTGGAGCGAACTCAGCATGGTCGCCACCGCCCAGGAACTCCTCAGTCAACCCAACTGCACCCACAGCGCTCAACAGCTAATGGACTGCGTCCTTGCCGCCGCCGACAAGTTCACCTCAGGCGCCCCTCAACACGACGACATGACCATTCTGGTCTGCACCGTCGGCAACCCCTCTCAGTCACAATAAAAAAAACTATTTGATCGTTCACGGTCAAGAGTCTATCTTTCCTAACATGTTCGCTAAGCCGTTATCTGCGGTGACCTTCGGTTTCAAAGCACTCGATCACTGGAACAAACTGAGAACATCGAACTTGAATCCACACTGAAAGCGGGTCAATTCAGCATGAAAGCGTCATACCGGCTCTGTATTCTCCTCATAATCTTTTCAAATGGTCTTTTCGCTCAACAAATCTCTCAACCCGCCGCTGGGGCCTCTACTCCCTCTGCCGGCCCTGCCACTCAGGCAAATTCCGCAATCGTAAGCCATCCAATTCACCTAAACGTTGTCGTCACTGACAAGTCCGGAAAACCACAGGCTGGTTTGCAACAACAAGACTTCACTCTCTTGGACAACAAAACCCCTCAGAAAATCCTGTTCTTCGACGCCGTGAACCGAGCTTACGTCTAAGGCGGACCATCCTGTAGAAATCACATTGGTGATCGACACTGTCAACACTCCGTTCGACGCTGTCGCGAATGAACGGCCGTTGATCGCAAAATTTCTTCGCCAAAACGGCGGCAAACTCACTTATCCAACATCTCTCATCGTCTTCTCCAATTCTGGACTGAAGATGTTAGGAGGTCCTTCGCTTGACGGGAACGCGCTAAGCACAAGTTTGGAGAACAATAATGTGATTGGTTTGCCGTCGATCCACGACGCGTCGGGAATCGCGGGGGCTTCTGATCTTTTTCAATTGTCGATCAAAGGCTTCGATACCCTGGTCAGGGCCAAAGCCAGCGTGCCTGGCAGAAAAATTATCATCTGGCTAAGCAATGGGTGGCCAACGCTTGCTGGCATTGAATCAAGTATGCAGAAAAAGCCGAAGGAGGACCTGTTTACGAGTGTTGTCGCCGCCTCAAACTCACTGCGACTGGCCCACATCACGGTATACAACATCGATCCTGGAGCTGCGACTGGAAGTCGGATTCGGCGCCCCAGGTGGGATGAGCAGAACGCCAAATAAATTCGGTTACCTCAGCTACGTCAAGGGAGCCACCAAACCGGAGAACGTTGCTCCGGGAGATCTTGCACTGCAAGTCCTGGCCACCCAGACTGGGGGCCGCGTCATCATTAATGGCAACGATATCGCCAGCGAGATCCAAAGCTGCGTTGACGATGCAAGTGCGTTTTACATCATCTCATTCGAGAGTAGCGCCTCCGAACAGCCGGACCAATATCATGGCATCGAGTTGCAGGTAGATAAGCCTGGTCTGACCGCGCGTACAACTACTGGTTACTAAGCCAACCGAACAGCGCCGAGCGCAATCAACGAAAGAAAGAAGTGCCTAACCTGCGACCCCATGGGTCTCGGCGAATGGGCCAACCGATGCCGAAAGCATCGATGCGGCAATCTGTACCCTTGGAAATAGTCCCCCACGCCACCATCCGCTCCCCTCCACCTCTTCCGTCAAGGTGGAGCGAGTCACCCTCCTCGGCCCCGAACCCAGACAACTCCAATTCCATCAATCTGCGGAAGCCTCATCGTCACTCTGCCCTCTTCCCAGTCGTCCTCGATGCACTTCCACCTCGAATGCCGTTCTCCCGCGCGCCATCTAAAGCTACTCCCACTATTTAGCCATTGGCGCATTCGATTCCGTCGGCTCGTCCAATCCCCAAATCGTTTAGAGTTGTGGCAGAGACGCGCTCCTAGCGGCCCGGCGATCTATGTTTGCCAAACTCCTTCATCTCGACCGCCTCACCACTCTCCCTGCCGCGGCTCTCGCGCTCCTCGGGACAGTTGCCCTCACCGGCTGCGGAGCAATCACCAGCAGTGAGCCCGTAGCGCAGGTTCGCGTTATCCACGCCACCCCGGACGCTCCCGGCCTCGACATTTACCAGGGCCACAACGCTCTTGCCTTCAATCTCGGCTTCGGCACCGTCACCTCCTACATCCAATTGAATCCCGGCACTTACACCCTCGACGCCGACACCGCTGGCAGCAGACAGGCACTCTCCTCCGCAAAGTCCACCTTCGCGCCCTCCACCCAATACACCGTGCTCTTAGGGAACTCCGTCAACAGCCTGCAGCAACTCACCTTGACCGACCAGAGTCAGGCCGCACCCGCAGGCCAGATAGCTCTCCGTTTCATCGACCAGGCCACCCGAATCAGCGCCGTCGACACCTATCTCGTCCCCGCCGGTCAGAAGCTCACCGCAGTCTCCCCACTCGTTACGAGCATGGCCTTCGGCGCGAACACCGGCTACCTCAACGTCCCCACTGGCACCTACAGCATCATCATGCTGCCAGCCGGATCCGTTCCCGCCAGCAGCAGCGTCGCCACCTACTCAGGCCCTCAGGTCCAATACTCATCTGGAGCCGCCCGTACCATCATCCTCATCGACCAGCCCCTCGTCACGACCCCCGGTCTGCAGGTCATCACGGCTGCCGACTTCGATTCCCCGGGTGCCGCGAACTGATCCCGACCCACGCCCGCAGAAATCACACACACAAAGCAAAAGGGCCGTGAGGAATCTCCTCAGCGGCCCTTTCTCTCTATTCAGTGAATACTAGTAACGGTAGTGATCTGCCTTGTACGGTCCATCCACCGGAACGCTCAGGTAATCCGCCTGCTTCTTCGAGAGCGTCGTCAACTTCACGCCGATCTTCTCCAGGTGCAGTCGTGCAACCTCTTCATCCAGCTTCTTCGGCAGAATGTAGATTCCGACCTTGTACGTGTCCTTGTTCTTCCACAGATCGAGCTGCGCCAGCGTCTGGTTCGCGAAGCTGTTCGACATCACGAAGCTCGGATGGCCCGTAGCGCAACCCAGGTTCACCAGCCGGCCCTCGGCCAGAACGAAGATGCTGTTGCCGCTCTCGAACGTGTACTTGTCCACCTGCGGCTTGATGTTCAGCTTCTTCACGCCCTTCAGCGCATTCAGCGGCTCCATCTGGATCTCGTTATCGAAGTGGCCGATGTTGCACACAATCGCCTGGTCCTTCATCAGCTTCATGTGCTCCACCGTGATGATGTCCACGTTGCCCGTGCAGGTCACGTAGATATCGCCGCGGCCAAGCGTCTCTTCGAGCGTCGTGACTTCGTATCCTTCCATCGCAGCCTGCAGCGCATTGATCGGATCGATCTCCGTCACGATCACGCGAGCGCCAAGCCCGCGCAGCGAAGCCGCCGAACCCTTACCCACATCGCCATAACCGCAGACCACGGCCACCTTACCAGCAACCATCACGTCAGTCGCGCGCTTGATGCCATCGACCAGCGACTCGCGGCAGCCATACAGGTTGTCGAACTTCGACTTCGTCACCGAATCGTTTACATTGATCGCCGGAACCAGCAGCGTGCCCTTCTCCAGCATCTTGTACAGGCGGTGAACGCCGGTCGTCGTCTCCTCGGACACGCCGCGCCACTCCTTCGCCACGTCCTGCCAGCGCGTCGGATACTCCGCATGCACCTTCTTCAGCAGCGTCTTGATGACGTCCTCTTCGGTCGAGCCAGAAGGCGAGTTAACCCACTGGTCGCCCTTCTCCATCTCCACGCCCTTGTGGATCAACAGCGTCACATCTCCGCCGTCATCGATCACAAGCTGCGGCCCCAGCACGCCACCCTTGCCGTCAGGGAACTTCAGCGACTCATTCGTGCACCACCAGAACTCCTCCAGCGTCTCGCCCTTCCACGCAAACACCGGCACGCCTGCCGCAGCGATCGCCGCCGCTGCATGGTCCTGTGTCGAGAAGATGTTGCAGCTCGCCCAGCGCACATTCGCACCCAGCGCAACCATCGTCTCGATCAGTACAGCCGTCTGGATCGTCATATGCAGCGAACCCGCCACGCGAACGCCAGCCAGCGGCTTGCCCGCGGCGTACTTGTTGCGGATCGACATCAGACCCGGCATCTCCTGCTCGGCAATATCAATCTCTTTGCGTCCAAACTCCGCCAGAGAAATATCCGCGACCTTATAGTCCTTCTCCTGGACCGCTGCCTTATCTACTGTTGCTGTCGCCATTACTGCACCTCATCTCGATTTCTGAATTCGTTACAATCCCATCCCAGAATAACAGTCTAAGCAGGACTTTTCAGCCCTGATGTACTGCTTCTTCTGTCTAAAGGCACTATTTTCAGCCATATCAAAGCCGCAATCATTTTTCACTAACAGAAAACATTCATGAGGTTTTCAATCGTCCCGGTCTTCGCGCCGCAAGACTCAACATCGCCGCCGCCACCACCAGTCCGCTGGTCAGATACAGCCCACCCGCAAAGCTATGCGTAGCATCACGCAGCCGACCCGTCAGATAAGGCCCAAGCCCGCCCCCGACCGCACCGACCGTCGTAATCACCGCGACCCCGCCGGCCGCCGCCGCACCTCCAATCATGCGCGTCGTCAGCGCCCAGAACGGCCCCATCGTGCTCAACAATCCAATTGTCACAAGCGACATCGCGCACAACGCCACAGAATACTCTGCGCACGCGCTGCCCACGCGAACCCCGTCGCCGCGAGCGCAAGGCAACAGGCGATATGCCCTCGCCTCTCGTTCGATCGATCCGAACTCCACCCCACAACCACCGTAAAGATCGCTGCAAGAACGTAGGGCACTGTCGCATACCGAGCGATCAAACTCGCGTCCCCGCTTCCCTCGCCATGCGCCAGACCACTCAAGATCAGAGGCATCCACAAGTTAACGATATACACCCCCACCTGAATAATGATGTACACCCCGGCCATAACCCACACCGCACGCAACCTGAAAGCATCGAGCAGATTGTGATGTTGCGCCGCACCGTAAAGCTCCTGGTCCCGCTGCAACTCACTCTTTAGCCAGGTCTTCTCGTCCGGCGTCAACCAGTCAGCCACCTCCGGGCCATCCTTCAGCACAAACAGCACCGAGATTCCGATCAGAACTGTCGGCACGCCTTCAAATAGAAACAGCCACTGCCATCCATGCAACCCTGCCACGCCTTCCATCTTTAGAAGCGCACTCGACAGCGGCGCGCCCACCACTCCAGCCAGTGAAGTCGCCGTCATAAATTTCGCCACCGCCCGCGCTCGTTCGTGAGAAGGGAACCAGTAGGTCAAATAAAGAAGCATGCCCGGAACAAACCCTGCCTCTGCCACTCCCAGCAGAAACCGCAAAACATAAAACGACGCAGGCGACGACACCCCCATCATGCACGCTGAAACCACGCCCCACGAGATCATGATGCGCGCGATCCACACTCGCGTCCCGACCCATCGCAGGATCAGGCTGCTCGGCAGATCGCACAGCGCATACCCAAGAAAAAATATTCCTGCCCCGGTTCCATACACGGTATTGCTGAAGCTGAGGTCTCGCTGCATATCCATCGCCGCGAACCCCACGTTCACGCGATCCATATACGCCACGATATACAGCAGAAACATATAAGGAATCAGCCGCCACGAGATCTTCGCATACAGCGAGCGACCATCCACCATGGTTCCACTGACCGTCTCTGCCATCGCCCTACTCTACCCGCTCGATTGCATTACGTGTCAGTTTTTCTCTGCCTCCAAAAGCCGCCGCTTCCTCTCCACGCCCCACCGATACCCGGTCAATGAGCCATCTTTCCCGACCACACGATGGCAGGGCACTACCACCGCCACAGGATTCGCCCCACAAGCTCCCGCCACCGCCCGCGAAGCCGTCGGCGCTCCCAGCTGCAACGCCAACTCCGAATAACTCCGTGTCTCGCCCCGCGGAATCGCCTGCAGCGCCTTCCACACCCTTTGCTGAAACGCCGTCGCCCGCACATCCAGCGGAAACGTCGCGGCCAGCGGATGCTCCCCCAACTGACTCGTCACAAACGCGACCGCCTCGGCAAGCCATCCGGTATTTCCCTTGGCCGCCACCAACTGCGCTTTGGAAAACGTCTCTCGAAGCCCGGCAATCAACTCCTTATCATCCTTGCCAAACGCAATCGAGCAAATCCCGACATCCGTAGTTGCCACCAGCATCCGTCCCAGCGGACTGGCCGCAATCGTGTAGCGAATCAGTAGCCCTGCTCCACCCTCCCGCATCAACCGCGGCGTCATACCCAGCGCAGCCGAACTCTTCTCATACAGTCTGCTGCTCGAACCATACCCCGCCTCATAGATCGCATCCGTAATCGGAGCCTTCCCCTTCTTCGGCTCACGCACCTTGCTCTTGAACCGCTCCAGCCGAGCCTCCTTCGCATACTGCCCTGGGCTGACTCCCAATACACGCTTGAACCCGCGCAGAATCGTCAGCCTGCCCACGCCGGTGGCCTTCGCCACATCGGCCAGCCGCGTTCGCTCCTCCGCGTGCTCCTTCAAATACTCAGTCACCGCAGCAATCGCCCCAGCCTGAGGATCCGCCTTCGCTTCAGTCCGCTCGGGCTCACACCGCTTGCACGCCCGATACCCTGCGGCCTCAGCCTGCGCCGGGGAAGGGAAGAAGCTCACCTGCTTCCGCGTAGGCCGTCGGCTCGCGCAACTCGGCTTGCAATATATCTTCGTCGACTTTACCGCATACACGAATTGCCCATCCGCCCGGACATCCCGCTCCAGCACCTGTTGCCACTGCTTCCCGGGAAAATAGCTCGGAACAACAATCGCGCCTTCGTTCGTCTTTGCTGCACTCGTCATCGTCATTCCAGTATCCTCCCACCCGCCTCAAATCGGCACACTCCGTTTCGTTCGTTCAAACTCGTGAAACCTTCAACGGCGTAGACTGGGGGCATGACGCAACGAGTCCGTCTCGCGTTGGTGTTCGCCGCCACCCTCTTCCTCGCGACCGCTGCAAGAGCACAAGATCCCACCCAACCACCCACCTCGCAACACCCCATCCTCACCGTCACCGGTAAGGGCGTGCAGATCTATACTTGCCAGCAAAGTGCCACCAGCCCACAGTGGGTGCTTCAGGCTCCTGAAGCCAAACTCATCGACGCCTCCGGCAACGACGTAGGCACCCACGGAGCCGGCCCCATCTGGAAATCCAAAGACGGCAGCACCGTCAAAGGCGAACTCCTCCAGAAAAGCGCCTCCCCCGAGCCAACCGCGATCCCCTGGCTCCTCCTCAAGGCAGCCAGCGCCTCAGGCCCAGGCATCATGACCAAAGTTGAATTTATCCGCCGCTCCGACACCCACGGCGGCATCGCTCCCGCAACCGGATGCGATGCCCAGCACCTCAGCGCCGTCTCCCGCGTCCCCTACACCGCTACCTACACCTTCTACTCCGCGAAGCCCTGAATCGCCCCGGCCGACCCTCTATTCGCCGACGTCACGACAGCCGCCTGCGCAATCGTACCCGGCAGACTCGGCACCGTCGTTCCATCCTCCAGCACCTCATAGCTGTCGACATAAAAATTAGTCAGAATCGCATTCCCAAAAGAAGTGGTAATCGCCACGTCGGCAGCATCTCGGCCCGTCGCCATCAACACCCGCCCCATTCGCGGATTATTATGCCGGGCATCCATCGTCATCCAGCGCCCATCGAGAAACACCTCGTACCATGCGCTGAAATCCCCCGCACCACTGTAAGGCGAACGAATGTCCCCCAGATACCCCGTCACATAACGCGCCGGAATATTATGGCATCGCGACAACGTGATCGCCAGATGCTGATAATCCCGGCATACTCCAATCCGCTCCGTAAAGACATCCATCGCTGTCTTCGTCGGCCGGGCGGCTTGATAGTTGAACGTCACTTTCTCATGCACCCAGTCACGAATTGCTGAAGCCCGTGTCCATCCCGGCGTCATCCAGCCAAACAGGTCTTGCGCGATCGGCCCAAACTCGTCCACCTCACAGTACCGGCTGGGCAGCAAAAACTGCAGCACCTCTGAAGGCAGTTCCTGGACCGGCGCCTGCTGCGCATACGCGTTGATCGCATCAGGCTTCTCCGCCATCTCCACGACGCTCATCCCGCTCAGTCGTATTGCGCCAGCCGGCGTAGTAAACCGTGTGCAGCGGTTTCCAAACGCATCGCGATACTCTGAAGTCGCAACGTCGGTCTTCGTATCGCGGTCAATATGTTCCACCTTCAACTCATTGCCTGCACGCACCGCCGGCTCGAGCGACGGATGCAGATGCAGCATCGCCACCATTGGCGTAGGTATCGGAAGATGAAATTGAATATCGTATTCAGACTTAATAAGCATCAAAAACCCTTTCCCTACAGGGGTTGGTTCTACATGAGATGCAATTAAGCGATCTTCAGCCGTCTACCCAATCGATTCCCGGCGGTCAGTCAGTGTTTAAGTAGGGTCTGTCTGCATTGCTGCTTTGGATTACGTGGGACTGTCCGTAGCTCCGCAGATACCGGTACAAACCGTAAAACCCGGAGCGGGCAGGAAAAATGTCCACAGCGGGCAAGGTCCAGCAAGTAGCGTAGATCGCAAGCGCAGCCACTGCCGCCCAACGTCTGGCGCCACGAAGGCAGATGGACGATTGTGCCGCAGGCCGCTCCCCTCGGCTCACCATCAACACTAGCAGCATCAGGCATACCGCATGGATGTGAATCCATCGGCCCCAATCGCGTCCGCTGTAGAAGACAAGAAGCGATCCGGCGAACGCCACCGCCGAACACGCGACAATGATCTTTACCTCTCGCTGTGCCGCGTCCCTTCGGTACAGCATCACCAGCGCAGCGATCTGCCGGAAGCAGTGCAGGTATCGCTAGCAATCCATACAGAGCAAAGGAATGGTGAACTCGCGCCGCCACCATCACATTGGCGTGGGCCTGCGCCAGTGACTCCTGCAGCCACGTAATGGACCCGCCGCAGACGCTGTCATCGGCGACCCCAAATGTGCCTAACGTTCCTCCCACAGAGGTGCAGATCTTCTCCGCCATCGCCCGGTCTCCCGGGTGTAGCAACACCGCGATCGCTGCAATCCCGCACAGGATCGCCGGCCACGCAACCACTACCAGCGCCCGTTTCAGGCTGGTGTGAAGTGCGACAGCTGCAAAAATATACGGTAGGTAAAACAGCAGCGGTTCGTGCGACAGCGCAAGAATGGCTCCGAACGTTGCCAGCAAAGCCGCCATCTGCCAATCCCGCAACCTCGCATACAACAACAGACAGATCACCGCCCCTAGCGCAGCGAACAACAAAATCTCTTTCTTGAATCCATTCGGAGGATCCAGCACGATGAATCCCAGCGTAGCCGGCGAGAGCAGCAGCGCAGCGACCATCCACCCCCACCGCAGCCCATCAGTCAGCCGGTAGACGCACCATAAAAAGATCACGTAAACCGCAACCTGGATCCCGAACACAATCCAAACCAGATTTATCCCCGACGCCCTCCCCAGCAGGAGCACCACCTCGCCCACCAGACCCCGCCGGATGAAGCCCGCGCTATAGTTCGTAAGCCACTCGCCAATCGCCCACCCGCTGCCTCGTCGCGCGTTGAGAAATCCGTACACCGTCGAGACCGTCGCAACGAAGAGCAGATACGGGCCAAACCATCGCCGATAGCGGACGGAAATCGACCCTGCAGTCATCCTTCGTTTACCTGGGTTTGCGATCTATCCAGCAAGCGCTCCCAGTGTCTCACGCACGGCCCATCCACAAATCAAAAGCGTTGTGGCTGTTCTCTCATTAGAACAACCACAACGCTTTTTGCTTATGTTTCGACTTCTCTTTGGACCGATTTCCCTATTTGGCAGCGGCCAGTTTGACCCCAGCCTGCTCTGCCAGAGCAGCGGCCTTGTCCGTCTTCTCCCACGTAAAGCCCTCGCCCTTGCGTCCGAAGTGGCCATACGCCGCAGTCGCCTTGAAGATCGGCTTGCGCAGATCGAGCCCCTCGATGATGCCCTTCGGCGTCAGCGAGAAGTTCTTCCGAACCAGCTCTTCCAGCTTGGTCTCATCGACCTTGCCCGTACCGAACGTATCCACCAGCACGCTCACCGGCTCAGCCACGCCAATCGCGTAGGCAAGCTGCACCTCGCAACGGTCAGCCAATCCAGCCGCAACGATGTTCTTCGCCACGTATCGCGCCATATAAGCCGCCGAACGGTCCACCTTGGTCGCGTCCTTGCCGCTGAACGCTCCGCCGCCATGCCGTCCCATGCCGCCATACGTATCGACGATGATCTTCCGCCCCGTCAACCCCGTATCGCCCATCGGCCCACCGACCACGAACCGCCCGGTCGGATTGATGTGGTACTTCGTGTCCTCATCCAGCAGCTTCGCTGGGATCACAGCCTGAATCACGTTCTTCAAAATATCCGCGCGCAGCTCTTCGTTTCCGATGTTCTCCGCATGCTGGGTCGAGATGACAACTGCATCCACCCGCTTGGGCTGATGGTTCGCGTCATACTCCACCGTTACCTGGCTCTTGCCATCCGGCCGCAGGTACGACATCAATCCATTCTTGCGAACCTCGCTCAGCTTCTGAGCCAGCTGGTGTGCCAGTGAGATCGGCGTCGGCATCAGCTCAGGCGTCTCGTTTGTCGCATACCCGAACATCATGCCCTGGTCGCCCGCGCCGCCCGTATCCACGCCCATGGCGATATCGCCCGACTGCTTGTTGATCGTCGAGATCACCGCGCACGTATTCGAATCGAATCCATACAGCGCGTTGTCATACCCGATGGCCGCGACCGTTCCGCGCACCAGGCTCTGGAAGTCCACGTAAGCCTTCGTCGTGATCTCCCCTGCAATCACCACCAGTCCGGTGCAGGTCAGCGTCTCGCACGCCACACGGCTGTAGGGGTCCTGCGCCAGGCAGGCATCAAGAATCGCATCGGAAATCTGGTCGGCAATTTTGTCCGGATGCCCCTCAGTAACAGACTCACTCGTAAACAAAAAACGGTCGCGTTTAGCCAAAACAACTCCTCCAAAGAGTACCTGTCGGACACTTAGCCCGAGCAGCATGCAACCCTTCCATTTTACCCGCCCATCCGGCGGCCGAGCAAAGGCCCGCACCCAACAGCCCGCATTCGTTCCTCAACGGCGAGATCACGCATTAAGCGGCAGGTCCCAGCTCTTCGGCTGATTTCCGGATCAGCTGTTGTCTTGGAATGTCCTTCACCCGTTGGTGTTAGTGCCATCTTGAGACAAATTTAGTTACTATCGAATGCGTAAAGTTTACGAAAGAGGATTACCAAAGTACCTTGCTGCTAGTGGTATCAACGCCTGCTGATGAACGTTTAGTCGGCCAAGCCCGGGCAAGTGAGGTTCTCACGCGCCACATGCCAGGGGCCGATCTTCTTCGTGGAACAGCGATCCTCGTGGTCGTCTTTTTTCATGGATTTGCCTACAGCGCCCCTCTGTTTCCGTGGCACAACCTTCTTGCAGCGGCCTTGTTTCATCTCACCAGCTTCGGTTGGACCGGCGTCAACTTATTCTTCACGCTCTCCGGATTCCTGATTACTGGAAATCTGATCAATTCAGATGGGAAGCCGAACTTCTACTCGCATTTTTACATTCGACGGGCGTTGCGTATTTTCCCTGCCTATTTCCTGATACTGATTGTCCTTGGGCATAACACGCACGGCATCGCTGAACTACCTCGCAGTCTCAGCGATCTTTCTAGCGAACTGGCCAAAGCTGCTATTGCACGGCTCATTTGTCGTTTACCCGGTCTTGTGGTCGCTGGCAGTCGAAGAACAGTTCTATCTTGCTTGGCCGTGGCTATACCGGCGTTTACGGCAGAACGGTTTGTTGCTCCTCTGCGTAGCGCTGATCTTGCTCTGTCCCGTTCTTCGGGGAGTCACGATTACCGTGTCCGAAGTGGATATTTTCAGCAAGACCTTCTTGATCGGCGACAACCTCGCGTTAGGGGCCGCAATCGCCATCCTTTGCAGATCGCAGCGCTTGAGCTTAAGGGCTCTGGTCTGGATCGGCACTGCCCTCATCTGCATTCCCGGGCTGGTCTTGATCATTTTATCGAGCGCAGGAAGCACCCTGAAAGGAGACGGTTTAGGCGCCAGTCTGGGGTACTCCATGCTGGAACTCTTCACGGGCGGACTTCTAATTCTGATGCTGTATGCCTACAGGACAAGGCCAGTCCAGAAGGGGCTTCGCTTCCTTCTCTTCTTCGGCGAGATCAGCTATGGGCTCTACCTCGTCCATATGCTCTGCTGGATGCTGTACGACCGTTACTTCGGCGATGCCTACCTGACCCATGCCGGTGCTCTACTGCTCCGCTTTGTCGTCGCAAACGGTGTTGCCGTCCTGCTGGCCACCCTGTCGAAGCGATACTTCGAGAATCGCATCGGAGGTCTGTTTGGCAATCTTGTCCAGATGTCCCCTCTGGCAGGCAAAGGTGTACGTCCACTCGAAAACATTAGTCCTTAGACGGCAGGAACCCGCATCAGATGGTTGAGTCAGGTGTCCTGATCGTGGCCAGATTCTTATGGAATGCGCTCGTAGAGGGAAAAATTTTCAAACTCTGGGTGCTGTCTTTTAGAGTCTGATTGCTGTCTTTTATAGTGTGACCACTCCGCTGCAAATTCGGGGCTCTGGAGAAACCAGGAGAGCATATCGAACTCTTTGCCGCCCATGCCCTGACAGGAATATTCCGGGTTGCAATGCTCGACAATGACAACGGAGGGTCGCCAGTAGTTCAGGTCCTCTGCGGATTGGGTGCGCTGAAGGGCAGAAAGTCCGGCCACTCTCTCCGGAGTAAGCCGCTTGAAGGGAGAGGGCGGTCCGGGTGGTCCTAGTTCGTTCTGGACGATTGCGGGCATCATCCACAGATGGGCGAAACGGCTTCCCCAATTCAAACCGTGGTTGTAGGAGTAGCCCAAAGCCGCTTCGCTGGTTGAAAAGATATATATCGTCGTCGAAGGCCTGTATTGAGCAAGAAAATCATCGAACGGATCGTTCCAGTTGTGGGTCCCTTCTGTAAGCACGATATGAAGATTCATAGCAACGACGCAAAGCAAAACAGCCATGGTCCCGGATGCGACAAGCAATGTGCGCGTGAGGAGACGCGAGTCGGACGAAAGTTTGCCCATGAAGGGATAAAGGAAGTCCGTCAGTAGATACGCCGCGGCGAGCAGGAACAACGCCTGATGCGGATAAGCGTGATACCACCAATTATTATGTTGTATCGCGAACGCGTAGAAGAAGGCCACACTGCATACCAGCAACGTCACCGACGTTGCACAATCGCGCAGAAATCTGCGAAAGACAAGGCACGACCAACAGCATTATGAGCACTTGCAGCATGTAGCCACGTTGGCTAAGTGCCAACGGTAGAGCATTCATGGTTCCGAAGGCCCAGTATGTATCGACAAGGAGCGGGAGAGTCACCCTGAAGTACAGGGGCGCAGTCAGGCGCACAAGCGTCAGAACGAGCGAACTGGTCAGAACTAGTGCCAGAAATTCCGGCGTGAGAACCCGGCGAAGACCACGAGCGCGGAGAGCGAGAAACAGTTCGAGTCCGACGAGCACCAGGGTGTCCTGCGGCTTGAACCAGATCGCGATACCTGCGGCCACGCCCAGACCGCACCGTTCAGCAAAGGAAAGACGGTAAACTGCGCCGCTTGCGACAGCGAGGATATAAGGGAGCAGCAGGATGATGAGCAGGTGCTCGCGTTGACCGAAGTTATAGGGTCCAATACAGAATTCAATTGCCAGCATTGCACAGGCAAGAAGACCGACGGAGTAGGGATTGGTCATAGTGTCCCCGCGACGCAATAACCTGACACACCATGCGACGCTGACGAAGATCATTGCGGTAACCAGCAGTCTAAGGAAGAGAACAGGGGATCCGTGTATCGACCGCGCTAACAGAACGGGAAGCGCGGAAAACCAGATGATCAAGGGAGGACTGACCTCGGTCAAATGTGGACCGTACGGTTCGACTCCAGAAAGGAGCCGCTGTGCCTCAAAGAGATACGAGGACTGGTCGTGCCCAGGACGGGCAGTGAAATATGGAGTGAGGACACATCCGAATATCGCGAGCGTGCCGCATGCGACGAAAAGAGCGAGGATAGACCTCGGAACCTTGATTTTTTTTTGGGTTTCCATAAGCTAAGTTTCTGGTGTATGCCCTTTTGATTCGTCATAGGATTGGGAGACGATTCACCATATCGTGACCAAACCGAACACTCTCCGAGATGCCCCTATCTTCAGCGAGACCCATTTACCCCGGATCCTACAACGACTGCGACACCTCGGCAAACATTTAAGAAAAGGTAATTTGGTTGGTAGCCTCAAACATATCAGGCAGCCGCTTCACGTAGGTAATTTGTCAGCTACTGGTCTTGTGCTGGGAATCGAGAGCCACTTCTGAGTAGACAGGGTTGCAAAAAGTCCTGATCCTTTAGAAGGAACGCCCATGCAAAGCAAACCTCCATACGCTCCAGCCTAGCGCCACCAGCGATACCACCATCGCACCCACGCCGACCCATCGCAGCCCCGTCGCAGACTCTCCACCGACCCTATTTCTCCGAACATTCTCGGCGAATTCAGCCCAATCGGTGGTTTCTGTGTTTTCAGCGCCGCTCTCCCGAAGACTCGCTTCAAACCGCTCTATCCATGAGATCTCATCCAGCCCCAGCGCCGCCAGATAGCTGCGAACGATGCCTTTGCGGAATACCCCGCCCGGCAACGCGCCATATTCTCCCGCCTCCAGCGCAAGTAAATGGCGCGACGAAACCTTCGTCTCCTCGCAGATCTTCTCGATCGAGACCTGACGGCGCTCGCGCTCCCATCGCAATTCGTCGCAAAATCGTTCCATTCGCTCCGTTCAACTCATGCTAGCCTGGACAAACTGGCCCGCCTCCCGTACGCTGCACGACAGTTGATCGAAGAATAGACCGCGATATTTGCCAAAGTCAAAGCCCTTTTCCAGCCAGTACCCCTCATCCACTCGATTGGAACCAGAATAGTTAGACCCTTTTGGTCTCCATTGGCTCATCCAATGACACCTGGTGAACCCCGATACTGCGATGGGACAATTTGTCTCTTTGACGCCGCCGAGCCGCAGTCGTTATTATCGGGCTAGACAGTCACGCATACTCACAACCCCACCTGTGGTCGCGGACCTCTGAAGCCAAACCATTCCGTGGTTGAGAAAGAGATCGAGTGCGACTTCCGTTTCCCGAACGCGTTTCGGTTGTAGGCGCTTTCTACTTTGCATTGGTGCTTTGTGGCATCCAATTGGCCGAACATAGCGACCCCATCTTTTCGCTCGCCTGCTTCTTCTTCATCCTTGTTGCCGTTCTTGCCTTCAACGTATGTGGCGGGTTCACCCGGCCATCCGGCGGATATATCTTCTTTTACTCCACCCTCACCATCATCATCGGTATCATCTGGAAGGCCGTACTCGGGGAACCGGCAGACGCCAACCTCCGTGCCCCCCTCTTAACCATTACTGCCTACCTATCAAGTATTTGCATGATGTTCGTGGCGGCTTTCATCAACACGAAGTTGAGGACCAAACGCGCCATCTTGGGAAAGATGGTTACCGATGCCAATATGCAGACGGCCACAGTCGGCTGCCTAATCGCAGGAATCTTGATGATGGTTGTCGGGACCCTGGCATCGGGAGGCAGCGGTTCTGTAGTCAGCGCACTCAACCAACTCAACCGTTTCTTCCCCCTGGCGATCATCCTTGGAGTCATTAACGCGATTCGGCGCAGTGGAGGAACCCGAAGCACCAATCTACCAGTCCTGCTTGCAGCTGCTTTTACATTCAGCAACGGCATACTTGGCTACTCAAAGGAAGGGATCATTACTCCATTCCTTTGTTGGCTCATGGCCGCTGCCTCCCAGCGCTACAGAGTATCGCGCTCCCAGGTGATCGGTAGTTTTGCGGTTGCCTTTTTCGTCACTCAATATTTGGTTCCCTATGCGCAGTACGGTAGGGCCTTTCGAGCGGAGTCCGCTACAGAAAACATTCAGGTTTCAATCTCTCTGCTCTCTAATCTCGGTTATGTTCGAGAGCAGTATCTCGCAAACTCAGGCAGTGCGGATCAAGACGAGGCCTACGGCTTCTACGGCACGCCCCAGGGATTCTTTGAGCGCTTGCAGATGATCTCCATTGACGATGCGCTCATCGACCACACTCAAAAATTTGGTACATTTGGTCTATACCCGATGGTAGCGAGTTTTGAGAACCTCGTCCCTCACTTCATATGGAAAGACAAGCCGGAGGTCTTTTTCGGAAACGTCTTCGCACACGAAATCGGTCTTCTCGCAGAAGAAGACGATACCACGGGGATCTCTTTTTCCCCCACCGCAGACGCCTTCCACCAGGCGGCGTGGTTCGGGATCTTCCTGGTCGCCCCTGCTATGTGGCTTCTCCTTTTCACCGTCTTTGACTCGCTCTGCGGAGACGTTCGCAAGTCTCCGTGGGGGTTGCTTGTCATCGTTAGCTTCGCCCACGGGGCCCCGGAAGGGGGCCTCGGTATCATTGCCTATGCGATTGGCTACCTCGCATTCGGTATCGTATTTGCCGCTGTCATGGGAGCTTATCTCATGCCTATCATTGGGACCTTGTTCATAGGCCCAGAAGGTATTTCAATTCGTAGTGGCGCGCCTATTCGCTCCATTCCGAATCGCCTACACCCTCGCGCATCTTCTCAAATCTAACCTCCCGGATTCGTGACGCCTTCAATCCTGTGGTTCGGTTTTCTGTTTCGCTCCCATACACTGGTACCTGTATGAACAAATTGGTTGTTGGTAATCTCGTCCACCGTCCCTTGCGCTCGCTCATCAGCTGCCTCGCCATCGCCATTGAGGTCATCATGATCCTCTCCATCACCGCCATTCTGATGGGCAAGCTCAACGGCTTCAAGACCCGCCAGAACGGCATCGGCATGGACATGTTCGTGCGCCCCAACACCGCCAGCAACCTCATCGGCATGAGCCCCGCTGGAGCCTCCATCAAGGTCGCAGACGTCCTCGCAAAGATCCCCCACGTCGTCGTCTCCGCCCCCGTCAACGTACAGATCAACAGCTCCCTCGACACCATCTACGGCATCGACTTCAAGAGCTTCGACGCCCTCCTGCCTTTTGTCTTCCTCTCGGGTACCTCCTTCCAAGGCCCCGATGACGTCATCCTTGACGACTACGCCGCAGCCGGCAAGAAGGTCGGCGACACCCTCGAGATTCTCAAACACAACTTCAGAATCTGCGGCATCGTCGAACACGGCAAAGGCGGCCGCAAGTTCGTCCCCATCGAAACCATGGGCGCCCTCACCGGTACCGAGGGCAAGGCCACCATGTTCTACCTCCGCACTGAAGACCCGCCGAAGTATCAGGACGATGTCCGCAAGGCTGTCCTCGCCACCCCTGGCATGAGCACCTACAACGTCGCCACCGCCGAAGAATATCTCTCGTCAATCTCCCCGGACCGGCTTCCCGGCTTCAACATCGGCCTCCGCGTCGTCATCGGCATAGCCGTCGTCATCGGCTTCCTCGTCATCTTCCAGTCCATGTACACCGCCGTCATGGAGCGCACCCGCGAGATCGGCATCCTCAAGTCCATGGGCGCCTCCCGCGCCTACATCGTAGGCATCGTCCTCCGCGAAACCAGCGTTCTCGCCGTCGTGGGTATCGTCCTCGGCATAGCCGCGAGCTTCGCCCTTAGCGCCGCCCTCCAAAACCGCTTTCCTACCCTCGACTTTGTCATCAACGTCCCCTACGTTTGGAAGGCCGTTCTCATCGCCTTCATCGGGGCCATCCTGGGTGCGCTCTACCCAGCTCTCAAGGCCGCCAGCAAAGACCCTATCGACGCGCTCTCCTACGAGTAAGTCGCTTGATGATCAACCGCCGCGATATCGACGAAAGGAGTTCTGTGCCTCAGGTCGCGTTCCCTCTGCTTCCATGAACGGCACACTTACCAGGATCAGCAGTGTGAGCGATTATCGTAATAATTCAACCCAAAAAGGCTGAGGTGCAGAATTGACTCCTACCCAAACTCTTTTCGCGCGCGGTTCTCTTGGCGTTGTGGTTGGAATCATCAGTATTGCAACACTATCAAGCACGCGATTGCGTGCGCTTTCACGCGAGATCTTTGATCGTTTAGTTACTGGTGCGTTAATCGTTAGTCGGCTGGCGGCGTATATCAGTGTTTTCTTCATCGCTCGTCTCGAACCCCGCGGTGATGTCGCAGGCGCCTATTGGCCCGACGCAAATCAGGTCCTGATGGGCTTTCTTCCCTACCGCGACATACGCATGAGCTACGCACCACTTCATCCTTATCTCGATGCGCTCGTAATTCGCTTGTGGCACTCTCCACTTGCCCTCATTCTCTTCGCTATCTGCATCGAGTGGCTTCTCTTGCCTGTCTGGCTCAAAGCCGGCCGTAATTTCTTCACCGAACAGGAACTTCGCAACGGCGCGCTCCTTTATCTAACCTGCGCGATAAGTTTCCAATTTGTTTCCATCGACGGTCAGGACAATGTGATCGTCGCCTGTTTGCTCGCCTGCGCGGTCCTTCTTCTCTACCGCCGACGCAACCTGGCTTCGGGAGCAGCCATAGGTGTTAGTGTCGCGTGTTTCAAATTTCTACCCTTGTTATATTTGCCATCGTTTCTCTCAGTGGCATCTCGACCTTGGCGCTGGATCCTGGGGTGCGCCCTCCCTATCGGCGTCGTTTACGGAACGTGCGCTGGGCTCCACCTTCGGATCTTCAGCACCCTCGACATTGAAGGGACGACGAGAACCGCAAATAATCTGCCTTATCTGATCGAGGCAGTCGCGGGGATAAGAATGTCCTCTTCGTTCTGGAACGCAACAACGCTCGCCATGATCGCCATCGCTATTGTCGTGATGTTCAATGCAATCCGAAAAACAACTTCTGAAAGCGGTCGCTTCAGAATCCTCACCCTGGCGATGGCAACTCTGACCTTGGTAGTAGTGATATTCTCCAAAAAATCCTGGCCACCGTATCTGATGCTGGCGCTCTTTCCGATCTGTCTCGTTGTTCCAAGGGAAAACAAGTTGAAGACCACGGCATTTGCTCTCTTCGGAGTCGTCGCACTGGTGGCTCCAAGCTATTGGGCAAGTATTCAAGGGGAGTTTTCCGCTCAGAAATTCCATCAGGGACTTGTCACGCACCAGACAAGCTGTTTCATCCTTCTCTTAATCCAAACCCTCCTTGTCCTCGGCTATGCGTGGTTACTTTCAGAATCAATTCGCCTTATTATCGCGACTCCAGGAGCAGGTTCTGGAGCGCATGCTCGCGTTGACAATCTTGGTGGGGATCGTGAGCCGCAAGCAAAGATCCCATCGACGCCCTTGCCTACGAATGAGGCGTGTCTTGCCACATATCTCTCAACGCTATCGCTTAGACGACCTTGAAAGGTGACTACTTTGGTGGATAAGGCCTATCGTTGGGCGGTTCCGGTCTTGGCCTTATGGCTTGTGTCGTGGATAATCCTCTCCTGGGCCGGTGTCCAGGACGACGCCTTCATCCATCTCCGTTACGCAGACAATCTCTTTCGGACGCATCTCATCACTTACGACGGCGTGCATTCAAACTACGGAGCCTCAAGTCTCCTTTACGTCTATCTGCTGTCGTTCTTTCGCACGTTTACCGCATCACCGGACCTGCCTCGGACGGTCTCAAGCTGCGTCCACCTCCTGCTCTTCGCCGGCCTTGTGCTCCTTTTCCTTCGGGCGGTTCCACGCGAGTCTCATCTGGCCCGTGTCCTCGGTCTCACCACGCTGCTTCTCTTCGTTATGCCCTCAGCAGTTCGCTGGCTAGACGATGGCATGGAGACTGGTCTCGTACTTTGCTTCATCGCTCTGCTCTGTTGGGTCACCTTTCGCCAAACGATGCGACCCTCGGTTAGTGGTCTGCAGTATCTAGCGTGCGGGCTGCTCGGATTCTTCACCGTCCTCCTCCGTACCGAACTCATTCTCCTTTGCGGTTTGGCCTTTGCCATTCTTGCCTGGCAGGGCTTCGTCGAGCCAGACAACGCGGCAAAGCCGGAGGGGCGCGTCAGAGCGGTCATCAGCGGCAGCCATCTTCTCTTGGGTGGAATCCTGGCCCTGGTGTATATCCGACTGAAGATGCATTTCCTGCTGCCCGATACTGCCTTGGCAAAATCCTCGGGCGAGCCAGCCTGGGGTGTCACGTTGTTTGTCACGTCGAAGGTCCTAGCTGGAGCGCTCTCTTTTGGAGCGGGGTTGTTCGTCTTCTGGCTACTCACCATCTTCCTGTTAGTGCGTGGGCGCCGGTTCACCGTGACGGCCCTCTTTGCCAATTCAGCCTTCCCAATCTTGTTGTTTCTCGCTGCTCAGCGTGGCCAGCAGATCCAGGGCGCTCGCTATTTTGCCTGGACGTTCTGCTTCTCGATCCTCTGGAACATCCTCGAACTGGGTCGTCCGTCAACCACTCATGCACAAAGGCGACTGGGATCAGGATTCGCATATTGCTTTTTAGCGCTCGTTCTTCTCGCGCTGCCCTACGAATCCAAGGCCTTGTATCCCATGCTGAAATCTCGCTCGACTCTTCTGCAGCATTTCGAGTCCGACCACCTTGAGCGATTGGAGGGCAAACGCGGAGTCGCCGTCGATGTGGGATTGATCGGATATTTCTCCCGCGCCGACATCTGCGATCTAGCAGGCCTTGTCAACGGAAGAGAGAAGGCGCGCGCGACCGCAAGCGAACGCATCACCGGCTGCGTTGCAAGTCATCCGGACTTCCTCTTCTTCGACGCAGCTACCATCAACGACGCCCGACCCTATCTCTCCTCCAGCGATTGGCAGATCTGTTCGTTCTATGACTTCAAGAACGTAAAGTCCTCGAATCGACACTACCTTTTGGTCCGGCGGGCCACCGCTGTTGAGGAATGCAGAGAGATCTCCAACTCCACCCCCTCTGAAATCGAAACCTTTCTGCATTAGCGATTGCCGGCAAGCGCGAGCAGCGCTGACCCAGAGCCGTGCTCTTCCACGCCCATGCGACCAGCGAACGAACAGACCCTGGTCGAAGTCGGTAGACGCTGGCCCGACACGGCCCAGCGCCGTGGCCCGCAGTCTTCATGCCCAACTGTCTTAAATTTGTAATACTCTGGAACTCGCGCCATTAACCTGCGTTTAATCTCCTTAGCAACATGGGCCACCCGCACTCCATCTCTCCCCGCATCCTCAAGGCCGCCGAGGCCGTTCTCCTCCTCGTAGCCACCATCTTCCTCGTTCTGCACGCCTTCCATCTCAATGCCGACTTCCCCAATCACTCTCCCTGGATGGATTGGGCCAAATACACCGACGAAGGCTGGTACGGCGACGGGGCCATCCGGCACTTCCAGCGCGGCCACTGGTACGTCCCCGGAGACTTCAACCCTGCCGCAGCCCTTCCCGTCTGGCCTCTCCTCGAAGCGGCTCTCTTCCGCTTCACCGGCGTCAACCTCGCCGCCGCCCGCGCGCTGACTGTCACCATCTTTGGCTTCATCCTCCTGGCGTCGTATCTTCTGCTCCGCCGCTGGCAACGTCTCTCTACTGGCAATCGGACCGAAAACTCCCTCGCCCCCGCCATCGCTGTGCTTCTTCTCGCGGTCAGTCCTTTCTGTTATGTGTTCACGCGAATGGCGATCCTCGAGCCGCTCCTGGTTCTTTTAACTCTGCTCGCCCTACTCGCCGCCTCCTACGCCACACCGCCGGAGAAGGGAACTGCCGCGACTTCCTTGCGGACCAGTCTTCTCCAGGCCTCCCCCATCCTCGCCCTCGGCCTGCTCCTCCCCCTCATGGTCCTCACCAAAACGACCGCCATCTTTCTCCTCCCCGCCATCGTCTGGCTCCTCTGGGCTCGAGCCGACTACCGTCTCCGCCCCTTCCTTCGTCTCGGTCTTCCCCCGGCCGCCCTCGCCGCGGTTGCCTGGATCAGCTATTACCTCTTCGTCGTTCGGCCCCACTTCCTCAGCGACTACCGTTACCTCTTCGAGGCCAACGGCTACACCGGCATCACCCCGTCCAACGCCCTGTCCGTCATCGCCGATACCATCGCCGACGGTCTCTGGATCGGCAAAATCCTCTATCCCCTCGCACTCCTCGCCGTCCTATCGGTCTTCCTCCTCCGCCCCCGCCTTCTCCGCAACCCAATCGTTCCCGCGCTCATCCTCTGGGCCACCGGCTACGCGGCCTTCCTTGCCTACCACAACAACCTCCAGCCCCGGTACTACCTCGTCAACGCGATCCCCCTCACTCTCTTGGTGGCGATCGTCTTTTCCAGTCTCTGGAGTTCCAGCCCCCGCCCCCGCACCGCCACTGAAACCTACATGCACCGTCTTGCCATCACCACTGTCGTTGCGGTGCTGACTCTGCTCACCGTCACCGACGCCCGCCAGACCCTCCACTACATCCGCACCCCCGACTACGCCTTCACCAGCGCCGCCGCCCAGATCCGAAAAATCATCGCCGCCGACCCCAGTCACAACCCGCTGATCCTCTCCATCAGCGGCTCTCAACTATCCCTCATGACCGGACTGCCCTCCATTTGCGACGACTTCGGCACCATGGATCTTACCGTCCGCGTCAAGGCCTACCACCCCGGCTGGTTCGTCGCCTGGAACCAGGTCGACGACGACAAGATGGACGCCCTCACCCCCCTCTACCATCTCCAGCGAGTCGCCGCCTTTCCAGCCTTCGACGACCCCGAGCGCAACCTGCTCATCCTCTACCGCCTCGATCCGCCCATCCCCGGTCCGCCACCGCGCCGCCACCGCAAACCCACCATCCCCCGCCTCCTCCAGACCAGCTTCGGCCAGCAACCCAGCCCCAATCAGCTAGTCCACTAGCTCCAGATTCTCGAGACTCGCCACGGGCAGCTGGGAGGCTCATTCCATTGCACTTAGGAGAAGCTGCGCATAATTCCAACGCCTCCCTGGTGGACGCCACCAGCACTCCCGCCAGAATTCCACCAATCCTGCCGCCGCCACAAAGCCCCGTCCCGCCCGTCGCCTCATGCAACTGAGCCCTGCCAAAGTGGGTCGTCCGATCATCGATCGTCGTTGACTTCCGGCCTAAAGGTCGTCTATTCTTGAATCTCGCGCAGTCTCGCGTCTGTACGTCTGTGTCAGCACTGTTCTCAGGCCAAGCAGGCACCCGAGGCGTCCGTGATGGATCCACTGGGGAGCAGCTTTCACCATTAGCCGCCCCTGAAGCACCCATCCCATAGGTTTTGTGCGTAGTCCAGTTCAAGCGGCATCTCTCCGCGTGATGTGAAGAGGAACCTCCTCTCTTCCTTCGCCACGCCGCCCTGCTCTGGAACAATCGTTCTTTTGCTTTGCACGCATCACCAACTTGGCACCACTTTCTTCATGGAACACGCCGAACACTGAAGACGGCAGAATCAGGGAGTAAACAACGATGTCCACCACCATTCCGAGCGGCAAAGATATTAAGCGTAAGTGGTTCGTGCTCGACGCCAGCGGCAAAACGCTCGGCCGTCTCGCCACTCAGGCCGCCTCGATCCTCGCCGGCAAGCTCAACGTCCTCTATACCCCCTACATCGATATGGGCGATCACGTCATCATCATCAACGCCGAAAAGATCGTGCTGACCGGCCTCAAATCTGACCAGAAGCTCTATCGCCGCTACACCGGTTTCCCCGGTGGTCTCCGCGAAGAGTCGTTCATCAAGCTCCTCGCCCGTCGCCCCGAAGCTATCGTCGAGCAAGCCGTCAAGGGCATGTTGCCCAAGTCCAAGCTCGGTCGCCAGATGGCCACCAAGCTCAAGGTCTACAAAGGCGCGCAGCATCCGCACCTCGCACAGCAGCCCGTTGCCATGGATTTCCATGCCTCCAACGCGCCTAAGGTGCTCACCTCCAAAGTGATGGTCCCGGCTCATCCGGCGCCTTCGCTCGAAGGCTAATTGCAGAGTTTGGATCGCACGGCATTTTGGTTTGGCGTTAAGCAGTGGGCTTTAGCCCACTGAAACAGCAAGGGTCGACAAGGGGCTTTAGCCCCCAGCCCTTTACAAGTTCAAGGAGCACCATGGCAGATTTGATTCAATACTACGGAACCGGCCGTCGCAAGTCCTCGATCGCACGCGTCTTCCTGCGTCCGGGCAGCGGCAAATTCACCGTCAACAAGAAAGAGTGTGACGTTTACTTCGTCACCGCTCAGCAGCGCGCAGCCGCAAAGCGCTCCCTCGGTATCGCCGACATCGGCGAGACCTTCGACGTCATCACCACCGTTAAGGGTGGCGGCGTCATGGGACAGGCTGATGCCGTCAAACTCGGCATCGCCCGCGCCCTCATGGTATTCAACCCCGAGCTCCGCAAGGCGCTCAAGGCAGAAGGCCTCGTTACCCGCGACTCGCGTGGTAAAGAGCGCAAGAAGTACGGCCAGAAGGGCGCTCGCGCTCGCTTCCAGTTCTCCAAGAGGTAACTCCTGGAGCACGGAAGGCCTGTCGTACCTTGGGCCCACACAGTTTGAATGGGTGCCGGACATGTTCTCCGGCGCCCATCGCATCACCCTCACGTATCGGCCCTGATCAGCCGCAGCCTGAGGTCAGGAGTCAAATCTCCCTTACGAGGGATCAATCCAGGCACCGATGCTCACACTCGGCCGCCTCAACTAAGGAGCTACATTGGCAAACATCACAATGAAAGAACTGCTCGAAGCTGGCGTTCACTTCGGGCATCAGACCAAGCGCTGGAACCCCAAGATGAAGGAGTACATCTTCGGCGAGCGCAACGGCATTTACATCATCGACCTCCAGAAGACCCTCAAGATGTTCAAAGAGGCGTCCAAGTTCGTCACCGACCTCACCGCCACCGGTAAGCTCATCCTCTTCGTCGGCACCAAGCGGCAGGCGCAGGATGCCATCGCCGAGGAAGCCACACGCGCTGGCATGCCCTACATCAACAGCCGCTGGCTCGGTGGTTTGCTCACCAACTGGATCACCGTGCAGAAGTCCGTCAAGCGCCTCCAGGAACTGGACGACATGTCCACCGACGGCCGCTACGAGCTCCTCACCAAGAAGGAAGTCATCAAGCTCGAGCGCGAGCGCAAGCACCTGTCGACCAACCTCGCCGGTATCAAGAGCATGAAGCGCCTTCCCGACGCCATCTTCGTCGTTGACTCCAACAACGAAGCCATCGCCGTCGCCGAAGCCCGCAAGCTTGGCATCCCGGTCGTCGCCGTCGTCGACACCAACTGCGATCCCACACAGGTCGACTACGTCATCCCCGGCAACGACGACGCCCTCCGCGCCATCCGCCTCTTCACCACGAAGATCGCTGACTCGGCCTACGAAGGCGTCCAGATGGTCTCCGAGAAGGCCTTCGCCACCGAAGCCGCCGACGTTCAACCCATCGCAGTCTCCCCCGAGTACATCGGCGAAGACGGCGAGTACGAGCCCGGCGAGATCCACGCAGCAGCCGAGCCCGTCGCAGCCGCCCCTGAAGAAGACGAGACCGTCGACCTCGAGGCCGTCCTCGGCGGAAACATCCGCAAGGCCCCTGCCGCCTCCGAGCCCGATGCCGAGCCCGAGTCGCTCTCGGCCCACGCCGCCGTCTAAGGCCGTCACGAACACCTACCAGTGGAGCGTGGCAGCCCGCGAAAGCGAATTCGGCGCCACGCTCTTTCTGCGTCAACGACCCAGTAACACTCACACTGCATTATCAACAGAGGATTATGACTACCATCATGGCTGACACACCCAAAATCGACGCAAAACTCGTCAAGGAACTCCGCGAAAAGTCCGGCGCCCCCATGGGCGACTGCCTCAAGGCCCTCCAGGAAGCCAAAGGCCACATGGAAGACGCATTCGTCGTCCTCCGCAAGCGCGGCATGGCCTCGGCTGCGAAGAAGGCCTCACGCACCACCAATGAAGGCGCAGTCGGCACCTACATCCACGCCGGCGGAAAGATCGGCGTTCTCATCGAGCTCAACTGCGAGTCCGACTTCGTCGCCCGCACCGATGACTTCCAGGAGCTGCTCCGCGACATCGCCATGCACATCGCCGCGGTCGACCCGCGCTTCGTCAGCCGCGAAGACGTCACCGAAGCCGACCTCGAGCGCGAGAAGGAAGTCTACCGCGCCCAGGCCGCCGCGACCGGCAAGCCCGCCAACATCATCGAGAAGATGCTTGAAGGCAAGCTCGCCAAGTTCTACGAAGAGTTCTGCCTCCTCGACCAGCCTTTCATCAAGGAGTCTTCGCAGACCATCGCGCAACTCATCGCCACCAAGGTCGCCAAGCTCGGCGAAAACATCAGCGTCCGCCGCTTCGCCCGCTTCAAAGTAGGCGCACCCGAATGGACCGTAGCCCAAACCAAAGCCGCAGGAACCGAAGAAGCCTCAGCCTAAGCGGACAGTCTTCCTCAAACACCAAAGCCCGGGCCATCAGCCCGGGCTTTGGTGTTTTCAGTGGGGCGATCTCAATATGATCGATGACAATGGTGTCGACTGAAGAACGTGCTGACTCCAGCCTAAGACCCCAACTGTTCGTCAACAGCGGTGAGGATGAATATGAGGAAGCGTGGCACGCTCGTTCTGCTCGATGCTACGCTGTCTTGCTCATGGGGTTGCCGGGGGGGCGAAGCGGACGACGTAGAGGGTGCCGGGGGTGCGGGATAACCAGCGTGAGTAATGGACGGGTGCGAATGGGGCGGGGCCGTAGCACGCGTTGGGCTCGAAGGAGACGCTGTAGAGGGGGTGGATGTGAGGGGTCCTGTCGTACCAGTACATCTCGCATTTGCCGGGCGGTGGGGAAGGCACCGGGACATACGCGTCTGCGGGGTTTTTGATCCCCGGATTGTTGATGTGGTTGGCGTGGCGGAGTTCGACGTCGAAGTTGTAGTCCCAGCCACCGTCGATGGAGGTGTCAGGGATGCCGTTGGCTTGAAGCTCATCGACGAGCGCCACGCGTGCGCGATTGACAGCGAAGTTATTATGCGTGACGGCGATACCGTAGACCGCCATGACGCCCACCAATAGAGCGCTGGCAAGAGGCAGGCTACGTTGCACTCGCTCCTGGTAGAGACGGATGAGGCAGATCAGGAGTGGCCCCAGCAGACCGAGGGCATATCGATCAAAGATTGCGTGCATGGTGCCGGCAGCGGCGATAAGAAGCAGAGTGTACGCCAATTCGAAGGGCAGCAGAAGGACCCCGAGTTGCTTCCAGGAGACGCCTGCCGGGGCCCGCTCGGGAGGAAGCGTTCGACCAGTTTGAAAGATCACCGCGACCACGCCCAGTGCGCCCCCGAGGGACAATACAGTCAGCAGAATTTGAGTCTTGAGGTCCAGGAAGAGGGGAGGAGTGCCGTAAAGAACAACTCCCTCAAAAATTCCGTGCACGCCGACCCAACTACCGGGACCGCCGGCTGTTGGCTCAAGGCGGATGAGTTGACTATGGGTGTGAGAGTAGATAGCTATCAGGAGATACCCCAACAGCGCCGCCGAGAGGATGAAGATTTCGCGTGGCCGGCTCTTGCGAATCTCGGGAAGGAACAGAGCCACGATGGGAAGCAGGAGAAAAGGGATTTCCAGCAGGAGGTAGCTGAGCTCCCAGAGGGCTTCTCTTATTGGAAAGTGGCTGACGAAAAGAGGTACGGGGAAGACATACGGCTGGAGCTTAAGCCAATGCATGCAGGCCAGGATAAAGAGCGTTCCGGCCAAGACGGCGACGGCTCCGGAAAGGAGAACGCGGCGCCGGAAGCGGAGGAGCCAGAGGGTGGAGGGCACCATGACCAGAACGCCAAGCCATGCGATCTGCCGAGAGCTGCCGCAGATGGCGTTGGTAGCGACAGCGAAGAAGAGCCAGGCGATGGCGGAGCGATCGGTGGATGTCTGGAGAGCCCGGATACAGCCATACAGACAAATGACGATGGCAAAGAGACCGCTGATGTCGGTCATGAAGGTGGCGGAAAGCATGAGGTAAAGTGGCGAGAGGACAAGGGCGAGCGTGCCGATGGTGGCATTGCGCTCGGTGATGCCGGTGCGGACGAGCGTCCGCTGAACGACCCAGGCAATCAGCACGGCGATGAAAAGGGTGCTCATCCGCACGGTGGTGAAAGAGAACCCAAAGAGCTTGATGAAGACGACGGCGAGATAGAGCTGTGCGGCCATCATGCTGGCGCCCCAGCCGTTGTAGACGATGTGGCCCGTGTCGGCGAGTGTTCGGGCCATCAGGATGTACGGGCCGTCATCACAGACGCTCATGGTGGTGAAGGGGCGGCTGATGAGTACGCAGACAAGTACGGCCAGGCCGCAGAAGATTGCTTGAAGATGAAATCTGCGAACGTATCGCATTGAGGCTCCCCGAGAATAACGAATACGCGGCGGTGTATCTGCGCTGGCGTGCTTAATTCTTCAAGCTCCTGCTTCCGATTTTTGGCCGATGACCAGGAATTGGCGCCCGAAGAACCTCCACACAAAAGGACACTTCAGGAAGAGGCGCACCTTCCTGACGGCACGTCGATACCCGAGCGACATCGTGTAGGGAAGGAACCGTCCGATGGATTGCTCGATTCGGGAAACGCTAAGACTCATGAACTCTGCTACCGACAATTCGGTCAGAGGAAGGTAATGATCGAAGAAGTCCCAATAGGTAGCGGTAAGGTATTTAATATTGGGTCCGAGGGCAACTAAGCGCCCGTTCGGTTTGAGGCAGCGAAAGGCCTCCACCAGGGTCGCCTTCAACACATGCTTTAGTTTTTGAAGGTCTTCCGGCAGTTCTGAGCCGGGCCTTAGCTTGTTCAAGAAACCCCCTGGTGATCCTCAGATACTACCAGTAGCTCGCCGCAAGCACACGCGGGCAAACCTAACGGTCTTTGACGCCAAATTGCTGGCGTACACGATCTCCTTGCAATCTTCCGGTCTACGCTGACGGCCGCAACCGAGATATACCTTTCCAGTGTACCAAGGACAGCGATCGATGCCCGAGTACAACGGTCTGACTGAAGTGAATGAAACCGGCTTCGCGATGAGACTGCGCGAAGACCGGGCACCCGCATTCAACCATCAGGATCCAATGTAGGTGATTCGCCAGATAGTTCCGGAGGCGTCGTCGGCCAAGTAAATTGCGCCGTCGGCACCGACGCATACGCCTGCGGGACGGCCCCAGATCGTGCCGTCGGAGTTGACGAAGCCAGTGACAAAGTCTTCGTAGGTTCCGGTCGCCACGCCGTTGACCAGGCGGACACGAAGGAGCTCATAGCCGCCACGAACTGCCTTGTTCCACGAGCCGTGAGAGGCGACGAAGAGGTCGCCCTGGTACGGCGTCGGAAACTGCGAGCCGGTATAAAAGGCGATCTGGAGCGGTGCGAAGTGAGGTTGAAGCAGCGTGTCGGCGACGACGGTTTGGGCGGCCAACTCCGGGTGATTGTTGGGCAGACGCGGATCGGCGTTGGGGCCGTTGTAGTACCAGGGCCAGCCGTAGAAGCCGTTCTCGGTCACGTGCGTGACGTAGTCCGCCGGCAGGTTGTCGCCGAGGTCGTCGCGCTCGTTGACCGAGATCCAGACCTGGCCGTTGGGGTCGAGTGTGAGGCCGACGGGGTTGCGCGTGCCGGAGGCGTACACGCTTTGGAAGGTGCCGGAGACGGAGTAGGCAAGGATGTCAGCGCGATGAAATTCATTGGGGTCGGTATCAGTGTCGGTGACGTTGCTGGCTGAGCCGACACCGACGAGAAGGCGCGGGGTGGCCTCCTTGGTGAAGACTAACGAGCGGGTCACGTGGTTTCCACTGCCGGGAAGGTCGGTGGCGAGTGTGGTGGGAGCTGCCGATGCCGTAGTGTCGCCGAGGGTGTATGGAAAACGTACCAATGTGGTTGTGTTGGCGACGTAGAGGTATTGCGGAGCGGCGGCGGAGGGGTAGAAGGCCATGCCGTAGGGCGAGCTGAGGCCGCTGGCGAAGTTGGTCTGGCTGACTGCTGCACCGTTGGCGTCGACTCCTCGGAGTACGACGATGGGGTTGGAGTTTTGCTGGGCGAGGAAGATGTCGCCATTAGCGGCGGCCAGAAGATAGCGGGCGTTGGGAAAGCCGCTGGCGTAGAGCGTGACCTTGAAGCCTGGAGGAACGATGGGCACCTGACCGTTCTTGCGTCCGACCTGAGTGGAGAAGTTGGTTGCGGCTGAGGTAACGAAGGGTGCGGGCAGGTCGGAGTTATGGAGAGTGCGGCAGATGCCGGGCTGCTCTTGCGTGTAGTCGGTGAAGGTGCTGGCTCCGGTGAGAGATCGAGTGCAGCCGAGCGGCAGCGCCGCCGGTGCATTGCCGGAGAGGTTGATCGTCCAGTCTGGTGGAGCGGCGCCGAGTTGAGGCTGGAACGGAGCGGAGGCGGAAGAGAGACCATAGAGCGACGCGACATTTCGCATTGGGTCCCGGGCGATGTTGAGCAGGGCAGCAACCGTGTTGGTTGGCGACGATGCGGAGGATGCGGTGACCGCGGCAAAGAGATTTCCGCAGGTGGTCGAGTCGCCGGCGGCGCCCCCTGCTGAGTTGATGCAGGCTGCGAGGACATTGGCGAGGGTGTTGATCTGCTGGGCGGGAGCCGTGGCGCCGGAGGAAAGCGATGGGCCGGAGACTGCTCCGGTGAAGGGGCTGACCAGGGAGTCGGCGAGGGTGAAAGCTGCAGAGAGACCGGCAGTGTCGATCGAAGAGGAACCGATTGCGGAGGCTGAGATCATGAAAGGCGCAAGAGCAGTGACGGCCGCGACCGTGGTGCGCTCGTCGATCATGATGTTGGTCGATGGGGCCAGCGAACCGCAGGCGCCAAGAGCCGTCATGAGGCTGAGGTTTGCGTTAGTGCCGGAGGCGAGTCCGGGGTTGCCTCCGGTGGCGGTGATATAGACGAGAGTCGAGGCAGACGGACAGGTGTAGAGGTTGGTAATCGTGAATTGCCCGAGGCTGTTCGAGGTTACGGAGCCGGTGAGGAGAGGCGTCGACGCACCACCGTCGGCGTCCGTGGAGACGGCGTAGAGCTGGATGACCGATCCGCTGACTGGCTGCTGGCCACCCATCACCCGGCCGGTAAGGCTGGTGGAGATTGGAGATGTCGGAGAGGTTGGCATGGTTCGGGATGAGTTAGTCCCGCAGCCGGTGAAGAGTGGGAGTATCAGAAGGGCCGGGGAGAAACAAGCCAGGGCGGTGGGGAGTGGACATTGGAGTACCACCTTCTACAGAGGAGATGTAGTCGCGAGGATGGTACCGCAATGATTTGTCGGGTGGGAACGGCCGGAGAACGATTTCTCCGCCTATTTACGGCGATCCGACGGATGTGCAGGAAGTCACTGATTCTTTTCGTTGTCCCTTGGCTAGATCGGTTTCTGAGCCTGCACCAGAGAGGCGATGAGGTTGTCGAGCTCGGCGGGATTGACGTCGCTGACGGCGACAATGCGTAGGTCTGGTGTGGTGGCGGAGTGGAGGGTGAAGCCAGAGCGAGTGTTCGGCAGAGCGGTGAGGGCGGGGCTGGCGGAACGTTGCGTGAGGAAGACCGAGACCTCGTGTTTGTGGATGCTGAAGAGGAGCAAGGCGGCAGGCTGGCCGTTGAGGTAGGTAAGGTTGGCGCCTTTGAGGGTGGTATCGGGAGGCAGGGCGGTGGGTTCGGGCAGGTTGAAGCTGAAGGGGAGACGGCCCTGGAACCACGGTTTAACGGTGTGGCGGTCGGTGGAGATGACCTGCGGGGTGGCTGCACTGGAGAGGGTGGCGAGGTGCTGGTCCAGCAGTTCGGCAGCGAGGGTGTTGGTTGGATGGAGTTGGCGCCAGCCGAGGAATGAAACGGTGAGCAGAATCGCTGCGGCAAGTGCAGCCCAGGCTGCGGGGCGGATGGAGAAGATGCGTGCGGCAGTTTTCGTCGGGAGACTCGTATGTGTCTGCATCGTCTGTAACGGCTTCGCTGCGCCTGTTGCGAGTGGAGTTGTGCGGTCAGGCGGGCGAGAGCGTCGGGTGGCGGGGCGAAGCGCTGGCCCGCGCGGGCGGTGGCGGTTTTGAGTCGCGTCGCCGAGAGGACGCTTAGCGTGCAGGTGTGGCAGGTGGTGAGATGCTGCTCGATTCCTCGCTGCTCGGTGGCGGAGAGTTCACCGTCGATGAAGGCGTTGAGCCTGGCGGGATCGAGATGGCCGGTTGACTGATTTGTCTGAACGGTTGGATTCATAGGGATTCACCGAGCTGCGGCTGCAGGAGTTGACGGAGGGTGCGGCGGGCGCGCGAGATGCGCGACATGACGGTGCCGATCGGGACATCGAGGATCACAGCGATGTCTTTGTACTTGATCTCTTCGACGTCGCAGAGGAGGAGAGCCTCTCGGAGTTGCGGCTGAAGCTGTTCGAGCGCGCTGTGGAGGGCGGCGTCGTTGTCGAGGCGGAGAAGGATGTCTTCCGGCGTGGGGCCCGATGCAGTCGTATCGAGCGTGTCGGGGTGGTCTTCGAGGAAGACGGTGCGGGCGGCGGCGATACCGGTGCGGGTGGTGAGGAAGGTGTTGCGGAGGATGCGGAAGATCCACGCCTTGAAGTTGGTGTCGGATTGAAAAGAGTCGAAGGCGCGGAGGGCTTTGGTAAAGGTCTCCTGCACGAGGTCTTCGGCTTCGGCTGGATTGCGGGTGAGCCAGTGGGCGTGATTGTAAAGCGAGGCGAACAGTGGGAGCGCAAGTTGTTCAAATTCTGCGCTGCGGGTTGTAGCGGAGGACATGGTGCGGAGTGCCTCTGTTGGGTCTGGGATTGCGGAGTGCGGGTCGTGAGGTATCGGCGACAGCGGCGAAGAAGACCGGAGATGGTTCGGTGGCGAACATCGCTTCCGTTAACCGAATCGCACAGAAATTATTCCACGAATTATTTGCGGATGCGGGGAATAAAGAGCGATTCAAGCCAGTTCAGGGATGCGAAGGCAGTCATAAAACGAAATGGAGCTGGATATGAATCGGTTTAAGGAAGACGAAGTAGTGCAAGAGAACGCGGCACAGTCTGCAGCGGATGGTATCGACAGGAGAAATTTCTTAGGGTGCATGGCTTGGGCGGGGACAGGTCTGCTGTGGTCGATGGTTGGAGGCGTGCCGACATCGAAGTTGCTGGCCCAGACGATGAAGGGTGCTGCCCCGGCGGCTGGGAAGGTCGAGGACTTTTCGTTTGTGCAGATCAGCGACTGCCACATCGGATTTAACAAGGGCGCGAATCCGGATGTAACCGGGACACTAAAGAAGGCAATCGATCGGGCCAATCTTGCGCCTGCGGGTATGAAGGGGCCAGACTTCATGATTCATACCGGCGACATTACGCAGAACTCAAAGGCGGCGGAGTTCGATACAGCCGCGCAGGTCATCAAGGGATTCAAGAGCGAGGTGTTCTACGTTCCCGGCGAACACGACTTTATCGACGACGGTGTGCAGTACAAACAGCGCTTCGGCAAGGGCACAGTCGGCAATGGATGGTACAGCTACAACCACAAGGGCGTTCACTTTGTCGGATTGAACAATTGCGTGCAGGTGGACGCCATGGGGAATCTGGGCGATGAGCAGTTGAAGTGGCTGAAGGCTGACCTCGCGGGTCAGAGTCGTTCGACGCCCATCGTGGTCTTCGCGCATATTCCGCTGTGGATGGTCTACGAGAAATGGGGATGGGGCACGAAGGATGGCGAGCAGGCGCTCGCAATGCTGAAGCCGTTTGGATCAGTGACAGTGTTGAACGGGCACATTCACCAGGTTGTGCAGAAGGTGGAAGGCAACGTGGCGTTTCATACGGCGATGGCGACGGCGTTTCCACAGCCTGCGCCGGGAGCCGCGCCGAATCCAGGGCCGATGGTGGTTCCGGCAGGAAAGCTTGAGAGCGTTCTGGGCGTGACGAAGGTGAAGGTTGTTCGCGGACACAATCATCTGGCTGTCGTCGATTCCACGCTGGCGGAGATGGCTTGATGCGCGTGTGGATTGTGGCTGTTTTAGTTGTTGCCTCAGTCGTTGGACTGGGGTTTGTGCATCCGTTTGGAGATCCGCGTGTCGAGCCTGCGGAGGGGCTCGGCACGCTGCTGCAAGGAGCGACGATGCCGATGGATGCGAAGGTCGTGCTCGTCACCAAGTGCGCGGACTGCCACTCAAGCGAAACGCGCTGGCCGGCGTATGCGCGGGTTGCTCCGGGGTCGTGGCTGATCGAGCGCGATATTGTTGAGGCGCGCAAGAAGATGAATCTGTCGCGATGGGAGGAGATGCCGGTGGAGACGCAACAGGTGATAATGGCGAAGATTGTTCAGGAGGCGAAGAGCGGGGATATGCCTCCCCTGCAATATCGATTGCTGCATCCGGACGCGAAGCTCTCTGAAGGTGAAGTGAAGGCGCTTTCGATGTTGGGTAAGAGTACCGGTGCCAGTGAGAAGGCTATTGCCGGTGGTGGTGATGCTGCGCACGGGAAAGCGGTGTTTGAAAAACGCTGCATGGGATGTCATGCGATGGACGCGGATCGCGAGGGGCCGCGGCTGCAGGGAGTGTACGGCAGAAAGGCTGGTAGCGTACCCGGGTTTACGTATTCTGCTGGATTGAAGAGTTCGGGCATCACGTGGACGGATGCAACGCTGGAAAGATGGCTGAGCGATCCGGATATGGTGGTGAAGGACAACAACATGAGCTTCGGGGTTCCCAAGGCGGACGAGCGGCGGGATTTAATCGCCTATTTGAAGCAATAGGGTGAAATTAAGACAGGAGAACTTGCGCCGGGGAACGGCTATGATAAATCCGATCTCCATCGCATCCTCATCTGTTTTTTTCGAGCGCGGGCCCCTTATTGAATCCGGAGGAACTGCATGCGTCGTGTCCGCTGGTCGTTGCAAGGCTTTGGCCTGATAGTGTGTTCTTTCTTGTTCGCCGTCGCGAACAGTGCAGTCGCGCAGAACCCGGACATGCTTTCAGGTTTCTTTGAAGGCAAGCAGGTTGTGGTGTTGATGGACATGCCGGGGACGCAGAAGGGTGTGGACATCTATCCCAACCGGCAACCGACGCTCGACGCGAAGAGTTACGGTGACCGGATGAAGGAGTTCGGCGTCTCGGTGCAGAATGGCCAGAGCGTAATGGTCACGAAGGTGAAGGTGAACAAAGACAACGTTGAGTTCCAGCTTGGCGGCGGCGGGTTTGGCACTGCGACGGACAACGCGGATACTTCGGTCCACTTTACGCCGGCGCCCAAGACCAACAGGGAGAAGGAACTCGAAGACCAACTGCGGAACGAGACCGATCCGAACAGACGGCGTTCGCTGCAGCGCGAACTGGACTATGTGAGGGCAGAACGCGATAGGCGCGACGCCTACGAGCGAGCCCGCGCAGAGGACGATGCCGCAAGGAGGGCGCAGCAGGTCGCCATCAAGCGGCAGCAGGGTGGATCGAGGTTCAACATACGTATCGATGCGCGAAAGATGGGAGACTCGCTGACACCGCAGGTTGTGATGGATGCGCTGGCGGCCTACGTGAACTTTCAGGGCGACGCGGTTGGCGGTGATGCCGGAGGGCGTCCGGCCGATGCTCCAGCTGGAGCGCCAGGACTTGCCGCGCGTCCTCCGGACCAGGGCGATCCAGCGCCGGCGCTGAAGAAGGGGATGAGTCGGGAACAGGTTGAGGCCATGTATGGCAAAGCGGTCGAGACGCATGATCGCACCGAGGGTGGGCTCACCATCACTTCGTGTACGTTCATTGGGAAGGATGAGAAGGTGCAGGCCGATTTTGTCAATGGTGTGCTGGTGCAATACTCCGTGTCTTCGCGTTGAAGGGCTTTTCTTATTTTCAATGGCAATCCTTCCAGGACACCCGACTTACATTCGTCAGGCGGCGCGGCCAGCGACGGTGGCGGCTGGCACTTCGATGAGCCTGCCGGAGTGGACGTCGTAGATGTAGCCGTAGATGGGAATGGCCTTTGGCACGAGAGGGCTTGTGCGGATGCGGGTCACGTCCGAGACGACGGACTGGGCCTGGTCTTTGATGGTGAGCCATTCGATGAACTCTGCGGCGATCGAACCGGGGCCTTTGCCTACATCCTTGAAGCCCTCGGCGGTGAGGGCGGCGGTCTCAAGGCTGTTGGCGAGAAGGCCGCGCATCACATCGTTGGTGAAGAAGAGCATGCCGCAGTCGGTGTGGTGGATCACGAAGAACTCTTTCGTGCCGAGCAGCTTGTAGCTGATGACGAGAGAACGGATGGCGTCGTCGCTGGCGCGGCCGCCGGCGTTGCGGATGACGTGAGCATCGCCTTCGGCGAGGCCGGCGTATTTAGCGGGGTCGAGACGGGCGTCCATGCAGGTGAGGATGGCGAAGCCGCGGGCCGGAGGGAGAGCGAGGTTGGCTTTTTCGCCAAAGGTGCTGGCATAGGCTTCATTGGCGGAGAGGACTTCGGTGAGAATCTTGCTCATGGTCTTGCTCCTTGAGTATGACTTGCGGTGGGGGTGCTCAGGGCCCTGTCTCACGTGTTTCCGGGACAGAACAAATGTGCCGGTTCGCGGCCGATTGACTGGTGATTTTGTGGAGGGACCTTGCGCGGAGCCTCGAAAAAGAGTCGTCAGCTAGATGCTGGACGGACAACAATATCGGGCTGCAACGGCAAAATGCATGGTTGGAGGGTAGTGGAGGGATGACTCGAAGGTCAAGCTGCTACGATATCGAAGGCACCAAATTTACCCCCTAAGGCACGCAACGTTGAGGCCATCGGAACCCTTCTGTTCGGTTATGGTATATGGCAAGATCAATACAGCGTTCAGAACCAACCCCAAGGAGATTCGCAATGATTCGTTCGAAAAAATTAAGCGCCCTGTTGGCTGGGCTGATGGCCCTCGTCATGACCATTGGAATTCACAGTGCCGTTGCCGAGGACGTGGCCCACGCGGTCAGCGGAGTCGTGAAGAGCGTCGATAAGGGCACAAAAACCTTTGTTGTAAAGACCGCTGACGGCACCGAGCACACGATCAAATGGACCGATAGCACGGTCGTCAAAGGTGGCAAGGACACCGGCAAGGGTGTCGAAACCGGCAGCGTCGATACCTACATGGGCGCTAAGAAGGGCACCAAGGTCACGGTGGATTACACAGAGAAGGCCGGCGAAAAGACCGCTGTTGGCGTAAAGGATGCCAGCAAAGCCACAGCAAAAGCGGTAGCACAGTAGATCCTCGCAAGTCAGTCGGCAAAGCGGTTCATTCTATTGCCCTTGTGACCTGGCAGATTTATTTTTCGCTGTTTTTCGCCCAAAAGTCACATGTCAAGCCCCTCATTGACCTAACCCTATACCCAGCAACAACATCCGTCTGGCGTATCAGTTACACTCAGCCCGCTATACTGGATATATAGGTCAGAAAATGAGTTAGCCCCGGATAACCTCCGGGGCTAACTTGTTTAGAAACAATATTTTGGACGTAACCCCAATGCGATCTATATTTTGCGGGCGAACGCACCGCGTAAATCGTTGATTATAAATAATTTACGCGTGGGCAATAGGGGGGGGGACCCTCCGGGAGATGCGCATCAAGAATCGAGTCAGGAGGCTGGAACGAGAGTGGCAGCCTTACGTGAGAAACGGCGAAGGATAGCTTTCCGGGCGGGAACCTCGACGAAACGAAACACGGCGAGTGCCAGCAGAACCAGAATGACATACGACAGCCATGGGTCCAGCGCCGCGAGGTGAAGGCGCTCCGGTACGTGGTGGGTGTGGAGCAGCTGAAAGACATTGAAGTGGAGCAGGTAGAGACAGTAGCTGCTTTCGCCGATCAGGAGAAGCGGGCGCCACGAGAAGATCGCGGAGATTGGATGAGGGCCGCTGAGGCCAAGGACGAGGCCGGCGAAGATTGGGGTCATGAGACCACCATGCATCAGGAGATAAGGTGTATGGTTCACCAGCCTGTAGAAGAAGACACAGACGAGGACGAGGCTGACAGCGCATAAGAGCAAGCGCCGTCGTGGGGAGAGGACAAGGGCATGTTGAAGCTTGCCCAGGGTGACGCCGGAGAGAAAGGTGCAGACGTAGGGAAGCGGAGTGTACTTGAGGAAGCGGATGAGTTGTGAGGAGCTGTAGCGATCGACGGGACCGGCGATGTGGTCGGGGTTCAGGTAAAGATAGAGCGAGTGGGGAACCAGGCCGATCACCCAGAGTGTGATCACAAGGGCGATCAGCTGGAGAGGCCTTTTGGGCCAGGGTAAACGGATGAGCCATGGGAAGGCGGCGTAAAGGACAATCTCGCTGGTGAGAGTCCAGGCGACCGTGTTCCAGAAGGTGGCAACCGACGGACTCCAACCCTGAAGGACAAGCGGAGTGAGGATGATTCCTTGCCAGAACTCAGCGTGCGAGCGTGCCTGCCATTCTTCCCGGAGCATGCTGACCGAGAGGATGAGAACCAGCACATAAACGGGATAAAGGCGCGAGAAGCGGGCTAACCAGAACTCGCGTTTGCTGAGAGTGCTGCCGCGATCGGCGTAGTTGTAGGTGAGGACGTAACCGGAGATGAGAAAGAAGACGCCGACGAAGACGTAGCCGTTGTCGATAAATGGGTAGAGTAGGCCGAGATGAGGCGGCGTGAAGTGGAAGAGAATGATGAAGATTGCGAGCAGCGTACGGATGCCGGTGAGGGCAGGCAACGGCGGCCTGCGCGTGGTTGCGGGCCGCGGAGTTGGAGTTGGCGGCGGCGCGATCTCGGGTTCCGGTCTCAGTTCGAGGATGCTCGTATCCACCGATTTTGTCCTGCTCTTTAGATGCGCCAGCGACTGGATCTAGTGCGGCTTCAACAGATTTTGACGCGCAGATTCCGGCGCAAGACGCATCTTTCTCCCCTGCGCCGCAGCATTATCCAAAATCCGCGATCTTTCGTTCGGTCAGGCTGTTACGAGGGAGCCTATTTTTTCACCGCTGACGACGCGGACGATGTTGCCGGGTTCTCTCATGCTGAAGACCATCATCGGCATGTTGTTGTCTTTGCAAAGGGAAACGGCGGTGGTATCCATCACGCGAAGGTTGAGGCGGAGGATGTCGCTGTAAGTAATCTGGCTCAGCTTTGTAGCTTTGTCGTCGATCTTGGGGTCGGCGGTGTAAATTCCGTCGACTGAGGTGGCTTTGAGGAGAATGTCGGCCTTGATCTCCATAGCGCGGAGGCTAGCGGCCGTGTCGGTGGAAAAGAACGGATTGCCGGTGCCGGCAGCGAAGATGACAATGCGCCCCTTTTCGAGGTGGCGCATGGCGCGCCGGCGGATGTAGGGTTCGGCGACCTCATGCATCTCGATAGCGGACATGACGCGGCAATACAAGCCAAGCTTTTCGATGGCATCTTGAAGCGCTATTGCATTAATCACCGTCGAAAGCATGCCCATGTGGTCGGCGGCGACACGGTCCATGTCGATGGCCTGCTGGGCGACGCCGCGGAAGAAGTTCCCTCCTCCGACGACGATGCCGATCTCGCAGCCAAGTGCGTGAACTGCGGCGATCTCTGCGGCTACTTTGTGGATGAAGACTGCATCGATACCGAAACCCTTGCCTGCGGCCAGGGCTTCTCCAGAGATCTTGAGGAGGACTCTTTTGTACATGTCAAGACTAAGTATCGCATGGGCAATTGCGTCCGGCGTCACTGCTCTCAGTGAAATCGTCACACAACATAGCAAAGGGCCCCGCAATCGCGGGGCCCTTTGCTCCAACATGAAGCGTTGAAGACTAGTTGACGATGATCTGCGTCGGATGCGATCCATTGGCCACTGACACCGCACACGTCGGCAGCGCGCCAGATGGGAACGGAGTGTTCTGCACCTGTTTCAGTCCGCCGTTGTGAGGATCCAGTTGCAGCGCAGAAACATCGCTCGCAAGGTTATTCGCGGAGTAGAGGTAGATGCCCAACGCCGGTTCGATCGTTACACACCGCGGCGATGTATCCACCGCCGTAGAGGCCGATCCGACAGACCCCACCGGTGTTCCAGTCGCCTGATCGATCGCATACGCTCCCACCGTGCTGGAGGAGAAGTTTGAAACATACAGAAATTTGCCGCGAGGATCGATCGTGACGCCGACTGGCAATATACCCGTTGGAAACGGGCTGTTGGTCATTGCTACCAGCGAACCATCATTCGCGACAACATTGCCATAAAGCTGATTGGTGGCCTGGTCGGTGATATATACAAACCGCGCCGAAGGATCTTCTACGATCGCGCTCGGCGTTACTCCAGCACCGTAACCCGTCGCCACCGTCTTGCCCGTCGGGTCCGTCGTAATCACCGTCCCCGGCGTCGGCGTCAAAGCGCCGGTCGTCGGATTCTGCGAGAACCCAAGCACCGTTGCCTTTGGCGTCGTCGGACTTTCCTGGTCAACCACATACGCGAAGACCGCTCCTGCCTTAGGACGGCTCACCACGACCCCGATCGGATTATTCCCGACCTTTACAGTAGACGGAGTACCCAGACTGCCGTCCGCCTTGATCGGGAAGATCGTTACTCCGCCTGGCCCGGGCGATGCCGGAGAATAAAGCTGCTGACCATTCGGCCCGATCTGGTAGGTGAACGTTACATAAAGGAACGCCCCCGCCGAATCGATCGCAATTGCTGTCGCTAGACTCCCCGTGATGTTGTAGGTGTTCTGCAGGTAGATCTTCCCGTCCGTCCCGATCGAATATTCACCCACGGACGAATCGTCGTGGTTCACCACGTACAGGTTCAGCGCGTTTGGCGAAGCCACCAGAGTCACAGGGTTCCGACCGGCCGGTATCGGCGAGTCCGCCAGCGGCGTCAACGAACCGATCTGATAGTCCACCGCATACGCACTGATACCGCCATTCGGTGACGTGGTCGTCAAAGGCTTCGCCGTCGTCACGTACACATACGCCAGTACATAGTCGCGGCTGCACGCCGTTACGCTCACCAACGCCAAAGACAATATCGAGGCCAATGTTCCGCGGCCCAATTTATTCCACTTCATGCTTGCCTGACTCCGGGGCAAATCGTTTCCGCCCGCTGCTGCTGTCCCTGATACTCAGGATTCGTGTCGACATCCTGCCCTGGTTCACTAACTGCCGTCCTGCCAGCTAGTCTACGTTGCCGCTTACTGCAAGGCATGTCGCCTGGCCTACTGCTGTAAAGGTCGACCCTCGACTCAAGTTCGATAGCTGACCTGAAGGCGCAAACAAGACCTTACCGGTTACCGTTCCGTCTCCATTCGATGTATACAGATATTGGTTCGAAGGATCTTCAACCATGCACACTGGCCCTGCGCCCACAGGATAAGGATTGTTTGGCGGGTCCGGAATTCCTTGTAGCTGGCCGTTCGCGTTGAAGAAGAACGCAGAGATCGAGCTATTCGGATTGGTCGTGTTCGTCGTCGACTGGTTCGCCACATACAGATACTTGCTCTTGCTGTCCACGAGGGCATACACAGGGTTTGCTGCCGGCGACAAGTTCTGTGTCGCACCGCCCGTTACCGTATTCAGTGAGCAGCTAGTGCCCCCAACGGTGAAGGGAAGAATCTGTCCCGGACTATTTGTGTTTGCCGGACCCGCGTCGGTGATATAGACCGAAGTGCCGCCTGCAATGATCGATGTCGCCCGCGTCGCGCCCGAGTTGACGATCGAGTTCGCCGTCTGCGTCAACTGTCCATTGCTTCCTGCTGCGTACGGAAATACGGTCTGATTCGCATCCGAATCAAGTGTGAACACGCACGAACCAGCCAGCGCCATCATCTTCGGGAACTGCCCGACAGGGAAGTAGGTCAACTGCAGCCCGGTCACGGGATCTTTGATCTGCTGATTCAGCACCAGCGTGAGCCGCCCTGTGCTTGGATCCATCGAGAACACCGTGATGTCGCCGTAGCAGGAAGCGGTGTTGATGTGGGTCACGTCACAGTTCGCACTCGGTGCAATCTGGTCCAGAACATAAAGGAAGTTGCCCGTACTGTCATGGGCCGCCCACACGGGCGTCGATCCCTGGCTCTGAAAGCACTGCTGGAAGGTCAGTACGCCCTGTCCACCCACGCCGAACTCGGCGATCCCGCCGGTGGTCCCGCAGGGCAGGGCTCCGGAAGCGCTGGTTGCTGCGCCGCCACCCTTGTTGATCACGTAGACATACCGGCCGCCGGGCTTTACCACCAGCGCGACCGGATTCGACCCGCCAGAGGAAACCGGCGAGTGCGGAATCTGGGTGAGGTTCCCCGTGAAGTCATCGATCTTGAAGCCGGCGATCTGGTTATACTGCGTTCCTAAGACCCACATGAACCCGATCGTGCCACCACCGCACGCCGTCATGCCCAGACCCATCGCTACGGACACTACCAAGGCCATTGAAACCCGGCCAATCCTGCTCAACTTCATGCGCTTCCTTAATCCTCGCCAGTGGACGGTTTTCGACCACCTTCTGCCGCGAGCAATTCTGTAGGGTACGATTCCTCTGCTTATTGTAGAAGCTGTCGCGACTTTGTGCCACCCGCCCGATGCATTCCTGGCGAATCTAACCCCTTAGACACGGTCACCATACCGATGGTTACCCTCTCGGCCGAACCTCGAAAACAAAAAAGGCCCGAGCCGAAGCTCGGGCCTTTCTCCATCTCCGCAACTGTTACCAGACGCGGCACGAATTCGTCGGCATCATCGGTTGGCCCACCTTGCAGCCAAACGCTTTGCCGAACTCGTCGAAGTTCTGCACCGTGCCCTTCGTCCTCCACTCGCCTGAGCTGTGTGGATCGGTCTTCGCCAGCACACGCGCACTCTGCTCGGTCTGATTCTGGCACCATACCTGTCCAAACGTGATGAAGAACCGTTGCGCCGGAGTGTAACCATCCTTCTCGCCATTCGAGTAACCGGGCTCGGCACCTGGTCCGCCTTTAGCCAGGACCTCCTGAAGCGCTTGGAATGCGATTCGAATGCCGCCGTTGTCGGCAGTGTTTTCGCCCAGCGTCAGCTTGCCGTTCAGGTTCTGGCCTTCGGCAACCTTGAAGCCGTCATACTCTTTCGCTTCGCAGTCGGTTCGCTCTTTGAACTTCGCAAGATCCTCAGCCGTGAACCACTGCTTCACATTGCCCTTCGGATCGTACTTCGATCCCTGGTCGTCGAACCCATGCGTCATCTCGTGGCCGATCACCACGCCGATCCCGCCGAAGTTCACCGCCGGGTCCATGCTGTTATCGAAGAACGGCGGCTGCAGAATGCCCGCAGGGAAATTGATGTCGTTGTTCGGTGGGTTGTAATAGGCGTTCACCGTCGGCGGTGTCATCGTCCATTCCTTCTCTTCGACCGGCTTGCCCAGCTTGTTGTAGTTGCGCCGACGCTCAAACTCTATGCTGCGCTCGATGTTGCCCAGTGGGTCATCGCGCTTTACCACAAGCCCGCTGTAGTCGCGCCAGTTCTCCGGATAGCCGATCTTGTTCCGGATTGCATCCAGCTTTGCCTTCGCTTCGACCTTGGTCGCATCGCTCATCCACGGCAGCTGCTGGATGTCCTGGCCCAGCGCCCGCTCCAGCGCTGCCACTAGCTTGTCCATGTTCGCCTTTGCATCCGGTGGAAAGTTTTGCTTAACCCAGTCCTGGCCCACAGCCTCGCCCAACGCCTGGTCGGTTGCTCGCGTGCACCGCTTCCAACGTGGCGTCTGCTCCTTCTGTCCATTCAAAGTCGCGGAGAAGAAATTGAAGTTCTCGTCGACGAATGGCCTCGACAGCGCAGGCGCCGCAGACCGCAGTGCATGCCACCGCAAGTAGCTCCTTAGAGAATCCACGCTCGCCGAATCGATCTCGGCATTCATTGCCGTGAAGTACGTCGGCGTCGCCACATTCAACGTCTTGAACTCGCCGATCTTGATGCCCTTCACATAAGCGTCCCAGTTATAGCTTGGAGACAGGGCCTGCAACTCAGCCAACGTCATAATGTGATATCGCTTCGCCGGATCCCGCAACTCCACGCGATCGATCGCTCCCTTGGCCAGCCCCGTCTCGATCGACATCACGCTCTTGGCCTCTTGCGCCGCCTTGTCCTGCGAATCGCCCAGCAGCACGAACATCTTCGTCAAGTGGTCCACATACTGCTCACGCAGCTTCTGGCTACGCGGACTGTCGTCGATATAGTACGAGCGATCGGGTAGTGTAAGTCCGCCCTGTCCCGCGTTCACAATCTGTTGACTCGAATCCTTCTGATCCTGCTGCACGCCGAGTTGATAGAACGTTCCCACCGCGTACTTGTTTTGCAGCTCAGCCACCATCGCCGACAGCTGCTTCTTGTCCTGCAGCGAAGCGATCGTCTTCATCACTGGCTCAACCGGCTTCGCACCCAGTTTGTCCGCCAGGTCTTCGTTCATGCACGCGGCAAAGTAGTCGCCATACTTCTTCTGCAACGGAGTCTTCGGAGCATCGGCCGCAGCCTTGAGTTCGACGTACAACAGATAATTGTTCCGCTCCGCCAGTTCATTAAAGCGGCCCCACCGCGACTGGTCCCCGGGAATCGGGTTCTTCTTCAGCCAGTTCCCGCAAGCATACTGATAGAAATCCACGCACGGGTCTGCCGTTTTATCGATCGCAGAAAGGTCAAAGATAATCGGCTTCTTCGGCTCCGCCGTCGGTCCAGGGGCCATATCCGATACAAGAAACGACTGCCCCAGGCACATACCTGTGGACAGCACCAGAAAACTAGCTAGCGACTTAACAATCATGACTCTCCTCGAAAAAATGCCTTGGCACAACGTAATTTTCAGGATGCGAATCGATCGGTCCCCATCCTGAAGGTCAAAGATTATTTTTGGTGTTACGAAGACGAAACACCGTAACACAAAGTTTCGTGCCTGGGCGAGAACGGAAAAGCGGGTTCGAGCCAATGCTCGAACCCGCTCGTCGTCTCTGCTCTCTTCTCGCAACTAGAAAATCTTCAGATGAATCGTCAGATACTTCTTTGGATCACTCCGAATCGTCGTCACCAGGTCCGTACTTGCTGTCAGCAGTTTGTTGACATTCGTGTAGACCGAATCGTCGGTCGCCAACTTGCCCAAAGTCCCACGCCCCTCGTTGATATTGGATACCAGCGAATTGATCTGCGCCAGCGTACTGCTCAGGTCCTGTCGGAACTTTGGATCCTTCAGCATCAATCCAAGCCCGCCTTTACCCGCATCCGCATCCGCCATGATCGAGTTCGCATGTGCCAGCGTCGAGTTCAGGTTCTTGTAAAGTGAATCATCCTTCAGCAGCATTCCCGCCGTACCCTTGCCGCCTTCCAGGTTGTTCGCAATATTCTCCAGCTTTGCCACCGTATCGTTCAACCGGTTATACAGCCCATCGTCTGTCATCAACTTGCCGATGGAGCCTCGCCCAGCGTTCAAGTTCTTTTCCAACTTCAGCAGTTCATCCACTGTTGCATTTGCCTTGTTGTATAGGTCCGGATTGTTGATCAACTGTCCGACCGACCCTTTACCCGACTGAATGTTATCGACGATCACATTCATCTTCGCCAGAATCACATTCAGGCTCTCAATAGTTCCCTGGCTGGCCTTCACCACGTCGCTTAGGCTGGGCGTCTCATTTGTCTTCAGCACATCGCCATCCTGCAACCGTGGGCCCACGGCAAACTGGCTGTTGATATCCACGATCGTGTCGCCTAGCACGCCCACCGTTGACAGCGAGGCCTTCGAGTCTTTCTTCAGATCCGCCCCATACTTATCGTCCAGCTTCATCACGACCTTGACCGGTGTGAGTTTGCGTTCCGGCGAGTTGTCGATCGTCACCGTCTTCACCGTGCCGATCGTGACCCCCTGCAGGTTTACCGCCGCGCCCGTCTTCAGCCCAGCGGCATTCTCAAAGTAGGTCACCACCGTCAGCTTGTGCGACAGAATTCCAAGCCCCGACGAGCTCGTCATCAGGAACAGCAGCGTCACCAGGATCACTGTCGAAATCAACACGATCACGCCCACCTTCAACTGCGACCATCGGACCTCGTGTTGACTGGGCATAGCACTCCTTTGGGACGTTGTTCACAAAAAACCGGCAACGCAGCGTTTCCTCCGCCGCCCTCGACCTTTCGACACAAGCCGGATACTGGTAATAGAGAGGATACATTACCCCTCGATCCCTTCTGCCACAAATCATCGTCAATCTGCTTGCGCTAAAAGTGCTTTGCCATCAATAGATGCGCTGGTTGGGTCAATGGTTTCAATCCTGTCGGCATACCCGCCTAGTCCTCTGCCACCACCACCGCCAACGCCAGCTCCCGGCTATGAGTCAGGCTTAACTGTACCCTGCGCACACCCATCGCTTGGGCCAACTCCTCCGCCCGTCCCGTCAGGTGCAATGACGGTCGGCCACTCTCCTCCCGCTTCACTTCGAACTCCTTCCAGGTCACGCCCCGGCTGATTCCGGTCCCCAGCGCCTTTGCCCCGGCCTCCTTCGCAGCAAATCGTGCCGCAAAACTCTCCGCCGAGTTCTTCTTGCGCGTGCAGTAGGCGATCTCTCCCGCCGTAAAGATACGCTGAAGAAACCGCTCCCCAAACCGGTCGATACTCTGCTGCACCCGACTGGTCTCGATCAGGTCCGTTCCTAGTCCCAACACCATGCCAAACCTCGCTCCACCATCCTCCTACACTTCCTCTCCTACCGCACGAGATATCCACAAGGCAAGTCCTTGCAACACCATAACCTGACCGACACATGACTACAGTACTGCCCCCTCCCCTCACGCTTGGCTCTCATCTTCCGATGAACACCCTAACCGCAACCATTTCGCTTTAGAGGCCCTTTCACCCATGCAATCGCTCGACATACAGGGCTTCAGCTACGAAGAGCGGCACGGCCTTCTCCCCACCTTGGCCTCTGCCTTCGCCGACTGCGGCGGCTGGATCCTCGACCGCAGGACCCTCTCCCCCACGACGATGGAGTTCCGCCTCGAGATCCAGCTCCGCGCTGTCATCGATCTCTACTCGTCCATCCTCGCCTCAGGCCTTGAACTCACCCGCAACGGCCACCTCGGCCTCACTCATCTCTGCACCTGCCGCAAAAACCTCGCCGCCCCATCTGACCTCGGCCAGCTCGTCACCATCCGTCTCGAGATCAGCTTCCTCGAAGACGCCACCCTTCACTCGGTCTTCACCAAACCACCCGCCTGACCCAACTCCCCGCCAATCACGACCCCACTGCATCGTCATTTCGACCGAAGCGAAGCGCAGTGGAGAAATCCGCTTCTCTACCTCGGCGGTCGATCAGCCACGAAGCTTTCTCCACAACAAAAAAGGTCACCCTGGCCGAAGGCAGCAAGTTTCGTCCTTGCAGCGGCAACGAAGAACCCTACCGCCCCAGCTCCACTACGGTCTTTCGGTGCAGCCAGCTATCCGAGCCACCAATCACCAGCACCCCCGGCTGCCATCTTCCATGCGTGAACACTAGCCCCAGCTCCGTCGAGTCTGCGGCCACTTTAAAGACTGGCTGACTCACCACGGAACCGCCCCCGGCCACCCTCGCTGTTAACCCCACCCCGCTCACCCCCGGAGTCTCCTCCCACCGCCGTCCCTCCGCATCCACAACATAGGCCCAAATCACTCCTTCACTCTGCGGCTTCTTTCCACGGTTCGTCACCCGTACGATCACCCTCACCAGCCGCCGCCCGTCTTTGATCAAAAATCCCGGCACCTCCTCTACCCCGGTCACGGTAAAGCACATCTCATCAAAACACTGCGGCTCCCCGATAGCCATCACTCTCTGTTTCTGTCCCAGCGAAAACCCAACCAGCACGCACAGATACACCACCCACACACCCGCCAGCCATGCAACTCCGCGCCGTACCCTCTGCCGCTCCCTGCGCCAGAGCGACACCAACACACCTGCGACACCGATCCCGGTCCACGCCACCAACCCGAGCAACAAAAGCTCCGTCGCCTTCATCCCAACCCCATTCACGATAGACTTTAGTTACCTAATGCTTCCTCAATCTTCGACCGTGCCACCCGATCCCGACCCGCGCTCCGCGTCAATGCTTCCTCATTCTTCCACGTTCGTCTCGTCCCCGGACCCAGACCTCGCCGCACCTCCCATCATCGTCGCCCGGGACCTGGGCAAGACCTATCGCTCCGGCAAACTCGAGGTTCCCGCGCTTCGCAACGTCAACTTCGCGATCGCTCCCGGCGAGTTCGTCGCCATCGTCGGCCCCTCCGGCTCCGGAAAGTCCACCCTCTTCTACATCCTCGGTGGCCTCACCAACGCAACCAGTGGCTCTGTGCTCATCGACGGCACCGACTTCGCCAAGCTCACCGACGCCGAGCGCACCAGAATGCGCCGCGCCAAGATCGGCTTCATCTTCCAGCGCTTCAACCTTCTCCCCACACTCTCCGCCATGGGCAACATCGAAATCGCCCACGACATCTCGAGTCTGGGCGCGTCCGCTAAAAGAGAGCTCGACAAGCCCCTTCTCGATCACCTCACCGACATGCTCGGCATCAAAGGCCGCCTCGAGCACCGTCCCAACGAACTCTCAGGTGGCGAACAACAACGCGTAGCCATCGCCCGAGCCCTCATCAACCGTCCAGCCATCGTCCTGGCCGACGAACCCACCGGCAACCTCGACACGAAAAACTCCGACGCCGTCCTCAAGATGCTCCGCAAATCGAGCCGCGAGCTGAATCAGACCGTCCTCATGATCACTCACAACCCCGAGGCAGCCCAGATCGCCGACCGCATCCTCCACATGCGCGACGGCGAAATAACCCACATCGAAGACGGCCAAGGCTAGCGAACGACGCACTGTCCAAAAAACGCCACTCATCGGCCTCCATCCGGACAAAACTTCTCGATCCGTCCCTCTGCTACTATCGCCAGACGTAGCTCACCTTTCCGGCGGCGACTTAACCGTCAGGTGTTGCCAACGAGTGGAGCATCACTATGCCCTGGTACCAACTCGACGACGCAAACGACCCAAAGCTCGACGAGCTGGCCCGCAAATACAACCTCCACCCTCTCCATATTGAAGACGCACGCAACCAAGACGAAAGCGTCAAGGTCGACACTGCTCCGAACTACACCTTCGCCGTCTTCAAACCCGTTCGCCTCGACCCAGACCCCGACAACCCCGGCGAACAGATGCCCATCTTCACCCCCATCGACATCTTCGCCGGCAAAGACTTCCTCATCACCATCTCGGACCCCCTCTGCCCAACAACTCAGCAGGCACTCGACCGCGCCCGCCGCGACGGCGATGACGAGCATCCCGGCAAGCTTCTCTATCTCATCCTCGACACCATCGTCGATCTCTACTTTCCCGCCATCGACCACTTCGACGACCGCATCGATCAGCTCGAAGACAAAGTCTTCGACAATCCCTCACCCGAAATCCTTCAATCCGTCTTCACCATCAAGCGCGAACTCATCGACCTCCGCCGCGTCCTCGTCAACACCCGCGACGCCTCGCTCCACCTTCAACGCGACCCCAACACCATCATCGACACCGACCACCAGCCCTTCGTCCGCGACACCTACGACCACGTCGCCCGCCTCCTCGACTCCGTCGAAACCCAGCGCGACCTCCTCAACAACACCCTCGACATCTATCTCTCCTCGGTCGCTAACCGCACCAACGAAGTCATGAAGGTCCTTACCGTCCTCGGCACCATCGTTCTGCCCGTTCTCGCCATCTCGAGCATCTACGGCATGAATCTCAAGGGCCTGCCGTTCCAGGACTCCCCATACGGCGGCGAATGGGTTGGTGGCATCTCGCTCGTCGCCACCATCGCCCTTCTCTACATGCTCCGCAAACTGCGATGGTTCTGACGCTCGCCTCCACCACATCAAATTCATCGCCCGGCATGTTGACTCTGCAAAACTCCCGAGCATACTCCCTCCCCGCCGAAAACTGTTTCCGCATCTCTCCTTACAAGACGGCAACGCCGCCAAGGAGTTCTTGAATGACCGATTACCGCGTAACAAAGGGCGAAGCCCAGGAAGATCAGATCACCGCTTCCATCGAAAAGTTCACATCACAGGTCCCCTCGAGCGCCTATCTCGCGGCCGCGCTGGCCTCCATGGCCGTCTCCGTAAGCTTCAAGGCCGCTAAAAGGACAGACATGGCCCTCTTCGTTGGCCAATGGGCCGCACCCTTCCTCATTCTTGGCATCTACAACAAGCTGGTAAAAATCCACGGCTCCGACAGCGCTAGCGGCGGTACAAACGCCTGACCACAAATAGAAAAGCCCCGGCGCAAAGCCGGGGCCACTTCAATTAACCTTTACCAAAGCACCCCATGGACCGGCTTCTCCGCTGGCCGCAGAACGGACTCCCCCAGCAGCTGCCGCAGATTGATCTCAATCGTCGTCGTAATCGCCGTCAGCGGCACATCATAGATCGTGTTCTCAAATGGATCTTCAAGATCCCGCCCGATCTTATCCAGCGCCAGAAAAATAAACCCCACCAGCGTCGATCCCAGCGGCGTATACCAACCCATGTCAGACACCAGCGCCAACGGAAGCAGCAGGCAATAGATCTGCACAAACAGGTGCGGAAAATAATCGTACTGCTTCGGCATCGGCGTGTTCTTGATGCGTTCGGACCCCCCTTGCGCATCCACGAGATCGTCCAGATTGGCATCGAGGGCCCGCCAATGCATCATGTCTATCCACCCACGCAACTGGCACTCGCGCAGCAGCACTCCCATCTGCTGCTGTATCGCGAGCGGAACATTCTTTTCATCTCGCAGTTCGCTCAATTCCCGCTCACTCAGCAGCGGCACCAACTCCGTCCACGGTTCCAATCCTCGAAGATGTTGTCGTAGCGCATGCATATAGGCGATCTGGTAATACACCAGGCGTCTCTGCACCGTCTTCAACTCTCCGGCCTCTGCGTCGCTCAACGGCATCATCAACGTCGTCACCTGCCGCGCCCAGCTCCGCGAGTTGTTCACAAGCGCGCCCCACAGCGTCCGCGCCTCCCACCATCGCGCGTACGACGATTGGTTCCGAAACGCCACAATGACTCCGATCGCCGACCCAAACAGACTCAGCGGAATATGCGGCAACGCCACCCACTCCCAATGCAAGACCTTATAGGCCACTACTACGGACAGGTCGTACACCACAAGTATCAGCAAAGGCTTGCCCACGTACCACAGCAGCATCCTTATCTTTACCTGCTGCTTGCGCGGAACGATCATGCGTCACCATCGATCGTCACTGGCCGAAAGACCCGTCCACCGTCGTCCGAGATCCTCACCTTACCCTTGCCAATGTCGTACACCCAACCCGAGATCGTCAGCTCTTCGCGCGCCATCGCTCCCGCCACCGAAGGGTGCGTCCGCAGGTGCTGCATCTGCAGCAGAACATTCTCCTCTGTCAATCGGCGCATCAACTCGCTTGGCTTCTCATCGCTCTCCGCCAGCGAACTGGCCACACTCAGCGCAGCATGCGCATTCTTCAGCCAGCTCCTAACCGTCGGCATCTTCTCCAGCGCCTCCGGATGCAGCAACCCTTTCATTGCTCCACAGTCGGTATGCCCGCAAATCACAACGTGCCGCACCTTCAACGCGGTCACCGCATACTCGATCACCGCGCTCACGCCGCCCATCATCTCGCCGTACGCGGGCACAAGGTTCCCCACATTGCGCGTCACAAAAATATCGCCCGGACCGGATTGAGTAATCGTCTCAATATCAATCCGCGAATCCGCGCACGTCACAATCAGGGAGTGCGGCGTCTGCGGCTCGCTCGCTGCCTTCACATAGGTGTCCTGATGGCCCGGATACACCTCCGTCCGAAACTTGACAATCCCCGCCTTCAACTCCGCCAGAACATCGCTCACAGTCGTCTCCTCACGATTCTTCGTCGTTCCGAGTGTACCGAACGATCGTTAATTTATTCCTTCCACTTGATATTGCACCCAACCGCGAACCGCTGGTTCGGGTCCGGCCTCTTTCCCGCGATCACCGCATCCATCGCTGCCCGCAGGTCCTTGCCCGTCACCGGAATATCGTTCCCCGCATCTCCGCGCCGCGGTCTGCTGTCATCCAACTGCCCGCGATACACCAGCGCCATCTGCCCATCGAACAGAAAAATATCCGGCGTACACGCCGCGTCGTAAGCCCGCGCTATCTCCTGCGTCTCGTCGTACAGGTAAGGGAAGCGGAAACCCAGCCGCTCCGCCTGCTTCTTCATCTCCCCCGGCGCATCCTGCGGGAAAGCCTCGACATCGTTCGACGAGATCGCCACTATCCCGATCCTGCCCTCGTAGTCCCGCCCAATGCGCGCCAGCTCCTCCTCCACATACTTCACATACGGGCAGTGCACGCAGATAAACATCACCAGCAACCCATGGCATCCGGTCGCAGCGCAGTTCGCCCCATCGGCACGCGCATCATCCGACACCCCAGCGAATACATCGTCCCGCCCTACGGCCTTCCCGCTCACCACATCCATCAACTCAAACGCCGGAGCCGTACTCCCCAACGCCACCATCGTCGACTGCGTCTTCGACATGACCCATCTCCTCGCGGCCGAGTCAAACCCTGCACCCGGCCCAATCATTCTTCCCTCATTCTAAGGCTCGATCGTTACACTATCTCCATGTTCATCCATATGTTCTCCTTCCGCTGGAAACCAGGCGTCACCGAACAGCAGAAGCAGCGCGTACTCGACGAGGTCAGCGCTCTGCAGACTCAGATCCCTGGCATCCTCGACTCAGCCGTCGGCTTCAACACCTCGCCCCGCGGCCAGGGCTATGAGTTCGGCGGCGTCATGAAGTTCTCCAACCGTGCCGACTACGATGCCTACAACGCCCATCCCGTCCACCAGCAGCTACTCACCTGGCTCCTGCCTCTCATCGACCCCATGGAGGTAGACTTCGAACTCTGACCCGCCTGCTATCCGACTCCAAAGCAAGGGGAACCCACCTCATCATCCTCAAACCCGCCCACCGCACCCTATCCTGAAAAAAAGATGCTCCCCACCCGCACTCTCGCCGGCGGCCGAACCACACGCCACGCTTTACCCATTGGCCCCAACGGCCTGCCACTCTGTCGCTGGTGCGAGCTCGAAATTCTCGCCAAACGCCGCCGCACCTTCTGCAGTGACTACTGCGTCCACCAGTGGCGTCTCCGCACCGACCCCGGCTACCTCCGCGATCAGGTCTTCGCGCGCGACCGCGGCATCTGCGCCGTCTGCAGCATCGACACCATCGCCGCCTACAACGCCCTCAAACGGGCACGGGGCCCCACCCGCATCGCAGGTCTCCATCTCTACGGAATGAAATCCATCACCACCCGCCGCACCCTCTGGGACGCCGACCACATCCGCCCCGTCGCCGAAGGCGGAGGCCAATGCGACCTCGACAACCTCCGCACTCTCTGCCTCCTCTGCCATCGCGAAGCCACAGCCCAACTCCGTCAACGCCTCAGTCGCGCCCGAGCGTCATAAACGAATCGCCTCACCCAAAATTTTGATACTGGATCCAGAACTCAGGCCACGGTAAACGCGGCGGCCCGCACACATAGATGCTCCCACCCTTCTCTTCATTCGAAACCCCATCCGGATTGCTGACTTGTCCGGCAAGCTGACAGCCTGTAAACGCCTTCTCTGCGGTCGCCTTCGAAAATCCCAGCACAATCAGCGTCGTTGGGTGCTCCGCAGGATAGCCGCGCAGCCACGCCGAATTCGTCCGGCTGATCGGCATCGGCAAACCATACTTCGGCCCCAGAATCTCAACAGCACCCTGCTCCCCATAGTTCGCAGTAAACACGCCTACACTCGCTCGCTGCTCGGCGGGCAGCGAGTCGCGAATCGAGGCCACCTGTTGTACCAACTCGTTCCACCCCAACTCCTCCCGCAGGTCGCCATTGTTCTTCAACGCAAACTGTCGTAACGGCCCACTCGAAGCCAGCGGAACAATCAGCGCATAAACAAACAGCCCCCACGCCGCCACGCCGGTAAAAAAAGCACCCTCCACAACGCGTCCCCAAGGCCTCCTCAGCGACTGCACCCATCGCTCTCCCACCACCGCGCCCATCGCCATCAGCATCGGATACGCCGCGGCCAGATAATACCCCCGCCCCTTGCCGAGCATAAACAGCGCGAGCGGGATAACGTACATCCATCCAAGCATTCGATAGCGCCGGTCGCGGAAGAAACTCACCAACCCCGCGACCCACAAGGGCGCCGCAACGATGTTCGTGCAGATAATGAACTGATCCTGCAAAAATCCATTCGCCCGCCCCTGGCCAACGTCCCGCGTATGGATGTGCTGCAAAAAATGTACCGAAATAAATCCATGCCGCACCTGCCACAAAAGGTTGGGCAGAAAGATCACCACCGCCACCCCAACCCCGCACCAGAACCATCGGCTCAAAAAGAATCGCCGCGCGCTGGTCAGCAGCATCCCACCCAGAACTCCCGCAATAAAGAAACAAATCGTGTACTTCGTCATCAAGCCCGCGCCGATCGCCGCCCCAATCGCAACCCACCACCGTGGGTCCTCCGTCTTCAGCAACCGAATGACGAAATAAGCAATTAACACCCACCACAAATAATCGAATGTGGAGTACTGAAACTCCGTTCCTTCGAACACCGGCAGCCCCGATGTCGCCACCAGCAGGGCCGACGTCACCTGCGCCAACCGCCCGCCACCAAGCTCACGCGCCATCAGCCCGGCCACCACAATCGCCACAGCCTGCGCAATCACCGAAAACAACCGCAACCCAACCATCGAAACGCCAAAGATCTCCAGCCCAATCCGCTCCACAAACGGCGTAAACGGCGGATAAGCCACGTACCCCCAGTCCAGATGACGCGCATCGCTCAAAAACTGAAACTCATCGCGATGAAACCCATAACGACCGTTGGTAAGCAGGTGAATCACCGTCACCACCAGTGCAATCGCGACCAGTGCCAGCGTATCGGCTCGCGCACCAGTCTCTCGCCGCACTAGCCTCTCCTCCGGATCGATTACTTCCATCCGCATCTCCACCGATATGTCGTTGTTCCCCAACTTCTACGCATCACACTACACGCAGGTTCCCACCCACGCTCGTCGGAACCAATCCGAGCTGCTTCAAACTGGTAAGACCACCTATTGACCTCACTCAATTCGCGGTGTATCAAGGCAGGACGATGCGAACCCTCCATCTTGCCGCCGCCATTATTCTCGTCGCAGCCCCTCTCTCCTCGCAGACCGCTTCACCTCCCGCAAAAACCGACCCCAGCAGCCCAGCCAACATCGGCCGCACCCAACTCACCAACTACCTCGACGAGATCGCCGTCAATGAAACCGCCGCGCGCCGCACCACCATCGCCGCGATCACCACCCGCGCCCAGGCCGAAGCCCGCCAGCGCGAGGTGCGCAAAAAGATCCTCACCCTCATCGGCGGCCTCCCCGAAAAGACACCCCTCAACGCAAAGTCCCTCGGCACCACGCAAGCCGACGGCTTCCGCATCGAAAAAATCCTCTACGACTCCCAACCGAACTTCCCCGTAACCGCACTCCTGTATCTCCCCGACGCGAAACCCGGCGCAGCCCAGAAAAAACTCCCCGCCATCATCGTTGCCCCTGGCCACGGGTTCACCGGCAAAGTCACCGACTACGCCTTCGCCAGCACCTTCGCCCGCAACGGCTTCGCCGTCCTCTCCTACGACCCCATCGGCCAGGGCGAGCGTCTCCAGTACCCCGACCCCGCCGATCCTGCAAAGACTCTCCTCAAAGCCTCCACCGGCGAACACGGCGAAGACGGCCTTCAACCCACCCTCATCGGCGACGCCCTCGCCCGCACCTTCGCCTGGGACGGCATCCGCGCCGTCGACTACCTCACCTCGCGCCCCGAGATCGACCCCAACCGGATCGGAGCCTTCGGCTGCTCCGGTGGCGGCACCATGACCGCACTCCTCGGCGCACTCGACTCCCGCGTCCACGCCATCGCCGTAGCGTGCTATCTCACCAGCTTCGACACGCTCCTTCCCGCTCTCGGCCCGCAGGACTCCGAACAATCCACGCCAAACTTCATCGCGAGCGGACTTGACTTCCCCGACTGGGTCGAAGTCGCTGCCCCCCGCCCCTACGCCATCATCTCCACCGCCCAGGACATGTTCCCCTACGCCGGCGCCCTCGCCACCGTCACTGAATCCCGCCGCTTCTACGCCCTCTTCGATCCAACATCAGCAGGAACTCCAACCAACAACCCAGCCCCCGGCATTCCCACCGGCCCAACACTCAACCCCGACACCTCAAACTCCATCCCCGCCACCGCTCCACTGCAGTGGATCACCGGCATCGGCCGTCACGGCAACCTCCGGCCGCTCACCGAACAGATCGTCTCCTTCTTCCTGACTCACCTCGCCAACTCGACCGCACAGCCCATCCTTCCGCCGCCACTCGCACCCGGCGCGACTCCCTTCGCCTTACCGGCCGACATCCCTGCGTCCGCCTTTCAAGTCACGCCAACCGGCCAGGTCTCCACCAGCTATCCCAACAGCGAAACCGTCCACACCCTCACCCTCAAACGCTACGCAACCCTGCCGAAACCGAAACCTCTAGCCCAATCCCAACTCCAGCAGTCCATCCGCGACATCACCCACGCCACCGTTAAGCCCAGCGACACCGCTCCCATCAACACGCAATCCCCGCCTCTCACATCCCCACCCGAGGGAGACGTCCACGTTCGCCACCGTTTCACCCTCGCCACTGCGCCGGGCATCAACATCCAGGCGGAGTTCTACCGCCCCTCCGACGGCAAACACCCCGCACTCCTCGTCCTGAAGAACAGCCTCGACCCCGCCCTGGAACCATCGCGCGTCGAAGAGATCAGGAAATTCCGCGCCCTCGCCGACGCCGGCACCGCAGTCCTTGTCGTTGCCCCTCGCCCGTCACCGCCGGGTATTGAAGAGACCAAAGCCTCCATCCTCGGCCCCTTCTACCTCACTGAACTCCGCGCCGAACTTGTCGGTAAAACCCTCCTTGGCCTCCGTGTCGACGACGTCATCGCAGCCGTCAACTTCATGTCCGGCGGCACCACCGTCGACCCCAACCAGATCACCGCAGAAGCCTCCGGTCACCTCGGCCTCGTCCTCCTCCACGCCGCCGTCCTTGACCCTCGCATCAAACACATCACCATCGACCACACATTAGAAAGCTACGCCAGCCTACTCAAAGCGCCCATGCCCATCGACGCTCCGGAAGACATCCTCCCCGGCGTCCTCCTCCACTACGACGTTCCCGATCTCACCCAAGCCCTCGGCCCTCGCCTGACCTTCACCGACCCACTCGCCCGGCACCGCCAACCTCTCCGCTCCGGCCACTCTTTTGCAGTAATTTTTTTTGGCGCTGGATTACCCGTTTTTGCTGGGGGTTTTGGCAAAAACGTGGTGCAGAACGTGGTTTTTTGATGGTGAATTTGTGGTGGATTGCTGGTGAAAGCTGGTAAGTTGACGGTCATTTTTCGGGCTCGAAAAATACGCCACTTTTTCTGGATTTATTTTTGCGGGATTCCCATTTTGGGAACGCCAACCTCTCAGCGAAATAAATCTTCCCAGCAGACTGTACTATGTGTAATAGTACAGCTGTGATTCCCTTCAGCGTCCACTTCCGGCCCGGCGTCCCGCTCTTCGAGCAGGTCGTCTACGCCGCGCAGAAGGCGATGATCTCCGGCCAGCTTCTCCCCGGCGACCCCTTTCCCTCCGTCCGCGCCCTCAGCCGCGAGCTCAAGATCAACCCCAACACCGCCCACAAGATCGTGGCGCAGCTAGTCAGCGACGGCCTCCTCGAGACTCGTCCCGGCATAGGCAACGTCGTCGCCGCGCTCCCCGACTCCACGCGCAAGGAGCGCACCCAGCTCCTCGGTCGCGAGGTCGAGCAACTCGTCGTCGAAGCCAAGCGCCTCGGCATCGCCCGCGACGACATCCTCGCCAGCATCACCCAGCATTGGGACCGCCTCAGTCCCGACGAAGCACCGCTAACTCCCGAAGATGGAGGCCGCAGAAAAAAATGACCCCCGTGATTCAAACCCAGAACCTCTCTCGCAGTTACGGCCGCACCGACGTCCTCAACGGTCTCGACCTCACGTCCCGAAGCACGCCATCTACGCCCTCGTCGGCCCCAACGGCGCCGGCAAAACCACCATCATCAAGCTCCTGATGAACATCCTCCGCCCCACCGCCGGCAGCGCTCACGTGCTCGGCCATCCCGCGGTCAACGTAGCCGGAGAAGTCTTCACGCAAATCGGCTACGTCTCGGAAAATCAGGAACTGCCCGAGTGGATGACCGTCAGCTACCTCCTCGACTACCTCCGCCCCTTCTATCCCACCTGGGACGTCGCCCTCGAGCAGCACCTCCTCCGCCAGTTCGATCTCCCGCTCGACCGCAAGCTCAAGCATCTCTCCCGCGGCATGAAGATGAAGGTCGCCCTCGCCAGCGTCCTCGCCTACCGTCCCGCGCTCATCGTCCTCGACGAACCCTTCTCCGGCCTCGACCCTCTCGTCCGCGACGAACTCATCGAAGGCCTCCTCGAGCGTGCCCCCGAGAGCACCATCCTGCTCTCCTCCCACGACCTCGCCGAGATCGAATCCTTTGCCACTCATGTCGGCTACCTCGACCGCGGCCGTCTCCTCTTCTCCGAAGAGATGGCAACTCTCACCGAGCGCTTCCGCGAAGTCGAGATCACCCTTAATCAGCCCCAGCCTCTCCCCGCGGCAGTCCCGTCCACCTGGCTTCAACCTCAAACCGCAGGTACCGTCATCCGCTTCACTCATACCAAAGCCGCCGACGGCGCAGCCGCCACCGAACTCGCTCAAATCTTCCCGAACGCCCGCGACATCACCCTCACCCCCATGACGCTACGATCGATCTTCCTAGCCATCGCCAAAAGCTCATCCACCCACTCATCTGCGCAGAAGGGAAGAGAAGCATGAGCCAGGTCCTCCACATCTTCAAAAAAGACATCCGCCACCTCTGGCCAGAGGTCCTCGCCTCCCTTGTGGTAACAGCGATCTTTGTGAAGATTTACCCGGTCACGTGGGCGACGGGATTCCACACCTCCCGCATGCCGGACGTCCTCGCAAGCATTGTGACTGTGCTTGTCCCCGTAAGTTGGTGGGTGATGCTCACACGTCTCATCCACAATGAACCGCTGGTCGGCGATCGTCAGTTCTGGATCACACGTCCCTATCGGTGGCAGAAACTCCTTGCCGCCAAATTCCTGTTTCTCGCCGTCTTCCTCTACGTGCCCTTCCTCATTGCGCAAAGTCTCCTGTTGCGCGAGGCAGGTTTTCATCCGTTGTCGTATCTGACTGGCCTTTTCTTCAATCTGTTCCTGATACACTCATCCTTGTAATCCCAATCACAGCGGTCGCCACCGTTACCTCAAGCTTCGCGAAAGCAGTCTTCGTCCTGCTGGCCGTCATCGTCTACATCGCTGGTTTCGCCGCGGTCTCGTCCTTGCTGCCGGCATACGATACTGCAAGCACCAACGTGGGCGACATTGTCTTGTTCGTGTTGTGCTCTCTCTGCATCGCCGCGATTATCGTGCAATACGCCACCCGCAATCTTCGTCTGTCACGGCGGCTTCTTGTGGCGGCTTTGGCGGTTGCGGTGATCGGTGCTTTCCCGTGGCTAGGATCGGCACTTGTTCGCGTCGAATTCCCTCCGTCTTCCGCCGTCTGCCGCCCGCCGTTCGCCTCGAATTCAATTCCAATTCGTCGCCCCACGTCACGCATACGGCAGCAGTAACTCGGAACTCCCACTTCAGTTCCCACTTACCGTGTCGGGCGTAGCCGCAGGTACGGCCGTACGGGCAAATGCAGTCATGATCACAATCACAGCCCCGAACGGTCTGCATTGGTCTTCGTTCTGGCAATATGACGGACAATATTTCACCTCTGACGAACCCAATTCAGCGGTCGACGTCAGGGTCAATCGGGCCTTTCTCGAAAAGGTGAAAGACCTTCCAGTACAAGTCCGGCATCACGTGGGCGGTCTCTCGAATTCGCGCGCGGTGCCACCAGACAGGCCATCATCGGTAGACGAAGGATTCACCATTCCCGATGGCGGCATCTGCTCCCAGCAGGGTGACGACTACACTTCGTCCTTCGCATGCCGATTTCCCATGCGCCAGCCTCGACTGACGAACTTCACCGCCATGTGGTCCCATCGACCATGCTCGCAAAGTCAGTCATCAGACGATCCGCTTGTCCCGACGTCGGGATGGATAGGCAGTCTCGACAATGCCCCCGCAGACTTTGGAATCACCTCGGTCTGGACATCCTCTCTCTACTTTCCGGGCCAGGGCTTCGCCGTGGGCAACCAACCAGATCGCACCTATCTCTGCCCCGGCACTCCCATCAGCTTTACGGAATACACCCTGGTTGATAAGTCCCGAATTGACCTCTTGATTCCGGCCGTGCAGCTCCCTTACCGGCCCAACATCCGCTTCCAAACTTCTCCTGCGAAGGCGGACTAAGGAGCGTCGGGGCTTCTGCAATCCCGATCATGGCTACATCGTGCAATCCGACCTTTATTTCAGAAGGTAGTCCACCTGCCGACCGTAAAGGGATCACCGATGAGCCAGGCCCATGTGCCGTCTGGCTGGCGACGTGCGACCTCGATGGCATACACCGACATTTCTTGAGGCGAGGAAATCTTCCACTTGGTGTGCATTAGCGCGATCATCACCAGACTGGACGATCTGCTTGATGTCGAAGCCAAAGATAGCCTTTGCAGCAGCAAGAGGGGCTAACTCCTGTCTCAGTTCTGATTTGCCATTCTTCACTTCGTTTGCCTGATTCAGAAATGCGATTTGTGGGTCGTAGAGGCTGAGCAGCGACTCGATATCTCCTTCGGCCATGTACTGCTTAAAAAGGCGGCAGATTTTATCGGGACTCTTTGCAGGCATTTTGGACCTCCTCCCATAGTTCTGATGCGACCCAGTGTTGGCACGATCGGGACGAGTGCCCAAATCGGATGGGGCATCCGGGTGTGGTGGGGCCGTCAAAATTGAGACCCCATTTCCCACATTTCCACCCCTATCCACACCTGCTGCACCACTCCTGCACCTTGCCCTTCACCCCTGTCGCGCCTACCCTCAAACGATGCCCTATTACTGACCAGTAAACCCCGCCAATTTCGCGCCCTCCAGCGAAAATCCACAGCAAAAACCCCCATTTTTCGCGGCTGGAACGCATTTACCTCCCATTAATATGGGTATTCGCACAGGCAACACAACATGTTGTGCTTTATACTTGACAGACCCTACAGGGGGCGTTACTTTCACGACTGCAACACCCCAGACATTTGGTTTGTATCTCTCGTTTTTTGCTCCTCTGCCGCCGACGCCTCCCCAGACCCGGCATAACCTGCCAGCGCTTTTAGCCGAGAAGTTGCCTCAAAAATCGGGCCCCAAGACTCACCGAACGCCGTGAGCCAAAAGTTATAGATTTTCATCAAATTAGAAGGAGTTTCACCATGGCGACCATCCCCAACCAGACCCAGAGCCAGGCCCATAACCCACCGGAGCCAACGACTTCCAGACCGCGCCACCCTTCACCTCTCGCGCCCCGGGCCTCGCCTTCGATCGTCATTTCACCCGCCCCGGCATCTCCCCCTACGACGAGATCGTCTGGGAGCTCCGCGACGCCATCATTCAGGACTTCAAGGGCAAGACCATCTTCGAGCAGAAGAACGTCGAGGTCCCCGCCGACTGGTCCATGACCGCCACCAACATCGTGGCCTCCAAATATCTCCACGGCCTCAACGGCACCAACGAGCGTGAGTCCGGCGTCCGCGCCCTCATCACCCGCGTCGCTGAGTCCATCCGCGACTGGGGCATCAAGGGCGGCTACTTCGCCACGCCGGCCGACGCCGACACCTTCTACGCCGAGCTGGCCCACCTTCTCCTCAACCAGAAGGTCGCGTTCAACTCGCCCGTCTGGTTCAACGTCGGCTGCGACCGCCTCGAGCCCAACTCCGACGCTCAGAACTGGCACTGGAACTCGCACTCCTGCGCCGTCGAGTTCTCCGTCACCGGCTACCGCAAGCCCCAGTGCTCCGCCTGCTTCATCAACTCCGTGCAGGACTCGCTCGACTCCATCCTCACCCTCGCCAAGACCGAGGGCATGCTCTTCAAGTGGGGCTCGGGCGCTGGCTCGAACCTGAGCAACATTCGCGGCAGCATGGAAACCCTCAGCGGTGGCGGCACCGCCTCCGGCCCGCTCTCGCTTCATGCGCGGCTTCGACGCCTTCGCCGGCGTCATCAAGTCCGGCGGCAAGACCCGTCGCGCCGCCAAGATGGTCATCCTCAACGTCGACCATCCCGACATCGACGACTTCATCCAGTGCAAGGTGAAGGAAGAGCAGAAGGCCTGGCACCTCATGCAGGCCGGCTACGACGGCAGCGGTCCCGACTCCGAGGCCTACAGCTCCATCTTCTTCCAGAACGCCAACAACTCCGTCCGCGTCACCGACGAGTTCATGCGCGCAGTCGAGACCGACGGCACCTTCACCACCCGCACCGTCAAAGAGCGCACGCCCGTCAAGGAGTACAAGGCTCGCGACCTCATGCACTCGATCGCCGAAGCCACCTGGCAGTGCGGCGACCCCGGCATGCAGTTCGACTCCACCATCAACCGTTGGCACACCAGTAAAAACACCGGCCGCATCAATGCGTCCAATCCCTGCTCGGAGTACATGTTCCTCGATGACTCCGCCTGCAACCTTGCATCCTTCAATCTCCTGAAGTTCCTCACTCCGGGAGGCCAGTTCGACATTCCCAGCTACCGTCACGCCATCGGCATCGTCACCACTGCAATGGAGATCATCGTCGACGCCGCCGGCTACCCCACCGAGATGATCGCGAAGAACTCGCACGACTATCGCCCACTCGGCCTCGGCTACGCGAACCTCGGCGCGCTCCTCATGGCGTTCGGTCTGCCGTATGACTCCGACGCCGGTCGCGACTTCGCGGCTACACTCACCTCGATCCTTTGTGGTGATGCGTATTGGCAGTCCTCGCGCATCGCCGAAACCTGCCCCGCTCTCGGAGCAGCGACGCCGCTCACCCAACAGGCGCACATCGCCGGCGGAGCCTGCCCCGGCTTCTACGTCAACCGCGAGCCCTTCCTCGACGTCATCCGCATGCATCGCGCCGAGGTCAACAACATCGGCAAGTCGAAGAACTCGCAGGAACCCTTCTTCGTTCCCCAGCTTGACCAGCTCATCGACGCCTCGCGTCACGCATGGGACGGAGCACTCGCCCACGGCGAAAAGCACGGCTACCGCAACTCCCAGGTCACCGTTCTGGCTCCCACCGGCACCATCGGCTTCATGATGGACTGCGACACCACCGGCATCGAGCCTGACCTTGCGCTCGTCAAGTACAAGAAGCTCGTCGGCGGCGGCATGATCAAGATCGTCAACAACACCGTGCCGTCGGCGCTCATCAAGCTCGGCTACTCCGAGTCTGAAGTCAACGCCATCGTCAGCTACATCGACGCCACCGGCACCATCGAAGGCGCCCCGGCCATCAAGCCCGAGCACCTCGCCGTCTTCGACTGCTCCTTCAAGCCCTCCAAGGGAACCCGCAGCATCTCCTACATGGGCCACATCAAGATGATGGGGGCGACACAGCCGTTTCTTTCGGGGGCAATTTCGAAGACCGTCAACCTCCCGCAGGACTGCTCCGTCGACGACATCGCCGAGGCCTACATGGAGAGCTGGCGTCAGGGCCTCAAGGCCGTAGCCATCTACCGCGACAACTCCAAGGGCACCCAGCCCCTCAACGTCACCGCGCAGACCGATGCCGACAAGAAGGGAACTCGCAGCACCAATGCAGTAGCCCCCGCAGCTGCCGGCTCCGTCGAGATCGAAGAAGCCGTCATCGCCGCCAAGGCTGCCGCTGCGCAGGCCGTCGAAGCCGCCAACAACCGCATCACCGCCCTCGAACTGCAGCTTCGCCACATCGCCGAAGCCGCCATGAAGAACTCTGACTCCGCCGACGCCCAGGCCCCGCCTCGCGCCGTCCGTCACCGTCTCCCTGCCGAGCGCGCCAGCGTGACGCACAAATTTGGTTTGGCAGGTCATGAAGGCTACATCACCGTCGGCCTCTACCCCAACGGGCAGCCCGGTGAGATCTTCATCAGGATGGCGAAGGAAGGCTCCACCGTCTCCGGATTGATGGACTCCTTCGCGACCGCCGTCTCACTCGCTCTCCAGCACGGCGTGCCACTCCGCGTCCTCTGCGAGAAGTTCGCCCACACCCGCTTCGAGCCCTCCGGCTGGACCGGCAACGAGCAGATCGGCTACGCCAAGTCGATCATGGACTACATCTTCCGCTGGATCCAGATCCGCTTCCTCTCCGGACACCAGCTCGACCTCTTCGCCGGCCTCGGCCCACAAACCTCCATCCCCGTCGAAGGCACCGTCACCAGCCCCGGCAATACGATCGTTCCTTCGCTCAGCGCCTCAAACAGCAGCGCCACAAATAATAGTGGTGTCATCCTGAGCGAAGTCGAAGGACCTGCGGTTGGCTATGACAGCCAGGAGCACTACACCACCCCACCCCAGCAGGGAATCGCCCCCGACCTCACCGCCCGCAGCGGCCTCGACTCTTCCGTCCCCACCATGGAAGACCGCGGCATCTACCACGCCTCCGACGCCATGAAGTCCATGTACGACATGGGCGACTCACCCTCCTGCGCCACCTGCGGAGCCATCATGACCCGCAGCGGCTCCTGCTACCGATGCATGAGTTGCGGAAGCACAAGCGGCTGCAGCTAGGCCTAATAGCCCCCTCTCTGGAGGGGGCTTGTTTCACTAGGGTAAGTTCATGTCCGGTGAAAGAAAACCGAGAATCCTCCTTACAAACTTTAGTCTTGCCGAGGCTCAGAAGATTGAAGCTTTAGGTTTCAAGGCTGATATTGCGCACTCCTACCGAGTGACAGGCGATCAAGGCCAACGGGACCCAAGAGGATGGTTCTCTGCGCCCAGCCCCATCTACGAATATGACATCTATGTTTACAATGCGAATTCATATTCGTATTCCAGCGGCATTCCAGCCGGGGCAAACTGTACGGATCACAAAGGTTTCACCATGGAAATGCAAAAATCATACGCGTTTCCCATCGGTCAGGATTGCATTTATTGGAGATTGTGCAGCTGGAGAAGAATTGCTACTCGGCATGCACTATATGAGTCTGTCTTCGGCTCATCCCAATTTATCCGAGCTTGTTGCGGTCAAACCTCGAACGTTCCACATTCCTTTGATTCATGACGTTCTGACGGGATCCATCACCGCGATCAAGTTTCCAGTTGGACAGTACGTCAGTAAGAGAAATTCAGAGATTTACCCACTTAACGACATCCCTGCTATTGCTAATAGAAATGGCAACCACGTGGCTGCATATGTTACCGAGCACGGCCGCTCATTGCCATATTCGATTTTGTTGCCGCAATACAAAAACAATATCCAAATTCTCATCCGTCTGCTCGAAGCTTTTCGAACGCTTGATCAAGAGGCATTTCCCAACCTTGGCACGATGGCTTGGTGGAGTGAAGATAGTTTTTTGACATTCGACGAAAAGACGGCTCGACAGGAATTAGAAGCTCTTGTTGAGCAAACCTCGATGATTATTGAAAAAAAGAAAGAGCAGATTGTTGAACTAGGCAAAGCTAGCGAGTTCTTGAAACAAATTCTTATTTCAACGGAGGACGCATTAATCTCTCGAAAGAAGAACGGCTTTCTTCCAAGATCAAAAAAGTCCTCGAATTCATTGGTTTCGAGGTCGAAGATATCGACGATAAAACTCGAAGTGCAATAAAGAAGGAAGATTTTTGGGTAAGAGATGGATCGTTCCTAGCTATTACGGAAGTGACAGGAACGACGCATAAAAATGTGAAGAACAAAGAATTCAACGATCTTCTAGGAAGAATGGCGACGATTTTCAAAAGGAAAGAGCTAGTCCCGGACAGTTCATTGATTAGTGGTCTCTTGATCGTCAATCACGATATCGAAAATCATCCGCTCAGAAGACCTCTGCTGTATTCCGGAGAGTCGGAACAAATAACTGAAACTGCAGCTGAACAAGAAATTGGCATCCTGTCCACTGTCGAGCTATACAAATTTGCTCTTGCTGTAAATGATGGCCTCATGACGAAAGCAGATGCTCGTGATCGACTCAAGGCTTATGGGCGTATTCTCTTTGAAAGACCGAAGCCTCCCAGTGGTGAGGAGGAGAATGGCGGGGTGGCCCACGTCTAGAATTTGGGTGCCCATCTTCGCGCAGTCTCATCGCGTTAGGTGGGCATTCCGCGCGAGGCTCGAACCGTTGTGCTTAAGGGCACGGCTTCAGCCGTGCCGCAACAGTGGCTAAAGAAAAGCGGCTTCAGCCGCTGAGGTACGTTTTACAATCGCCGAATGGCGATCCCGAGCCGTACCGCCAAACCAGGCACTTACTTCATCACCGCAGCGACCCACAATCGCCGTCGTCTCTTCCAGGTTGAGCGCAACGCCGCGCTCCTCCTCGAAACCATCGACCACTACCGCGCCAGCTATCTTCTGCACGCCTACGTCGTCATGCCTGACCATCTCCACCTCATCGTCACTCCAACCGACATCACCATCGAACGAACGATGCAACTCATCAAAGGCGGCTTCTCTCATCGCCTCGCCTCCAAACTCCCCGTCTGGCAAAGAGGATTTACCGACCACCGCGTCCGTGACGACACGGACTACAACGTCCGCTGTAATTATCTCCACCGGAATCCCGTCGAAGCACGCCTATGCGAAAGCCTCGAAGCCTACCCATTCTCTTCGGCCAACCCCAAGCTTCGTCTAGATGAGTACCTCAGCGGCTGAAGCCGCTCCATCCCCAACCCGAAGCGGCACGGCTGAAGCCGTGCCCTTAAGCAAAACGAAGTACGGGATATAGCCCTATCCATTCTGTGCAAATGAGAGCGGCTAGACGCTCAACAATCGAAAGTCCCGAAGCTTATCCATTCTCCTCAGCCAACCCAAAGCTTCGGTTAGAGGAGTACCTCAGCGGCTAAGCCGCTTAAAATACTACCCGCTACGGCACGGCTGAAGCCGTGCCCTTAAGCAAAACGAAGTACAGGATATAGCCCTATCTATTCTGTGCAAATGAGAGCGGCTAGACCCGCTCAACAATCGAAAGTCCCGAAGCTTACCCATTCTCCTCGGCCAACCCAAAGCTTCGGTTAGAGGAGTACCTCAGCGGCTAAAGCCGCTTAAAACACTACCCACTACGGCACGGCTGAAGCCGTGCCCTTAAGCAAAACGAAGTACAGGATATAGCCCTATCCATTCTGTGCAAATGAGAGCGGCTAAACCCCCTCAACAATCGAAAGTCCCTCTCCACACCCGAACCAAGCGCAGACCAATACCTTAGTCCAATTGTTTCGCCTTTCCTCATCAGGGTTTAATTGTGGCGGGTTTAGGATACGAAGGAACGGAATCAGGAGGATCAACTCACATGAAAAAGATTCTTTCAGTGCTCGTGGCTGCACTCGCCGTCAGCCCTGCCTTGGCACACGCTGACCTGATCGGAACCACTGTTGCTGGAGACTTGAGCTTCACCGGCACCGAATCAACAAATTTCCTTGACCCCGCCCAGGGAGTCGTTCCATTCGGCTACGGGAACGGCTTCGGTCCCAATGTTGTGATCGATTCTGGTATCGAATTCGGACTTAGCGACTTTGTTGTCCTGTACACCTTCGACTTCTCAAACTCGACCCTTCATATAACCAATTCCACTTTCCAGCCAACCCAAGAGACAGGCTATGTTGCGACCTTCACCGATCCCACCTTCAACAGCTTCCGCGTGATCGACAACACCCTCGCCGGCCTCTCCTTCAGTTTCAGCGGCGACGTGCTGACCGTCAATTTTGCCGGTTTCACTAGCGAGGTTAATGGGAATGTGGGGACAGCAGACGTCTCGCTCTTCACCCTCGGTGCGGTGGAAACTCCGGAGCCTTCCTCTTTCGTCCTGCTCGGCACGGGCTTGTGCGGGTTGGCCACCTTCCTCCGCCGCAAGATCGCCTAGATCCCCGAACGCACGATACCTATCCAATTGTTTCGCCGTTCCTCATCCGGGCTTAATTGTGGCGGGTTTACGATACGAAGGAACCGGAATCAGCAAGTGAGCACCAGTTCTCGGATTGGAGTCGCCAATGGGCAGCGTAGAAATCGAACAGAAGAGCTATGAGATGCCCCCGAAGGAAGAGATCAGCATCGCGCATTTTCTCACCGTCGCCGACGTCGAGCGATCGGCTCGTTACTACGAGAAGGTCTTCGGCGCTCGCATTCTGACCATGGGTGACGGTAACGCGCCTCCGTACCTTCAGCTGGCGAATATCTGGATGATCTTGAACGTTGGGGGCGGGCCGACTCCGGACAAGCCGACGGTATCGCTCAGCGTCCCCGACCCGAATCACATCAGCAGCTTTATGAACTTCCGGGTTGCGGATATTCAAGCGTGCTATGAGTTATGGAAGAGTCGAGGAGCCGAGTTCATCACGGAGCCGATGCCCAAGTATGGCGAGATCCGCTGCTACATCCGCGATCCTGACGGCTATATCATCGAGGTTGGCCAAAGCACAGATGTTAAGTACGGTTGACGCGTGGCCGGGTGGCGCAAAACTCACAGTAGATTCCTAAGGGATCGATCAGGCAATGTGTGCCGCTCCTCAAAACAACTCCCTTCAATCCCTTCCAATAATCCAGCCGTAGTAAGGATTCTCCGGTTCGGCTGACTTCACGCTTCGCCACCGTCTGCCCCCACGCCTGACGATCACCACCATACGCCGCAAGTCCCGCCGCATAAAAATCCATCAGCGTCGAGCGTCTCCTCTCGATCTCGGCACGAAGTGCATGATCCGCGCCCTCCACCGGGACCTCCGTTTTCAGCGCCAGCAACTGCGGCAACACCCTGGTGATCTCGTTCGACCGCACCCAGTCGCCATACTCGATACGAGGTCGATCGTCCGTTACCGGCTTCGCCCCGGCGGCAAATTTCTCCAGGCCTTGGCGCCCCGTCACCCAAGTTGCGAGCAGAGCCTCCGGCGAGTCCACGCCCACCGCCTTCAGACTCGCCGTGACATTGCCTGAGGCAAATCTTCTCGCGATAGTGTTTGCATCCAACATGATCGGGGCCTCCGACCCCATCAGAAGCATCTCGTGCAGCTCCGTCGTCCACAGCGTAGCGTACGGAAACACGTCCAGAAAACTCCGCACCAGCGACCGTGTATCGTCTTCGTTCTGCGTCGCAATCGGGAGCCACTGCGCAAACAATCCCTTGGTCGCCAGTCGGCTCTTCGCCAACTCGTAAAACTCCGTCGAGTACAGATTCGCCACTCCGTTTGCGGATGGTGGCGGAGGCTCCAGCGTGATCACGTCGTACCGTTCCTCACTCCGCATCAACTCCTGCCGACCGTCGCGTATCCGTATCTCCATTCGCGGATCGCTCCATGCCTTGTAGTTCTCCGGAAACATCTCGCCCGATCTCACCACGGCCGGCAGCAACTCTGCGCACACGCGCTTTTCCAGCCTTGGATACCGCAACGTCTCCCCGGCGGTAATCCCCGTGCCAAACCCAACGACCAAGACCGATCTCGGCTCACCATTATGGATCAGCACGGGCAGCATAGCCTGCAGCCGCATATAACGCATCGAAGGCATAGCATCGCCCGAGTTCGAAACTCCCTGGATAAACAGCCTCCGAAACACATTGTCCTTCGCGCGTTGCTGCGCAATCGCGACCGTCGCCCCGCGGCCCTCCTCGTAGAACACCAGGACGCCGCCGCCGCGCGTCGCCAGCAGCAGATTCGCCAGCCGGTTCGCCGGCGTAATCACGCCGGCTACCACCACAGCCACACCCACCGCACCAACGGACAACTTCATCGCGTGTCCCGCTTCGGTACTTGAAAGCGCAGCGGCCAATCCGATCACCGCTGCCCAGGCCGCCAGAAGCATCAGTGTCCGCACCAGGCCAAGATGCGGAATCAACACGAAGCCTGTCAGCAACGTCCCCAGGATGCCTCCCGCTGTATTGGCCGCCACCAAAGCGCCAACCTCGCGTCCCACTTGCCTCGCGCCTACAATTAGCCGCAACGCCACGGGAAACGCTGCGCCCAACAGCAGGGTGGGCACAAAGACAATTCCCAGCCCCGCGATGGCGAACCCCACATACATCCGCATCGCCTGGCTTCCTGTCGTCGCGAATGCCGCGTTCTGGACCGCCGTCTGCGCCTCCACCATCCACTGCCCCAGCACAGCGAACTCCAGCATTGCCGCAAGCCCTGCGCCTGCGATCAGCAGTCCGAACACTCCCCATGAATCGCGCACCCTCAGCGCAAATCGGGATCCCATCCAGCTACCCACCGCCAGTCCAGTGAGATACACCGCCAACACAATCGAAAACGCAAACGCCCGAGTGCTCACGAACTGAGCGATCGCCTGCGACCACACAACCTCGTACCCCAGCGCGATCCCTCCTGCTACCGCATACAACCCCAGCGCCATCCGCGACGCGACAGCTCCGTCATCCTCGCGCTGTCCTCCCACGCTTTGCTGCGAACTCCCGTCCCGCCGAGCATTGCAAACGCAATCGCTGCCGCGGCCATATTCAGACAGGCAGCCGCCACCGCCGCACCGCGTACGCCAAACCACGGCAGCAACGCGAAGCTCGCCACGAGCGCGCCCACAATTCCTCCCGCCGTGTTCGCTGCATACAGTAACCCGCCCTCTCGCGCCGTCTCTCCGCCACTCGCGCGTAGCCCACGTATCGCAACCGGAAGCGTTCCGCCCATCAGGAACGCCGGCGCGCCCACCAACACAAACGAGCAATGTCCACGCCAGAATTCCGACATGTTCCTGCATTCGCACAAACGGCATCGCCGTATGAGGCAACAGCAGCGTCGTTGCCAGAGCGCACACCGCCACCGCGATTTCAAGCCCCGCATACAGCCGCATTGCAGAGACCACGCGGTCCGCGATCCGCCCGAACACCGCTCCGCCCGCCGCGAGTCCCGCAAAGAACGCACTCACCGCAACCGTGATCGAGTACACCTCAATCCCCACCACTAGCGAGAGCTGTCTCACCCACAGCACCTGGTACGCCAGCGCCGCAACTCCCGAGAGAAACAGCAGACAACCATACAGTACAGGCGCACCGCTGCGGTCTTGCACAACATGGCTGACTTCTCTCCCGCTCTTTGCCGCTGTCTTCTTCATCTTACGGACTGAGGATACCTTCACAGAGTTCATTCCGCCTCTTCCACTCTCTTCTCGCTCAAAACAAACCGGATTCATGGTCGAAATGAATCCGGCTCGCTTCGTTTCAGTTGTAATTGCTGTCGAACTGATCGCACTCTCGAACAGATTAGTGCGAAGCCGGAACAACCCTCTTCGCTGCAGCAGACTTCTTCGCCGCATCAATAATTCCGTCCGGATCGATCGTGAAGCTGGCCGGGAGCTGGCTTGGCGGATACTCCTTGAACGTCTCCATAAACTCCTGCGCCAGAATCTGCGCCTTGCACACCCAGATAAACGTTGTGCACCACCCAGTCGTAGTACTGGTCCGATACGATATTGGCTCGCTCATAAGGGTCCATTCGAAGGTTGAAGATCGTCGGTCGTGCGCAGTGCACGTAAACGGGTCTCTGCCAAATCGCAAAGCCTCCCGGAGCACGTCTGCTCGCAGAAGACAACCTTCCAGTTGTCATGCCGCATGGCGACGAGCTGGCCGTCGTCGTCGAAGTAGAAGAAGTCTCGTGACGCGGTGAGTGTGCCTCCTGACCTTCGAGATAAGGAAGGATGTTGTACCCATCCAGGTGGACCTTGTGCGCCATTCCTCCAGGTCCCGTTCCCTTCAGCAGTTGGTCCTTGATGTCCGGATTTCCCGCCGCTGCCAGCAACGTCGGAAACCAGTCCATGACCCGAGACGATCTCGTTCGACCATGACGTTCGCTTTGATGTGGCCCGGCCACCGGATCATCGCCGGAACCCGGAACGCGCCCTCCCAGTTGGAGTCCTTCTCGCTGCGGAAGGGCGTCATCGCGGCATCTGGCCAGCTGAACTGTTCGGCCCATTGTCCGTCGTATAGATGACGATCGTGTTGTCCTTGATTCCAAGATCATCCACCTTCTTCAGCAGCTTGCCGACGTCTCTGGTCCATGCTCCACATGCCGTCGGCGTACTCATTGCCCGGCATACCGCTCTGGCCTTGCGATGGACTCGCCGAATGTGCGTGTAGACGTGCATTCGGGTGAAGTTCATCCACACGAAGAACGGTTTGTTCGCCTTCACCTGCTTGTCCATGAAATCCATGGCAGCGTTCGTGGTCTCGTCGTCGATCGTCTCCATGCGCTTGATGTTCAGCGGCCCTGTGTCCTCGATCTTGCCGTCAGCGTAAGAGTGAATGACGCCACGCGGGTTATAGGCCTTCAGGAAGGCTGGATCGTCCTTCGGCCAGTAGGGCATCTCCGGCTCCTGCTCCGCATTCAGGTGATACAGATTGCCGAAGAACTCATCGAAGCCATGATTCGTCGGCAGATACTCATCCCGGTCACCGAGATGGTTCTTGCCGAACTGTCCAGTCGCGTATCCCAGCGGCTTCAACGCCTCAGCGATGGTAATGTCCCGCTTCTGCAGTCCAACCGGAGCTCCGGGAACTCCGACCTTCGTAAGACCAGTTCGGACTGGTGACTGGCCGGTGATGAACGACGATCGTCCCGCCGTGCAGCTGTTCTCCGCATAGTAGTCGGTAAAGGTCATGCCCTCTTCACCGATCCTGTCGATGTTAGGCGTGTTGTAGCCCACCAGGCCATGGGTATAACGGCTGATGTTTGCCTGGCCGATGTCGTCGCCGAAGATGACCAGAATATTCGGTTTCTTCGCCTGCGCCTGGGCATCCTGGACAGAGAGTCCACCCAAGTACCGCGAGACACAGGTAAGTCATGACGCGCAAAGTCGCTTGTCCCTTACCCCGCGACGCTGACCTCTTCAAAATAGAAAGCATGACCGCTCCTCTCCGATCGTGAGAAACATGAACGCGCTATAGGTGGTCGAGACTGATCTTCTGCTCCGACATACTTGATCACCCTGATCAGCAGCCGTGATAGCTGATCCCGGGCAATACCTTGTTCTGCAACAACAACACTCGCAAGGGCCCTGGGATACTTTCTTAAACTTAGGAAAACAATAGACAACTAGTTGCGAGATTTTCCACCACCGCGATTGACAAGTCAAGCAAACCGCCAAAAAAAATCTTATATGAAATTATTTATCTTCATCGAGTTACAAACTCTTTCAGTCAGAGAGTCACCCGGAGAAATCAACAACGCCGAAACACGCAGATTATGAATTGGACGAATGTTTCTCTGTTTCTGACCGAGATAGAGCTTTTTCCCAGACTGACATTCTCATCCTGTGCGTACGCTACTACGATCACACGCGCGGAAGTATAGGTGCCCACGAACTTGAGACTCTCAAAATAGGGGCTTACTTAATTAATATCGCTCGCGGCGGCCTGGTCGACGATGACGCGCTACTGGGCGCACTGGATCGAGGTCAGCTTGCTGGCGCGGGTCTGGATGTCTTTTCACGCGAGCCGGTTGCTGTGACGCACCCACTCCTCAAAGTTCCTAATGTGATCATGACGCCGCATATAGCTGGCGTCACGGAAGATTCGTTCAATAGCATCGCAGATGTGGTCGCGGCCAATATCGAACGGCTGCGCAGAGGGCAACCCGTGGTCAATCAGGTCGTGTGATGCATCGCATCGACTCGGCGAAGTTTGTCGCCCCGTTCGTTCAAACTCTTGAGATCGTCCGGGAGACAGCCTTCTGGTTTGGCTTGTCTCGAATACTACGGTTAAACTCATCGCTTCCTGACCGTTAGCGACAAGCAATGTGCCCAAGCTCTTCCTGAAGGCCGAGCCCGGTGCGCTTCTTGGACACGCCGTTGTTTAGAATCGGCCCAGCGTGAGACGCACCGCCTTGGGCTCTGAGCGGCCAGTCGCGACCGCAGCCGAATCGCCCGAAACGGTAGTGTTTGCGTCGCGGTTCGTCGAAGAAGCGGACGGGTCTGGAAAGCGAATCCCTCGATCTGTTTCGTCTCCGTTCAAAATGCGCGTGGCATGCCAAATCTCGGGCGCGCCCGGGGAAGAGCCCGGAGTGTAGTACCCCTCTTCGGCTGTGAGAATCTGCATGCGTATTCCGGGCAAGAAACCTGGACGGTGAAAGAAGACGGCTCCGCCAATGCCGGTCAGCAAATATTCGTCCGGTCCAAGTTGCGCCACCAATATGCGGCCCTCTTTGTTCACCGAACCCGGTGCGGGTTGGCCGTCTCTTTGAGGGAAGCCGAAGCGCACCTCCGCCACCCACGCCCCGCTTGCATCTGCAGCGCGCGTTCCCGGTGTGCCGGCCGTTTCCAACGAAACAGTGGCGTTTGCCAGGCGGATCGGACTGATCAACGCATCCTTCAGTGCACTCTCTGGTCGGGAAGAATCTGCCTTGCTCATCGCTGTGTCTGGATGGACCTCTGCGCCGGCGGTGAAGATTTTCTCCTGGTCAACTCCACCTGCTGGTTCGATGAATGCCTTGACCTTGCCTGCGTAGGTGAGTTGAGCGAGAGTCCTATCCATTGGGCCCAGCAAGGCGAAGTTCGCTGCATGAGCACGTGGAACCGTGCCCGCCGGCGGATGATCCGTCCAGTCGATGCCAAACGGTGAGTACCCAATGGCTCCCCGCTCCAACGCGGCAAACAGATAGGGCGCAAAGTCGTCGCCCCGCCCAGTCTCCGGAATCCACAGCGGGTTGTCAGGGCGCGCGTAAATGTCGAGGATGTCGAGAGCGAATTCAGGATTGCTTGAGTAAAGGTCTGGTCCGATTGCATCGATTGCGGGAGCGGCTGCCTTCCAGATCGGCAGCATACCCTGCGTCGGTCCCCCTGACGGATAGCCGATGCCGGCAATGGCTATGTGGCGCTCCGGGAGTTCGCCTGGAGGATAGGCCAGCCAGACATTGCAGTAGAAAGGAATGTTGAACTCGCGCTTGCCAGCTTCGGCAACTGCATTCACGTATCGTGCCACGTGCCAAGCCTGGAAAGCTTCGTCCGCGTTGCCCGGAAAGACCTCTGTCCAAGTGCCGGCTTTTCTCCCGAGAGCCTTCACCAGTTCGGGTGGAACCTGTCCGGCGAACTCTCGGCTTGAAGCAGGGGAGAAGTCGCGTGCCGAGCCGATGCCGCCGGATTCGTTTTCGACTTGCATCATCAGAATGGTGTGCTCGCTCCCATCTTTTTCTGCGATGTGGTGCATCAGCGCCGAGAAGGCCTTGCGGTCCGCCTCCATGTTGGCCGGGGCGTTGGCCGAGAGGACATCGAGCGGCGTGCCCGCGCTGTTGATCATGCGCGGGAAATGTTGCGGATCGCGTTTGACCCATTGCGGCACATAGTGGTCGTTGCCGTTCTTCCAGGTGCCGAACCACAGCAGGATTAAATGCAGGTGATGTGTGCGCGCGCCTTCGATGAGGGCATCCACGTTGGTCCAGTCGAAGCTTCCCGGTTGCGGCTCAATCTGCTCCCAGTAGACCGGCGCCTCGACCGTGTTGACGTGCATGGCCTCAACCGCCTGCCAGACTTTTGGAAGTACGGACGGCCATGCACTCGAATTGCCGATTTGTGCGCCGAGCACGAGGTACGGAGATCCATCCACGAGCAAGGCGTGCCGTCCGCCTGCCGATACGAGCTTTGGAGTCGGTGTCTGGGCAGTGCATTCAAATACAAGTGCGAATAGACAGATCACACCGAGGCGAGTAATTGTCATGATGGCCGCGCTTTCAATCCCTCTAATGAGTTCTATGAGCGGAATCATTGTAGTCGATTGATCATCTCACTAAGTCCGCCGTGCCAATGTGTTTCGGACGAATGCGATTTGACTTGTTGCCAAGAGGAGGACAATGCACTCATTGACAGAGAATCGCTGACGAAAAAACGCGTTTAACAGGATGTATCCGGTTCTGTCATGGCTCGGTACCCTGCAATATTTTCCTCTGCCTAACACCCTTGGTGCGTTCGGAAAAAACAACTATATTGCCAATGCTTCAACTCCAGTTTCGATCAATCAATACGACGTCGAGGTGGACGAAATACTGTCGTACGACGGCAACACTCTATCAACGATCGTTCACATTCCCTCGCATTCCGTCTCAGAAGCCGCCCATATCGAGCTTCGTCGTGCAACAGGTTCAATGGCTGCGTGCGCGCAGCTGGATGGATTCGCCGGAGCGATCGTCCGCCTGCACTCGGCCTACGATTATTCTCAACCAGCAATGGTCCTTTATCTGGTCGCCCGACCCACTGATCGATGCGTGGCAGACCGGTGACCGGCTCAGCTATCGCCCCGAAATGGCGCGCGACGAGCTATCGCACTTCGCGCAAAGGTACAACTCGGCTCAAGCCTCTGTGCAACAACTACTCGAGCCTATCGAAAATTTGCCCGACGACCGGCTCTCCCGGCAGTTGTCCAAACGCGGCCACAACGTTGCCATCGAGCAGGCTCAACTTTACAAGACGGCGCTCAAACGTGTTCTAGCTCAATTGCAAGATGGAAATCCGAACTGACCTTGGAGATGTTCGGCGCCATTCTCCGCGATCAATTTTTCGATATCCGCTCCCCGCATCGGAGTTTACTGCAGATGCAGCGTCTTCCAGGTGAAGTCGTACCGGAACCCGAGAGCTGCTGCGTTTAAGCCTCCGTTCCCTACGGCGTCGACGCTGTCTCCCAGCCTTGATTCGAAATACACGAAGCCAGATGGCGAGATGTGCCATTCGCCGCCGACGACTGCATATCTTGTGATGAAGCCTGGGTTGATGAGGGGACTCAGGTCGAAGGGAATGTAGTCATCAAAGCCAAGGACAGCTGCAAACTTTCCGAACGTTAACTTGGAAAACAGCTCAACTCCGTTTGCGGAAAATCCGACCGCTATATTGGCCGGTCCACCTGCCGGGTCAGGAACGAACGCCAGGTCGCCTCTGTCCTGATGGACGTAGCTTGCTCCCCACTCGAGGATGCGCCACTTGCCCATACCTCCAAACGCCCAGTAATCCGTGCCGCCGTGGAGTGCCGTATTTACAAGAAATTGATCGTAATAGGTCTTGTTGTAAGCGCCACCGATCTTTAAACCCGGAAGTACCTTCGCTTGCAAAGAGAAGCCAAACCCGTTAATGGCCTGCGGAGTATCTGAGGTACGCAACTGCATCTGCGTTCCGAAGTCGAAGATCTTGGCGAATTTGACATGATAGAGAATCGTCTGGTCGGCACGGCCGGTACCTGATTGGCCGCCGTCAGTGCCGGCAACATAGGTGGCTGTGGACTGGCCGCCGAAGACGTTGAAGCGATCCGTCGTGTAGTTCGTTATGTCGTAGTGGGTGGAATTCTGCTTGCCAAAAGTGAGACGCCCAAATTTTTCGGTATCGACCCCGAAGAATCCAAGGCGAGGACCGAAGACGGGCTGAGTCACCTGCTGCACCTCGCCGAAGCCCGATGACGTGGTTGCCCCGGCGTTCAGCCTGGTTTCGCTCTGAACGAGGTCCACCCCCCATTCCGCGGTTCCCACTACCTTAAGCGGTCCAAAGGTTGAGAAATTGATCCCGACGCGACTGGCGTTGTCTTGTACTTCCGCTGCTCCGTTGGCTGGAATGGAAATAATGGTCCGCATACTCCCATAGGGCTGGAAGCCGCCGGTGTAGACCTTCCCAGGGTTAGTCCCAGTGGTGACGGTCTCCATCACGGATGGTTCCTCTACGGATTTAACCAGGGCCGCGCCGAGGGCGGCGGGTGCAGAAGTGCGGGAACTACTTCCAGTCCCAAAGTCACCTCCGCAACCTTCCGATACCCAGACCCCCTGGTCGTCGTAGCCCCAGTTTCTGCCGAGGAGACAAGCGGCATCGCCTGTTGATCGCAACATCACGATGCCCGCACGAGTGTCTGCCGAGCATTGTTGTCGTTCTCTGCCTGTGGAGACGCAGCTTACGACGGATGACACCGACGTTTGCCCAACGCTTTGTTGAACATTGAGACCTCCAGCCCAGCTTAGGGCAATGGCTGCAAAGACAACGTAGCTTCTTCGTTTCATGCGCCTCCTTTCACGGGCTGGAGTCGAAATCATCCGACAGAACCTGCGGTTGTCCAGGAAGAAGGGCTATTGCATGCTGCGGCTGTTGTGTGGGGAGATTTGTCTGCAAGGGATAGCACTCATATCTTCCCCATGAGTGAAATCCAAAGGGTCTCTTCTGCCCGCAACTACTCTTTAGGCCAAAGCATGTTTCGAATGAAGCCTTCCCTTAATGACCTGAGGTTCGGAGCCCGCTTTACGGTACGTTTTATTCCGCCTCTAACTCGTTGTCTACTAGCAGAACTAAGAGTGTCACGGTGTTTCGTGGATCAATCACCTCAGTAACTTGCCGGCAAGCCAGTAATCGAAACTCAACTTCCCGGGCCCAGAACAGATCAGCCAGATAAAAAAGAGAACGTATAGGACTTCCGGAAGGTAGAGGAAATCGTCGAGCCAGTTAGGAGGCGAAAGTCCTTTAGGAATGGTGGAAATCGCGCTAGTCAGAGTGGCGACAATCATATCGATCAATAAAGCCACACTGGCCGGGGTCGAAAGAAGCCCCACGGTCAGCAAGGACCCGCCAACGAACTCGACACCCGACACGAAATAAGTCATCACGTGAGGAAAAGGGACGTTGGCCTTAACCAGCGTTTCGTACATAGTTTGCGTGCCGCCGGCCACAAACAATTTGTTTGCCCCGGAGATGGCGAAGAACAGCCCGAGCGAAACGCGTACCAGCAGGATGGCATATTGTTCCAACTCGCTGCTACCCTGCAGCGCAAACTGTATCAACCGTTTCCAATCCATCTCTTGTCCCTCCATCGGAGGACGTGCTGTAGCGATACCCCGTATCTACGGTCCGACTTCGAGATTATGTGTCCATCCGTTCGACCCATTGAGCCCGGAATGCGGGGGCCGCGAATGGATCCGCAAAGTACTGTGTCTCCCGCGCAACCTTGTCGCCCTTGAACTCCATGATGCTGACGGTATAGGACGGCTTGCTGTCATATGTCAGGACGAATTCGGTGACCCAAAGATCGCCGCTGCCAATGATGCGTCGGATAGAAAATCGCTTGTTGCTCGGCTGACTGGCGCGCTGGTTCTGTATGTTGGATCGACCGCGGGTTCGCTCGCCTGACTGCGGGTATTCCAGCACGGCGTCCTCGCGATAAATACTGTGTTCGATTTCAAAATCGTTGGCATCGGAAGCCGCCCAATGCTGATCCAGGGCCGCACGGATCTCTTGATCTCGCATTCCAGAAGACTGCCCCTGCTTTTGTTGATCGTTCATCTTGAGCCTCAATCTGACAACAAGCTAAATGGAGGGGTGGCCCAGATCTAAACATTGCGTGCCCATCTTCGCGGATCTCATCGCGCCAATTGGGGTCCCCGCCAGCTTGCCGATGGGGTGAGCTTCGGTGCGCATTCGAGCGAATCTCGCACTGTCCTGGCTCCAATTGAGAACGAGCGGGCTAAACCCCTTCAGCAATCCGAAAGTCCCTCTCCACACCCGGACCAAGCGCGGCCAACGTCTTCTTATGATCGTCACTCTGATAGGCCGCCAGCGCGAGCTCGTAGGTATCGAACTCAACCACGATCGTCATCTGCTCGAACCCAGCCTCTTCCGCCGTAACCACGCTCGTCGGCGACACCAGCATGCGTCCCCCAAACTTCTCCAGCACCCCCGGTACCAGCAGCGCAGCATAGTTTTTCACCGTCGCCATGTTAGGGACCTTCCGGTACGCCACCACCCAATAACCCTTATTCATATCGTTTCCTCTCTGAAATACATGGACGCTTTAAGCGGTGCCGTTTGAAATCTATGGCTGCCACATCTTCCAAACGGCAAAGACTGCCATAAGCAGAAAAATCGTGACCATGATTGGGCGCGTGATCTTAGTCGCCTTCAGCCCATGTCTCTCTCTAGCAATTTCCGAGGGAGCCGACTCGCTTTCATCGATGAAGACATCTACAAAACAAGACCGAATGGCAAGAAATATCGCAACAGAAAAAAAGAATACGTAGCCCGAATGAGGTCCATGAAGCAGTCGGACAATCATGCGAGCCATATTCTCATGCAACTGGCAGTCCTACAAGTTGCCCCTCTTCGCGCGGTTTCATTGCCCTAAGCTGGGCATTCGAACGAAGTTTGAACCTCATGGCGACCACCGCCCAAATATTCACTTCTTGTCCGAGTCTGCAAAAGCATCCTTCATACCCTTGGAAAGCAGCGCAATCCCGCCGAGTAAGAAGGTACATCGGTCGACCACGTCAGCCTTGACCCATCCCGTCTCGCCGAGTTTTGTGAGTTGGTACCACAGCAACAAGGCGCCAATGATGATCGACAATACACCAAAGTACTGCTTGTAGCGTGGCTCTTCCAGGAAGGTCGCATAGCAGACTGCCCACACGAAGCACCCCATGACGATCACTCCCCGGACCCAGAAGATGCGAAGGTCCTCAGTGTGTCCCAGCGCGAGCCGCACACCCTCGACGATGACGCCGACAGCGCACGCGAAGTAGGCTATCCCAGGCCCCAAGTCAAGCTTCTGTTCGTCAGCCATGATGGGTGCCAATTATATCGGGCCGGTTCTCCCAACCTTCACACCCGATCTGCCTCTTCGACCGTAGCAACCCTCGGAAAGAATCCGTCCACTTTCGTCATCTCGAACAGTTGAAGCACGCGCGCACTCACCCCGGCCGCAACCAGCCGAACTCCTCTGTCCTGGCACCGGACATAGTGGCTGACGAGCATTCCGAGCCCCGCAGAATCCACGTACGGGACCTCCGTCAAATCCAGAATGTGGAGAGTATCGCCGCCCACCTCCGATTCAAACGTGTTGCGAAGTTCGTTCGGCGAAAGCGAGCCGTACATATCCCGAGCCGTAAACGGCCCCGACAACCGAAAGATGACTGTGCCAGGCGCCTTGCCTTGATTGCGTTCAATCGCGAACTTCGAACTCTTCCACACCTGAGCTACAGTCATCGGGATCGTCACTCCTTTTCAACATCCAAAACTATCAGATTGACACCTTTACCTTTGCACTTTGGGGATGAGTGGGCCCTCGCGCTACGCGTGAACCTTTGCAGAAGCCTTAAACGGGATCATCCGATCGGCTGTAAACTTCTGCCCATATGCCCACCATCCACCCAGGCCGTTACACCTCGCGAATCGAAGGCCCTTTCGTGGTCTTTCTCATCGGCTTCCGAATCAACCGTCCATTCGCCTTCAGCAAGTGGATCCCCGTCGCGAAAGCCATGGGCCCCATGCTCAAGGAGCTCTACGCCAACCCCCAGCTTGGCTTCCTCGCCGCTCAAACCTCCCTCTACTGGCCCGGCATCATGATGATCCAATACTGGCGCAGCTTCGACCACCTCATCGACTACGCCCAGAATCGCAACGCCGCCCACCTCCCCGCCTGGAAGGCCTTCAACCAGAGCGTCGGCGACGACGGCTCAGTCGGCATCTGGCACGAAACCTACCAGGTCGCCGCCGGCCAGTTCGAGTCCATCTACGCCAACATGCCCCGCTTCGGCCTCGCCCTCGCTGGCACCCACGAACCCGCCACCGGACACCTCCGCGACGCCCGCAACCGCATGGATCCAAACGCCATCTAGCATCACCCAAAGCTTGACATAATCCACCCCTGAAGCAATGTCAGTCCCTTAGGTGCATACCAGACTTACATTCGAAGTCCAGGCTTAACCCGTGTCCTTCGAAGACTTTGCACACTTTTTGACGGAGGGCGGCGTGCCCGTCAACGAGATTTGGCGGCCCAACCTAACACTTCAGTGTTATTTGCTAAAGAGGTACCCGCTCCTACTCTCATCACACCAAGTAGGAGGCTTCCCAATGACTTACCTCCGCATTGCGTTATACGCTTCAGTCTTCGGCTCGGCGACCCTCTCAGTCGCAGCCAATCTCCCCCGAAACGCCAACATTGTCATCTGCCAGCCAAACGCAGGCTGCATTCACCACAGCATCTTCGGCCACGACTACAAGATCCTAAGCACCGACCGCCTCGCCGTCATGGTCTTCCTCTCAACCGAAGGCCGCTACACTCGAGCCGACGTCAGCATCACCAACCTCACCCCCACCCCCATCAATCTCTCCCCTGAAGACTTCCGCATCGAAGCCTCCCGATCCAAAGTCTTCCTCTACGTTCCCCCCTCGCAACTTCAGAACGTCCCAACCCCCGGGCCACCCCAAACGACGCCCCTGCGAATCCAAACCAGAGTCCAAATTTAGAGAACAGCGAACTCGATGCAGCCAGACAAAGAGCAATGCAGGAGGCACTCGAACTCGCAGCAACGACCCCGCATCTGAGGGCGATCATCATTCCACCCAATCAGGCGGTCCACGGCCGCGTCTACTTCGAGCGCGATCCGAGCGCGACGCATCAGCAGGTCAACGTCGTTCTCCCCATCGCCGACATGGTATTCAAGTTCCCTGACACCATCAAACCCTGACGGGCATTCGAGCGAGCTATTATGAAGCGCGCTTCCTCAAACCCGTCGCAGCAGCCTTCTCATCTTCCCGGCTCTTCTGCGCCGAATACTTCTCCTTGGCGGACTTCGGTTTCTTCCCCTTCTCCGGCTCCTCCGAACTCTCAAGCATGATCGGCTTCGCCGCTTCCGAAATCTTCGCCGCCGCGGCCATCTCCTCATTCAGATTCTTGGTCAGCAGGTCAATAACGTCCTGCATACCCAGCGTCTTCGCCATCGAAATCGTCGCCTGATACCCGGCAATCTCGTAGTGCTCGGTCCGCAAGGCAGCGCCGATCAAACCGCAATCAAACGACGCTCCCTCCTCATCCTTCTCCAGCGCATCCTTACCCTCCTCCACGATCCCTTCCATTCCATTGCAATGCTCTCCGGTCGGCTTCTCGTCGAGATGAACGAAGACCTCCTTCAACCGTTCCACCTGCCCCTTGGTCTCCTCAAGATGCGCCGTGAAAAGCGCCTTTAGCTTTGCATCCTTCGCGCCCTTGGCGAGCTTGGGCAGCGCCTTTACCAATTGGTTCTCTGCGCTGTACATATCGCGCAGTTCATCCAGCAAAACATCCTTAAGTGACATATCAAGTCTCCTGTGTCGATCTGTTGATTCCCGCCCATGTCGCTACGTAGCGAATCACCTAGTGAGAGACACATCAGCCAAAAGAAGTTGGCCACCCACCACCTTTTCGTGTGTGCCCCATCCAGCGCGCTGTTGCTGCCAGAACTCCGGTGTGCGAACGCTTTATAGCTGCCCATACGCGCGCACGCTCTATCCAGGCCGTTACACCACCGCATCGAAGGCCTCCCACCCGCTTTGCGTAACCGCCGTTCGCCACCAACCATGCTGTCGCGTAACCACTAACCCGCCTGTCGACAACGTCAGCGAAGCACAGAGCAATACCAAAGGATCGCGGCAAGGCCGGGGCATTCGCTTCGACCAAACTATCTGAAATGCATAAGTTATCCCCAGTCGCACAAAAAATAGAGTTACGCGCGGGCAATAAGGGAGGAGCCCAAGCTCAGCGTTTCTGGAGTTTAGTTGCCAAGGAGAACCTGGATCTCTTCGGGAGGCATAGGACGCGACAAGAGAAAGCCCTGGATGCAATCACACTTCAGCTCCCGAAGAACCTGCAGTTGATCTTCGTCTTCCACCCCTTCTGCGATCACCTGCATTCCGAGGCTATGGGCTAACTCAATGATGGCCTTAACAATGGGGTAGCTGCGACTCGACTCGCACAATCGCTGAATGAAGGAACGGTCGACTTTGATAGTTGAAATTGGCAACCGATGCAGATGTTGCAACGAGGCGTAACCGGTGCCGAAATCATCGACGGCGAAACGAATCCCAATAACGGCCAGCTCCGTCATGCGCTTGGAGATTTCGTCAAAATTCAAGACCACTTGCTCCGTAATCTCCAGCTCCAGCATCGCTGGATCGATACCTGACTTCAGAATCGCTTCCTCCACCTCAGAAACAAAATCGCTGCGCATCAATTGCATCGGCGATACGTTGACCGCAATTCGAACCGGTCTTGTCACCGCGTTGCTCCACAGCATGAGTTGCCGACAAGCTTGTTCGATCGCGAATTGGCCGAGAGGATGAATCAATCCGCTTGCTTCAGCAAGCGGGATAAAGCGGTCGGGGCTTAGATATCCAAGCGTCGGATGTGGCAATCGCAACAACCCCTCCATTCCCCGAATCTGCCCATTCATGTGGTATTGCAGCTGATAGTGCAGCTGAAATCCTCCACGCTGCAGCATCGTCCGAATATGATCCTCAACCCCCACGTTCTCCAACACGTCCGTATTCGCACCCTGCACAGCCAGAACACAACGTCCTCCTCCGTCTCTCTTGGCACGGTGCATTGCGGCGTCAGCGTCCTGCCACAGCTGTATCTCTCTCTCGCCATGGTCTGGATAAACCGCGCCCCCGATACTTGCACGGAGCAGAGTTGGACACTGCTCAACGTGCACAGGAGAAGTGAACAACTCGATCAGAGCTTTGGCGACGATTCCCACCGCTCCCACACTCTCCACTTCACCCAGGATGATGGTGAACTCATCTGTTCCGGTCCGGGCAACTGTATCCATTCCTCTCAAGCGCCTTGTCAGCATTGTTGCCACCCGCCTCAGGCACCTATCTCTATTAACCGGTGCAGGTCCGTCACTGTCCTGTTGCACTTCGTCAATGCTTAAACAGAGAATTGCAGCCCGATGCCTTCGTTCCCTCGCTGAAGCCAAAGCCCGAACCATCTGTTGCATAAGCAATCTGCGAGTTGGCAACCCGGTCAGATTGTCGTGGAAGTCTTGCTGATGGTCTTGTCCCCGCTGATGCTTCACCCGTAACATCCTCCACCACCCAGAGTTGCCCGCCGCGCGGAGAATAGTTTCTCGCACTTCAAGTATGCAAATTCTGTCTCTAATATTCTGCACAGACACGTTGAAACATTGTGCTTTTCTACAGCGCCAATATTTCATCAGCGCCACGTCTGACGCGGAGGTTCGCAGCGGCATTTCCCATCGAGGGTGGATGCGCTCGAGCCAGCAAAAGAGTCAACTTGGATTGCGGTGGTCTCGCACTAAGAAGTGTCGCTCCTTCTTCCATTGAATAAGGAGCAGAAGGGCAAGGATGCCGGTGGCGAAGAGGATGGCGGTAGGGGGTTCGGGGGTTGATACCGCCGTATCGCGGGAGATTGTAACGGTGTCGGTGCCCCCTTTCACGTTGTCGATGAGTTCGAAGGTCCCGGTGAGGATCGTTGGGTCAAGTGTTGTTCCGGCGAAGAGCTGATCGCCGTGAGCACGGAGGTGGCCAGGACCTCCGGGGAGGGAGTAGGTGAGATTGAACCCTCCGCCGACGGCGCTGGAAAAGAGGTCGAGCTGAGCGGTCGTGTCGTGACCGTTGAAGTCGATCGGAAACTCAAAGATCCTCAGGTCGTCGGGGTTGACCGCTTCCCCGCTGAGAGGCAGGGGCAGGGAAAAGGTAATGGTCTCATTGAGGGTGAATTTGATCGTGTCCGCGTTAGCGGTTATCGGGAGTAAGGCGAAAAGAAGAAATGACAAAGGAAAGATAGGTCGCATGATGGAGCCTCGGATGCGGGATATGAGTAGATTGCTCCGATACGCCGACGGTGTCAAGTTGACGTCTGCCAACGGTTACGGGCATTCATGCACTCTTCTGCTCGACTAATGTGCTTGCATTCCATGAGAACGATATTTTTCAAGGATGCCCGCTAATGCAGCTTATGTCGCTTGCGCGGGCAGAGCCCCCCTCTCCGTCAAAAAAGCGTGCAAAGTCTTCCAAGGAATAGGGTTAAGTCTAGACTCCGGGCTTGCCCCGGGTAGGTCGATGGCCGGATTCTCTTTAATTCAGGGCATTTCTTGTCAAGTGCTTAGGAATTCCACACTGTTTGTCAGTCTGGAATTCTGAAGTCGTACACTCGTCCGGCCGCCGCGCCTCCTGATCGGGCCCCCCCAGTTTGGCCGCCGGCCATGGTTGACGATTGACCGGTGCCCATGAAGAAGGCATACTCTCCCGGCTGCATAGCCGCGTTGAGCTTAATTTTGTAGGTCCTGATTCCTGCATGCTCGGCTGTGAAGGCTACCTCTTTCTCTTTCTTGACACCTGATTTGCCGCCGGTGATGCCGCCGAAGCTTCCGATTTGGAACTCCCGCCGGTTGCCTTTCTTTTCGAGGCTGATCAGGACGAAGTCGGATGAGCTGGCGCCGTCGGGGACGTAGAGGTAGAAGACGGGCTGACGGTCCTGGATGACATTTTTCGATTGTGGGCCGTCGAGGTATGCGTCCCAATGTTCGTTGCGCATGCCGTAGGTGAACATGCTGCCGGCCTTACCGCCCACCTTGGCCTGGCTGATTGCCTGTCCCTCGACGCGAGTGAACGAGTTGCCGTTCTTCCAGTAGACGCCGACCTCCGGGGGAGGAAGGTTGGGGTCGTTCGAGATGGGCGTCGCCGCGACTACGACCTGAGCGGCGGCCGGTGCGGGATTGATCATCACCTTGATGACTTCGTCGGAGACCTTGGCGGCCTTGAGTTCCTTGAGGGCATCGACGCTGGTGTCGAACTGCAGCGTTCCGCCGGCAGCGGCGGCCCGGATTTTGGCGATGATGATGTCGTCCGAGAGACCGAGGGCTGTCATATCGATGACGTCTTTGTCAGTGATCCTTTTACTGAGCTGCTGGCTCCAGGTTGTGGAAGCTAGAAGAAGGAAGAGAACCGCAAGCAGAGAGTTGAATCGCTTCATGAGACCTCCAAACCAAAGATAAGGTCATTTCCCCGGGGCCTCGTGTCGGTGGTGCTCTAGGCTAGAAATCTAGCACAGCCGGAACGGCCAGCAGATATTTTCTGGCTACGGTGCGGGAACTGGCTATGATGGTGAACTTGACTCTTCTTCAACTTGAGCACAGAACTCATCGAGGTTTCTTATGCTTCGACTTTCGCGGATGATGCACTTCGGGATCTTCACCATACTTGCGGCTGGGGCGCAAGAGATGCAGGTTGAGCCGAAGAGATATGACTGCTATCGAGCCAATTCGCCGGTGCAAGTTGACGGGAAGCTGGATGATCGCGCCTGGCGCGCGGCCGAATGGACTACAGACTTTGTCGATATTGAAGGTTCTGCAAAGCCATTGCCGCGATTTCGCACACGCGCGAAGATACTTTGGGATGATGAGTATCTCTATATAGGAGCGGAGTTAGAGGAGCCGGAGGTGAAGGCAACGCTGACGAAGCACGATTCGGTAATCTTTCACGACAATGACTTTGAGGTGTTCCTAAAGCCGAAGGGAGATTCGCCGGGATATTTCGAATTTGAGATCAACGCGCTGAATACAGGGTGGGATTTGTATCTGAACAAACCATACCGTGAAGGCGGTAAGGCGGATAACAGCTGGGAGATTCCAGGTTTGAAGACAGCGGTTGCGATAAGCGGAACGCTGAATGATCCGAGCGACAAGGATCAGGGGTGGACGGTGGAGATGGCGTTTCCGTGGAGCGCCTTTGCGTCGCGACTGCCAGTGACAAGACCAGGTATCGGTGAGGAGTGGCGTATCAATTTCAGCCGTGTCGAGTGGAAGGCGGGGCAGGCGAAGGAAGACAACTGGGTCTGGTCGCCGCAGGGGCTAATCAATATGCACGTCCCGGAGCATTGGGGCTATCTTCGTTTTCGCGGTGAGCGCTGAGGGAGACCCTCCCGTTGAGGATGGACCCTTAGCTTTGGCAGTGTGAACCGCTTATTAAATTGCGAATTGTGCCGATAGAGATAAGACGATGCAAACACAATCGCGCCCAGCTTCCTACGTCGGATCTAAGGATTTCGCGAACGACCTCACGGCAAAACACAGTTCCAAACCGAGCGTCTTTAAAAAAAGAGTTTATTCGTGGCGCGATCCACGGACTCCTCCTTTCGCTCCTCTGTTGGTTATTGCTCGCAGCAGCGTTCATGCGGCTTATCCGATGATTTTGGGACACAGGCTGACACGGCTTGTGTTGTCCCCTGGATGTCTCTGTTTAGACAAAACTTCGTGCAACTAAGCCCGCCGAGCTATGTGATCTGGTTGTGCTGCTCAAATACGCAAGTACTAAAGATCGCTCGGCGTGTCGCGTCGCCATCGGGCGGGGTGTCGCCATGAAGAATGCTCTTGAACAAGATTAGGGGCTCTTGGAGCGAATGTCGATAGGAATTCCGTACTAAGTCGCGCAGACTAGACAGCCGTGGACGCACCCCGAATGATATGCAACTAATTTAGTTACATAAAGAAATTTGCGCCGCATGAGAAACATGGCTCGGGTGGTTCTCTTCATTGTCAGAGCCTCTCGATCCAGCCTACTATCGTGCCCAGCAGCCCTCCCGCTTATGCGCAAACATGACACACTGTCCGAACTTCCCGAGAGATATGAAAAAAGTCAGGCCGAAGCAAGCAGAACCAATCCTCCCGGTTCAAATCCTGTTCAGTCAGTGCCCGAATCAGATCATGTTGAAGCCTCATTTTTTGGATTGACGCTTCAACCGATGTCATCCCCGAAACTCATGGCATTGGTCGAGAAGGGGATTTCGGAGAATAGAAAGTGGGTGATCACGAACCACAACCTCCACAGCGTGTTCTTGTTTCATCGCCATCCAAAGCTGCGCGAGTTCTACAAAAGTGCTCATTGGACCTTCATCGACGGAATGCCATTGATTGCGCTTGGCAAATTCTATGGCTATGCGCTGGTGCGCGAACAGAGAGTCACGCTGGCCGACTGGATTCATCCTCTGATGGAAACGGCCGCTCGCAAGGGATGGCGGGTGTACAACCTCGGATCTCCGGAGGGAGTGGCGGCAAGAGGCGCGGCGGTACTGCGGAGATTGTACCCAGGGCTGCAAATCGAAGTGAGCAACGGCTACTTCGATGCAAGACGAGATAGCGCCGAGAATGAGGCAGTTGTGCAACGGATTAACGCCTATCAGCCCGACCTCCTGATGGTTGGCATGGGCATGCCGCGACAGGAGTTCTGGACACAGGAGAACATGGAACGCCTCAATGCACGTGTGATTCTGGCATCGAATGGTGCGGCTATTGACTACATAGCCGGTATGGTGCCGACGCCGCCGCGCTGGGCTGGCCACATGGGACTGGAGTGGGCGTTTCGCCTGGCAAGTGAGCCACGCAGGCTATTCGCACGCTATCTCCTGGAGCCTTGGTACCTTCTGATCCTGCTGATGATGGACTTCGTGCGCAAAGGCGGCAGGTTGAATGCGGCGGTTCGAAGAGAGACGTTGGGCGAAACATTTGGTGAGGGATTCTGAGGCTCGGAATGAATCGCAGAGACTTTAACAAGATGCTCGGAGCAGTTGCCGTCGCTGAGTTGACTTCGCTTGGGGCCAGAGCCGAGACGGCGGCGATACCGCTGAAGCGGTTGGCTGATCAAAAGAGGATCATGTTCGGCTCATGTCTGGCTCTGAAGTACTTCAATCAGTCGCCAGCCTACAAAGATCTGTTCTTGTCGCAGTGCGATATCGCAACACCCGAGTTGCATATGAAGTGGGACTCGCTAAGTCGCCAGCCAGGAGAATACGACTTCAACAATGCCGACCAGCTTGTAATGTTTTGCAGCACAAATCGCATCAAGGTGCGCGGACATACGCTGGTTTGGCACGACTCCTTGCCCGCATGGGTCAAGGAACGACTTTCTCCATCAAGTGCAAAGGGTGTGATGTTCGATCACATCCAAACAGTCGCCGGGCACTTCGCTGGCGAACTGTTTTCGTGGGATGTGGTGAATGAAGCGCTTGACCCTGGTAGTCAGCGGCCGGATGGTCTAAGGGCTAGCCCGTGGCTGCAGAACATTGGCGTTGACTACATCGAGCAGGCGTTTCGTGCGACTGCGAAGGCCGACCCGAAGGCCCTTTTGATCTGGAATGAGAACTACCTCGAGGTCTCCAACGGCTTCGGCGACGCGAAACGAAAGGCGATGCTGAGTCAACTCGATCGGTTGCTGGCGCGGGGCGTTCCAATTCACGGGGTCGGCCTCGAGGCTCATCTACGAAGCGACCAATCGAATGTTCTCGGCGATACCAGTTACGAACTCTTTCTTGGCGAGCTGGCGAAACGCGGAATGAAGATTTTTATTACGGAACTGGACGTTCAGGATTCGACTCTTCCCGCAGATGTTGGCTCACGCGACAGGGAGGTTGCGAATCTCTACAAGAAATTTCTGACCGCCAGCCTGCGGCAGCCGGCGGTCAAGGGCGTCGTTACCTGGGGGCTTTCGGACGCCTTTACCTGGATCTCGGGATACCGCCCTCGCAAGGACGGTTTGCCTGTACGACCACTTGCCTTCGATGTTAACTGCAAGCCAAAACCGGCGTATTACGCGATCGCCGAAGCGCTTGAGGCCGCGCCGAGTCGCGTCTGATCTGTCCTGCGTTTGCGAACGTCTTAACGCATTTCATTTGCCAGCAACCCAGGCCTGAAGGAGATTGACCATGGTTCTTGTGTCGACCGTAATCCCAACGCGTGGACGACCGGAGCTCCTATTGCGCGCAGTACGAAGCGTTCTACAGCAGACTCTGCGAGAGATTGAGGCTGTGGTCGTGATCGACGGTCAAGATCCGGCGACAGAGCAGGCGATCGAGATGCTCGCGCGAGAAGACGGTCGCGTCCGCGTGGTCGCACTGCAAACAAGTGTTGGGGGGTCAGCCGCCCGCAATCGCGGGGTGGCCGAGGCTTCGGGGGAATGGATTGCGTTCCTCGACGACGATGATGAATGGATGCCGAGCAAACTTGAGTCCCAGCTTGAGGCGGCTACAGCGTCGAAGGCGCCGGTGGTGATCGGGACCTGCAAAATCATCGCGCGTACACCGGGGAACGACTATGTGTGGCCGCGTCGAATGCCTGAGCCTGACGAGAAGATTTGTGAGTATCTATTGGCGCGCCGCACGCTCTCACGCGGTGAAGGATCGATCCAGACGTCGACCTTCTTTGTACGTCGGGCACTCATGTTGGCTCAGCCGTTCAAAACCGATCAGTTAAAACATCAGGACACCGAATGGCTGCTGCGGGTAGGGCAGTTGCCAGGCGCTAAAGCTGTATTCGTGGACGAGGTTTTAGCGATTCACTATATCGAGGAGGAGCGGGCTTCGGTGAGTAGTAAAGCCAATTGGCGATACTCGTCTGTCGTGGGTGCGTAGCGACCGGCACCTCTTCACCCCGCGTGCGTTGACCGGATTTGTCTTTCACCAGATCGCTCCGGAGGCTTCAGAGCAGGGAGACTGGCGTGCCTTTCCCACACTGCTTTTTGAAGTAATGCGACATGGCCGAACCACGCCTCGCGACTTCGCGATTTTTCTGGCGATGTGGTTGCTTCCTCGCCGGCGCCGCCGTCATCTGCGTGACTGGATGGCGCGACGGCCCGCGCTACGACCCTTGGTGCACTCGCGATGAAGATTCTTCAACTAACACGGCAGTTTCTTCCCTCCGAAGGTGGAATCGAGAGCGTAGTGGAGGGGCTCAGCTGTGCCCTGCAGCAAAAAGGGCACACCGTGAGAGTCGCGACGCTTCGGTTATTGTTTGCAAGCGGTGCGATGGCGCCTGCGAAGTCTGTCGAGGCGGGGCTGACGGTGCGGCGAATGCGGCATTGGGGACCTCGAAGATACCCCGTGGCTCCTGCGGCGCTTTCGGAAATTCGCGGATACGACCTGGTGCATATCCATGCAATCGACTTTTTCGTGGATTATCTGAGCCTGTCGCGTTTGCTGCATCGCATCCCGCTGGTCGTCAGTACCCATGGAGGCATCTTTCATACGCAGTGGGCAAGCCGGTTCAAGCAGATGTACTTCAGCACTGTCACCCGCATGTCCCTTGGCGGAGTGGGCGCAGTGGTTTGCGTAAGTCAGCAGGACCGCGAAAAGTTCGAGCAGATCGTGCCGCCGCAGCGTATCCGTTTGATTGAGAACGGTGCCAATATCGATCGGTTCTGGAGATTGAAAAAAGCCGTCGACCCAGGTTTGATGCTGGGTATCTCACGCCTCGCCGAGAACAAACGCGTTCATAAGGTACTGGAGGCGATGGCCTCGTTGAAGGATCGATATCCGCAGATGCGACTGGAGTGGGTTGGAGCGGATTTCGCCGGGCTACGTTCCTCGCTTGAACGACGCGTGGTTGAGCTCGGGTTGGGCGGTCGCGTGCGCTTTCATGGCGCAACCAGCCGCGAAGAGCTATACCGCTTGCTGGAGCGCGCCCAACTATTTGTGTCGGCTTCGGCGTATGAAGGCTTCGGATTGTCGACGATCGAAGCGATGAGCGCGGCGACGGTGCCGGTGGTGACCGCGGTTGGAGCACATCCCAACGTGATTGAGCACGGCGTGAGCGGGTTCCTGGCGGATGCAGATGCGATGGGGCTTTCGCAAAATATCGAGCGTGCGCTGGTGATGTCTCCGGAAGAAATCGCGGCGATGGGCGAGGTCGCCCGCGCAGCGACCCGACGATTTTCGTGGACGGAGATTGCACCTCAGTACGAGCAGCTTTACCGCCAGGTGATGGAGATCAGAGGAAACGCGGCATGAACGATCAAACAGACGGCATTGTGATCTTTCGTATTCAGCTGCTGCCGCGTTCCGAGACGTTCATCGTGACCCAGGCCGCCGCGATGCGACGCTTTGATCCGTACTTCGTTGGCTGGCGCAGGGTGGCAGGGCTTGAGGTGCCTGAGAACAAGAGCTGGACCGCCGATGACGACGGGGTTTGGGGAAGAGTGAGGGAGCTGCGGTTCCGTTATTTGGGGTGCAACGAGAGTGAGATTGCACGGCTCAAGGCGCGATCGCCGCAGCTTGTCTATGCGCATTTTGCATTGGACGGCTACGCGGCCATGAAGCTTGCAACGCAGCTGGATGTGCCGCTCGTGACTGCGTTGCACGGTTACGACATGACCATGACCGATGATGCGCTGAGCGCAACGCGGCTGGGACGCGAGTATTTGAAGGGTCGCGCAAGACTGCAGAATGAAGGCGCACTCTTCGTGGCGTGCTCCGACTACGTGCGTAGGCGGGCGGTCGAACGTGGATACCCTCCAGATCGCACGATCGTTCATTCGATTGGTGTAGACGTCGAACGGTTTACGCCGCCTTCAATTCGACGGAGAGAACCGATTGTCTTGTTTGTCGGACGGTTAGTTGAAAAGAAGGGCTGCGACCGCCTCATTGAGGCGATGGCCGAGGTGCAGCGTCGCTGCCCCGAGGCCCAACTCGTCGTGATCGGCAATGGTCCTCTCCGTGCAAATTGCGAGGCACTGGCCGCGGCGCGTCAGGTCCGCAGTGTTTTTCTGGGATCGCAGCCGACCGACGTGGTGCAGGAGTGGATGTCGCGGGCAAAGGTCTTCTGTGTCCCAAGCTTGGTTGCGAAGTCAGGCGATGCGGAGGGTTTCGGCATTGTCTTTATCGAGGCGCAGGCTATGGGACTACCGGTCGTGAGTACGCGAAGCGGCGGAATTCCAGAAGCGGTGGAGGACGGACAGACGGGTCTGCTGGTCGCGGAAGATGATCGGCAGGCTTTGGCGGAGGCCATCAGTACGTTGATGCGTGACGAAGAGTTGTGGCAACGGTTCAGCCTCGCTGGGCGGATGCGAGTCCTGGAGCGCTTCAACCTGGCTCAGCAAACACAACGGCTGGAAAATATCTTTCACACTCTTCTCTCGACTAGGGCTGCTTCGATTGAATCTCGCAAAATATTTCAGCAAGGCGTCGGCCCATCGATCGAAAAGATGCATAACTACGCCTTTCAAGGAGCTCAGGCTCCTTATGAGTCGACCATGAGGAGATCTGACGAAAATGCGGCGAAAGGAGCATAGCCTGTGAGTCTCTCCACTGAAGTCCTGAACGAAGTTGCACCGGTGAAAGCGCCGGCATCGCGCCGCTTCTACCAGCCGGAATTGGATGGCTTGCGGTTCTATGCGTTTCTCGGTGTCTTTGTGTGTCACACCTTGCCGCTTGAAGCCTCGTTCTATCGATGATCTTCATCTGCCGATGCCGTGGCTATGGGGTGCGACTGTCAAAGCCGGAGCTGCGGGTGTCGATCTGTTCTTCGCATTGAGTGCATTCCTGATCACCTCACTTTTGCTGAGAGAGCGGGAGGAGACAGGCGACATCTCACTTAAGCTCTTCTATCTCAGGCGGATTCTCCGGATCTGGCCGTTGTATTTTCTGGTCATCGGATTGGGGATCGTGTTATCGCACACCATGTCGAACCAACATCTCCAGTGGTATTACGTCGCGGGATATCTCCTTTTCGCTGGCAACTGGGTGCATGCCGTCTTCGGCCGGCCCGAGTCGATCGCATTTCCGCTCTGGACGGTTTCGATCGAGGAGCAGTTCTACTTGGTCTGGCCACTGATGGTGAAGACACTCGAACGCCGCGGCCTGATCATATCCAGCATCGTGATCTTCCTGCTTGCGACGCTGTGCCGCATCGCGTTTGTGCTCGCGGGCGTCAGTGGAGGTTACATCTACTACGGCAGCACTGCCCGGTGCGATTCGATTGCTCTTGGTATCTTGATTGCGCTCTTCGCAGATCGCCTGCCAAAGCTTAGTGCCACTGCGCGAGTGCTCCTGGTGAGCGGCGGTCTTGTTGGATGGATCGTGTCGTCAGCATGGCTAACGGATCAACCTGGTCCGATCAGTATGCGAGAGGTGCCGGGCCGCCTGATCATTGCACTTGCTGCCGGAGCGATGCTCTACGGCTGCCTTTACAGTCGCAGCAAATTACTCACGGGCCCCTGGGTGGTCCAGCTTGGAAAGGTGAGCTATGGCTTGTATCTATTGCACCTCACAGGACTGCTCCTTGCAAAGAGCATTCTGCACCCGATCTCCGGCGCAGCGTTGCTCGCAACGAAAGCGGTAGGGTTTGTACTGACGCTCCTTCTCGCTTTTGTCTCCTATCGGTGGGTCGAATCACCCTTCTTACGCATGAAAGACCGTTTTGCGCGGGTCCTTAGCAGGCCGATATAGAGGGGTATGTTCGACCGTCAATTCGTATCCGTCATATTCGCAGAGTGAAGTTGAAGACTTGTTACCTGCCCGAGTTCTTAGCCTTCTGCCTCAACTCCCGGTTCACTAAAAAGGAAGGTCGATTTGGATAAGCTCGCTCTTCAATCCTCAGACGTTGTTATCATGGCGCGTTCGTCGTCGCCCGAACTCACTCTTCACGAGATTTGGAAGATGTTATGGCGACGCCGCAGGATCATATACGGCAGCGTTGCCGTGTTTTTGCTCCTTGCCATTTTGGCGCTGATGGCCTCAACCCGTCGTTATCAATCCATTGGTGAGATTCAGGTCCAAAAGGATTCTACGAGTTCGCTGGGCCTGCAGACCGACGGTGGAGACACGCCCTCTGACGCGCTCGAAGAGAACATGGTCCTCCAGACCCAAGCCAGGATTCTGCAGTCGGACTCGCTCGCGCTGCGCGTCATCAATGAGCTACACCTCGACCAGACGGAAGACTACAAGGAGAAGTGGGGACCGCTTGGCTGGGTGTTTGGGCTGCTCGGCCCCAAAGGAAAGTCAGATCCCAAAGGCGCTTCGTTGGAGAATTCACCACACCGCCGCGTGCAGGTGCTGAAAATCTTTCATAAGAAGCTCACTGTGAAGGTCGTCGACGGCACGCGTCTCATCGATGTGGAGTATCTAAGCCCCGATCCACAGTTGGCAGCAGCGGTCGTCAATCACATGTTGCAGGGCCTGATTGAAACGGGCTTTCAGGCACGCTATGCCGCGACGACACAGGCGTCGTCATGGCTGGGCGGACAGCTGGAGGATCTGCGAGCACAGACTCAAAATCTGCAGGCTAAGGTCGTCAGGCTGCGGCAGGACTCAGGCGTTTTTGCCTTAGGCGAGGTCGACCGGCAGGGAAAAGACCAGGTTTATAGTCCCACGCTCGACAAGTTGCAGATGTCTACCCAAGCCGTCGCGCAAGCGCAGGCAAACCGTATTCTGAAAGGTGCAATCTACGATGTCGTGAAGACCGGCAACCCCGAGATGATCTCCGGCCTGAGTGGCAACACGATCCTGGCGACCTCGTCTTCGGGCATCGGTAGTTCGCTAACACTAATCCAGAACCTGCGCATGCAGGAAGCAACGCTTCAGGGACAGTTGCAGCAGCTCTCCGCAAAGTTCGGACCGTCCTACCCAAAGCTCGCAGAAATTCAGGGCAACCTCAACGCGGTAGAGACGGCAATTCAAGCGGAAGTGGGGCGCGTCTCTGGTCGTGCACGCAACGATTTCATCGTGGCTGAACAGACGGAGCAGAATACGCGTAGGGATTTCGACGCGGATAAGAGTGCAGCAGAGACGCTCAACAACAAAACCATCGAGTATCAGATGGCGCGGCAGGAAGCAGATCAGAGCCGTGCGCTTTATGACGATCTCCTGAAGCATCTGAAAGAATCGGGACTGCTTGCTGGCCTGCATTCCACGAACATCTCCATCGTCGATCCGGGACGGCCAACCGACAAACCTGCAAAGCCTGTTGCCTTGCTCTACGTCTTCGGAGCCCTCGCAGCTGGTCTGTTTGTAGGTTCGGCTGCAGCGCTGCTGCGTGATTTGACTGACAGCAAAATTCAGGATGTGCTCGAAATCTCGCGTGAGCTGGGTGCGACGCCACTATGCGTGTTGCCGTATCAAAAGGAGCGCGCAGCCTTGCCGAGAGGTGGGAATATAGTGGCGAGCTCTCCTCTCGTGAGGTTGCCGGCACTCGATAGTCCCCGCTCCATCTTTGTGGAGTCCCTTCGCTCTCTCAGGACTTCACTGATGATGTCCCGAAGCGGTGCACCTCCACGGATTGTACTGGTGACGAGCCCGCTGCCGGGGGAGGGTAAGAGCTTCATCAGCTGGAACCTTGCAATTCTCTTTGCTCAGCAGGGAAAGCGTGTGCTGCTATGCGATGCGGATCTACGCAGACCGCAGCTGCACAGAGACCTGCAGATTGACGCGAACATGGGGTTGAGTACAGTGTTGACCGGTCTATCGAGTGATCATGGTGCATCCGCGTTGATTCCGGTGCCGGAGGTTCCGAATCTCTCTCTCATGCCTGCCGGGCCTACACCTCCTTATCCCGCGGAACTCCTGTCGTCGGATCACATGGAAACACTCTTGAACGTCTGGAAGTCACAGTACGATCTGGTTCTGTTGGACTCCCCACCCATACTGCCTGTGACCGACTCAGTCGTCCTGAGTTCCTTCGTCGACTCGGTCCTGCTCATCGCGCGGCATCAGAAAACTCCACTCTCGGCACTCGAGAGGAGCTATCAGTTGCTGCAGGCCGTGCCGGGCGAACACAGCCGCAAGATCAATGTCCTGGTGAACGGGGTGCGCGAGCAGCCTGCCGCCGGGCATGTGTTTTACGAATATCCCGGAAACAAGTTTGCGAGGGCATAGATGAAGAAAACAAAATCAATTCCACTGTCATTGTTGATTCTCGCCATCGCAACAGGTCTGCCGGCGCAAAGCCCTTCGGCGCAGAAAGAGAGTTTGCTCATTGGACCAGGCGATGCGCTGCACATTCAGGTCTACGACACGCCGGAGATGGAGCAGCGGGCCCGGGTGACCGATGCCGGAGAGGTGCCGGTGAGCTTCCTTGGAAACGTCAAAGTAAGCAATATCACGCCAGGTCAGGCAGCCGACGAGATTGAACGGCGCCTCATTGCCGCGGGCATCATGCTGCATCCGCAGGTAACCGTTCGGGTCGATGCGTACGCAACCCAGAATGCTTCAGTGATGGGACAGGTAATGAAGCCGGGTCTTTACGAGATCGACACTCGCCGGAAGGTGATCGACGTGCTCGCACTGGCTGGTGGCCTGACCGACGTTGCGGATCGCCATATTACGATCGAACGCCATGGCGACCCGAACCAGAAGATCGATTACTACTACTCGAACGTGGCGGGAACTGCCCTGAGTGACGACCCGATGGTCTACCCGGGCGACACAGTGGTCGTCCCCAAAGCTGCGATCGTCTACGTGCTTGGTGATGTTTTGAAGCCGGGCGGGTACACGGTGAACACCAATAACTCGAAGATGACGGTACTTCAGGCACTCTCGCTGGCGGGTTCGCCGAACCACACAGCAGCAGTTAGCAAATCAAAGCTGGTTCGTAAAACCCCAACAGGAGTAGAGCAAATCGATCTTCCTGTAGGAGCTATGCAGAAAGGCAAAGAGCCCGATATGGCACTCATGCCTGACGATGTGGTGTATGTCCCATTTAGTTTTATGCGGAACATTGTCGTGAATGGCCAATCAATCCTGGCTTCGGCCACCTCTGCCGCCGTTTACGCGCACTAGATTCTCTTTCTCGACAGGAGTCTGTTTGGCCACCGTTCAAACGCTGAGACCAGCCTACGCTAGCGACAATACGAGACAACGGACTAACAGCCCTGCAGCAACCGACAGCCTGTGGAGTCGCGCATCGACCTGGGGTCTGATGCTGCCGTTGCTCTACTTCGCTCTGGACGGTGTCTCTCCGTTCGTCAATGGACCAGCGTCGATGCGAGCCGTATCGACAGGTGGCTCGGCCCTCATGGATCGCCTGAACAATGTGCTGATCCTTGGTGGCTGCATGATCTTTGTCATTCGGCGGTATCGCTCGGTCTTTCGGCTGTGCGAGCACATGAAACTAGTCGTACTGTTTCCAGCGCTTGCGTTCCTCTTTTGTCCGGTGTCGCAGCAGGTTACGCGAACGATCAGCTCCGATTCAGTGCTGCTGGGCGGCATTCTGCTCATCTTTTACATCATGTCTCTCTACACGGTGAACGAGGTGCTCGAACTGTTTCTGGTTTTAGGTACCGGAACGATTGTTGCGAGCATTTTGTTCGCGCTGGTCCTGCCGCAGTATGGCCGCGACCTGATGGGTGGCCATTCCAGTGCGTGGAAAGGAATCTTCAGTGCTAAAAACTACCTCGGCAATATGGCCCTATTTTTTCTCACTGCGGCCGTGTCGTATCGTCCCCGTACGCCATTCTTTCGCACGCTTCGAGTTTCGCAAATTATCTTCTGCCTGATAGCAATCGCATTTTCGCGCGCAGCAACAACATATATGCTGACGACGGTCTACATCGCCTACGCGGTGACTTTGAACGCCGTGCGGGGTTTTCGGAAGAAAGACTATTTTGTAGCCTTCATCCTGCTTTTTGTGGCCTTCGCCTCAGTAGTAGCCATCGCTATGCTGCAGCCCAATTTTCTATTCAGCCTGCTTGGAAAAGATGCGACGCTGACTGGTCGCACGGAAATATGGGATGCTGTGGCCGGGTCGATCGCCAAGCACCCGCTGCTCGGTTATGGATACCAGGCTTTCTGGCTGGGGTTTAAGGGAGAGTCCTATCGGATCATTCTTACGGTCACCTGGGCCCTGGGGCAGGCGCAAAATGGTTTTCTCGATGTGATGCTCGAGCTGGGTATCGGGGGACTGATCATCGTATTGCTTCTCTTCGCCTTCGCCTTCCGAGATGCCGTCACCTGTCTCTTGCGCTCATACGACGAGGCTCGCCTCCGAGCGGTGGAATGGTACTTTGCGATTGTGATTCTTACTCTCATCTACAACCTGGACGAGAGCTTTCTCTTTGAACCGCGGCATCTTGGTTCGCTGATGTTTGTCCTTGCGTGCATCGGGCTGAAGCTGGAACGGATGCGCCTGCGTTTGGTACCGACAAACCGGATGGCGACTTCCGTGCCGACGCGGCTGCGTGATCAGGCCGCTTGAGTAGCGAGAGCGGCGCCCCGCTCGCGGCGACGTAGCCAGAAAAGTACGGTCCAGGTAAGTACGGCGAGACTTCCATCTGTCAGCAGGCTCGCAATCGCTGCGCCCCTCCACGAATAGCGCGGAATCAGCAAGACGTTCAAGCCGATATTGAATCCGGCAGCGAAAAGCTGACAGACCAGACGAAACTTCTGTTGGCCCACGCCTGCAATTGCGTCCCCGGCGGACAAGTGAAAACTCCTGAAGATCGGGATCAGACAAAGCCATCGCAGCGCGCTCACACTTGGCTTAAAGCCCTTGCCGATGAGGAGAGGGATGACGGGGGCAAAAAGAAAGAGACCAACGGCCGCAATGAGACCCAGCACGGCAGTACGCTTAAGAATTTTGACGGCCAGCGGTTGGACCGCGGCAACGCCCTTCGCCCCTTCGCGGAAGAATCGTGGGAACGCAGCCGCCTCAATGGACTGGATGGGAATCGTCGCAATGTTGATGACCCGATAGGCCATCGAATAAATGCCATTGGCGACCGTCATGCCGTAGTGGCCAAGCATGACCTTGTCGAAGTCGTTGTAGGCCGACGTCGTTGAGCCCGAGACGGCGAAGATGAAACCTTCTGCGCCGCGCGACAAGAGCAGCCCAGGCCGGAAACGCGGCCAGCCGAAGCGGCGCGTGACAATGGCAAATGCTGCGCCGGCCGCACAGATCGAAATGACAAGCATCGCGACGGCCCATTGCAGAGCCACAGCGTGATGCATAACCAGAAGCATCGAGCAGACGAGTACGAGGCGAAAAAGGCTGACGAGCATGTTGAGCGTAGCCGTCGGACGCATGTGTTCGAAAGACTGAAATACCTGGGCTGCACATGTCGTCAACTGCCCACAGATGCAGTCAGAGAAGGCGATCAGCGTTAGCAGGGAGGCGCTCTCCGCGCCAACAAGCCAGTTTCCGGTGAGGCGTAACGCCAGCACAATAAGCGAACCGTACACCGCCGTCGACATCAGCACATTGCCCCAGTACTCCGGAAACCGCTCCTGATCCTGGCTGACATATCGGAGGAGAATGAGGCCCGACCCCATCGTGCTGTACTGACTGACCACCGCAACAAGGGCCACAGCGCCCGCGAGAACTCCATATTGCGTAGGGTTCAGAAGACGCGCAAGGAAGATGAAATACAGCGCCTGGATAACGAAGGAGAAGCCCTGGCCTGCGAACATCCAGATCGCGTTGCGGGCAAGAACGCTTTCACGAACTCGCTGAATGTGATTCCGAATCATACGGTGAGCGACCGGGAGATGTCCTGGACCTGTGCGCGGGCGATGGACCACTTAAAGCGACTAAGAAACGCAGCGCGCCCTTGCCGGCCTAAGGTTGACCGAAACTCCTCATCCTCCGCGAGCTGATGGAGAGCATCGGCAAGTTGCGCCGCAGACCCACGTTCTACGAGAATGCCGCCACCATCCGCAAAGATCTCCCCGGCGCCGCCACCTAGCGTGCTGACGACCGGCAGACCAGAAGCAAACGCTTCGACATTGACGAGACCGAACGGCTCATCCCAAATCGATGGCGAACAGAAGATATCGGCCTCACGGAAGAGATCGCCCAGCGCAGCACCAGAGCGATAGGGAAGAAAGGTTACAGTCCTGGGCGCGCTTGCTTTGAGCTGCTGGACATAATCTGTTTCGCGGCTTCCACCAAAGTTGGAAGACCCAACAATAAGGGCCCGGAGCCTCGAACCGCGCTGCTCGATAAGCCTCATGGCCTCCATCAGGATGTGAACACCTTTATCCTGAACAAGCCGGCCTGCAAACAGGACCGTAGGTGTTTTTGTCTCCTTACTGCGGCTAGGCGGGGGATAGAAGATTGCTTCGTCCGCCCCGTTGTAGAGCACTGACGAATCGCCGAGAGATGAAAATTTACGTCGCGCCTGCTCCAGTAAAAATCCGCTGACGAAGACAAGTCTGTCTACCTGTACCTGTCGCATCAGCGGCTCCGGCCACTCAACCAGATGAGAGTTATGCAGATGGAGAACCACGCGCGCACGGGCACGACGAATCTCTGGCGTAAGGGCGATCGCAAAATCAGGTCGATTGTGAATCCACACAATGTCACCCGCCCGCAGCCTCTTCAACACGGGGCGGAAGACGCGCTGAATCACAACGCGATGCAGAGACCAGGGAAGTCGAAGAAGGTGACGCCGAGTTCGTTGATAGCGCGCCAGGTGAGAGAGTACCTGGATCGCCTCGGAAGGAAACTTCCACGTGCTGTCGGCAGAGGGGCAAACGACCACCGTCGCATCAGCATCGCGAAGTACATTTGCCGCCCACCTCGAGATCGCGCCTCCTTGAAATTCGGAAAACGGCTCGGCCTCGGTGAGAAGATGATAGGTAGCGGTCGCCATTACGCCTTGAGTGCCAACTGTTTCTCGAGGCAACTCCGAAAATACTCCAGCGACAATTCCAAACCCTCGCGCAGCTTCACTTTTGGCTGCCAGCCCAAAAGGGTCTTCGCCTTATGAATATCCGGTCGGCGGCGCGTTGGATCATCCTGCGGAAGGGGCTTGAATGCAATATTTTGGTTGGCGCCAGTCACGTTCAAAATCTCTAACGCGCACTCGAGAATTGTCCACTCTTCGGGATTGCCTATGTTGACTGGGAGGTGCTCCTCCGAATCAGCGAGCGCAAGAATACCTTCGATTAGATCCGACACATAGCAGAAGCTGCGGGTCTGCGATCCATCTCCATAGATGGTCAGGGACTCTCCACTGAGAGCTTGTGTCATCAAGTTCGAGATCACTCGGCCGTCATTCATTTGCAGCCTTGGACCGTAGGTATTGAAAATTCGCACCAGGTGAGTATTGACGCCATGGTAGCGGTGAAAAGCCATGACCGCAGCCTCGGAAAATCTCTTTGCTTCGTCATACACAGAGCGCGGCCCAACCGGATTGACGTTGCCCCAGTAGGTCTCTGTCTGAGGATGAACTTCAGGATCGCCATAGCACTCGGATGTGGATGCATGGAGGTAACCGGCGTTGTGGTGACGCGCGATCTCGAGCGTGTTCAGTGTCCCGGCCGAACCAACCAGCAACGTTTCGACCCCTAGTCGGGCATAGTCGACTGGGCTTGCAGGCGAAGCGAAGTTGAAGACAAAATCAACGGCACCAACATCAAAGGGTCGGCAGATATCTTGCTGGACGAACTCAAACCGGGATTCTCTGGCAAGATGAGCCAGGTTGGCCTCGCTCCCGGTGCACAGGTTGTCCACACCGATTACGCGGTTGCCCCGTCGAAGCAGAGAGTCGCATAGATGAGACCCGAGAAAGCCTGCTGCGCCTGTGACGAGTACTCTCTTGGAGCGCATATCCCCCCTTTTGATTCAGTGAATGCTGTAAATCCGAAGCGCGGAAACGAGAACTGTTCGCTATCAATCCGTGGACCCGTAACTCAGGGTCGCTCAGGAGATTGATGCAAACGTCAGCGAGTTCCTGTAGCCGCTAACTCATGCATATGGTGCCTTGTCGGCCGGCCAACACTGAAATAAGTGATGCCGTTCTTCAACATCACATCCGGCTCGTAGAGATTGCGACCGTCCACAACAATTGGATAGCGCATCAATCGATTGAGACGCTGCAAATCCAGGCGCCCGAACTCCGACCAATCAGTCAGGATCAATAACGCATCTACGTCGTTGGACGCCGCGTACTCATCCGACACATACTGCAGACTTGATCCAGAAGGCAGTACATGTTCCGCCCGTGTCATCGCGGCGGGATCAAACGCGCGAATGGAACATCCTTCTGCAATCAACATCCGGACGAGCTCGATAGCTGGCGATTCTCGTATATCATCCGTCCCACCTTTGAACGATAGGCCCAGCACGCCAAGCTTCTTGCCCCGAAGCGTCCATAGAGCGGATCGAACTTTGTTGAGGAAGCGAATCTTTTGATCCTTGTTAACTTTTTCCACTTCGGCCAACAGACTAAAGTCGACGCCGAGTTCTTCGGCAACACATCGAAATGCCGCAACATCCTTCGGAAAACAGGACCCGCCATAGCCGATGCCGGGCCGCAGGAATCTCGGGCCGATGCGGCTGTCCATCCCGATGCCTCTCGCCACCTGCTCGACATCGGCGTTCGCCGCCTCACACAGGTTGGATACGGCATTGATAAACGATATCTTCAGCGCGAGGAAGGCATTGGACGCATGCTTGATAATCTCCGCACTCTTGGTGGAGGTGAGCAACAACGGCGGCGGCTCAGACGAAGTGCAGAAGCCGTCGATTGCACCGGGCTGCTCGTAGTAGCTTCCACTCGTCAGCGGTTCATAGATCTTCGATAGCACAGCAGCGGCCCGTTCGCTATCCGTCCCGACCACAATTCGATCGGGATGTAGAAAGTCTCGGACCGCCGTTCCCTCGCGCAGGAATTCGGGATTGGAGACGACGTCGAACAAGTGCTTTGCAACCCCGTTACGCTCCATCACCCTTCGTATCCACTCGTTCGTATAAACAGGCACCGTACTCTTTTCAACGATGACCGTATAGGAATTCAGGGACCGTGCAATTTCGCTGGCCACTGCTTCAACATAGGAGAGATCGGCAACACCCGAATCGCCTTGCGGTGTTCCAACTGCGATGAAGACCGCATCGGCCCCCCGCGTAGCTTCGCCGAGATCGTTTGTGAAGCGCACTCTCGAGTTCCGATAACGTTCAAGAAGTTCAGGCAGGTGCGCCTCGTGGATCAGACAGTCTCCGCTTCGAAGCGCGTCGACCTTTTGCTGATCATTATCCACGCAGATCACATTGTGCCCCATCTCCGCGAAGCAAACCGCTGCAACGAGGCCCACGTAACCGGAACCGACCACTGCTATTCGAATCGTATTACTCATAGCGCTTCATTGCCTCATGTTGGATTGAATGAGATTCGTTCCCGTCATACCGCAGTTCATCCGGCTTTGATCATGCGAACTTTATTCGGGGGAGCCGCCTTCATTACGGCCGCCGCCGCGGGCACCGTATTACGTGGCGTCAGCGCGTACAGCACAGCCTCCATGCGATTCGATACACCGAGCTTGTCGTAGATACGAAAGAGATGGTTCTTTATGGTGTGTTCACTCAGTCTCAACACTGTGGCTAGTTCAAGATTGCTTAGCCCGTCCGCCAATAAGTGCAGGACCTGTTGTTCGCGGGCTGTCAGCAGCGGCCTTCCACGACTATCGGTGACATCAGTGGATTTTGGATGGGAGACCGACGACACCAGGTACGCCAGCTGCTCATTGCTTGCCCAGATCTGACCCTCGTGTACACAACGAACACTCTTGCAGAGCATCTCAAATCGCAGGTTCAAGCTGCAGATGATGCCCTTGACTCCCGCTCGGAACAGAGAAATGACCTCTCCGTAGCCAGGTTTTTGCGTAATCACGATCACTTTGGCATCTTTATGACGCTCGGGAAGAACATCGAGAATCGCGACTGCACTGCAGATGTTTTCTACGCGAGAAGACCCCAGCAGAATGACGTCGGCCGTGCCACTCTCCGAAGCGTCCAAGAGTTGTTGCATGTCGTTTGCTGGTTGAATAACTTCTATATCGGGAACCGCCTCAAAGGCGTCGGTCAGAAGATCGGACAGAATTGTGGGTAGGTTGGCCATCAAGAGCCTGATGCTGTTGTCTGGTCCATTGATATTGGTGCATACATCCATGACTACCTCCGGTGTGAGGTTGTGAGCTGTGAAAGAGCCGATTCATCGCAATTGCATTAGCGGTTAGCGGTTCATGCCGGTGGCGTATGGGCTAAGCCATATATCAGATTTTAGGTTTCCCACCTATCCCATGTCTAGGGTACGAACGTAGTGGAACTTTCGTACTATGGATCCCGCAACAAATCCTGTGACGGATTTTCGTTTCGAGCATCCCGCTTGACAACCTGACCGACAGCTGGCTGCGGACTTCAGAAAACAATTCATCGCGAGCATGGTCGTCGTCGCCGACCCGAATCTGCAACGCCCCGACGTCGCAATTTCACTCGAAGATCTTTCCGCAAATTGACTCTCACACTCGCTGCTGACTGCATTCTTGCGATCAGCGCATCGGGCTCCGCAACAGTGATCTGAGAAGGCATTCGCTAATTCATATCGTTGTCATGGGCGGACATGAGAAATAGGAGTTAGGTCCTTCCCTTCATTGTCAGGTCGACAAGCAGGTCCTACGATCGTTCCAGTCGGAACCTGCGCTTTAGTTGCATCATTTTTCAACCGTGAATACTTAGAAGGCTCTCTGATAGGAGGCATCCTCATGACCCCTTCAAATAGAAAGACATTTTTAGAGCTGGGCAAAATCGGTGATATAGGCCTGCTTTTTTCTTGTCTCGGTGTTGCTTATGGATTGATGTCCCACCGCCATCTGTTGGACCTACTCAACTCCCTTGAAACACGACACCCCATTCAAGTATTCATCGCTACCGTGCTGCTTGCCTTCGGATGGCATGTCACCTTACGATCCAATAACTTTTACGTTTCCCGCAGAGTCGAAGGCTATTTCAAGGAAACACTGGACGTCTGTTTCGCGAGCATTGTGTGCGCCCTGCTCAGCCTTCTCTGGATGTGGCTGATCTCTTCCCCCGCCAGGCGCGACCTGGCGTCGCTGGGGATCGTCAGCCTACTTTTCTGCGTATTGACCTTTGCTGTCCTGATGCTTGCTCGTCTTGCTGGCCGAGTCACGATGCGTGCACTTCGTTCACGAGGGCATAACCTCAGACACATCCTGATCGTCGGAACCAATCGCCGGGCCAATGCTTTCGCAGAGGACCTTGCACAGCACCCGGAGTGGGGTTATCACCTGCAGGGTTTCGTCGATGAGCAACAGTGGCACGAAAAGAACTCCGATTCTCGTCCCGTATCGCTGCTCGGTGGATTCGACGCGGTGCCCTCACTCCTGAGGACCCTTCCTGTTGACGAGGTAATCGTGGCGCTTCCTCTCGCAACCTTCTACCACCAGATCGCCGAGATCGTTGTACTGTGCCGGCAACACGGAATTGCAGTCCGTTCCATAGGAACGTTCTTCGCTCCAGAGGAATCACTCGCCACATTGCTCAGCGGCGCTGCGGACACAATCACGCTCCACGATGAGTCCTGGGACGAACATGCTTCGATGATCAAACGGTCGGCAGATGTGATCATCTCCTTCTCGTTGCTTGTGGCGCTCGCTCCGGTGCTGTTGATCACCGCACTTTTGATCAAGCTGACGTCTGACGGGCCGGTTCTTTTTACACAAACGAGACTGGGCTATGGAAAACGCCCGTTCAGGATCTTTAAATTTCGCACTATGGTTCAGGACGCGGAAAAGCTGATGGCACAGGTAGCACATCTCAATGAGACTCAGGGGCCGACTTTCAAACTAAAAAATGATCCACGGATTACGCCGGTCGGCAGATTTCTACGGAAGACGAGTCTCGATGAACTTCCCCAGCTCATTAATGTACTGGTGGGTGATATGAGTCTGGTTGGGCCAAGGCCATTGCCACTCAGAGATTACCAGGGGTTTTCGCAGGACCGTCACCGAAGGAGATTCAGCGTGAAGCCAGGAATTACCTGTCTCTGGCAGGTAATGGGACGCAGCTCGATCGGCTTCGAGGAATGGATGGCTCTGGATATTCGGTACATTGAGCAGTGGTCGGTTTGGCTCGATATCAAAATACTATTCTGGACAATTCCCGCCGTCTTCCGAGGCTCCGGTGCGGTATAGATGACCCATCAGCGACTAGAGTCGTCTAACGCCGGAAGTCGCTCGAACTGAGGCGGAGGTAGTACGTCTTCCCGTTCAAATTAATTGGAATCGTTTCCGTTCGACACTCTCTCACTTGGCCCGCACTCTCAGCAAAAAACAGTCCGTCTATTTGCCGACCACAATCAGAGTCGCTCCATGCTTTGGGATCCTCGACGTAAACACGCCAGAGCGATGGCCGAGGTCTGCCTGCTTCCACACATCACGCACACTGCCCCCACTCTTGAATCCAATCTCACTCAGATCGACCGACACATCCCGCGTGCTCCAACTCCGATTGAAAAGTCCCACAGCAACGCGCCCTCCACTCAGCGGCTTGGTCCAGACATCCAGGTCCCCACTCTCATACAGACGGTCCCCCTGCTTCCCCAACGCGTCCTGATCGATCGCAATAGCCTCTTTATTCATCAGAATATTTTTGTCTGCGTCCGACATCTTCGTCAGATCATTCCCCGCCAGCAGCGGCGAAGCCAGCAGCACCCACAAACTCATGTGCGTCTTGTATTCGTTCTCTGTCATCTTGCCGTTGCCGACCTCCAGCATGTCGGGATCGTTCCAGTGCCCCGGCCCAGCATACTTTGATAACCCAGCCTGGCTAAATCCAATCGCTATCATCCGCCCATAGGAGTCGTCGATGTCATCCGTTGTCCGCCACATATTCGCGCCCAGCTCTGGCCCCCACTTCCACGGTTGGTCAACCCCATACTGACAAAGGCTATAAACCATCGGCCGCCCCGTCGCCTTCAGCGCATCCCCCATCTTTCGGTAGGCCGCAATCATCAAATTCTTCGCCGCGCTCGGATCATCCGGATGCTCCGCCTCAACCTTGTTCATATTGTCTCGAAACGAGCACAAATCGTACTTCAAAAAATCGATGCCCCACTCGGCATACATCTTGGCATCCTGCACCTCGTGCCCAAGGCTCCCCTCGTAGTGAGCGCAAGTCTGCGCCCCGGGCGAAGAGTAGATCCCGAACTTCAATCCCTTCGAGTGGATGTAGTCCCCCAGAGCCTTCATATCCGGAAAACGTTCGTTCGGATGCAATACACCCGAAGCATCGCGCTTACCCTGCCACGTGTCGTCGACGTTCACATACACGTAACCCGCATCGCGCATTCCCGTGCTAACCAGGGAATCAGCCGCCGACCGCACGTCAGCATCGGTCACATGCCCGGCAAAGTGGTTCCAGCTGTTCCATCCCATAGGAGGCAGAGGCGCAACCTTCGTCTGGCCGAACAAGGGAAGGGAAGAGAGGAGGGCGACAAACGAAAGTCTAGCGAACCCACGCATAAAGCAACCTCCTGAGTTGATTGCAAGCGCGCCTAAGCATACAAGCTCGGCGCAACTAAGCTCCACTCGCCCCGAACATCTGCAACAGCTCCTCCGTCGCCTCACGAGCATCACGAATCTTGAAGTCCGCATCGAGTCGCAACGCCGTTGCCTTCGGCGCCAACGCCGTCAGCGATCGCAACATAGTCTCCGACGACAGCTGCGGATTCCCCGGACCCACCAGGATGTACTCCACCTGGTCCACCTGCAGCAAAATCTTCGCGTCCCGAAAGGAACACGTCGATTTCACGTCGAAGCCATTCTGGATCAGCACGGTCCGCACAAACACACACAGATCCGCCGACTCATCGACCACCAGCACCCGAGGTCCGCGTCGGTCCTGCGCGCCCTGAGTCGTCCCCTGCTTCAGAAACGACACGATCGCCTCTTCCTCCGTCGCAAAACTCGGCAATAGGCCAGACAACTTCGTCATGTCGAGCAGTCTCACCACGAACGGCGGTGCAGCGGCCAACCGCACCCCTCCCCCGGCCTTGTCCATGCGCTCGGCGTATCGCACCAGCAGTCCCATCGCGATACTGTCCAGGCGATTGACCTCGCCCAGGTCCAGCACGAATCGCGTAAACTCCCGCGCGCCAACATCGAAAGCCGCCTCGAGCGCCTTCACCTCTTCACCCAGAACGACACGTCCTTTGCACTGAATAATGTAGACGTTTCCCACAAACCGCGAATTCAGACTTAGCAGCATGACGACCTCGTTCAGTTCATTTTTTGGAAGGACCTGTCGCAACTAAACTAACCCAACGGCGCAACAGAGGAAAGCACAGCCCCACCCATGCGGCCGCCGTCATCCCGGAACATCCCCGCCCTGCCCACTAAACTTTCCTGCCTTTCTAGAACATTTGCTAGTGTCCACTCCCATGGTTCGGTGCCTACACTTCCTACAGGTCCCCATCCAGCTTCAGCCGAGGGAAAGATCATGAAAAGTCGCAGCACACTCAAATTCGCAACACTCCTCGCTCTCGTCGTCGCGGCCGTTGCCCTGACCACCCATCCAGCCATCGCTCAAAGCACAAAAATTCAGGGAGTCATCGACGGCCGCAGCGGCGCCACCATGTCCCTTAAGATCACGGGCTCCCCTGACACCACCGTCCTCCTCACCGACAGCACCGATGTCGGCGAAGTAGAAGGCCTCTTCCACGGCCGCACCAAGCAGATGCCCATGACCGCCCTCATCCCCGGTCTTCCCGTCCAGGTCAGCGGTACCTTCAACCCCCAGAACCAGATGGTCGCCGACAGCGTCAAGTTCAAAGGCTCCGACCTTAAAGCCGCCATGGACGCGCAGGCCGGCCTGCAACCCACAATGCAAAAAGTAGCCGCCAACACTGCACAAATCGACGCGCAAAAGGCCGCACTCGAGGCTCAACAGGCCCAGCTAACCGAGGAGCAGAAGAAGATCGCTGCCAACAAAGCCGCCATCGCCGCCGACAACAAGCGCTTCGGCGAACTCGGCCAGTACAACATCCTCGGCGAAACCACCGTCTACTTCGGCAACGGCAAAGTCAATGTCGAACCGCAATATCAAGCCGAGTTGGTGAAGTTGGCCCAGCAAGCCAAGGGCATCACCGCCTACATCATCCAGGTGCAGGGCTATGCCTCAGCCGTCGGCAGTGCAGCGTTGAACCAGAAACTCAGCAGCGAACGTGCCAACGCCGTCACGGCGATCCTCGAGCAACAAGGCCAGATCCCCCTTACCAACATGCTCGCCCCCGGAGCCATGGGCACTTCGTCCCAGGTCGACTCCGACAAAACCGCCGAGGGTCAGGCCGAAAACCGCCGCGTCGTCGTCCGCATCCTTCAGAACAAGGGCATCGCCGGCACCTAATACCTACCGCATTGCCCGAGCTTACGGAGCGTCATCCCCTGCAGCCCTCCCTCGCCCCGTAAGCTCGCGAATCAGGTCCACCTCGCGCTGCCGATACGGCGTGTCGTCCTGTTTGAACACTTCATGAAACCAGATCGTCGGCTGGATCAGCACATACGGCCTCTGCCACGAGTCCCACGGATAATACGTCTGTGTCTTCCCCGCCACGAGCCCCCAGTTAATCGCCCCCACGTTATATTTCTTCGCAATCGGCAGACTCCCGTCGAACGTGCTCCCGCTCCCCCGAGCCATGTATTCCGTGCAGATGATCGGCCTTCCCAGCGGCTTCAGCGACACGATCCTCGCCTCAAACTCCTCGGGCCACCCGTAGTTGTGGAACGAAATCACGTCCGACTCCGCCAGCTGAATCTTTGTCGTTGCATTCTCTCTCGCAGCATCGCTCCAGTTGCCTTCCCATACCCCACTCGTGAGCGGCTGCGTTGGATGCATCGATCGTGCCCACGCGAACGCCTTCGGCAGCAGTTCATCCACCCTTGCGATCTTCACTGCCTCGTCCGGCACCGTATCGCCGCCTTTGTTCTCCGGCTCGTTCCAAATGTCCCAACCCAGAACACGATCGTCCTTCGCGAACGCCCCCACGACGCCCTTCACATACGCCTCCAGCTCCGGCTCGTACTTCTTATCCATCAGCCGCTCCTTCCCCGGGCTCTGCACCCATCCCGAGTTATGCACCCCAGGAATCGGCGGATGCTGCGGTCCCAGGTGCGGATTCGTCTCCCAGCACGAATCGAACAGCACCAGCAGCGGCCGTATGTGATGTTTCGCCGCGATGCCTAAAAAAGTATCCAGCCTCTGAGTAAAACCCTTTGCATCCTGCTGCCACAGCTGGTCCTGCAGAAACACCCGCATCGTATTCATCCCGATGCTCTCCGCCATCCCCAGCTCTTTATCGATCAGAGCGGGATTAAACGTCGCGGCCTGAAACATCTCCAGCTCATTGATTGCATCCGAAGGAACGAAGTTTGCTCCTACCAGCCACGGCTGTTTCGCATACCAGTCATTCGCCCGTTGCGCACTCCATCGCCCGCTCGCATCCTCACTCGTCTGCGCAACCAGCGCAATCGGTGTCGCGACCAGGCAAGCAAACATCATTGGCAAGAAAAGAGAACGTCTCACAATCATCATGATTTCCTTTGTAAGGGAGTTGGCCACCCTGCCGCGTTACCGCTCACCACGCCGAAGCTCCCAATATACAGACCCAGCCGCAGGCCCATGCAGCCGCGCTAGTGCGGACCTGGCCGCATTCCCTTTTCCGCGCCATACTTCGATTGAGCAAGGCGGTACTCGCTCAGAACACTGCAGCCGTCCGCGTTCGCACTTCCCTTCGGTCCCCACACGTGCGCCTGAGGATTCATCTTCCGCTCAGCATCCTCTTTTTTCAGGACGTCGGTCCAATCAGGAATCAGTGTCGCGCTGTCTTGCCTTGGCGACTGGCAAAGTCCGGCTCCAAGCCCCTGCAATACCTGCGGAGTCACCGCGCAAACAGCCGAGCACGTCGGCACCACGCCACAATCCTTCGCCGCGCCGGCCTCGCACGTCTGATACGCCTCGTAGCTTCGCAAGCAAGTCTTCGCCGGCTCAGGACAAGCCTCAGCGAGCCCGCGATTGAGTTTGCTGTAAAGCCCCATCGCCTCCGGCGGGTCATCCGTCGTCGGTTGATCGCCAGGTCTCACCCGCAACAAAACGAGCGCGGCCACGTCGCTGATGCGCTTGTGCACAACCTCAAACTGCTTCAGACTATCGGCAAGTTCGCTGTACTCTGCATCGAGTTGAGCCCCCTTGGCCGGATCCAGCGGAGGGGATCCCTGCACACACTCCACACAGAAGTTGTCGAAGGCGAACTGATACACAGTGCCCGCCATCGAAAGAGTCGCAAACAACTTTCCGCCGTCGTGACGGAACAAAACATTTGCAATCGGGGACTCGGCCTTGTACTCCGCGTCTTTCGCGTTCCCAGGAGAAAAGTGTACCTGTGCCGCCGACACGATGAGTATCCCCTCGACAACCGGGGACCGCTCCACCTTTCCATCGACCATTCGAACCCGGCTTGCACGTATCGGCCAACACAAAGCAGATGTGGCATCGAGGCCAGTCTCCGGTCCGCGGACTTGGCTTCCATCCGCTGCAACCTTGCACGGCCACAAGTAATGAAAATATCCCGCAGCTTCTTCGTACCGCGCCGACTGGCCGCCACCTAAGAAAGCGGGACCTTGCGTCCATCCTGCATCAACCAGCAGCATGAGCCAGAAGATGAGAACGAGCTTGAAGTCTAGTCTCAGGGGCATCCTAGGGGCCGGCAACAACGCTCAGAATTGCATGAGAGATAGGGACGGTCAACGTAATTCTCTTTCCGAAAGGGCACACCTTGGCTTCCTGTTAAAGCAGCTACTTCGTACCGATTGCTAATGTCGACTTGTCGTGTGCTTCGGTTGACTTACTGTGCGCCACCGTTGAAGACTCATGGGCCTTCTGCGACTGCTTCTGGGCCTCATCGTGATCGTTCGCGCTGTGCTTGCCTGCGGCCGTGATGTGCTCCCTTGCCGCTTCGGAATGCTTCTTTGCTGCATCCATGTGAGATTGCATTGCCATCAGTGATCCCTCATTTCGGAGACAGGCTCCTCATCTTGGGAGATTGTTCCGGTGGAAACTGTTATATGCTCCTCCGCGTCCCTGGCGTTGGATTTGGTGGATGACAACCTGTTCATCCTCTTCACCAAAGAACGAGGCCCGGGACGGTTTCATGGTCGCCGAGTCCCCTAACTCGACTCCCATCAATAATTCCCGCGGACAAAAGGATCGGCCCCCAGCTCCCCAAAACGTCAATCAAAACCACTTATAACGAAAACCTATAATCTTATTGATTGAAATTAGCTCACATCCTGCTACCCTTATAGGTAACGGCGAAATATCGCCTATATGAAAGTAGGAAGCATCATGGCAAACGGAACAGTGAAATGGTTTAACGACGCAAAAGGCTTTGGCTTCATCACCCCGGAAGACGGTGGAGAGGATCTCTTCGCGCACTACTCTGCAATTAACTCCAGCGGCTTCAAGTCTCTCCAGGAAGGCCAGCGCGTAACGTTTGACATCACCACTGGCCCCAAGGGCAAGCAGGCTGCAAACATCCAGCCCGCCTAACCCCCTGCGGTACGCTGCAGAAAATTCGCAGCGAAGCTCCGTTCCATCACACATCACCGCGACAAAAGGGTTGCATGCTGCGCCACAGCGCACGCTTGCAACCCTTCGCGTCTTTAACGCATACAACTATCGAGTAATTCTGTACCTCATCAGTAAACTGCTACGTTACCACTCACTGCTGTAACCGCAGGAGGCCCCAATGACGCTCCTTCAAAAGCTCTCGCTAGTAGCCACTATCGGCTCCGCCACCTTCGCTGTTGCAGCAAGCGTCCCCAGCAAGACCATCCTGCCCGACAATGTCATCCGTTGCGAGCCTAACGCTGCCTGCGTTACGAAGGTCGCCTACGGCCACAACTATAAGGTCCTCACCACCCCTCGCTTCACCGTCATGGTCGCCGTCTCCAGTGAGGGCAGCTACACTCGCGCCGACGTCAGCATCACCAACAACACCGACATGCCCCTCAGCATGACCCCGGAAGACTTCCGCGTCGAAGTCCTCACCCCCAAGCCCAGGATCCTCCTCTACATTCCCCCTGCCAACCTGGTTCTTCCTCCGCCCGCCGCCCCCCACCCCGTTGCGCCGGTAGTCACACCCGAACACGCCGCATTCTCCGGCCCCGCCAGCGCAGGTGCCAACTTCGTGCCTTCCAACTCCGACGTCGATGTAGTCTATGCCGCTGCAAAGGAAAAAGCCCTCCAGGAAACAGCCGAAAAAGCCTCCACAGAGAACCATCTCTCGGCCACCTCGATTCCCCCCAACGAGGTCACCCGCGGCCGCGTCTACTTCGAGCGCGACAAGCACGCCCACCTCATCAACGTCGTCCTGCCCATCGCCGGCCTCGTCTTCGAATTTCCCTATGCGATGAAGAAATAACCTCAACGCAGGCAACCATTTAGCCTCCAAAAAAACGCGATCTCCACAACAACTTGCTGACTGAAACCGACGTCCATATTTTCAGTAGCAAGATTTAAAGGAGATCGAACATGAAGAATTTCCTCCCCGCTATGGCCTGCGCTCTTTTTCTCACCGCAGGTATTGCACAAGGCCAGGTCGTAGTCCGCATTGGTCCTCCCCCGCGTCCCGTTGAGCGCATCCCGCCACCACCCCACGAGCACCCAAACTGGGCCTGGCACTCCGGCTACCACCGCTACGACGGCCACCAATACGTCTGGGTTCCTGGATCCTATGTTAACCCTCCCCACTCCCACGCCCGCTGGGTCGACGGTCACTGGGTCCACCACGGCAACGGCTACGTCTATCGCGAAGGCCACTGGCGCTAGCTGAACAAAACCTCGATGCCGCGGCGGGCCGTCCGAGCTGGCCCGCCAAGGTATCATCTTCGAATGACCGCTGAATCCCGCGCCAAAAACATAAAAGTCCTCATCTTCGACGTCGACGGCGTCCTCACCGACGGCCAGATCTTCGTCATCCCCGACGCCGAAGGCCACGGCATCGAGGCCAAAGGCTTCGCCGCCCACGACGGCCTCGGCATCTCTCTCGGCCGTCTCGGCGGTCTCCGCATCGGCATCATCACCAAGCGCAACTCCCAGACCGTAGCCATCCGCGCCAACGACCTCAAGCTCGAGTTCGTCTACCAGGGCCAGGCCCACAAGATGAACGCCATCAACGACATCCTCGCCAAGACCGGCTACACCATCGACCAGCTCGCCTACGTCGGCGACGACATCATCGACCTCCCCGTCATGCGTCAGTGCGGCCTCGCCATCGCCACCGCCAACGCCCGCAAAGAGGTCAAAGCCGCTGCCCACTACGTCACCCCCAACCCCGGCGGCTTCGGCGCCGGCCGCGACGCCATCGACTTCATCCTCACCGCCCAGGGCACCCTCGAAAAAGTCATCGAGCAATACCTCGACGAAGCCAACGCCGCCGCAGCCTCCTCCGACGTAGGCCAAGGCAACATGTAGCCGCCTCCTCCCACCCAGGACAAGGTATACCCGCCACAAAGTGGCCGCCCCGCGCGTAGCGGGCCCGTCCGGCAGGACATAATCACAGAGCGAACAAAGAACGAACAAAAACCGCGCTACAATCAGCCATGCCGCTCGAAATCCCCGAATCCCTCGCCTGGGCGCACCCCGTCACCGCCGAGTGGTTCCTTCAAAAATTCGGCAGCCCCACCGAGCCCCAGACCCACGGCTGGCCCAGCATCCTCGCCGGCGACGCCACCCTCATCTCCGCCCCCACCGGCTCCGGCAAAACCCTCGCCGCATTTCTAGTCTGCATCGACCAGCTCCTCCGCACAATCCCTCTCCGGCCAACTCGCGCCCTGCACCCAAGTCGTCTACGTCAGCCCGCTCAAAGCCCTCTCCAACGACGTCCAGAAAAACCTCGACGCCCCCCTGGCCGAGATCCAGCAACTCGCCCTGCAACGCGGCTACCTCTCCCCCGAGATCCGCACCGCCGTCCGCACCGGCGACACTCTCCCCAAAGAGCGTGCCGCCATGCTCCGCAACCCGCCGCACATCCTCGTCACCACGCCCGAGTCCCTCTACATCCTCCTCACCGCCGGCAAGATCCCGCGAACATCTCCGCCGCGTCCGCACCGTCATCGTCGACGAAATCCACGCCGTAGCCGACGACAAACGCGGCGCCCACCTCGCCCTCTCGCTCGAACGCCTCGACGCCCTCGTCACCGGCGAAAACCGCCTAAGCCCCGGCCAATTCCTAACCGGCCTCGCCACCCCACCGCAAAGAATCGGCCTCTCCGCCACGCAAAACCCCATCGAACTCGTCGCCAACTTCCTCACCGGCGTCCAGAATCCCGAACCGCAAGCCCGCCACCATCATCCAGGTAGGCCAGCGCCGCGAACTCGACATCGCCATCGAAGTCCCCAGCGACGAACTCAGCTCCGTCACCAACACCGGCATGTGGGAAGAGATCTTCGACAAACTCGCCGCCCACGCCCAAAACCACCGCTCCACGCTAGTCTTCGTCAACACCCGCCGCCTCGTCGAAAAGATCGCCTTCGAACTCGCCGAGCGCATCGGCCCCGAAAACGTAGCCGCGCACCACGGCTCGCTCTCCCGCGTTCTCCGCCTCGACGCCGAGCAGCGCCTCAAAAACGGCGAAATCAAAATCCTCATCGCCACCGCATCGCTCGAACTCGGCATCGACATCGGCGACATCGACCTCGTCTGCCAGATCAGCACCACCCGCGCCGTAGCCGTAGCCATGCAGCGCGTCGGCCGCGCCGGCCACTGGCGCGGAGCCATCCCCAAAGGCCGCTTCTTCGCCACCACCCGCGACGACCTCATGGAGCAGGCCGCCCTCGTCCGCAAGATGCGCGCCGGCGAACTCGATCAGTTACAAATTCCCCCGCAACCCACCGACGTCCTCATGCAGCAGATCGTCGCCGCCTGCGGAGCCGAACCCTGGGAAGAAGACGCCCTCTACAACATCCTCCGCCGCGCCTACCCCTATCGCAACCTCACCCGCAAGCCTTCGACGACATCCTCACCCTCCTCACCGAAGGCATCGAATCCACCCGCGGCCGCTACGGCGCCTACCTCCTTCGCGACGGCGTCCAGCACCATCTCCACCCGCGCCGCGGCGCCCGCATGATCGCCATCTCCAACGGCGGCGCCATCCCCGACACCAATCTCTACAACGTCATCCTCCAGCCCGAAGGCGTCCAGATCGCCACACTCGACGAGCACTTCGCCGTCGACTCCAGCCCGGGCGACGTCATCCTCCTCGGCACCTCCAGCTGGCGCATCCAGCGCATCGAAGCCACCGGCCGCGTCCTCGTCGAAGACGCTCACGGCGCCCCACCAACGCTGCCCTTCTGGGAAGGCGAAGCCCCGCAACGCACCGCCGTCCTCTGCGACGGCGTCGGCGAACTCCGCGAACAAATCTCGGCCCTTACCCCCAACGTCAGCCCGGGCTACATCTCCCCCGCGCAACCAGAAGTCGCCGCCGCCATCGCGTGGCTGATCGAAGAATGCGGCGTCTGCGCCTCCGGAGCACAGCAACTCATCACCTACATCGTCACCGGCCGCGCCGTCCTCGGAGCCGTCCCGTCCAAAACCACCATCATCGCCGAGCGTTTCTTCGACGATGGCGGCGGCATGCAGCTCATCCTCCACGCTCCCTTCGGTGGCCGCATCAACAAGGCCTTCGGCCTCGCCCTGCGCAAACGCTTCTGCCGCGGCTTCAACTTCGAGCTGCAGGCCGCCGCCACCGACAACGGCATCAACATCTCCCTCGCCGAGCAGCACAGCTTCCCCCTCTCCGACGTCTTCCACTTCCTCACCGAACACACCGCCAAAGAACTCCTCGAACAAGCCTCCATCGCCTCGCCCATCTTCAAAAACCGCTGGCGCTGGGCCGCCGGTCGCAGCCTGCAACTCCTGCGCTTCTCCAAAGGCAAACGCATCGCCCCGCAGATCCAGCGCACCCGCTCCGAAGACCTCATGGCCAGTGTCTTTCCGCAGGCCGCCGCCTGCTTCGAAACCATCGTCGGCGACATCCAGATCCCCGACCACCCCCTCGTCAACGAAGTCATGCAGGATGTCCTCCAGGAAGCGATGGACCTCGAAGGCCTCATCGAACTCCTCCGCGGCATAAAGGACGGCACCATCCGCTGCCTCGCCGTCGACACCCCCACCCCCTCCGTCTTCGCCCACGAACTCCTCAACGCCAACCCCTACGCCTACCTCGACGAAGCCGGCCTCGAAGAGCGCCGCGCCCGCGCCACCTCGCTAGGCCGCACACTCCCCGACGAACCAGGCAAAATCGATCCCGCCGCCATCGCCGCCATCCGCCAAGAGATCTGGCCCGACCTCCGCGACGAACACGAACTCCACGACCTCCTCCACTCCCTCATCGCCCTGCCGCTAGCCATCATCGACAGGGAAGAAGCCCGCCACTGGCCCATCTTCTACGAGCGCCTCACCCAAAAAGGCCGCGCCCAAACCCTCGACCTCAACGGCACCCCCTGCTGGGTCGCCACCGAACGCCTCCCCCACATCGCCGCCCTCTATCCGCTCCGAGACGGATCTCGACTTACCCAAGATGCGTCATCTCTGACCGGCGCAGCAGACAGCCTCATCTTCTGCTGCGGAGTGGAGAGACCCCCGCATTTTGTTGAGGCGGAACAAACCTCAATGCATCAAGAAACCAATCAAGTTACAAAAGAAGAATCCACTCAAAAATGTGTTCAAGGATGGTTACAAATCCTTGGCCCCACGACAGCCGCCTCTTTCGCCAACACCCTAAACCTCGACCCCTCCGCCATCTTCCAGGCCTTCCTCGCCATGGAGATGCAAGGCCTCCTCATGCGAGGCGCCTTCGAATACCCGGCTACAGAAGAACCGCACGAAATCGAATGGTGCGAACGCCGCATCCTCCAGCGCATCCATCGCCGCACCGTAGCCACCCTCCGCAAGCAAATCGAACCCGTCACCCCAGCCGTCTACATGCGCTGGCTCCTCCACTGGCAACACCTCGCCCCGCAAACCCAGCTCTCCGGCGAAGAGGGTGTCTTCGAAGCCCTCCGCCAACTCGAAGGCTTCGAGGCCCCCGCCATCGAGTGGGAGCGCACCCTCCTCCCCGCCCGCGTCGCCAACTACGACCCCCGCTGGCTCGACGCTCTCTGCCTCTCCGGAGCCGTTGGCTGGGGCCGCATCTCGCCGCACCCAGCCTGGTCTTCAGGAGACGGAGCCGCCCCGCGCCGCGTCATCCCCACCAACGCCGCCCCCATCACCTTCTACATCCGCGAGACCGCCGACTGGCTCCCCCACGCCCTCGCCCAGCAGTGCGTCGAAGAAGAAAAGCTGCCGCCGCCCTCAGCCCCCACGCTCTGCAACTCCGCACCCTCCTGCAGCAGCGCGGCGCCTGCTTCGCCAACGACATCCAGCGCATCGCCAACCTCACGCGCCACCAGACCCAGCACGCTCTCTGGGAGCTCGCCACCGCGGGCCTTGCCGCCGCCGACGGCTTCGACCAGCTTCGCGCATGCATGGATCCCCGCCGCAAATCCACCACCACGGAAACTCCCGGCAAACGCCCCACCCGCAACTCCGCCGGCCGCTGGTCGCTTGCTCACCGAAGAACTCCACGCCGCCCCAACCGTCATCGAGCAGGCCCGCCGCACCGACGCAGCTCTCGAATCCTTCGCTCGCCAACTCCTCGCCCGCTACGGAGTCCTCTTCCGCGATCTCCTCACCCGCGAATCCAACGCCCCCAAATGGCGCGACCTCCTCAACATCCTCCGCCGCCTCGAAGCCCGCGGCGAGATTCGCGGTGGCCGCTTCCTCTCCGGCTTCGGCGGCGAACAGTACGCCCTTCCCGAAGCCGTCGAATCCCTCCGCGCCGCCCGCACTCGCGACTGCCTCGCCACCATCCCCGTCTCCGCCGCCGACCCCATGAACCTCGCCGGCATCGTCATCCCCGGCGACCGCATCTCCGCCGTCCCCGGCAAGCAGGTCCTCTACCGCAACGGCATCCTCCACTCAGAGTCCGAAGACGACAATCTTCCGTCCGAAAAGATACCAGCCAATCTCCCACCCACGCTTCTCCCAGCCTCCGCGCCTACTGTCCTCCCGTTGTTCTAAACAGGTCGCGCCACGGTTTCCCGGCTCCCAAAGGCTGGGAGGAGCTCCCGAATTATTTTTTTGCGTTTTCAGCCCAGAAAACGCATGTCAAGCCCCTTGAACTACTCAACTCATTTAGTAAGAACAACATCCGCGTGGCGTATAAGTTACGCTCCAGACGATATACTGGATATAGAGATCGAAAAACACACAAAAACCGTGGAATCTAGACGCCCTTCCAGGGCTAACTCGTTTGGATGGAATATTTTGGAAGCAACCCCTTTGTTATGAATATTTTGCAGGGGATCACCTCACGTAAAGTGCTGAATCATAAATGGCTTACACGAAGGCAATAGGGGGGGTACCCCTACTAGGAATAGGGTTAGCGGAGGAGTAAAAGAGAAAGACGCGAGTCCCATGACGAAGCCAGCCAATCTCGACGCCAAGCCACTCAGGGGAAGAGAATCTGCAGACCTCAGGCGAAGAGCTTCGCCCCGAAGACTTCTACTACGAAGGCCCATACATGGTCTTCACCGCGGCCTACCACCTCAGGCGCGGCTACTGCTGCAACTCCGACTGCCGCCACTGCCCTTATAAATAGTCGGTATTAGTTGGGTTGGACCGGGGGCAACGGTGGAACGCTGGTCTGCGCGTTGTCGACCGTGGCGCGACCGCTCCGAAGCGCGCGCGCGTTACTCACGATCAGGACCACACGCGGGTCTTTGCGATAGCTATCCATCTTGCTGTCGGAACGCATCTCGCTCAAAACATCGAACCCGCTCTCGCTCGCCATCGTCAGGTAGCGCAACATATTGGCTTCGTCCCCAAGCTCTGAATACAGCCGCGCCATCTCGAAGCAGTAGCGCGCGTGGTCCTCCGGTGACACCATATGAGCCGTCAGTCCACCCGTCCCATCGTGATGAGCCATGTCCGGGTCAATTCGCAGTGCAATCTTGAACTGCTCCCGTGCGTCCTTGTATTTCTTCTCTTCGAAATACGCCGTAGCCAGGTTCGAGTGGTAAATTGCCGATGTCTTGTTCAGCTTGATCGCCCGGTTGTAGTTGGAGATCGCGGTCGCAAAATGCCCGTCCATATACTCCACAGCGCCAAGGTTGTTCCATGCGACAGCATCCTTCTTCTGCAGCTTGACCGCACGCTGAAAGTAAGCCCGAGCCGCTGCCGTGTGCCGAAGGTCAAGCTGAGTCACGCCAAGCTTGTTCATCAGCATGACCTCATTGCCTCCGCGTCGCAGCGCGTACGTGTAGTAATCGATCGCATCTTCAGGGAACCGTCGCGCGCGCAACACATCCGCAACCATCTCGAGTTGTTCCGCACTTGCAGTCGCGGGATCGGGAAGGTGCAGCTTGACCAGATCCCACTGCGGATCCTTGTGTCGCAACTCACGCGCGGCTTCAGTTGTCGCCGTATTCTGCTGCGCAGCGGAGGACGACTCGGCAATCAACGTGGATGGAGAACTCAACAGACCAAAGAGGACGAGATAGCAGGCGGAGCGAAGATGAGGACTCATGGGCGAACCTCACGAGATGATCCAATATCATCCTCTCCGCCTCAGACTATGTCAATAACCCTAAGGGGACGGTGACACTGCCACAGGAACCACCGCCTCAGGAGCAACCACCGGAGCAGCAGGCGGTTGCACCATCATCGCCATCCGAGGAAAGCTGAAGCTTCCGCCCGCGTCGTCGATCACGTTTACTTGGCACACATACGTGCCCGGCTTCAGCTGCGTAAGCGGCACATCGAACTGAAATGCCACCGCACCACGCTCGGGAATATTGATGGCTTTGGCCTCCACCAGTGGCGTCTCATACACCTTCACACCGCCGCTCAGGAACTCAATACTGGTCAGCACTCGGACCGGTCCGCCCTCGCGCCGCGTCAACCCAGGAGAGTTTGGAGGCTCCGGCGCACCCTTCTGCTTCGTAGGGTCATACACCTCGTACAGAAAATAAAGATGTTGGTCTTGTCGAAACACATGGGGCACATTTGGGATCCACTCCACCCCGTCCCGCACCAGCGGACTTACTGTCTTCTTCGCTGTATTTGGCACTCGCTGACTCGAAAGAACAATCGAACTCAACTTCAACGGGCTCTTCTTCAGATCCGGCACCTGCAGGTCTGTCTCAAAGCTGCCCATCGCACCGGTCTGGTTCTCCCGCACTACGAACTTCAGATGATATCTCCCGGGAGCCAGCGTAAATCCGGTCGAGTATTGAATGTTCTTTCGCTGCACCTGTTGAGCCGCGTCCAGCGCGAGTTTAACGTTGTCGCGAACATTTCCAACGATAATTCCCTGAGCGTTCTTCACCTGCCCGATGATGTCAATATTTGCCTTGTCGCGGTCACCGTTCTTCACACTGTGGATTTGCGAGCCGGGCACAATCAACGACACTGGCACGAAGAACTTGTTGTCCTCCATCCTGAAATACAAAGCCTGCAAATACACCGCCACGTCGGTGGCTGGCAGGTCGCTCTGTAGTTGTTGCGTCAGCGCCACTTCCCGGTCCTCAGTCTTCTGGTGTTGAAAGTCCGCTGGTGCATAGTATCCCGGACGATAGTCCATCTTTACGTCGTTCCGATTGAGCTTCACCGTCAAATGCCGATAGCTTCCGTCACGTGCTGTGTTGGTCGAGTGGAACCCAAGAATGTAATAAGCCTCGGTGTCATGCTGAATCTGTTGAAATGCCGGGGCGAAGTCATTCGAATCGAAGAACGCTTTGCCCCCGGTGTCAGATGACAGAGTGGCCAGCGTCTCCTGTGAGCCAAAGTTCGCATCGAGATTGCTCTGCATCGCCCCACCGTTGTACGCCGCCGTTCCGCGGAGACTGCCCTTTGAGGCATTGCCCACTGGCGGCATCGCCTCAAGACCGCGCGAATCAACGCTATAAATGGCTAGGTTTGCCTTTACCGCCGCATTTGTGGCGGCTCGCATGCTCGCCTGATTTTCAATGCCTTGCCGGGTCAATCCGCCGCTGAAGTAGAGCATGCTCTTACGCTGGTCGACTCGTTCCAGGCTCTTTGCGATCGTTCGAATCGCGTATAGCTCGCGGTCCGTATTCAGCGCTGTTGTACTCACTGTCGTCCGCTGTGAAACTGGAAGCGTCGTCTGCAGTTCCACCCGAGTTGCCGCCTTCATTGCCGTTGGCGAAACCTGTTCCCTCGGTCCCGTTGTATTTGCCAAGCCCCTTCAACAATGCGGCCTTGTCCGAGGTAAAGTCCTGGTCCATGCTCAGGCCGGTAGCCATACTGACCAGAGCAACTAGATCGGCTGGCTGCATCTTCTTGTTGACGTAATCCTGCGCTGACTCCACGGCACGGTCGATGTCCTCCGGCTGCATGCTGCTCAGGTCAAAGAACATCACAATGAGGCGATGGTCCCGTAGGGCAGCCGGATCGGCGGCAAAGTTTCTATTCAACAAGTCTGCAATTGTAGCCTTACCGGTTACAGTTGCATTTTCCTTCAATACTGCGGCCTGCATCGACGTTCTGGTAGTCGAAGCTGGCTATCTTCTGTGGCTTTCCATTTTCCAGGATATTGAAGTCGCTCTCCTTGAGTCCCTTTACTACCTCACCGGTCTTCTTGTCTCGAACCACGACGTTCGTCAGGACAATATCGGTCTGCACCTTCATCGTGAAAGTTCCCGACGCGTCCGTCTGCTGCACCGGCTGCTGCGAATGTCCTACCAGCGGCGCTCCCGCGAGCATTCCCAAGATCATCGTGGCAATTCCGCGGCGGATAACGCCTCGCACGCCATCTTGTAACCCGTACTCCCGAGACTCGCTCTTGCTCTTCGCCATTGATGGAAATCTTTCCGGCCGCATCGCTGTTCTCCGGTACTTCAAAACCGAAACCGTGCCAACACCGTTAACCGCCGCATCGCCGCCGCTGACGTTACCTGTCCAAATGTCTGCGAGTTCAGAGTTGTATCGATTCCTGAATACTGCACGGTGTTGAACACGTTGTTTGCCGTTACTCTGGCCTCGAATGACCGCGTTTCGCCCAGTGCTACCGTCCGCGACAAAGACGCATCTACCGCCACGATTCCGGGCCCTTCAATTGATCCGCGGGAAGCTGTTCCATATCCGTTTGGAGTGACAAATGCCGCCGTATTGAACCAGTCCAAAATAGTCCCAGCTCCTGAGATCGGCTGAGAGAACACCCTGTTTGGACGGAGCGAATTATTGCTTCCCGTCGCCGTTTCGGCAACCGTCGAAACATAATGCGGCGTGTAATAGGTGCCCGTCGCAAATGTAAAATCGCCCGACAACGAAAACCCATCGAGCGCTTTCGACCAGAACCCGCCCTTCGACAGGTACGCTCGGTTCGGCCCAAACGGTAACTCGAGCACCCAGTTGCCTGTCACCTGCTGCCGCACATCGAAAGAGCTGTTGCCTTCCTCCGCGTTCAAATCCTGGTCGTTCTGCGCCACCGTTGGCTTCCCGCCGCCGATCGACGATGCGTTGTCGATTGAATGTCCGTAGTGATACGTCGCTTGTAGTGAAACGCCCTTCTGCAGGCGTTTCCGCACATTCACGCTCAACTGGTTGAACCTCGAATACCCCAGCGAGTCCTCGTAGTTGAACGGCTGTGCCGATGAGTCCGACGTACCATTTGCTGTCCGGTTCGGTGCCCGCAGAATGTCCAGGTCCCCGCCATAGGATCCGTTGTAGCCGATGTTCAATACGATCCCCATAGGCAACGTCCGTTGAACGTCAAGGTTCCACACCTGCACATGTCCCAGCCGGTAAAACCGGTTGACCGCATAGTTGTTCTGCACTGGTGTCGCTGAGCACCCAAACCCATTGGCCAGCGTCAACGCTCCCGGCGTGCATCCTGGCTGCCCGACGATGTTCGTCTGCGTGAGTGCGAATGGCACCTGCGCCGAAAGCTGGTTGGCAAAACTCGCATATTGCCCGGTGTTAAAGTTGATTCCGTATCCACCACGAACTACCGTCTCCTTGAATATCTTTTGCTTCGGTCGGTATGCAAAACCTAATCGTGGCGAAAACATGTTTCTGTCCGGATTCACCAGCGAGCGTGGGGAACCGGCAACGCAGGCGCCCGCAACCGCGACCGGGCAAACCGGCAACACCTGCGTAAAGTCGGAGTTATGGGCGAGGTTAACTCAGTCGGTTGTCCTTCTCTACGTAGGGGGAAAAATATTCGTACCGAACCCCAAAATTCAAGGTCAGGTTCGGCAGGGTCCGCCAGTCGTCCTGCGCGTACCAATCAAAGACATTCGCGCGTAGATAAGTTTTTTCCTGCGCGGCCTGAATGGTCGATTGCTGCGGCAGACCCAGTAGAAAATCTGCGAACCCATAGCCGCTCGGCGCGACGACCGGACATGTCACCGTGGAGGACGGCGTACATCCCCCGGCCGTAGCTGGATTCTGCGTCGCATATCCAGTAAACGTAAACGCACCTACAACATTTGTTCCGCCGATCGAATCCGCGTGTACTCGGCGAATATCCAAGCCAAAGCGCATATTGTGCTTATTGTGGCTGTAACTTACAAAGTCCGAAAATGAGATTGTCTGGTTGATCGTGTCGCTAGGCAAGGCTTGAGTCAATCCAGTGAAGTTCGAGATGCTCTCACTTGGCAGCCCGTAGTAGATCCCTGGATTTGTGCCAATCACGGGCTTAGGAATGCTGATGCCTGTTCCCACAAGTGGATCACTGACGTCTGTGAAGTAATTCGTCAGTGTGCTGTGTGAGCGATTCCAGTTGATTGATGCATTGTTCGTCAGGCGGCCGTACCCAATCGTATAGCCCGCCGTAACGCCATATCCGTCGGTCTGGGTCTTTCCACCCAAAGGCAGAAAAATGTTTCTATTGTCTGCGGCCGTATGGGAATAGCTTCCGTTGAAGTTGATGTTCTGCCGAAGTGTCTTAGGTGCATTTGCGGCTTGCCGACGCCCCACACCGAATCCACTGCTTTGTCCGAAGTTTCGCACATACCGCAATGCGGCTGATCCCGCGTTATTCCCCGCAGTCGTAATTGTCTGGTAGTTATAACCCTGTCTTCCGGTCGCCGTAATATTCGGCGCCGGATAGTAGTTCAGCAAGGCCGCTGCCTGCGCAGACACGGGTACCTGGTTATTCGGAAACGGCAAGCCCGTTGCCGGGTTATAGAGCGTCACGGGTGTCGTCACTCCATCTACCGTCTGCGTCAGTCCTGAAAAGTCTCCCCCTCGCTGCGCAGGTGTAGGGACAGTGCCATACAAGTTCGTCGGCGTTGTATTCCGCTGCCCCGTCACGTTCAAGAAGATGAATTGCTTTGTGCTGGCCTTCACGAGCCCTGGAATAAACGGCGACCCGGTAAAGCTCAAACCAAACCGGTTCGTACTATAGGCCGGCTTCACCACCGGAGCACCGGTCAACGAAAAGTTCGTAGCATCCAGTGCCCCATTTCCTCCCTGGTAGAACACCGCGCCATGCGGCTGCGTTGGATTGAACCCTCGAAATCCGCCGCCTCCTCCACCACCGGCGCGACCGCCTCTTGCCCCGCCGCCACCTCCTCCAGGCCCACCACCGCCGGGCCCGCCGAACCCTCCACCACCCATCATTCCGCCCAACATGCCCACCACTGCATTTGCCATATCGCCTGCAGCACCGCCTTGCCGCTGTGCCTGGGCGATTACGTCCTGCACTCGCTGCCGAATGTCGTCCTCGTTATAACCAGCCAGCCCATTTGTCTGTCCCATCGCGCCATTTACGGTGACAGAATCGTTTCCCGCTGACTCCCCGCCTAGTCCCGCCAGCGAAGGCAACTGCGCTCCCGTGTTGCCCCCACCTGTACTTGCATCTGTCGCCCCCAGCCCATCGCCGGTTACGTTCAAGGCCTGCAAGCCTCGCGCAACTCCCTCGCTTGTCGCCGCAGTCTGCTGGTTCTCTTGTTCCTGCACCCGCGAAGCCAGCTGCAAACCAAACTCGGCCACCTGCGTGGGCTTTCCGCCATTCTCTCCCGCCGCGTTGATCAGGACCTCCATCGTCTCGGTCGCAAACGCCGCCAGTTCCGCCTTCACGACATAGCGCCCATTGCGGGGAACTGCCATGGCAAACGAGCCATTCACGTCGGTCGTCGTCGCATATTTTTTTCCCGTCAACGTATTGGTCGCCGTCACGCCAACGCCCGGTAGCGGCACTGCTCCAGCTTTTACTGTCCCGGTAATCGTTCCACCACTCGCGGCGGACGCGGCGGGCGCAGGCACAGGTTTGAGCGGGCACGGCACTACCGACTGTCCAACTGGCGCAGCCTGGCCCCAGACAGTCCCGGCCATCACCAGGCTCATCGCCATCCATCGAATCGGTCTCTGCACCTTGTCTTGCCTCACTCAACAAAAAATTACGTGCGCTACTGAGGTGGGGCAGAAGTTGGAGTGGTGGTGCTCGCCGGAGTAGCGCCCACGCTACCGCCCTCCGCTGCCCGCCGTCGTCTCTGCCCCATTGCCGCCGGATCCATCACACCCAGCTCCGTCGGCACAAACACGCCATTCTTCAGCGCCCCTTGTCCCGCTATCGAATCGCCGACCTTCACGTCCGCAAATGTGATGCTCTCTCCTCCAGCGCGCGGTCCGGAGCCAGCACCGTTCCCAGTTCCCATGCCGTTGCCGCGACCTCCCGCAGCGGCACCACCGCCTCCCATCTCAACTACGCCGGCCCCGCTCGCAATCGCCACCATTCCCCGTCCGCCACGTTTGAACGAAGTCTGTTCATCCACTCCAATCACCTGGCTCACGCCGTCCGGCCGCTTCACGGTCAGCTTCAGCGCATCCATATCGATCGCTGTTACCTTGCCGGTGATATAGGTTTTGCCCATGTTCTCGCGTGCCTTCTTCACCTGTTCCGCATCGATGACACCCACAAACACCGCGTGAACGGTTTTGGTCGCGGGGTCTAACACCCCCATCGCTCCTACGCCGTCGCCAACCTTGATGTCGGCTGCCTTGACCGGCTGCCGTTCCTTGTTCAAGCGGGTATTCGCGGAGAGGGCCACTTGATAGACGTCGCCCGCCTCCGTCTTCACCGTCAATTGGTCCGCTGTCACGGCCGTCACGGTGCCGCGTACCATCTGTCCACCGGCAAACGCCGTTTCACCTGGACGAGGATTGTCCTGCCCGCCCTGGGCCGCAACCGTCAGGGGCGCGGTCATTCCTACTGCCGTTGCCAGGAGCAACTTTGTTGCCCAAACCTGGACCGATTGCCGTCTCATCTTGCACCGCCCGCCTTGCGTATTTCCCGGGGCAAACCCGTGCTGATACAGACGTACCCTTTGGACGAAAGACTCTCTACCAACTGATAAAACTTACAGCCTGCACATTGTTGACGGACTTCTCTGGACCTCTGCGCCGCTTGTCTGCACTACACTACCGCCATGCAGGATGTAGCCCACGTGCCTCACACACATGACCCGCACATCGAAGGACACTTCGAGTCAAGTGCAACGGTTCGCGATATCGTCATCGGCTTGTCGGATGGACTCACTGTACCGTTCGCTCTTGCCGCCGGACTTTCCGGCGCTGTCTCTTCTTCCCACCTTGTTGTACTCGCCGGTCTTGCAGAGATTGCTGCGGGTTCGATCGCCATGGGCCTCGGTGGCTATCTAGCGGCGCGCGGTGATGCCGAACACTACGTGTCCGAACGACGACGCGAAGAGCGCGAGATCATCGAACGCACACGCGATGAAGAAGAGGAGATTTACGAGATCTTTGAACAGTACTCTGTCGACCGTGCCAGTGCCGCACCCGTTCTCGATGCACTCAAACGAAACCCGCCTGCATGGGTCGACTTCATGATGAGGTTTGAGCTTGGCCTTGAAGAGCCCGCACGCAATCGCGCTCACCGCTCCGCACTCACCATCGCCTCCTCGTACATCGCCGGCGGCCTCATCCCTCTGCTTCCCTACATGCTCGTGCACGACAACTTTACGGCTCTGAAGCTTTCAGTCGTCATTACGTTGCTGGCGCTCGCGATCTTCGGAGCCTTAAAGGGAAAACTGGTGGGAACGGGCTGGCTCCGCAGCGCGCTTCAGACCATAACTATTGGCGGAGTCGCCGCCGCAGCTGCCTACTCGCTTGCCCGACTTCTCAACTCGCATCCCAATTAGTTAACCCCCCCCTACATATTTTGCACAAAGTATTCAAACAAATAGGTTTACGTCTGGACCGAAACCGGGGAGAAATGAGCCGCGGACAAAGCCACCGTAAGCGCGGGGCAGAATTTTATTCGCTTGATTTGTCAAGTTCAAGGGTTATTTTTGGTAGGCAGAAACCGAGGTCAGGCGACGAGGAGAGCGGAGAACTCCTGGACTTCACCGGCTTCCATTGTGGGTTGATTCTAAATGGTCGGTTTTGGGCTGGTTTTCTACAGGAATCGTCGGTTATCAACAGCCCTGAGGTTGCGCAGTGATGGAGTCGCTGATACTCTCAGAGAGTCGCAAAGAGATGTACGGCTTGCACATAAGTGAAAAGCACGGTACTCTAAGTGAGTAGCAAGGAAATACTGCTTCTCACCTTAGCCTTGGCAGCATCCGGGCAGATAGTAAAGGGATGATGGAGCGCAGTCCAAGCGTTTGATCGCGGTTTAGAGCCTGAGGGCCGACCGGCAATCCAAACCCAAGCCACTGCAGTCGATTTTAGGATTTATCAGGAGCTAAGTGCTCCGCGCTCGCGTCCGGGCGTCACGGTGTTTTGAGAATTTGCGCAGGGCGAATTGATGTCAATTTTGAGCCTCTGATTGAGTGAGAAAAACTCAAACAAAAGCAAAAAATAAATTGACAAGCGAGATGAAGATTGATAATCTCGAAAAGTTCGCTAAAACGTCACTCGTTGCTGAAGTGATCCTCGACAGGCTGAAAGTCAGGCCGCAAAGAAGTAGAACGAGGGATCGAAGTAAGCAGCAAATACAGACGATAAACAGCGCATCAAGTTCGAGGACACAAATCTGGCTTATGCCGATTTAGTCCTTGATCCAAAGCTGCCCGCTTAGGTGGATGCAGTTCGGATCTTTGACAACATAGTTGAACGTGCCAGTCGTGAGATGATACGAAATTTGGTTTAGTCATTCTCACTAGTTATAAACCTCCGGGTGTTTTCGAGCACCGGGGGCGCTTGATCCGCACCGACCCCTGTCGATGTGCGGCAAGCAAACCAAGATTAAACGAGAGTTTGATCCTGGCTCAGAATCAACGCTGGCGGCGTGCCTAACACATGCAAGTCGCACGAGAAAGGGTAGCAATACCTGAGTAAAGTGGCGCACGGGTGAGTAACACGTGAATTATCTACCTCCGAGTGGGGAATAACTGAGAGAAATCTTAGCTAATACCGCATAACACTTACGAGTCAAAGCAGCAATGCGCTTGGAGAGGAGTTCGCGGCCGATTAGTTAGTTGGCGGGGTAATGGCCCACCAAGACGATGATCGGTATCCGGCCTGAGAGGGCGCACGGACACACTGGAACTGAAACACGGTCCAGACTCCTACGGGAGGCAGCAGTGGGGAATTTTGCGCAATGGGGGAAACCCTGACGCAGCAACGCCGCGTGGAGGATGAAATATCTTGGTATGTAAACTCCTTTCGATGGGGAAGATTATGACGGTACCCATAGAAGAAGCCCCGGCTAACTTCGTGCCAGCAGCCGCGGTAATACGAGGGGGGCAAGCGTTGTTCGGATTTATTGGGCGTAAAGGGTGCGTAGGCGGTTTGGCAAGTCTGATGTGAAATCTATGGGCTCAACCCATAGTCTGCATCAGAAACTGCCGGGCTTGAGTATGGGAGAGGTGAGTGGAATTTCCGGTGTAGCGGTGAAATGCGTAGATATCGGAAGGAACACCTGTGGCGAAAGCGGCTCACTGGACCATAACTGACGCTGATGCACGAAAGCTAGGGGAGCAAACAGGATTAGATACCCTGGTAGTCCTAGCCCTAAACGATGATTGCTTGGTGTGGCAGGTACCCAATCCTGCCGTGCCGAAGCTAACGCGATAAGCAATCCGCCTGGGGAGTACGGTCGCAAGGCTGAAACTCAAAGGAATTGACGGGGGCCCGCACAAGCGGTGGAGCATGTGGTTTAATTCGACGCAACGCGAAGAACCTTACCTGGGCTCGAAATGTAGTGGAATCCGGCAGAAACGTCGGCGTCTAGCAATAGACCGCTATATAGGTGCTGCATGGCTGTCGTCAGCTCGTGTCGTGAGATGTTGGGTTAAGTCCCGCAACGAGCGCAACCCTTATCTTCAGTTGCTACCATTTAGTTGAGCACTCTGACGAAACCGCCTCGGATAACGGGGAGGAAGGTGGGGATGACGTCAAGTCCTCATGGCCTTTATGTCCAGGGCTACACACGTGCTACAATGGCCGGTACAAACCGCTGCAAACCCGCGAGGGGGAGCTAATCGGAAAAAGCCGGCCTCAGTTCGGATTGGAGTCTGCAACTCGACTCCATGAAGCTGGAATCGCTAGTAATCGTGGATCAGCATGCCACGGTGAATACGTTCCCGGGCCTTGTACACACCGCCCGTCACATCACGAAAGTGGGTTGCACTAGAAGTCGGTGCGCTAACCGCAAGGAAGCAGCCGCCCAAGGTGTAATTCATGATTGGGGTGAAGTCGTAACAAGGTAGCCGTAGGAGAACCTGCGGCTGGATCACCTCCTTTCTAAGAGAGAACGTCTTGGCACACTTCAGCGTCCTGCGATTGCAGGCAGCCTGGTTTTGCGATCAGAGCTGAGCTTGATAGTGATGTTGCCAAGTACCATCTGCATGCACTTCGGTGACTGCAGATGAGCCTGAACTAAACCTTCTCTTTTTCGTTCGCAACGAGACGCAGTCTTGTTCATCTTTCAACACCGATGGTCAATAGCGGCGTAGCTGCTATGCACGTTCAACTGTGTCCTCGAAACCTTTCGAGAGAAACCAGCTAGTAGCTTCTAGCCGTTAGCTTTTAGCTAAATGCTAGAAGCTGCGCGCAGGGCTGCTACTTCGGGCCTGTAGCTCAGTTGGTTAGAGCGCACCCCTGATAAGGGTGAGGTCGGTAGTTCGAATCTACCCAGGCCCACCATTATCCCGACGGTTAGTTATACTGACCATCAAGGGGCTGTAGCTCAGTTGGGAGAGCACCTGCTTTGCAAGCAGGGGGTCAACGGTTCGATCCCGTTCAGCTCCACCATAATTTCTCGATCGGCATGTTCGATATGTAAGTCAAGCGATGTCTGCTTGAGGTTGAGTCTCTGCGTATGTGGAGATTGAACCTTGAGCAGGAATGCTCGAGCCGCCTGAGGGCGCGAAGTGGTTACGCAGTAATGCGAATCGCTCAACGATTTTTGACAACTGAATAGATTGGGTAAATATAAACTACAAGGCTGAGCAGCATGTCTTCGGGTAGTTTCCGAAGAAAGCTGTCAATCAGTATTGAGTGTCTTTAGAATAATTTTCGTGTTACCGGCCTGAATCTCGTACGTTGAGATAGAAGGTTGTAGAACACAGGCGTGGACTAATATCAAACGTAGATGACTCTATGTTGCAGAGGTTGTCACTCTGCTGCGTGCGAGTAAATTCTATGGTCAAGCTACTAAGGGCGCACGGTGGATGCCTTGGCAGAAACAGGCGATGAAGGACGCGGCAAGCTGCGATAAGCTTCGGGGAGCGGCACACACGCTTTGATCCGGAGATTTCCGAATGGGGAAACCCACCTAGGCAAAACCTAGGTATGTCCCACTGAATTCATAGGTGGGAACAGGCGAACGGAGGGAAGTGAACCATCTCAGTACCTCCAGGAGGAGAAAGAAACCTCGATTCCGATAGTAGTGGCGAGCGAAATCGGAACAGCCCAAACCCGTTGCATTAAGGTGTATCGGGGGTTGTAGGGCCTGCAAAAGTAGAGTTACCAATCTGGTTGTTAGCTGAATCTTCTGGAAAGGAGATCCAAAGAGGGTGACAGACCCGTAGGCGAAAACGATCCAGACTCGAAGCAGGTACCTGAGTAAGGCGGGGCACGAGAAACCCTGCTTGAATCCACGGGGACCATCCCGTAAGGCTAAATACTCGTTTCTGACCGATAGTGAACCAGTACCGTGAGGGAAAGGCGAAAAGCACCCCATTGAGGGGAGTGAAAAGTACCTGAAACCGTGTGCCTACAAGCAGTGGGAGGACTATGCCCGCAAGGGAATGTCTGACCGCGTGCCTATTGCATAATGAGCCGGCTAGTTATTCTTGTCAGCAAGGTTAAGCGTGAGCGAGCCGCAGCGAAAGCGAGTCTGAATAGGGCGATAAGTTGGCAGGAATAGACGCGAAGCGAGATGATCTACCCTTGGCCAGGTTGAAGGTGGGGTAACACCCACTGGAGGACCGAACCGGTGTTTGTTGAAAAAAGCTCGGATGAGCTGAGGGTAGGGGTGAAAGGCTAATCAAATTTCGTTATAGCTCGTTCTCTCCGAAATAGCTTTAGGGCTAGCGTCGAGTGATTTGGAACGGTGGTAGAGACATGGATGGACTAGGGGGCTTTCCGGCTTACTGAATCCAATCAAACTTCGAATGCCGATTACAACCAGCTTGGCAGTCAGACTGTGGGGGCTAAGCTTCACAGTCGAGAGGAAAACAGTCCAGACCGCCTGCTAAGGTCCCAAAATTACAGTTAAGTGGGAAAGGAAGTCGGAACGCTCAGACAGCCAGGAGGTTGGCTTAGAAGCAGCCATCCTTTAAAGAAAGCGTAATAGCTCACTGGTCAAGCGGTCCGGTGCCGACAATACAACGGGGCTAAAACTGTATACCGAAGCAGCGGATGCACATCTTTTAGGTGTGCGTGGTAGGAGAGCATTCTGTCGTGGATGAAGCGTAACTGGGAAGATACGTGGACATTACAGAAGAGACCCTGCCGGCATAAGTAGCGATAAGGAAGGTGAGAACCCTTCCCGCCGAAAGTCTAAGGTTTCCTGAGGAAGGTTAATCCGCTCAGGGTTAGGCGGTCCCTAAGCTGAGGCCGAGAGGCGTAAGCGATGGAAATCCGGTTAATATTCCGGACCTCCCAGTTTTTCGTTATCACGATGGGGTGACGCAGAAGGATAAGCAGGGCCTCCTATGGCTATGGGGCTCGATGCGCGTAAGCTGGTTTCTCTAGGCAAATCCGGAGAGACTTAACAGTGAGGCGCAAAGCAGTAAGCCGAATGGCTGAAAGCTGCTGATTTCATGCTGCCAAGAAAAACCTCTAAGGAGAGAGATTGGGAACCGTACCACAAACCGACACAGGTAGACGAGGAGAATATCCAAAGGCGCTCGAGTGAAAGCTTGTTAAGGAACTCGGCAAATTAGACCCGTAACTTCGGGAGAAGGGTCGCCCTTCAGGGTGCAAGCCCAGAGGGGCCGCAGTGAAACGCGAACGGCGACTGTTTAACAAAAACACAGGTCTCTGCAAAGTCAAAAACGACGTATAGGGGCTGACTCCTGCCCGGTGCTGGAAGGTTAAAAGGAGAGGTTAGCCGCAAGGCGAAGCTTTGAATTGAAGCCCCAGTGAACGGCGGCCGTAACTATAACGGTCCTAAGGTAGCGAAATTCCTTGTCGGGTAAGTTCCGACCTGCACGAATGGAGTAACGATCGTTCGACTGTCTTAACGAGTTGCTCGGCGAACTTGTAGTACCGGTGAAGATGCCGGTTACCCGCAGCTAGACGAAAAGACCCCGTGCACCTTTACTATACTTTTACTATGAGTTACGGCAATTGCTGCGCAGGATAGGTGGGAGGCTTTGATACCGGACTTTTGGGTTCGGTGGAGCCAACGGTGAGATACCACCCTGCGATTGTTGTGATTCTAACCTCCTCCCGTGATCCGGGAGAGGGACATAGTAAGACGGGTAGTTTGACTGGGGCGGTCGCCTCCTAAATTGTAACGGAGGCGCGCGAAGCTACACTCAGGTCGTTTGGAAATCGACCGTCGAGTGCAAAGGCATAAGTGTGGTTAACTGCGAGACCTACAAGTCGAGCAGATGCGAAAGCAGGCCTTAGTGATCCGGTGGTTCTGTATGGAAGGGCCATCGCTCAACGGATAAAAGGTACGCCGGGGATAACAGGCTGATCGAAGCCAAGAGTTCATATCGACGCTTCGGTTTGGCACCTCGATGTCGGCTCATCACATCCTGGAGCTGTAGAAGGTTCCAAGGGTTCGGCTGTTCGCCGATTAAAGTGGTACGTGAGCTGGGTTCAGAACGTCGCGAGACAGTTCGGTCTCTATCTGCTGTGGGCGTAGGAGATTTGAAGAGGGCTGTCCTTAGTACGAGAGGACCGGGATGGACGAACCTCTTGTGTTCCAGTTGTCCTGCCAAGGGCACGGCTGGGTAGCGAAGTTCGGTTGTGATAACCGCTGAATGCATATAAGCGGGAAGCACGCTCTAAGATGAGATCTCCCAACCCAAAAGGGAAATGAAGGGCCCTGGAAGACCACCAGGTTGATAGGCTGGAGGTTGAAGCGCAGTAATGCGTGTAGCTTACCAGTACTAATCGCCCGTTCGGCTTGTCCATAGAATTTACTCTGCGCAGATTGATATCGTAGGAATAATTACGAGTCCACTGTTCTGAGAACATTCAATACAAGCCCTGTAGTTATACCTTGATGATCAAGCTATATACCTGAGTCTAATGTAGATACGTCTACTCCCAATCTATTCAGTTGTGGAAGATCGCGCGAGCGAGATTTCAAAAGTTTGCCGGTGAGTTTACTACGAGGGTCACACCCGTTCCCATCCCGAACACGGAAGTTAAGCCTCGTTGGGCCGATGGTACTGCACGCGTAAGTGTGTGGGAGATTAGGTGATCGCCGGCATATTCTCAAAGCCCCATCCTTTCGAGGATGGGGCTTTTTCCTGTTCCCATGCACCCTGCTCCCTCGGGCTATCTCCCTCGATAGTCGTTTCTGAAAAGGACGAAAGTCAATAGCAGAGGACCGACCACTTGGCTGTGGATAAAGCTAGTATTCGGCATTTGTGGTGAGTTGTGGCGATTTTTCGGTTGTTTTGGGTTTCGTTGCGGTTTATGGGCGGTATTTTTAGGAGTTTGAAGTCCAAGGAAGCGAAAAGACGACGGGAAAAACGTGGATAAAACGTGGTTGGAAGATGGTGAAAATGTGGTGAGAACGTGGTGGCTCGTGGGGTGCTCCAGGAGAGCCACGGTTATTGAATGCCGGAGTCGGGGACCGGGGGCCTGCTTCGGGTTAGGCCAGAGGTGATTCGTCAGTGGAAGTGGCGTCGTGGGGTGTGCTGAATACTTGTGGGGCAGGTACAACCCGTCATCACAGTGCCCATCGCTGACCGCAAGCGCATATTGCGATAGCGATCTACTACTGTGCGCGAAAGCTCTGCGCCATCGCTGAATAGACTGGCTTCAAGATGGCGAAATCAGCCTCCGGAGATACAAAAACCATGTAATTCAAATCCCCGTCTGGCCGAGCGATCGTCACCAGCCAATCCCGTTCCTCTAGCGCCGAACCACCTTCCATCACAGGAGACCGCCCCCGCAGTTCCACTGCATTCGCAGCCTGTCCCCCAAGACTCAACGATGTGATCTGACCTATCTGCTGCAACCCGGCATTCTGCTGGCTTAGCTGTTGGACGAGCGCCGTGGTAGCGCGCGCCAAAGAAGCCTCATCCGATACCCCATTCTGCGGCCTCACAGTATCGATCAGAACCCCATAAGAAATTCCTGCCTCTCCGGCACCGTTCGGTGGCACAAATGCCACGGTGCCGTCCTTCGCCTCGCCCTTCTGCCAACCTGCTGGATAGCTCATGGAAAACCTGCGCCCCTGATAAGACACCAGGCGATCGTCAAGCCCCAGCGAACTCCGGCTCAACCGCACTGCAGCGCCTCCCTGCACACCTGCCGGCGCACTGATCACCTGCGCCGGCCCACCCGGCGTAGCGGCATAGTGTCCCGTCTGTCTCCACGCTCCAGCCTCCACTTCCTTTGCGGTATAGGTTTTTTCCTTCATTGCCAGCTGACGAACCCTGGCAAACTCTGGCGAAGTCACCTTCGCACCCGTACGCGGCGGCAGGGTGGCGATCTCCGCATTCACATACTCGGTTCGGTTGCCTGGATTGGGGTGGTCGCTCAGGAACTGGGCCCCGCCCGCGCCATATTTCGCCTGAATCGCCTCAAAGAACTGCGGCATCCCGCGTGGATCGTATCGGGCGTCATAGAGAATCCCCGCACCCAGTAGGTCCGCCTGCTTCTCGTAATCACGCGACATCCTCAGAAATCCAATGCCTGTGCCGATTCCGATTCCCTGGGCAACAGCCGATCCCAGCTTGCCATTGCCCAGCAGAATTGCCGCCCCAAGCTGCCCGAGGCCGGCAAACGTCCCATACGTCTGCTGCTTTGTAATGTTGCACGTCGAGTGCCTCATCACCACGTGCGAGATCTCATGCGCTATCACTCCTGCCAACTGCGCCTCTGTCTCAGCCGCCTGGATCGTGCCGAGATTGACGAAGATCGACCCGCCGGGTAGTGCGAATGCATTGACATCCTCACTCGCCACGACGTGAAAGTTATACGGCCACTTGTACCCCGGCGCATAACTCACCAGCCTCGCCCCAAGCTGTCGCACGTACTGCGACACCGGCGCACTATCCGGCAGCACCGGCATCTGCTGATACACCTGCGCCGCCACCTTGCCGCCTTCGGTGATCTCCTGCTGCTCGGTGAAACTGTTCTTGCAGCTCACCGGCTGGAAACGTGCCCACGCCGAAGAACACACCCCCATCAATACACAGCCAAGCAAAATCAGTCGCACCATAGCAGTAGAAGCGCGCATTTGTCGTTCTCCGCCCGCACTGTATCGGATGCCTCCAGTTCAGGAATCGCAACCCATAGACAGTGCATTCATTCAGAGTGCGTAACCGTCGCAGAGGATGCCATCTCATTCAAGCAGCATGGAATGAGCGGGTCGCACACACGATCGTAGGATCAATTAGTCCCGCTATGTCGGCTTGTGGCAAGGTCTTGCGGGTCCAACACAGGGTTCCTGGCGAATCACGGGCAAACCGCACCTTACTGCCTGAATGGCTTCCCGGTGGTTGGCGATATCACGGCTCGTCATTCATTCACCCGGATCGAACATCGAATACGCCGTCCTACCACGACTCAAAGACAACAAAGTGATGGGCGTGGGAGATGAAGACGCGCCGGAAGAGTCCGGTAGCGAGCAACCCATCGCCCGTTAGGCCGGAATCTTTCTTGGCGTCTGCGAATGTGAAGAAGGAAACCCTGGAGATTTCGAGTGAGCCGATCTGCACGTCCTGCGGAGTCACGGTCAGATACCGATGTTCTGCTCCGTCGAAACCGCCCCCATGCGTCGAGGTCCATCGTAGTAATTCCAGCGGCAAATATTGAGCGGTGTTGAAGAGGAAAGAGACGTTCGTGCCGGAGTCGAGCTTCAGGCGAACGGGCCGAGTCCCGTCCGATAGACTAGCTGCGATGATGAGAGACCTGAGCGCCGGCATGCCGTCAGCCGTCCGAGCTGGTGCCGCCAGCGCGATATGCGATCCTTTTACGTCGGGGGCCATGGCAGATGAGTCGTCGAGACAGAGCAGGTTGTGATCATTGTCGATCAGCATGTCGAATTGGCTTAGAAAGTCCTCGCCGAGGACACCGCGATAGTGAAGATCGATGGACTCGGGATTCTTGATGTCAAACACGAGCACCTTTTGGTTGGCGACCGCATGGGAGCCAGCTTCGAGAAGGTCGAGTTGCGCGACGGAAGCAGCTGCATGAAATCCGACTCCCGCTACCACGGCCGAGCCCTGAGTATTCAGATGAAGCTCAGCGGCTAAGGAGGGGGCGATCATCGTCATCTGGGTGCCGGTATCCAAGAGAAAGTTGTAGGGGCCGGAGTGGTTGACGGATATTGCAACAATCATGTGGTGGCTGTTTGTGACGGTGGAGGGGTACACTGGCAACGTTTCCGGGGCAATGCGGTTCTGCGGGAAGTGCCGGGACGATGGTTGCGGCAAGAACGAAGGAAGCGAACCGCTTGAAGTTTGACATTGTGAGAGCTCCTCAGCCGGTCTGGCTGAAGACACTCTGGGCGCATAGTTCTCCTTGGTCTTGATGGGCTGCTTATCAGTTTCTCGATAGAGATCAGGAATTTCTTAGGTCGGATTATGAATTTATGATCGGGAATAAGTCCTTTGTTTTCCGATTTGCCGACGTTGAGGTTCGCGAGCACGAGTTCTCGCTGATCAAGTCGGGCAAGGTGTTGGCGGTCGAGCCGAAGGCGTTTCGCGTTCTCTTACTCTTGCTGCACAACCCCCAAAAGTTGATCTCGAAGGAAGAACTGCTGAACGCCGTATGGGGCGATACCGCCGTTACCGAGGGTTCCCTTACACGCTGCATCTGGCTGCTGCGGCGTCAGCTGGGCGACGACAGCAACGAGCCACGTTTCATCGAAACCGTGGCCACCGTCGGATATCGGCTCATGTGCAAGGTTGAGGTTTCTGAAATCGCCTCGGAAGATCTGCAAGCGACCGACAAGGCGATTGGTCTGAGCGAGGCTGATTTTGTCGAGACACCTATCCAAAGCGCGCGAGATTTGTCGAGCGAGCTGAAGTGGATCTCCGGAGGAGTGGGCCTCACAAAGGCGTCTGAACCGGCGCCGCGTCATCGCGGAAAATTGCGGGAAAGATTTGCGTGGGGAGTGGCGGCTCTGTGTATCGCCCTGTTGACCTGGTTCGGAGTTGCCCATTGGCGCAGCATACAGTCGGCGGAGAGTCGGCATCTTCGCCTTTCCTTACTTCCGCCGCCCTCTACTTCGTTCGTTCCCTACAATTTCGCTATCTCGCCTGACGGCCGGCGGCTCGCCTTCGTGGCTGCCGCACAGGATGGTGGCACCGCTTTGTGGATCCGGTCCCTGGCCGCTGGAGCTGCGCAGCAATTGACTGGTACCGAAGGCGCCACGTTCCCATTCTGGTCACCGGATAGTCGTCAGGTGGGCTTCTTCCAGGCGTCCAAGCTGAAGAGCGTTGATCCGAGCAGCGGTGCCGTCCAGATCCTGTGCGACGCACCCGGCGGCGCTGGCGGGGCATGGAACAATCGCGGCACGATCATCTTCACTGGATATCAGATGGGCAACAGGCTCGGCGGCGACATCGGAATTTTTAAGGTACCGGCCTCGGGTGGTGAACCGCAGCTCGTCACGAAGGGCAACGCCGACCGTTTTGGCCGTCCGCTCTTCCGGATGGAGACCACTTTCTATATTTCAGTTCTCGGGAGCTCGAAGTCCGCTCAGAAGCAGGGAATCTATGTCGGGTCACTCAGTACGCAGGAAAGCAAATTGATCTCTTCCGAGATCGTCGGCAACACACAGTTCGCGTCCTCGCGGCTCTACTATGTGCGTGACCGCAGCCTTATGGCGCAGTCGTTCGATCTCAAACGGCTGCAGCTTACGGGTCGGCCGGAAGCTGTCTCGCGACAGGAACTGGAAGAGGCCCCGGCCTTTTCCCGTACCGGATTCTCGGTTTCGGACAACGGTGTGGTCGTCTTCCAGTCGGCAACTGAAAGCGTCTCCCGGCTCGCATGGTTTGACCGTTCCGGTAAAGAACTGGAAGAACTACCCAGAACCGGCTATCGCGATCCTGCTCTCTCCCGCGATGGCGCTCTGCTCGCAGTCTCCTCCGACGACGATCACAACGGCAAGCACTACATCCATATTTACGATTTCGCCAGAGGTACAAGCACCCGCGTCTCGGATGGGGGGACCGAAGTATTTCCGGTTCTCTCGCCTGACGGCAAAAGGGTGGCTTATGAAGTCAATAATGCCAGAACTTCTCAATCCATCGACGTTGCTGCTACGGATGGTTCCGGCAAACTGGAGCGACTGGCGGCGTCCGATTTTCTGATTCCCAATGACTGGTCGGCGGATGGGCGTTTTCTCGTCTTCATGAATTTTCAGAAGCGGTATGGCGCCGGAGCCTGGACGTTCTTGACCTCAGGAACCATTCGCAGACAGCCTACGCAACGGGTGCGGAAGCCCAGTTTTCTCCCGATGGGAGATGGATCGCCTTCACCGGACTTGGGTCGTCGGGCTCTGGAGAGGGTTCTGAAGTGTATGTAGGCCGATTCCCCAGCCCCGGCAGGCGAATCCAGATATCCAATCATGGCGGCGCACAAGCGCGCTGGCGTGCGGATGGAAAAGAACTCTTCTATATCACCATGGACAAAAAGCTTATGGCGGTAACGATCGACACCTCGCATGACGAGCCGGTGGCAGGCGTTCCCCACGTCCTCTTCCAGACGCGAATCATCGCACCGCGTATCGTACTGTTCCAATATGCCGTCTCCCCCGATGGCAACCGCTTCCTGATCAACTCGACGCCATCTGTCGGAGCCGCTCCCCTGACGGTGCTGATGAACTGAATTCTGATCATCGCTTCGCTTTTGAACAGCGCACCTGCCGATTCTTTATTGCCTGTTGCTTCGACCGGACTCGCCAGTGGACAGCTTGTCTGAGAGGTAAGTAGACTAGGCGAATCCCGTAGTTGGGCTCCCGGACAAAAATCTAACTCGCACGTGGAAGCTTTGGAAAGGGTACACATGCCCGCCCAAACTACCGAGCTTGCCGGAACCACAACCGCTAGCCTGCTGAGCGCGTCGATAGCGTTGTCGCTCGCCTGTGCTTTTGGGATCTTTGCGTTCGCCGCGGCCATGAGCCTTGGGTGGTCCACGGTGATCGCCGCTATAGTGTCTGTGGGCGTTGCAGCATTCGTCGCGTGGTTCTGCTGGCGACATCCGATTGTTCCACTGGACGATGAGGCGTCGTCATCCCGAGCATTAAAGGTGATATCCGGGCTGGCGACAGTCGCTGCGCTGATTCAACTGGCCCGCTTGTGTGTGTTCATCGTCAATCCCGCGGCCGTCGGCTACGCCATTGGTCCTTCGCGCGGGCCTGGCCTCACAATCAGCCACTCCTGCTTGTCCGCTTACTACGTGGCGGCTCGCTCGGTGACAACGGTGCCCAATGTGTATGCCTACGAGTTGTATGCGTTTCCGGCCGAGAGTCCAACGGAGCTGCGGAAACCGCGGCCGATCGGATCGTTCAACATCGACGCCTACGAGTATCCGCCACCGTTCCTGCTGCTGCCTCGGACGCTGGCGATTCTAGTACCGGAGTTTTTGCGCTTTCGCATGATCTGGTTCGCGCTCAATGGTGCGGTGATGGTCATCGGGTTGGTCGTCGTCGCGAGAATGCTGGGGCCCGTGGCAGGCACACGCGCGTTGCTGCTCGCTCCGCTGGTGTTGGCCTCCGATCTCACGGTCGGCACGTTGCAGATTGGCAATCTGCAGGCGATCGTGTTCTCGATCGCAATGATCGCGATGGTGCTGCTCGCCCAGCGTCACTATGCGGCCGGTGGCGCGCTGCTGGCGTTCGCGACAGTGAGCAAGCTGTTCCCCGGCCTGCTCCTCTTGTATCTGCTGGTGCGGCGCGAGTGGCGGGCGCTTGCCTGGACGAGCGGTCTGATGGCCGTGTTGGTAGTGATCTCCCTGCTCGACACGGGATGGACACCTTATCAAGCATTCCTCGACCATCTTCCGAGGCTACTGTCAGGTGAATCTTTCCCTGCGTTTCGCAACCCGGGGGCCGTTGCGAAGAATTATTCTGTCCCCGGCATGGCATTCAAACTTCAGCTGTTCGGCGTTACTGGCGCGTCGTTTGGGGCAATGAAGATCGTCGGCTGGATCTACACATTGGTTGTGCTGGCTCTAACGATCATCGTCGCGAGGCGGACGCTGAAACGCGAAGGGGAGCCGCTGGCGTGGTTGACCATCCTGATATTGGCGTCGCTGCGTAGCCCATTCCTTCCGGCGTATGCGGTTATCCCCGTGCTGTGGCTTCTCACTTTGCTGGCGGCAACCGTTGCACCCACAGTCAAGATCTTGTGCGGCGCGCTTCTGGCCTGGATGGTGCTCAATATTTCACTACCGCAGCAGGGCCCGGATCCAAGATTGATGTCGCTGATCATCCTGCTGCCTCAGGCTGTTATCGTCATCCTCATCGTGATTGCGTTGCGGAGTCGGCCAAGCTCATTGGGCCATACGAGTGGCGCACTCGGCTTGGGGACGCCATCCCTGGAGTGATCGCCAAGCGTTAGTCGTGCGATTCCCAACTGCGAAGGGTGTGTTCGTAGATTTCCATATTGACGCGCTTGCCTCGAAACTTTACTCCCTCGAGGCTGAGTCGGAAGCGCTGTTCCGCGGCTGCTTCACCTCTAAGCTTGATCTCGCCGCCCGCACCTACGATGCGTTGCCAAGGTAGAAGCATGTCCCGGCGAAGTAAGCGTGCTACTGCTCGGTGATAGAGCGGATAGCCTGCCGCCGCGGCGACTTTGCCATAGGTTGAGACTTTCCCTTTCGGGACCGAACGAATGATGCGCCGAAAATCGGCGTCGCGTGTCTCATTTTCGCGAAGTGAATCTTTCAGAATTCTTCGCTTGAGATTTTGCGGGGCAACGGGGCGTCGCATGGCCAAAACTGTATCAGAGTCCAGCAGGAAGAAAAATCTCCGATGTGAAGGGCGTTTTGTTGATTGCAAAGGGTGAACTGCAACCGGATCGAGCAAAGGGCTAATGAGGTTGTCTTCTGCTGTAACGATTCGGAGCAGTGCAACACTAATCTTCCGTCTCTCTTGAACGAGAGCACGAAGGAGAATCATTTATGAGCACATCTGTTAGCACCAAACACGAATATATGACACCCGCGCAGATTGTGGAGGGCGCCGCAACAGCGGCCGCGGTGGTTTCGGCGCCGCTGGCAGGAACATGGAAGAACATCAACCAGTCGACCCGGGACCTCGTCAAGGTCGTGATCGCAGCGGCCGGTAGTGGGATCAAAGTAGAAGCTTTCGGCGCTTGTAGTCCGACGCCTTGCGACTGGGGAAGTGTAGCCGGCCTGGCGTATGCAGCAAGCGTTAGCTCCAGCCCAGCTGTTGCTTTTAGCGCGCAGTACAGATTCTCTTTTTCTCAGGTGATACTCGTCGGGCATCTGCAGGGAAAGAACCTCATTATCGAAACGTTCACTCACTTTACCGATGGCAGCGGGAGATCCGACTACTACAGCACGGACACGATGATTAAGTAAGTGGCTGACTGATCGAAGTGCCGCGTTGCGTTTTGCGCGATGTCCGGGAGACATGTCATCTCCCGGACAGTTTCATGTAGGGCGAAGGCCCCGAAGTATCATTGGTCAAGGAGTAGGAGCCGTGGGCACGCGTCAACGCAAGGTTCACACTCAACTCGACCGAGCCGCAGTCCAGATCTTTGCCGTCAATGATCGGATGAACCAGGTTCTTATCGAACATCTTGACGCGACCGCCTGGAGAGCCAAACCACCCGGCAACGTTCGCACCATTGCGGCGATCTTTACGCATATGCACAATGTCCGCACCAAGTGGGTGAGGCTTACAGCTCCGCACCTTAATATTCCGCGACAGCTCAACCGCGCCCACTGCACTCCGCAAGAGGCTCGCGCAGGTTTGGCCGAGAGCGCAGTTCGCTGCGCGGAGATGCTCGCTGAAGCGCTGGGTGGTTCTGGGGGTGGCATCGAGAAGTTTCGCAGAGACGGCTGGGCTGCGCCTTGGCCGGTTGGCGTGGAGATGCTGTGCTACATGCTTGCGCACGAAGCCCACCATCGCGGGCAGGTGTGTCATGCTCGCGCATCAGCTTGGATTCCCGCTGCCGAGCGAGGTGGTGAACGGGATTTGGAATTGGGAAAAGCTGTGGAGGGAGTGCGGGTCGTCGGGCGGCCCTGGTTGTCCGCTCTAAATAAATGTCCAGGTGAAGTTACGTGGGCGCTGATCGTTTGGTTCGTTGATGGAGCCGGCGCTGCTGTGACAGATCCAGTCCTGGATTGGATGCTTCGCGCTTGACGCACAAGCCTGCACTCACTAACTTGCTATTGGGCCAATTCGTGCGGCAGCATCGGGAGCGTGATCCATGAACGTCTCGGCTTCCCTAACGGCACCATTCCCGTTTCACCTTCGCCTTGTCCTTCTCTCGGCTGTTCTGTGCTTGCAATGCAGCGGCGTATTGGCCCAAACGGCCAGTTCCGACTACACCGCCGACTTGCCCTCCGTCGAGCGCGTCAAAGCTGAGATCAAAGGCTCCGACCCCACCGACTCGCTCGCGCGCCAGGTTGCTGTCTTCACCTACCTCTACACGTACGTCGACCGCATCAAGCTCAACCGTGACTACCGCGGCCCTTACACACCCGGAGAGACGCGGGTCATGACCGCCTACCGCCTCGCCGCGTACCAGATCTCGCAGGACTACGCCAAGACCCACACCCCCGCCGAAGCCGCCGCCTTCGAGCGCCTCCACGGCCAGTACGAGATGAACTCCGACTTCTATAAAGACTGGTCGAAACGCCTCATCGGCCCGCAATCCGCAGCCGCATACAAAGGCGCCGAGGCCGGGCTCGGCGCTACGCAGCAGGCCCACATTGCGAAGGAGCAGGCGCAGTATCAGAAGGATGTCGCCGCACAGCAGGCCAGCGCCAGCGGCCTCTCCAACGACCCCACTGCCGTTGCCACCCGCCGCTGCCTCGAACTCGGCGGAGACACCACCGCCTGCGTAGGCAAAAGTTTCGTCGGTGGCCTCATGGACATGGTCGGCTTCGGCGCCGACACCATGAAAGAGCTCACCGGCCCCGCTCGAACCGGAGTTGTCCTCAGCGGCCTCTATCACAACCCCAATACCCTCGCCGCCATCAGCTTCGACACCGACTCCGCCGCCATTCAGGACTGCGGCAAGCTAGTCGCAGATGGCCACGCATACACCATCCACAAATCCCCAACCTCCCTCGGAATCGTCATCCAGAACGAGCCCCGCCCCATCCAGCTCTCCATGCGTCCCGACGGCGCCCTCGCCGGCCCCGGCCCCGTCGATGTCAAAGGCCGCATCATCATCGGCTACCACACCGTCACCACCACGCAAATGATCAATGGCTATCGTGCCGCGCCCGACCAATGCAACGGACCCTGCCAGACCACTACCCAGGTCCCCGACTACGCTCCCAAGATGGAGCGCTGCACCATCGCCACCCTCGCCCCACCGCCCCCCAACCCGCCCGCTTCAGCGTCAGATGCGCAAGCCGGCGGTATGATCGGCATGCTCACCGGAATGTTGGGCACCATTGCACCCGTATCCGAGCCCGGCCTCCGCATGGTCGGCAAATACACCAGCTCCTCTGGCCTCATACTCGACTTCGGCGGTGATAAAGTCACCCTCGACTGCGGACCGGCCCACGTCAAACAGCCCTACACCGTCGAAAACGCTCCCAACCAGTTCCTCATCCACGTCAACAATAGCGGCGGCCCCTTCACCCTCGCCATCGCGCCCGACAACTCCCTCCGCGGCTCCGGAGCCACTACCGTGAACGGCCGCCTCGTCTCCGGAATGAATGGCGATAACGTCACCTACAAACCGAGCTCCCAACAATGCGCTGTCGCCACCCTCACTCCCGCCTCCGCCAACTCTTCCACCTCCGTTGCTGCCAACACCGCCGCCATCCCGCCGCCCGACTCTCCTGCAACGCCAGCGCCGAGCACTATTCCCGCATCCATCAGCCCCGCTTCTACATCGGCGCCGACACCGGCTCCCACATCATCTCCAGCCCCAACCTCAACCCGGGCTGCGATGCGCGTCGTCATCACCTCAACGTTTCCGTCCGGCACCAACCCAATGGCGGGCCAGTCCATCTACATCATGCGCGAGCGTATAGACGATGTTCTGCGCAAGCTCGGCGTCCCTGTCCCACCCAACTCCACACCTGGCACAGCCATGCAGACGCTGGGCACGGCCTGCCGCTCCATGGATTGCGGTCCTGTCATGACGGGCCTTAATCGCTATTACGTCACCGCCGCAAAGCTCGACAGCGCCGGCAAAGCCACTCTCTCAGCTACAGCCGCCACCGGCGCTTACTTCCTCTTCGCCCTCGTCCGCACCCCAAACGGTTCCATGATTTGGGATATTCCCACCAATCTCTCGGCGGGCGACAACACCATTACTCTTACCGCTGCTAACGCCGAACTCGTCCACTAACGTCGGGCGTCAGCGAACGATGAAGGGGACTCGCGAATGCGATGGATCGCTCACGCTTGATTTCTGCGCTTTGCCGCGTCAAGCTGAGAGAGCATTTATTCGGAGTCGGTCTATGCCTCTCTCCCTTATCGGTATCGTCTTCGCTGGAATCGCCACCTACCTCGGGTGGCGGGTCATGCAACGAAATAAAGGTGGTCCTCTTCTTCCTTCCGATTCATATGTGGGCGTCCTGGCTGTTGTTGTACTCGTCGTTGGGTGCCTTCTCGCCGCCTTGAATCGATAACCAGAATGGCCACTCGAGAGGGTGGCCTTTTCTTCTTCAACAAAGACAACAGGCAGGTCTCTGTTGGGATGATGGTTGGGCATTAGGGGTAAGTATTTTTCATTGGCATTTTGAGTTTCCGCTACACTACCGCAATGTTCAGCATCCACCCGATTCCTTTCTTCTTCGTCACGTTTACGCTGTTCTCTGCCGGGGCGCTTTTCGGTTTGTGGCTTCGGTCTTCGAAGAGTTCGCAGGTGGAAACCGAAGAGTTGTCGGTCAAGGCACTTCTTGGGGCGTCGCTTGGGTTGTTTGGGGTGTTGCTGGGCTTTACGTTTTCCATGGCGAACTCGCGCTTTGAGGAGCGGAGGCATCTGGAGATTGCAGAAGCGGGTGATCTCAAAACCCTCTGGCTCCGAACTTCATTTTTGCCGGAACCTGTTCGTAGCGTGGAACGCTCCCTTCTCCGCCAATATCTTCCAGTGCGACTCCGATTTTTCGACGAGGGACCGGAGGGACACGGGTACGAAGGGGCTCTACGCGAGAGCGCTCAGCTGGGGAGCCGCATGTGGTATCTGGCGAACGATGAGTCGATGGTACGTCGCGATCCCGGGACGCTGCAGTTTATGGCTGCGCTAAGCGAGGGTCTTGAGACTACGGAGATGAGAACAGCCGCATCCGAAAACAGAATTCCGGCTCTGTCGTGGGCGATATTGCTTCTGCTTGGGATGATGGCCTGTGTTCTGCTCGCCGTCGATATGCGGTCACGATCGTACGTCCTGCGAGGATTGCTGCAGATTGCGTTGGCAGCCGCCCTGGCGTTGACGTATGACATCGACACGCCGCGCAAAGGCTTCGTTCAGGTAGGCCAACAAAGCATGATGCGGGTGCAAGAGCTGATGAACGCGACACCTGCCGACTAAGGCAGTTTTAATCCGGCTGTCGGACTTCTTATTCTTCGCGAAGGACGGCGAGGGGATCAACGCGAGTGGCGCGGAGTGCGGGAATCAGGCTGGCTCCGAACGATACAAGAATGAGCAGCATGGTTACGGCGAGGAAGGTTGCGAGGTCATGGGTGGTGACTCCGTAGATTACGCTGGCGGCAACGCGGCCCAGGGAGAAGGCTGCTATCAGGCCGATGGCGATTCCCGCGAGCGTTGGCTTCATGCCTTGAACGATGATCAGGCGCACGACGTCGCGCAGCGATGCTCCGAAGGCGATGCGCAGACCGATCTCTCTCATGCGGCGTTTCACTGAATACGCAAGCACGCTGTAGATGCCTATGGCGCAGAGGACAAGGGCGAGCAGACCGAAGATCGTGAGCAACTGCATGTTGAAGCTGTGCTGTGTCAGGGTTTCGCCGACAAAGTCTTCCAGCGTCATGACGTTGTCTACAGGGATGTCCTTGTTCACCTGGCTGATGGCGCCAGTTACCGCGGTGGCGAGAGTCTCGGGAGGAGTTGTGGTACGGACGGCGAGGGACAGAGGGCGGGCTCGCCAGGGAGCCATCGAGGAGCCTTTGACCTGTGCGAGTGGCCAGTAGAGCGTTGCGATTCCGGAGGAGCTGTCGAGGCCCGTTTGCTTTACATCGCCTACGACTCCGACGATCTGGTGATCTGTCTCGGGATAGAAGGAGAGTTTGAGATGTTGCCCGATGGGGCTTTCGTTGGGCCACAACTGTTTCGCCATGGATTGGCTGATGACGACGACGGGCGCTGAATCGGCGGTGTCGTCGGCGCTGATGTTCCGTCCCTGCAGGAGAGGGATGTGCATGGTCTGGATGTATCCGGGTGTTGCGACACGGACGGAGACCTCGGGCTGTTCGGACATCGCGACGAAGGGACGGCCTGCGACCGCAACAGGCTGGTTGGAGCCACCGGTCAGAGGCAGGTTGTCTACTGCTCCGGCGGACTCAACTCCGGGCAGAGAGCGGATGCGCTGAAGCACCTCGTCGAAGTATTGCGACTCCTGAGTGGGATCGGTGAATTGACGTTTGGGCACCATCACGGAGAGTGTGAGGACGTTGTGTTCGTCAAAGCCGGGGTCGATGGTTTGCAGCTTCCAGAGGCTGCGGATCATGAGTCCGGCCCCAATGAGGAGGACGAGAGAGAGTGCGACTTCGATGACGACGAGAGCCGAGCGTGTCTTGCTGCTGCCGCTGTCTGAATCTGTCCGGCCGAGGCCTTGCTTCAGAGCATCGTTTACGTCTCCCTTTGTCATGCCCAGGGCGGGCAGGATGCCGGAGAGGACGCCGGTGGCGATGGAGAGTGCAAAGGTGAAGACGAGCACGGAACCGTCAAGGCCGATCTCGCCCATGCGGGGCAACTTGTCGGCGAAGAACTTGAGCAGCAGCTGAATGCCAAAGTGAGCGACGAGAAGGCCGAGCGCGCCTCCGCATACGGAGATGATCAGGGATTCGCTGAGCAGCTGTTGAACAACGCGAGAGCGGGTCGCGCCTAATGCGGAGCGGATGGCGATCTCTTTGCGACGGGCAAACGTACGCGCGAGGACGAGGTTGGCAACGTTCGCGCAGGCGATTAGAAGCACGAAGGCTACGGCTCCGAACATCATGAGCAGAGCTGGACGGACATCGCCGACTGTCTCTTCGCGCATCGAGTTGACGATCGCGCCCCAGCCCTTGTCATCCTCGGGATATGTCTTCTCGAGACGTTGCGAGATGGTGTTCATCGCAGCCTGTGCTTCGGGAAGAGTTACTCCCGGCTTGAGTCGGGCGACGGAGAGGAAATTATGGTTGCCGCGTATAGCCGCCTCTTGGCTGGTAAGCCCGAGAGGGGTCCAAATCTGGGCGAATCCGGGCTTGACCATCTTGGGCCCCATCACGCCGACGATCACGTAGGGGTCCCCGTCGAGATTGATGGATTTGCCAATTACGTTGGGATCTGAGGCGTAACGCGACTGCCAGAGTTTGTAGCTGAGAATCACTTCATGGTTGCTGCCGGGGCGATCTTCTTCGGGCAGAAAGACACGCCCGTGAAGAGGCTCGACGCCAAGGACGGAAAAAAAGTCGGAGGTTACGGCGCCTGCGCGGATCGACTCGGGTTTTCCAGCCCCGGTGATGTCAAACCCCCTTCCGCCGTAGAGAGCCATTTGCTCGAAGACATCATTCTGTTTTTGCCAATCGAGGAAGTTCGCCGCCGAGACGGCAAAGCGCGTCATGCCGGGGAAGCTTGTCTGTGGAGGAACGTGCCAGACCTGCACTAAGCGGTCGGCATCATGGAATGGCAGCGGCTCCAGCAGGACCGCGTGAACGACGCTGAAGATCGCGGTGTTCGCCCCGATTCCCAGGGCCATGATGACGACTGCGACGAAGGCGAAGCCAGGACTCTTACGTAAGAGCCTGAATGCAAATTTCAGGTTTTGCATCAATGTCATCATTGTGCGCCTCCGTTCACTGAAGGAGATGCAATTTCTCAGCCACTGCCTGAGATCAGGAAGGGCCGTGTTATCAATACGCACTGGAGTTTCTGAGAGGACCTGGTGTCCACTGCTGAGAATTGATGTCCGGCAACGGACATGCGTTGGAGATGTCAGAGACTATGCCAGCAGGGTGCGGAAGTAGTCGTTCAGTAGTCGGTCTTGAGGATCGTACTGCTGGCGAAGACTTGCGAACTCCTTCAAGCGGGGTCCGAAGGCCTTCTGGAGAATGGCCGGGGTCAGGCCTGGAGTCTGGTTGAGCAATGGCTTTCCGTTTCGATCGCTGCAGAACTGGTTGTAGACGTCGAGGTATTCAAACCATCCGGGGTTGGCCGTTGAAACGGGGTCGATCGTCATTACGGTTCCGTCGTACGAGTAGGAGAGGAGGGCTTTCTGGTCCTGCGCGATGCGATAGCCCACGTACAGGAGGTCAGAACGGTATCCCTTCTGCGCGTAGTAGTCGTTGCAGAACTTGAAGAAGTCGGTGATGGCCTGGGGAAACTCGTCTTCGGCAAAGGCGAAGAGGCTGAAGGTGTAGCGGCTCTCGTCGGAGACGGGAGGATAGTGAATGATCTGGTCGCCGGGGATGGTGTAGTCAGCGGTGACGATGTTTTCGAGCTGCAGGCGCCATCCGGCGTTGAACGAGTCGATGATGCCGTAGCGAATGGATGGGATGGAGAACGGTCTCCTGAACATGGGCTGCGAGCTTTGGACCGGCGGAGCCCCAGACGAAGTTTCGTAGCGGCCACGCGGTGCGATTCGGTTCGCCGGTGGCGCCTGGATTGTACTTGCGGAATTCGACGGTGACCTTGTTCGAGAAGGGAAACATGTAGTACATGATCGAGTAGTTGAGCGCCTTGAGTTCGGGCAACGCTGCGAGAAATTCTTGCAGGCTGTAGCTCTTGTGATGCACATGCATTGGCGTGAGAGGGCGGATCTTGTAGGTCACCTCGTAGATGATTCCGAACAGGCCGTAGCTTGATCGGATCTTCTGCATCAGGTCCGGTTGGGCGGCTTCGGTGACCTCGAGCAGGTCGCCGTTGGGGAGCACCATCTTCACTCCGATGACGTAAGAGCCGACCTGACCGTACTCGCCGGGGAAGGAAGCATCTTTTGTTCCAGCGCAGGCGGCGCTGCCGGCGGAGAGACTACCGATCTCCGTGTTGACGTAGAACTGCAGCTGCTTTGCCTCGAGGGCCTTGGCCATATCAAGATGGACTGCGTCGGCCTGCACGGTGAGGGTGTCCGGCCCGATATTCAGGATCTTGTTCATCTTCATCTTGATGAGCGTTCCGGCGTCAGCGACACCGCACGGGGCTGTGGAGTGGTTGGAGCCGACGGCACGAACCGGCGAAGGGTATTTCACCGGGTCTTTCATGACTGCGACGATATCGTCGACGGAGTTCGCTTCAACGATTACGGCGGGATGCGAGACGATGTTGCCAAACCAGTTCGTTACTGTGTTCGTAGCCATGCGTAACCTCGGGAGTGAAGTCTGTTGGCCAAAGACGCAGGAATCTCCTTCGGGGGGAGTGTTCCGAAGCGAGTGAGCGTGTCAGAAGGTAAGTGAAGGGCCCGGGGAGCACCATTTCAGCGCGGGACGTCTGAATGGAATCGTTGAAAGTTATATCAGTGATTCTATCGGTGTCAAGGTTGGCTGAGGGTTACGCCCGCTTCCTTGCTGTTGGTTTCGGCTTCAACGTCTCGATGTATTCGTAGCTCAACTGGAAATAGGGCTGCAGCTTTTTTGTGTCCTTCAATAGATTGTCGGGGACGGTTACGTATTCCTTCATGACTACGCCGTACGCCTCGGGGAGCGTTGTCTTGTACTTCTTGAGGAACTTTTCTCTCTCTTCGGCGGGAAGGCGAAGGGCCAATGAACCGGAGGGATCGAGGTACGAGAACATGTGGCCGTTCAGGGATGTGTATGGGTTCGCGGCGCCTTTGCGGGTGACTTTGGGATTGGTGCTGACTAGTTTTTCGTATAGCTCCAATTTGTCTGGTGGGACGGGGGTCGTCTTTGAGGAGGGCATGGCGTATGTCCGATGAAGAGGAATCGACTCAATGGCCCGGGGTCAGTGCGGTTGGATCTTTCAGGTAATCGCGTACGAGGGCAACAGTGTACGCCGGACTTTCTTCCATAAGCCAGTGGCCGGAGTTTGGAACGACGGCTTCGCGTACGTTGACGGCGACGTTACGCATGACGACGGCCTGGGTTGCGCCGAAGGACTTTGCCTCCGCCGACGGCGAGGACGGGCATGGTGAGTTTGGTTTGTTGGAAGACCTTGTTGTCTTCCACGTCCTGCGAGAAGGCCTTGAAGTGGGCGAAGCCGGCGCGCATGGCTCCGGGCTTGGCGTACTGGGCGGCGTAGAACTTGCGTGTCAGGTCGTCGGGTTGGCTGGGGCTGGCGCTGAAGTCGTTCCAGATGCGGTCGAGGTAGATGCGCTCGCGTCCTTGCACGAGTCGCTCCTCATCGGGGCCCCAGAAGGAGAAGTGCCAGAGCTTGTGGTCCTTCACGATGTCGTCCCAGGGTGCGATGCCGGGAAGGGGAGCGTCCATGACGACGAGGCGTTCGACCTTGTCGGGGTAGAGCGAGGCGTAGGCGTAGGCGACCATGATGCCGATGTCGTGCGAGACGACGAAGGTGCGGTCGAAGCCGAGAGTGGTGACGACGGCGCGAATGTCGGCGGCCTGAGTCTTCTTGTCGTAGCCACCGGCCGGGCGGGAGGACTTTCCGATGCCGCGCAGGTCGGGCACGATGACGGTGTAGCTCTTGACGAGTTCTGTGGCGAGGGGCGCCCAGGAGTCACTGGTCTCGGCGTAACCGTGGATGAGAACCACCACGGGGCCAGTGCCTGCAAAGCGAACGAAGATGTCTGCGCCCGCGGGGCTGTGGACCATCTGCTCCTTAAATGTGGAGGGTATTGCGGGTTGGGCCGTGGTGATTTGTGCCGAAGTTACGGCGAGGGAGATCGCGATCAGAGTCCTGGCTGTGATCTTTGAAACAAGCCCCATGCATTTCTCCTTTTTCAGACCGTCGATTGTGCCAATAGTAGAGGATTCGGAGGCGTGGAGGGAGTACGAATCGGGTGTCGGCCCATCGAGAGACAGCGAAGGCAAAGAAAAGCCCCGTCTCTGGGGGACGGGGCCTGGACATCTGGAAGAGTTACTGGTCGGGAGACTTGCTTTGCTTCTTCGCTTCCCTGGCTGCTTCTCTTGCTTCCTTCTCGGCTTCCCTTGTTGCTGCTGCCGCTTCCTTCTCGGCTTCTCTTGCGGCCGCGTTCGCCTCACGTATCGCTTGCTTTGCGTCCGGAGGGAGCGCGGTGAGTTTTGGCGGTGCGGGCGGGATGGGAGGCAACGGCAGGAGGCTGGCTTTCTTCAGCGAGACGTCACCCTGGCTGGTGGTGACGCGCAGGAGTGGTCCGCCTTTGCCGATGGTGCCGCTGACGTTGTTTTTGCGGCTGTCCTCGTCGGTTGCCTTGATGTCGGGGAACTCGCTCTCGATGCTTCCATTGGTGGCGTCGAACTGGTAGGCGAAGGTGGACTGCTCGGGCACGGTGATGGTGACGGAGCCGTTCCGGTTTTCGACGGTGACGTTGCTGAGTGGAGGTGCGCTCGTGACCTCGACGGGGCCGTTGCGGTTGGTGACGGAGACGTCGCCTCCGATGCGTTCGAGGGTAATGTTGCGATTGCGGGTGGTGAGGGTGACGGGGCCGAGGGCGTCGGTGGCGGAGAGGTCGGAGTTGTTGCTGATCGAGACGTCGCCGTCGAGGCGGGCGAGCTGGAAGTCGGTACGGCTGGTGTGAAATTTGATGGGGCCGCGGATGTGCTCGAGGTGGGTGTCGCCGAAGAACTCGCCGGTCATGGTGACGGGACCGCTGAGATCGGAGAGGGTGGTGTCGCGACCGCGTCCTTCGAGGGTGAGCGCGCCGGTGATGCTGTGGGCGGAGAAGGACGAGTCTCCGTTATTGATGCGCGTGGAGATGGGGCCAGTGATGGCGCTGAGCTCGATGTCGCCGTGGTTGGCGGTGACCATGACGGTGGCCTTGATGCCGCTGATTTTGACGTCGCCGTGGTTGGCGGTGACGGTGGGCGAGGCGGTCGCGGGCACCGTGATGGTGAGGTCGGCACGAGCGCCTTCCATTGCGGGCACGGAGAGGCTGACGCTGTTGCCGTTGACGTTGAAGGTGGGGTTGAGACGCTGAGCCTTGGTATCGGCGTCGGCGTCGGAGCGAGTGTAGACCTCTTTGTGGACAGCGACGTGGATCTGGTTGTCATCGCTGGTGCCTGAGATGGTGACATCGCCGCGGGGGTTATTCACGGAGAGGCTGGCGCCGGCTGGGAAGGCCTGGACTACGGACTGATCGCTCTCGTGCTTGTCGCCGAGGAACTCGTCGATGTTGTCCTGATTGATGTTGAGGCCGTTGAAGAGCCTGGTGTGGCCGCCGTCGCGAATCCCGCTAAAGACGAGGCCAGTGATGCCGAGAAGGACGAGGAGGGTAAAGACGCCTCCGCCAATACGGCGGCGATAACGTGGCTGAGTGGAGTCGGACTGGGTGTACTGGTCGTAGGCCCACTCGAGAAGCATGATGACGCCTGCACCGACGAGGAGAAGCGGCCAGAATCTGCCGTACCACTCCCAGAAGCGATAGGCCTGCATGTGGCCGGTCTGGATCAACAGAAAGATGATGCCGATGGTGATGAGTACCAGGGGGCCGAGGATGGAGCTGCGGCGAAGGCTGCGGGCCTGGTAGCGGTAGGCTTCACGCTGAGCCCGGAGCATGTCGCGCTGGGCGCGGGCCTGGTCTTTGAGCATACGGCGCTGATACTTCCAGTCGTTTCCGTAGGGGGGGCCGCTGGGCGCACCCGGGGGTGGGTAGGGCGGAGGATAGTTTGCCATGGTCTTATCTCCCTTCCTGATCGTGCTGAGTGGAAGGAACGATAGAGGTGCCGGTGTCCTGCGGTGGAGGCGGGGAGGTCGGCGGTGGTGCGGGGTACGGGTACGGAGTAGCCATGGCTGAGCTGTAAGAGGTGCGCTGGAAGATGGCCATCAGACCGGCGACGATGATGAAGACCGGCCAGCTGTGGCCCCAGGAGAGGATGTTGAACGAGTCCAGCAGAAAGAGGACGCCAACGAGAATGATCCAGACGGAGCCACGTAGGGCACGGAAGAGCCGGAACTGATAGCCGGGGGTGCCGTCGTCCGCGATGCCGGTGCCGGTGTCGGTCATCCTGCGGACGAAGATCCAGACGCCGAAGCCGATGAGGAGGAAGGGAACGAGCCGGTGGACGGGAAAGGTGTGAAACAGGCCAGCGTTGCCGATGCAGAAAGAGACAGCCGAGTCCGATGAGCCAGATGGCTCCGGCGGGAAAACGGTTACGCGCGGAGGGTACAAGAGCGGGATCCACGGGATAGCCGGGAGCTCCGTAGGGAGGAATGGGAGGGACGGGTGGAACGTAGTTGTAGTTGTCCCAGGGGACTCCCCAGCTTGCGGTGCCGGGTTGAGACTGTGGCGGATAGCCGGAGGGTGGCGGGGTGTAGGAGCCAGCGGCGGCGTCGGGAGCGACATTCTGCTGGGTGTTGGCGCCGGGCGTGCCGGGCCATGCTTTGCCGAAGCCGAGGCGCTCGCCGAGGTCGTTGAGACCGAATGGGTTAGGGAGCGGAGTGCCGTCGCGGCGGGCACGAGCGGTGTGGTGCGCCTCGATGACCTGATAGAAGACCCAACCGGCGATGAAGAGGCCAAAGATACCGTTTTCGTTGGCGAGGCTGACGAGGATGGCGAAGACGATGAGATGGACGACGCCTTTGGCGTATTGGCCGTTGTACATGGCGCCGACGCCGGGGATGAAGCCGAGCAGAGCGGCGAGGCCGGGGTTGGGTTCGCCCGGGAGCGAAGGAGGTGGCGAAGGCGGGATGGCACCGGAGACGGTGTAGTTGAAGTTACTGTCGCCTCCCGCGTACGTATAGGAGCCACCGGCAGGAGGTGGTGTAGTTCCGGCGAGTTTGGCGGCGAGGCAGGATTCACAGAAGACAGCAGAGCCGACGACGCGGGTGCACTCCTGGCAGAGTGGCTTGCCGCAGTTCTGGCAAAACGCAACATGTTCACGATCAGGATGGTTTGAGCAGGTCATACCAATCCCCCTTCTTGCTTGGGAGTAAGGACAACAAAACCTTGAGTGGCGAAGGGGGGAGGGGCCTGGGGGCGAACAGACTCGACCAACTGGATGCTGCCGCGGGGGATCTCGCGGCGGCTGGAGCCGGGGTTGGGCTTGGTCTGTTTCTGGTCTGGCTTCTTGGGGCCGGGGTTCCGATCTTCGGGCTGCTGGCCGCCATTGGGTTTCTGAGTGGCGGGCTCGTTTTGTGGAGCAGGAGTAGCGTTGTTGTTGGATCCGTTCTCGTCCGAGGAGTTTTGCAGGTCACGGACGCGGGATTCGAGTTCGTAGACGACGCGAAGGTTGTCGGAGTAGCGGACGACCTTCGCCTTGGCTTCATACGCGCTACGCATGATGCTGGATGGTTTGAAGTCGCTGGCGCGAAGCTCACCGAGGCGAACACCTGTGAGATTCAGGGTAAGGGCGATGGAAAAGAAGGCCATGGCAGCGGTCATCGCAAGACGCGGCTGCAGCATGGTCTGGCCGATAGAACGGAAGCCCTGGCTGAGACGGGTGCGGAAGGGAATGACCTTGGCGGAGGCAAAGGCCGGCTGGGCGGCCCCTGAGATCAGGCTGGGGTTGATGGGCAGGTTGTTGGGGGTTCGGAGACGGTCGTTGCTGCCGAGGACGATGGCTGGTTTGGCTTCGTTGGCGGCTTGGCCGCTGGTCTGGGCGATGATTCGTTCGAGGAGGGTGGTGGGCGGCTCCGGCCGGGGAGACTTCAGCATCTCCATCCAGGCGGCTCCGCGTTGCGCGTCGGACAGCATAGTGGCGCAACTGGGGCAACCCACCAAATGGAGATCGAAGGTTGCCTGATCCGCGGCGGAGAGGGTGCCGTCGAGTGCGTCGGAGAGCATCGCTTCACACTGCGCACAGTGTTGCGGGTCGCTGCCCTGGCTGGGCTTTACGCTACCGAATTGGTTGAAGTCTGCCACTTACATCACCTGTCTTTCTAGCGCCTACATTACTTGTCTTTCTATACGTTGCAAAAGCCTTGCAAGTTCCCCGCGGCCGCGGCTAATGCGGCTTTTTACCGTTCCTTCGGGTATGCGAAGAACCTGGGATATCTCTTTGTAATCCATATCCTCGAGATCGCGAAGAATAACTGCTTCGCGGAGCTCCGGGGAGAGTTGCTTAAGCGCATGCTGGACGCGGACCTTGAGCTCCAGGCCGGCGACATGGTGCTCCTGGGAAGGCCGGGGATCGGCGAGGCGGTCAGCCATGGTGGGGCCGTCCTCTTCGCCGTCAAAGGTGGCGTCCAGGGAGTCGCTCGCGCGGTCGAGGCGGGTGCGTCGAAAGTGGTCCACCAGGAGGTTGCGGGCTAGGGTGGTGATCCAGGTCTGGAAGCTGCCCTTCTGGGTGTCGAAGCTGGCGAGGTTCTTGTAGAGCTTGAGGAAGACCTCCTGAGTGAGGTCTTCAGCGTCGGTACCGGAGCCGGTAAAACGGTAGCAGATGGCGTAGATGCGGCGGTGCTGTGAGACGACAAGCTGCTGCCACGCCTGCGAATCGCCCGCCATGCACTGGCGTACCAGCTTGGCGAGTGCTTCGTTTGCTGCTTCCTGTTCTGGGGTGCGCTCCAACTTTGCCTCTAGCGGTTTTGCCGGTAGGGGAAGTGTACCGCGTGAGACGGGGGGGACCGGATTGATTTGTTGGAGGATCTGCGGCGTGGTTCCAGTATGAGTTACGGGCCGAGAGAGGTGCCGCGGCGCGGGCTTACGGCTGGCAAGCCTGCCCGCTGCTGAAATCGGAATCGCCATGTGCAGAACGCCCATGTTTGCTAGTACGCATGGGCGTTCCGGTTGGTTCAATGGTTATCAAAACGTTTGTGTTATGGGGCTGGCGCGGTGATGACGCCACAGGCGATGCGGTTGCCGGCGTTGCCGGTGGGGTCGGTCTTCATGTCGTCCGGCTTCTCGTGGACGACGATGGCCGTGCCGCCGATGCTATTTGGGGAGGCGGGGTCAAGTGAGAGGTAGTCGAGCTTGAAGCTGGCGTGGCCTACGTGGCCTTCACCAATCGAGACGTTCTGGGGAAGGTCGCCCGCATGATGTCCCATCGGATTGAGAGTGCCGTGCTGCTTGTTTTCGGGGTTGAAGTGGCCGCCTGCGGTCTTGAAGTCCGGGCCTTCGCAGAGCGCCTTGGCGTGGATGTGCACGGCATGCTCGCCGACGGGGAGATTCTTGAGCTCGAGCTTGACGGACAGCTTGCTCTTCTCCTGCTGGAAGGTGGCGGTGCCGGCGTCTTCGCCTGTACTGGTTTTGAGGGAAACGACAACTTCATTTTTCGCTTTGGCGAAGGCCGGAACGGCGAAGAGGCAAAGAGTGAGTGCAGCGGCGAGGGTGTTGCGCATAAGGTCGATCTCCAATCAACGTCCTCTTGTGAGAATACATAAGTAATTGTTCGGGTTGCGTGGGGTGGTGGGATATGTATGTAAAATTTGGATCATGATTGCAAGCGGGCCGTTTTCTTTCGTGAAGTTTGTCGCGTTCTCATGCCTTTTCGCAGTACTTCCAACCATGATTTCTTCCGTTGCCGCAGCTCAGCGCGCACGCAGTAGTGCGTCTCCGGAGGCGCAGGCTGCTCCCGATGCGAAGCCTGCTGCTGGTGTAGATGCCAAGACTGCCGCGCCGGATGCGAAGGGTGGAGCTACACCCGGTATGTCCGTTACGCTGCCGCCCCTGCCGCCCGACGCTCATGCAGAGCAGAGCATCCAGATGGACGGAAAGACGGTGCACTACACCGCAACAGTTGGAACGTTGCCGGTGCGGGACAGCAAAGGCGCGTTGAGCGGCGAGGTGGTTTATACCGCGTACCTGGTGGAGGGCAAAGACAGGCCGGTGACGTTTGCGTTCAACGGCGGTCCTGGTGCGGCGTCGGTGTACCTGAACCTTGGCGCGATCGGGCCGAAGAAGGTGGCGTTCGGCGCGGAGGGGCAGAGCCCTTCGGACCCGGCGACGATGACAGACAATCCGGGGACGTGGCTGGACTTCACGGACCTGGTGTTTATCGACCCGATCGGGACTGGTTTTTCGCGGTCGCTGGTGCCGATGGATGAGGCGAAGAAGGAGTTCTACGGACCGGACCAGGACATCGAATATCTCTCGAAGTGCGTCTATGACTGGCTGGTGAAGAATGGGCGGCTGCAGTCTCGCAAGTACATTGTCGGCGAGAGTTACGGCGGCTATCGCGGGCCGCGGCTGACGGCGTATCTGCAGTCGCAGATTGGCGTGGCGATGAATGGGCTGGTGCTGGTATCGCCGGCGCTGGCGCCGCAGTCGGGATCGCCGGAGCTTTCACCGATTCCGTGGATGCTGACGTTGCCGTCGATTGTTGCGGCAAACTACGAGCGGCAGGGCAAGCTGACGAACGAGAGCATGGCTGCGGTGATCGACTACACGCGCGGTGAGTATGCAGTGGACCTGATGAAGGGGAACAGCGATCCGACGGCTACTCCGCGGCTGGTGCAGAAGGTGACCGCACTGACGGGACTCGATCCGACCTTTGTGAAGCAGTCTGGCGGGCGGCTGGAGACGCAGGCGTTTCTGCGTGAGGAATTTCGCGAGACGGGCAAATTAGGAAGCCGGTATGACCCTAATGTCACGGCGTATGACCCGTTTCCTTACAACCCGACGCAGGAGACGAACGACCCGATTTTGTTGAGCATTATTGCGCCGACGACGACGGCGATGGTCGACTTTGTGACGCGGACAGTGGGGTGGAAGACGGATGCGCGGTACAACGCGTTGTCGAGCGAAGTGGCTCGGGCGTGGGACCGGACCTCACGAAACGGGGCGTTCTCGGGAGAGGCTTCGGCTACGGATCTGCGTGTCGCGATTGCGACGGATCCTAAGCTGCGTGTGGTGATTGCGCATGGATGGGCGGATCTTTCGTGCCCGTTCATGGGGTCGGTGCTGACGGTGAGCCAGATTCCGATCATGGGCGATCCGACGCGGGTGCAGGTGCATGAGTATCCGGGTGGGCATATGTACTACTCGCGGACGGCGAGCTCGCTGGCGCTGCGCAAGGATGTGATGGAGATGGTTTCGAAGCACTGAGTCCTGCCGGACGGGCCGCCTGCGCGGCGGGCGGCCACTTCGTGGCGTGTATACCTTGTTTCGCCGCGAGGAAGCCGCGGGGCCTCGCGCTGCTCGGCGCTATTTTTGGTCGAGAGAAGCTCTAGCTGCTCGGAGTGGTGCTCGTCGGTGAAGGGTTCGAAGTGGGTGCGGCAGCGGGCTTCGTAGAGGCCGGCGGCGCCTACGACGACGAGTTCCTGGCTTTGACCGAGGCGCTGGGTGTGGATGGCGGGGGCGCCGCAGACCATGCAGACGGCGGAGAGTTTGGTGACTTCGTCGGCGAGGGCCATGAGGACGGGGACGGGGCCGAAGGGCTCGTTGGCGAAGGTGGTGTCGAGGCCGGCGAGGATGACGCGCTTGCCGAGGTGAACGAGTTCCATGGCGAGATGGGTGATGCCGGAGTCGAAGAACTGGACTTCGTCGAGGCCGATGACGTCGACCTCGTGGACTTGGCCGGACTCGAAGAGCTCGACTTTAAGGCTGTCGGATGTTGGGGTTACGACGGCGGCGTCGTGGGTGTGGGAGCTGTGGCTGGCGATGGCGGTGCGGTGGTAGCGGAGGTCGATGTCGGGTTTGAAGCAGGCCACGCGCTGGCGGGCGATGCGGGCGCGCTTGAGGCGGCGGATGAGTTCTTCGGATTTGCCTGAGAACATGGGGCCGACGATGACTTCAATGCGGCCGGGGGGTGTTGGGGTCATTCGGCAATGGTAATGGGGTTGGTGGTGGATTTTTGGGTGTTAATTTATTTGGCGTGGTGGAGGGCGTTTTTGCTGGGGGTTTTGAGGAAAATGCGGTGCAGAACGTGGTTTTTTGATGGTGAAATTGTGGTGGATTGATGGTGAATCGTGGTGTGTTGACGGACGTATTTCGGGTGACGAAAAATACGCCAACTTTCTCGAATTTATTTTTGGGTGGGTGTGGATAGTTCCATGTCGTCCGAGTAGATGGTCTCTTCGGGGACATCGGTGGGGCTTTCGAAGTCGAGTTTGTAGCCGTCTGGGTCGGTGAGGATGGTGACCCACATGCGATTGCCGACGAAGGGACGCTGCGGGTTGAGGCCGTGTGCGCGTGCCTCGTGGTAGATGGCGAGGGCATCTTTGCATTGGTAGCAGATGGAGACACCTTCGCCTCGTTTGCCGGAGGGGATTTTACCGGGGAGGTACTCCTGCAGCATGTGTGCGGCTCCTCCGAGCTCGAGCCAGCACCAGCGGAGTTTGCCTTCGTCGATCCATTCGATGGTGCGTTCGGAAGCCGAGGCCGTCGACGTAGAAGCGGAGGGAGGCTTCGCAGGTTGGCGACCCAGAAGAAGGGGACGGCCTGTTTGACGTTAGCGGTGGTGGTGGTGAGTTCTCCGCTCTCAGTTGTGACTTGGGTGGACATGGAGATGGCCCGCTTTCCGTAATAGTTCAGTCGCCAGGCCGATGAGGGCGTAGAAGCAGCCGTTGAGAAGAATGAAGGTGTAGTCGGCCTGAGGCATGGTTCGGCCGAGGAGGGAGGCAGGAGCGGTGATTGCGAGGACGCTCGAATGCATCAGGTTGGGGTTGGGTGCGGTGGCCATGACATAGAGGACCCAGAAACTGGCGACGGAAGATCCCAGCAGTGCCCATAGGGAGATTCATTGCTTCATGCGGATACTCCTACTGATGCTGAGATGATGCGCCCTTCTGCCGGTTGTGACAAGGGCTTTGCGAATCTGCAAATCGGTGCGCGGTTGGTGGTCGGGAAAAATTTCGGATCACTCGTGCGGCTTGAGCGTACAATTTGCCACTCCCCGGATGTCAATTCAAACCAGTACGAAAGAAAGGTCGAATTATGCTCGGAGAAATGATCAGCGAAACAAAAGGTAAAAGACTGGTACGACGGGTGCTTTCTGTTGACCCACCAACCGCAGAGGTGTCGTTCGAGGACAGCGGCCAGGTGTTAGGAGTCGCCGCTACCGGCATGGGCACCTATACCTCGGTCGTTAGTCCGGATGGAACCATCCTTGGTAGCGGCCAGGGAATGAGCATGACGACGGATGGCGAGGCCATCACGTGGACGGGAACGGGCGTGGGTAGATTCGGGCCCGGTGGCTCGGTCAGTTATCGTGGCATGCTTTTTTTCCGGACCGCTTCGCAGAAGCTTGCACGGATGAACGGCTTGTGCGGAGCATTCGAATATGACGTGGATGCCGCCGGTAGCACAGTCTCCAAAGTATGGGAGTGGAAGTAGGCTGAGTGGTCCTCGGGCTGGATTCTAAGTTTGAGGTGTTACGAGAACGGCAGTTCGTTTATGGAATAGGCCGTGGCGCGCGTTGCTTGTTCGGCGAGGCCACGGCGAGTTCCTTGGATGAGGCCGCTTCGAAGGCGTGCGTCCGGGGTGCTATAGATTTGAGGGGCGAAACAATTGACAACCCTATAGCTCGCGAGCGGACACCATGAGACCGTCTTGGAAGATCGCAGTACCTGTCGTGTGCGTTGCCGTTGTATGTGGGGCGGCAATTGCCCGGCAGGTACGCAAAGCAAAGGTTACTGACCGGCTCGTTGAGGATGCGAAGGTATCCCGTGTAAGCGCCGAACATGGAGATGTGAGAGCCGAGACCAGACTCGGCAGCATGTATGACCTGGGTGAAGGGGTACCGCGGGATTATTCCGAGGCAATGCGCTGGTACCGCAAGGCAGCAGACCAAGGTGACGCGCATGCCCAACACGACATTGGCTACCTGTATGAACGAGGCCGAGGGGTGCCGCAGGACTACACCGAAGCTCTCCGCTGGTATCACAAAGCAGCAGATCAGGGCGAAGCGTGGGCTCAATGCGCCATCGGCGCAATGTATTACGACGGCCGGGGAATGCGGCAGGACCGTGTCGTCGCCGCCAGTTGGTACAGCCAGGCCGCCGACCGTGGTCTGGCGAAAGCGCAATATGACCTCGGCTACATGTATTACCACGGCCAAGGTGTGCCGCAGAATGCCGCCGAGGCTGATCGCTGGTACCACAAAGCAGCTGACCAGGGTTACAAAAACGCTCAGCGCGCCCTAGGCTTGAGAAGGAATGGCTTGAGTATCTTTGGCGCAATCATCCTCGCGTTATTGTTCTCTTGGTGTTTGTGGATTCTGAAAGATTCTGTGTTGTCTGGTCGGAGCCCTCGAGATCGAGAACAGTGGGGGGCTAGCCTTGGCGGGACTGTTCGGCCTCACTCATGTGGGATTAAGACTTTATCAGTTCTTCGGCGTTTTCCATTCTGGGTTGGCTGTCAATGTCTTCCAATTCTTCGAGTACCTTGTCCTTGGAGTATTGATTGGCATTGGCGGCTATTTCTTCCCGCCGAAACGCTCTAACGTCATTCTTGTCATATCGTGCGTTTTATTCTTGGGAGTCAATCTTCTCGTGATACGGCGTCCGGATATCTGGCGCCGTGCCCAGGCAGTTCAAGGATTGGTTTCGCTCGATGGGCTATTGCTTGGAGTTTCAATTTCCGTAGCCATCTTTCTATGGCTGGCGCAAAGGAAATCAACTGGCGAAATCAATCAGGTGAGCGGCCCACACCCAAACTTTGAAGTCACCAGAAAGTGAGTATGGCCCAATATCTCAGGGGTGTATTTGAGACTTAGTTGGATGGGGCGGCGAGGGGTTGCCAGAGTTCGATGCGGTTGCCTTCGGGGTCGACGATCCAGGCGAAGCGGCCGTAGTCTTCGTCCTGACGCTTTGGGTCGATGGTGACGCCTTCGGCGGCGAGTTGGGTGAGAAGGGCGTCGAGGTCATCGACACGGTAGTTGACCATGGCTTGTTGTTGACCTTTTTCGTTGCCGTTGCCGAAGTAGGTTGTGTCTTCGGGGAAGAGCGACCAGATGGTCATGCCGGTGGTTGGAGGAACTTCGTCGGTCCAGAGAAGGGTGGCCCCGCCGTAGTCGGCGACGGCGATGCCGAGGTGTTTGGCGTACCAGGCGGTGAGGGTTTTGGGGTCGCGGGCGCGAAGGAAGATGCCGCCGATGCCGGTTACTCGTGCCATGGTGCCTCCGTGGTGTGTGGAGGAGATTCTATACGAGGTTGCTCGTTTTGCGGCTGGGACGTGAAGGAAGTGAGATTGATGCCTCAGTTCTGACCACCGATCTAGCTGCTACCAGAGGTTTCAATGTGCTGCGCCAGTTTGGCGTTCACTTCGTCTGCGCGCTCGATGGTGACACCGTGGGCTGCGTTGGGGAACTCGACGAAGTGTGCGCCCGGGATGGCGTGAGCGAGTGCATGTCCGTAGCGCGGAGGAAAGATGACGTCGCATGCCGCGCTGAGGACGAGCGTGGGAATGGCTGCTAGTTCGTTCAACCGACTGCTTACGTCGAAGTGTTTGAGGGCGCCGAGTTGCGGCATGACGATTGGCGGCGTGTCGGCGAGATCGTGACCGAAGATGGGGGCCAGGTCTTCTGCGACTTTGTTCTGATCGCAGGTTGCAAGGTATTGCGGTGAGAGGACCATTTGTAAAAAGGCGAGGCGGCGCATCTGGCGAGTGCCAATGCGGCTGCGGGCACCTAGCCATGCCATCTTCAAGGTGAGGCGTGTGGCGTCGGCTCCGCGAGCGGAGGTGCATAAGAGAGAAAGACTCTTGACGCGGTCCGGGTTGCTGAGGGCGATTTGCTGGGCGACGCAGCCGCCGAGGGAGTGACCAACGATATGGGCCGATGCGATGTTGGCAGCATTCATGATTGCGAGAGTATCGTCGGCCATTTGTTCGACGGTGATCTCCGTGGCCGGAGGCTGGCTTTGGGCCATGCCGCGATTGTCGAAGGTGAGGCAGCGGAAACGGTTGCGGAGCGCGCTGGTTTGTGGACGCCATCCATCGCCGTGCAGACCTACTCCCTGTACAAAGACGACGGGCTCTCCTTCTCCTCGAATGGTGTAGGAGAAGGTGCATCCTCGAAACTGAGTGGTGTAGGGCATTTCGGGATTATATGGAGTTTGGGTAGTGTGTAAGTTTCCGAAAAGTCGCGCGAGGCGTTGATCCTGCTCCTCGCCGTAGCTCGTGTAACCTCATCGCAGGATGCTTCTGCGTAATCTCGATCTCGACACGCTGCGGACTCTCGTGACGGCGCATGATGTTGGTGGTTTCGCGCAGGCGGGAGACCGTCTTGGACGAACACCATCTGCTATCAGCCTGCAGATGAAGCGTCTTCAGGAGGAGCTGGGGACACCGCTCTTTCGCAAGCACGGTCGGGCGCTCAAGCTGACAGAGGCCGGACAGACAGCGCTCGGATACGCCCGCCGTATGCTTGCCCTGAATGATGACCTGCTGCAAACCATGCAGGGCGTGACACTGGCGGGCACCGTTCGCGTCGGTGCTCCACAGGATTTCGCGGCGCTGCTGCCTGATGCGTTGCGGCAGTTCGCAGCGCTTTATCCACGAACTCAAATAGAGCTGCGTATTGAGGGGAACGGCGCTCTGATCGAAGCGCTCGACAAGAGTCAGCTTGATCTCGCGCTGACGATCGGATTCGCGGATCGGAAGGACGCACTGCTGCTGGGCGAACTCCCTGTGCTCTGGATCTCCAGCCGGACCTTCAGCATGCAGGATGCTTCACTCCCGCTTGCTGTGCTCGGGCCGCAATGCGCTTTTCGCAAGGCTGCGGTGCAACAGCTCGAGGCGGCGGGCATCCCGTACCGTATCGCGGCTACCAGCCCAAGCCTGGACGGCCTGTGGGCGGCGCTTGAAGGTGGGCTTGGGATCACTGCACGGACCGCGATGCAACTACCGACGCCTTTGGTGGCAAATAAATCAGTGCATCGCCTTCCCAGTCTTCCCACCTTTCCAGTTGTCCTGCATCGTGGCCCGAATGTCGTAACACCCGCGGTCGATGCTTTGCATTCTTTGCTTGGCATGGCTACACAGGGCGCTCTTGCCGGACTCAAGCAGCCGCAACGCTTGCGCATCCAGCGAAAAGCATAAGTGCCGCTCATTGCATCGGTAAGAATAATCAAATTGTGCAGCGTCCGCGGGATTCGTACGATGCACTCATGACTGCTCGCGTCCTTTCGCTTATCGTTACTGTTGCATTGGCTGTTTCCTCCTCCATGCATGCTCAGGTGGGAACGCCGAATCCGTTTGTCGGTCATTGGAAGCTCATCGCTGCGGATAAGCTTCTTCCGGACGGCACTCGCGTTGCGGACTATGGAGCTGAGCCGCATGGTATGGCCATCTTTACTGCCGACGGCTACTTCATGGTTGAAGTCTTCCGGGATGTGCGCGTGAAGTTCGCGGGCAATGACCGGGCCAAGGGCACACCGGAGGAGTACAAAGATGTGTCCTTGAGCGCGAGCTGCATGTTCGGCACCTATAGCGTCGACCCGGCAACCAGCAAGGTCACGATGAAGATTGATCGCTCAACGTTTCCGAACTATGACGAGACCACTCAAGTGCGCGCATACGAACTTAAGGGCGACACTCTGAGTTGGAGAGTTCCCGCTCGTCCGGACGGCTCCATCCCCGTCACCGTGTTGCGCCGCATCGCTGTTCCGTAAGAGACGAAGGCGCCCTGCGAAGGAAACAGCGTTTTCGGAAACGGGCACTCTGCCGGAGTTGGCGGTTTGTTGACGGTGGGGAACGTGGCGCGTATGCTCTTGGCCAGTTGAAGGGGCCCCGGGAATTTGCGCGATGTACTGCCGCTCGTGCGCCTGTTGTTACGACTGCTCCCAGCACAGAATCGGATGACGTCGTTGCGGTCTCGGAACACATCTTTCCGAGGAGATGAACTATGTCTACAGGACAGCAGGTACCGGCACGGGAGATTAATCCCGATGCGCTGAATGCGATGTTGGGGCGGGCAGTGCAGGACATGGGTGCGGCGCTGCAGGCACCGCTGATTTTGATTGGCGACAAACTGGGACTTTACCGGGCGATGGGAGATGGTGTGCCGGTGACTCCGACGGAGCTGGCGAAGAAGACAGGGACGGCAGAGCGGTATGTGCGCGAGTGGTTGAATGCGAATGCCGCGGGGCAGCTGGTGCAGTATGACGCGGAGAAGGGCACTTACTTCATGACTCCGGAGCAGGCGCTGGTGCTGGCGCTGGATGATACGCCGGTGCATCTGCCGGGGTTTTATCATGTGCTGGCTTCGCTGATGAAGGATGAAGAGAAGCTGACGGAAATTTATCGCACAGGGAAGGGAATGGGTTGGCATGAGCATGAGAAGGGGCTTTTTGAAGGCACGGAGCGGTTCTTCCGGCCGACATATTTAGCGAATCTTGTTTCGAGCTGGATTCCGGCGCTGGAGGGTGTGGAGGCGAAGTTGAAGGCTGGCGCGCGGGTGGCGGATATCGGATGTGGACATGGCGCGTCGACGTTGCTGATGGCGAAGTCGTATCCGAATTCGAAGTTCTTCGGGTTTGATTATCACTTGCCGTCGATTGAGAAGGCTCGGGAGAAGGCTAAGGCCGCGGGTGTTTCGGATCGGGTGACATTTGCGGTTGCTTCGGCGAAGGATTTTCCCGGGAAGGACTACGATCTGGTCGCGTTCTTCGATTGCCTGCATGACATGGGCGATCCGGTGGGTGCGGCGGGTCATGTGAAGACTACGCTGGCGCCGGGCGGGGCGTGGATGATTGTGGAGCCGTTTGCGAATGACGATACGGCGGCGAACCATAATCCGATTGGGAGGATCTTTTATTCGGCTTCGGCTACGGTTTGCGTGCCTTGTTCGCTGGCGCAGGAGGTTGGGCTGGGGCTAGGGGCACAGGCAGGGCCGGCGAGGTTGGAGAAGGTTGTGCGGGGAGGCGGATTTACGCACTTCCGCAAGGCTACGGAGACGCCCTTCAATATGGTGTTTGAGGCTCGGGGGTAGGAGTTGGGTGGCATTTTGATTGAGGCCAGTGACGAAGAATTCGTGCGAGGACATGCGTCGTTGCGGGACTATTCGTGGAGTGTGGCTCCTTGAATAGTCCCGATGGTTTTCACGCGACAGGATGGGGGAACCCTATTCGCGTTCGACGACGACGGCGGTGCCGTAGGCGAGGACTTCGGTGACGCCGTTCATGAGTTCGTTGGCGTCGTAGCGGAAGGAGATGACGGCGTTGGCGCCGAGCTGGGCGGCGTGCAGGGTCATCATGGCGTAGGAGTCCTGGCGGGTCTTTTCGCAGAGCTCGGTGAAGATGGTGATGTCTCCGCCGACGAGGGTCTGGAGGCCGGCGCCGATGGTGCCGAAGAGGTTGCGGGAGCGGACGACGATGCCGCGGACGACGCCGACGTTGCGGACGATGCGGTGACCAGGGATTTCAAGGGCAGAGGTGACGAGAGCGGGGTCGAGTGAGTGGGCTGGTGGGGGGTAAGTCGACATTTGAGTGCTACTCCTGTGAGTTGCTAAGAGATAGTACGCGATGGATGGCTTCAGGGTTCCGTGTGCTTCGTTTCGGCTAGTGCGGAGACGTTTCGGCTAGTGCGGAGACGAGTCTGGTGACGGCGCCGGAGTCGATGGTTTTGGCGGCGAGGGCGATGCCTGTGGGGAGGTCCGGGGCGAGGTCGGCGGTGACGAGGACGGCGGCGGCGTTGAGGAGGACGATGTCGCGGCGGGGGCCGATTTCGCCGGCGAAGATGGCGGTGAGGATTCGGGCGTTGGTGCGGGCGTCACCGCCCTGGAGGGCTTCGATGGGGGCGTGGTTGAGGCCGACGTCTTCCGGGGTGAGGGTGCCGAGAGTGACGATTCCGTTGTGGACTTCGGCGAACTGGCTGCGGCCGGAGATGGAGAATTCGTCCATACCTCCATGGCCGGTAGCACCTCCGTCGGCGTCTGCTGCTTGGCCGGTTTCGCCGTGGACAACAAAGGCGTGGCGGGTGTTGAGGAGGGCCATCGCGTTGGCGACTTTGGAGACGAGGTGCGGGGCGTAGACGCCGACGACCTGTGCGGAGGCTCCGGCGGGATTGGAGAGAGGGCCGACGAGATGAAAGATGGTGCGGATGCCGAGGGCGCGGCGGACGGGCATCACCGTCTTCATGGCTGGGTGAAGCGATGGGGCGTGGAAGAAGGCGAAGCGATGTTGGCGGAGGGAGGCTGCGCCTTCGGCTGGGGAGAGAGCGACGGGAATGCCGAGGGCTTCGAGGACGTCGGCGGAGCCGCACTGCGAGGTGACGGCGCGGTTGCCGTGTTTGGCGACGGTTGCTCCGGCGGCGGCGGCGACGAGGGCCGCGGCGGTGGAGATGTTGAAGGTGCCGCTGGAGTCGGCTCCGGTGCCGCAGGTGTCGACGAGGAGGGTGCGCTCGGCGTCGTTGAGGGGGACGGGAGTTGCTGCGGCGCGCATGGTGTCGACGAAGCCTGCGATTTCAGTGGGGGCTTCGCCGCGAGTGGCGAGAGAGCTGAAGAGGGCGGCGAGTTCGAGGTCGGTGGCTTCGCCTCGCAGGATGGTTTGGAGGAGCTCGGCGGCGTCGGCGCGGGAGAGGATCTCGTGGCCTTCGATGATTCGTTTGAGGTAGGGCTGGAGGGGCATTGGTTTAAGCGTAGCAGGTTGATGCGGGCTGGATTTGCCATCGGCGCGGGTTTGGAGCGGTGATATATTCCGCGTATGCATAGCTCTTTTCGCTGGGTCAGGAATTTTGTTTTTGTGTTTGCCGTGGGGATTGGCGGACATGTGGTGATGGGTCAGAGCGGGGATCGGGTTGTGGGTCTGCTGGAGAGGCTTTCGAATGCGGCGGGGCCTCCGGGGGCGGAGGAGCCGGTGCGGGCGATTATGGTGGGCGAGATGAAGCCGCTGGCGACGGAGGCGATGAAGTATGACGGGATGGGGTCGGTGATTGCGCAGCAGGGTGCGACGGGGCCGCGCATCATGATCGATGCTCATATGGATGAGCTGGGTGGGATGGTGCGGCGGGTGACGCCGACTGGATTTCTGTCGATGCAGATGCTGGGTGGATGGCTGGATCAGGCGCTGGTGGATCAGCGGTGGATCATCATCGGGTCGAAGGGGCCGGTGCATGCGGTGACGGGGATTCGGCGATATTCATGTGATTACTCCGGAGGAGCGGACGCGGGTGTTTCCGCGGGAGTCGGTGTTTCTGGATGTGGGGGCGAAGAGCGCTGCGGAGGTTGCGGCGTTGGGTGTGGAGCCCGGGGATCCTGTGGTGCCGGATTCGCCGTTCATGGTGATGAATGGGACGAAGAATTATTTGGGGAAGGGTTGGGACGACCGGATTGGATGTGCGGTGTTGTTGGAGGCGATGCGGCGGACGGCTTCGATGCCGCATGCGAACCAGCTGTTTTATGTGGCGACGACGCAGGAGGAGGTTGGGTTGCGTGGGGCGCGGACTGCGGCACAGGTGGTGAAGCCGGATATCGGGATTGCGATTGAGGGTGGGATTACCGGCGATTTTGCAGGGTCGAGGCCGGAGGAGACGCAGGTGAAGCTGGGCTCCGGGCCGGGAATGTTTTTGTATGACTCGAGCACGATTGCGAACAGGAAGATGGTGGCGTTTACGCGGAAGACTGCCGCGGCGAAGGGACTGCCGTTGCAGGCTGACGTGGTGCAGGGGTATGGGGATGACTCGGCCGAGATGCAGACGATGAATGGTGGTGCGCCGACGATTAATTTAGTCGTGCCGGTGCGGTATACGCATTCGCACAATGGGATTGTGAACCGGCAGGATTTTGATCAGGCGGTGGAACTGGTGGTGGCGATGCTGGTGCAGATGGATGCGAAGACGGTGCAGGAGTTGAGGGATTTTGCTCCGGTGCAGTGATTTTCTTACTGCGGCTGTGCGACAGGATGCATACAACTGCGGCAGAGTTTCGCGGCCGGAGTTCTCAGAGGTCGTTTGCAACGTTCGCATGGCGGACCGTAAAGCGATATGCGATGGTGCATGATTGCGTTCTCGTGGCAATCTTTCATGCCAGTGAGCTCTTCGTATCGCACCCGGACGGGCTGGAAACGTTGAGCGATGTCTGCGCCTTTTAACGGAATTTTCCAACGCTGACGCCACTCTTTTGTGGCGGCCATTGCCTCACGATACAGCTCCCTCACCGAGGCAAACTCTTCCTCGTCGAGCATCGGCACTTCGCTTTTACATCTCAAACACCATATGCGTTGCATGAGTCGTCATCCATGGTTTGATCTTGTGCGTGGAATAAACGAGGGGATTACCGTGCGGGCTGGTCATGACTCGAGGCGTACGTGTATCTCTTGGCCGGGTTGCATAGGGATGGTGAGGGGGACGGCTTCGAAGCCGGGGACGAGGTTGAAGGTGCGTTCTTTGGGGATTGGTTCGAAGCCTTGTGGGGCGTTGGTGCGGATGGTGAGGGTGCCGTTTGGTTTTGTGATGCGGATGGTTTTGGGGTCGGGTTGGGTGATTGTTTCGGTGGAGCGTGAGATGACGGGGAGGATGAATTGAGCGGAGTGTTTGGAGGGGCGTTCGGCGGTGGCGGTGATTTCGACGGTGGATTGCGGTGAGAGCTGGTAGGTGAGGTGATAGTGGGCTTCGCCGTGTGGGTAGCGGTTGGTGGGAGGCGGTGAGGAGGCGGCCGCGGGCGTCGAAGGTGACTTCTGCTGCGCCGGCTTTGCGGTGGTGGTTGAGGCGGCTTCGAAGTCGCTTAGGCTGGTGTAGGTTTGTTTGCCGGCGAGTTCGATGCGCGGGGTGAGGGGCATGTGGGGTTTGTCGAGGAAGGCTTGCTGGTTGGAGATTTCGATCATCTGGTACTCGGTCATGCTGGCGGTGAGGATGGGGCCGAGTTGCTGGTGATAGAGGAGGGAGAGGGCGCCGCCTGAGGCGTGGCCTCCTCCGCCTGCGCCTCCTCCGCCGGATTGGACGCGCTCGATGTATTCGAAGTCGTATTCGGTGACGGTGGCGCGCCAGGGGCCGATGGAGGCGAGGTGAGTGCCGATCTCGGGGTAGGATTTGAGGCCGTAGGGTTCGTCGCGGGGGATGGAGAGACGCGGTGAGGGTGTGAGGGTTGGGAGCGTTGCTGTCGAGGACGGTGGCGAGGGATTTTGCGTGGGTGAAGGTGTGGTGGATGCAGGGTTGGTCGCCGTGGGCGAAGTAGTCGGGGCCGCCGTAGAGGAGGTTGTTGTGGGTGCAGGCGGCCATGAGTTCGAGGTTGCGATGGGCTACTTCGAGGAACTTTGGTTCGTGCGGAGCGAGGAGGACGTAGGCTGGGTGGCAGCCGTCGCTGGTGCGGCTTCCCCAGTAGCTCCACTTGTAGTTGCGGGAGCCCCAGGAGTTGTCCCAGGCGCCGTCGGGGAGCATGAACTCCATGTGGGTGCGGAGGGCGGCGATGGTCTGGTCGAGGACGGGCTTGTCGTTGGTGAGGAGAGCGTATTGGGCTAGCGCGGGGAGGGACTCTTCGACGTTGTAGCCGAGGTCGACGGGACGGCAGTGCTTTGGGGTGACGGCGGTCTGGGGGTGGCCTTCGCCGAAGAGGATGCCGTTGGGGGTGAAGTGTTCGAGGGATGCGTGGGCTAGCTCGTGGGCGCGGTCGGAGTAGTGGTGGTCGCCGAGGACGAGGGCGCAGAGGGCGAAGCATTGCGAGGCGGTGACGGGGTAGTTGATGTTGCCGGTGTCGATGGTGATGAAGGTGTCGAGAAACTTGGCGGCGCGGGCGAGGCGGTCGGTCCAGCGTTGGCGGGTGGCGGTGTCGAGGATGGAGCCGTGGTGGTGGAGGGCTTCGGCGAGGGCGATGGCGTGGAAGACGGTGATGCCCTTCCAGGAGCTTAGGGTGACGTCGTTGATCCAGCTGCCGTCGGCGCGGCTGACCTGGAGTTCGGACCATTCGTGGACGAGGAGGGCGGCTTCGAGGTATTTGGCCTGGCCGGTGGTGTGGGCGACGCGAAGGAGGGGGTAGACGGCGTCGCCGCAGCGTCCGTGGATGATGGCGCAGGCGGGGCAGGGGAACGCGCCGTGAAGTGCGGGGTCGCGGATGGCTGAGACCTGATGGGCGAGGAGGCCGTCGCACCAGGTTTGGAGGAGTTGGGACGTAGAGGTTTTTTTGTGCGGTTGGGTTGGGGGACCTGCTCGGATGCGAAGGTGAGGCCGGTGCTGAGGGCGGTGGCTGCCGTGGCGGAGAGCTGGAGCATCTGGCGGCGGGTGTAAGTGGATTTGGTCATCGGGGGAATATTAGAACAATCGTTTGGATTCCGAACTTTTGGGAAAGGCAAAGAGAAAAGCAAATGCTGAAGGAGGTTCTCCGCCTGTGGCGAAGGATGACGACTAAAAAGCAAATGCAGATCCCCTTCGGGGATGACAACCAAAAAGGCAAGGGCAAGGGCAAGGGCAAAGGCAACGGCAAACGCAAAGGCGAAGGCAAAAAGAGGAAGGTGAATACCGGTGGGCGATAAGCGCACGGTTGTTCGCGTTTCGCGTTGCTGGGAGTTGTTTGCGTCCGCTACACTTCTTGGGCGGGCAGTTCGCGAAAAAATACCTTATGAAAATTCACGAGTATCAGGCTAAAGAGATTCTGCGGAAGTATGGCGTGCCGGTTCCCGGCGGCGAGATGGCGACTACGTTGGAACAGGCTGACGTTGCGGCGAAGAGCTTGTTTGGCGCGGGGAACAAGGTCGTTGTGGTAAAGGCGCAGATTCATGCGGGCGGGCGCGGCAAGGGCGGCGGCGTGAAGCTGGCGAAGTCGCTGGAAGAGGCGGATGCGGCGGCGAAGGCGATCCTGGGGATGCAGCTGGTGACGCATCAGACGGGACCAGCTGGGCAGAAGGTGCAGCGGTTGCTGATTGAAGAGGGCTCGGCGATTGAGCGCGAGCTTTATCTGGGGCTGGTGCTGGACCGGGCTTCGGCGAAGGTTGTGTTTATGGCTTCGCAGTCGGGTGGCATGGAGATTGAAGAGGTCGCGCATAAGACTCCGGAGCTGATTTACAAGGAGTACATCGATCCGGCGGTGGGGTTTGCGCCTTATCAGGCGCGGAAGCTGGCGTTCAAGCTGGGGTTGAAACCTACGCAGATTAACGATGCTGTGAAGTTTATGACGGGCTTGTATAAGGCGTTTGTCGAGACGGATTCGACGCTGATGGAGATCAATCCGTTTATTACGACGAAGGATGATCAGCTGCTGGCGCTGGATTGCAAGATCAATTTCGATGACAACGCGATGTTCCGGCACAAGGATCTGAAGGAGCTGCGCGATCTGGCGGAGGAGGATCCGCTGGAGGTGGAGGCGTCGAAGTTTGCGCTGAACTACATCAAGCTGGATGGCACGATTGCTTGCATGGTGAACGGCGCCGGGCTGGCGATGGCGACGATGGACATCATTCAGTATGCGGGCGGGAGTGCTGCGAACTTTCTCGATGTTGGTGGTGGCGCGAACCAGGAGCAGATTGAGAATGCGTTTGGGATTTTGCTGAGCGATCCGAATGTGAAGGCGATCTTCATCAATATCTTTGGCGGGATTTTGCGGGTGGATGTTCTGGCGACGGCGGTTGTGGCTGCGGCGAAGAAGCTGGATGTGAAGATCCCGATCATTCTTCGGCTTGAAGGCACGAACGTTGAAGAAGGACGCAAGATTCTTGCGGAGTCTGGTTTGAAGTTTGAAGTGGGTACGACGATGAAAGAAGCCGCGGATTTGGCTGTGGCTGCTGCGAAAGGTGGCAAGTAATGGCAGTACTGGTTGATAAGAATACGCGGCTGATTGTGCAGGGAATTACGGGGCGTGAAGGTTCCTTTCACGCGAAGGCTTGCGCGGAGTATGGGACGAAGGTTGTTGGCGGTGTGACGCCGGGTAAGGGTGGGACTACTCATGAAGGGTGGCCGGTTTTCAATACGGTGGAGGAGGCGGTGAAGGAGACTGGGGCGAATGTGACGGTGATCTTTGTGCCGCCGCCGTTTGCTGCGGATGGAATTCTTGAGGCTGCTGGTGCGGGAGTTCCTCTGGTGATCTGTATTACTGAAGGGATTCCCGTGCTCGACATGGTGAAGACCTGGGAGTTTGTGAAGGGTTCGAAGTCGCGGCTGATTGGGCCGAATTGTCCGGGTGTGATTTCGCCCGGTAAGGCGAAGGTTGGGATTATGCCGGGGCGGATTCACAAGGAAGGAACCGTGGGGATCGTTTCGAAGTCGGGGACGCTGACTTACGAGGCGGTGTATCAGTTGACGACGCGCGGGATTGGGCAGTCGACGGCGATTGGGATTGGGGGCGATCCGATTATTGGGACGACTCATATCGATGCGCTGAAGCTGCTGAATGAGGATCCGGAGACGGAGGCGATCATCATGATTGGTGAGATCGGCGGGTCGGCGGAAGAGGCGGCGGCGAAGTACATCAAGGAACATGTGAAGAAGCCGGTGGTTGGGTTTATTGCTGGGCAGACGGCTCCTCCGGGACGACGGATGGGGCATGCTGGGGCGATCATCTCGGGTGGTGAGGGTACGGCCGCGGAGAAGATGAAGGCGATGACCGAGGCTGGTATTACTGTGGTGAAGTCGCCGGCGGAGATTGGTGAGGCTATGGCTCGGGTGCTGGGGAAGGCTTAGGCAGGCGGTCGATCCGGCGTCGGTGACGCTTCGAACAAAATGCGGGGGTTCCTCGACTTCGCGCTCTGCGCTTCGCTCGGAATGACGCCATATAGTTGTAGTTGTGAAAGCGAAAGAACAAGGCCGGAGAGTGATTGCTCTCCGGCCTCTTTTTTTGAGGTTGGGTTATTTGACTGGGTTGCCCGAGGTGTCGCGGTACTCGATTGGGCCGAGGTTTAGTTCTTTGAGGCCAGGTTCGATTTTGGCGCGGTCGCCGACGGCCATTAGAACAAGTTGGTCTGGGTGAACGTCGGTCTGGGCGGCTTTGGAGACTTCTTCGGGGGTGACGGCTTCGAATCTGCCGGGAAGTTTGGCGTAGTAGTCGAGGGGAAGGCCGTAGATGAAGATCTGCTGCAGTCCGCCGACGGAGGCCTGGGTGGTTTCGAAGTCGCCGGGGAGTGAGTGGAGGAGCGAGTCCTTGGCGAGCTTGAGTTCGGTTGCGGTGGGTGGTTCGGTGCGGATACGGTTGAGCTCGAGCATGAGTTGTTTTGCGGCTGGAGCGGTGACGTCAGTTCGGACCTGGGCTCCGCTGTAGAAGGGGCCTCCGGTGCGATTGAAGAAGAAGCCGGAGCTCGCGCCGTAGGTGTAGCCGTGCTCTTCGCGGAGGTTCATGTTGATGCGGCTGGCGAAGAGACCGCCGAGCACATTGTTCATGATGAGGACGGCGGGATAGTCGGGTGAGGTGCGCGGGATGCCGAAGCCGATGGCGTAGAGAGCGGTCTGTGGTGAGCCGGGTTTGTCGACGATGACGATCTTGAGGCTTGGCGGATTGGGTGCGGGAGGCAGGGAGACGGCGGTTGAGGCCGATCCGGACCAGGCTGCGAAGTATTTTTCGGCGAGACGTTTGGCCTCGGCCTGGCTGATGTCTCCGGCGAAGACGAGGGCGGCATCTTTGGGTCCGTAGTGCGCCTTCCAGAAGCCCTGGATGTCTTCGCGAGTGATGGATTTGATGCCATCGGTGGTGCCGATGGGACGGAACCCGTAGGGGTGGTCGCCGTACAGGGTGCGGAACCCTACGCGAAGCATGGAGGCTACGGGTTGATCGCCCTCCTGGAGGATGGCGACGAGGCGCTGCTTGCGGACACGATCGACTTCGTCAGCGGCGAAGGCGGGATGTTGGACGACGTCGGAGAGGAGGTCGAGGCCTGCCTCGGTGTTGTTGCTCAGTGCGCTGAGGCCGGCGGTGGCCATGTCTACGCCAGCGGCAGAGGTCAGGTTGGTGCCGATTTGTTCAGCGTTATCGGCGAGGGTGGTGGCTGAGCGCTGCGTGGTGCCCTCGGTAAGGAGGCGGGCCGTGAAACCGGCGAGGCCAGCTTTGGCGGGCGAGTCGGCTTCGCTGCCTGCGCGAAGGGTGACTCCCGCAGTGAATACGGGGAGGGAGTGGTCTTCGAGCATGTAAACGGTCAGGCCGTTGGGAAGAGAGAAGGTTTTGGGCACCGGAAGATTGAAGGCGCTGGTGGGACCTGCGGGGGGAGGGGTCTTGCGCCAATTCTGCTGCTCTTCAAACTGAGAGGCGTAGGGAGCGGTGAGCTTTGCCTCGGCGTCGGTGTTGTCCGGGCTGCGCGGTACGTCGTCGACCACTTTTTTGCCGGGGACGCAGTCGACGACGACGCTTTGATCTTTGCCGAGGTACTGGCTGGCGACCTGCTTGACGGAGGCGGTGGTGGCGGCCTGATAGCGGGCGATGTCTTTGGGTAGATAGCCGGGATCGTCGAGGAACTGGTTGTAGCGATCGAGGGTGTCGGCGACTCCGCCGAAGCCTCCGAGGCGCTGGAGGCCAATGATTTTTCTGGTTACGTCAACGGTGCGGGCGCGGTCGACCTCTGCCTGGGTGGGGCCGTCCGATTGCAGGCTGGCGATTTCTTTCCAGAGGGCGGCTTCGAGGGTGTCGAGTGTGACGTTGGGCTTGGCGGTGATGTCGCACTCGGCGACGGAGCCGAGTTTGAGGGGATTGAGGTTGCAGGTGACGCTCTGGGCTATTTGCTGCTCGTAGACGAGCTTGCGGTAGAGGCGGCTGGCTTTGCCGCTGCCGAGGATGTGGACGAGAAGGTCGGTTTCGGCGTCGCCCTTGGTGAAGACCGGGGGGGTCAGCCATGCGACGGAGAGACGTGGGAGTTGGACGGTGTCGGTGACGGTGGCGCGCTTCTGGGCGGTGATGGGGGGAGTCTTGACGGTGACGGGCTCGACTGCCGGTCCTTTGGGGATGGGGCCGAAGTATTTGGCGAGGAGCGCCTTGAGTTGCGTGGGATTGAAGTCGCCGGCGATGGCGATGCTGGCGTTGTTGGGAGTGTAGAACTGCTGGTGGAAGTCGCGGACGTCATTGATGCGGGCGGCTTCGATGTCGGCGTGCGAGCCGATGACGGAGGCATAGTAGGGATGCTGCTGCGGGTAGAGCATGTGGTAGATCTGCTCATCGGCCATGTTGTAGGGGGTGCCTTCGCCCTGGCGGCGCTCGTTGCGGACGACGTCACGCTGGTTGGTGAGTTTGACGCGGTCGAGGCCTTCGAGGAGGAAGCCCATGCGGTCGCTCTCGAGCCAGAGGGCGAGTTCGAGCTGGTTGCTGGGGACGGTCTCGAAGTAGTTGGTGCGGTCGAAGTCGGTGGTGCCATTGATGTCGGTTGCACCGGCGCCTTCGAGGAACTTGAAGTGGGCTTTTTCGCCGACGTGCTCGGAGCCCTCGAACATCATGTGCTCGAAGAGGTGGGCGAAGCCGGTGCGGCCGGGGCGCTCGTTGAGCGGACCGACGTGGTACCAGAGGTCGACGGCGACGAGGGGGAGGCGGTGATCTTCGTGGGTGAGCACGACGAGGCCGTTGGGCATGACGAACTTTTCGTATTTGAGTTCGGGGACCTTCAGAGGCTTGGCAGGGGGCAGATTATCCGCGGCGCGGGCGACTGGCGCTATGGCCAATAGCAACGCGGCGGCGGCCACGCAGTTGGTTACGAACAGGGGTGCTTTCATCTTTTCTCCACGGAAGCTGACGAGGGCTTTGAAGAGTGCCTGCGAACTCGGATAGGTATCAGTTGTGAGGAATGATACCAACTGAGGGTCGGCGGTGACCGGGAATTGGTGTGATTTGAGGCGCTGCGCAGGAAGGTATGGGATTTGTATACTCCCAGCATGCGTACATTTGGTTTGGGGTTTGTGTTGGCAGGGGCGCTCAGCGTCGCTATGAATCTACAGGCGGGGAACGCCCAGACGGGTGTTCAGGCTGTTTCGGTTTCATTTCCTGCTGTGCAGTCGGCGAAGGCTTTGGATGGGCGGTTGTTGTTTCTTCTGTCGAACGATCCTTCGGAAGAGCCGCGGATGCAGATCGACGACACGCCTCGGAGTCAGATCGTGTTTGGCGTGACGGTTGATGGGATGAAGCCAGGGCAGAGCGTTGTGGTGGGCGATTCGGCGGCGGGGTATCCGATCAAAAGTTTCAAGGACGTGCCGGCGGGGGACTATACAGTGCAGGCATTGTTGAATGTCTACGAGACGTTTCATCGGGGGGATGGGAAGACGGTGAAGCTGGCGCCGGATCGGGGTGAAGGGCAGCATTGGAACCTGGCTCCGGGGAATCTGTATAGCAAGCCACAGAAGGTGCATGTAGGGCCGGGTGGGAAGCCGATCGTGATTTCGATGGACCAGGTGATTCCGCCGATTGCTGCGGTGGCGGATACGAAGTATGTGCGGCACATCCGGATACAGAGTGCGCTGCTGACGAAGTTCTGGGGGACGCCGACTTATTTGAGTGCGATTCTGCTGGTGCCGGAGGGTTTTGACGAGCATCCAGAGGCTCGGTTTCCGCTGGTGATCTTTCATGATCATTTTGTTTCGGATTTTGATGATTTTCGAACGACACCGCCGGACCCGAATTTGAAGCTGAATTACTCGGAGCGGTTTCATCTTGAGGGGTACAACAGGATTCAGCAGGAGGAGGCTTACAAGGAGTATCAGCAGTGGATTAGCCCGAAGTTTCCGCGGGTGCTGATCATGAAGATCCAGCATGCGAATCCGTACTATGACGACTCCTATGCGGTGAACTCGGCGAATCTGGGGCCTTATGGGGATGCGATCGAGACGGAGCTGGTTCCGGCGGTGGAGAAGCAGTTTCGAGCGATTGGGCAGGGCTGGGCGCGGTTTATGTATGGCGGATCGACGGGTGGCTGGGAGTCACTTGCTGTGCAGATGTTTTATCCCGATCACTACAACGGGGCGTTTGTAGCTTGCCCTGACCCGGTGGACTTCCACGCTTATCTGACGAGGGATTTGTATAAGGACGACAATATGTTTTACCTGCAGGGGGCGAACAAGCGGGTGGAACAGCCGGCGATGCGTGACTACCTGGGGCATACGCTGATCTCGATCCGGGATAATGCGGCTTATGAAGCGGCGCTGGGTGATACTGGGCGGTCCGGCGATCAACTGGATATCTGGCAGGCGGTGTATGGGCCTGTGGGGAAGGATGGCTACCCGGCGCAGATATTTCGATAAGGAGACCGGTGTGATCGACCACAAAGTGGCGGAGTATTGGCGAGAGCACTACGACCTGAATGCGATTCTGCAGAAGAACTGGGAGACGCTGGGGCCGAAGTTGCAGGGAAAGATTCATTTGTATGTAGGGGACGCGGATACTTACTTTTTGAATGACGCGGTTTATCTGATGGAGGACTTTTTGAAGACGACGGGGACACCTGGGCACGGCGTTCCGTATGAGGGAGAGGTGAAGTATGGGCCTCGGGCTGAGCATTGCTGGAACGGAGATCCTACGCTGCCGAATGCTTATTCGAGGTTGCACTACAACACGATGTATCTGCCGCAGATCATGGAGCGGATTGCGAAGACTGCTCCTGCTGGGGCGGATGTGACGAGTTGGAAGTATTAGGTCTGGCGGCGGTAGAAGAGGCCGGCCGTAAAGAAGACGACGGCGACCATGATGGCGAGGCGGGCGTGCAGGATATTGTGCATGCGAAGGCTTAGGAGCGCGTCTGCGAGCCACGCGGCGAAACCTACGAACCAGATCCATGCTGTCTTTCGCATCATCGCTCATGCTCCAGAGAGAAACTCAGCCAGGGTGAACAGGCGCAGCTCGATGGCCTTGTTCTACACTAAGTAATAGAGACTCACCTAGGAGAAATACGTTGTCACAACGCACATTCAGCATCATCAAACCGGACGCCGTTCGGAAGGGCAATACGGGGGCCATTCTGGCCGAGATTGAAAAAGCAGGGTTTAAGATTGTCTCCATTAAACGGATGTCCATCTCCAAGGCGCAGGCCGAGGGGTTCTATTACGTTCATGCGGCGCGTCCCTTTTTTGGGGAATTGACAGAGTTCATGTCGAGCGGGCCGATCTTTCCGATGGTTCTGGAGAAGGACAATGCGATTGCCGATCTGCGCAAGCTGATGGGCGCGACCAACCCGGCGCAGGCCGAGGAGGGAACGATTCGCAAGAAGTTCGCCGCTTCGATTGGGGAGAATGCGATTCATGGCTCGGATGCTGAAGATACTGCGGCGTTTGAGATTGGGTATTTCTTTGCGGGAATCGAACTGAAGTAGTTGTTTACTCGAATCGAGAAGTATCTTCAGGGCGGCAGGCGTGGTCAGGATCGGACGATCTTTGATCAGCCTGCCGTCTTCGATTCGCAAGCAATGTGGAGATGAGGAGAGTGTGGTGGAGACGAAACTGAAGTTGCCCGAGGGGCCATTCAAGGCCTACCTGTTTGATTGCGATGGAACGATTGTGGATTCAATGCCGTTGCACTATGTGGCGTGGAAGACTGTGCTTGCGGAGTGGGGATGCAAGTTCGACGAAGAGCTGTTTTATTCGTGGGGCGGAATGCCGGTCGCGGAGATTATTGCGGCGCTGAATGTACGGGAGGGGCTGGCGATGCCCGCGGATGAGATCGCACGGCGCAAAGAGGGGATGTATTACAACATCCTGCCGGAGTTGAAGGCCGTGCCGGAGGTGTTGGAACACATTCACATGAGCCATGGAAAGATCCCGTTTGCGGTGGTGTCGGGAAGCACGCGGAACTCGGTGACAAAGTCGCTGGAGACGCTTGGGATTCTGGACAGGTTCGAGACGCTGGTTTGTGCAGGAGACTACACGAAGAGCAAGCCGGATCCTGAGCCGTTTTTAATTGCGGCGGCGAGGCTTGGCGTCGCCCCGGAGGATTGCCTGGTGTTTGAGGATACGGAGATGGGCATCCAGGCGGCTACGGCAGCGGGGATGGCGTCGGTGAAGGTGCTGCAGCCTTGGGAACGGGTTGCGGGCGTCTGACGTTTGAGATCTGAATTACTGGGTGAAGAGCTTGAGGTCGATGGCTTCGCCCATGGCTTTGTAGCCGGCGTCGTTGGGGTGGAGATGATCTCCGGAGTCGTATGCGGGTAAGAGCGCTTCGGGATGAGCGGGGTCGCGCGTTACCCGATCGAAGTCGATGACGCCATCGAAGCCTTTGTCGGTGCGTGCGAAGGCGTTGACTGCCTGGCGCATCTTCTCGCCTTCGGCGTTGTAGTAGGCTGCGCCGCCGAAGGGGTTGAGTGTGGAGGCGAAGACTTTGATGCCGCGTGCATGTGCTCGGGAGATGATCTGCTGGTATCCCCAGATCATTTGCTCGATCGTGACGCCTTCGTTCGGACGCACGGGGAAGTAGGTGCGACCGATGTCGTTTGTGCCGATCGCAATGATGAGATATTTGGCGCCGGGCTGCGCCAGGACGTCGCGGTCCAGACGTGAGAGGGCGCTGGGACCGGTGATGTCGTGCAAGAGGCGAGCGCCGCTGATGCCTTCGTTGAGCAGGCCGATGTTGGAGGTTGCCTTGTTGGACTGCAGGCGTCCTGCGAGTACGTCGGGCCAGCGCGCATTTTTGTCGGGGGTGGAGTGGTAGCCGTCTGTTATGGAGGCGCCGAGGGTGACGACTGAGGCGGCGTTGCTGCCAGCATCCACCTCAACGCCCTTCAGTAGATACCACGAGGAGATTTTCGTTGCACCATCGAGGTCCTGCGACGAGGTGGCGTTTCCGGTGGCGATGTAGTTCGTCGACACGCCGAGAACGTGATAGGTGAGGGTTCCCGGCTGGGTGGGCACGAAGAGGCTGACCGCGAGGTCGGCGAAGGGCTTAACCGGCATCGAAATGGGGTCGCTTACGATGAGGGCGCCGGTGGGGATTGTGACGGATTCCACGCCACCGAAGGTTACTGGGTGATCGGTTCCAGGTTGCGTTGTTGCGCCGCCGGAGCTGAGGGCTACGTGGACGCTTGCCAAGGTCAGCGGCGTTGTGCCGAACTCGTTGGAGATGCGGAGGCGAATTGCATTGCCGCCGAGGGAGAGGTGAACGATGTCGCGATAGGTGTTGCCGTCAGGATTGGCGTCGCTGATGGGAGCTGGTGCGGCCACGGGCGCTGCGGCCCATGAACCGGTCCAGACGGTCTGCTGGGCGTTCGAGTTTATTGCGGACGAGGCGAAGATGAAGGCAATCGCTAATGCGAGGGCGAGTCTTTTCACGGAGTGTTCCTGTCTTTCTGTTGCAGCTGCTCGTGGTATGCGATTGGACGTTATTTCGTAAAGAGTTTGAGGTCGATTGAGTCGCCCATGGCTTTGTAGCCGGCGTCTCCGGGGTGGAGGTGGTCGCCGGAGTCGTCGAGCGGGAGGAACATGCCGGGATGGGTGGGATCCGTGGTGACTTTGTCGAAGTCGATGACGCCGTCGAACTGATTGGTGGTGCGGATCCACTTGTTGACGGCCTGGCGCATCTCCTCGCCGGCGGGAGACTGATATTTGGCACCGACGAAGGGCGTGAGGGTGGCTCCGAAGACCTTGATGCCGTGGGTATGAGCGCGGGTGGCGAGCTGGCTGAGGCCGGCGATGAGTTCTTCCGCGGTAACGACGTCGTAGGGTTTGGTGGGATCGGTGGCGTGGCCGATGTCGTTGATACTTTCCATGATGACGAGGTACTTGACGCCGGCCTGGGCCAGGACGTCGCGGTCGAAGCGGGCGAGGGCGGAGGGGCCGGTGGTGTCGTGGAGAACACGGTTGCCGCCGATGCCTTGGTTGAGGACGCCGAGATCTTTTGTCTTCTTGTCGGCCTGGAGGCGGGCGGCGAGGACGTCGGGCCAGCGGGCGTTTGCGTCGCGGGTGCTGTGGGCTCCGTCGGTGATGCTATCGCCGAAGGTGACGATGGAGGCTGCTTTGTCGTCGGCGGTGACGTCGATTCCCTTGAGGAAGTCCCAGGTGAAGAAGGTATTCGGGGTGTCGAACGAGGCGGCGCCGACGACGTTACCGGGCGCGAGGTAGTTGGTCTGATCGGCGAAGGGATGGAGGGTTAGCTGGTTGACAGGCTGGTCGGGAAGAAAGATGCTGACCGCGAGATTCGACGAGGGTGCGACTTTGAAGGCTACAGGGTCGCTGACGATCAAGGCGCCGGGAGGAATGATGACTGAGGGTGATCCGCCGAAGGTGAGCGGAGTGGCAGTGCCTGCTGTGATGGCGCTGGTGCCGGAGCTGAGGGCGATCTGGGCGGCTCCGACGGTGAGCGGGTCGAGGCCAAATTCGTTGGTGAGGATGACGCGGACGGACGGGCCGCCGATGGAGATGTGGACGATCTCGCGAAGGGTTGTGCCGTCGGTTCCGGGGGCACCGAACTTGCCTTCGGGATTTTTGGCAGCCATCGGTGATGTAGCCCAGGTGCCGACCCAGTGGTCGGCGGGTGCTGCTGCGGCGGCTATGGTGAGGGAAGAGAGGGTGAACAGGGTAAGCAGGAGGAGAAACAGAATTCTCGATTTCGTGGTCATGACCGTCCTTATCTCGATTGGTTCGACGCTCCAATCTTACCGTTGTTTCATGGCGATGGCGCGTTCACGTATAGTGGCGAGGGCCGCCGGAGTAAGGGCGATTCCGATACGAAATGAGCCGCAGATTGGCAGGCGGCGAGGGAGAGGGAAGAGCAAACATGACGATGAGATGGCTAAAGGTTATGCTGCTTAGCATGACAACTGCGATGGCAGCACACGGCCTGGTATCGAAGAGTGCGCTTGGGACGATGCCGGACGGCACGGCGGTCGACCTATACACGTTGAAGAGCGATGGTATTGAGGCCAGCATTATGACCTACGGGGCGCGGGTCGTCTCGATCAAGACGGCGGATCGCGCTGGCACGATGTCCAACGTTGTGCTGGGCTATAGCTCCCTGGATGCTTACCTTGCGGATAAGACGACGTACTTTGGGGCGATCGTTGGCCGGTATGGGAACCGCATTGCGTTGGGGAAGTTTTCGCTCAATGGACACCAGTACCAGGTGCCGGTGAACAACAATGCGAACTCGCTGCATGGCGGCACGCTGGGATTCGACAAGCTGGTGTGGCAGGGACGTGAGATTACAGATGGCGTAGAGATGACGCTGAGTCAGCAAGGATGGCGATCAGGGCTATCCTGGAACGCTGACGGTTCATGTGCGGTATACGGTGCATCACAATGCGCTACGCATCGACTACGTGGTTTCGACGGACAAGCCTACCGTCGTGAACCTGACGAACCACTCTTATTTCAACCTGTCGGCCGACAATAAGCCGATTCTCAACGAAGAGCTGATGCTTCCTGCGGACCAGTACACGCCGGTGGATGCGGGGCTGATTCCGACGGGTGTGCTGGCTCCGGTGGAGGGCACGCCGTTTGATTTTCGCAAGTCGACGGTGATCGGTGCGCGCATCAACGACGACAACGAGCAGTTGAAGATCGCTGGTGGCTATGACCACAACTGGGTGCTGCGGGGCAAGAACGGCGAGGTGAAGACTGCGGCGCGAGTTTATGATCCGGCGAGCGGGCGCGTGCTGACGGTGACAACGACAGAGCCGGGCGTGCAGTTTTATTCCGGCAACTTCCTTGATGGAGCGAAGTTCGGCAAGGCGCAGGAAGGTCATGTGAAGAACTCCGGGTTGTGCCTGGAGACGCAGCATTTCCCCGATTCGCCGAATCATCCGAAATTTCCGACGACGGAGTTGAAGCCTGGAGAGACGCGGCACAGCACGACGACCTTCACCTTCTCGACGCAAGCCAAGTAGGACAGTGAGAGATGCGCGGTGTGTGTTTTGTTCCGCCGCGCAGGAGTTTTGATCGATGAATAAAGTGGTTTCGTCTGCAGATGAGGCGGTTGCAGATATCAGCTCGGGCTCGACCGTCATGCTTGGGGGGTTTGGGCTTTGCGGTATTCCGGAGAACCTGATTGCGGCGTTGGTGCGGCGTCGCATTACGGGACTACACACGATCAGCAACAACATGGGCGTGGATGGATTCGGCATGGGGTTGATGCTGGAAGCGGGGATGATTGCCTCGCATATCGGCAGCTATGTGGGGGAGAACCGGCGGCTCGAGACGCTGGTGTTGAAGGGCGAGCTGGATCTGACGCTGATTCCGCAAGGGACGCTGGCCGAGCGGATACGTGCCGGTGGCGCGGGGATTCCTGCTTTCTATGTGCCGACGGGGCTGGGTACGGTGGTGGCCGAAGGTAAGGAGACGCGAAAGATTGGCGATCGGACTTACGTTCTGGAGAAGGCGCTGCACGCCGACGTCGCACTGGTAAAGGCCTGGAAGGGCGACCGGCTGGGTAATCTGGTTTATCGCAAGACGGCGAGGAACTTCAATCCGGCGATGGCGACCGCTGCCGAGCTGACGATCGCTGAGGTGGAGGAGCTGGTCGAGCCGGGGGAGCTTGATCCGGACCACATTGTGACGCCGGGAATCTATGTGAATCGCATTTTGGTTGGGGCGGCGTACCGCAAGCCGATCGAGTCGAAGTTTATCAAGGCGGCTCAGGCAGTCGGGAGGTGCGGCGTGACGGGCAAGGAGACGAATTGCGCGACGGATCGCGCGCGAGTTCAAAGACGGGTTTTACGTCAACCTCGGAATCGGCCTGCCGACGATGATTGCGGGTATCTTCCTGACGGGGATCGATGTGATGTTTCAGTCTGAAAACGGAATGCTCGGAGTGGGAGGGCCGCCGATCTGGCGAACAGGCCGATCCTGATCTGATCAACGCAGGCAAGCAGCCAGTGACGGAACTGCCGGGGTGCTCGTACTTTGCCAGCGAGGAGTCGTTCGCGATGATTCGCGGCGGCCACATGGACATGAGCGTGCTTGGTGCGATGCAGGTCGATGAGCACGGCAACCTTGCCAACTGGACGATTCCCGGCAAGATGGTGAAGGGCATGGGCGGCGCGATGGACCTGGTGGCAGGGGCGCGGCGCGTGATCGTCGCGATGGAACATCAGACGAAGGATGGGGAGTCGCGGATTTTGAAGAGTGCACGTTGCCGCTGACTGGAAAGAGCGTCGTGCACGACATTGTGACTGAGCTTTGCTGGATCAAGGTGACGCCTGCGGGACTGCGTCCTGACTGAGGTGGCCGAAGGGACTCGATGCGGCCGAGGTGCAGGCGCGCACGGAGGCGAGGCTGATCGTCTCTCCTGAGCTGCGCGTGATGACCGTTAGTGCTGCTTAGACATTGCCTGGCTTGAGGATTGAGGCCGAATGAGTTCTGCTCGGGAAGACGCGCTCGATATTTTTAATCTGCGTTGAATGCTTCGCGAGTCGTAGCGGCGATGGAGCGACGTGTCCGATTGATGGGGCAACGCTAAAGCTCGATGAGCACCGCTATTCGCTTGATCGGTACGAGAGGACTGTACTTATTGCGCTCGGTAAGGCTGGGGGCACGCTGGCGGAGGCCTTTCTTCAACGGGCTGGACGTGAGGCGGACCGGTTTGAGGGTGTGGTGGTTGCGCCAGAAGGGACAGCGGGATCGCTGCCTGCGCGATTGCGTTTGTATTGTGGGCATCCGAGTCCGAATGAGGCGTCGGTGGCGGCGGCGGACGAATTTTAGCGACGCTAAGGTCTTTGACGGAGCGCCGATCTCGTTACCTTTCTGGTGAGTGGGGGCGGATCTGCGATGGTGGAGCGGTTTCT
>CAVRHK010000003.1:0-140264 GCA_963720955.1 uncultured Acidobacteriaceae bacterium | reverse complement strand
AACGCGTTTGCCTTCGAGATCCTTATAGATCGAGAAGAAGTGGGTGATCTCCCTGAGCATGTGGGGGTAGATCTCGGAGAAGTTCCAGACGTCCTTGTAGCGGGGGTTGCCTTTGCCAACACAGAGGACCTTCTCGTCGTTGATCCCCTGGTCGAGCATCTCCAGAATTCCGATGGGGCGCACCTCCATGACACAGCCTGAGAAACTGGGAGCATCGACGAGGACGAGTGCATCGAGGGGATCACCATCGTCGGCGAGGGTGCTCGGGATGAAGCCGTAGTCGCCGGGGTAGTGGACTGGAGAGTAAAGATTGCGGTCAAGCCGGAAGACGTGGAGTTCCTTGTCATACTCGTACTTGTTGGCGCCCTCGTAGGGAATTTCGATGACGGCGTTGATGACCTCGGGGCTGTCAGGGCCTAAGGGGAGTTCCAGGTAATTCGTCATAAATCGGGGCTTCTCTTCTCTTCTCTCTGTAAAATTTCTCGGTTGCAAGTGTGGAGGCCGGTGATGGCCTCGGGAGCTCTCGGTAAACGGCCACGCTCGTCACTCGGGACGAAAATGGCCCCTTGTCTATAATCAGACAGGATGAAGGCCCATGTCTATGTCACGCTGAAACGAACGGTACTGGATGCCCAGGGGCAGACGGTTGCAGATGCATTGCGGCGGATGGAATATCGCGGCGTTGCGGATGTGCGGCAGGGTAAGTACTTCCTGCTGACCTTGGAGGATGGATTAGAACAGAACGCCGCGCAGGCCGAGGTGGAGCGGATCGCGCGCGAGGTACTGACAAACCCTGTGATTGAAGAGTTTACGTTCCGACTCGAAGCCTGAACTTGCCTTTGTAGCCCGTGCCGCGGATGCATTGGTCTGCGTGGTGGTGCTAGGCTCGAAAGAGATAGAGGAAGAGCCTTTGAGTGATGCATTTGTAGATGGTGTAACCGTGCAGCAGACTCTCGCTGACGAAGCGGGGGGAAGCCGGTTTGTGCGGGCCTGCCTGCGCCTGCCGGTCGATCGGACTCCGGTGTGGTTCTTGCGGCAGGCAGGGCGATATATGCCGGAATATATGGCGGTGCGGAAGCACCACTCGCTGCTGGAGATCTGCAGGACGCCGGAGATTGCAGCTGAGGTGACCATCACTGCGGCGGAGCGCTTGGGTGTGGATGCGGCGATCATCTTTGCCGATCTGTTACTGCCGTTCACTCCGATGGGACTGGATTTTGAGTTCGTCGCGGGCGAAGGGCCCGTTGTCCACACTCCAGTGCGATCGTTAGAACAGGTGCAGGCGCTCAGGACGGATCGCACCGATGAGTTGGGATATGTCGCGAGGGCAATTCAAGAAGTGTCGACGCACTTTTCAGGGCCGCGGGCGGACGGGGACACGCTGGGAATTATTGGTTTCTGCGGCGCGCCCTGGACCTTGGCGGGATACATGATCGAAGGCGGTAAACAAAGCGGCGGTGATCGCAACTACATCGAGACGAAGAAGTTGATGTACTCGAATGGGGCGGCGTGGTCCCTGTTGATGGAAAAGATCGTGACCGTTTTGGTTGCGTATGCACAGCAGCAGGTGGAGGCAGGTGCGGACGTGATCCAGGTCTTCGACAGCTGGGTCGGCAAGCTTAGCGTCGGTGACTACAAGCAATATTGTCTTAGCTGGACGACGGAGCTGGTGCAACGGATTAAGGCGATGGGTGTGCCAGTGATCTACTTTGGGGTGGAGACCGCTTCCCTGCTACCGGCGATGAGCGAAACGGGCGCGGATGTGATCGGGCTCGACTGGCGGGTGCCGCTGGACGTGGGCTGGAAGGCCGTGGGCGCAGGGTGTGCGGTACAAGGGAACCTCGATCCGATTTCGTTGTTTGCTCCGGAAGATGTGTTGAAGGAGCGTGTCCGCGATGTACTGGACGTCGCGGGTGGAAGACCAGGGCACATCTTCAATCTTGGGCATGGGATCGTGCCGGGAACGCCGGTTGAGAATGTGATACGTGTCGTGGAGTGGGTGAAGGAGCTTGGCGCGCGGTGAGTCGAGAGATGGGAAGTTCCGAGATGGGCAAGAAAGCGGTGTTACTGCTCGCACATGGAACGCCGGACGTTCTGGGTGAGATGGCGGAGTATCTAAGCAAGGTGACTGGAGGCCGCACGCTGCCGCAGGCGATTGTAGAGGAGTTACAGCACCGCTATGCGCAGATTGGGTTGCGGGAGACGCCTGGTGTGGAAGCGCCACCGCTGACGAAGTGGACAATGACCCAGGGCCACTTGCTCGAACAGGCGTTGAATGGTGAGAAGGTGTATGTGGGAATGCGAAACTGGCATCCCTATATTGCTGACGTCGTCGCTCAAATGCGAACAGATGGAGTAACGCGTATCAAGGCAGTCTGCCTGGCTCCGCAGAACTCGCGGACCAGTGTTGGGCTGTATCGCCGTGCTGTGCTGTCGGCCGCCGCGGGAATCGAGGTGGAGTTTGTTGCAGGGTGGGCCGAGAGCCCGCTACTCGCACAGGCGTTTGCGGAGAAGCTGTGGCCGGTGTGGGCGGAGGCTTGTGCGGTGTCCGGAAGGCGAGTGCCAGTTGTGTTTACTGCACATAGCGTTCCCTGCAGGACGATCATGACAGGCGAAGCTTCGATTGCGGGTGCGCGACCGGGAACGCCGATCCAGGAGTCGCCCGATCCGTATCCCGTTGAGGCAAAGCGCACGGCACAGTTGGTGGCAGAGCGTATGGCTGCGGTTGGGTTTGGGGATGAAGACTGGTTTTTTGCGTTTCAGAGCCAGGGGGTAAGCGGTGGGCCGTGGATTGGGCCGACAGTAGAGGAGACGCTGAAGGCGATTCGAGCCGAAGGGCATCTTGGCGTAGTGATTCAACCGGTAGGTTTTCTTTGCGACCACGTCGAGATTCTTTACGACATTGACATTGCATTTCGGGAGATAGCGGAGGATTTGGGTCTGCAGTTATGGCGGGCCGAGAGTCTGAACGATTCGCCGGTACTGGTGAAGGCGTTGGCGGAGATCGTCTCCGGGGAGTATAAGGCTACAGTCGATGAGGTTACGGTGCCTGAAGGAGTATAGGCTGTCGAGAGGGCCCGACGCGGGGGCTCCGGCCTTCGCATTTTTTTTGCGAGATTTTTTTGGAGAGACGATGAAGCGGGTTGCGGTGGTCGGTGGTGGAATCGCGGGTGTGGCGGCGGCGTACGAGCTGGCGCGACTGGCTCGCGAAGGCGCCGAATTTCAAGTTGTGTTGTTTGAAGCTTCGACGCGGCTGGGAGGAATCGTCGAAACGGTACGTGAGGGTGGATTCGTAATTGAGTGTGGGCCAGATGCGTGGGTGACCGAAAAACCGTGGGCGCGAGAGCTCGCGGAGGAGCTTGGGCTCGGCGATGAAGTGATGCCTTCAAACGACGCCGGCCGGAAGACCTACGTGTTGATCGACAAGAAGCTGCAGGCGATGCCGAATGGAATGCGGATGATGGTGCCTGCCGATCTTGACGCATTGGATGCTTCGGAGCTGTTCAGTGCGGAGGCAAAGCAGGCGTACCACGATGAGGTGCGACGGGCCGAGGAATTGTCGGCGAGCACGCCCACGAGAGACGAGAGCGTTGGGGAGTTCGTACGGCGCCACTTTGGCGATGAAGTGTTGGAGAAGATTGGTGCTCCGCTGCTGAGTGGAGTGTTTGGCGGCGATGTGTCCAAGCTGAGCGTGCGGGCCGTGATGGCTCCGTTTGTGACGATGGAGCAGGAACATGGCAGTTTGATCGCCGCGTTGCAGTCCCGTGTTTCCACCTCCAAGGCTGACGCGATCTTCACAACGCTGAGGAGTGGCATGGGAACGCTCGTGGACCGCATGATCGCGGCGATTCCCGAGGACTGGGTCCGACTTGGTGCAGAGGTGAGGTTCGTCTCGTATGGCGAAGAGGGGTGGCTTGTGGGGACGCCCAGGGGCGTGGAGCAGTTCGATGCGTTGATGATGGCCGCACCGGTGGATGTTGCCCGTACGCTGCTGGCTCCCGTGGATGAGAAGGCGGCGCAATTGATGGAGATGGATGCCAGTTCGGCGGTGATCGTGGGGTTTGGGTTTTCTGATGCGGCTAAGTTTTCAATGCCCCCAGGGTTTGGCTTTCTCGTGCCGCGAGGATCGGACAGCCTGTTGCTTGCGTGCACGTTTGTCGACCAGAAGTTCGATGACAGGGTGCCTCACGGAGGGCGACTGCTGCGGGCGTTCTTTGGTGGGAGGGCTGCAGATCGCCTGATGCGTTGCGGCAACGATGAGACAGCAGCGGTGGCGCGGATGGAGTTGGCACGAATACTGGGACCGTTGCCGGAGCCGCAGATGACGGTTGTTCGGCGCTGGCCGCGGAGCCTCCCACAGTACGGAGTGGGACATCTGGAACGAATGTCTGAGCTCACAGAACGCGTGAAAATGCTTGATGGTTTGTGGCTGCTGGGCAATGGTTATCGTGGAGTGGGGCTGCCGGACCTGATACGGGATTCGCGGGCGGCCGCGCGACAGTTCGTGCAACGGAACGAACCGGCTGCCCGGTGAGATATTTGTAAAAATTTGACCCCTGCAGAGTCGGCGGGATAGTCTCATCTTAATCCGGTGTTGGGAAGACGGTGTGAATCCGTCGCTACCCCGTAACTGTAAGCGTTGAGAGTTTTGACAATTTTTCTAAACCACTGGGATGCGTCCTGGGAAGGTGAGTCAAAGCTCGGTGAAGCGCAAGTCAGGAGACCCGCTGGAGGCCTATCAGGCTTAATTCAGCTTCGCTGGGAGAGCTGGAGAGCATTCTCGCTGACTTTAGTGGTCTGCACGAGCGCTGCCTAAATTTATTCCCGCTCTGTTTCGTGTGTTTTTTACACGGGCAAGGAGCTGACAATGCAGGAGACGCGCCAGAGTTCGGTGACACTCGTGCTTGGTGGTGTGCGCAGCGGCAAGAGTCGCTACGCCCAACAGCTTGCCGAGCAGTCGCGTCGCGTCGTGTTTGTAGCCACAGCGAAGGCTACGGACGACGAGATGGCCGCAAAGATTCAACTCCATCGTGGCGACCGGCCGAAGGAGTGGCTGACCGTGGAAGAACCGCTGGAGTTGCCGAAGGTGCTGGCCGAACATGAACTCGATTGCGAAGTGATCGTAGTGGATTGCCTGACGATCTTTGCGGCAAACCTGCTCGAAGCAGAGGTGGATGACAATGAAGCCATTGAGCGCCGCGCCGAGGCGCTGTGCGAAGCCTTGCGTACCGTCCAGTGCTCGGTCGTGCTCGTCTCGAACGAGGTTGGAAGCGGTGTAGTTCCCGCGTATCCACTGGGGCGGAGATATCGCGATCTCCTAGGTGAGATCAACCAGAAGGTCGCCAGGATCGCTGATGATGTCGTGCTGATGGTGGCTGGACTGCCGCTGGCGTTGAAGGGGCATCTCGAGGTGACGCTATGAAAGGATTGCTGGTATCAGGCACTGCGAGTGGCGTGGGAAAGACGACGGTTGCGCTTGCGATCATGGCCGGTCTGCGACGGCGCGGGCTTGCGGTGCAACCGTTCAAATGTGGGCCCGACTTTCTCGATACCGGCCATCACACACGGGCCTGCGGTCGAACGGCGCGCAACCTTGATACGTGGATGTTGGGGACTGAGGCCAACCGAAGTGTCTTGCGGAACGGGGCGCGGGGCGCCGACATTGTCGTTGCTGAAGGCATGATGGGGTTGTTCGACGGCAAGAGCGGGAGCACCGAAATTGGCAGTAGCGCAGAGATCGCCAAGTTGCTCAAGCTGCCAGTCGTGCTGGTTGTTGATGCGGGGAAAAGTGCGCGGAGTGTCGCTGCGGTGGTTTTAGGATTTGAGATGTTTGATGTGGAGTTGCAGCTTGCCGGAGTGATTCTGAATCATGTAGCTGGTGAGCGGCACTATGACATGTTGTGCGAGGCAATCGGCTCTGCATGCAAGACAAAGATTTTAGGATGGCTGCCGACTGACCGGACAATCGCGATCCCTGAGCGACATCTCGGCTTGCAAGGAGCCGCCGAACAGAATGTGGATGATCAGGATGCTTCGATGAATACCCTTGCTACGCTTGCGGAGAAGCACCTCAATCTTGACGGATTACTCGCCCTCGATTGCGGCTTGGAGATGGTTGAGTGCAGCCCGGCGCGCGTTACTGATTTCGCGTCTCACGATGCCGTGCGGATCGGTGTGCCTTCCGACCACGCGTTCTCGTTTTACTATGAGGACAATCTGGATATGTTGCGTGAGCATGGCGCGGAGATTGTTCGATTCAGTCCATTAGATGACGCTTCCTTACCTGCCGACCTCGATGCTCTTTACCTGGGCGGTGGATATCCTGAGTTGCACGCGGAGCGACTGAGTAGCAATCGGACGATGCTCGAGGATGTTCGCGTATTCGCTGCTTCAGGCAGGCCGGTGTATGCGGAGTGCGGTGGAATGTTGTATCTGGGCGAGAAGCTCGACGTCGGTGACGAGAGCTATGCGATGGCAGGGGTATTGCCGCTGTCCATGCAGATGACGCACTCGCTCGTTCAGTTTGGATACGCAACGATTGAGTTCGCCGAAGACTGCCTGTTGGGTCGCAAGGGCACGGTAGTCCGTGGACATAGCTTCCATTACTCGAAGATCGCGTCGCGAGGCGAGTTGGCGATGAGCTATCACGTTCGATATTCCATGTCGGGCAAAGAAGAGATGGAAGGATTCCGGCTCGGTAATGTACTCGCAAGTTACATCCATCTGCATTTTCGAACGAACCCCGCAGTAGCGGAGAGCCTCGTCGCTGCTATTCGGCATGCACAAAGCTCACGGACGGTGACGGCATGAAACGAGTACTCCTTTCCCTTGCGTTGACCTTGATGCTCGCCGCTCCCTGCGTTGCGAGCCGCACGTTAACTGACGAGACGGGACGCAAGGTGGTAGTGCCGGACCATCCTCATCGCGTGATCTGCCTGATGCCGAGCGTGACCGATGTCGTCTTCTCACTCGGCGCCGATGACGATGTGGTCGCGATCAGCGATTACACCAAATATCCCGCCGCTGCATTGAAGAAGCCAAGCGTGGGCGATCTGATCAAACCGTCGATTGAGATGATCCTTTCACTGCATCCAGACCTGGTAATCGGAATGCAACCGAAGGGGCCAATGGAGGTGACCGATCAACTGGAGCGGGTTGGCATCCCAATCTTTCTTGTCGACCCACATGGCATCGCTGGAATATTTCACTCTGTCGAGAGTATCGGGCAGGCATTGAATCGAACGACGCAAGCAGATGCGTTGATTCACACGCTGCAGCAGCGAGTGGACACCGTGAGGGCGCGGACCAAGGGCCAGCCGGCGCCAAAGGTTTTCATGCCGATCTGGTATGACCCGATCACAACTATCGGCAAGAACGCTTTCATTACGGAGGTCATCGAAGCAGCCGGCGGGCGTTCTGTGACTGACGATCTCCCAACAGAGTGGCCACAGGTCAGCATGGAGGTCGTTCTGGAACGTGCCCCCGAAGCCCTGCTGTTGGTGCGCGGCGGCAAGACGACACTTCAAGTGTTGCAAAACCGTCCAGGCTGGAGCAGCATGACGGCAATCAAGGAGCATCGCGCTTACTACGTGGACGATCGGATCAACTTCGCCAGCCCGGTTGCTATCGATGCGTTGGAGGATCTCGCAAAACAATTTCATCCTTGAGCTGAGTCGTTCAGCTTGTCAACGTCAACCAACAGCAAGGTGTCGGGAAGCGCGGTGCGAATCCGCCACTACCCCGTAACTGTAAGCGCTGAGAGCCACGGCACGGACGCACAACGCCACTGGAGAAGGTTCCGGGAAGGCAGCCACGGTTCGATGAAGCGCAAGCCAGGAGACCGGCCTTGCTCCACTACCCGAGGGGGGAAAATGCATTACACACTCTGCAAATCATCGGCGATGGTCCGAATCGTCTGCCTGTTTGTTGCTTCACTCGTCCTGTCATCGGTTCCCGCCCGTGCGGCGGAACGAGGGGCGTTACGCGGCACAGTAAGCGATCCACTCGGCGCGATTGTCCCAGGCGCCAAAGTCGAACTCCTGAATGGAACCGTAGTCGTGAAGACTACAACCACCGATTCGGCCGGCAACTATATGTTTGAAGTGCCAGAGAATGCGCGCTATCAGGTACGGGCGGTCGCACCGACATTTCAGACCACGACAAGCGAATCGGTATATCTTACAAAGTCAACGAAGGCGGACGTGGACATCACGCTGGCCACGCAAACCCTGACACAACAGGTGTCCGTGACTGCAAGCGCGACTCCTACTCCCATTGCCCAGATTGGCGCCTCAGTGACTGTTTTAACCGCAGACGACTACCGCCAGTATACCGAGGTCCAGGAGCCGCTGCGCCAGATTCCTGGACTGCAAGTGACGCAAACCGGACAGCTTGGCGGGATCACAGGACTATCGATTCGTGGCGGCAACAATAATGCGAACAAGGTGTTGATCGACGATGTTCCGGTGAATGATATTGGTGGCGCCGTTGATTTTTCCAATTTCGCCACAGTGGGCGTTCAGCAGATTGAGGTGCTTAGAGAGCCGAACAGTGCGCTGTATGGCTCGGATGCGTTGGCTGGTGTTGTCAGTATGACGACGACGCGAGGCACCACAAAGCTCCCACTGTTTACCTATGCGGGCGATGGCGGCAACTTCAGCACGTATCACCAGGAGGCGACGGCCAGCGGTGTCGCTCGACAGTTCGACTACTATGGTGCCTTCGGACGTCTGGACAGCAGTAACAATCTGCCGAATGATTCCTTCCACAACGCCACGTATGTCGGCAACTTAGGGTGGGACCCGAACCCTGCAAACGATCTCCGCTTCACGGTGCGTCATCTCTCCACTTCTGCCGGACAGCCCAACGGTATCCTGCTGTATGGAATTCCGGACGACGCAGCCCAGAAGGCACAGAACACCTACTTGAGCGGCGCATGGAACAATCAGGCAACAGCGAAGTGGCATAACGAGATTCGCTACGGCGGACTGCGCCTCAATTCGCAGTTCGACGACTTTGCACCGACTGGTATACCGGACGCTTTCGGCGACTATCTCGGCGCGCCCATCACCATCAACGGTGGGAACGGCTACAGCGTCACAGGTCAGGCGATCTTTCAGTTCGGTGGAGTGTATCCGAATCAGTTTCTCACTGTAACCAACCGCGACTATGTCTACGCCCAGACGGACTACCGCATCAATCCCCACATTGTGGCGCTCGGCGGCTTCAAATATGAGGCCGAACGCGGCTCGACGCAATCCACAGGTTCGCCAGCCAGCATCATCAACCGCGGCAACTACAGCTATACGCTGCAGATCTCTGGAGACGTTCGCAACCGGTTCTACTACAACGTCGGCAGTGGCATCGAAAACAATGGGCTGTTTGGACTTGCAGGGACGCCACGCGCCTCGGTTGCCTACTATCTCGTTCGCCCCTCGGCGAGCGGCTGGCTAACCGGGACCAAGCTGCACGCAAGTTTCGGCAAAGGCATCAAGGAGCCGAACGTGTTTCAGCAGGGCAGTTCGCTCTTCGACCTTCTTTCGGAGGTGCCTGATGGCAGCCAGTTGATTGCTCAATATCATGTTGGACAAATAGGCCCGGAGAACTCGCGTACCTACGACGGCGGCGTCGAACAGGAGTTGTGGAACGGTCGCGCACGCCTGGGCCTAACCTACTTCCACAACCAGTTCACGAATGGTATCGAATTTGTTCCGCAATCCGGACTAGCTGTACTGGGTATTCCGCCTAACCTTCTATCTCAATTCGAATTTGGAGCCTACGTTAACTCTGAGGCCTTCCGTTCGATGGGACTGGAGTTCGAGGCGGAATACAAGATCAACAGCCGACTCTTTGCACGCGGAGGCTATACCTATACCGACTCTGTGGTGCAGCAATCCTTTTCGAGCGATCAAGGTGTCGGCGCATCGTTCAACCCTGCGTTCAACTTCGGCAACATTCCGATTGGCGCGTTCTCGCCTCTAGTGGGTGCGCGTCCCTTCCGTGTTGCGCCGCACTCGGGATATTTCGGCCTGAACTACACCTACGCGAAGTTCTACAGCTCACTTACCGGTACACTGGTCAGTCGACGGGACGACAGCGACTTCCTCTCCGATCCAAACTTCGGACCAGATATGTTGTTGCCAAACCGCAACCTGGACGGGGCCTATCAGCGGCTGGATCTTAGCGGAGGCTATCAGGTCACACCGCGATTGACTGCCTATGCGAATATTCAAAATCTGCTGAGCGAACATTACGTTCAGGCATTCGGCTTCCCTGCTCTGCCGTTTACATTCAGGGCGGGAATCAAAATCACCTTCGGAGGCGAGTCCTGGGGACTGAAGTAACTCCTGACGTAACCCGCATTGCGATGTCGCCTATGGCGCCTGCTCCTGAATCACCTCAGGGGCAGGTGCCGGAGACGCGTCCCTACGGCGAGCACTCGCAGCCGAAGGGAAGAGTCGGCTTCGCGATGCTGGTCTCGTTCCTCGTCGTAGTACTAGTGACCGTTGTGGTGTTATCGCTCGCGACGGGTGCGGTTCGGGTCTCTCCCGGGGCGATCCTTTCTGCTCTATTCGGCGGCCACCCGCTTACTGCGACACAACAAGTCATTCTGTTGCAGATTCGTTTGCCGCGAGTATTGGCGTCCGCCGTCGTCGGCGCGGCGCTTGCAATCTCAGGGCTCATGTTTCAGGGGCTCTTTCGCAATCCGATGGCCGATCCCTACGTCATCGGATCGTCTGGCGGAGCGGTGCTGGGCGCATGCGTCGGCATTTTCTTCTTCTCGCAACTTTCACTCTTCGGTTTCAGCGCCACAGCACTCCTGGCCTTCGCAGGGTCAGTAGCCACAATGGCAGTCGTCTATTCGCTGGCTCGCTCGAACGGTAGAACAAACGTGATTACGCTATTGCTTGCGGGGTTTGCGGTCAGCACCATGCTGGGCTACTCGAGCTACTTCTTCGAGGCGTTCGACAGCGGCAGCAGTTCGAATCATCTGATCCTCCTCTCCTGGCTGCATGGAGTCATCGGCATTCCACGCTGGACACAGCTCTCTGTGAGTGGCGTGCTGCTCCTGTTCGCGGCGTTGGTCGCGATGCCGCTGATGCGGCGACTGAATACGCTGGCGCTGGGCGATGAATATGCACATCAACTTGGGCTCAGGGTCGAATACACGCGGATTGGAATCATCCTGACGGGGTCGCTGCTTACGGCTATCGCAGTTTCACTCGGTGGCCTCATCAGCTTTGCCGGGCTGATCGTACCGCACGTCGCACGCCTGATGCTTGGACCGGATCACGTTCGCTTGTTGCCCGTCACCGCGTTGTCTGGTGCGATCTTTCTGGTCGTCGCTGACACCCTCGCTCGGTCCCTCTTTGCACCCACTGAAATCCCCGTAGGAATTCTGATGGCATTTCTCGGCGGACCGTTCTTCCTTTACCTGTTGCGCAAGACCAAGCGGAGCTATGTGCTATGACTCCCCTCCTGAGTTTTCGCGATGTCAGCTTCGGGTATGACGACCTCGATGTCATCCGGTCTGCCAGCTTCGACCTCGAGACAGGAAGCTGTACAGCTCTTATCGGGCCGAACGGCGCGGGTAAAACGACCGTTCTGAAACTTGCTGCCGGCACTCTGCATGCCAGATCCGGCAGCGTGTTGCTGAACGACGAGTTGCTGCATAAGTTCGCACTCAGAAGAGTGGCACGAACGGTTGCTCTCGTTCCCCAGCAACTCGATGTTCCTTTCCAGTTCACTGTACGGGAGGTGGTGGAACAGGGCCGCACACCCTATCTCGGATTCCTAAGAGGGCCGGTGAGGGAGGACCGCATAGCGGTCGATCGTGCCCTCGAACTCGCCGACGTAGCTGGACTACAGCGGCGAATCTTCAACGAATTGAGCGGCGGCGAACGACAGCGCGTGAAGATCGCTCTCGGCCTTGCGCAACAACCGAAGCTTCTGCTGCTGGATGAACCAACACAGAACCTGGACATCGGACGCCAGGTTGAATTGATCGATCTGCTTCACTTCCTTCGCGCTGAAGGCATCACCATCTTCGCTTCGATTCACGATCTTCAACTGGTAGAGGGAAACTTTTCGTCCGTCCTGTTGCTGAGTCCCGAGATGCCGTTGATGAACGGCACACCCGAGGAGATCCTGAAGCCATCCCTTCTAGAGAAGGCCTTCAACTGCCCCCCACGTCGTCATCCGATGCTGCTTGAACGAATACAACGTCAAGAGAAGAGGGTCGGATGAATATTGCCAGCCTGACGGCGGTTACCGAGATCGTCTCTGCGATAGTCTCGCCGAGCGAGGAGTGGCTCGCGCGATCGCGGGCCCATCTGGATGTATTGACCAAGCCGCTTGGCAGCCTCGGCATGCTCGAAGACATAGCAGCGCAGATGGTGTCAATACGGCGAGAAGATTTCACCGAGCCTTTGCAGAAGGCAGTGTACGTCTTTGCCGCAGACCACGGAATCACCGCTGAGGGGGTGAGCGCATATCCCAGCGAGGTGACGCACCAGATGGTGCTGAACTTCCTCGCTCAAGGCGCTGCCGTCAACGTGCTGGCAAAGCTGCACCATGTCACGATGAACGTTGTCGATGTTGGTGTGGATGCGGACTTCGGTGGCGCAACCGGACTGCTGGACCGCAAAGTCCGCAGAGGGTCTCGTAATATGCTCCGGGAAGCGGCGATGAGCGATGAAGAGATGGCGCAAGCGCTTCGGGTCGGACTTGAGTTGGCTGCGGAGGCGAAGACCCGCGGCTACTGTCTGCTCGCTCTTGGCGAGATGGGAATCGGCAACACTACGGCAGCCAGCGCCATCACAGCTGCGCTAACCAAAAATGCCGTCGAGGTTGTCACTGGCAAAGGGACTGGGCTGAATGCAGATGCTTTGGCGCACAAACGGCAAGTCCTTGAAGCTGTCATCATGAAGCACTTTGGAAAGCTTGACAACGCTTCGAAACCTGACCCACTTGATGTGCTGCGCCGTGTCGGTGGGCTGGAGATAGCCGCAATGACCGGTCTGGTTCTGGGCGCTGCGCGGAACAGGATTGCGGTTGTCGTTGATGGATTCATTTCGACCGCCGCGGCAGCGATTGCGTTTGCGATTGAGCCACGAGTGTCCGGGTACTTGTTTGCCGGACATCAATCCGAAGAGCCGGGACATCGCGTTCTACTCGAGTATGTTGGACTGAAGCCGATCCTTTCCTTGAAGATGCGGCTCGGAGAAGGAACGGGCGCGATACTCGCGATGCCGATCATCGAGTCCGCAATGGCCCTTTACAACCAAATGGCTACCTTCGCGTCCGCGGGTGTCAGCGAGGCTGGAGAGTGAACGTGATACGGCAGGGTCGCAGGCTGGGCACTGAGTGCGTGGTTGCGTTTCAATTTCTCACGCGCATCCCGATGCCACAGGTTGCGTTCGAAGCTGATTCACTTTCGCGCGCAATCAAGTTCTTTCCACTCGTGGGGCTGGTGATTGGCTCTGGCGCTGTATTCCTGCAAAGGATGCTGATATCTCATCTCAGTCGCCCGCTGATCGCCTTGGTTCTCCTCGTTTACCTCGTGCTCATCACAGGCTGCTTCCACGAAGATGGCCTTGCCGACACGGCAGACGGATTCGGCGGAGGCTGGACCAGAGATCAGGTGCTCCTCATTCTGAAAGACAGCCGGATTGGAAGTTATGGCGCAACGGCGCTTGATATTGTCATTGCTGGCGCGTTATCTTTTGCTGGCGTCGCTGCCCTTGGAGCATTTTGCCGCTTATGTTATTTCCGCGCACGTATTGTGCCGCTGGAGTTCGCTTCCCTTGAGTTATTTCCTTTCATCAGCGCGGGAACAGGACGGTCAGGGCGCGCGAGTCGCTAAACTGACATCTCCGGCTTCTCTGGTTTTCGGATCAGTATTCACCTTGGCTATAGTTGCGTTTGCACTGCGCTGGTCGGCACTTGCTCCTCTATTGCTTACGACGCTAGTCGTTGTTTTGAGCGGATGGATCTATTTCAGAAAAATTGGCGGCGTCACCGGCGACTGCTTCGGTGCAACGAATCAATTGACGGAGATCGCCGTCTACTTTTGCGGAGTATGGACGATATGAGCGAAATTCTCTTCATCCGTCACGCAGAGACTGACATGTCTGGCACGTTTTGTGGCCGGTCCGATCCAGAGTTGAATGTGCGAGGCCACCTTCAACTCGTCGAGCTTATCAAAGACCTGAGCGCAGAGAACATCGACGTCGTTTACTCCAGCGATCTGCGTCGAGCTCACACAACGGCGAGGGCCATCGCCCAGGCGTTTGGTCGCGGCTGTCATGTTCGTTCCGCACTGCGCGAGATCGACTTTGGCCAGTGGGAAGGTCTTACCTGGAAAGAGATTGAACTGCGAGACGAGACCTATGCGCGGCGGTGGCTTGCGGAGTATCCCCGTCTGCCGGCGCCGGAGGGCGAAAGCCTTCGTGACTTCGAGCGACGGGTGTTGGATGAAGTGAAGCTTCTATCAATGGAAGCAGAGACCGAAGATCGCCGCATTGCGGTCGTTACTCATGCAGGAGTGCTTCGTACCGTCCTGTGCGCGTTGCATGGATGTTCGGTCGATGACGCGTGGGAACAGACGAGGCCGTACTGCTCTATCGTCCGTCATTCCAGCGCGATTTCATACGGGCCACATGTTGGAGTGACACTTTGAATCCCGCGAAGGTCACCGTTACTGAACTTATCGCGTGGGGACTCGATGCCTATCCCTATCGCGACTCAGCCACAGACGACATACATGGCGAAATTGCAAAGCATGTTAAGCAAGCGCAACAGAGATTGTCTGAGCGCGATTGTTACGAAAGTTGTACACCTTTGCTTTTGGAACAAAGGGAGAGCATAAATCACCTTCTCGCTGAGTGCGAGCAACGTCCGGATCTGCAGGTGGAATATGAAGGCCTTGACTGGACGTTAGGCGTAGTCGATTTGCGTCGATTGCTTGCCTTTCAACGCAGACTCATTTTCAGTTCCGCAGACCCGTGCTCTTTCAACACCGAAACAGGACGACTGGTCTGGGTTGACCTCGTTTGCAATGGGGCCACCAAGAGATATAGAACATCATCTTGTGAGTAACGGAAATGCGGCAGGAGACCTCGATGTCAGTCTGCGTTCGACCAACCCCGATTTGCAGTTACGCTTGAAACCGAGAGGCTGGATCCGGAGACCTTTCGCCTCTTTCCCTCTACGGTGGCAGCCCATTTTTTGAGGTCGCTGTGCTTCGTGGGCGGTGGTTTTTGCGTGATGGATACCACCGCGCCTATCGTCTGTTGCAGGACGGAGTGTACTGTGTTCCTGCTGTCGTGATTAGCGCGCGAACACTCGACGAGCTAGGTGCGACGGAGCCATGGTTCTTCAATGAGGAGCAGTTGTTCTCGTGTCGCCCACCCCGGGTCCTCGATTTTCTTGACGAGAGCATGGTCCTGCGCTATGAGCGGGCTGCCCTTCGCAAAGTCATTCGTATTCGCGTTGAAGAGTCGTTTGAGCTCTTCGATGAAACCCACGACGTACAAGGAGAATGAACATGAGTATCGCAACGACACGCGGTGACGGTGGACAGACCGGATTGGCCGGTGGCATTCGCATCTCAAAGGCGGATCTTCGCGTTGAGGCTTATGGAACTGTCGATGAGTTGAATACAGTACTCGGCTTCGCCCGCAGCATCTGCACTAACAAGGAAATCCGCGACTGGACTGAGGAGATTCAACGGACGCTGTTTCGGGTAGGGTCGGCCCTGGCTACCCCAACTGAAAGTAAGAAGACACCGCCTTCCATAACTCCAGATGACGTTGAAGCCTTGACGAAACTGGTTCACCAGATTGAGGCAACGGAAGGGATTCTTTCCGATTGGTCGTTGCCCGGCGCACACACCGAGTCAGCTGCATATGAGGTCGCCCGTACCGTATGCCGGCGCGCGGAACGTAATGCGGTTCGGCTCGCATCCAGCGGCGTAGAGTTGAAGCCCGAGATACTTGCCTACCTCAATCGGCTTTCTGACTTGATTTGGCTCTTCGGCAGATTGATTGAAGTGAACGCAGGCGTGGATGCGCGATTGCGCAGCGACGAAACGGCTGGACCGAAGTGGTCCAGGGCATGGAAATGACAAAGGCCCCAGGCTTCGACGAGACCGAGCGTCAAGCCGTTTACCGGGCAATTCGCGAACGCAGAGATGTGCGCCGTGGTTTCTTGCCGGAACCGATGTCGGACGAACTTCTTCGCAAGCTCTTGGAAGCTGCGCACAACGCCCCCTCTGTTGGGCTGATGCAGCCGTGGCGCTTTATCGTCATACGTGATCTTGTTGTGCGTCAGACCATACACAAGATCTTTCTCGATGCGAACCAAGAGGCCACTCGCCGGATACGAAGGCGAACGCCAAGAGAATTATGCCGGCATGAAGCTCGAAGGCATCCTCGAAGCACCGCAAAACCTTTGCATCGTGTGCGATTCACAAAGCAATCAAGGGCATCAACTTGGACGTCGGACGATGCCGGAGACAGCGCTCTACTCCGCTGTCTGCGCAGTACAGAACCTGTGGCTGGCGGCAAGGGCGGAGGGGATTGGCGTGGGTTGGGTGAGCATTCTAGAGCCAAGCCTGCTGCGGGCCGCGTTGAATATTCCGGAGCACATTACGCCTGTGGCCTATTTATGTCTCGGATATGTTGAGGCATTCGCCGCCGAACCCGATCTCGAGCGCGCCGGCTGGGAGAAGCGGACTCCGCTGCAGAGCGTGCTCTCATTGGACCGATACGACAGCCGTTGGGACGCGGAGAGACGAACTCCGTGAGAGCGCGCGCGATCATGGTCCTTGGTACCAGCTCTCACGTCGGCAAATCGCTGCTGACTGCCGCCCTGTGCCGCATCTTCGCGCAGCATGGTCATCGGGTCGCACCGTTCAAATCCCAGAACATGTCATTGAACTCAGCCGCCACACCGGAAGGCCTGGAGATCGGCCGGGCACAGGCGCTGCAGGCTGAGGCGGCTGGAGTCCCAGCCTCAGTCCATATGAATCCCATTCTGATCAAGCCGTCGGGTGACATCGTCCGCGCAGGTGAGTCGTGCGCGGGACAATCTCGGGGAAGAGTAACCGCAGCAGACTATTACCAAAGACGCGTAGAGGAGTTGCTACCGATCGTTCGCGAAAGCTACGAAAAGCTGGCATCACAATATGACGTCATTATTCTGGAAGGCGCTGGATCGCCCGCAGAGATCAACCTGAAGCAACACGACATCGTCAATATGCGGATGGCGGAGATGGCCGATGCGTCCTGTCTGCTGGTTGGCGACATCGATCGTGGAGGAGTGTTTGCATCGCTGTTGGGAACGCTGGAGCTGCTCGAGCCCGATGAGCGAGACCGCATCCGAGGATTTGCAATCAATAAATTCCGCGGCGATACCGGCCTTTTGGAGCCGGGCATACGAATGATCGAAGCGCGCGTGCAGAAGCCTTGCATAGGAGTAGTTCGTTACCTGGGCTCGTTGATGCTCGAAGAAGAGGACAGTCTGGGCCTGCCGGTTTCGACACAGACACAATGGCCGCAGGATGCCACTCCCGCCAACTCGTGTAGTCGCCCTTTGCGAGTGGCCGTGGTTGCGTTCCCTTCCTTTTCGAACTTTACAGACTTCGATTCTCTGCGCGCAGAACCCTCGGTCTCACTCCTGTTCTGTCGGACGGCGGACGCCATTGCACACGCTGACGTCGTCGTTCTGCCCGGCAGTAAGCAAACGGTGGATGATCTGTTGTGGATGCACAAACTGGGCTTGGATACCGCTGTTACAACAGTATGCAAGGACAGGTTTGGTAGTCGGGATCTGCGGTGGGATGCAGATGCTTGGAGAAACGATTACCGATCCTCTCGGCATGGAGCGCGATGGCTCGATCCGTGGACTTGGCTTGCTGCCGATCCAAACTGTCATGCAGGCGGATAAAGTAACTCGGAATGTGAAGGGGAAGATAACGTCGGGGATCTTGTTTGGGCAACCCATTACGGACAACAGACTTTCCGGCTACGAGATTCATATAGGACAGACGATTTATCTGACGAGAGATACGCACTTCGCAGTCCTCTCAACCAGTTCTGAATCGCCGGGCGTAAGTAACGATGGATGCATCAGCACCGATTCGCGCATCGTCGGCACCTACTTGCATGGGCTCTTCGACGACGACGGCTTCCGCCATCAATTCATTCGCGCCGCACGCGCATTTCATAACCTCACTGCGCCCGAGGAGCTTCATCGATGGAAGGAGCTTCGCGAAGAGTCGCTCAATCAACTCGCCCGTGAGGTCGAGAACGCACTGGATATGGGTACGATTTTCGACTGGGTCGGACTTTCCTACAACGGCGTTGCCTCGGGAAAATCCACCCTTCGGTGTTCGCAAAAGGAAGGTGTGGCGTAATGGCCGGTCGAGAGGTCTTAGCTACGGCCTACGTGTTCGATTGGATTGCCGGCGATCCCGAGTGGTTCCCACATCCCGTTCGGTTGATTGGCAAAAGCGTTGAAATAGGCGAGCGCTTATTTCGCAGACGCGCTCAACCGCACGCGATAGAACTCGCAACCGGAACCATTTTAACCCTTGGTATCGTAGCTGCCGTTTACGTGGGAACAGCAAGGACAATTGCGTGCATAAACAGAAAAAGTTGTCGGTTGGGGTTTGCTACTGAGACTCTGCTTGCCTGGACCTGCCTGGCATCGCGCAGCCTGCATGAAGAAGCCTCAGCCGTAGTCTCCGCATTAGATGTAGACGATATCGCCCTGGCACGACGGCGGCTCGCCAGGATCGTCGGTCGCGACACACAACGTCTGGACGCTCAGGAGATCAGTCGAGCTGTCATCGAAACTCTGGCAGAGAGTTGTTCTGACGGCGTGATCGCGCCCTTGTTCTATATGGCGATTGGGGGAGTACCCCTTGCAATGGCGTATAAGGCGATCAATACCCTTGACTCAATGATCGGCCATGCGGATGAGAGATATTTTTATTTCGGAAAGGTAGCGGCACGGTTAGACGACGTGGCCAACTTCCTGCCGGCGCGGCTGACTGCGCTGGGAATCACCGTGGCGGCAGCAGCCGCTGAAGAGGCGGATGGTCCGGCTGCATTGGGAACATGGTTGCGCGACGGCATGAAACACAAGAGCCCAAATGCGGGGCAGCCGGAGAGCGCAATGGCCGGCGCGCTGCTGGTGCGGCTTGGTGGCGAGAACTTCTACGGTGGCGAACGTGTGACTGCACCTCTCCTTGGAGATCGGTTTTCTAGTCCCACACCCAAAAAAGCGAAGAAGGCGATTCGGATCGTCGCGGCGGTTTCTGTTCTGGGAGCGATCACTGCGCTACTACTTGGAAGGAGAAAGGGATGAATTCGTCTCCTCCTAAGTCGCCACCGCTGCATGGCGGCCAACTTAGGGACATCGTCGCGCGGTACGGAATATCGATGAGTGGCCTGATCGATTTCAGCGCCAATATCAATCCTGCGGGACCTCCAAAGTCTGCCATCGCTGCAATACGGCTAGCGCTCGAAGAGCCCTCGACGCTCGCGACGTATCCGGATCTCGAATTGGTTGAGTTGAAAGAGGCGATCGCGAAACGCATGGATCTCCAGCCAAACAACATAGCTGTTGCGAATGGCTTTGTGCCGCTATTGGAGGCCGCCTTACGGTCGCTCACAATCAAATGTTGCCTTTTACCAGTGCCCTCGTTTGGCGAGTATCGGCACACGCTTGAAAATGCCGGCGTTGCCGTTGCCCCTTATCGCCTCTCACAGGACAAAGGGATTTGCGTATGAGATCGATGCGATTCTAGCGGCCCTCCTGGACCATTCAAGCGATGCAATTCTCCTCGCAAATCCTCAAAATCCTTCGGGGGCGCTTTGCAATACGGCAAAGATGCGCAGACTGATGAAAGCGGCGGCCCAGCACGACATTACAGTATTGATGGATGAGGCATTCATCGACTACTGCCCGTCCGATTCATTGACGCGATTGGCGATGGATCAGGCAAATGTCATTGTGTTTCGATCGGTTACAAAATTCTTTGGTATCCCGGGGCTGAGGGTAGCGTATGCGGTTGGCGAATCGTCGATAATTCATTCACTGAATCGCTTCATCGCCCCGTGGCCGATCACGAGCCTCAGTGGAAACGCAGTCAGCGCGGCGCTGCAGGATCTTACGTATGCAGAACAATCGCTGATCGTGAATGATCAGCAGCGCTTGTGGCTTGAACAGGAGCTTGAACGACTGAAGATTGCCACCTATCCCTCGCGTGCAAATTTTCTCCTGCTTCGATTTCCCGAAGAGATCGACACCAACTTGCTCTGGGAGAGAATGATTGTTGAGGAGCAACTGGTGCTCCGATCGTGCGCTAACTTTGAAGGACTCGCGAAAGGTCACCTGCGAATTGCAGTTCGTTCCGAGACAGAAAATCAGAGGTTGGTTCGTGGCCTGGAGCGGATTCTCCCCAGCGTTGCGGCCGGAGGGATTCATAATTTATGAGCATGAGCCTCTCCAGAAGGTGCGGCAGACGCATCTGGCATGGGAATGGGGATTGATCGAGAGCTCTTTTCAAATGAAGGAAGGCGCGATGAAGCAATTCTTTGTCAATGCACAGCGATCGATCCAGACGGATCGAACCCGCTACAGTATTCGCTACATTTCATTTTCGAGGGATGCGCGAGTGCGCTAAGTGATTGTTTTGATGGTCGGGGCGGAGGGATTCGAACCCCCGACCCTCTGCTCCCAAAGCAGATGCGCTACCAGACTGCGCTACGCCCCGACTCTTCTAGTTTATCGCATCGGCCCTCACAGCGTGCCGAAAAGCCCGTTGGAGCCTGTCCCGAACAGCGTATGGAACAGGCCATCGAAGACCCACGCAAGTAAGAGCATGGGGAGCAGAACCAGTGCGGCCAGCACCAGACACAGGCCACCGAGAAAGAACCAGCTTTGCACTGTGTGCTTTCGCGGCTCGTCGACACTACCTACCAGCAATGCATAATTACGCCGATTCGCACGCCATGCGATGTCAAACATATCGCCGAGTACCGGAACCGAACCGACTACCACTTCAATCGCAACGTTTGCCACCATCCGCGCGACCGTAACATAGGAAACCCCTCTGACCCACGCCGCAATGATGATGATGCAGGAGGCAATCCCGCCGATCAGGTCGCCGATCCCGGGGATGAAGCCGACGATGCCGTCCAGGCCGAATCGGATCGAAGTACCCGGAATTCTGATGAAATCGTCCAACACATGCGACAGGAGATCGAGGTTTTCGTCGTCAAAGGCCTTGCCGCCGCGCTTGACGCGGGGAGACAATACCTCGGGTTTCGCCGTAAACGCCATCGGACCCCCACCGTCTCCCCCGGAGTTGCCCGGCGAGGCGCCAGTGCTATAATTCCAGTATACGGCGGCTATAGTTCAGTGGCAGAACGCCGCTCTGTGGCAGCGGATGTCGTGGGTTCGAAACCCACTAGCCGCCCCAAACTTCTCTCATCCCTACACACTGCGGTTCAACCTTGCCCCGCATCTCCCAAGCATCACCGACCATGCCGTCTGATCGTCTCTATGCAGGGACGTCGGGCTGGGCATATCCGACATGGAAGCCGGAGTTCTACCCTGTTGGGACGCCAGCGAAGCGGTTCCTCGAGTTCTACTCGACAAAGCTCACCTCGGTCGAGGTCAACTACACCTTCCGTGCACTTCCAACCGCGAAGATACTCGATGGCTGGCTTTCGGCGACTCCGGCGAACTTTCGCTTCACCTTCAAGGCGCCTCAGCGCATCACGCACTTCAAGCGACTGACCGAGTGCGAGGATGATGTCGCCCAGTTCGTTGCTGCGCTTGAGCCGGTGCGGCAGGCGGGCAAGCTTGGACTGCTACTCTTCCAGCTTCCGCCCAACTTCAAGGCCGACGCCGAGCGGCTCAGCCGCTTCATGGCTTTGACAGCGCTTCGCGCGAAGGACGCTCCGCCGATCGCATTCGAGTTCCGCCACGACTCGTGGTTTACGGAAGAGATCTACTCGGTCCTGCGTGAGCGAAACGCCGCACTTTGCGTCGCCAAGAGTGACGACCTTCTTACCCCTGAGGTCCATACTGCGACGGGGCACGCATGCTACAGGCTGAGACGCAACGGCGGCTACTCGATGCCAGAGCTCGGTGCTTTCGCCAAGCGTTTTTCCGCTCTCGCTGAGCAGCGAGACGTCTACGTGTACTTCAAGCACGAAGACGAGCCAACCGGTGCACTCAATGCGACCGCGTTCCTCACCCTCGCCAATACAGGTAAGGGCTGATGCAGACGGAAGAACTTGGGACCATTGCGAGTCACGCCGAAGAGTTTCGTCCCCGACGTTTCTTGAGGAACGGACACCTGCAGACGATTGCCGGCAACTACCTGGCACGCGTCAACGCTCTGCCCCCAGCCGAGGCGCAGCTGGTCGAGGTTTCGCCGGCAACCGCGAACCAGATTGCAAGTCAGGTCCTCTGTCATTGCCACTGGCAGCCGGAAGAGGTCCGCGATGGCCGGCCCACGGCCATCATCGTGCACGGACTGGAAGGCTCGTCGAACTCGCAGTACGTGGTCGGCAACTCGAACAAGCTATGGCGAGCAGGTTGCAATATCGTCCGCATGAACATGCGCAACTGCGGTGGCACGGAGGCATTATCGCCAACGCTCTACCACTCCGGACTGTCCAACGACGTGCTCAAGGTGATGAACTTCTTCACTGCGAAGTATGGACTCCGATCTATATCGCTAGTCGGCTACTCGATGGGAGGGAACCTCGTCCTGAAGCTCGCCGGCGAGCTTGGCACCGCGCGCCTGCAGCACTTCGTTCGGTGGTGGGAGTTTCTCCTGCGGTCGACCTTGGACCGTCGGCCGATGCGATGCACTTTCCGCAGAATCGCCTGTACGAGCTGAAGTTTCTCCGCAATCTTCTACGGCGCTTCCGTCGCAAAGCGGTTCTCTTTCCTCGTGCCTATGATCGAAACCGCGCCGTCGGAATCCATTCCCTGCGCGAGTTTGACGATCGAATTACTGCGCTGTACTCCGGGTTCTCCGGCGCCGATGACTACTATTACCGCGCTGCTGCTGCGCGTGTGCTCGATCGCATTGCCGTGCCGACGCTGGTTCTGCATGCGCTGGACGACCCGTTCATCCGCCTGACGGCCGAAAGCCGCGACAAAATCGTCGCGAATCCCAACATCACGCTGATCGAGAGCAGCGGTGGCGGCCATTGCGCTTTTCTCGCGCAGCCCGACGAACTCAGCGGCTACGACGGCTACTGGGCCGAACATACGCTGCTGCGTTTTCTTCTGGCTCATCGCTGAGCCTTCGTTCGGCAACCCCTGCCACCCTGTGACGCTAAGATAGTTGGTAATGCTTTCTGAATGGTCCGCAGAGTGTTCCGGAGACGATCCTGTCCTTGTCGTGCCGTGGTCTGATCCATCGGACAGCACCGGCAACCGACGGTTCATCGACCTGCGCGAAAACCCTTACGACCTCGATCATCTGCCTGAGGCCGAGCACTTCCCTCCGCTGATGCATGCCCTTCGCGCACTCAACGCGACGCGATCGCCGGTCTTCACAGCAAAGTGCGATGCGTGGCCACTCGACATCGAGGAACTCGATGCACTGCGCGCGGAACTGGACGTTGCAGCCGACGAGGGAGCGGCCGGATTCGGCAGCTATATCGACGTGCTGTGGCGCGAACGATCGCTCTTTGCGTCGTTTCACCTTCAGGAACAAATGCTGCATCGCCTCACCCGGCATGCTGTCCCGCTCGAGCATCCCTACGCGATGCTCGATTGCATCATTCGTCCGGCGATGGTCGATCTGACTGGTCCGCAGGAGGGCTTTGCAGTGAGTCTGTACGTCAAAGCCCTTGGTCACGATGCGCAGGCCGCCGAAGAGAACTGGGCCTCCGCGCTGGACGCCGTTGTGGCCCTGCTTCGCAGCAAAGACCTCGCCTTCTCGTAGGTGGCGATCCTTTTCCCGGGAGGGTAACCCCCCCTTATTGCCCGCGCGTAACTCCAAATATTGCATAGAGTTACAGCGAATCACTGCCGCTAAATTATTCCCACGAAAGGAGTTACGTCCAAAATATTGCAATGAAACGAGTTAGCACTCAATGGCCGTCGAATCCGCGAGGGAAGCCACGAAAACCAATTGCAATTTTTAATCTCTACTACCATTTTACCGGATTGAACCAAACTAACACGCCAACTCGATTTCCTTTTGTTTGAGTGGGTTAGGTGGTTTTGGGGCTTGACAAGCGAATTTCCCGGCAAATTCGCAAAAGATATTCTTGGGACGCTGCGCGAAGCGCTGTTCCCTTTTGCCCACTCCCTGCCGCTGGGCTTCCCCGCTACAATCGAAAGTGGTGCACGCGGGCGAGTAGCTCAATTGGATAGAGCATCAGCCTTCTAAGCTGACGGTTGCAGGTTCGAGCCCTGCCTCGCTCACCACCCTATGGCGTTCGCCAGGCGCCGCCTAAGCTTCCATAAAGACGTCTTCGGCGGTCACCTTGCAGTGGTCTCCGACGCCGCGATGTCCCAGCGCATGGACGATTCCCGCCAGCGCGATCAGTCCTAGAGCGAGAATACACACGCCGTTCCAACCCCAGTGCACCCATGCGATAGTCGCCAGCGCCGACCCCGCCGCCGCTCCGCTGAAGTAGACCGTCATGTAGACGGTGTTCAGTCGGCTGCGCGCCGAAGGCACCAGACCGAAGATCCGCGTCTGATTGGCTACCTGAGTCATCTGAGCGCCCATATCCAGCACAACTACTCCCACGACGAGCGCCACAGATGGAGCACCGTCGAAAGACGCGCGGCCTCTTCGGCCCACAGCAATAGATACGAAGCGGCGAGCAGCGTCATTCCGACCGAGACGACCCATCGCGACCCATGTTTGTCAGCGAGTCTCCCAGCCAACGGAGCTACCAGCGCGCCGGCTGCGCCGACAACACCAAAAGTTCCCGCTACACCTGCGCCAAGCCCGTAGTGGCTATTCAACAGAAAGGCCAGCGTCGTCCAGAAGCAGCTGAACGACGCAAAGACCAGCGCGCCAATGACGGAGGACTCTCGCAGCAATGGCTGTGTGCGAACCAGCGTCCACAGCGACTTCATCGCGTCGCTGTAGCGCAGCTTCTGCTGCGGCGGAAGCTTCGGCATCACTCTTTTAATGAGCGGGACGAACGACGCATTCATCACCGCGGCCACTACAAAGACCCAGCGCCAGCCGTGGATACCGCTGACCCAACCGGCAAATGTACGGGCCAGAAGAATGCCCAATAGCAGCCCGGTCATCACCGTGCCAATCGCCCTCCCGCGCTGCTCATGCGAGACCAGGTCTGGCGCAATAGGCAGGGCGACGTGGGTCACCGACGCAAACATGCCGATCAGCACGCTGCCGGCAATTAACAGATTGATACTCGGTGCCAGCGCCACAAGCAGCAGCGCAACCGCCACGGTGCCATACATCCGCATCATCAGCCCGCGGCGCTCCAGCACGTCGCCGAGCGGAACAAAGGCAAGTAGTCCTACCGCGTAACCGATCTGGGTCGCGACCGCGACGAATCCGGTGTGCCCCGCCGTAACGCCGTAGGTATGGCCCATCTCTAACAACAGAGGCTGGTTGTAGTACATTGTCGACACCCCGACAGCACAGGCCAGCCCCAAAAAGGGCAGAGGTGCGCGAGGTCGGGTCTTTGCGAGAGTGGTCATACCAAAATTTCCCTATCTATAGTGTATGACTTCTCGCAAGTGTTCGGGCGGCAGCTAGGTTTTGCCCAACGTCAGCTTTGCGATCGTTGCCAGCTGCATGAAGGAGGTCCCTTCATAGATCTTTCCGATCTTCGCGTCCCGGTAGAGCTTCTCGACTGGATAGTCCTTCACAAACCCCGATCCACCATAGACTTCGACCGCCAGACTCGCCACACGCTCGGCCACATGCGAGGCGAAGTACTTGCACATGGCCGCTTCTTTCAGGTAATCGAGCTTCGCATCCTTCAAGCGGGCAGCGTTGTAGACCATCAAGCGGGCCGCTTCAATATCCGTCGCCATCTCGGCCAGTTGAAACTGCATCGCCTGAAACTCGACGAGTGCCTTGCCGAACTGTTTGCGCTCCCTGGCCCACTTAGCAGCGTGACCCCATGCCCCTTCGGCAAGGCCAAGCATCTGCGCGCCGATGCCGATGCGGCCCTCGTTCAGCGTTTCGATGGCGATCTTGTATCCTTTGCCAGGCTCGCCGAGCACCTGAGAGGCAGGAACAACGCAGTCATCGAAGATCAGCTCGCAGGTGCTCGAGGCGCGGATGCCGAGCTTGTCTTCCTTCTTGCCCAGACTGAAGCCGGGCGCACCTTTTTCGACAAGAAACGCCGTTATCCCTTTGTAGCCCGCTGCGGGGTCGAGCGTTGCGAAGACAATGAAGAGGCCAGCCTCCTTTGCATTGGTGATCCAGAGTTTTTGGCCGTTGAGCACGTAGTCATTGCCGCGTTTCGTCGCGCGGGCCTTCAGCGCAAATGCATCGGATCCTGAGGACGCCTCGCTGAGTGCATAAGACCCAATGGTGTCGCTCGCCAGCCGCGTTAGATATTTTTTCTTCTGATCCTCATTGGCCCACCGGACCAGCGCATTGATACAGAGCGTGTTCTGCACGTCGACCATTACGCCGACCGAAGGATCGACGGCTGAGATCTCTTCGACGGCGACGATCGCGTTGAAGAAGGTCCCGCCGCCGCCGCCATACTCCTCAGGAATTTCGATGCCCATCAGGCCAAGCTCAAACAGTTTCTCGATGAGACCTGGGTCCATCTGCTGCGACTCGTCCATGGCGCGAACCAGCGGGCCAATCTGCTCCACGGCAAAGCGCCGCACCGTATCGCGAAACATCTGCTCGTCTTCACCCAGCTGGGTCAACGCCATCGGACCTGCATGCTGCGACATCCACTCACCTCAAAGGCTATTCATGAAAAGGTGAGTCTAGCATCTTGCGGCCACGACTGAATAGGCGTTCAGTCTCGCCACGAGCCTAAGTAAAGCTTTCAATTGGGGAAGTTTTAAAAGACAGAGAGACTTATCCAGCAGCCTTCACCAGGCGCCCGCGTCGACTTACGATCGACAGCTTCTCCGTATTAAGGATCTTGCGTGCCTGCTCCTTCGCGTGTTTCGCCCACGGCCCAACAGGGTCGAGCCGCACGTACGCCAGCCAGTGCCTCAACGCTCGCCGCCTCTGACCTTGTCGCTCATAGGCAAGCGCCAGATTGTAATGTGCGTCAGCATATTGCGGTACCAGCGCGACGGCCTTCTGGTAGGCTGCGGTCGCCTCATTCAGGCGCTGCATCTCGTCGAGCACGTTGCCCAGGTCAAAGAATGCGAGGGCATACTCAGGGTCGGCCAGGGTCGCTCTGCGATAGTGCTGCTCTGCCTGTTCGTACCGGCGAAGGTTGTAGTGGATCGTTCCCAGATTGATCAACGCCGGCGCATGCTCAGGTTGCATCGCGAGGATCGTCTGATAAATCTCCATCGCCTGCGGAATCGTCGCGGGATTCTCTTCCAGTTGCACAGCGCGGAGGAACATGTCCTGCACCTCAGCCGCCTGCCGCGCGGGCGCGTCTGCGCCGGAACCCACCACGCGCAACTGTCGCGCGGGGGACGTATCGAAGTCAAAGGCAAGTTGCTGGGTCAGCGGATCCATCAAAGCGCCGCCATGCCGGAAGCTCAGCCTCGACCCTCTGCGAACGAAGCTCGCCTCCATCAGCGGGTTTCGCATGCCGGCAACGCGCTGCATCGCATCGATCGATGCCCGAATGCTCTTGGCGGAGATGCGCGCAGACGCTTGCAGGTCGCGCAACTTCCTCAGTTGGCTGAGAGATTCAAATGAGTAGTGTTCGCTGGAGATGATCAGCCCTGCCCGCTCCCACGCCGAGAGTTGGCGCGCATGCAAGTGAAGGATTCGAATTACATCTTGACGGCTATATCGGGTCACTGTGTGTCTCGTGTGGCACCGTCTCAGAGATCTAATACTCCAAACTCTTTCTGGAGTATGCCCTCAGAGACTGCGTCAATCAAGACCCATTCCCGCTAAGTCCATCAAAAAGGCGTGGATAACGCGTACCTAATGTGGTTCGCCAGCGCATCGGATCGCAAACAGGGTCACCAGTCCCAATTTGGCACGTCACGTTAGGCGAGGTTGGCGGCTCTTCAGATCTTCGAGAAGCCGCTCAATCTGATCGTCTCTATCCAGCGCACTGAGACGGTCGTCAAGCGATTCCGCCTCGAGGACCATGTGGCTGGCAGCGTTGGCGGCCTCTTTGCGTTGAATCGTGGAGCGAAGCCTATCGAGCGTCGTCGATCTCTGGTGGGAGGCGGCGATCGTACGCGCTGCATTTGCCTTGCCCATAGTGCGTGCGCGGCGATGCTGGGCGATCAGCATCTCGCAGGTGGAGCGAGTCTCATGCAGCTTCTGCTGAAGATTGGCGAATGCGTTGCGAAGGGTCTCTGTTTCGGCCGTTTGATCTTCAAGCTGCTGCGCGAAACCAGCCACGAGCTGCTGATTGCTCAAGCTGCGCTGAAGGGCGGCGCGGGCCAGATCGTCCTGCTGCTTCTGCACCGCGAGTTCGGCTTTGCGGTTCCACTGGTTCATGGCTTCCTCGTGTTCCTTGAGCTTCTTTTGCAGAAGATGCTGGTCAGCGATCGCGATGGCGACCTGCGTCTTCACCTGGAGCAGCTGGTTTTCCATGTCCAGGACAAGTTGTTTGGCGAGTTTCTCCGGGTCCTCGGCTTTCTCGATGAGGTCGTTGATGTTGGCCCGTAACAGGGTCCCTACGCGTTCGAGTAGTGCCATGGTGAATCTCCTTTCCAACAGAATGCGTGTGATCTACCAGTGGCGGCGCCAGAAGATGCGGTCGAGAGCGACGAGCACCATGATGGGTAGAAGTCCGCCGAAGCGGTGGCGGCGGTAGCCGCGTCCGTAGCCGTAGGGGCCGAAGTAGGGGCGACGGAGGCCGTAGGGGTTCAGGATCGGCCGGACGATGAGGCGAAGGACAAGGGACACTGCCACGAGGATGAGGATGGTTGGGAGGATGATGAAGGTGAACATCGTATCTTCTCGATTCGAAGGTATGGTGAAGGGTGGCCAGGCCCGCCGGTGAAATTTCCGGAGGGCCTGGGTGATGCGTCAGGCAGAGTGGCCGTTACCGTCTTCGCGAGGCTTCATCGCTTTCACGTTTGCCATCAGGTCGTGCATGTTCATGCCGGAGAGCGCCTCGAAGAGTGCAGGCACCTGCGCCGCGATCTTCGTCATCTCGCCGGTTATCTTGTTGGCTCCCGTCGCTCCGTCGTTGCCGGTGGAGACGATGGTGATCTTGTCGACCTTGCTCAGCGGCTCCGACATGGCACGGACGACATCGGCCATGTTGGTGATGAGCTTGTCCACAACCGCAGCTTGTGTCCACTCCTGATAAGCCTCGGCCTTGACGTTCATCGCCTTCGCTTCGGCTTCACCTTTCTGGAAGATGATGTTGGCTTCGGCTTCGCCCTGCAGCCTGGTGGCTGCGGCGCGGCCCTCGGCCTCCATGGTGATGCGGGATTTCTCAGCGTTGGCGATGTTTTCGATGCGCTGACGCTCGATCTCGGAACCTTTGAGGATGGTAGCGATGAGCTCCTTCTCGTGACGAAGGATCTCGGACTCCTGCACCTTGATCTGCTCCTGCTTCTCGATCTGCTGCACCTTGACCTGTTCGGCGATGACCTTCTGCTGCATGACGTTGGTCTGGAGTTCGTAGGCTTTGTCGGCCTGGGCCTCCTGACGCCGTGCCGATTCAGTGAACTGCGCCTTCTGGATGTCGAGGTCGCGCTGGGCTTCAGCCTGTTTGGCGAGCGAGAGCGTCTCGGCGAGGACGCGCTCCTGGTCGGCGGAGGCCTTGGCGACGGCGGCTTCTCTTAGAGCTATTGCCCGGCGAATGGCTGTGTCGCGCTCGGCTTCGGCGGCGGCGATCTCGGCGTCGCGTTTGATGCGCGCCACGTCCGGTCGTCCCATGTTGGTGATGTACTCGTTCTTGTCGCGGACCTCGCGAATCGTGAAGCTGATCACTTCAAGCCCCATCTTGCTCATGTCGTCCATACATGTGGAACGCATGCGTTCGGCTACCATCTCCGGCTCTTTGACGATCTGCTCCACCGTCAGCTGGCCAATAATTCCGCGCAGATGTCCTTCCATGACAAGGCGGATAAGGCCTTCGCGCTGGTCGGGTGACTTGGTGAGGAACTGCTCAGCGGCGGTGAGGATGGACTCCTTATCGGACCGGACTTTGATCTGCGCAACGGCTTCGACGGTAACGGCGACACCCTGCTTGGTGTAGAGATCCTGCTGCGGGGCGACGTCGAAACTCATGAGTTCAAGCGAGAGCTGACGGGAGTTTTCGACAACGGGGAAGATGACGGCTCCGCCGCCCTTGATGACTCGAGGACCTCGGAAACCATAAACGATGATGGCTTCGTTAGGGCCGGCTTTGCGAAACATCTTTCCCATAAGGACGGACAGCGCGAGAGTGGCGAGGACTAACAGACCAACAATGATGACGACAGTGTTCGACATATTGTTCCTTTGTCCGATGACGGACGGAGGGCGTGTGCGGTGCTTGCCTCAAGGGAGTAGATGGCGGAGGGAAAGCTCGGCAAGTGAGCCCGCCAGGATGGAAAACTCTACAGCTTCATGGGAGGCCGTTGGTGAGGTCGTCGTCCCATCGACGGACATACGCGACCCCGCGTTCGTAGCGGATAACCACGACCTCGGCTCCGCGCTCAATGGCGTGGCCATCTGCGCTGCGAGCCGCTGAGGCGCGCCGGGCACCCGTCTGCGAGAAGATGATCTCACCGATCCCATTCTCATCACGGATTGAGTTGCTGACTTGAGCCAGTACTCCGGTCATCTCCGTGTCCTCGGGAGTGAGGACGCGCTCACGCGGGAGCAGCAGCTTGAAGAGCACTGCCCAAAGGAGCGCTGCACCTGCAATGCCGCTAAGGATCGCTAAAAGCAGGATCAGGGGCGCGACAAAGATGCTGAAGCGATGCAGCAGATAACCCGCTCCGCCAAACCAGCAAAGAAAAGCCGTGACAGTAAAGCCGTTGACAGAGGACAGCCCGTCGCCGTGGTGTCCCGCGCCGTGCGCAGCATGACCGTGGCCGATGTGTCCCATATGAATTCGGCCGATGTGCAGGTGGGCGAACCCTCCGACGACAGAGACCAGGCTAAGAACGAGACCGACGCAGAAGCAGATGAGATAGAAGGAGTCCATACTATTTGGTGCTCCGTTTGACGGCTTTTTTCGCAGCCGGTTGAGTAAGCGCGACCCCAGTCGATGAGACTTCGGGGCGCAAAACATGGAAGAGGCGGTCGAGAAGCGCAGGCGTCTCGATGATGGCCTCGACAAGAAGGAAACAACGGCGTGAATCGCTGTGATTCGCCACGGCCAGAAGCGCCTGGCAAAGCGCGGGATCGCGACGGAACCGCTCCGCGCCGCCAACGAGCCACAGATCGAGCTTGTCCTCGGCAGTGCGAAGGTCGGAGAGCAGTTCCGAGTGATACCCCTCGGGATCATCGACGAGATAGCCCGGATGAACTTTGAAAAACTTCGCCAGCAGAAGCCGTGTCGTATTGGTAAGGTGCGGTCGGGTCCCGCTCTCAATCTGAGAGAGGTAAGACTGGCTGATGGTGGCTTTGCTCGCCTTCTTGCCGTTGGCATTCTCCTGCTGGATCGCCCGGACAAGCTCCTGTTGCGTCATGGCGCGGTCGAGCCCGCGAAGGTTCCCTTCAACCTCGCGCAGATAACGGATTTTGTCACTGAGTTTCATTGATTATTACAATTCGCAATATTTATATCGCAATTTGTAATATTTGTCAATGAGACTCTATCGACAACGAAAAGACGGCGCCCTCGGGTCGAGGACCGTCGGATTACGTCTTCAGACCCGGCAGCGCCTGGGACGTCTCGGAACGCATGGCGATCTTGTCGCTCCAGCTCTTCAAGGAATCGAGCGATTGGATGAGGAAACGGAAAGGCACCCCAACTCACCGGCGACGCCTATCGACGAAGCGACCCAGTTGTCCCCGGGTACGCTTCAGAATTACTTTGCCTCACATCCGCCGGCGGAGCAACGGACACAACAGGTCAAACAGTTGATGCAGTCGGAGCATTGGCCAGAGCCGACCCTTCGGTCCTTACTCTGCCGTTCTCTCCTTCCCGTGCCGAAGAAAAGCGGAGCTCCCGCACAAAATCCAACGAACCGAAAATCTACAGCTTTATGTAGATCGCGCAAATTAAAATTTACAAAATTGTGACATCCAAGGGAGAGCGCCTTCGATGAGCAAGAACCCGTCCCAAAATGGGAATCCGCGAAATTGATGCGAAGAGTTATCGCTAAAGAAAATTTGGCGGTGCAACTTCCAAAAAAAAGTTGTGTTTCATGTCTGCTCAAAGGATGACTGGATGGCGCACTTGACAATCACGCGAAGGTGGCAAGGACGCCTTATAGTTTTGGAATTTCACCTGCTCTCGCATCCAAGTGTTCCTCAACCATCAATCTCTTTTCATTCAAAGAGATAGGCAGCCAAAAAAATTATGCGTCGAAATGGCATGGAAAATGCCTTACGAGCAGCATGACAGTTAATCGGGCCCGTGCTTCTTTTTTTTGTTCTCTCCTCTCGGTTTTTGTTCTCTCACTCTTCATCACCGCAACACCTTCTTACGCGCAAGAAACTACGGGTGGCCTGCAAGGCACTATCAAGGATGGAACCGGCGCAGTTGTTCCCAATGCCACGGTTTCAGTCTCCAATCCCTCCCTCGCACGCGGAAAGACTACACAGAGCGACAGCAAAGGCAACTACCGGTTCACCGACCTTCCGCCGGGTCCATATATCGTTACGGCTGCGGCGAAGGGCTTTACCACAGTTAAGCGCGAAGGTTTAATCATCGAAGTCGGTCACCTTCCGACGATCGACCTTACGCTGGCGATCGGTGGTGAATCGACGATCGTTGAAGTAAATGCAGAATCGCCAGTCATCGACGTCACCTCAACCAGCACTCTGACCAATATCACCGAGGATGTCATCGACCAGGTCCCGCATGGCCGGTCGTTTCAATCGGTGATTCAGTTTGCCCCCTCCGCGCGGCAAGAGCCTCTAATGGGCAACACCACCACCAACGGAAGCGGCAGCGTTTCGCCAGGTAATGGAAGCAACGGCAACGCCTTCGGCTATTCGGTCGGCGGCGGATCGGACTCCGAGAACTCTTACCTTGTAGAAGGTCAGGAGACGGCAAATCTGGTCGGTGGCTACTCCCACACCAACGTCCCGTTCGACTTCATTCAGGAGGTCCAATTGAAGACCTCAGGGATCGAAGCGGAGCACGGTGGCTCGCTGGGCGGAACCGTCAACGTCGTTATGAAGAAGGGTAGCAATCATTGGCATGGCTCAGTGTTCCTGCAATACGAGACCAATGCGATGAACGGATCGCCAATAGCGACCTCGCGGTATGATCCAAACTCCATCGGAACACCAGCGACGAACGACCCCTCAAGGGTTCTTGATGCAACCTATCAGCAATACCAGCCAAAAAAGGATAAGCTTGACGACTTCTTGCCCGGCTTTACCATTGGCGGCCCCATCTTCAAAGACCGCTTGTTCTTCTTTGCTGGGTTCAGCCCGGAGTTTCGGAACATCGAGCGTAAGGTGAACTACAACGGCGCATTTGGAACCAGCGCTCTTGGTATCCTTCCTTTCAGCCAGAACACCCAGACGTACTACACCACCGCACGACTTGACGCGTCCGCGACGAAAAAACTGCATGTCTTCGCGTCATGGCTCTATCAGGGGCAGCGGCAAAGCGGTCAACAACTGCCGTTCGCCGACGACGTCAACGGACTATTCAATAATTCCACTGCCAACGATCCTTCGGTCTACTCGCATAGCCAGGGGTTCTCGTCGCCAAATATCACCACCAACTTCGGTGGTGACTACGTGATCTCGCAAAACATCGTCTCGGCAACCCGCTTCGGGTATTACTTCGAGAACTACCATGACTTCGGGTACAACGGAACGAACGACGTCTATAACTTCCAGGCCAGCGGAACTGGGGGCACAGACATCAACGGAAATCCACTCCCGTCGAACCTGCAGCAGGCTGGGGGATTCCAAACCGGTTCTCTCAATGCGAACTTCACTCGCCGCAATGCCAACAAGCGGATTCAGTTTGAAGAGGCAGTCTCGTGGTTCAAGAGCGGATGGGCGGGGAGTCATAACTTCAAGTTCGGCTACCAGTTGGTCCGGAACTCGAATGACATCTTCCAGGGCTACAACGTCCCTTACATCCAGGTCTTCCCCGGCGCAGCGTCGGTGTACGCGCCTTTTGGCAGCACTGGAAAGACAAACTGCGCCGCCATGGTCGCGGCTCTAGGGCCACAGTATGGTGATGCGGACGGCTCCAGTTGCACGGGTACCTACGGATACGAAATCGCATACGACTTTGGTTCTGCAGGTAAGGCTACCGGCTTCAACCACAGCTTCTTCGCCCAGGACTCCTGGCAGATCGCCAGGGGCGTCACCATCAACTACGGCATCCGCTTCGAGAAGGAGTACCTGCCGGCCTCAACCACCACAGGTCAGAATGCCCCCCACCCAATCAACTTTGGTTGGGGAGACAAGGTCGCTCCTCGCGTCGGTGTTGCATGGGATGTCTTCCAGAATGGCAAGATGAAGATCTTTGGAGACTATGGCGTCTTCAACGACACCATGAAACTTAACCTAGCGATCAGTTCCTTTGGCGGCCAGTTCTGGAACAATTGCGCTTACGCTCTGAACACTCCCGACTATACCGTCAACGACCCGGTCGTAAATAGCAGCGGACGCTACTGTGTAGGCGACAGCACCACTGGAGCCAACTTCCCAGGTGGCACGACTCCCGCGGGCATCACCTTCCTTGAAAACGTAAACAACCGTTCGAGTGCAACGGCGGAACCGGTCGCAGCCGGACTAAAACCGTACCGTCAGCACGAGTCGGGCTTCGGTACTGATTATCAGATCTCTCGCAATGTCGTATTTGAGGCACGTTGGGACCGCCGTCGTCTTGATCACGTAATCGAGGATGCTGCGCTGTTCGATTCCACCGGAAGCGAAGTATTCACTATCGTCAACCCTGGTCAGGGTCCGAATCTCACGAACACGACGTGCGATGCGGCCTCTGGCACAAACCCGGCCTGCCCCAACAATATCCCTGCAGCGCGCAGTTATGATGGCGTCGAGTTCCGTGTTACCAAATCGCTGAGCCAGCACTGGTTTGGACTGTTTTCGTACACGTACAGCCACTTCCGCGGCAACTATACCGGCCTCACCAGCAGCGACCTTGCTGATGGTGGATTCGGTGGACGCAATGCGCCAAACAACAGCCGCTCGTTTGACGAGACCTACTTCCAGTACAACGCTCATGGAGATTCGTCGAGCGGAGTTCTTCCAACCGATCGTCCGAATACGTTGAAGGGCTATGCGTACTACGACTTCAAATGGTTGAAGAAGTTCACGACAGACATCGGGCTCTTCCAGACGATCTATCAGGGATCGCCTGTTAGCACCTACGTCGACGTGGGTGAAGGCTTCAATGCCTTCCCTGTATATCCCGAGAACCGCGGGATGTGGCAGAACCTCACACAGGATGCAACCACCGGTCTTATCTCGGCTGTTGGAAATCCTTATACTCGCCGCACGCCCTTCTATAACCAGACTGACCTGAACTTCAAACAGACCTACAACATCGGCGAAAGCAAAGCGATCAGCTTCGACGCGACCTTTGCCAACCTGCTGAATCAGCGGTCGGTGACGGCGTACACGGAGTCGGTTGGCTCGATGAACGGCTCGTTGAACTCACCTGCGGTTCTTCCGAACGGTTATGCCCTCGGCGGATGCACGGACCCGGCATCAATCTGCTCGACGATCTATACGGTCGGTCAAGCATACTCGGCGTTCGAACACCCCTACGATTGGAAGGGGCTTTTGAACACGAATGCATTGACACTGAACAGCCAGTACGGGAAGCCATTCCTCTTCCAGGCCGCCCGTAACGTTCGTCTGCAGGTTCACTTCACCTTCTAACAAACCGTATCGCTAATAGAAGGGAGCCGGCTCAAACCGGCTCCCTTCTTCTTTTGAATTGGCGTATCGATCGCACAACGGGGCAGGCGGACACACAGAAAACATCAGCGAAGGGTAGAGGAGGGGTTAGGGATGTTTGATGTTTCCATTCGGAGTGCGCCAATGGGAGACGCGAGGCTGGCTCCTGCTGCTTCGATCGCGCCCATCATCTTGAGGACCAGGCCCTCCTGCTGAGCGAGAAAGGCAGCCCAGTCGGCGCCTGGCTTGCGGTAGTAGGCAAAGACCTCGATCTGCGGGCCGGAGAGGGTCAGGTTGATGAGCCGCGCTCTTGCCGAGCTCTTGTCGATGTCCGGATGCTCACGCAGGATCTCTGTGATCTTGTCCAACACGATCTTAACTACGTCGTGACGGGTATCGAACTCCAGGGTGAATACCTGGCGGAGCCAGTATTGATCGCGGAGTTGGAAGTTTTGTAGGCCTACTTCGGCGACCTTTGAGTTGGGAATGGATACGATCGAACGGTCCAGGGTGCGGAGGCTCAGAGCGCTGATGCCGATGTCTTCGACGGTTCCGGTGATGCCGTCGATCTGGCAGAAATCGCCGACGCGGACGGCGCCGCGCATGATGATGGAGAGTCCGCCGAATAAGTCGGCGAGAGTCTTTTGTGCGGCTAGAGCGAGTGCGATACCGCCGATTCCGAGGCCGGCGATGAGGGCTGAGACGTTCACGCCGGCCTGCGTGAGCAAAGCGATGATGAGGATGAGGCCGACGAGGATCTTGAAGAGCCGACCGAGGAGGCTGACGAAGGTCGCGCGTTCGACCTGCAATCGCTGGAAGTACCGGTCGCGCACAAAATTGACGAAGGTGTCGGAGATCCGCACCAGGAGCCATGCAGCGCTGACCCATCCGAGAACGAGCCCAACCATCCCCCAGTAGTGTCGGGCGAGCGCCGTAAGGGCATATCCCCCGGCCACGCGGCTGATGATTGCCAGCGTGAGAAAAAAGATCGGCCTCTTCAGAGCGAGAATGGACTCCTTAACTCGAGGTGACAGTCTCTTTCCCGGGTTTCTCGTGAGTAACCAGATCATGGCCCTGGTGAGGAAGGATGCGGCAACAAACACGATGACGAGGGTGATGAGAATGGCCATCCATCGCCACACCGGGACTGAGAGGAAACGAACACGCGCCATCCAAGCTGGAAAATAGTGCTCGTAGTCGGTGGGGTGCAGGCTGGCATATGCGGCCGGAACGAGATGAAGCGTCTCCTGCGAGAAGAGCCAGATGGATGGATGGCCGGGGCGCTCAACCTGATCGAGCATCACCTTGAGGTCGCCGCCCGGCGTCTTTACGATGCCGACACTATCCCTCGATAAGCGCAGCTGGTCTTCCACATTACCATTGGGTGAACGAGAGAGATCGTCGATGCTGGTGGATAGTCCTTGATCGAGCAGGTACTTCAGTTGTTGGACTAGCTCCTGGGCTTGTTCGGGAGAGCGCGTTCCGTCGAGATAATTCGCGGCCTTGTCGTAGTCCCTTGCCTCGGCCGCGCGTAGAAATCCGAGGACGCATCCGTGAGGAGTGGTTCGGCCAAGCGGATCAACAGGCGCGGGTGGAGGAGTGGGAGCGGCGGCTGCTGTGGTCGAAGGAATGCCGGGGATGGGAGACTCTGTGGCGGCTGGGACCTGAGGCGCCGCGCTTTGCGTTGCAGCTGGATCGGGTGGGTTCGGCAGCTGTGGCGGGTTCGCTCTGGCGCGGCTGCCAGCCGAGCACAAAACGAAGACAAGGAGGAGGAGATGACAGACTCGGTGGCGGCTTTGATGGCGTTGGCTTCTCAGGACAGCTCTCCAAATGTACAAACTCGGCCCGGTGAGTCGAACTAATGACGAGCAAATGCGGTCTGTCCGCTAGTGGATCAATCGTTTGGATCAAACTGGCTACACCAAGCTTTGAGGCCTTGATCAACTGTACGAGTGCGGGCAAAGGCGAAAAGGAGGATGAGAGGAGCAGGTGACAATGGTGCCCATTTGTTTCCAATGACAATTGGCGGAGCGTCGACCTGCTATCCGATTCGCTCGCCGGTTCCTCATACAACTGTCGTGCATTGACAGGTTCTCAGTCAGGCAACCTGGCGTAAAGAACTACGATGGACCGAGATGCAACTGGATATTTGAGATCTGGTACGGAGGCTGCAATATGCCAGTCGACGATGTCTGCTGGCGAATCAAGACTTGTGTCAATCCAACGACGCCAAGGGACGTTCGACCATTGTTCCATAGACGGCAGTTCAAACTCCAAATCTTCCCAATAACTGTTAAAAGCAATGTAAAACATCAACTTCTCTTTGGGTATCTCCGCGGTGAAGGCAAGGCTGTGCGAAGACGGACCCCAGTCAGGTTGTCCAACTCTTACCCCGTGCCACGTCTTGTTGGCGTCGAACAGAAATTGTTGCAAATTTTTTCGCTCGACTTCCGCCTCCACATCTCTCAGGAGGCGCCGTGCGATCAGCAACTTCAAAAACCGGTGGACGTCTGCATGCTTTTCGAGCAATTTCCAATCAAACCAGCTGATCTCGTTGTCCTGACTGTAGGCGTTGTTATTGCCTCCTTGTGTACGGCGGACTTCGTCGCCCATCAGAACCATCGGCACACCCAGTGCAAGCAGAGTAACGGTCAAAAAGTTCTTCACCTGTCTATTGCGCAACTTCTCGATCGCTGGATCGTCGGTCGGGCCCTCAGCTCCGCAATTCCAACTTCGATTGTCGTCGCCCCCGTCCCGGTTGTTTTCTCCGTTTACCTCGTTGTATTTGCGCTCGTACGAGACCAGGTCGTTCAGGGTGAAACCATCGTGGCAGGTGACAAAGTTCACGCTCTGCTCAGCTTCACGATTCTTGTGACCGTATACTTCCGGGCTGCCAAGAAAGCGATCGGCAAGCCGAGTGACTGTACCGTCCTCGGATCGGAAGAAGCTGCGAACGTCGTCTCTGAATCTTCCATTCCATTCCTTCCAGCTGTCGCCGATAAAGCTGCCGACCTGATATAGCCCAGCCGCATCCCACGCTTCGGCGATGAATTTGGTTCCTGCCATTGCAGGATCTGTTTCGATGTCCCACAACACAGGGGGATTGGCCATGGAATGGCCTGACGAGTCGCGCGTAAGGATGGAGGCCAGGTCGAAACGAAAGCCGTCCACGTGCATCTCTTCGACCCAGTAACGCAGACTATCGACGATCATGCGCCGTACAATTGCATGATTCCCATTCAAAGTGTTCCCGGTTCCGGTGAAATTGGCATAGCGAGAGCCGCCTTCCAGAATGTAATAGGCGTTGTTATCCAAACCACGAAGGCTGAGAGTCGGCCCGAGATGGTCACCTTCTGAGGTGTGGTTGTACACGACATCCAGAATCACTTCGATTCCAGCGCGATGGAGCGCCTTCACCATGTCTCGAAATTCAGCCACTGGCCCGACCCGATCCTGTCGCGAACTGTACGCGCTATGAGGTGCGAAAAAAGATACCGGTTGGTATCCCCAATAATTCACGCGGCCTGGTGGACAGTCTTGCGCGTCGAATTGAAAGACCGGCAGCAGTTCCACTGCGGTAATCCCCAGGTCTCGCAGATAAGGTATTTTTTCGATGAGGCCTGCGAAGGTGCCGCGAGTGTTAGGCGGTAAACCGGAGTTGGAATGACGGGTAAATCCTCCGACGTGCATTTCGTAGATGACAGATTGGGAAGATAGTCGATGTAACGGCGCGTCGCCTTCCCAGTCATAGGTGTGAGGATCCACGACTACGCTTTTCATGGCGGTCGTGGCATTGTCATATCCGAAGCGGGCGGCTGCGTCCCGGTTGTAGCCCGTGGGAACGGCCACCCCGCGTCCATATGGGTCCAACAGCACTTTGGAAGCATCGAAGCGCAGCCCTTGTGAAAGGTCGAAGGGCCCATGAGCACGATATCCGTAGAGTTGTCCGGGCTGCAATCCCGGTACGAATACATGCCAGTAGTGGTACGTGCGGTTGGCCGATGGATCGAGAGGAATGACTCGGGATGGCGGTGCATCTTCGCGGTCGAAGAGCAGTAGATCGATTCTCGACGCATCCCGAGAATAGACGCTGAAATTGACGCCTCCCTCTTCCACTGAGGCGCCCAGCGGCGCACTTCGTCCCGTCGTTGGCAAAGTCTGCTTAGGAGAACTTCGCCCCGAATTCGGAGTTGTAGATTTGTTATCTGATCCGATTGGCATCATTCACCTTTTTCCGCGCATCGCAGGTTGCTGAAAATCCCATTTGTGGGAACCGCGATCGGCGCTCCGCCTCTCATGTCCGGTTAGCAAATTCTTCAGCAAGAATCGGCACGCCAAGATTGCACGCAGTGAAGAACGTGGAAAAGACTTGCCTCATCCTCGCTGTTCGCAAATGGACTATTGTCCCGTTGTTGCTGACCATCGAGTCTTTCGAATAGTTGCTCGGCCCGGTTGTCAAAATAATCTACTGACTTCGCTCAAAAGATGTTCCGTTTGCGGGGCATCGCGATTGTTTGCTTCACGGGAACGTGATCGCCTTTGCTGTCGGTGGTATATTTGGCTGCGCTGCCAATGTCAACTAGCAGAATCTGCAGTGCGAACTAAAGGAGACGTCGGCTGAGGGTACGTTCCAAGAAACGTAGCCATCCTGGCTGGGGCATGTTGGTGTGATCTCGGACGGCGGCATCACGCTGGCCCCTAGAGGAGTACTGTTCTGGCAGCACTCGTTCAAGAGGCTGTCTTGAATTGAATGAACGCCGATGGAGGGATCGATGACGAAGGAACAGCGCAGACTGGATGAAGCCCGCACAAAGGAAAAGGCATGGAAGAAGTGGGGGCCTTATCTGAGTGAACGGCAATGGGGAACCGTGCGTGAAGACTATAGCGAGGACGGGAACGCCTGGGATTACTTCACGCACGATCAGGCAAGATCGCGGGCGTATCGCTGGGGTGAGGATGGTCTGGCGGGCATCTCCGACGATCACCAGATTCTCTGTTTCGCGCTGGCTCTGTGGAACGGCAAGGACCCGATCCTTAAGGAACGGCTTTTCGGGCTGACGAACAGCCAGGGCAATCACGGTGAGGACGTCAAGGAGTATTACTTCTATCTGGACAGCACGCCAACGCACTCTTACATGAAGTACCTCTATAAGTATCCGCAGGCAGCATATCCGTATGCGGATCTGATCGAGACAAACCGTCAGCGCGGCCGCCAGGCGCCGGAGTATGAGTTGCTCGACACCGGCGTCTTCGACGAGGATCGTTACTTCGACGTATTTGTTGAATATGCCAAGGCCGGACCGGACGACCTGGGCATAAAAGATCAGCGTTGCCAACCGCGGACCCGAAGAGGCCACGTTGCATCTGTTGCCGACACTCTGGTTCCGCAATACCTGGTCGTGGGAGGAAGCGCGCCAGCAAACCGTCATTGTCAGGGCACCAGATGGAAGGCGTGAGCGTGATCTCGGCTCATCATACGGACCCGCTCTTTCAGGAATCGTTGTCCGACAAGAAGCTCTACTGCGAGGGAGGTGCCGCCCCTGCTGTTCACAGAGAACGAGACCAACAATGAGAAACTCTTCGGTGGTCAGAATGCTTCCCCTTATGTCAAGGATGGCATCAATGACTTCGTGGTGAGTGGCAACGAGCAGGCGGTGAACCCAGCTAAGCTAGGGACCAAGGCAAGTCCACATTACATTCTGAACGTCGGTCCCGGCGAAACACGGATCGTGCGGCTACGTCTGGCGGATGCTCTGCCGGGCGCCCCGGAAAATCCCTTCAAGGACTTCGACAAGTTGTTCGCCGAACGCATGAAGGAGGCGGACGAATTCTACGACTCCATCACGCCGCCGTTAGTGAAGGCCGACCCGGACCGCGCGATGGTGATGCGGCAGGCGCTGGCTGGCATGCTCTGGAGCAAGCAGTATTTCTACTACGATCTCACCAAGTGGCTGAAGGAACATCAATGTGGGACCGATGGTCACCGCCCGAGGTGCGCAAGAAGGTGCGCAACAGCGAGTGGTTCCACATGGACAATGACGACATCATATCGATGCCGGACAAGTGGGAGTATCCGTGGTACGCGGCGTGGGACCTGGCGTTTCATATGCTGGCCTTCCAGACGGTGGACTCCGATTTTGCGAAGTCGCAACTCGATCTGATACTGCGCAACGACTATCTACACCCGAACGGACAGATGCCGGCGTACGAGTGGAACTTCGGCGACGTCAATCCGCCAGTGCATGCGTATGCCACCATGCAGATCTACCTGACGCGACAAGGAGCGAAACAACGGCAAGGGAGACCTGCAGTTTCTCACCTATGCATTCTCGAAACTGCTGGTCAACTTCACCTGGTGGCTCAACCGCAAGGACCGCTCAGGAAACAATGTGTTTGAGGGCGGCTTCCTGGGTCTGGACAATATCGGAGTATTCGACCGCAGCTCGCCGCTGCCGACGGGCGGGTATCTGGAACAGGCTGACGGGACCGCATGGATGGTGTTCTTCAGCCAGCAGATGCTGCGTATCGCGGTGGAACTGGCGCTGCACTATCCCGTCTTTGAGGAATTCGTCATCAAGTTCTTCGAGCACACCATGTGGATCGCTGGAGCGATGGACCGCATGGGCGAGGCATCAGGACAAGATGTGGGACGAAGAGGATGGCTTCTTCTACGACGTGCTGCGTATGCCCAATGGCGAGGCTTTTCGTTTGAAGGTGCGATCGATGGTGGGCCTGCTGCCGCTGGCGGCAGTCGCGATCTTCGAGGAAGACACGCTCGAAAAGTTGCCGACAGCACGGAAACGCATCCAGGAGTTTATGAGAGCGTCACCCGGACCTCGCGGCGAACCTTCACATGCCGGGCACGCCGGGTGTGGCGGGCAGACGCTTGCTCTCCACCGTGAACGAAGAGAAACTGCGCCGCATCCTGACGAGGATGCTCGACGAGAACGAGTTCTTCGGACCGCATGGCATTCGCGCGCTGTCGCGCTATCACCTCGATCATCCGTTCGTGTTCGACCTTGACGGTCAGAAGTTTCGGTTTCCTATCTTCCGGGAGACTCTGACAGCGGAATGTTCGGAGGGAACTCCAACTGGAGGGGGCCGGTCTGGATGCCGGTTAACTTCCTGCTCTACCTCTCCCTCCTGCGGCTTGGCGCGTACTACGGCGATACCTTCAAGATCGAGTGCCCGACCGGCTCAGGGAATCAGATGACCTTGTTTGAGGTCGCTCAGCAGTTGGCAGAGCGGCTCATCGGAACATTTGTCCGGGACGGCTCGGGCGCGCAGACCGGTGTTCGGTGGAACGGAGAAATTCCAAACCGACCCGCACTGGAGAGACAACGTCCTCTTCTACGAGTACTTCCACGGCGACAACGGTGCCGGCAGTCGGCGCCAGCCACCAGACTGGATGGACGGGCTGCATTGCGCGGATCATTCAGGCCAACGGACACTTTACCGCCGAAATGCTCGGCGGGCGGGATATCGAGCGACGAGCGATCAAGATGGCGCAGGACCAGAGAGCTTCAGACAAGTGACAACTGAACGAGATGCAAGCGAATATGTGAGACCTGATATTAAGGATGCCTCCGCGGACTACCCAATCCCTGCCGGTCTTCTATGGAAGCCTCCTGCCGGTCAACTTCATTCTCGAAAGACTTGGAAATCGTCGCGTTCAGCCTCAGTTGGTACTGCTGAAGCGGCTTGTGGCGCTCCTGCGGCAACGCTGAAATCAGATCACTGATTAAAGCGTTCATCCGTCGCATTACCTGCACACTCGTCGCACCGCTGAAGCGAATCTCCTCAAATGCCAGGATCAAGAAGTCCTCCCATGCCGGGTGCGGAATCATCAACCGGAGCGTGCCGCGGCTGTCACGAATGGCACCGATCTCTAACCGACGCGAACCCAAACGCCGCAGAAGGTCTTCAATCTGATCGAGCGCCTGAACTGCTGTTGTGGGGTCATTTATGGCCGGGGAGAGCGCTTTGATAGCGATATCCACCAGCAAACGAATAGCGTATTTGGGATCTTGTTCAAAAGTCCTCTCCTCTCCCATCTCGAATGTTTTTCTGACGGCTTGTTGATCGGGATGTTGCGCCGCTCCGTAAACCCGCACTAGTGGCGTCCCTTCCACGACGAGGTCTCCGGGAGATGAAACCACTTCTATAATTCCTCCTACCGCCGAAGATAAGGTCAATAAGGCCCTCTCATCGATAGCTTGGACGGCACTTGGGCGCCCTGTATGAAGTACCGTGTGAGTCAAGGGAAATTGTCGGAGTTTGTCGAACTCGGCGGTGGCCATTGCCGTCTCGAGGGAGGGGTACATTCTCTCGATTACGAGCCGGCCATGGTCTCCTGTGAGGGTGAGCATTCGTCGGATCTGAAACGACGATATTCTCTCGACAAGAGCCACTAACATGGCTACGCTCGCCAGCAGAAGAACGATCACCAGCCACCCGCTAAAGAACGGGAACCTTGCCGGAACGATTGCGGTCCAGCCAAGCGATGGCCGCAAGGGAATAAAGGAATGTGGCTGTAAAGACTCCAAGCGAGTGCCACAGCACACGGTCGCGAACGATCCATGGAACCAGGCGTGGGGAATATGCGATGGCACTGAACTGGACCATGACGAACACAAGAGAAAAAACAACAGCCGTTAACGCCATCATGCCCGAAGCGATAGAAGAGTAGATCACGACTGCTGCCACGGCACTCAACCCAGACTCAATCTCCGGCAGCCAATGGCTTTCAATTCTGGGCAGAATAAATCCAGTCAGGACCGCAATGACTGCATAGGACACGGGTATGCCCCAGTTGGGCAGTTCTATCCTGCTACGTCGACCGTACATAGATTTGCCTATGCTGTTTCCTTTGAGTGAAGTATAGCGGTGGTCTTCCGTCCTCGCTGGCGATAATCGGGGACGAGGCACTCTAGTCCGCTCGCCATTGCCACAAACGTACATCAGAATCGATGCGATGTAACCGGACACAGCACTCCATCGCGTCATCGAAAATCGAATTCTTCGGGAATTGCTTGGGCTCGGACCTCTTGTGCCTCTGCCACAAATCTGTCAGGAGCAACGTTGATCTTCCCGCTTACGAGAGCCCCCTCCTGATCAAGAATGCTGACTATCTGAGCATTTTTCGCGAGGTTGAAGCGACCATTTGCCAGATAAGTGACCGCGATGCCAGCCAAAAAGTAGGGGTGAAACGCCACAATGGGGAGGGCATATTTTTTGGTTTTCAAAAGAGATTCCATAATCCCTCGGGGTGTATGGCTGCGAGGAAAGCTTCCAGGTATTTGTGGAATGATAATTTCGTTCAGCTCGAGTTGATCGTGGTGAAGCGCATAGGCCGCCAGCGATTTGGCGACCTGTTTGGGTGTCGTGATTGCGATATCCGCGGTGATGCTTCTACGTACTGCATGGGGATAGTAGAAATTGAGGAGGTGCTTCGAGAAGTCGGCACAGTTGTTCGTGATTAAATTGAAATGGCTGTGGTTCTCTCTTTCGTTATATTCGCCGATCAAAAGATCATCCTGCTCTTCGGTCGTAGCGATTGCGAAGCTGTACAGCTTTCGAATGTAAGCCACCCCCAATAACTGTGGCCATACGTTTTTCTTATCGTATCCCTGGTTGAGAGAGGCCAGCGATTCCAAATGGCCTTCGGCATATTCTTTCCGCATTGTTTCGACGGTTTCCGCCTCGACCCACCCTGGCACATCCTCAGCCTTCTCGACAGCGTACAAGTAGGGCAGCAGAGGCACTGCGACCCAGTCCAGTTTCCGAATGCGGGAGTAGCGGCTGATGACTACGCCTGTCTCGCCGGATTTGCACCGGCGCAATCTGGTCGGAGTTTCCGCGCAAACACGATTAAGGTAAATTGCCGAATGACCCGTTGGATTGATACTGCCGAAAAAGCCATAGGGCTCTTCAATCAGGAGCGCCACATCGCCATAAGCCTTGCACGTCCCAGCCAAAGAGGCCAAAAACAACATCAGGAAAGACAGGCTACAGCGCCTCGAATGGCCAGCTGACCGCAATTCGCGTTTTGATGGTTGATTCGAATCCATACTGGATGGCCTCCGGCGAATCGACTGGGTTTCACGCGAATTTCATTGGATTACTGGCACCCTTCACTCTGAGCGGCGATCCTCGTTGTAACTTCCGAAGCCTACTTGGCAAAGAAACTTGAAGGGGTTGGAGCCGCTCCATCAGCGACGACGACTCCAGTCGATGCCGGGCGCCAGTACGGATGACAAGGTACAGCGCTAGTCTCGCACCTGCCGCCCCCTTGGCATAGCCGCAAATCTGCTAGTTTCGGCACGAAAGTGAAGGCGAGCTTGCATCGTCGTCTACCTGCTGGACTACTGAGAACATTGCCTTCGCGTGCTTCGGCATTATCCAGGTCCTGATCTGCGCCGCGTATCCTCACACTTTGGCTGCCCACTGTTCATCTGTCTCGGGAGAAGTCGCTGCTTGAAGGGGCATCCAAACCGCCTGCTTGAGCGGACAGTGCAACGTATTTTGCCACCGCCAACTCGAGACTAAATTGCATCTTCTCGCGCCCGAGCGACTTGCCTAGAGGAGATCTCTGGACCATTTGCAGTACTCCGGGGTTGAGCCCCGCGAGCCATGTCGCCACCCCGTGATCGCTTTGTCTTTTCTCGCCTTCGCCCAGCGCTTTCAATGCCGTATATTCGAGATCGAACACTGCACTGAGATCGAGCACAACGACCTTAGGCCGCGCTTCGTTCACCAACAGTCTTAACTTCTGTCCGATGAGCTCGGCATTGGCAAAGAAGATGCGGCCCTCAAGTCTCAGCAGCAACAGCCCAGGATATGTTTCGTCCTCTGGATGATCTTTTGAGCGTGGCCGAAACACATTGGTCCCCGGTTTGCGGCCCAGGATGTAAACCGGGGGATCGGCAACTTGAGATGCGAGCGCCAAGAGCGACAACACGATGGCGACGATGATCCCTTTCAAGGTTCCTAGCAGAACCACTCCGGCAAATGCGGTCAAGGCCCAGATAAACTCAGTGCGCCTGATTTCCAGGATTGCCCGGAACTCCATTGGTTTAATCAATCCGATGGAGTAGACGATGATCACAGCTGCGAGAGTGGCTTGAGGCATGAGCGCAAGAAGCGGTGCCAGGAAAAGAATTGTGGCCAGCGCGACGCCCGCTGTGACGATCTCCGCGAACTGAGAGCGCGCTCCGGCGTGGCGGTTGACGGCGGTCTGGGTGGTGCCTCCTCCAGCGGGCATTGCTCCGAGGAACGCGCCCCCTGCATTCGCAATTCCGGTTGCCAGCAACTCCCGATTTGCTCGAATCGGTGGCTCCTCACTCTTGACGAAGGCCCGGCCAGCGGCAATCGTCTCGGTAAAACTCATGAGGGCTATGCCTAGAGCTCCAGGCCAGAGCTCGTGCGCAAGGGAGAATTCCGGAAGGGTAATTGAGGGTAGACCTTGAGGAATCACGCCGACCAACTCCACTCCGTGTGCATGCAGCCCGAGGAAGCGCGTACCTATGATTCCCGCAGCAACGGCGATCAATGGAGCTGGCGCTCGCGGAAGGAACCGTTCAAATCCTACCAACAAGACGATCATGGTTATTCCCACAGCTAGCGTGGTCAGGAGACGTTTCCGGGGTACCGTGGACGATGGCGAGCACGTTGTGGAAGAAATTGCCCCTGGGAAAATGGATGCCGAGAATCTTTGGAAGCTGATCCAGCACAATGACAAGGCCAATCCCAGCCTTGAAGCCAACCAATACTGGTTCGGAGATGAAGTTGGCGATAAAACCCAATCGCAGCACCGAAGCGAGAACGAGCATGCCGCCAACAATCAGTGTCAGCATTGCCGAAGCTTTAAGGAGGGACGACGGATCTCCCCCAGGCACAACTCGGCCGAGTTCTGCTGCGGTGAGAATTGCGATGGTGGTTGTTGTGCTTACACTCAGCGGGCGCGAGGTGCCCATCACGGCGTAAATGGCCATAGGGACTAAGGCAGTGTAGAGCCCTACTTGAACCGGGAGTCCCGCGATCGTTGCATAGGCCATCGCTTTTGGGATGACCACGGCGGCCGCCGTAAGGCCCGCGATTAGATCTGGCCGGAACCAGTCTTTCCGATAGCTGTACAACCAATCCGCAATTGGTAGAGAGGCGAGACTTTGACGGTTCTTTGGCAAATTCCCCCCATCAGGATCTTCCATGCTTGGTGGTCAGAGCATTCCGGCAATTAGGTTCAGGGGACTGACTGAGCACGTTAAGGGCCTTGGCGTCGATTGACTGACCATTGGCTGACGGCACCGAGTGTGAATGCTAGCAAGATAAAACCGCTTTCAGCAACTAGTGATTTACCTAGTGGTGCTCCGCTTTCCATGGCGATACAAATTAAACACTCGAAAGAAGAGGTAAGGGCCCTTCCGTACAGATTGCCTGTGGTTTCCAAAGGAACGGCCCAAACCGAGTTGGCCCATTGAGGCTCGTATTTCACGCGAGAGTCGTGCGAAGCTCTTTCTGCCTACTAAAAGTACTAGCTGACAGTTCAAGACTTCCGCTCTAGTCTTATGCGGAACTTAGTTGTACAAACTACACGAGGTCGATGGGATTAGTCTGAGTTACGCCCTCGCGTCGAGCTGAAGAACTTATTCGTTATGGCAATGGAGGGGACATTCCCAATGGATAAACAAGCCGAACCACAGGACAAAAAATCCACGAAACGGAAAGCATACGAGAAAGAATTGCGACGGCTCCAAGGAGAGCTCTGCAAATTGCAAGACTGGCTGAAATACAAAGGACTGCGTGTCATTGTCGTCTTTGAAGGACGCGACGCTGCCGGTAAGGGCGGTACAATTCGTGCGATTACGGAACGGGTCAGTCCGCGTGTGTTTCGCCTAGTGGCGCTGCCTGCCCCGTCTGATCGTGAGAAAAGTCAGATGTATATGCAGCGCTACATTCAGCATTTTCCTGCCGCGGGCGAGATCGTGATTTTCGACCGTAGTTGGTACAACCGTGCCGGGGTCGAACGTGTCATGGGATTTTGTACTGATGAGCAGTACCGCCAGTTCCTCAAACTCTGCCCTACGGTCGAAAAATATATGGTGGATGGTGGGATCATTCTCATCAAGTACTGGCTCGAAGTTGGAAAGGAGGAGCAGGAGCGCCGTTTCGAGGCCCGTATCAAAGATCCTCTTCGCCAATGGAAACTTAGCCCCATGGATGTGGGATCCTTCGATCGCTGGTATGAATACTCGCGAGCCCGCGACGAAATGCTCAAGGCGACTGATACCAAGCATGCGCCGTGGTACCTTGTTCGCTCAGATGACAAGCGCAAGGCTCGCCTGAATTGCATTTCGCACTTACTGAGCATGGTTCCGTATAAAAAGGTTCCGCGAGAGAAGGTCGATTTGCCAAAGCGTTCCGAAAAACATAGCTACGACGATCAAAAGCCCCTCAAGGGGCGCCGGTTCATTCCGGAGAAATACTAGGAACCTGAGGTTCTGGAGGGTGTGCCGCTTTCGCGAGCGACGCGCGAGTCCCGGTCGCCGGTAAAACAGGCCTTATCTGCACAGGAGGACGTACCGGGTAATCACATCCCGAATGATTCGTAACCAAAGTAGCTTCACTGAAAGCCCAGATCAGCAAGTAGCTTAGGATTCATTTCATCAACGGCGACCAGATTGTGGCAGGTAGAGCAGTCATTACCAATGCTCTTTCCGTCCTTCGTATTGTGGCTTCCATCATGACAGCGGAAACAACCAGGATAGTCATTATGTCCGCGGTTATTGGGATGTGTGCCCCAGGTCACCTTCATAAAAGGAAACACATTCTCACCATAGATCGCACTCAGCACTTTACCCGCTTCATCAATCTGAGGTTTCTTCTGGCTCCAGGCATCTGGATACTGGGAGCGATAGAAGTTCTCCAGGCCAGCCGTGATCTTTGACTCCGCATCCGCTTGCGAAGCATAATCGGCTTTGATCAGGGCAAGACCTTCCTTGTGCAGGAAGGGTAAAGAGGCACTGACCCGTCCGCTTGCCATCGCCTTGTTTAGCACATTCTCCGGCGTATCAAACGAATGCGCGGCCCTGTTATGGCAGTCAATGCAATTCATAAGGTGTTTCTGTCCACCCTCGGGTACCTTCGTGTCTGCTGACACAAACTCGCGCACAGAGCCGTCACCATTCGTCGTGGCTACCCATGGGATGGTCTGATTGGTATTGTCTGTGGGGATGAATTCGATACGACCGAGATGCGCGCCGTGGATTCCGCTCAGGCGTCCAGCCATGTCTTTGCCTCCCACATGGACTAGAACCAAGGAGTGTGTAACCGAGTTTTTTTCATCATCACCAAATGAAGTCTTCACCACCAGCTTGTCGCCGATAAAGTTGTCTGGGTTGTGGCAGTGGAGACAGGTACTTGATGCAGCAGGCACCTTTCCTTCGGCCATAATGGGCCGCGAATACTTGCCCAACGCAACATGCACAAGCTGCCTGGCGCCGTTCAGCTTTGCACTTACGTATCCCGACATCCCTGATGCTATGTGGCATTCCGTACAGGCCACGTGCGCATGGGACGACACGTGATAAGCCGTCCACTCCGGTGCCATGACGTGACAGGACTGACCACAGAACGACGGCTTATCCATCTGAGCGACTCCGCGATAGCTTGCCGTACCGACAATGACAAAATTGATCGCTGTTGCGAGGAGAACAAAACCCAGGGAGCGGCGGAAAACAGGATTGCGGAGATCAACTGCAGGGTATTCAGTTGGAAGCTGCCCTGTTGCCCTCAGGCTTCGCTTCTTCCACCAGATACCGAGTGGAATGAGGCATAGCCCAAGGACAAAGAGGGCCGGTAGGCAAAGGTCGAAGATAATTCCAACGTATGGATTTGCAGATCCTCCATGGCCAAATACGGCAACGACCCAGAAGCCGATCAGAGTCAGAGCAGACGCAGTGGTGAGCCCGATCCCCGTTAGGCTGATTGGGTTATGCGCGAGAAAAACAAGTGGTCTTAATCGCCTCTCGCCGAATTCTCCAGATCCAGTCATCGCTCAGCGTCTCATCTGTTTATTTTTTCTGCAGAGTGTGAATATGAGCTATGACAGCCTTAATCTGATCGTCAGTGAGCTTCCCGGCGTAAGCGGGCATCTTGCCCTGTCCGCTCTTTGTAACTTTGATTAGGTCGTCGTCTGATAACTTCATGACCTCAGGCGAATCAAAAGGCCGAGCCTTTGAGGATTTTCCCGCGGGCGTATTTCCACTGCCGTCAGCCGCATGGCACATCTGGCATTTGGATTTGTAGATATCCGCGCCAGATTCAGCAAAGACCATTGTGCTGCCGACCGTAAGCGAGCTAACGGCAATGATGCGAGCGATGTATTTCAGCATTATTGAAACCTCCTGGTGATAAGTGGTTGACAATCATACCTCAGACAAAACCAGCCTAAAAAGCGTAAATCGCACTGAGAGTGACAACATTTCCGTGGAAATTTCGCGGCAGCGTTGGCCCAATCGGTAATCCTTCACCATAGCCGTAAAAATTGTAGTCCGCCTTCAACTTCCACTTCGGTTTCAGATCAAAGACCAATTCCGCGTACGGAGTTTGAAAATATGACTGCAGCGATCCGTTAACCTGACGAACGTTCATAACTTCCGTACTTCCATTTACGGCACTGATGCTATACCCAGCCTTACCGTGGAGATGACTTATCGGCGAGAAAACAAAACCGAAAGTGCCGGTCTGTGTTGGCGCATTATAGTAGCCGCTGCTCTGGTACGGAGTTCCTGCATCGGCACAAACTGGCGGTGCTATTCCCGCTGTAGGAGGAGGCGGGGTAGAGGCGTAGCACAAGATCGTGCTAGAGAAAGCGCTGTTATAGGAGTAACTCAGGTCTGTTGACCACTTTTCACCAGGAGCGATTGAGGCTCCGAACGAGAAATTACGATTGTGCTCGAGATGATTCACCGTTTGCACGTTATTGCGAGCCTCGTAAATATTCACAGCCCCGGAAAAATTGAGCCACTGATGCGGCTGATATGTAGCCCGCGCTACATAGTGCTGCAATTGACGAGGACTGATACGCGTATATGCATTGTCGGCATACATGCCGTCGAAGTTGAAATTGATGCGCAACTGCGAAGTGGGACGGAGGGAGGTGCCAAACAGTCCCCAGTTTTCATGGATGGGAGTTATAACTCCCACTTGTGCAATAGTCCTGCTTCGATATCGATATCCCACGGATACTTGTGCGCGGGGAGTTACCTCCCATGCGAGGGAAGTTGTAGTCGCGTTCGTCTCCTGGTTCAGAAACTGAGAGTCCGTTGTAGTGACTGTTGTGGGATTCCCTGGAGGAACCAACATCGATGCGCCGGTAAAGTCTGTTTCGGCTAACGAATTCGCTCCGTGTATCCGGAAATACCAGAAGTCATAAACTTCGGTGGCAGATATCTTCGGAGTAAGCTGCCAGACGAAGCCGATATCACCGTTGACATTGATGCGCCGCGCACGCGCTGAACCAGTAACGAACTGTTTGACGCACTGTGCCACGCGAAGTGAATCCGTTGAAGAATTCGTTGAAGTTATAGAGGTTGCTCGTGGTGCCGTTGTAAAGCACGCGGCCATTAAATTTGAAATTGGGGATTGCTTGGGACTGAAAGCGAATCTGCTCCGTCGGAAACAGCGTTCGACGTGGGACTGGAACGGGTATACGCCAGAAAGGCATTGCAGGTAGGATTCACGGTCCCATTGCTGTTGAATGGTGCGGAACAGGGAGTACCCCATACGGAGGAGAGATTGACTCCCAGACTGACCGGCGTTCCGTTCGAGAGCGAGTAGTTCAACCCGGATAGCTGCCAGTTCGTATCGCCTTTGTAGTACGTAATGAACTGGTCATAGCTCAGGGTACTTCTGTTATCCGGCTTCCAATCGATCCCGGCGATATACGCATCGGTGGAGTTACGCCAATTCTGGAGCAGCAATGCATCTGTGCCCTCGTGGACCGAACTGTACGAAGGGCCCTGGTTGATATTGTGGTTATATCCGGCACGGAAGCTCACGCGCGACAGCGGAGCCAGCGTCAGGTTGAGGTCGGTGATCCGGCGCACCGTATTGTAAGAGTGCGGAGAGTTAAGCGAAGGAACAAAGGGGTTCGAGTTGGGAGGGATCAGAGGATTCGCCAGAAGGTCGTAGTCAAAGTATTGACGGTCACGACGATAGCTGCCATGAAAATCGTAAATGCGGCCCTTTGAGACATTCAGCAAGGTAACGTTGATCGGGTCGCCCCCGTAGCCGAAGCTGCTCGTCGAAAGATCGTCAAAGAAGATCGGGTGGGAAGTAGTTGTAGCGCGCATCGTGAGCGACTGATTGAGTAATCGTGGACCGGACTGGATATTGACCAGCGTGTCGTACATTGCGCCGCTTCCAGACTGATCCACGATATGACCGCCAAGTTCGATGGATTGATGCGTGATGTAGCCCTTAATCATCTTGTCCTCTTGCTTCTCCTCCGGCGCCGGGGTTGGTGTCGCTTGAGGAGTCGAGGGTGGCGTAGCTTGCGCCTTTGCGGCAGCCTTCTCCGCCTGTGCCGGGGGCGGGGTCGCTTGAGGGGTCGAGGATGGCGTGGCTTGCGCCTTTGCCGCAACGTTCTCCTCATGTGCTACGGGTGATGTCGGTTGGGGAGCCGACGGTAGCGTATCTTGCGCCTTTGCCGCAACAGAGAGGACAACCATAAGGAGGGCCGTAGCCAGGCGTCTCATGCAGTTCCATAACGCACCATCGAAACATCCTGAGTGGAGTGATGGGAGTGAGAGGACGAGCGTCATGCTTGGTCACCCTAATGGAAGAATGCGGAGTTTGTATTCGAACCGTGGACCTGCGTATGGCATACCGTGCAAGCCTGATATTGGTTCGCCATATTGTGAAACGAGGGCGTTCCCGGAGCTGTAAAGTTCATCGAAGCCGAGTGACACTGCAGACAGAGGGTGTTTACGTTGTTCCGAGTCAGTAGACGTGGATTAGGAGAACCATGCGGATAGTGGCACGAGCCACAACCTTCCGTTCTGATTGGGGGGTGCTCATAAACAAACGGACCTGCCTTTTCCGTATGGCACTTAACACAGACGACATCCCCAGCGACGCTGCTTCGCAGTCCAGTTGCCTTGAAGGTACCGTGCGGATTGTGACAATCACTGCATTTCACCAGGCCTTCGTCGACCTTATGGTGGAAAGGCTGCGCAAATGCGGACTTCACGTCAGTGTGGCAGGTATAGCAGAGCTTCGGCTGCGAAACCTTGAGAAGGCCGGCCTCGCTTCCGAATTTATGAACGCTATGGCAACCCAGGCAACTTACGTTTGCAGTTCCGTGTGCAGAACGCTCGAAATTAGGATGTGCCGCGGCGTGGCACTCCAGGCACTTCTTATCGACTGCCTGCGGCGTCGCTTTGTTGAACTGGAAGAGTGTCTCTAGACTGCCGCCTCCTCCCTCTACATGCTCTCTGCCCGGCCCATGGCAGCTCTCGCACGTAACGCCTTTGCCGCCATGCAACAGGGCAAGTCGGGAGTGAGGATTCTCAGCGAACTTCTTGCCTATTTCACTGTGACAGGTCTCGCAGGTCTCCGACCCGACAAAATCGGCGGGATTGGGGGCGCTGGTCTTCTTGACGTCGGCTTGCTGCTTATCTGGGGTCGCTTGTTTCTTATCGGTTGCCGCAGCATCCGCAGACACGGCTTTCCAGAAGCAGAACAACGATATGACGAGCGCCACACAAAAGAGCAATCGCCTCATGCGTCTCTCCGAAAAAGAGGCCTACAAATTTATTCGGAATACTTGTTCAGGGCCCACTTCGGTCAGACTTCCGGGAAAATATTGTCAGTGTTCAGATACGACGGACACACCAGCAAAATGCATTTCGACTAGCTGGGTTCATGTTAGGTAAAGCCACTTTCCTCTGGCGATATCCGAACGTCTTTGGGGCCAGCGCCTTAACCAACGCGAACGATGCGAGGAGCTTACAGCAGGGCATTGCAAATGTCGACTGTATGAGTCGACAACAAATGTGAATTAATGACTAGGACCATTGTCGGACATGAATCATCCTCCTGTTTGTTCATTCTTACGCCAACGCAGCGTTGTGAAAACTAGTAAAACCACTAGGTGACGGGTGGAGAATCCGCCACTTCCGGCCCATTTGTCATCGCGAATACTTCTGCCTTCGTCAGTCTGCGCCGATCTGGGTTCGCTGAGGCTTCGTCGCGAGAATGAATTTACTCTCCAGCAGATATTGATATTGTAGGTTCCCTGCTTCTGTCTCTTATGAAACGGGCTTCATCAATCCAAGTAGCGACCAGGTATGGCGCGCGATCATGAGTTCCTCGTTCGTCGGAACAACCCACGCTGAAACCTTGCTTTGCGCTGTCGAAATTCGCGACTCACCGTTGGCATTCGCCTTGGTATCCAAATCCACGCCCAGCCATGAAGAAGCCTCGCAGATTCGACGGCGGACCTCTGACGAGTTCTCTCCAATACCTGCCGTGAATATGAGCGCATCGATGCCGCTCAGCACCGCCGCCAAAGCGCCGATCTCTTTCGCGGCACGATAAACGAAGTAATCCACCGCCAGACGCGCTTCGGGTTCGCGTCTCGAGAGCAGATCGCGCATGTCGTTGCTGATTCCAGATATCCCGAGCAAACCCGATTGCGAGTAAAGCATCTTTTCTACCTCTTTGGCGGTGAGCCCGAGGCTTTGAAAGAGGTATAAGACTACCCCTGGATCAAGCGCGCCCGGCCTCGTCCCCATACAGAGCCCGTCCAGCGCCGTGAAGCCCAAACTGCTGTCAACGCTCTTCCCATCTCTCAAAGCGCACAGGCTCGCGCCGCTTCCTAGATGCGCGATGATGACCCTGCCTTTGGCAATCTCGGGGGCTACCTCCGGCAAAATGGAAGCGATGTACTCGTAGGACAGTCCGTGGAAACCGTATCGCCGCAGGCCCGATTTACAAATGCTTCTAGGCAATGGGATGAGTTCCGCGACCTCGGAATGGCCAGAATGAAAGCCCGTATCAAAGCAGGCGACCTGCGGCACATCAGGCAGACGCTCGAAGACGGCGTCGATGGCTGCGAGATTGTATGGCTGGTGCAACGGGGCTAATGGGATAAATTCGTGCAGGTCAGAAAGTATCTGCCGCGTCATTATCACCGGTTGGCTGTATCGTACTCCGCCGTGAACAATGCGATGACCAACACCCAGCACCCGTGCGCCGTGCCACTTTGACCGGAGCCAGGACGCGAGTGCGTCGATGGCTGCGTGGCCGTCAGTAACACGCGCATCCAGGTTGTTGTCTGCAAGGACTACACCTTGAGCATCCTTTACAGAGAGTCGTGGCGCGGTCCCGATGCCCTCGATCTGGCCGCGCGCGGCGATTCGCCAGTCTTTCTCGTCGGGTCGCTGGAAGACACAAAACTTCAGACTCGACGACCCGGCATTAAGCACAAGTGCGTGATCGTCCATGTGTAACTCCTATGGATTCTTTCGACGGGCATGTGCGGCCAGCATCGCTACAGCACAGCTGGCAATTCGCGCACCGCACGCTATCGGCCCGGCTGGTCAAGATGATCGGTACTCTCGCGCCAAGGACCAAACCCGCACTGTCGGCATTGGTTAGGAAGCTTAGTTGTTTCGCGAGGATATTTCCCGCTTCGAGATCGGGCGCCAGGAGGATGTCAGGATCACCAGCGACATCGGACTGAATGCCTTTCGTTCTGGCGGCCTCCTTGCTGATCGCGTTATCGAACGCCAGGGGGCCCTCCAAAGTGGCGCCTGTGATCTGCTTTCGTTCGGCCATCTTGCAAAGGGCTGCTGCATCTATCGTTGACGGCATCTTTGAAGTGACAGTTTCGACCGCAGCCAGTATTGCAACCTTGGGTCTTTTCAGACCGAGCGAGATCGCGAGGTCTATGGCGTTCTGGCAGATGTCTGCCTTGTCTTCCAATGTGGGGGAGATATTGATCGCGCCGTCAGTGATGATCAGGATCTTATGGTATGTCGGAACATCCATCACGAAGACGTGACTGATCCGCCGGCCGGTCCGCAGTCCTCCTTCACGGGAGACGACTGCCGCCATCAGTTCGTCGGTGTGCAGGCTGCCCTTCATCAGAAGTTCTGCCTGCCCAGTGCGAATCAATTCGACGGCCTTTGCCGCGGATGCGTTGCTGTGCGGAGTGTCCACGATTTGATAGTCGGTGAGGTCGATTCCCGCGGATTTAGCCGTGGCCGCTATCTTGTCGCGCGGCCCGACCAGGATGGGAATGATGATTCCAAGCTTCGCTGCCTCGACCGCACCGGCCAATGCAGACTCCTCACACGGATGCACCACCGCTGTTGGAATCGGCTTCATATTCTTGCACGTCACCAACATCTGCTCGTATTTTCCAGTTCCGGTTTGGCGGGTCACCCTTGCAGCTCCTGCGCCCCTCGTAAAGACGACGCGCGAGCTGCGGAGCCGGTTTTCTTAGGAAAAACGATAGGACGATTGCGATAGCGATCCCGAACAACAACGGTGTAAACGCTGGCAGGCATAGCTCAACACCTCATTAGCTTCAGCAGTTGCCGACTCACTTGTGGATATATGGCCAAGCGCAGCAAGGAACAAAGCTCACCTGCGAATGACGTACCGAACTTGTTTCAGCCCGGCCAAGTCCATTGATCCACCTCAGGCTTATCTATGCCGTGCTCGTAAGCGTAGTTCTGGCAGTCGATCTGCATATTGCGCAGTATTTCTTTAGCATGGGCGCCAGCCACTTGCAGTGCGGGCACCCGGTCAATAACGTCGATTGCCAGGCTAAAACGATCGATCTGGTTCTGGATCGCCAAATCGAGCGGCGTGTTGATGTTTCCTTTTTCCTTGTAGCCGCGCACGTGCAGGTTCTTGTGATTGGTACGTCGGTAGGTCAAGCGGTGAATCAACCAGGGATAACCGTGAAAGTTGAAAATGATAGGTTTGTCTTTAGTGAACAAGCTGTCGAAGTCCCTGTCCGAGAGGCCATGGGGGTGTTCCGTTGAGGGGACGAGTCTGTAGAGGTCCACGACGTTAACGAAGCGGATCTTGAGATCGGGAAAGTGCTCACGAAGCAGCATTACCGCGGCGAGCGCCTCCTTGGTTGGAATGTCACCCGCACAAGCCATCACCGCATCAGGTTCCGTGCCTTCGTCGTTGCTCGCCTTCCGCCAGATGCTGATGCCCTTTGTGCAATGCGCAATAGCCTCGTCCATGGTCAGGTACTGCAGGTGCTTCTGTTTGTCGGACACAATGACGTTGATATAGCCCGTGCTCTTAAGACAGTGATTGGCGACGCTCAGCAGGGTATTTACGTCGGGAGGCAGGTAGATCCGACAAACATCCGGGCTCTTGTTGACCACCAGGTCGAGGAACCCCGGGTCCTGGTGGGTGAAGCCGTTGTGATCCTGTCGCCAGACAGTGGAGGTAATCAGCAAGTTGAGCGACGACACGGGTGCACGCCAGGTTAGCTCCGCAGAGCTTGCGAGCCACTTAGCATGCATGTTGAACATGGAGTCGATGACGTGGACAAAAGCTTCGTATGTAGAGAAGAAGCCGTGTCGGCCTGTCAAAAGGTAGCCTTCAAACCAGCCTTCCAGGGTGTGCTCGGAGAGCATCTCAAGGACTCTGCCGTCTGGAGACAACTCGCCTCCGTCGGCATCTTCCGGCAGGTAGTCGGCCAGCCACAGTTTCTTGCTCACCTCGTAGATTGCATCGAGTTTGTTCGAGGTGTTTTCGTCGGGCCCGAAGACGCGAAAATTGCTCGGATTTTGGCGCATGATGTCGCGCAGAAATCGGCCGAGTGGACGGGTGTTCTCAGCCGCAATTTGACCGGGCTTTTCCAGTTGGATCGCATAGTCCCGGAAGTCAGGCAGCCGCAGGGCTTTTCGCAGCAAACCCCCATTGGCATGAGGATTGGCGCTCATTCGGCGTGTACCTGTGGGGGCAAGTGTTCTCAGCTCTGGGATCAGCCGGCCGCTTTCATCGAATAATTCCTCCGGTCGGTAGCTGCGCAGCCAGTCTTCCAACAACTTCAAATGGGCGGGATTCTCCCGTACGCCGGCCAGAGGTACCTGGTGGGCGCGCCAGGAACCCTCAACTTTGTGGCCATCCACTTCTTTCGGGCCGGTCCACCCCTTCGGGGTGCGGAGCACGATCATGGGCCAACGCGCCCGGCTGGGTTTGCCGCTAGCTCGGGCCTCTTGCTGAATGCTGCGAATCTTTAATACGCAGTCCTCAAGAGTGCTCGCCATTTCCTGATGCATCAACTCCACATCATCGCCCTCCACGAAATGCGGTTCCCAACCGTAACCTGTGAATAGGCTCTCCAATTCCTCGTGGGGTACGCGCGCGAGGAGCGTAGGGTTATTGATCTTGTAGCCGTTCAGATTGAGGATCGGCAGCACAGCGCCGTCGCGAATGGGATTCAGAAATTTGGAAGAGTGCCAGGAGGTGGCTAATGCCCCGGTCTCTGCTTCGCCATCACCCACCACGACCGCCACAAGAAGGTTGGGATTGTCAAAGGCAGCTCCGAAAGCATGGGAGATGCTGTAACCCAACTCGCCCCCTTCATGGATCGAGCCCGGGGTTTCGGGAGTGCAGTGGCTGCCGATACCGCCTGGGAACGAGAACTCCTTGAAGAACGCGCGCATTCCTTCTTTGTCTTCGCTCTTGGCTGGGTAAATCTCCGAATAGGTACTCTCCAAATAGACCGGTCCCAGCACGCCCGGCGCGCCGTGGCCAGGTCCAGCGAGGAAGATGGCGTCGAGATCGTATTTGTTGATAAGACGATTGAGGTGAATATAGGCAAAGCTCAGAGCAGTACTTGAACCCCAGTGACCCAGTAGTCGATTCTTGATGTGCTCCGGCTTCAGCGGTTCGCGAAGCAGAGGGTTGTCGCGGAGATAGATCATGCCCGCGGCAAGATAATTGCATGCTCGCCAATAGGCACTTATCTTGCGAAGTTCCTCGGTAGATAGCGGGTGCGTGGTATTTGGGCTGACCCCGCCAATCTTTGGTGCATTCACATTAGTGAGTGTTGCTCCCATGACTCCTCCATATCGTTGATGCATGCGCCCTTGTGCGCCTCGTTGCGCGTTGCTGGATCGCTCGCCTTGTCCGATCGCCGAGTTACCACGATGTCCCTGAGAAACGTGTAACCGACGAAGGTTAGAAAGCCAACTGGCCCGGCGTACTACGGCAAGCGACACGTGACGTCCGGGGCTTTCGATACGATCGTGGAAGTAAGGATGAAGGAGTTTTGGAAGAACAGCAACTGCCAGAAATACTAGAGCGCAGCGCAAACATAGACCTACCGTGAATTTTCTTTAAGACTCTGTGAATTGAAACCGCAGAACTTGCTTTTCATCGAATAAAGCTTCAGTATTGAGTCCCTGTGAGGGATACTGCCACGTCGAACCGTGCGCAGCGATGGCGCGGGTCTGCCCTCTCTAAACGGACCGGGTCCGCGTTGAGAATTGCAAATCCTACTTGCCAGGTGGAACATGCAGAAACTGCCAACTCTAGAGCCGCCAGTGCAGATCGAGGACGATCGCACAGCAATCAGCGTGGAAGCCCTGAAAAGGGCCATACTGGATAATCTTTTCTACATTGTGGGAGTGAGACAGCAGGCTGCGAGTGATCAGGAGTTTTTTACAGCAGTTGCATACACAGTGCGCGACCGCTTATTGGCGCGATGGCTGGCGACTTGGGATTGTTACAAAAAGCAGGACGTCCGTGTCGTGTGTTACCTATCAGCCGAGTTTTTGATGGGTCCGCATCTTGCAAATAATCTCCTCAACCTTCAGATCGAAGGGTCGGTGCGCCAGGCAGTCTCTGCTTTGGGCCGCGATTTAGATCAGATTCTGCAGCAGGAGTGCGAACCGGGACTTGGTAATGGAGGCCTGGGTCGGCTGGCAGCCTGTTATCTGGATTCCATGGCAACCTTGGGAGTCCCTGCTGTCGGATATGGAATGCGTTACGAGTTCGGCATTTTCCATCAACAAATTCGAAATGGTTGGCAGGTAGAGCTCACGGATTATTGGCTCCGATATGGGAATCCCTGGGAGATCCGGCGGCCACACGAAGCGGTGGAAGTGGGCTTCGGTGGTCACACCGAAACCGGGACCGACTCAGCCGGGAATTACCGGGTCCGCTGGGTTCCCGCTTCAGTCGTCAAAGGCATTCCCTACGACACTCCTATTCTGGGGTACCGCTCAGGGATCGCCAACGACTTGCGGTTATGGAAGTCCGAAGCTACCGATTCGTTTTATTTCGACCGCTTCAACAGCGGCGATTATCAGGGCGCGGTCGCAGGCAAAACATTTGCGGAGAATATTTCGAAAGTCCTGTATCCCAATGATGAAGAGATTCAGGGCAAAGAGCTTCGCCTGCAGCAACAATACTTTTTCACTTCATGCGCCCTACAGGACATGATAAGACTGCATCTGCGTGTCGGCAGGTCAATTGAGACTTTTCACGAAAAGTGGGCGATTCAGCTGAATGATACACATCCCTCCATTGGTGTCGCGGAGCTCATGCGGCTACTGCTTGACGAGCACGGACTGAATTGGGAGAACGCGTGGGAGATCACGTCTCATTCTTTCAGCTATACCAACCACACACTGCTTCCGGAAGCGCTCGAGCGTTGGACTCTGCCGCTATTCGCCGCGCTTCTTCCCCGGCACCTCGAAATTATCTACGAGATCAATACGCGCTTCTTAAATGATGTACGCAAGCATTTTGACGGCGACGAAGGAAGAATCTCACGGATGTCACTCATCGACGAACAAGGTGAGAAATTCGTGCGCATGGCGAATCTGGCATGTGTGGGGAGCCATCGGATCAATGGTGTCGCTGCATTACATACGGACTTGTTGGAGAAGGAGGTTCTCCGCGACTTCTATGAATTGTGGCCGCAAAAATTCATTAACGTGACGAACGGAGTGACACCGCGGCGCTGGCTCGCGGTAAGTAACCCAGAGCAATCGGCTCTGATGACTCGACACATAGGAGACGCGTGGATCGGCAACCTCGAGGAACTAAAGCGGCTTGAAGCATTCGCCGAAGATGCTGCCTTTCGTGCCGACTGGCGCAAAGTTCAGCACAGTGTCAAGGTCCGGCTGTCGCAATACATATCAGAAGTAGTGGGAGTTTCAGTCGATCCCGCTTCCATGTTTGACGCTCAGGTCAAGCGAATCCATGAATACAAACGGCAGCATTTGAATGTGCTCCACATCCTTACTCTGTATTTCCGTTTGAAGCACAAACCCGACGTCGAAATAACGCCGCGAACGTTCTTGTTTGGTGGCAAGGCAGCGCCGGGATACGTGATGGCCAAACTGATCATCAAGCTCATCAATTCAGTAGGCGAAATCATAAACAACGATCCGGACGTAAAGGATCGTTTGAAGGTAGTCTTCCTCCCCGACTACAGCGTTTCTCTTGGGCAGAAAGTCTATCCAGCTGCGGACCTCAGCGAGCAAATATCGACTGCAGGCAAAGAAGCTTCTGGAACTGGGAATATGAAGTTCGCCATGAACGGAGCGCTGACGATTGGAACCCTTGATGGGGCCAATATTGAGATCCGGGACGCTGTAGGCCATGAAAACTTCTTTCTTGTTCGGTCTTACCGCAGATCAGGCTCGGTCGAGGCTGTCAGAAGGGTATCGTCCCCGATCGATCTATGAATCGAACCCGTTCCTTCGCGAAGCCATCGACAGCATTGCCTCAGGCCAATTCTCGGATGGTGATCGCGGCCTTTTTCGTCCACTGCTCGATCAGCTGCTCGAAAGCGATCCGTATCTCCTCTTTGCCGACTATCAGTCGTATGTCGATAGCCAGGATCGGGTGAGTGAGACCTACCGCAACCAGGAGACGTGGTCTAAGATGGCAATTCTGAATGCCGCAAGGATGGGAGAGTTTTCCTCCGATCGGTCGATTCGCGAATACAGCCAAAGTATCTGGCGAGTGCAGCCCATCACAGGCTTGCCTTAGGGTACAGAGGGATGAGTGTACCGGAACATCCGTTACACATTGGACCGGGGACATCCGTTACAAGTCCCTTGCGGAGCGAACCGTGAATCCTATGACATTGCCTACAAGTGCTTGAAGGCTGTGGCTCGGCCGGCGACCGGTCCGGCTAACCTCACGTCGTTGACGACGATGGAGCACAGCTAGTATCTATTTGCGATTCACTGCGGAAACGGTACAAGTGAAGCTTTCAGCGCGGAGTCCCGCACGATAGTTCCTCTCCAAGGCTGCCTACTTATGAGGTGTCAGCACTCTGGGAAAGATGCCACTCCTTCGCAGCCTTGCTGAAGTTGAGGAAGTCCCGACAACCCGGATATTGATGGAGTTTTGAAGTTTTCGATCATGGCTGGACGCCCGTCTGGAAGTTGATCGTTGAGATGGCGAAACTGTATCGGGATCTCGCATTGGCATTGCCGATCGCTGCTTCCGTTTGTTGCAACCCTGGCTCAATTCCACCATGGAGCTGAGACCAAGATCGTATCGGGTTTTGGCCAGATCTAGCGCGGTGTTTGCCTGTTTCAGCAACTCCACCGTCACGGTTACCCGCTGGATTGCCGTATTCACGTTGAGCCACGCTGTACGGACATCACGGACAACCTGCTCTCGCAACGCACCGGTCTGGTCGGGCTACGCGCGATTGTTGGAGCGCTCTTTCACGGAGGGAGAGATGAGCACAAGGCTGTTGGAAGATGCTGCTATGATCGCGAAAGCACACGAGCTCTTAATGGGCATAGGGACGATTCCTCGGGAGCACTATATGGGAGGTTGTCATGTCTGTATCCGTGATCGCGACCGTACCGGTCGGAACTTCCCCTTTCAAGATAGCTGTCAATTCCGCGACCAATAGAATCTACGTCGCCAATCAGATCAGCAACACGGTCTCCGTTATCGACGGAGCCACCAGAACGGTGATAGCAACTGTTCCCGTAGGAGGGAATCCGAACTGGGTGGTGCTGAACCCGGCGACCAACCAAATCTATGTCACGAACCTGCAGACCTCCACCGTAACAGTAATCGATGGCGCGACCAGTAGCATCGTGACAACCGTCACCACCGGGAGTGGCCCGTTCGCCATCGCCGTCAATCCGACAACCAACCGAATCTATGTCGCGAATGTTGTTGGCAATGTGACGGTGATTGACGGGGCGACCAATTTCAGCACTACGGTTCCCGTTGGGCCTGGTCCAAAGGCAATTGTTGTTAATCCGGTGACCAATCGAATCTATGTTGCGAATTCTGGCGGCAACACTGTGACCGCGATTGACGGCGCAACCCATTTCACCGCGACGGTCACCGTCGGGAGTGCTCCCGTATCGTTGGCTGTCAATCGGGTGACCAACCGAATCTATGTGGCCAACCAACACAGCAACGACGTGACAGTGATCGATGGCGCCAGCAATAACACCAAGACGGTCAATGTCGGGAGCTTTCCAGTGGACGTGGCGATCAATTCGCTGACCAATAAGGTCTATGTGCCCAACAGAAACGGCACCTCAGGAGTTACCGTAATCGACGGGGGCGATCTCTCCACTAAGTTCGCTCGCTTTGGCGGAATGCTGTTCGAGGTAGCCCTCGACGAGGTCACCAACCAAATCTACATCACCAATGGCGGAGGCGTGCTCGATTTCCTTGACGGGACCACCCTCTTAAGCCTTGCAATCTCTGTTGGAAACCTACCCGTGGGGATTGCTGTTGATTCCAAAAGAAAGATGATCTATGTGGCGAACCACTCCGACAACACTGTTTCCGTGATCTTGGAAAGCTAGTCGCAGAATCGGAACACGTATCGAAGATCAGACGCCCACTCTCCGCGCAAAGAAACCGCCAGCCGAAGCTGCCGGTGATCTCCGCGATGCGAGCTGCCTGTAGCAGGGTTCACTGGAACGATTCTCCCAAGTCTATTCGGAGGTGGATCGAGCCACTAATCAATTGTGTTCCTATTCGGTTGTCTCGCAGCCATGATGTTCTCCCTCGACTTGCTCAGAGAAGGTTCCTTTGTAAGGTCAGAGAGCTGCTCGATTGTGCTGGCGCTCCGCACAATCCAATGTCGCGAGTGGTGAGCTCGCCGCATGATCGAGACGTTTTCCAAATAGAATGGAAGATGCAATTGATCATGAGAATCCATGCCTAACCCCTCTCGAGCCCTTCTTCTCGGTTCTCTACTGAAAAGGGTCTCCCGCTCCTTTTACCTCACTCTCCGCGTGCTACCCACTGGGATGCGCGATCCGGTAGGCCTTGCGTATCTGCTGGCACGTGCCGCGGACACGATCGCAGATACATCACTTATCCCGCCGGAGAAGCGAATGGAAATGCTCTTGTCGCTTCGTAGTCAAGTGAACAGCTTCCTCGACGAAGAAGCGCTGACGCGAATAGCGGTGGAAGTGGCTAGTCAGCAGACGGACTCAGATGAAAAGGTTCTTCTCGAGTCGCTCGGATCCGCGCTAACCGTGCTGTCTCAATTGAGCGAGTCCGATCAGGAGGCGGTACGCGATATCGTCACGACCCTCACGAAAGGCATGGAGTTCGACCTGCGTACTTTTCCCGACGAATCCTCCGGGCAGATTGTCGCGCTTCAAGAATTCGCTGAGCTTGATCAATACACCTACATGGTTGCCGGATGTGTTGGGGAATTCTGGACGAAGATGACTTACGCGCACGTACCCGGGACGTTCACGGGCCGTCCAGAGGTGCTGTTGGGCCGTGGCATTCGGTTTGGGAAAGCGCTGCAGATGACAAATGTTCTGCGGGACTGCGGCAAGGATTTGCGCATCGGCCGCTGTTACCTCCCAGCCACGATGCTCGCTCAATTCGGCCTGACTCCGCAAGACCTCCTGCTGCCGGATACATCCCTGCCCGCACGACCGCTCTTGTTCGAACTCGTCACGAAGTCCCTCGATCACTTCCGTGAGGCGATTGAATACACGCTCGCTCTTCCGGCGTTATCCATTCGACTGCGGTTAGCCTGTTTGTGGCCGGTTCTCATTGGGTTAGAGACGCTATTGCTCCTTGTGTGCAACGACGACTGGCTGGATCCGTCAAAGGTCTCAAAGATACGACGTAACGACGTGTATCGAATCATAGCGTTTTCAGTGCCGCTCGTGGCATCAAACAGGCTACTTCGTATCTGGTTTGAGCGACTGATAGAAAGAGTCGAAACCCGGATGAGGGGTTGATTGAACCCAAGCCGAATTCACCGAATCGGAATCTGTGGTGAAGCGAGCATGAACATTCCACGCGTCGCCCCGCATGACCTTAGCCGATCGTGTGCGCGACTTTGCCATGATTCTGGCGCAGAGCTTAAGCAGATCTAGTTTCTTCTCGGGCATGTCTCAGGGCAAACTATGGAACGCTATATTGGCTGCAAGCAGCGGTTGAAAATCCCCCACCGGAAGTTAGGCCTAACCACGCTGTCGAAATGAGTGCGTTACTCCGAACGTATCGCTTCCACCGCGTTCACTCTTGCCGCACGCGTCGCGGGCACAGCTGAAGCGATTACGGCCGCACCCAGAATGACCACAGCGGAGGCAACAAACGCGAGTGAGCCCGGCTGGTGAATATCCGTTACGTATTTGGCGATTGCGCGTGCCAGAGCAAAGCCCACCACGACACCCGCGCCCACTCCGATGCCGGCCATCGCCACGCCCTCTACGAGAACAGTGGTGAGAATGTTGCGCGGCAGAGCGCCCAGGGCCATGCGGATTCCGAACTCGCGCGTACGCCCGCTCACAGAGAAAGCAAGAACGCCCGCCACGCCCACCACGGAGATTAAGAGTGCCACGGCGGCGAATCCGCCAAAAACAATCGCGTTGAGGCGATCGGGCGTCAGCACCTCCGCGCGAACGTCTCCGAGCGTGCTGGCCTTTTCCACGGGCTGGTCTGCTGACAGTTCGCGAACGGTTTGTGAGATAGCCGGGACCAGCGTGTAAGCATCCTGGTGGGCGCGCACGAACAGGCGGCCGTTCCATCCTTGCTCTTGTTCGACCGGCTCATAGATCGTCATGGCCGGTGACGGGATGATATTTTCATCGTCGAAATCGGGCACCACGGCAATGATGCGCCTCGGCTCGGGGCTGATGCCGACAAACTTGATGACCCCGTCCGTCCACCACAATTTACGGTTGACCGCGTCCTGCCCCGGATAGAGCATCTTGGCAAGGCTCTGGCTGATGATGACCACGCGTTCGGAACCGTCCTTGTCGGCGTCGTTGAAGTCGCGACCTTCCTGGAGCGGCACACCGAACGTATCGAAGAATCCCGGCGATACCACTCGGAACTTGGCCCGAAAATCCTGACCGTCCGCACGTTTGGCGCCTTGCGCGGTAAATTGAAAGCTGATACTCAGACCCCGATCGTCACGCCAGGGAGTGCCGAAACCCGAGGACACGTGCTCCACTCCGGGCAGCGCGCTGACGCGGCGTTGCACCTCGCGATAGAACTGCATCCACCTGCTGGGGTGTCTTCCCATACGACATCAGCGGAAGATTCACTGCCAGAACGTTGGCCGAATCGAACGGCGGCCGCGTCTGCTCCAGCACAAACAGAGTCTTCATCAGCACACACGCTCCGCCAAGCAGCAGGAATGAGGCTGCGATCTGCGTAACGGCAAAGATGCGGAGACGCCGGCTGCTCCCTCCGGCCACACGTGTTCCCCGGCCGGTAAGACCGCCTTGCGGCGCGTTTGCCGAGGGAAGCCGCGGAATGAATGCCAGGAAGACGGCCGCGATCAACGCCAGCCCAATCCCAAACCACACCATACTGAAATCGAGCGTGAGTTCGTTGGCGCGCACTGAGAAGCGCGATGCATAACGACCCAGCACGGCCACCATCGGTATGGCGAGGGCCACTGCCGCCAGCGCCCCGCTCCCGCATAGCAAGAGGCTTTCCGCCAACAGAGAACGGCGCAGCACTGCAGTGCTTGCGCCCAGCGCCGAGCGTATCGCCAGCTCCGGTTCGCGGCGCACCGTTCGCGCCAGCACCAGATTGGCAACGTTCGAGCTCGCAATCACGAAGAGCAGGGCCGCAGCCGCGAACAGTATCCACAAGATCGTATTGGCGCGCGAATTGATCTGCTCGTGCATGCGCGTTACGTCGATCTTGAAATGGTCCTCCGGCTTATACACCTCCGGGTGTGCCGCCACCATGGCGCCGTATACGCTGCGCAGCTCCGCCCGCGCATTGTCGACACTCGCGCCGGGAGCCAGTCGTCCGAACACCTCCGTCATGCGATGCTCGCGCCCCGTCACCATCGTGGCGGAAAGATGATGCGGGCTGGTGACGAGATTGGCGATGATCTCCGTTGCCACCGGATAAGGAACGGATGGTTCCAGAACACCAACCACGGTCGCGGAGCGCGCGCCGGTCGGCCCTTCCAGCCGCACCGTCTTTCCAATCACGCTGGGATCAGAATGCAGCGACGTCTTCCAGAAGTGATAGGTCAGCACCACGGCTCCCGCGGCACTCTGACCGTCATCGGCCGGAGTCAGCAGGCGTCCAAGCACCGGGCGCAGGCCCATCACCTCGAAGTAGTGTCCATCCACCACGCCCGCTGGAATCTCGCGTGGCGTGCCGAGACCCACGATCGTAAAATCTAGCTCTGAAAATGTGCCCAGTTCCGTAATTGACTTCAGCCCGCTGCCGATGTCCTGAATCTCGGGGACCGAAAACGCTGCGTTGTCCTGGCCGATGCCGGGGGCGCTCTGGCGCAGGTAAAGCAACCGATCTTCGTCGCGATTCACCAGCGGACGCAGCAACACGGCGCGGACCACGCTGAAGATTGCGGCGTTGGCTCCGATACCCAATGCCAACGTTAGGGCGACTGTAATCCACAGCGCGGGGACTCGGGCCAAAGAACGCATTGCAATTCTCAAATCGCGAAAGAACAACATATCAGCTCTCCGTTCAGGCGGTTTTTCGATCCGCATACAAACCAAGTCTCCGGCACTGGTCTTCGTCGCGGTCTTCTGGCGCGCTGCTTGCCGCGCCTTCACTATGACGACGAACGGCCCGACCGAAATTCGACAAATCATCCAAAAAAAATGCCTCATCCGCCGTTTAGCTACGGCGACCGAGAGGTTGAGCGGCCTCACAAAACTGGAGCCATTTCATATTTGACGACTATGTTGATATCAACTATTCTCATTGGATGTCAAGCCCCGAGGCGCTTCCCTACGAAACAACGCTCCTTGTCCGGGACTGCTGCCTCTGTCTTCACATGCAGCGCGCGGCGCGAGCGCTGGCGCGGCGATTTGATGAGGCATTACGTCCTTTCGAGCTGACAAACGGGCAGTTCTCTCTCTTAATGTCCCTGAATCGTCCGGAGCCGCCATCTATGGGACCGGTGGCGTCTCTGCTCGCGATGGATCGAACCACTTTGACCGCCGCCTTAAAGCCACTGGAGCGTCGCGGGTTGGTAGAGGTATTAAGAGACCAATCAGATCGGAGAACCCGCATCCTGAAACTTACAGACAGCGGACGCAACCTGCTTGCTCGTGCCCTTCCAAAGTGGAAGCGCACTCACGACGAAGTCGAGCAACGTATTCCCGGTCGAGATCCCGAAGTACTTCGCCGGAGCTTGCGGGCACTCTCCTGAAGGGAAACGACATTCGATCTGCTCTCTCTTTCATTAAGTCTAGTGACAAGAAGAATACCTGGAAACGGGCCTTTGTCCCGTAAACGTGTTGCATGAAATCTCGCATGTTGCCAAATCGCCAACGCACTCTTTGAAGGCCGACTAGTAACGATATGTCGGCCAGTGTTACTATCGGCAACTTGCCTCGAACTTATTTGTCGATTAGTAGTGGGCGATTTAGCGTATTTAGCCCCCCGGGGCTACCTAATCATGCCTCAAGGCGATCACAGGATTCATCTTCGTGGCTTTGAATGCAGGCAGGTAGCCTGCCAGCGTGCCCACCAGCAGCATGGTTAGCGATGCGCCTGCAAGAGTCACAGGGTCGGCGGGAGAGAGGCCAAAGATCATATGTGCGATCAGGCGAGTCGCGGCAAGCGTAAAGGGAATTCCTACAGCGATACCCGCCAGCGTAAGCACAACTGCATCGCGCAGAACCAGTTGCAGAATGCCTCTACGCTGCGATCCCATCGCCATGCGAATTCCAATCTCGCGGGTTCGAAGTGTGACGGCGTATGACATCAGGCCGAAGAGCCCAAATCCGGCTACAAGCAGCGCGATAGAAGCGAAAAGTGTAGAGAGCGTCGCCGTCATCTGCTCGTAGACAAAGGAGCGCTCGTTTTTCTCTTCGAATGTAGTAATGCCGGTCGCGTACTCGTGGTTAAAGGACCGTATCTCATCGACAATAGCCTTGTTGATTCCGGCTGAGGCAGAACCACGCAACAGAAGCGTTCCTCCACGGGCAAAGTCGCGGAGTTGAAGGGCTGAGGTATAGATGACAGGCGCATTGCCGTCTCGAATATCCAGAATCCGCGCGTTTTGAGAAACCCCTACAATCTCAAGATCCTGAAAATCCGGTTGAACGCCAAAACGAATATGTTTCCCGATGGGATCACTGGTGGGAAAGAGCTGCTTTGCGACGAGGCTATCGATGATCACCACCGTAGGATGTTTTTTGTCATCGAACCAGGTAAAGTCGCGGCCCGACATCAGGGGAATCGCAAGTGTCTTGAAGAAGCCGGGGGAAACGGCTGCGAGGGTTGCGGTGCTATTCCCCGCAGGGTTGGGATCGGTTACGGCAGAGATCGTCTCCTTCCAGCCGCTGTCGCCGTTTGGCACGGAGAGGTTTGAAAAAGCGGCAGACTTGATCGATGGCAGGTTTGCCATGGCTTCGAGAAGCTGCCTGCGATAGGTGCCCGCGTCGAGTTTTTCGTTATCCTGCGGCTGTGGCGTCAGATTAGCTTCCAGCAGGCTCGCTCTCTCAAAGCCGGGATCGAAGGTGCGCAGACTCTTGAGTGTTCGCAGAAACAGCCCTGACGCCTGAAGCAGCACAAGCGAGATTGCGATCTGCGCGATGATGAGGGTCTTGCCGAGCGAGCCCATTCCGTAACCAAGCGTGCGTTGATCCGCACACAAGATTGTGGCAGGACGTTGCCGCGAGAGCTTCCATGCCGGAACAAGGCCGATAAACAATCCGGTGAAAATGGCAGTGGCCGCTGCAAAGACGCACACCCGCCAATCCGGTCTCAGGTTCAGCAGAACAGGAACTGCGACACCTTTGGCCAAGAGCCGAACCAGGAGCTGGCTGCCCCAAAAGGCGAGGAGCAAGCCTGACAACGCGCCCATCGTCGAGAGGAAGAGGCTTTCAACCACGAGCTGCCGAATGGCCTGCCAGGGAGTGGCTCCCAGCGCGATGCGGGTGCTGATCTCGTGGCGGCGTGAGCTGGCGCGGGCCAGGGTGAGGCTTGCCAGGTTGACGCAGACGACAAGCAGTATGAGCGCGACGATCCCTGAGAGCAGATAGAGCGGCTTGAGAAATTTGGAACGGAGATCGATATTTTTGCTGCCGGCGGACGCCGGGTCGATGCGGAATCGCATGGCGAGAAATGATTGACGCCTCGGCCCTATGCTCTGGGTGGGAACCGTGTCTTCAAGCAGTCTGGGCCAGAATGTCTGCAACTGGGTGCGCGCCTGCTCGATGCCAGTTCCCTCGTTCAGCCTACCCGTCACGAAGACCCACAACAGCGACCGGCTTTCGAGGTCATACAGCTGCGCTGCTCCAGCGGGAATGGTGATCTCCGGCGGCGATCCGGCGATCATCCCCGTAAACCACTTCCGAGTGACACCGATGATGGTGAACAGCTTATCGTCGATGCGGATATTTTTGCCGACGACGGCCGGATCGCCACCGAAGCGCTCCTTCCATAGGTCGTAACCGATAACAGCAACCTGCGATATCTGGTTTCCCTGCGTATCTCCGGGAGAGATCAGGCGGCCCATCAGCGGGCTTACGCCAAGAACGGTGTAGTAGTTTCCGGTGACAGAGTGCACCGCCGATGCGGTAACGCTGCCGTTTGCTTCCACATTGAAGTTCGCACCGGCGCTCCATCCGCAGATGCCGGAGAAGGCATCCTGCTCACGTTCCAGTTCGGCGAACATCGGGTAGGAGATCGGGATACTCGAGTTGTTCCTGTAGATGCCGGAGAACTGTGCGAGCTGTTCGGGATGCGCCAGCGGTAGAGGCCGGAACACAAGAGCGTTGAAGACGGTGAAGACCGAAATGGCCGCCCCAATACCAACGGCAAGAACAATGACCACGATAGAAGCGAAGCCGGGAGTCCGCGTGAATGCCCGAAATCCATAACGCGCATCCTGCCACAACGATCCCATAATTAGCCTCTCGGATACTGGTCAAATTCTAAAGGGATTCTCGACAAAGGCAGAGCCGATCATATGAGTAAAAAACCTGGATTCTCCGATGGCGACTTCAAGCCAAAACCGGCTTCTCGGCATCCATCAGCAGAAGGCATCATCAGGCCCAGGGCCTCAAGAATCGTTAACCTCATGATCCGCCAAATGGAGGGTAGCAACCATGAGGAAGACGTCTACTAGTAGAGCAGAAAAGAACCGACATAAGATTAAGCTCCGCATTCCGGATCTGGAACACTCGAAAGCCGCAGTCTTGCGGAGCCTCTGCTTCCTGGACTCAAGGCGTGGGTATCAGCATGTCATCGATGATAACTATGCCGATGTCGAACCACGAATCTTTCGTCGACGAGTCAATTTCGAACCACTTGCTCTTCGGAAGACAATGCCGCCAGGGACGATGAGTGTAATCTCGGTTCCGGAGTTCGCGGAGCTAACCAGCGTGAGTGCAGCCCCGATCCGGGCAGCCCGTTCCCGCATCCCCTGTAATCCGAAGTGCCCTTCCTTGCCCTGTTCCGCTACCAGTTGGTCAATGCCCGCCCCATTGTCCCGTATTCGCATGATGAGGTCTCGGGAGTAGGCAAGTTCTACTTCAAGTTGGCTCGCCCCCGAGTGAATATCTGCGTTACGGATCGCTTCGTAGCCAATACGGTAGATCTCATCCCGAACGATTGGGTGCATCTCCCGCGGCGTACCCGTTACGGCAAGCGCAACCTTCATCCGGCCCTTTACGAGGCAATCTTGCGTCGCCCTCTGCAAGCTTTCGGCCAGGTCGTTCCCTTGTGTGGTTGAGGTACGGAGAGAATTGAGTGCTGTTCTTAGTTCGCCCATGGACTGTCCAAGCCACTGGGATAACCGTTCCATGGCTCGCCGCATATGATCGGGGTTTGAGGTTTGGTCAAGCGCATCGTCGGCTACCATTTTGCTGCCCTGGATGGTCTGGAGGAGCGTGTCATGCAACTCACGTGCCAAGCGGGTGCGCTCGGCCAGGCGTTCATCAAAGCTGGCGCTCATGGCCTTGGCAATCTGCTGCATGCGCAAACGGTACAAGGCCCAGACGGCCAAGATGATCGCAAGAAGACTCAGGATACGGAACCAGAAGGTTTGGTACCACGCAGGCGCGATACTGAAATCCAGAGTTGCGCCAATGTTGTTCCAGACTCCGTCGTTGTTGGTCGCTACTACGCGAAATCGGTAGTTTCCTGGACCGATATCTTCGTAGAATGCTTGCCTGCGAGTTCCGGGATCTTCCCAATGTTCGTCTTTGCCCTCCAGTTTGTAACGGAAGCGCACTTTTCTCGGTACAGAGAAACTTAGAGCCGTGTAATCGATCTGGAGTTCGTGGGTCAATGCAGGAAGGCTTAGATGCTCCTGAGGCTGATGGCTTTTTTGATCGGCAATGATCTCCTCGATATGGACCGGGGGAGGGAGGTTGTTGATGTGTGAATGGTCAGGATCAATCATCTGTGCTTGTCTACCGTTTATGAACCATAGCCGCCCGTCAGGCGCCTTAGACGCTGCAGGCTGAAGGATTGACGCCGACCCGGGATGCGCGCCGTCAAGAGCATCAAACGTCTTTATCGCCAGATGACTGTCAGGTCGCTCGTCCCATTTCTTCAACTCCGAAGCTTCGATCTTCAAAAATCCGCATCGGGCGGCCAACCATAGCGAGCCCGCATTGTCTTTGATTGCAGGAGAAGATAGAAACACATGGAAGACCATTGCTTGCGTCGATGACATTCAATCGACCGTCATTCCATCGAAACACGCCAGCGGCAGATGCCACCCAGAGAGAGTTATCGGAATCGACAAATGCACCCAGAACGTTGAATGTGCTTTCGGCATGGCCCAATGAGGTTTTCTGAAATCGTCCATCACGGAGGTGGGTTATCCCACTCCTGGACACTACCCAGATGCCGGCCTTTCGATCTGCGACAAGAAAGGCGAGGCGATAGAGATCCTTGTCCACGGGTATCGCTTCGCGAACCTTTTGGTCGGTGATGCGAAAGAGCTGATGCCCGCGCCCCGAAGTAAGTACCCAGATGTTTTGTTCCACATCCTCAGCGATGCCCAGAATTTCTCCATTGGCGCCCAGTGCGCCGCCGTCTAGTGCCGTTATTTCGTGGAATTGGCCTTGTTGGTAGGTCATGAGCCTGGCATTTGCGTCCATGCCCAGCCACACCACACCTCTGTGATCTTCGAACGTGGGTCCGATGTCGTGCCCTGAAAGGGCATGATCAACGGAGAGGGCCGAAGTCGTGCCAACATGCAAAATGTCAACTGCACCAGCATTTCCAAGCCAGACCGAGCCATCGCGCAATGCGGAGACTGAGCTGATCTCTGCCGCGGATAATCCTTCGCGAACCGAATAGTTTACGACTCGGGTGTCTCTAAAAAAATCAACGCCACCATCGGTTGATACCCATAGATTCCCCTCATGATCCTCGTAGATAAATCCTACCGAGTCACCTGAGAGGCCGTCGGCACTTCCATAATGATCTGCGACACCGTCATGAACGTGGTAAAGCCCATTGTTTTGGGTTCCAATCCAAAGTGATTTATTGCGATCCATAAATAACGTGTTGGATCTAACCGTAGCCCCGTTGAACCCAGGAACCACGTAGCTTGCCCACTTCCCATCTGAGTAATAGCGGACGCCAAGTTCCGGCCCTACTCCATCAAGCGTCGCCCAAACTGACCCCGATTGCCCTGCGGCGACATCGACTGAATCGACTTTGGGCAGACGGCCCAATTTATCTCCGAAGTATGTGGTCGCGGCGGAGCCCGGTCTCCAACGGCAAAGCGCGCTCGATCCCATCCATAGATTCCCAAGGCTGTCTTCGGTGAGGCCCAGGCCGTATCTGACGGGAATGCCGTCGCCTCTTCCGTAGCAGTGGAGATTTGTTCCTTCAACTCGGCACAGAGGACCTTCGGGTTCCGGAACTCTATAGCGAGTCACCCAGATTGCTCCTGTGTGGTCCTGGAGAATTGCGCTGATTCCGGTGCGCCCCGGCTCATTCGTATAGGTCTGCAACTCAGCGTCTTTCCAACGGTAGAGCCCGCCCGTTGTTCCAATCCAAAGACTGCCGTCGGCTGTACCTAAGAGAGAGGTGTTACCTCCAAGACGTTGACCGTTTGGAGGCGCCCAAGGAGAGAAGGTCACTCCGTCAAACCGGACCATTCCGGAGCGGGTGGCTATCCAAATATATCCATCTGCAGTTTGAGTTATTGCATTCGGCAAGTCGATCAGGCCATCTTGCACTCGCCATGCTGTGTGTCCGTACTGGGTGATTCGACGATGAGGATCGAGTGCGAAGACCGAGTTCACTGCAAAGAACAGTAGGAAACAGAGTGGAAGAGATTGTGAAAGATTCACTTTCCCTGCTATGACAGCGAACCTTCCACGCTGCTTCTCGAGTGTGCTCATAACCCAACCCCAGCTATCTCTCGCCGACCAAACTGCATGGGACAGCGAAAGCTACAGGACTTTCAAACCCATCCGGGAGGTCAGATGAAGCAATGGGCTGTGCTCCGCACTTCAGTTTGAAGGTAACCCCATATGCGAGCTTCGCGGTACCCCAAAACCTCCAGTGATGATCCTGAAGTTTTCTACAGGTATCAAAATTGTGGTCAGATTTGCAGAATGCCGCGCCTGAGCGCAATTGTGACAGCGTGCGTGCGATCGTTGGCCTGGAGCTTATCCACCAGGTTCTTAATGTGAAAGTTGACTGTGGTTTCCGCAATCGCGAGTTGATCGGCAATCTGTTTGTTGCGATAACCGTCGCGGATGAGCCGGAGTACTTCCAGCTCCCGTGTCGTGAGATCGTCGTCCCCTAGATGTTCAGCGAGACGAGCTGCCACTTCCTGAGGAACGTGTCTTCGGCCTGCGTGGACCGATCGGATCACGTCCAATAGTTCATTCTTCGGCATGCTCTTGAAGACATAGGCAGCAGCCCCTGCCCGCAATGCTCGCTGAATCTCTCCATCGCATTCAGAAGTTGTCAACATGACGATTCGAGCTTGTGGAAACTCTCCCCGAATGGCTATCAGGGCGTCGGTACCATTAGTCCCTGGGAGCCGGAGATCCATCAAAGTTACGTCGGGTCGATGAAGGCGAAACTCCGCTATAGCTTCCGCTGCATTCACTGCCTGCCCAACAAGGACCATATCCTGCTGTGATACAAGGATCGTGCTTAATCCCTCGCGAAACACCGGATGGTCTTCAACGATAAGAATCCGAATAGATTTGGACGACACCATACCTGATGGGCTCCATTCCACTATTTTCCTAAGACCGTAGCTTTCCCGTAGTGGTTCAACTACGTCGGACGGTTCTTGGTTCCACTGACGATAAGAACCTCAGCCGGAAAACTCATGCCGCGGTCTGTGGAATACTCCCGAAGAGCTTCTAGCGCCTCACGCTTCACTTCAGTCAACTGCTCTCTTGAAAGCATGGCGACCTTTTCACGAAGTTTCTCAGACATCTCGCTTCGCAGTGTCCAAAAGTCTTCAACTGAGATAGGTGCCTGTATTGTGAATTGCAGCAGGCGCTCGCATGGAGCCATCGCACCGGCCTCACCAAGAAGGTCCCGTAACTTGCCCGGAGTGGCAAAGCGGAATGGGTCCGCAGCATCGGGCGCAGGCGATGGCCAATCGACATAACGTTCGACGATTCGTTGCAGCGTGTAGAAAAAGGATTTCTCTCAGCGAAATGCCAGACCGCCAGGGCCAGTTTCCGTCCCGGCTTGAGTACTCTCAACATCTCGCGAACTGCGTCAACCGGAGATGGAAAGAACATCACACCGAAGCGGCTTACTACTGCATCAAAGGTATCGGGTAGGAACGGCAAACGGTCTGCAGAGGCGACGTCGAATTGTGCGTTTTTGAACCCAGTATGATCTGTCGCTCGACGAGCCGCTTCCACCATCTCAGGCACGTGATCGATCCCAAAGGCCTTGCCTTCGGGGCCGACCAAGGCAGCTATGGTCAATGCTGGCTCTCCGGGACCCGTAGCAATATCTCCAGAACTACGTGCCGACTGCCAATCAGCCCATCTTCGACAAGGGCCTGCGTGACGGGCGCAAACATCTGCCGGATGATTTCACGGTGCTTCTCCCAGAACCGCGCGGAAAGGCAGTTGACGGGAAGTTCGGAAATAATGCCAAGCTGAGGGTTGCCGACATCCACCCGGAACTCTGAGGAACGCTCTGACAGGCGAGTTCGCTGAGTGAACTGCCCTGTTCTCATCATTTGAGAGCAGACCTGCCTTTAGTGGCTTCCGGGGTGGTTGGTGAAGTCACAGCTCGTGATTCATTCGCCAGAATCGAAGATCGAGTATTTCGACCTACAATGGCTCAAGGATGGCAAAGCGCAAGTACGGCCGCTTCCTATGCGATCCTCTTCAACCGAAACTCGGCCTCGAGGCTCCAGGATCCATCCTTGCTGCAAGTCTCTCCGCGCCAGATAAAGCTGTTCCGGCGAATTTCATTGAAGGTCCATCGTATGGGATGGCCATCTTCCTCGCCGTGGAGCACGATGCGATCTCCTTCCCGCACACCTGCGAGAGTATTCATTGCGCCGCTCACGGGATTGACCCAGACAATGCTCCATTTGCCGGTCGTGCGATCGAACCGACGAACGGTCGTGCCATAGCGGTTCTTGACTGCAGACGGCAGAGTCAACATGCCGCGACCTTTCAATCGCTGTTCCCGTGGTGGGATCATCAACACATCCTGCATCGCCCGCCCTTCGAGCACCCATGAGAACCACCACTCTCCCTTACCGCTCCGTACAGTTCTCGATGCTGTTCTTGCGTCAGGCTTTGGAGATCTCTCCGAGTTTACACGCCGTTTTCGACTCCAATTTGGCGTTAGCCCTGGACTCTACCGGCGGCACAGGGTGACCTGTTTCACATCCGATCGCCGGTTGCCACGCTCCTCTTAAATGCCAGGAACGGCGGTTCTGCGAGTCAATGAGCGCGTTATCGCCAATGCACCTATTGAGCCTCGTGAAGGACTCCAAATTTCCGGCTGCGGTCGGATGATGGGCTACACGGATGTTACCCCCATCTAGGGCAAAACTTCCGGTTGGCCGACTAACAATGAGTTAGCGTGCCGCTGGAGTGAGCCTGCTGCCGACGCGACCGTTTAATGAAGTCGCTAGGCTCATATTTCAACTTAATATCTGTGAGGTTAGAAGTAGATCTTCGCTGCGAGCTGTGTCTGACGACCGGCGGCTGCGGACGTGACCAGGCCGAAGTTCCCGGATGAGAAGTTTGCGGTTGGATTCAAGAATTGCGTGTGGTTGAAGACGTTGTCGCTTTCCATGCGGATCTGAAGGTAGCGGACGTTGTCGCTCGACAGCGCGAAGTTCTTGGCGATGATGAGGTTGGTATTGTTGATTCCAGGACCGTAGTACTTGTTCCGGACGACGTTGCCGAAGCTGCCGATCGGCTCAGATGCAAAGCTGGTTGTCTTAAAAAAGGTTGTGGTGTTGTTGCTGGCACCTGCGGAGTTGACATTCATCTGGCGCAGGTTGCCCTTGACGAGAGGGGCGATCTGCTGCGGAATATCCGGGCAGGCGTAGAAGGTGTAGGTCGACGAGCACCACAAAGAGTTCGAGGTGGCAGAGGCGTAGATGTCAAATGGGGCGCCGGTCGCAAACGTGGCGATCCCGGAGATCTGCCAGCCGGAGAGGAGCAGGTTGTAAGCGGAGAAGGCGCTTCCGCCGTGTTTGTACGGCACTATATAGATGGGAGCGATGACGAAGCGGTTGCGGAAGTCGAAGGTAGAGTTTCCGTAGTTCAGGCTCTTCACGTATTGGTTGTAGGCACGTCCGTTGGTGCCGCCGAATCCGGAGTTTTCAAAGCTGGATGCGTCGTCGAGCGAGTGGGCGAGGGTGTAGCTTGCCTGAAACTCAAGCCCATGACTAAGGGCCTTGTTGAGGCTGAGCTGAAGCGAGTTGTAGTTGGAGGAGCTGATGGAGGAGATGAAGCCCATGCTGACGAAGTCGTTGAGGCCAGCGCTGTTCGCATAACCGTATTGTGTGTGAGTGGGATAATTCCGGCTCTGCGTATTGCGAGCTCCGGACGACCCTGAGCAGGCGGTAGCGGCGAGGCAGGCGTCGTGACCTGCTTGTGTAACCGGGTTTCCTTCGATGACAGCCTGGTTGTGGCGGCCAAACGCGCCGACGTAGCTGATGCGTGCGACTGAGCGCCCGGGAAACTCGCGCTCGATGGTGAGCTGAACGTTCTCCGAGTAGGGTGAGCGGAAGGCAGGATTGTACTGGCTCAGGCTGAAGGGTGTGAGCGGCGCGAAGTTGGGAGCAGCACCGGCAGTTGGAGGGACGAAGGGGAATTTATTGGGGTAAATTCCGGCCGGACCAGCTTTGTTGAGGTCCTGGAATGGGTTAGCAAAGCCCGGGTTTGTCACGCCTCCGTTGTCCACCGCGCCGTTCGTATTGAGGCCGAAGGGCGGGGCGCTCAGGTTTTGCAGTGAACTCTCCTCCTCTGTCCGGTTGTAGTAGATGCCGAACCCGCCGCGGATGGAAAGCTTCCCAGCACTGCCTCCAGAGAGGAAGCCGAGGTCCGGAGCATAGGCGAATCCGAACCGGGGACCGAACCCTGTGTACTTCGTTGTCGCGCCGCTGGCGTTGTTGCAGCCCGGGTCACCGGGATAGTCGAGGTTTTTAGGCGCAGTGTTGAAGACTTTCGACTGTTGGCCTGGAATGAAGCAGGTGACTCCGATGCCGCCGTACTGGAGATTGTGCAGCGGCGTATCGATCTGGTAGCCGAGACCGTAGGACAACGTAAGGTTGCTCGTTGCCTTCCAAGTATCCTGCGCATACATATAGTTCAGAAAGGCGTAGGCATCGATGTACGCGCCGGAGCCCTGAGAGTAGGTAGCGGGAATCCCGAGCAGGAAGTCCAGGCCGGCATCGCCTGTCGTGAAGCTGTTGCCGGTCGTGGTGAAGGTATAGGAGCCGTTGTTGCGTGCGCCAAAGGGGTTCTTGACCAGGTATTTGCGCCAGTCGTATCCGAACTTCAGGTTGTGATGGCCGAAGGTCTTGGCCAAGCTGTCGTTGGCCTGGTACACCTGGTCGATACGAGGCTGAGGGCCGTTGGTCGAGAAGCCCAACGTGAAGAGAGGTTGATTGGTGTTGGCTCCAGTGATTGCGATGGTGGGAACGCTCTGTGCTGCGGTGTTCTGCGGAGAAATAGAAAAACCAAGGCTCGATGGCGCAACGACATGCTGCGGCTCGACTGTGTCAAAGTTGAAGCGCGTGTAGTGCACCTCAAGGTCGTTGAGAGCGGTCGAATTGATCTGGCGGACCCAACCGGCAGAGTACTGGTAAATCTGTGTGTTGCTGTAATCGCCGAAGCCCGGAATTGTTGCGCCGGTAAACGGCAGCGTCCTGGTCTGGCCGTTATGCTCGTGGATGCCTACGAAGTAGAACTGGTTCTTTTGCGTAGGGTTGAAGTCAAAGCGGCCGATGTACTGGTTGATATTGTTTGCCTGTATCGGGCTGAACGTATAGACGTTCCCACTTGGGGACGAGGGAACGTACGTCTTCACGAGGTTGGTGGCAACGGGATTGAATGCGCTTATGGGCACCTGACCGGTGGTAAAACAGTTCTTCCACGTTGTCGTGCCAGAGACGCAGCCGGGGATGCTGATGGTTTGGGGGATCACGTTGTTCGTGAAGGTGGTTCCCGCGTAATTACCGGCCAGTTGCGCAGCTGAGAAGACTCGAACGTTGCCGCCGGTTTGTGGAATCGCCTGCCGCGTGCCCTGATAGGCGAAGAAGAAGAAGAGCTTATCCTTCAGGACCGGTCCGCCGATGGTGCCGCCGAAGATGTTCTGGTGGAAGGTCGACGTGGGTTGGGTGACAACCGGCGTTACTCCCGGGGCGGAGATGACCGCCTTCTGGAAGAAGTTGCGCGTATTGAGGAATGTGTCACGGTAGAACTCGAACACATCGCCATGGAAGTGGTTCGTGCCCTGCTTGATGGAGGTACTGATGATTGCTCCGCCATTGCGGTCGTACTCGGCATTGAGAGGGCCGGTGATGAGGTTGAACTCCTGAAGAGCGTCGACGTTTGGCTGGAAGGAGATCGTGTTCAGCGGCAGGTCGTTTGTGTCCGCGCCGTTGATGACATAAGCGGACTGCTGGGCCTGGGACCCGTTGACCGAGAAGGCGGTGGTGAAGCGGTCGTTCGATGCCTGTACGCCGGGCAGAACCAGCTCCAGGTTCGTGAAGGCTCGCCCGATCAACGGCAACTCGGTGATCTGGTGCCCACTCACGACATTGCTCAACTGCATGTCGGTGGTATTGACTTGCACGGCGTTGGCCTGAACTTCGACGGCTTCAACAGAGCTGCCGACAGAGAGCTTGATGGGCAGGACGTATTCCTCGTCGATATTGAGGACGATTCCATTTACCGTGAAGCGAATAAAGCCGGGAGCGGTCGCGCTGACAGAGTAGGTTCCGATCGGCAGCTTCTGGAAGATGTAGTCACCGTTACCCAGCGTGGTTGCAGTGGTTTTCACACCGGTATCTCGATTGGTTGCCGTGACCGTGATGTTGGGCAAAACGGCGCCCGTAGGATCTGTCACCGTCCCCTTGATGCGGGCGGCAACTTCTACGGCGTATGCACTGGCGGTCAGGATCAGGAGAAGGGAAAGTAGTCTAAGCTGAAAACCTTTCATGACGTCCTCCGTGGTACGTGGAGCCCGGGGCCTCGCAGACGGGGAGCCTGCTTGTCGAAAGATTCGCTGGTTTTGTGTTTGAGCACTTGGCTTGCCAAACCAAATTGTTCCTTTAAGCTGTTTTATTTCTATAAGTTGAAACTCCATGACACTTTCCGTTTTCGCCAAAGGCTATGAAAGTCCGTATTTAACACGTGCGAACCCTATAAGTTGCTGGTCTTTATGGAGACTTTCGATTAGAAGCAGCCATCCATCTCGGAACGTGGCGCAAGGCTGTCCAGGACTGAACCATGGTCCGACACCCCCGGCTCCGGGATTGCGCCGACGCATTCTGCCCCTCCCGGATAGGCAAAAAAATCGCTGAATATATCGGGCGCAAGTTGGTCGGAGGGTGAAGTTGCTGAAATGTATGGTCCGCCGCCTGACTGCAAGGGAGAAGTTGGTGGATGAAGAGAGTCTGCGTTAATGTATCCGGCCTGTTTGTGGAGATGTCTCCTGGCCATGATGAGATACGCCGCGTACCTGTCCTTCGAGACCCCTCGGCCGTGTCAGGGCCATTTGAGCAAACAGGCTTCAGGTGCGCCGTTTTGACTGTTCTTTCATCCTTACTTGTCCGGTGCAGACCTCGGTGGGAGAACTTGATGTTGATGGTTACGCTTGCCTACGCAGCAACTGGCTCTTGAACTGCCCGATAGTCCTGGCCACTCGACAGCACCGCCCATGCGATCCGTGCCAGCTTGTTGGCTGCCGCGACGATGAGCACGTTGCGTGGGGCTCTCGTTTCAAGAGCCGTCATCCACGCGCCCATGGGAATCCGCTCTCGCTTACAGCGCAAGACCATGGCGCGTGCTCCATGGATGAGGATCTTGCGCAGGTAGCGGTTGCCTCGCTTACTGATGCCGGACAGTTTTGCCTTGCCCCCGGTCGAGTACTGCTTCGGCACCAGACCCATCCACGCGGCGAACTCTCGCCCCTTGTGGAACGCTGCGCCATTGCCGATCGAAGCCACAATCGCTGTTGCGACCAAAGGGCCGATGCCAGGGATCTGCCTGAGCCGCAGGCATGCCGCATCACTCGAGGCGATCAACTCTACTTCATGGTTCAGATCGACCACCTGCTGCTCAAGATCCTTCCACTCGTTCCAGAGCAGAGCGAGCAGGTTCCGCACACGCGGAGTGAGACCCTCCTCCGCGTTCTCAAGAATCTCAGGCATACGCTCGCGCAGCTTGGCGGGGCTCTTCGCGAATACCAGGCCGCGCTCCAGCAGGAAGGCACGCAACTGGTTGATCACGGACGTTCGTCGTGTGATCAAGCGGTCGCGCACACGATGCGGCGCCTGCATATCGAGCTGGTCATCTGTCTTGATCGGCACGAAGCGCATGTTCTGTCGATCGACAGCCTCCGCGATAGCTTCTGCATCAAGGAAGTCGTTCTTGTTGGACTTCACAAACGGCTTCACGAACTGAGCTGGAATCAGCTTCACGTCATGGCCCTGTTCACGCTGTTCACGACCAAGAAAGTGCGCTCCGGCACATGCCTCCAGGCCGATCAGCGTGGTCTGCAGGTTCGCTGTGAAAGTAATCAGCTGCCTCTGGGTGTGGCCTGCAGCCGCCACCCATCGGGCGGCAGCATCGGCGCTATCGAATCGTCATCAACGCTATTCGTAAGGCTGCCCCAGGGGCGGCGATTGACGCTTCAATACACGGCCCGACGTATTAGATAGGTCGCCCATGCCGAGCTAGACCCTCCCAGATCTCCCGGAACGAGCCTTCGAATTGCAGCGAAATGAAGCGCGGATGATTCAGCAATCGCACAACAGTTGCCCGCAGAGGTCCCAGCTCAAGTTCGTCACCGCGCTCCAATACTGGCGGCTTAGAACGATTCTCTGTGGGCGTGCGGAAGTCACCCTCTCCGAAGAGGACAGCAGAACTGCCTGATCTCATCAAGGGCGTCACGGCCCGCAAGACGTACTTCAATTCGACGGCCGGTGCGGCTATGTTGTCCGGAAAGACTCGACGGCAAGGTTGCAGCGTCATTCGCAACCACCAGATCACCGCGGCGCGATAGATCTGCGACCTCGGACCGGGCCCGGTGCTCGTTATTACCCTGGCCGTCAACGATCAGAACCTTCGCGTTGGACGGGCGCTGGACTGGAAGATGAGCAGCTATCATCCGATTGCCCCTTGTACTATCGCGTCGGAATCCGGTATGGCCATCCCTTTTCATCAATTCCTCGTGGATGGTCTTCAAACCGGAAGTGGCAGCCAATCCGTAAGCGGTACGGGTCACGGTGCATTAGTCCTCATAATCCGCGATGCCGCTGGCCTGCAAAATGAGATCCACTACCTGAATGCAACTGCCGTGATGGACATCTGATGGCCACCAAAGGAAACTCTCAGGAATCTTGCTGCGAGCCTTCCAGAGCCGTCATTGTTTTGGTGAGGATCTGTTCAGGAGATAAATGGCAACGCAAAAGCATCTCAACTGCGAGGGCAAGAGTTGTTCGTTGCTCGCCGAAAAGTGCTCGCCACATGTATTCCTGACTTGTCTGATGTTCCTCATATTTCATGAATGGGCCCTCCTGACCACCTGAGGCATGGTTACTCAACATCGATAATTGATAGCGACTTGGTAGTAATCCTTACTCGCCACGTTTCTTGACATGCGCATGGAGAAGATCGGACCTACAGACATGAGCCGGATTGCTTCCTCCGGAATGGCAAAATGGAATCGTGATCTTGAATAAAGTTCCAGTCTCACTTCCCCCATCAAGGTAGATCTCCCCGCCATGATCCTCGACAATCTTCTTCGCTATCGCGAGGCCCAGGCCGCTGCCCTCGGCCTTTCCGTAGCTCACAAAGGGTTGAAAGACCGAGTCCTGAATCGCAGGGGGGATGCCGGGGCCGTTATCCCAAACGCCAATTTGCAAGCAGGCTTGATTTCCGGTTGTGGTTATGACGATCCGTCCCGAGTCCGGAGAGACCGCCTCGCAAGCATTCAAGACGAGGTTGGCGACCACCCGTTCGAGACGGTTGGAATCGAACCAGCCCACGGCCAAGCCTTTATGATGGTGCTTGATCATGATGTGGCGGAACTCCTTTCTCACACTTATCATCCGGATCGCACGCTCGACTGTGTCAACGATGCTTCGGACGGCGGGCCGAAAAGTGTCGCAACCCTTGGAGCACTCCAACAATGAAGTGACCAGATCATTCATCCGGTCGATGGACCAGCGGATTTCCTGATAAAACTCGTTCCTTTCCGTCTCACTGATATCTGACTGGGTCAGAAATTCCGCATTTGCCAGGATGGCGGTCAAAGGAAGGCGAAGATCGTGGCAAATGAGGGCGACCATCCTGCTTACGTCGGATTGCGGCTCCGGAATTGGAATATTTCTTTGAACGCACCGCAAAGACCCAGCCGGCAATAACCGCTCCCTACACACAGCTTGCTCCAACATTGAAAACCCCCTACCGTCCGTGATGAGTCGAAGTTCAGAGAGGGAGGGCCCTTCCGGCTTCGGCATGCACTCCTTTGTGGCCCTAGAATTCGAGAGATGAAGTCCCTTCTTTGAGCTGTTCGGCCAAAAACGGCGTCGTGCGGATAAGATCAACGCCGCGGTTCCGCAGTTCTCTGAGGAGAGCGATCCCCGCCGCGTCGGCGAATGAGATGTCCGCGAGTTCGAGGGACAACTGAACCTCATCGGGGAAAGTATGGACATTGCATGCTGTGCGAAGCTCCTCGACCCAGGGACCCGTTATCCGGCCTTCTGCTCGAAGAGTTACCGCAATCTTTGATGATTCGACAACCGTGATCCTCAGCATTGCGCTTTACCTGATGGCCTCTGGACTCAAATAAAGCAATCGACATGCCATCCAGAGGATCAGACCAGGCCTGAAGCGATCTCCCGAGATCCACTGAGACCGTCCGAGCCAATGTCTTAGTAAAATCAATAGGTTGGGAAGGCTTGCAGTCATCTGTCCGCGCTCCGGCTGCCAGGATGCGCAGACGGCTGTTTCCTCCGCGGTCCTGGACTGCGAGACGGATCCACCACATTCGGTAATCGCGGGCGAGTTGGTGTAGGAGGAACTACGACGGGCGGTGGCGAGATCCCTTGATGCCGAGCTTATCCATCCGGTGGCGAAGCGTGTTTGGATGAAGATTCAGGATCCTCGCCGCGCCTTTTGGACCATCAACCACTCCACCGGCATGTTGAAGCACGGCGAAGATATGGTTTCGTTCTACCTCGTCCAGCGTGAGGAGTGGCCGTGGAGACTTGAGGTCTGCTTGCCGATCTTCTGGAGAATCCGCCTTAGGAGCCTCCATGCCTTTTGCAGCGGCGGCAACCGGCATCAGATCGCGATCCAGCCGGAGGGTCGGGTCCGCCGATACGATAATCGCGCGCTCAATTACGTTCTGCAACTCGCGAATATTTCCGGGCCATGGATAATTCACCAGATTTTCCATCGATTCCCGTGAAACGCCGTCGATCTTCTTTCCCAACCGCTTGGAGAACTGGGATAGGCAGAAAGCCACGAGTTGGGGAATGTCGGAGCGTCGTTCTCGCAATGGAGGAAGCTCGATGGGAAACACGTTGAGGCGGTAGAAGAGATCTGAGCGGAATCTGCCCGCCTGGACCGCTTCACGGAGATTGCGGTTTGTGGCGGCAATCACGCGCACGTCCACACGCAAAGGGTGGCTGCTCCCTACCGGCTCAAACTCGTGTTCTTGCAGGACGCGGAGCAGCTTCACTTGCGTCTCCAGGCAAAGCTCCCCGATTTCATCCAGGAAGATTGTGCCGCCGTTGGCAAGCTCGAAGCGGCCGATGCGCCGCTCGAGCGCCCCCGTGAAGGCCCCTTTCATATGCCCAAACAGTTCGCTTTCTACCAAACCAGCCGAGATGGCGCTGCAGTTCACACTCACCAGGGCACGGCCATTGCGGGAGCTTCGGCTGTGGATCGCGCGCGCCACGAGTTCCTTCCCCGTCCCCGTTTCGCCGTAAATGAGCACCGTCGAATCCGTGGGAGCGACCTGCTCCACGGCGTGGAGCACCTTCAACAGTGCTGGACTATTACCCACGATCTCTTCGAAGTTATGCTCCGCGCGCAGTTCCTCCCGGAGATAAACGTTCTCCTTTTCCAACCTTGCCTTCAGGCTGTCAATCTCCTGGTAGGACTGCATATTTTGAACCGCCAATGCAACCTGGTTCGCCACTTCCTGCAAAAAACCGGCATCCTCATCCGAATACAGATCCCATTGCTGGCTCACGACGCTGAGCAGTCCGATACACTTTCCTTGAAGAGCCAGGGGTACGACGCACATCGACTGGATACCCTCTGCGGCGAGGCGGCGCTCATTGGGATACTGCTGCTCTTTTTCAAGATCGCGGCGCACGAGAGGTCGCTGATGGTCGAACACCCAACTGCCGCAGGTCTCGTTTCGGCTGAACTCCTGCCCCGTCCGAAAGTAGTCCGAGAGCAGCTCTCCCTCCACGGCGAGGAAACGGAAAGAATCTCTCTCCGGCTGGTAGAGGGTAATCGCGCATCGGTCGAATGAGATGACAGGATGCAAGGCCTCCGAAATGGAACACAGGAGGGCCTGCTGTGTCAGATTCGTGATGATGGCATTGTTGATCCGAAGCAAGCTGCGGTTCTGCTCTTCACTTTTACGAAGCGCCGCTTCCGCCTGTTTCCGCTCCGTGATATCGATAAAAGTGATCACGGCCCCGAGGGTTTTACCTTCCCGAATGACAATATGGGACCAAAACTCCACGGGAAAGCTCGTGCCATCCTTTCTCCAATAAACCTCGTCGTCCCTGTGGACGTTCTCGTTTTTTTGAAAACCAATATAGATGGGACATTCTTCAATTGGATATGGGGTTCCGTCTTTTCGGGTATGGTGTTCCAGCGCATGCATGTTTTTCCCGAGTAATTCGGCGGGGTGGTCGTATCCGAGAATGCGCGCCGCCGAAGGATTGGAGAAAAGACAAATACCTTCTGAGTCGCAGCCACAGATCGCTTCCGAAGCGGAATCGAGTATCAGGCGGATTAGCTCATCGCTATTGAGCAGAATGTCTTCCGCCTGCACTCGCAACGTGTTGTCTTCAGAAAACGGCATGGTGGACCTTGGCAAAAAGAAACGCCGTTACGCCGTGGGATCAGATGGTTGACTCTATGCTTTCGCGAAGCATCTTGGATATCACTATATAGAATGGACCATCAATTATTCGAAAAAGATGCGCGGACGACTATACCCTCAGGAATGGCCATCACCTTGACGCGTGACGGGTGCACTGGAAACCTAAGTCCGCTGGCGAATTCAACACTAAGTGAGATGGTGAATTCAGGCGGGAGGGGTATGCAGAGAACATCAAATTCAGACCGGACCCGTTTGTCACTTTAGAACACGTCGCGGGTAGCTGCGAGGTCTCATTGAACGAGACGCAGGTCGCGAAGTTGCCGATGACCCGACTCTCTAGGCAGAGCGGGATAGCTTCCGGGTTTTCCGTCACGCGGGACTGAGCAGTGAACTGGAAGAAAGTAGGTAAGTGTTCTATATCGTGCAATCACCCGTGAAGCGTCTGCGAGAAGAATGCAACGACTTTCCGATTGAATTCCTTATGAAAAGCGGCTCGATCGAAGTCCGGCGGATCGGTGCAGATGGATGACGCTACCTGCTTGAGTGCGTCGCTACAAGGAGGCAGGAATGCGAAATGGTCGGCATGGGGGACGACGTGTATTTCTGTTGTCGATGGCAGGCCATCACGCACGATTGCAGAATTCCATGCGTCAGGTGCCTGGCTGTCGTTGTCAGCACGCCATAATTGAACTGGAATTGTCACGCGGTCCAAGCCACCAGCTCCAAAGAGATAGCTGGCAGCAGGCGCCGCAATGACTGCGGCTCTTATGCGCAAGAGTTGAGCCATACGAGCAAGGTCTGGAACACCGCCGATCTCAACGAGCGCCGTAAATCCACCCAGGGACAACCCAAATACTCCGATTCTGGCTGAGTCAATATGGGCGCGGCACTTCCATTCACTGAGGGAAAAAACTGATAGCGCGCTCCATCACCCGTCCCGTTGGTTGTATGCAGTCCCAGTCGTCCGACGTCCACACCCACGTCTCTACCAACTGAGGCCATCCGGCTTTCGGAAACTCCGTGCGCGCCGCAGACCAAACTCATGCCAGCCCTGGGGACCAGAGGAGGAAAGCCAGCTTTCGACATTGGGTGTACTAAAAGAAGTGGGTTGAATTTCGACCAGCTTAGCTATTGGTTCGCAGAGATCGCGGGACTCAGCGGGATTGCCACTTTGATTCAAGCCGTCGCGCAGTTGCTAACTTCGAAACGTTCCTTCGACACGTACCGGACGAGTCAAGCACAATGACGATCCTTTCGAAAAACTCAGGCCCAAAAAGATTGACGCGACCAACCTTTTACATGACACGTTCCCATCTCCAGCAAGAAAATGACTTGCATCTGACAAACGCGTGACAAACCGGCTACTCAGCAACCGATAGGATAACTTCTTGCCGCAACAATGGAGCAAACGTCCAGCAACTCGCCGACTACTGCTCCGATGTGATTTAGGATCGATTGGGCCCACACCTAAGGACAGTCACCTCTTAGTTTCTGGTGATTTATTCTGTTTTCCCTATCCCCCGCTACGCCTTTCAAGCGGCTTAGGGCATTTCATTAGCAGGAGGGTACTGCGTGGGGTCAATGATTTCCTCGCTCACCAGCGTGGTTGAGAGCGGCGACAGTACAGCCACCGATGCATTGTTCAGCACTTTATACTTCGAGTTGCACCGGCTCGCGAAACGCGAACTGGCTCGCCGGTGGACTCCTGCAAGCCTGAGTGTCACCACGCTTTTGCACGAAGCCTATCTCGACATGGCCGCGCGCGACCCCTCGTTTCCCGACCATGCGCGCTTTATGGGATATGCCGCGCGTGTGATGCGGGGATTGATCATTGACCATGCCCGGAATCACAGTGCGATCAAACGCGGCGGTGAGTTCGAAATTAATTCGATCGAAGCCGACATCGTTGCGAATCCCTCCGACGCGAAGGAGCTCTCGTTGATCAGTGATGTCCTGGATCAGTTGGCGAGAGTCGAGCCTGATCTCGCTGAGGTCGTCGACCTGAAATTTTTCTGCGGCTTCTCTTTTGCTGAAATCGCTGCCATGCAGAAGCTTTCTGAACGTACGGTGCAAAGAATGTGGGAGAAGGCACGCATTTATCTCCGCTTCAGCATTCGCACAGCTTTGTCACTCTGAGAGATCGATGTCCACACTGACTCCGGATCAATGGCACGCCCTGAGTCCGCACCTGGACAAGGCGTTCGGAATGACGGACGAAGAACGCTCGATCTGGTTGTCGTCGCTGCGCACCCAGAATCCAGCCCTGGTGGATCAACTGGAGATGCTCTTCCACGAGCACCGTGCTCTGACCGAGGAAGGCTTCTTAGAGAGACGTTCCGTCGAACTACCGAGTGCGTCGACGCTGACCGGTCAAACTCTCGGTGTCTATAGATTGGTATCGCCGATCGGTCAAGGCGGCATGAGCAGCATCTGGCTCGCGGAACGAAACGACGGTCGATTTGAACGGCAAGTAGCGGTGAAGTTCCTCAACATTGCACTGATGGGAAAAGGCGGCGAGGAACGATTCAAGCGCGAAGGCAGCATCCTCGGTCAGCTTGCGCATCCACACATCGCGGAGCTGCTCGACGCAGGGGTGTCGCAGGCAGGACAACCCTATCTCGTCCTTGAATATGTGAAGGGAGATCACATTGATCGCTATTGCGATCAGCAAAAGCTCAACGTCAAAGCGCGCGTCCAAATTTTCCTCGAGGTGCTGGCAGCCGTTGCGCGGGCGCATGCCAATCTGATTGTGCATCGCGACCTCAAGCCTTCCAATGTGCTGGTTACGACCGATGGACGGGTGAAGCTGCTAGATTTTGGCATCGCCAAGCTTCTGGAAGGCCGCGGTGGCACGGCGACACCGCTCACGCGCGAAAGTGGAGGAGCGCTGACACCGGAATATGCCGCTCCGGAGCAACTAAAAGGCGATCCGGTGACAACCGCCGCGGACGTCTATGCCCTGGGCGTGCTGCTCTTTGAACTGCTGACAGGACACCATCCAATTGGAACGCGCCCGCGCACGCCCGCAGATCTGGTCAAGGCTATCGTGGATACCGAGCCTGCACGCCTGTCGGATGCAGTGGCCGTGTCGCGGTCGAACGGAGAGATTGCAACCGCGAATGCCGCGAGCCGCGCCGCTACACCCGACAAGCTTTGTCGACTGCTGCGGGGCGACCTAGACACGATTGTCGCGAAGGCGCTGAAGAAAGAGCCGATTGAGCGCTACCCGTCAGTCACGGCGCTGGCGGACGACCTTCGCCGCTATCTGAGGAGCGAGCCGATCGGGGCTCGGCCCGATACTCTCGCCTATCGAGCGGCCAAGTTCGTTCGCCGCAACCGCATGGCCGTGGCCTTGGCGACATTGGCGATTTTGGCCACGGCTACTGGCGTCGAGGGCACGTTAGTGCAGGCGCGAAGGGCGCGAGAACAACGAGACTTCGCGTTCCGCCAGTTGATCCGCGCCGAATCCATCAACGACCTTGATAACTTCCTGCTCGCCGATGCGGCACCCTCTGGCAAGCCGTTTACTTTTAATCGAGTTGCTCGGGCGTGCCGAGCATATTGTCGAGCGACAGCATGATTCAAGTCTCGCCAACCGCGCGGACTTGTTCACTTCAATCGGCCGCAAGTATGCAGGTCAGGACGAGGATGGCAAAGCTCGCCGCCTGCTCGAGCAAGCGTACCAAATCTCGCGCGGGCTGCCGGACCCATCTCCCCACGCTCAGGCCTCGTGTGCTTTGGGAGCTGCTTTGGCCCGCAGTGACCTGCCGCGCGCAGACGCGCTTATCCGGGAAGGACTACGCGACCTTCCCAGCGAACCTCAGTTCACGCTGGATCGAGTTTCCTGCATGTTAAGCGGAAGCGCGGTGGCCCGCGAACGAGGTGCTTCCCCAGAGGCGATCGCGCGGAGTCAGGCGGCACGAGACTTGCTCTCAACATCGCCTTTGCGATCGGAGACTACTGACCTGCGCGTGCAGATGGCTTTGGCAGAGGCATATCGTGTTGCCGGTCAGTATCGCGACGCCATTCCCGCATTCGAACAGGCATCGGCTTTGATGACCGCGCTCGGGCGTGACGATACAGAAACCGCAAGTACGTTGTTCAACAATTGGGCCCTCGCGTTGCACTTGTCTGGACGACCCATTGAAGCCGAAAAGCTTTTTCGCCGCGCCATTGATATCAGTCGCGCAGATCAAGCAGAACAAGGCGTTTCATCGATGTTGCTCATTAACTACGCTCGCACGTTGCGTGTGTTGGGCCGTCCCGAAGCGGCGGACTACGCCGAACGTGGGTACGCGAATGCGGTGCAGGCCGGCAACCAGCTAGTGATGAATCAAGCGCTGTTAGTGCTTGGCCGAATCTATCGTGAGCGAGGCGATCTTACCCGTGCCCAAGAGATGCTGTCGGAGGTAGAACCGAGGCTGCGCAAAGCCCTTCCCCCTGGCCATCTGGCCTTCTCGAGGCTGGCCTCGGAATACTCGCTACTCGCATCGGCCCGCGGCGATTTGCCCACTGCCTTGCAACGGGCGAATCAGGCGGTGGCGATTGCCGAAGCCTCGATCAAAGCAGGCCGGGGAGGAGACGACTACCTGGCGTCCGCCCTCGTCGTCCGATCTGACATCAACCGCCAGCTCGGACGAGCGGGCGACGCCTCGGATGCAGCCCGGGCTCTGGCCTTGCTGAAGAAGTCCGAAGGACCCGGGGAATTCTCGAGCGACCTTGGCCACGCCTTCTACGCCATGGGGCGCGCCCTCCAAGCACAGGGAAAAACCGGGGAAGCTCGTGCTGCATTTCGCTCAGCAGCCGACAATCTGCGAGGTACGCTGGGCCCGGATCATCCCGACACCCGCAGCGCCCACCAGGCGGACGTCGAAACCCTACCTCGATGAATCCGCCAACGACTCGATTATTTTCCCGAGAGCTGTCGTCTTTTCCCTTCCGTTTCCGATATCCCAAGTAGAGACCAATAGCTCCGGCCTCTCGCGCACCGCCAACAGTCGCTCTTCGCAACTTCGCGACCTGTGCTTCAACAACCTCCCTCTCAAGAGGGCGAACAGGCCCTATGCCTTGGGGATCCGATCTGGTTTTATGTCAAGGAATGGAGAATGCAATGAGAAACAATAAATTTACGCAGTACTGGAACCGCCTGGAGATGGGCACAATCATCTTCGCTTTAGCAGCGACGATCGTGGGGGGTGTCCTCCCAGCCGCGGCCTCGGCGCAGGACAAGAAAGATGAAATCAGTTTTGATCTGGTAGCAAATCCGAGTTTTGTCGGTTGCCTTAGCAAATCGCCTTATGAACAGCCCAGGGCCCGGGCGACGGTCATTCGAGGCAAACTCAATGACACTCTGATTCTGGATCTCGACGGATTCAAGCCGGGTCTTGCCTTTGATCTCTTTACGGTACAACGCAGCCCGTTCCTGTCGGATAAAACGCCCGATCCAAACTTCAAGAACGTCTTCAAGGGCAGCTTCGGTCTCGCCTGGTACCAATCGGATATCCAGATCGGCAACCAGACCGACGACGGCCATGTTCGCATCAAGACGATCCTGCTCGACCAGATCTTCGGCTTCGATCCGGACGTAGCACTGAAGCCAACCAACACGTTTCATGTAGGGTTTTGGTTCAACAATCCGAAGGACGCCGCCAACTGCGGGTTCCCTGCGGATGACCCCACCCAGTTCACTCCGTTCAACGGCGAACACAAAGCCGGACCTTTCGCGATGATCAGTGCGCCGGATCCCGCAACGCAGTTGGGACCGCTCTGCACCGATCCTGATCCAGCGCATCCGGGCAGTTGCAATCCCTGATTCTGCTGGCGGTTGAGAGCGGGTTACATCACTTGTTACCCGCTCTCCGTTTCCATGACATCCATCCCATAGCGTAGGGAGCAAGCGCACTGTTGATATCTGCGATGTCAACAGTGGCATCGGTTCCTCCTCCTTGGCCTGGGTTGCCGCCAGCCGTCATTTCGAGACGCAGGCATTCAGGAAATTCAAATCACAAATGGAGACACGATGAAGTCTTTTTTTAAGTTTGCCAGTGTATTTGGTCACTGGACCGCACTTGTGGCGATCCTGATGCTCATGCTGGGCTCGGAGCAGCGAACCTCGGCCCAGACCACGATTCTGGTCACAACCACGCAGCAGGGGGTCACCGACTCCACCCATTGCTCTCTGCAAGAAGCGATCTATGCCGCGGAATTTGCGAGCAACACAGCGTTGAATCTGACTGATCCAGACAGTTTTTATACGACTGGTTGCGTATTACAGGGCGCTAGCGGGCCATTCACGATCGTCCTCCAAAAGACGGTGTACTCCTTCAACACTTTCTGGGATCGCGACGCGCATAACCCGTTCGGGCTGACGGCAACGCCGATCATTTTCACGAACATCACCATCAAGGGAAACGGAGCCACGCTGCAATGGACGGGAAGTGGAAACTCCCGATTGTTCGCCGTGGGAAGTGCATCCATCTTTGACACTCTGGATAACAAGACCGTTTCCGGAACAGGAGCGTTGCGGCTCGAGGCCGTCTACATCAAGGGATTCAGAATAAAAGGTGGCGACGGATCGTGCGGAGGCGCCGGAGGTCTCGGCGCAGGTGGAGCGATCTATGTCGGCACGGTTGATTCGGGCGTGCCGAGTCTCGATGTCGAAAACAGCACCTTCGATTCCAACTTCGCTACTGGCGGCAATGGCAGCGCCACAATCGACTTTTGCCTTTCTCGTTTTGGTCCTGGTGCAGGTGGCGGTGGCGGTGGCCTATCTGGCAATGGCGGTGGTACAGGCATACCGGTGGCGGCGGCGGCGGTGGCGGCGGCTCCAGAGGAAACGGTGGGAGTGGAACTTTTGGTGACGGCGGAGGCGGCGGAGGTGGCACCATCTTCGATGGTGCAAACAGCACTGACCAGTCGGCCAGTCCCGGCGGATTCCTCTGTGGTGGTGCAGGCGGCGACCATCAGGAGCGATGGCCATGGTGGCTCCTGCCCCGGCGGCGGAGGCGGTGGAGGAGGAGCGGACGAATCGGGTGTGATCGTGGGCGGTGGATCCAATGGAGGCAGATGGTAACTACGGAGGAGGAGGCGGCGGCGGCGGCGCTGGCACTGGCTCGTTGGGGAGCGGAAATGGTGGCAACGGCGGATTTGGCGGCGGCGGTGCTGCTTCCGGGACGTCACGGTCCGTCTTCAGTGGCACTCATGGAGGAAATGGTGGATTTGGCGGCGGCGCAGGCTTCGGCGTCGGCACCGAGATTGATTCGCACGGCGCTCCCGGTAACAAAGGCCCTTTCGGAGGAAGTGGTAACGGCAGTTGCTGTGGCGGTGGAGGCGGAGCTCTCGGAGGCGCCATCTTCAATGACAGCGGTACGGTCTATCGTCCGCAACAGCACGTTCACCGGTAACGATGTGGACAGGGGGGAGGGTGGCGTCAACGATACGGGCACGGACAGAGCGAGCAAGGGCGCGGATGCCGGCGCGGCGATCTTCTCGCTGAATGGCTCGCTCATCCTGGAGAACACGACCATAAGCGGCAACTTTGTCACCGGTTCTGACAACCAGGCTGGCGGTGGTGTCGTGGTCATGAATTCCCAGCGAAAGCATCGTTCAGACTGTCTAACACTATCCTTTCTCGAAACGGCTCCAATGACTGCTTACTGAAGGGTGATGTTGATGCCAATGGCAGCGGCAATTTGATCCTGAATAACAACGGATGCCCTGGCGTCGCGGTCAGTGCCGATCCCCAGCTGGCGCCCCTGGCATTGGACCGGCGGAGCACGATAGGCACGCCCACCATGGCGCTGCCATCGGACAGTCCTGCGGTCGATGCCGCCGATGATTCACGATTCCTTTCGACGGATCAGCGGGGAGTCGCACGTCCGCAAGGCCCACACAGTGACATTGGAGCCTTCGAATTCGCTCCGCCGTCTGCGGATTTGAGTCTGACCAGCCATACGTCGGCAGCGCAGATTGTGGCTGGCGGCTCGTTTGCCTACACCGTCCAGTTGACAAATTCCGGACCAGACGATGCCGCAGATGTCGTCTTTAGCGATGTCCCACCGGCTGGTGTAACCTTCAATTCCTGCAGCTCCACGGCGGGCACCTGTACAGTGTCCGGCGGAGGAGCGAGTCTCAATCTCGCAACTCTTCCTGATGGTGAAACTGTCACGATCACCATTCAGGCCACGTTGAGTGCTACGGTTGCCGACGGCACGACTGTAGCCAACACCCCATCTGTGAGTTCCAGCACGTCTGACCCGGATACCAGCAATAACTCCGGATCGACCGGATCGGCGAGCATCACGGTGCAGAACAAGTCCGATCTATTCGTGACTACCAACGCCAATCTCACCGCTGTAAAGTCTGGGGGGACCCTGGTCTACACAGCGATTGTGACGAACCTGGGCCCATTCCAGGCGTCGGCGGTCACGTTGGATGATCCAGTTCCTGCGCTGTCGACGTTTGTGTCGATGAACGCAGGTGGGGCGTCCTGTACGGCTCCGGATGCCGGCCAGGTCGGGACTATCACCTGCAACTTTGGAAACATGGCCAGCGGAGCCACGGCAACGGTGACCATTACGGTGAAAATTTCGGGATCAACGAACAAAACGTCGATCACGAACACTGCAGTGGCGAGTTCGCCTAACTTCGATCCGAACCCGGCCAACAACTCTGCGACTGTGACTACGCAGATCTTCGGCAACAAGAAGTGAAGAACTGACCGGGTGCCCACCCTGCGAAAGAGAGTAGGTGGCACAAACCCCGGCTCCGGCCGGGGCCTGGGTTCTCGCCTGGAGTTGTTTCGAGGCGCATGCATTCACGAATTTCAAATCACAACTGGAGATAGGATGAAGTCCCTTTTTAAATTTGCAGGTGCAGCCCTGTTTTTGATGAGCGCGCCGTTGCTTCGCGCCGACTCGGTTTTGTTTACTCTGAACGATTCGGTGAATAACTTTTCGTTTACCTTGCCTTCCCAACCAACACCAGACCAATCGGGAGAAGACTTCGAACACATTCCGTTCTTCATCTTCAACAACATTCCGGTTACTGTGAATGGTGTTACGACGAACCAGGGAGTTCTGTTTGCTGATAGTGGTGATCAGCACCTAGTGCTTGCTGATGAATTTCATGTGAGCTCAGCTGACCAGGTCGTCAGCGACCATAACATATTGGTCTCCTTTTCCGAGGAGGCCAAGAATATCTTCTCCGGATCTGTCGAGAATCCTACGTTCATCGTGGGGTCGCAGAATGGTTCTCTGTTCGGGTTCGGGGTCCAGCCAACGGGCACGCTGGTTATTGAAACGGTGGCACAAACACCTGAACCGGGCAGCTTCGTGTTGTTGGGCAGCGGCCTTTTGGGGTTCGCTGGGGTGATTCGCCGCAAGTTACCCAGATAGCAGCGGCACGAGTTGTAGCACTGTGTTGCTTTTGAGGAGGCAGCAGAACGCTCCGCTTTGCTTTGGGAGAGCAAGGCGGAGCCCTGACGCTACTGATCCGTGAATCCCATAACGAAGGGAGAACAGATGAAGTTGTTTCTGAAATTTGCAGGTGTAGCTTTATGTTTTGCGAGTACGCAGCTATTACACGCTGATCCGGTTTTGATTACGTTGTCCTCCACTGAACATAATTTTTCCTTCAGCCTCGACTCGCAGCCCACACCGGATGGATCCGGCACTGATTCACGCAACAACACTTTTTTCTTTTTTAACGACGTTGCGCTCACAGAAGATGGTGTCACGAGAAACGAAGCGGTAGGTTTTTCAAGATCTCCAACCGGAAGAAGGCAATTTGATATTGGCGCTTCCTTTTCCATAAGCGCAGATGGGACCCCGAGTGGAGTCGACATATTCCAGGTCTTTGAGGCCACCGAACCTGGTGACCTCTTCTCCGGGACCATCACAAATCCCGTGTTCACACCGGGCACGACGGTCAATGGAATTGCTTCCAGCGGAATTCTTGGAGACAACCCGCCCGCCACTTTCAGAATCACGTCAGCGGCGGCAACCGTCGCGCAAACTCCCGAGCCCAGCAGTTTCGTGCTGCTTGGCAGTGGCCTTTTGGGATTTGCCGGAGTGGTGCGGCGCAGATTCCTTCTGTGTTCGTAGGAGAGCAGCTACAAGGCAAGATGGCCGTCTCTGTGGAGGCGGCCACATCTTTTGATGTAGATGGAGAGACGCGACAAAGAGCAGACCTGAGGCGTCCGCATTCTGAACGCGAGTTTCGAGGGACACAAATGTTTACCATCAAACTTATTTGCAGGGGCATTCCAAAAGAACTCGGCCCCAAGACTGCAACCCACATCACCGAAGAGTTCTGGTATTGCTCCTGTTATGCAAATGCTATTTGCCTGTGGAGAGGGGACACTCTCCAACTGGAAGCCACCAGCGATTTCGATTCCGACGGCCGAGCTTTAGCGGAGGAGTTTTCCGAGGCGATATCTGCTTGTGTCGCAGAGCCATTTGACGGCGCCATTTCGGTTGAGCAGGTTGTCCGGATATCCGACTTGTGAGAACCGGCGATGTTGCAAAATTGAGGAATGCTGTTCGCGCGTGACGCGAATGCCCATCTTAGCGACTAGGATTTGCGATTAGAGTGTTTCGAGTCCGCGTATCGGGTGGCAATGCGAGCGCGTTGTCGATCTGATGGGATTCTGTTCCACAGGGGTGTTCGACCTTTGGTTTGGTCTTGATCCGACAGACACCCCGATGTTGATTCGTGACGTCGGAACGGCCGATATTTACGCCCTCACTCTGGAACAGAAATAACAGTGTCAGACCATAGCTCTCCCTCGCCGCGAGTTTCGTACGCGCGGATGACTAGAAGCAAAGGGACTGCGACCACTCTCCTGCCCGTGCGCCGTGTCAATTGGTCAGAAATCGCCGAGTTACTCAGGGAACGCTCCAGCTAGACTGACAACCCAAACTTCCCGGATGACGGGCTACACGGCGTTACCCCCCCGTCCAGGGCATAACCTCCGGTTAGCCGACAATCGGGAGTTAAGTGACGAGAAGCGGGTTTGAACGAAGCCGCGGCGCGGCGGACGCGGCGCGTGCGATACTCCAGGAAATTATGGGCTTCAACGACGTCCTGAATCGACTTTCGCCCTTTTCTGCTAAGTGCAGAGCATTCATGGTATTGCAGGCGAAAGTCGAATCAATCCCCATAGCCTGACCGCATCCGCCGCCAAACGCAAGCGCCTTCCTTCAAGCGGCCCTATCAAAAACCGCCCCGGGGGAAATCTCGCGCAGATCCTCGCGTCACTACCGGGGCAGCCTGATAGGGACTGTCGTTTATCGGGGCCGATCGGGGCATCACTTCACTTCGGTGAACGCGCCGCCTTCGTTTCCATTGGGGCGCCGAGCGATTCCATCAGCAGATCTGCGGCGACAACCGCAAATCCTTCGTCGTTGATGTGTGCGTCAAGTTCAACGATGCGGATGGTCGGGCTGAGCGAGGTTTTCAAGACACGGCGATAGGCGTCGAGCGCCTCTGGCGAGTAGAACGGTGCGCCGATTTTATCGATGGCGGAGACACCTTGCAGAGGAATGAGCACGGTCACAGGTCCGCTTGCGCGGTTGAGCTTGGTGGCTGTTATGCGTCCGATCTCCGCGCATTCTTCCGGGGTGGTTCGCATGAGAGTTACGCTGGGGTTGTGGACGTAGAGATTGCGGCTGCGAAACTGGGGCGGCACCGTTTCCACTGGCCCGAAGTTCACCATGTCGATTGCCCCCGGACAGACAAGCTGAGGAATGCCCTTGCGGCCTGCTGCTTCAAGTCGGTGCGGTCCCGCGCTCATGACACCGCCTACGAATTCGTCTGCGAGTTCCGTGGTCGTCATGTCGAGAACGGCTCGAAATGCACCGTCATCGATCAACCGTTCCATCGCCTGCCCGCCGGCTCCTGTCGCGTGAAAGACGAGAACTTCGTAGCCTCTCGCTTCGAGCGTGTGCCGTGCGGCGGTGACACAAGGTGTGGTAACGCCGAACATGGTGGCTGCAATCGCCGGCTTCTGGTTGAGGGCGGCGCTGGCTGGCTCCGATGCAACCATGCCGCAAATCGCAGCAGCCGCATTGCCGATGATTCCTCGGGAGACGTGATTCAAACCCGCGATGTCCAGCACCGAAGGCATCATGCAAATGTCAGTGGTTCCCACGTAGGGCTTGATATCGCCGGAGGCAAGTGTGGAAACCATCAATTTTGGGAAGCCACACGGGAGAGCGCGCATGGCCGCGGTCGCAATAGCCGTACCCGCAGAACCGCCCAGGGATACCACTCCATGAATGGCGCCTTGCTCAAAGAGCCGCACAAGAATCGCCTTCGCCCCGACCGCCATGGCGGTGACGCTTCGACCTCGGTCCCTCTCTGTTCTTAGTGCAGCGAGATTCTCATTTGCCGCCGCGGCCACCTCTGCTTGCGAGATGTCCGCCTCAAAGGTAGCTCTGCCAAGCACACCGACATCGATCATCAGTGTTCGCAGGCCAGCATTCTCAATCCGCGCACGCAGGAAGGAGAACTCTTCTCCCTTGGTGTCGAACGTGCCGATGAGCGCAACGGTTTTCGGAGTCATCGCATCAGCGTTCCGGCAGCTCGCTGGGCGCAAGCACCTGGCACCCTGGCATTGCGCGGAGGAGAGCCTCGGGGCCCGGCGGCGAATAGACGGCAACCAATTTCAAAGCCTCCCAACCAGTGTTCACCGTGGAGTGGTAGATGTCGGCAGGAATGTGAATCATATCGCCGGCGCCGATGGATTCCCACTGTTCGCCGTCGATATCGATCATCTGTTTGCCTTGCCCGGACACTACGTACAGAATCTCTTCGGTTCCAGGGTGATTGTGGCGCGCGTGGCCTTTCCCCGGTTGCAGCAGCACAACACCCATGGCGAAGCGCGCCGTGCCGGTGACGCGCGGTTCGCTGAGCCACTTGATCGTTCCCCAATCAAAGACCTGCGTTTCGACTGAGGCGGGTGTAACGAAACGGCGACCGGCGAGCTTAGACATGCCTGCTCCTTTACCTGTGATTCGTATGGATTTTCAGATTCTTGAATTTTCTTACCTGTTCAGTAATGGCGCGCTCGGAGGGCAGGCGCTCGATGCTCGAGGCGCCAAAGAATCCGCAGATGCCTTTGGTCCGGCTGAGGACATACTCAACATCGTCCGGCTCGGCAATCGGACCGCCGTGACAAAGGACCAGAATGTCGGGGCGGATGGAGATGGCTGCTTCCCGGATGGCTTGAATGCGATCAACCGATTGATCGAGAGTGATAGCTGTCCTGGCGCCGATTGTCCCTTTTGTCGTCAATCCCATGTGCGCGATCAAAAGGTCTGCGCCTGCTCTTGCCATGGCTTTTGCCTCATCTTCATTGAAGACATACGGGCAGGTGAGCAGGTCGAGATCATGCGCTCGCGCAATCATCTCAACTTCCTCGGCGTATCCCATGCCGGTTTCCTCGAGACTCTCGCGGAACCTGCCGTCGATCAGCCCCACCGTCGGAAAGTTTTGCACTCCAGAAAAGCCGAGCCGTTTCAGGTCGCGAAGAAACAGATTCATGATGCGAAAAGGATCGGTTCCACAGACGCCGGCCAACACCGGTGTCTTGCGAACGATGGGCAATACTTCGCGGGCCATCTCCACGACAATGGCGTTCGCGTCCCCGTAAGGCATTAGGCCAGCCAACGATCCTCGCCCGGCCATGCGGTAGCGGCCAGAATTGTAGATGATGATGAGGTCCGCTCCCGCAGCTTCGGCGCACTTGGCAGAAATTCCTGTGCCCGCACCAGCGCCGACGATGGGGGTGCCCGCCGCGCTACTCTCTCGCCATCGCTTGAGACTTGCCGCTCGGTCCATTTGTGCCGCTACTCCCACTTACTTACCAGCCTCACAACGTCACTATAAGGCTACTGAAGCCCATTCAATAAGGGAATTTGAGACTGGCCGTGATCTCTTGCATTTTCAAAGAGCACACTAGGCCCCATCTTGTTTGCATTTGCAGAAGGTAAACGGACTCGAAGACGGCCAATCTCCGCGGCACGCCTGGCATTTGGCCAGAGCACCAGAACCAGCACAATCCCCGCCAATGCCAGCATCTCGACTAACGACATGTTGGCACTCTGAAGACGTTTTCGGCCCAAAGATTTTGTGGGTTGAGTTGTGGGCTGGGATTAATGGTTAAGGGTATAAAGATGAAGATCTCGGGCGTGGCAGGAATTCCAAGTGGCCGTAAAACCGGCTTTCCGGCAAAGTGATTGCTGCCAATCGACTCGTTACGGCCTTCTCGATGAACGCTAAATAGCCAAGTCACTCATCGAGACTGGATCGCTAACGGTAGTTGATCTTTCGCATTCGGCTAGGTTCCGTATACTTGGTGTCTCGAAAGGTAGCCGATGCAGGCAATCATCTATCGCCGCTACGGTCCACCCGATGTTCTTGAATACGAGGAATTAGACAGACCTATTCCTGCCCCAGGAGAGGTCCTGATTCAGGTTCGCGCCGCGTCGGTCAACCCATACGACTGGCATTTTCGCGCGGGACGCCGTCTTTCATCCGTCTGTTTACCGGACTGCGACGCCCAAGATCGCCGTACCTAGGAGCGGATGTGGCGGGTGTGACCGTAGCAGTTGGCCCAGGAGTCACGCGTTTCAAGCCTGGCGATGCGGTGTTCGGCGTTTGCAAGGGAGCATTTGCCGAGTTCGCTTGCGGCAAGGAAACCGAGTTGGCTCCCAAGCCGGAGCGGCTGAGCTTTGAGCAAGCGGCTTCGGCTCCGATCGCGGGCATCACGGCTCTGCAGGGGCTTCGGGACTGTGGCCGTGTGCAGCCCGGACAACGCGTGCTCATTGTTGGGGCAGCGGGTGGCGTCGGCACGTTTGCCGCGCAGATTGGTAAATGGCTCGGCGCACATCTCACTGGCGTCTGCAGCACGCGTAACGTGGCATTTGTGCAGTCCATCGGCGCGGATCGCGCCATCGATTACACCCTTCAGGATTTCACGCGCAGCGACGACCAGTACGACGTGATCTTCGATCTCGTTGGCAACCATCCACTGAAAGCAATACGGCGTGTTCTGCGCTCGAAAGGAACATTTGTGGGATGCGGAGGAGGCGGACCCGACAAGCCGGCCAGTCAGCTTCTGTCCATGATGGTGGGGCGTCTCGTGACTTCGCCATTTACGAGCCAGAAACTTACCGGAGTGTTTGCCAAAGTCAACGCAGCCGACCTGAATGTTCTCGGCGACCTTATGCAATTCGGAAAGATCGAACCAGCGCTCGATCGGAGTTACCCACTAGGCGGTGTCGCGGAGGCTCTCCGCTATGTGGAATCCTGCCACGCGCGAGGCAAGGTCACAATCGCGGTCGCGTAGAGTCACCTTTTCCTATTTGTCGGCCAGGAGGTCGCCAACGATCGCTTCAATGAGCGCATTGCCCTGATATCGCCAGTCGGAGAGCGGACAAACGGGATGACCCCGCCCTTCTAGTCCGTTATCGAAAGCCTTCGCGCACTCTCCGGATCTCAGCCCTGAGCACGGGTGCGCAGCCGCACCACCTGCAGCAGCACAAATGCCAGCAGCGCAATCGCAACCCACGCAAACCAGTCGCCCAGCACCTGATACACCGTGCTGCTGTGCGCCGTCGGCACATCCACCAGTAGCGTCGCAAACGGAGCAGAGCTGCTGCTCACCTCGCCCACGATGCGGCCGCGGTCGTCGCTCACCGTCAGGAAGCCGTTCTTCGCCGCGCGCGCTACGCTGAAGCCGTCTTCCACACCGCGCATCAATGCGATGTGCCCGTGCCAACTGCCGTCGACCACGAAGTCCCACCCCGGAACGAGAATCAGCCCCGTACCGGCCTCGCCGTAAAGACGGGCGGGCGACGCGAAGTCCATATCCTTGCAGATCGCCACACCCCACTTCTGGTGCGGTCGCGGCAGCAGTGTCAAGGTCGTTCCCGGCTTCAGGTTCGACTCGAACGGCGGCAACATGTGCTGCTTATCGTAACGCTGCACATCTGAGCCCGGAGTATAAATCCGCGCCTCGTTGTACTTCACTGGAGCGTCCACATGCACAACGCCCGCGACGACCGTTGCTCCCGTTTGGGCCGCAACTGACTGCAGCACCGCGTCCGTCTCAGCGGTCTTGCCTTCCAGTGTTACGCCAAGCTTCTCCGGCATCACGATCGCCTGCGCCCCATTCGCTGCCAGCTTCTGAGCCTCACGGGCGTAGTCGCGGAACAGCCGTTTCGTATCGGCACCCGGATCGGTAACCCCAGCATTTGCCTTCTCGTCCGAGGTGATCAACCCCACACGTGCTGTCTCGGTCATTGGCATCGCCAGTCGTACGGCGCCAAACACCAGTACAGCCGCGACCACTCCAATCCCCGCACCCGCAACCTGCAGGGCGCGCTTCGGTGAGGTCTGCCTAAGATGTAGCCAAATCGCGATCGCAGCGGGAAACAGCAGCAGCACAAAGCTCATCCCCCACGGTCCCGTGATCGAAGCAAGCTGCAGGAACGGGAGGAAGCGCAGCTGCGAGTACGCCAGGCTTCCCGCAGACCCATGCGGCGTCGTCAAGTTGCGGACATACTCGCTCGTTACCCACACCGCGGGTAGCGCCACCAGTCCGCTCCGCACTGCGCCATGCAACACCAGCACACGAAACAGAAGCACTCCCGCGGCAAAGACAACACTCGCAGCCAGGAAGATACCTACCCACACAGATACCGGCATCCCCAGCGTCTTCGTCAAGTAGCTCCACATGTTCAAATTGCCGAGCAGCATCGCAGCCACTGTCACCATCGCCGTGGCCCACCATTTGATTCGCAACGCGAACACCAGCACCGGCAGCGGAGCAATCCACATGAGCGGCCACAACGGATTGAGACCGTTGCCGAAGTAAAACATCGCCCCTGTCGCGATGATTGCGAGAATTGCTTCCCCGACGCGGCGGTAATTAGCTGCGTAAGCCATTCAGATACCTCCCAAACGATCGGTGACAAAAGGCACGAAAACTCTCTGGAGGCATCGCCACGCGGCCTCCCAGGTAAAGCATCACCAGGCCCTGCATCAGCGCACCCGTCTCGAAGACGATCTCCCACACATCGTCCTTGCGGAAGTACCCAGTCTCCATCGCACGCACGATCACATCGGCCGAGACATTCGCCGTAGGAGACCGCCGTGCACGGAAGTCCTCCGGATACTGCCGCGCACCCTCGCGCTTCGTAAGAAACATCAGCGCGAAGAGACGCGGCTTCTCAAACGCATGGTCGAGAAAGACATCAAGTATCTTCAGGAGCTGTTCCTCGATCCCGCCCGTCAGCCGCACACTCGCAAGCTTCTCCGACAGTTCCACAAACCCTGCATCTGCCAGCGCATTCAACAGGCCATCACGGTTTGGATAGTGTCGATAAAGCGCCATCGGCGTAATGCCAACTGCAGACGCCACCCGCCGCATGGTCACGCTCTCCGCTCCTTCTTTATCGAGCAGCCTGCGGGCGGCTCTGGCAATCTTCTGGCTCGTAGTTGCTTTCATGTCTACACTGTATACCAAACTAAAAAAGTATACGGCGTACACATCGCTTCATGCTCTATATTGCGGATTGCGACTATTCCCAGCACTCGTTAACGACAGGAGTGCTCCTCAGGTGAAAATTAAATTGCGGGAGAATTTGTGGGACTTCGGAACACGTTGAGACAGATGCTCATCTCACTCAGAATAAGACAGTTAGCTGCCAAGTGAGGTTGACGAAAAATCAGTTGGTCTGACGCGTAAAGCTCTCTAAGTTATTGAAAAGAATGGAGCCGATGAGCGGAGTTGAACCGCTGACCTACTGATTACGAATTTGCGAGGCAGGGCGTAAAGTATTGATAAATATGAGAAATCGAGAATAATCTAGCGTAGGACTAAGTTGCTGATTGACCGTAACTTAGCAGAATCGAGTACAGCTAAGCCGAACTGATGACTGTTCCCATGTTGTACCTGAGAATTCGCCGTTCCTGGGCAGGGCGCAATTCGTTGTCGCTGTCCGGATAAAACGCGCTAGGAATGAATAACCGTCACTTCACAATCGAGAAAATTACATCGACTCTCTTCAAACGTTCCTAAATTTCCTTTTCGTGAGGTGTCCCCTATCGCGTCGACGCTTGCTGCCGCTATGGGAGCTGAAAATCCATGATTTCTATTGCGGCCATCGGTATCGGCCCACCCGAGGACCGATATGGACGATAACGCCAGCGCTGCACCGCGTCGAGCGCGGCATCGCGCAGCAGCGGAGGGCCGCTGATCACGCGGACCGAAGCTACTTTGCCGTCACGGTCGACATCGGCGCTTAGCTTGACTTCCCCCTGGACATGCAACGCGGAAGCTGCCGCGGGATAGGCCGGAACGGGGCTGTACAGAAGGTTTGAAGCCATGGCGCCCAACGAGGTAACACGGACGGTGCCTCCGTGAATCGCCCCGGCGCTTCCGTTCGGACTTGTCCCGAGTGCGGCGGAGACGGCGGGCGGAGAGTCCTCTGAGGCGAGATTAGTCCCATCTTCAGATAACGCCGAGGGAGACGCAAGCGGGGGCCTTCGCAGGAGAATCGGGGCCTTCGAAGTCCCGGAAATGTTGTCGCCGCCCTGCTGTGGTGAGTCCTGATCAATGGAGGGCGCGCCCGAAGGTCCGTTGTATGTGGCGGCCGGCGGGCCGGCCTGTGCAGGACTTGCAGTTCCTGCCACGCGAGTCGCAGGAGGAGGAGTGGTCAAAGAATCCGACGGACGTTCGGTCGGAGTTGGGGCGGGTAGAGCTTCCGCCGGAATCGGGCCGTGCGTCGCGGTGGCAGTGACCGGTGGCGGTACGCCTGGGGCAGGCGAGGGGATGTAGGGAGCAACAACCGGCGTCCGGCGCGAACTTCGCGCCGCGAGGCTGAAAGGCATGACTCGCGAGTTCCTTCGTGGGATGGGAGAATGCATGCCCGCCTTGGCTACTCTCTCATCGGGGGATAAGACGGATGGGGTGACGCTTTGCTTCGTCACCGAAGTCGACGACACATTTCCCGCTGCGGCCGGAGTGACTGATGCCGGTTTATTGCCAGCGTACTCAGTCGGCCGGGGCTTCAGCCACAGACCGATGAGCAGAGCCACTAACACGCATCCAGCGGCAATTACCCAGGGAAGACGCCTGCCCCCGCTGGCGCTGTTCTGCGACTCTTCCGGGGAGAGCAAGTCTCTTTCTACAAGCTGTAAAGGTTCAACGGAGACCTCTTGCCCATTGCCGCGGGCCGGTTGGAAGGGCACGGTTGAAGGATTCTCCATGGCACCGGCAGTCCCACGTTCGGGAGCTCGGTCCCTACTGTCAGAAAGCGTATCGAGGGAGTGGCGCGCTCCCATCAGGAAGCGGAGCAGACAGTGAGCATTGTCTTCATCCACCGTTGCCGCAAAACTTGAGCCAGCGGCCGCAATTGCAAGGACACCAAGCAGATCGGAGTAGCCAATCCGATCGCATCTGTCGATTACCACCCAAACATGCGAGGTCAGATCACGGTGAAAAGCGCGGTCCTGAAAGAGTCGGGCCGCGATCTGACCAAGAGCCTGCCCGGTCCGCACTGCGCAGCCAGCCTTGATGAGAAAATCGCGCAACTCCACGATCTCTTCCGCATAGCGGATGGACACATGTGTAAGTTGTAAAGGCTGCAACATGCGAAGTTGAACCCTCTCCTGACCGCCGACAAACCGCGGCCACAATAGGATAGACACGAAGAGCCGCCTGGATGTTGCGCGCACTACGACGCGACGCGGAAGATGTCGCGCCGTCTAATCTGTAACGCGGCCCCTACTATTGTGCCCAGAAGCCGACATATGAGGACTAATCCATTTCGCTGGCGATCGGTCCGGCGGACGACCTGAAGAATAGGCCCATAGGAGAGCCTTTCATTTCAGGAGGATGACGAATGGGAAGAGGTTCATGCTGACCTTGCATAATAAGGTGGAGGCTTGATGGAATGGTCAGTTCCGTTGAATTGCGGCGCATCGCGGCGTTTTCGAACCTACCGGACGATCAGATTAGTTGGTTTCTAAGTCATGTACAGGAAGTCCCTGTCCGAGCAGGAGAGGCCTTCGTGCGACAAGGCGAGCCAGCAGACTGGATGATCATCTTCCTAGAGGGACTTTTTCAATGGAGAGGAGAGTTCGGCGGCGATACTGTGTCACTTCCAGCGCAAGCTGGTGATGTTAGTGGGGTGTTTCCTTTCTCCCGGATGAAACGGTTTACTGTGACCGGCCGCGCGCTGACTGACGGACGGCTTCTCAAATTTCCGGCCGCGCTTTTCCCAGAACTCATACAAAAGATGCCGGAGCTGACGGCAACACTTGTTGCCATGATGTCCGACAGAATCCGAGAAGGGACCCGAATAGAGCAGCAACGCGACCGTTTGATCTCGTTGGGCAAACTATCGGCAGGACTCGCGCACGAGTTGAACAATCCCGCATCTGCCGCAAAGCGTGCGGCCGGTCAAATGCGCGACGCGCTGGCGAGGATGCGAAATGCAAACGCTGCGTTATGGCGGCTGTCGTTCGATGATTCGGAGAAGTCTCGAATCGAAGAAGTAGAAGCTACGCTTCTGCAGTCAGGTTTGGCTCGACTAGAGGCTCTCGCGCTCAGCGACTTAGAAGAGACACTGGAATCAATATTGCGGAGCCATGGCCAGGATAATTCAGGGAATTTATCGGCAGCACTGGCAAGATGCAACATGTCTCCAGACGCACTCGTGTCTCTTCTAACGGAGCTTGACTCAGCCACTGCTCGTGATGCCATCATGAGGATCGCTGCAACGGCAGAGTTGGCGAGTCTTTTAAACACGATCGAGAGCGGCACGTCGCGAATATCGAGTCTGGTCCAGACGGTCAAGGAATATACCTATCTGGACCAGGCGCCGGTGCAGAATGTTGATGTCGTGCGGAGCCTGGAGACCACACTTGGTATTTTGACCCATAGACTGAAGCCCCACATCAAGGTGAAGCGCGATTATCAACCGATCCCCCTTCTTGTGAACACGGCGGGAACCGAGCTGAATCAGGTTTGGACGAACATTATTGAGAATGCGATCGATGCGATGCCTGGTCAGGGCGAACTTCAGGTACGGACCTTCCGCGAAGACAACTTTGTTGTGGTGGAAATTGGCGACAATGGCTCAGGAATTCCTCCTGAGATAAAGCCCCACATCTTTGACCCCTTTTTCACCACCAAGGGTGTTGGCGAGGGAACGGGCCTCGGCTTGAATACTGTGCAAACAATTGTCCGAAAGCACGGCGGGAACGTCCAGGTTGATTCCAAGCCCGGCGATACTCGCTTTCAAGTATGGCTTCCCTTTGCCGCTCCACTCGAAGTCAGTAGCAACCAGCTTGATAGTTAACTTAGTCCGGACGTTCGGATTCACGAAAAACTGTCGAGCTGGTTAGCGTCATCATTTGAGCTTCGAATATTTCGCTTGGACCTGCTTCCGAAGCGGGATGTCAGAGTCGGCGTCCTTCCATAGACCATAGAGTCAGGAAATCCTGATAGGCTTGGCCAACGTCGGCGGTTCGATCTCGTCTCTGGGCCCACTAAAGTGGGCCTACAACGTGGTTTGCCGCGCCTGCAAGAAAACTACAAGGTCTGCGGAATCGACCAGATTGTTTTGCCAATGCGGAAGGCCTCCGCTTAGCTAATCGACAGCGGCCTTTAGCTACGAACGGTTCAACGTCCTTACCGCTAACATTGCGTTTCGATCATCCGCGCCCTCCGGCAACCTTACGAAGCTTGGTTCCTGTAACGGCAACGTGTTCGCTGCCCACGGCATGATGATAACGCTTAAGTGCAGCGTCAAGGTGGCTCTGCATGGCCTCTCGCGCCGCCTCTGGATCGCGCCGCCTAATCGCGTTGACAACCGACACGTGTTCTTTCAAGGAGAGAGGCCGCGCATTCGGGAGAAGCAAGACACGGGACAAAGCCTTTTCGAGTTGGCCGCGAATCATCGACACCAAATCGACAATCAGAAAATTCTCCGACGCTTCAGCAAGCGTCACATGAAATTCCAGATCGAGCGCGGCAAAACGTTTCTCGTCCTTGAGCGCCGCATCCATTTTGGTTAGCAGGTCCTGAAGTTTGAGCAGGTCTTTTTCGCTGCCACGAAGCGCGGCGTTCGCCGCCGTCACTCCTTCGAGAGCAATGCGCACCTCCATGAGGTCTTCGATATCATGTTGCTCAGTTACGACGCGCCACTCAATTATTTTTCCGAGGAACTTGCCGCCGTCAGGGGCGACCGAAGTGCCCTCGCCAACACGGGCATTGAGTACGCCCACAATGCATAAGCACCGTAGAGCTTCTCTGAGCGAAGAGCGTCCTGCGCCGAAGTTTTTGCAAAGCTCCCTTTCCGAGGGGAGACGTTGCCCAGGCTTGAGATCGCCTTTGGCTATCAAGGACATAATCTGATCTACGATCTCGTCGCTGATAGAAGTCCTAGTGATAGGCTTGATTTTCGATTCGATGCGCTTTGAAGCTGATATTTGTGGACTCTTCGGCATGTTTGGTCACAGGAACAATTCAAAGATACCTGAAGCCTTACTTCGGCGCACTGTTTTTTAATTGACATTGGTCTGATAACCTGACTAAAATCCGTCAAGAGCATCTATGAATTCGTGCGGGTTGTATGAAAAAAGAGATCAAGCGCTCGCAGGAATATGCAGTTCCCCAGCCTGCTTGAATACCGAAATTGTTCATCAGCCGCAACAAGATCTATTGCCTCTTTAACCGGGAAACCTTATGCATTTGGGAAGGCGTCGAGAAACAAGAGACTGGACCCGTCGTCGCTTTCTCTTGACGGCTGGATCATTAGCTGCCCTTACAGGTGCCGAAGTGAACGGCATCGCGGCCTCCGCCAAACGTGGCGTATGCATTGTGATCGACCCCACGGATACAGTCGCATCTTCTTCGGTTTCGTTGTGGGCCGCCGAAGAGCTCGAAAAGGCCCTGAGTGCGCACGGCGTGACTACACTGCGCTGCCAGCGCATAACTCAGGCCAACGCGGGTGACATAATTCTTGTTGTTGCTGGCCTAATGTTCCCACTGGCAAAAGATGTTTTGAAGAAGTTAGGTGCGATTGTCGAAGCTCGCCCCGAGGCTTTGGGAGTATTTCCCGCCGAAGTGGAGGGCAGGAGGGTGACGTTAGTCTGTGGCCACGATCCACGAGCGATTGTGTTCGCACTACTGGACCTTGCAGATCGGGTACAGAATGCCTCCGACCCAGTCGCTTCCATTGACACCTTGTCGGCGTTGGCGGAGCAACCGGCTAACGAAGTTCGCAGCATCACCCGACTCTTTGTAAGCGATATTCACGACAAGCCCTGGTACAACGATCGTGAGATGTGGCCTCATTATCTGACGATGTTGGCGACGCAACGCTTTAATCGTTTCAATCTGGCTTTTGGAATTGGTTATGATTTCATCCGCCACGTTACAGACGCTTACTTCTTGTTCACCTATCCTTTCCTTGTAGATGTACCCGGCTATCAGGTACGCGTGCCACAACTCTCCACTGTTGAGCGCGATCACAATCTGGAGATGCTGAAATTTATCAGCGAGCAAACAGTGGCCCGGGGAATGGAGTTTCACATCGGTCTCTGGATGCATGGCTATGAATGGATCAACAGCCCGAATGCGAATTACACGATTGAAGGTCTGACCAAGGAGAATCATGGGGTGTATTGCAGGGATGCCGTTCGGGCTCTGCTTCAGGCATGCCCCGCGATTAGCGGTGTCACCTTTCGCATTCATGGGGAGAGCGGAGTACAGGAGGGCAGCTACGAGTTCTGGAAATTGGTTTTCGATGGGGTTGCGACATGCGGACGCCTTGTGAAGCTTGACATGCACACCAAGGGCATGGACCAGACGATGACCGACATTGCTCTCGCGACCAAGCTTCCAGTGAATATGTCGCCGAAGTTCTGGGGTGAGCATCTGGGGATGAGCTACCATCAGGCCGACATACGCGAACTAGAGCAGCCAAAACCCGGCGATGAAAACAAAACCGGGTTGATGAAGCTTAGTGCCGGAACCCGTAGTTTCTTGCGTTATGGCTACGGTGACCTGCTTCGCGAAGACCGACAGTGGACGGTGGTACATCGTATATGGCCTGGAACACAGCGCTTATTATTGTGGGGCGATCCGGTAGCTGCGGCCGGCTACTCCCGATGCTTCAACTTCTGTGGAAGTAATGGCGTCGAGATCTGTGAGCCGCTTTCATTCAAAGGCAGGCGAGGCTCGGGACTACCAGGTGGACGATGTGCTTATGCTGATGCCACGCTCAACCCACACTGGGACTGGGAGAAATACGAATATAGCTATCGGATGTGGGGCAGGATGCTTTACAACCCCAACACCGCATCGGATGTCTGGCAACGGACCCTTCGTCACCAATTCGGAAGCGGCGCCGCACCGCTTGAAGCAGCACTCGCCAGCGCCAGCCGAATCTTGCCCATCGTTACAACGGCGCACGCGCCCTCCGCGGGCAACAATACCTATTGGCCTGAGGTTTACTGGAACCAGTCGTTTGTCGACGGCGAACATCCTGGACCATACGGAGACAGCCCTTCCCCAAAGGTTTTCGGCAATGCGAGCCCGCTCGATCCGCAGTTATTCTCGCGAATAAGCGATTTTGCGGCGGAGTTGCTGAACGGCGAACGCAATGGAAAATATTCTCCCGTCGAAGTTGCTCAATGGATCGAAGATTATGCACAGGAAGCGCTCTCGTCCCTAAAGAAAGCAGAATCGGTATCGAGTGCGAAAAATACGGCTGAGTATCGGCGTCTAACGATCGACGTAGCCATTCAAGCTGCCTTGGGACAGTTTTTTGGAGCCAAGTTTCGGAGCGGAGTATTGTTCGAACTCTATAAAAAGAGCGGTGACCGGAATGCTCTTGTTGCCTCGATTGATATGTATCGCAAGGCGCGAGCGAAGTGGATGGAATTATTAGCGGTCAGTAAAGGCATCTACATGGCGGATATTGCCGTTGGAGAGGAGCCACAGCAGCGGGGGAACTGGACAGACCGCCTGTCAGCCATGGATCGAGACATCGACGCCGTGAGCCGGCAACTCGAAACAGCATCTGCCGTCTCGTCGCAGCCAGGAGTCACTGCGGCGATTCAGGAGGCCTTAGGCCGTCCCCATCGATGGACACCAGTTGTTCGGCACGAGGCTGTAAAGCTGTTTCACGCTGGCGAGCCATTGCCGATCGTCTTGTCCTCGACCGAACCTGGAGTAAGGGTGCGTCTGTACTATCGCCATGTAGACCAGGCAGAACGCTATGTTACGACTCTGATGGAGCCTAAAGGGGACGACTATCACGGAACCATCCCAGCCGACTATACGAACTCTGAGTATCCGCTGGAGTACTACTTCGAGATACTGGGACCAGCGAAGGTAGGCTTGTTTCCGGGATTTTCAAGTACTCTCGTCAATCAACCCTACTTCGTCGTTCGGAAGTCATGAGTCTTCTACCGTTAGTTCGTCCCGAAAAGTCATGAAGGACCGTGGCAGCAGATTGGGTCTGCAATGGAGATATCAACACCGCATCGAATCCCGTCTAGTCTTACTCCCCTATGCTAAAGCCCACTACTTTGATCGAAACAGCTAAAGGCATTTTTCTGGACGCGCTTCTTCATTTAAACATTGCCGAGGCAATGCACGCCCGCGTTCAGTGCCCGGACGAGACTCTCCAAGTCGGAGAATTGGTATACGATCTGACGAACTTTCATCGGGTTGTGGTGATCTCGATCGGCAAAGCCGCGGCCCCAATGACGGATTTGCTTTTGTCCGCACTTAAGCCGGCCTTGCAGCGAGGACAAATAGTTGAAGGCATTGTGGTCGGTTCGACCAAGCATTTGAAGGAAGACCCCAGAGTGCGCTTTTTTGCGGGGAGCCATCCGTACCCAGACCAAACCTCGTCGGACACTGCTGAAACCGTGTTGAGCTTATTGCAATCCTGCGATGATCGTTGCCTGGTGCTCTTTCTGATCAGCGGAGGAGCATCGGCGATGATCGAGAAACCGCTCGATAACAACATTACTGTCGACGCTGTTGCCGAATTTTCTCGGGCACTCGTATTGTCTGGTCTGCCAATAGCCCAAATGAACGCCCTGCGAAAACATTTCTCTCAGGTCAAGGGGGGACGACTGGCGGTGGCAGCTCAAGGCGCGACTCAATGCACTCTGCTCATCTCCGATGTTCCTGAGAACGCGTTGCATATCGTGGGGTCGGGGCCCTCACTACCCGATCCTTCGACTACGAACGACTGCCGCAATATCATCAGCGCCAATCCAGACGCTTTGAATCTGTCCAGCAGTCTCCTTGCGTTCTTCAGCGATCCGGATCTCGAAGAAACACCCAAGGCCAACCACCCCGCTTTCAGTAAGTGTGGTTGGGTCTCTCTGATGTCCAGCAGCGATCTTTGCAGGATCGCGGGAGAGTCTGCCGCACGACTTGGGTTTCATGTCGTCATCGATAACAGTTGCGACGATTGGGAGTACCGTGACGCGGCGACCTACCTATTGGACCGGCTGCAAGAGCTGCGCCAACAGTATCCAAGAATCTGTCTTCTCAGTGCCGGAGAGATTTCCGTGCGGATTTCAAGCGAACACGGTGTTGGCGGACGGAATCAACAGTTCACCTTGGAGTGTTCGCGGCTGATCGCAGAAAGGAAGCTAGATGCAACAGTGCTGAGTGGCGGATCGGATGGGGTTGACGGCAACAGTCCGGCTACTGGAGCAGTAGGTGACGAGACAACAGCAGCCCGTGCTGCCAGCCAAGGATTCGACATTGTCGATGGACTTGAAAGATTCGACAGCTTCCCCATCTTCAATGCATTGGGCGACGCAATCGTTACTGGTCCCACTGGTAACAACGTAAGGGACCTGCGCATTCTGCTCAGCGAGGTCTAGTTTCGAGTTCTTCTTCGTTTAGTGTTGCGCTCGTGTGAGTGTTCCAGCTCTCTTCGCAAGTGATTTAGTTGAGAAGCAGCTTCGCGAGCGAAGGAAAATATACAAACACAGATACCAGTATCCCCATCAGGCAAGCGAGGATAAAGCTGTGAATGAATACAAAGCGGAGAATGCTTCCTTCGCCTCCGTAGATGCCTGTGGCGGTACTGGCAACGACAACGCTTTGTGGAGCGACCATCTTGCCCATCACACCACCGCCGGCGTTGGCGGAAACCATGATGTACGGTGAGATACCCAGTTGTAGAGCGGTAAACTTCTGAAGACTCCCGAAGAGGACGTTAGCGGAGGTGTCCGACCCAGTAGAAGCCGTGCCAAGCCAGCCGATCAACGTGCCAAAAAACGAGTAGAAGGCCCCGGTGCGTGCAAAGGCGAGGCCAAGGGTGCCATCCAAGCCGCTATAACGTGTGACGAATGCGAGCGCCATCAGGGCGACAATTGTAATCATCGTGAACCGTGTGGAAATGATGGTTTCCCAGAAAACCTGACGGATCGCACGCGGCCTGAGGCCCATTACAAGAGCGGCGACGATTGCGGCGACGAAGATACCGGAGCCCGTAGCCGAAAGCCAATTGAGCGTGAAGACAGCCGCCTCCGCCAACGGATGAGGAACAACAGGAGGAACTCGTAAGATAACGCCGTCGAGGCCGGGGATTGGAAAGCGCACACTGGTTATCCCGTCGATCAACGCCGTAAAACGCGGAGCACCCCATATAGTGACGAAAAGCGTAAGAATAAGCCAGGGAACAGCCGCGCGAGTAACCACAGCAGAATGATTCTTTTTGAGAATCCCCGACTCGCCGGTAATATCCCTTCGCTGCGCGTCGAGAATTCGTTTAGGCTTCCACACGCGCAGAAACAAGACAAAGATGACTAGGCTAACGACTGCGGCAGAGATATCAACGAGCCACGGGCCGTGGAGCCTGGCCATCAGAAGCTGCGTAAGCCCGAATGTGACACCCGAGACGAGAATCGCGGGCCAGACTTCGAGCATTGCCTTAAAGCCCGCAAAGGCCCAGATGAGCCATAATGGCACCAAAATGCAGAATGGTGTAAGTAAAGTTGCAATCACCCTCGTGAGCACGAGCGTGTCGAGGCCCGTTACGCCATGTAGAGCGATTGTCGGCGTGCCTAACGCTCCGAAAGCGACCGGAGCAGTGTTCGCAAGTAGCGCTAAACCTGCCGCTTCTAGAGGTTGGAAGCCCAAGCCCAGCAAGATAGTTCCGCAGACTGCTACAGGAGTTCCGAAGCCCGAGGCACCTTCAAAAAAGGCGCCAAAGATAAAGGCGATCAAAAGCAGCTGAAGGCGGCTATCCTGGGTAACTCCAACCAGGCATTCCTGCAGCAGCCCAAACCTGCCGGCGCGAACTGTGAGCTGGTACATAAAAATGACTGGAAATACGATCCAGAAGATAGGGAACAGACCGTAACATGCTCCGAGTACGGTTGAGGTCGCTGCAAGATGAGCAGGCATATGGAAGACAGCCACAGCGATAACTAGTGCTACAGCCAGGGCAACAAGTGCTGAAATATGCCCTTTCAGCCTTAGACCAATCATTGCGACAAGCAGAACTGCCAACGGAAGGGCAGCCCAGAATGTCGAAATCAACCAGTGATGCGCCGGATCGTAGGACTGCATCCAAACGTTGATCGCAGGAAAGTTTTTGAGCTCAACTCCTACAAGCGGAACAATATCTGCATAAGGATAAAGCACCATGAGCGCACACCAGAAGGTTGCTACTTGTTTAGTTTTGTGGTTCAGCTACGGTACTTGATCAATTGCATGAATCCATAGTCCATATGGAGTTGCATATGGCAGTGCAACAGAGAGTCGCCGGGGTTATCTGCCAAAAAGTCGACGGCAACAGTTTGCATAGGCATTACGTTGATCACATCCTTGTGAAGACCGCTAATTTTCTTCTCGCCTATACTGACTACTTCAAATGTGTGGCGATGCAGGTGCATTGGATGCTGGTCGCCGCTTACATTTTTAAAAACCAACCGATAACGTTTGTTCTTAGTGACTTCCAACGGGACGGTATCTGGCCACGACTTTCCATTGATCGTCCAGGTGTCGAACTTGGAGCTTCCAAGAGGCCCCACATCCATAAAAGTAAGCTCGTAGGTTGCCTCCGGCTCGGGGGTTACAGCGTCGTTGGCAAATTGAGTGTAGTCCCAAGCCAAATCGTCAGGATCTTTCCAAACGGGGGTACCAGTTTTTCCTTCATATTCAACAACGACACCCAAGCCCATCTCGCGGCTTTTTTCGAGCGTCGATCCCAATATCCAGACTCCAGGTGAATTCATCTCCACCAGGGCGTCGACGCGCTCGGCAGCCGCTAACGAAACCACAGGAACTGCTTTTGGGTTTGGTACTGGATTGCCATCCATCGCCAGAATCTTGAAGGTGTGACCGGGCAGCGCGAGAACTGCATTTTCCGTGGCGCTGGCATTGAGAAGACGCATCAGGATTTTTTGGCCCACCTTGACACGAATCGGTTCCCCAGCGCCTAACCTATGTTGGTTGATGGTCGCATATTTGTAACCGACATCGGAGCCCGAGGTTAGCGGGTGGTTTGCAGATTGCGCCTGCATTGTCTCCGCCATTGGCACGAACGAAGGTTCCCAGTGATGAATCGCAAGAAAAACCTCCTGGTCATAGTGCCCTGGATCCTGCTTTCCTTCAACCAGCAAAAAACCGAACTGTCCCGTATAGGCACCGAGGGAAAGATTCGCCCCAGCCGTGTTATGCGTGTGATACCACCTTGTACCGGATGGACGCGGCGTAAAGCTATACCGCATATGTCCACCTGCAGGAATCATTGGGGAGCCCTCTTCCATCGCCCCATCATTAAGAGAATCGATGGCAAGGCCATGCCAATGGACTAAATCCGCATTCGCGGTGTTGTTCATTACATCGATTTTTACCGGTGTATCTTCACGCAAACGCAATAATGGACCAGGAACCTGGCCGTTGTACCCTACTGTCTTTATATTCACTCCGGGAGAGATCTCGATCGAGCAAGGCTCGATCTTCAGCGTGTAGTCCGCTTTGGCTGGAGTCTCTGCTGGGGGCGTTTTGGCGGTAGTGCGAGGAGATTTAACCTGAGCTTTCAAAATTGACGGAACAATTGGGCTCACGAACGCGGCACTAGCCGAAGAAAGAAATGCCCGACGGTTCATAGCCACCTCAAACGTGTAAACACATTGGTCTGACATTACCACTCTAACCTACGTGCGGTAGAGGTGTGCAGCATTACGAAATGGGTAATTATTGTGGTAACGCAAAAGCTACGTACACGCCGCCTTTAGGAGTGCTTGGATCTCGGTCTCCACCCGCGGCGATCACGACATATTGACGTCCATTCACCTGATAAGTTGCCGGCGTTGCATCCGCAGAAAGAGGGAGGTTTGCTTCCCAAAGGAGTTTGCCAGTGGCTTTGTCGAACGCCCGAAATTTTTTATCAAGAACGGTCGCACCAATAAAAAGGACTCCCCCGGCTGTCACCACAGGCCCGCCATAGTTCTCAGATCCTGTATCCGGCAGGCCCTTTGCAGTGAGTTCAGGATATTGTCCCAGGGTAATTTTCCACACGTACTCTCCGGTATTGAGATTAATTGCGTTCAACGTTCCCCAAGGTGTTGCGTTGGCCGGATATCCCTCCGGGTCCAGAAATTTGTGATAACCGGTCGTATCGTATGTTCTAAATTTCCCCGTGTTGGTCGCTGATGCGGTCGTAGAATCGACCGGTTCCATGCTGTCGCTGTTCAAGAGGTACTCGGTCAATCGGTTGAGCTGATTTCCTTTGATATTTGGGAAGCCCGGCATCCTACCCTTGCCATGCTGAATAATCTCGGCCATCTGGTCAGAGCTGAGCTTCTTTTTGATATCGACCAGAGAAGGAAAGGCCGGCGGCGCTCCACCTAGATCTGCACGATGACACGAGCCGCATTGACTCAAATATACTGAACGACCACCTGCACCCGGAACATGCGGGACTAAAGCGTTTGTTAGTCCAACGTCATTAGAATTGATATAGATGATGTTCGTTCGTGGATCGAATGCTGGTCCGCCCCATTCCGCTCCACCGTCGTAGCCGGGGAACATTACCGTCTGCTTTCCAATCTGGTTGGGAACGAATTGCCCGTTGCTCACAAACGTGCGGAACTGTTCCAGGGCCCATTGGTGTGCTTCGGGCGTACGTTGAGTGAGTAGATCTTCTGTGAGAATCTGACGTGCGAATGGCGCCGGCTTTGTGGGCACGGGTTGTTCCGCTGCGGTGACTTCTCCGGGTACTGTACTTGCGGGAAATTTTCGATACTCAATTGGAAATAGAGGTGTGCCGTCAATACGATTGAAGAGAAAGAGGTACCCCTGCTTCGAGGTTTGGGCCACAGCGGGGACCTGTTTCCCATTGCGCAATACAGTTACAAGCGCGGGGGGCGCCGGGAAATCTCGATCCCAGAGGTCATGACGGACTCCCTGGAAATGCCAGATCCTTTTTCCGGTTTCCGCATCCAGGGCGATGAGTGTATTAGCAAACAGATTGTCGCCAACGCGATCGGCACCATACCAATCTGTCGCAGCGGAACCAGTGGGAACGTAGACTATACCGCGCTCGGCATCCAAGGTCATGCCACACCAGTTGTTCGCGGATCCGCTGTAAGTCCATGCATCCTTCGGCCACGTGTCATAGCCGAACTCTCCTGGATGAGGAATAGTATGAAAGGTCCAGCGAAGCTTTCCCGTGCGCACATCATAGGCCCGGATATCACCGGGCGGAGCTGGCAATTGCTCTGGTGTTGCATCTCCCAGAATGATTAAGTCTTTGTAGATCACACCCGGGCTGGTAATCGAGACAGACTGCGACTTGGGGTCTCCACGCAAGTTGTCACGCAAATCGATTCGACCTTCATCTCCAAAGGTTGCAATTCCCTTTCCGGTGGTCGCGTCGATTGCATAAACGTAGTTTGCGACTCCAGCCAAAATGCGTTTGTCATTCCCGTCCTGCCAGAATGCCAACCCGCGTTCGGCCCGTGCAGGAACTGCTCCGCCCGGAGAGGCGAATTTCCAGATCAGTTTCCCAGTGGCGGCGTCCAGCGCAATCACCTTTTGCGTCGGCGTGTAGGCATAGAGTACCCCGTCGATGATGATTGGAGATGTCTCAAGGCCACCCTTCTCTTCCGTGTCATAGCTCCACACCTTCTGCAGCTGGGCCACATTCTTGGTGTTGATTTGAGTCAGGCTCGAATAGTGGCTATTGTCGGGAGATCCCCCGTATACCGGCCAGTCGGTCTGACCCTTTTTGGCCGGACCAACCTTGGTTTTTGAGCTCTTGATTTCACTGGTGCCTGCAAGGGTAAATAGGCAAAGGACAGCCGCCCCTATTGAAGCCCATCTCTTTTTGAATACACGGGTATCACCGATCAAGTGTTCTCTCTCCCTGGCCGTTGAAGCTGCATTGTTCGCTGAAGGATCGTCCCTCAACCAGAACTTCTATTGGTTCTCTGGTCCGAGCGCAAATACGAAGTATTTAGCGTGGGTTTCCTCAGGGTTTCGGATTCCATGTAGGTCGTTCGAGCCTGCGAACAAAATTGACCCCGTACCCGCCCGTGTTGGCACACCGTTAATTGTGAACTCCAACGTTCCTTCGATGATCAAAACCATCTCCTCGTGTCGGTGACGATGGGGCGGATGAGGGGCGCTGTGCGGTGCAAGGTCAGATTCGTGGAGTGAGATGTTACAGCCCTCAAAGATCGGGCCGTTGAACATATTCCGGATAGTAACGCTTCCGGAGTTGCGTGCTTCCAGCTCATCAAACTGAAAGAGCTTCGACGGCAAGGTTGTCTTTGCTTGTGCAGACATTCGAGACAATGCCAAGAGAGCGGGCAAAGCGGCGCAAACTTCTCTTCTGGACCATTCCATTTTTCAAATTCTCCCGTGTGGACGATTCGGAAACAGGCATCTTCTCTTTGAGAAATGCACTCTATCGCTGAGGTCCAAGCTCGATAACGAAATATTTTGCTGGGGTTGTCCCTACGTTGCGAATTCCATGTTGGTCCCCGGAGCCGATGAACGCCACACAGCCTTTTGTAATCTTTGAAGCCTTTCCATTGATCGTGACCTCGAGCGTTCCGTCGATCATTAAGAACATCTCCTCTCCGTTATGGTGATGCGCCGGGTGCGGCTCGCTGTTAAGTGCAAGAGCTGATTCATGAACCGAGAACTTGCAACCATCAACCGTCTTACCATCTACTATGGCGCGATAGTCGACGGTATCTGTGTGACGAACCGGCAGTTTCTCGAACACATAGACATTCGAAGGAACGTTCTTATCTTGGGCCTGATTCGGCATTAGTACCGGGAATGCTACCGCTAAATCTCTTCGCGACCAATTCATTAAGCAGTCCTCTCATTTTGAATTCTCACTTTTTGACAAACGGCCCTCTCATTCATCAAGAGCTCAAATCAGAGAGACCATCTTAGTTCCTTCGTGCAAAAAACGATTAGAAATGTATCTTAGCCGACAGTTGAATGATTCTTGGATCGTTGGCGGCCGTCACTCTGCCGTACGTTGAAGCAGCACTCAGATTGCTGCCCGGATCTAAGAGATTAGTGTGATTCAACACGTTGAATGATTCAGCTCGGAACACAAAGTCTTTGCTCTCGGTAAATTTAAAGGTACGTCCAAACCCGAGATCGAAGACGACGTAGGCCGGGCCTAGAATCGAATTTCGTTGAGCGTTGCCGAACGTTCCGAGTGGATTTGCAGTAAACGCAGTCGTGTCGAACCATTTCGGAATCGTTCGAGTAGACAGACGAGAAGGCCTGACAAAATTTGGGCGGTCCAGCCCGACACCAGTTCGAGAGTTGTCTGCGCCGCTCAAGGGGTTAATGAAATCTCCAGTGCGAGAGCTAACAATAGCCGACAGGGTCCAGTTGCTCAGGAGTATCCGTGCCCACGTTTCTTTCCAGTTACTGGGCGAAACGGCAACAATGGACGTATTGAATAGTTGCCTATGATCGTAAGTGCAGTTGCCATATTCTGCTGATGAATTGATAGGGTTCTGATATTGCGGGAATGCTAAGTCATTTGCAGTATCTGCTATGTCCAGGCAATGCGAATAAGTATAGTTCGCCAAAATGCTGTAGTTTTGACTGAAGCGTTTATTTGCCGAAAGGATCAGGGCATTGTAGTTCGCTGTGCCAGTAGGATCAGCTTGAGCGATAGAACCAACCAGGCCCCCGGCCGTCGGAGATGGATTTTGAATGTTCAGCGTACGCCGCGCGTTTGTGTTTGCCACCGTTGAGGTGGATGCCCCAGTAAAGATTGCTGGATTCCCCTCAGTCTGGTTCCACAGGTGCGTGCTCTTATTGCCGAGGTAAAACGCCTTCAAAAGAAGGTTTTGCCCAACCTGACGTTCAACAGCCAAGTTCCACTGTTGGATGTATGCCATTGGCATCTTGGGCAACATGTTGATAAATGAACCAAAAGGAACAAAGAACGCGTTCGTAGGGGGCGGAGTTGGTAGCGGAAAGGGATCCCCTCCGATTTGTTGGTACGGATTTAGAAAACCTCCAGATGGGTCGGACAGAGTAATCAAATCCCCGAACGGAGACACCTGGCTGTACCGCTCGATATACATCAAGATTGGTTGTGCGTAGAAGATCCCGTAAGAAGCGCGGATAACGGTATTGCCATTAGGGTGCCATGCAGCGCCGAAGCGAGGCGCAAAGTTATTCCAGTCTCGGGTGGTAAAGGCCTTCGGAATTCCTTTGTCACCAAAATAGAAAAATCCCGGAGGTGCGTTCGCATATACCTGGCTCTTCGTCCCTGCACCAAAGGCCGAACGATCAAAGCGCACGCCGATCCCATTTTCATCAGATTCCGGAAGGAGCGGTTCCCACCGCAGCCCAAACGTAAGAGTTAGAGCCGGCGTCGCCGACCATGTATCCTGCACATATGCGCTCACGATATTTTGATTTGGCAGGATCTTGAGTGGCATACCCTTTCCAACCGTGAAAATTCTCCCCAAAAGAAAGTCACTCAAGGGACTTCCCGTGAGCGATCCATTGAATACAAATTGTCCGTTAGATACTGTGTTCGCCAGCCAATCCAGTTGATTTTTGAAGTATTCTCCACCGAACGCCAAGTGGTGCTTACCGCGAACATAGTCTAGGTCATCAGCAACCTGATAAGAGTTGGTTTTGAAATGTCCTGGCGCGCACGTTCCACAACCAGTGGCAAACGAATTGGTCGCACTCACATCAAGAAAGTTCTTGACCAAAGGATTGAGGATGACTCCGAGATCTTGAGGATTGATGAGATTTGGTGCGGCGCCACGATCGATCCTTGTACGTGAAAATCGGAAGTGTGCGCTATTGATGAGTCCTGGAGTGAACGCATAGGTATCACCGACCACGACGTTTTGAGCAAGAGATATGACTCCCGGTCTGGCACTATTCAAGATGTGTACACCATCGAATACCGCTGGATTGGTATAGTGCGCCGCAAAATATCGTCCGAAGATCGCTTGCTTTGAACTTCTGGTCCAGTCGGCACGTCCAATGTATTGATTTTCGTCACCGGTGGTTGGAATGCCAAATGTTACCTTTCCGCACGGGTCGGTTGAAGTCGGAAGATATTTCTTCGTCAACGTGACTGCTGGAGCACTGTACTTAGCGGGATCGAAATGTCCGCCCCCACATGCAGTAAAGTCACCATTTAGCATGGCGGCCGTCGGCACAAACGCAGTAGAACCTTGAGGAGTTTGCCGGTTGATTGTTCCTTGATATCCTCCGAAAAAGAACAGTTTCCCCTTCAAAATTGGGCCTCCAACTGTTCCGCCGAACTGATTTCGATGAAGTGTATCTCGAGTCGCAGCGAAGTAGTTGCGTGCGTTGAAAGCGCCATTTCGTAGGAATTCAAACAAATCGCCATGGAACTGGTTCGTCCCGGATTTTGTAACAACATTCACCGTCGCCCCTGGGTGCAACCCGTGACTAGCCGAAGTCACACTAGTCTCGACGCTAAACTCCTGGAGAGCATCAGGAAATGGGAATGGTTGATTGACATTGGTGAATACGTCCTCATTGTCCGCACCATCCATCAGGTAGTTGATGAAATTCCCACCTCCGACTGCGAGCGAGACAGCGCTGGGATAGTTTTTGCTACCTACCGCGCCGCCATTTCCGGAGGGGGCCGCTGCGCCAGCTAGGATGATAAGTTGAGTTGCCTGGCGGCCATTCAGAGGGAGTTCAACAATTCGCCTTTGATCAATCACCGTACTGGCCGCGGTTTGCGTAGTCTGGACCATCACCGCATCCGCGTTCACTTCTACCCGCTCCGAAACCTCACCAACTGCCAGCGTGATGTTGATCTGGCGTTCGTCACCCACCTGCAGATCGATACCCTTTTGAATATAAGTTTTGAACCCGCCTTTTTCGACCGTCAGGAGATAGGGGCCTACTGGAAGTTGGGGGATTACGTAAATTCCTTCGTTTCCGCTGACTACACTCCGCTTGAAACCTGTTTGCGTCTGAGTAGCTATTATCTGCGCATCCGGAACCGATGCCCCGGTGTTGTCCTGCACCGTACCGGAAATCTGAACGGTCGCCGCCGACTGGCTGAAGGCTCGGTTGCTGCTCGCCGTGAGGGCCATAACGACAATCAGCATCACAACTAATTTGCGTGTGCACATGGCTCTTCCCTACCTTTCAAGTAGTGGCAAAGTTAAGCTCCTTGAGGTCAGCGGGGGGAAGCTCCGGTCCTTCGTTCAACACGCTGTCTGAGCTTTTCTTTAGTATGGAAGCGAATAATAGTCATATAGTCAGACCAATGTCAACGAGAAACGAAGCTATTAGAGACTCATGATTTCTTGTTGGCAAGAAAGACCTTCTGTAGCGCTTCCATACGGACATGGAAACACTAAACCTTCTAATGTCAATGACATGAAAGGTCAGTGGACTGGGTTCTTGAAATCCACTTGGACCCAAAGATCGGCCTCTCGTGCGCCTGGTTTCGACCCACAGTTGTAGGCGATGGTAGACCGACTATCTAGAATTTAATCGTATCGTCTCTCCGGCGGCGGAAAGATTGGCGAGCCACATTTCGTGGTATTCGCGAGACAGCACGATGCCGTTAGCTCCCGCATTGAATGCGGCTTTAATAGCGGCTCGGACATCATCTGGCTTCGTATGCTTCTCTCCAGGCGCTGTCGGCACATCCAGGTCAATGCCAGGATAGATCTGGACCTTACCGTCAGTATCTTCAATTGCTCTCCGGGTTTCACTGCCCACATAGTCAGATGTGAGACCGTCAGTAGAAATCTGCTTAAGGGAAGCCTCCTTGTAACCCATGATCTTGTAATAGAGTGGCTGGAGGTCAGACGGTGAGGCATCGGCGAAGATGGTCGAGCAAAGGCGATCGACGAAGTGGGCCATGCGAGGACCGCCAGCGTTGTTATAGGTTGCAATCTTCAGAAAGTCCGCATAGTCAGCCACCTTCGAGTAGTCGTCGACAGCGCTATAAAACGGACTAAACGTGATGTTTTGTACCATGTGAAAGCCAAAGGGCTTGTGGGGAGCGATTGATTTTGCCGTTCCGTAGAGTTCCGAGCGAACTTCGTGGTAACTGTCGTTCCAAAGAGTGTGCCAACTGAGTATCTCGGGAAACTCGAGGAGAATTCTTAGGAAGACAACGAAGTAACCGTCGGTTGGTCTACGGTGTTCTGTTGCGGCATGAAAGAGCTTGTCTAGTTTTACGTAGCCCTGTTTTGCTCTTTCGGACGAGATGCCGCGGACTCTTGCTTTTGCGCAACAAAACGAACAGAAACAAGATATGCCGGTCGTGGCCCAACCGCCGCCAATCATGTTGTCTATCGGGCCCATGCGTTCGCAACCCCACATGATCCCGTTGACCTCTGCAGAATATTGAGACAAATATGATTCGATCTTTCCGGTAAGGTGTGTTCGGTAGTTGGGATTGTTAAAACAGGCACTGGTTGTGCGCCGGCCGTAAACATCTATCTCCGCGACTTCAGTGAAACCGGGGATGCTTTGCATCATTACCGGAAACGCGTTGTTGTAGTCCCACGCGAAGAAGTCCATGCCTCTGGCTTTCATCTTCGGAGCAACTGCGGTGATCACATTAAAGCCAGGTTCGTCCGGGGAGCGGAAGTCCTTGAGGGTTGTATCGCGAAAATACTTTGGATCGTAGTCGTAAAAGGCTCCACCAGTGCGGAGTTGGCCGGAACCATACTTTCCGTGATCGGGAAGCGGTATGGGGCCGCCGTTCGTGGTGCGATTCGGATCATAGTCGTAGGTGTAGACGAAGACGGTGTTGACATTACCCTTTTCCTGGAGGGTATCAAGAAGCTTGTCGATGCCCTCGTCGATCCAGGCGAACGGTTTCACTTGAATTGCTACGACATTCTTGCGATTGATTGTTGTTGAGCGACCGGCTGATACAGCAGCGGCCTTGCGAGTGGGTTCCTGAGCGGCGGCCATGGCCGTATTCCCTACTTGTAGCCCCAACTCAGCTGAGAGACCTCCGAGAAGCTGAACAAACTTTCTTCGATTAAATTCCACACTTATCTCCGGGTCTATTTCGTATAAATCTCTACGTGGCGTCACGCCTAGAAGGAATATTTCCCTGCCAGCTGAATGATTCGAGCAGGATTTGAGCTTTGGATGATGCCGAAGTTTGCTGAGCTCCGGGTTGCTACAGGGGCCATAAAGTTCGTGTGATTGAAAACGTTGAAAAAATCGAAGCGCAATTCGAATCTTTGGCGTTCAGTAATCATGAAACTCTTCGTAAGAGTTGTATCAGCATCAAAATATGCAGGGCCATTCAATGAATTGGCACGAGCTGTGCCGAATGTCCCAGGCGCGTTAGGAACAAAGGCGGCAGAATTTATCCAGACGAGGCTCTTTTTGTTCCGAACGTATGGGTTGACGTTCGCGACGACATCCGGGCGATCCAGACCTACGCCCGAGAGGGACCTGTCGGTTCCAGTCAACGGGTTGAAAGGAAAACCGCTACGCAAATTGACAAGAAATGAAAGGCGCCACCCGCCTGCACCGAGATCAACGAGACGATTTGCAAACTTGGGACCTTCAACCACAACCGAATTGTTCCAGTTGTGGCGTACATCATAATCACACGGGCCAAAGTCCGCGAGCTTATTATAAGGGTTTGATTCGTTGCTACCTGACAGCCGATTGCCGAGGGTCTCAGCGTCTTGCAAACAATGGGACCAAGTATAGGCCGAAAGAAGTGAGAAGTGGTTACTAAATCGGTGTTCTACCTTTGCGAGCAGTCCGTTGTAAAAGGTATTAATGCCGTCATCCATGTAAGAAATACTTGAGTAGTAGATTCCCGTTACTGGATTGAGACGATAGAGAGTGCGTCGCGTTGCGGTAGTCGCCGTCGTAGCGCCTGGCACATAAACAGCCGGATTCTGCTCGCGTCCGCTTCGCATATGGGTCGCCCGATTCCCGATGTAGTTGAGCGAAAAAAGCCAATTAGACCGGGCTTGTTGTTGCAGGCTAACGCCGTATTGTTGCACATAGGGATGATGAAGGTTGAGGGGGAGGTTAATGTAAGTGCCTTGGGTCGGGAATATCGCCGTGCTGGTCGGCGGCACGGGGGTTGGGAAAGTAAATCCTGCTACTGGATTTGCGAAGCCACCGGCGGGTGCAGTTAGAGTGATCGCATTTCCCCAAGGAGCGGATATTCCAAAATCACGGATAGTGAAAGACTCGGGCTGATCGAAGAAGATTCCATAGGAGGCGCGAACGCTCTCTGTGCCATTTCCCGTCGGGTCAAAGGCAAAGCCGATGCGCGGGGCAAAGTCATTGTAGCTTCCGTTCGCATAAGATTTGGGGATGCCTTTGTCACCGTAGAAAAAAAGACCTGGAGGCGCATTGTTATAGATCGAAGTCTTATTGCCAACGATAAAGTCAGCTTGAGAAAAGTGATTGCCACGGGCCAGAGCATCGTGTTCAGGAAGCGAAGGCTCCCAACGGACACCGGCGTGGACGTTAAGTCGCGGGGTTACCTGAAAGCCGTCCTCAAAGTACGCTCCGATATACTTTTGACGAAGATCGACCCTGGCGATATTGGAATCGATAACTGTGTGCAGCGAGCCAAGGAGAAAGTCTGCAAGTGCATCCCCGGTACGAGAACCGTCGAAGCTGAATTCACCATTAGCATACTGAATATTGTTTTCGTCCATCTGGCCCAAAATAGCCTCAGCGCCAAAGCTGAAATGATGCCGCCCCTTAATCCAATCGAAGTCGTCTGCCACTTGCCACTGATTACGAATGAAGCTCGCCGGGGCATTAGAACCCCCGCCGACGGAAAAATGGTTTGTCACTGCTAAATCGGTGAAATAGGGAATCGCGTTGTACATATTCACGCCGAGACTCACGGGATTGGGTATGTTCGCGGGCGCTGTACGGTGGACAGCTAGCCTGACGAATCCCACGTGAAGACTATTAAGCAGATTGGTGCTAATGCTGAACTGATCGCCAAGAACAACGGACTGAGCGCGCTGAACCAATCCTGAACGAGTCGTCGTCAACAGGTTCCCGTTATATACCGCCGGGTTGGAGTAGTCGTCGATGAAATAGCGACCAAAAACAGAGTTTCTCTGACTCTGTGCCCAATCCGCCCGCCCAACGTATTGGTTTTCATTGTTTGGGTTCGGAATGGCATAGGTTACAAGGCCGCACACATTCGTAGCTACGGGAAGCGACTTCAGCAACGCAACCGAGGGAGCACTAAAAGTGGCGGGATTAATAAAATTCTTAGGGTACGCCACTCCGGTCGTGGGATTGACCAGCTGCCGGGTAACCCCGCTGGATTGGCATGAGGGACCTTCAATCGTGCTAAAGTCGCCACTGAGAACTGCTGCGGTTGGTAATGTCGCAATCTGTTGTGGTGGTGCAGTCCGCTCACGGGTGGCTTGGAAGCCCGAAAAGAGAAATATCTTATTTCGTTTGATAGGACCACCGATCGTTCCACCAAACTGATTGCGATGCAGGGAATCCTGGGCAGTCGCGAAATAGTTTCGGGCGTTGAAATCGCCATTGCGGACGAACTCAAATAGATTCCCATGGATGGAGTTGGTCCCGGACTTGGTGACAACGTTAACCACCGAACCTGGATGCAACCCATAGCGAGCGGAGATACCGCTGGTCTGGACGCTGAACTCCTGCAACGCATCGGGGAAGGGGAACGGCAAATTTACATTGGAATGCGAGTCGTTGTGATCGGCGCCGTCGAGAAGATAGTTGTTGCCGTTGATTTGACCACCGGCTACTGAGATGCCAACAGCCGTCGGGTAGTCATGCGTCGTGATAACTCGGGTGGAATTGGGTGGCTGGGTGGCGCCACCCGACAGGAGAATGAGATCGGTGGCTTGACGGCCGTTGAGTGGAAGATCAACAATCCGACGCTGATCGATAACTTGAGAGACGGCGGTATCCTGAGTCTGCACCATGACGGCGTCTGCCGAAACCTCCACATGATCGGAGGCACTGCCGACTTCGAGTGCAATATTGATTTGGACGTTGTTGCCTACCTGAAGAACGATATTTGATCGTGCATAACTCTTGAAGGCGGGAGCGGTGGCCTCAATCTTGTACTCTCCAACTGGCAGATTCAGAAAGCTATAGAGTCCCTCGACACTGCTCACGGTCGTTTCAACCCGACCGGTCTCAACTTGCGTCGCTTTGATTTGCGCGTTTGGAACCACGGCGCCACTGACATCCTGCACGATTCCATGAATCTCAGCATTCGCTACGGCTTGGGCGTAGATCGTATGAGTTGAACTGAGCAGTGAGATCGTTGCCAAGAAGAGTGGCAGGTATTTTTTCAGGAACATGCGGGCTCCGTTGGTGAAGGTAGATCTCAAACAAAGGTTCGAAATTATTGTGGATTTTTGGCTTATTCAGCTCGTTCGAAGAAAACGTTTTCGCTGCATATTAGTCACATTGTCAGACCATCGTCAAGAGAAAAATCCCCTTGCCTAGACGGGATTGACGTGGATATCTTCTGAGAAACTCCGTAGCCCGGATCGTGCAGATGGGCCATCTGCGGATACCTGCCACGGCAAACCGCTTCACCTATCTGCACACTACGGAATAGCTATCTTTACTAGAATGTAAGTAATCTGGTCCCCAGACGCGATCAGGAACTGGTGCGGCGTTCCTGCTGTGATGTGAATCACATCACCCAAAGTGACGCTTCGTTTCGTTCCGCCTCGGATTGACCTTCCCCGAATCTCGCCAGGCTCCGGGGAGGCCGGTTCGATAACCTCTCCACCCACGATAAGAACGGCAATCCCGGTCTGAACCACAATCACATCGTCGAATTTCTGGTGGATCTCGACGAGCCCGTCTTTATCTCTATGAGAGACGGACAATGTGTGATTCGGGAATTGAGCTTTACTATTGAGACCGCCAGGTGGCACTCCCTTTGGCCACAGTACGAAGCCCGGCGGATCTGCAGCAGCGGACGACGGTACCAGCATTGTGAAAAACATGATTAACTCAGCAATCACCAGCATTTCCTCCACGCAATGAGTATCTTTTTGGTCAGGCCTGCAAACTCAACACATATCTATCTATGCAATGCAAACAGGAGCCACACATTTATGGCACGAAACTTCTAGGTCGGATCGATATGGTCTGACCATCTGACATATATCGTGTACAATAGAATACACTTTCTCACGTGTAATTGACACGGCAACGTGTGAATATTGAAGGATCTATGGCGCAGATACGTTTTGCATTCGGGAAAACCGGAATCCAGGTTCCGATTCCGGAAGGGACGAACTACCAGATCATCGAGGCCAGATCGGCAGCCGCTATACGTGACGTCGCCGCCTCGCTCGAGTATGCGCTTGACCATCCTGTCGGGACAGAGCCCTTGCACGTATTGGCGACGGGAAAACAAAGTGCCGCAATCTCAGTATGCGATATAACACGACCGGCACCGAATTGGCTCACTCTTCCTCCTTTGTTACAACGGCTGCATTCCGCCGGTCTTCCTGTAGAGGCGACTACGATCCTGATCGCAACAGGGCTACATCGCGATGCAACTGAGCAAGAGATCAAAACCATTCTGGGTCCGGAGATCGCGGCCAACTATCGAGTGCTCAATCACGATGCTCGTGCTGTTGAACAGCATCGACACCTTGGAAGCACTAGGAATGGAACACCTGTCTACATCGATGAGCGGTTCCTCGCAGCGGATCTGCACATCACCTTAGGCTTCATTGAACAGCATCTTATGCTCGGATTCTCGGGCGGACGAAAGCTCGTTGCACCCGGACTGGCAGGGCAAGAAACCATTAAAACAATTCATTCACCGAAGTTTATGCGGGAGCCTCTTGCGACCGAGGGATCGACCAGTGAGAATCCGCTGCACGCTGAACTCCTGGAAATTGCGCGAATGGCTAGACACGATTTCATTTTGGATGTCACCCTGACCAAGGAGCGAGAGATATCGGGAATATTCGCTGGCGACCCGGTGCTGGCTCATGCGGCCGGAGTCAATTTCCTGCGAACGACATCCCTCGAGAAGCTCTCTGGACTAGCGGACGTTGTCATTACAAGTGCCGCCGGCCATCCACTCGACCTAACGTTTTACCAGACAATCAAGGGGATCACTGCCGCCGAGCACATTGCCAAACCTGGTGGACGGATCCTCGTGATAGGTGAATGCGTTGAAGGCATAGGCTCTCCAGAATTTGCCAGCAAGTTGAAGGCGTATGGCGGACCTCACGCATTTCTCGATGAGATTAAATCCAAGGATGTTGTGGTCGATCAGTGGCAACTAGAAAAACTCGCACTGACTGAGCTCAAGAACGAGTTATTTTTCTACACTCCAGGAGTCTCCAAGACAGAACTGGGTAGTTTGACGACCCGCGCCTATCCCAGCCTTAAAGAGGCAATATCCGCCGTCCTTGCAGGAATCCCCTCAGGCGCCCGGGTAGCACTTATTCCCGATGGCCCCTATGCTTTTGCGCGCGTGATGAACTAGCTCGGATTAAACCGCGCCGAACTCACGGAGCGCCTCCTTTGCCCCAGCAATATTAGCGAGTTTCATCTCTGCGTATTTGCGCGAAAGGATCACTCCAGGCGCTCCGGCTTTAAGAGCGGCAAGCGTCGCTGCTTTGACGTCAGCCGGCTGCGTCCGTTTTTCGTTAAGGCCGGTGGGAATATCGATATCGATACCTGGGTAAATTGGAATCGCACCTTCAACGTCGGCGATGGCACGTCTCGTCTCGACCCCAACGGATTCGCCCGACAGACCCGAGGTAGGCAGCTTATCAAGTGACGGCTCATTTTGCAGCCCAAGTATCTTGTAGTGCATCTCAAGAACTTGCTCGGGTGTAAGATCGCGGAAAATCGTGGATTGAACATTCCGAATGTACTGTGCGAACCGTGGCCCAGCGCAGTTGTTATATGGCGAAGGCTTCAGGTAGTCGGAGACATGAACTAGTCGCACGTAGTTAGTGTCAGCGCTATAGAACGGACTCATCGCAACAAGGTGCATGATGTGCCATCCGATTTGAGCCCTAGGGTTAATAGCTTTAGCAGTTCCGTAAATGATTCCGTACATCTCTTCCTGAGAGGTATACCAAAAGCGCTCCCACGCGAGAATCTCTGGGTATTCAAGGAAGACTCGCCATAATGACACGAAGGCTCCATCTGCAGTCTTTGGCTGACTGAGAGTTCTGGAGACCCAATGATCGAGTGCGATGTAGCCTTCACGAGCACGTTGCCCGCTAATGCCCACGTCCTTCGCCTTACGAATGCAATGCTCGCAAAAACAGTTGATCGATGACCGGCGAGTACTGATATCGCCAAAGTGCGCGCCGAGAGTGTTGTTGAGCGGTCCCTGTCGCTCGGACTCCCACATCAATCCATCGATTTCATTGTTTGTCACCCAGTCGGAGACCATCGAAGAGATGAAAGCGCGAGCAGAGGGATTGTTGAAACAGGTATTACGCCCAAGCTTTCCATAGACGTCGACTTCAGCAACTTTTTCAAAGTTTGGCATCAGCCGAGGGTTATATGCCTCTTCGAAAAGAGCATACGTCTGCATGCCCTTCGCCTTCGCCTTGGGAATTACATCGGCAAGAATATCGAAGTCTCCAAGCTCAGGAGCACGAATATCCTTGATGACCGAATCAGCGTAGAACTCGGGATGCACCTTGGCGAAGCTCCCGCCATGAACCTGGTCATATTCCTTCACTCCATGGTCTGGTAATGGTTCGCTGTGAACCTGTCGACCTGCCAATCCGGTCCCGTAAGTAAACACGGTCGCGAAGACGACGTTGACGCCGCCTGTCTCTTGAAGCGTGTCCAGACATTTATCGACACCTTCGTCGACAAAGGAACGAGCGCCGATTTGCATGCCGACAAATGTCTTTGATTTCTTACCCGAATTGTTCTGGGCGGTATGCCCCGACTGAGCTTCCGCCCTGTTCGACGCCTGGGCGAGAAGACTGCTTCCGGAAATAAGGGCGACAGCAGGAGACGCAGTAAGACCCTTGAGGAATTTGCGACGCGAGGTTTCTGTGAGCTTCAGGTCCGATTCAGTCATTTTTTCCTAGCTGATGCATGGATGGGTGTTTGAACATCTTGAGTCGCTAGATTTTAGTCAGATTGTCAGACCATCGTCAATCAAGATCAAAGCTACCGCCATTTAGATAAGAAAATACTGGCCCCGCTACTCGCTCACAAAGTGTCGCGCTGGCTACCAGTTCGCGTGGGGATTAGCCGAATACTCGCGTAAGAATTTGGGTTCGCCTAGGTTGCCCTTCGACTGCCAATGATGGCTGCAGTGAGATTTGTCTTGCCTGCGGGAGATCCGGATCAGTGAGTCCAAGGAGACTGTCTGTAGCTTGTGCTCGACCGCAAGAATGGAATTTTTATCGAATGATTGTCGAGAAGCGTCAGCCGGAGATAGCTGTTCTAGTTACGCATTTGATTGAGATCGGGGTACAATTTTGGCACACTCCGCGGCTTTCACATATGTAGCTCAAACTAAGATGCTTGCGGGAAATAACTGCGCCCAATAATCAGTTGCTCTCGGCTTACTAAATCTATGAGGATCCTTATAAGTTATTGAAAATAAATGGAGCCGATGAGCGGAGTTGAACCGCTGACCTACTGATTACGAATCAGTTGCTCTACCAACTGAGCTACATCGGCCTATCGCTCTATTCTATCGGCTTAGCGGCTATCCGCCAAATTGCGCGCCGGGACCCACTCCGACGTCAGCCAACCGAAGCCCCCACCGCCTGAGGGCAAACCGCCGCAACGTACTGGCTGAACGCCTCGTCGCCGCGAGCACCCGCGAGCGCCTGCAGTTGCGCAACTTGCGCCGGTTCAAGTTTGTTGGACGGAATGCAACCGAAGGCCTGTGCCTCTGCGGCGAACCGCTGCGGCGCCTCCGGAAGACTATCCCGGCCGCTCATGCGGAATGACGCCGGCGTCCGAGGGCCGAACATCAGCGAACGTGCCAGTTCAGGCCACTTCTCCAAATCGGGCTCGACCCCAGCGGCTCGCGAAAAAAGCAACCCCATCGTGTCGTTGAAAACGAGCTGCGGGCCATCCCGGCGTGTCCGGTACTCCGCAACTCCAGCTTCGAGCTCTTCCTTCGTTGGCGCGGCCAACGCTCCGCTCATCGTGTAAGCAATCCAGCGCGCCTGCAGCTCAAGCACGGGATAGTACGGTCCGATAAGCTCGTACATCCCGACGAAAGCCAGGCCAGGCAACTCTGGATGAAAGGTGAACTTGTGAAGATCCAGATGCTGCGCGTCGGCGTCCAACGTTCGGCGTATGTCCTCGCTTAAAAACGGAAGATGCAGATGGTAGCCCGTGCCGAACAGGATCGCATCAAAATCTTCGGCGCTTCCGTCGGCAAAGCGCACCGTCTTGCCCTCCACGGAGTCAATCCACGGTTTGATCGCGATTCGCCCCTCTGCCACCAGGGGAAGAAAAAACTGGCTCATCGTAATCCCGGCCTCGAACACGTCGTCCGCGGGCTTCGGCGCTCCAAACTGCTGGGGAGTGCCCGCCACCGCGAGCACGAACTGCTTGAACCCCGCGCTCAGCGCAGTCATCGGAAATGACTCCTTACTCAGCGCAGAGAAACGGGTGAAGGCCACATGGTCCAGCGGCACTCCGTTGACCAGCTTCGGCAGCACATACCGCTGTCTCCGATTGGTGAGGACCACGCGAGCAGCACCGAGAGTGGCCAGGTCGCTCGCAATCTCCACCGAACTAATCGCGCACCCGCCTACCAGCACCCGTAGACCGCGGTACTCCTCAGGACGCTTGTACGAAAAGGTGTGCCGCACACCGCCTACCCCGGAGAAGGACCCGAGGCCCGGCACGTCGGGAATCGTCGGCTTGTTATATCGACCGCTGGCGACCACGACTCGCTCGAATCTCTCCTCCCCCGCGTCGGTCCGTACAACCCAGCCATGCTTCGCATCGCGGCGAACCTCACGTACCGGCGTCTTCAGCCGAATATGCCGCGTAAGGTCGAACATCGTCGCGTAACGCTGGAGATAGTCCCCCATCGCCTCGTTCGTTGGATAGGTCGGGGAAGCAGTGTCATGCGGCAGATCGCTGAACGAGGTGCTGATCCGGCTCGTATTGGTGCGCATCCCTGGCCATACGCCGCTGTGGCCCGGATCGGCGCTCCACTGGCCGCCGATGCGCTCACCCTGCTCGAAGATGACGGGCTCAAAGCCCTCTGACTGTAGATAGCGTGCGGCCACAAGTCCGCCCGGCCCGGCCCCGATGACGGCTGCCTTTTCCATCGACCCACCCCCATCTCCGGCCAGCATTGACCGGGACTGATTTACCCCAGAATGATGTTTTCCCTTGGGCCCGTTGGGAACGGTTGCACGTCTTCACGGAGAGTCTCCGCTGCAGGTAGTTCAAAATTCGCACTCGCCCACAGGACAGGGACGCCAGTCACCGTGGGTGAGAACGTCTCAAGCTAACACGCTGTCCCCGAAGTCGGCCAGTCTACTGCATTGGCACAAACTTGCCGTCACAGCTGAACGCAGTCTCTTTGGTGGTCACGCCGGAGGCATTGGAAGCAGGCGCGACCTTCGCCGGAACCACCTTGATATCAGCCGCGCTGAAATCAAGATTCGTCCCAAGCGGTCCCAGAGTCACCGTTGCAAAGTGTCCATGCACCTGTGCCGGCGTAGTTCCCTCGATCTTTACCCCGTCCAGCGTCACTTCGGTGCGATGCTCATCGTTCAACCCTGCAATCAGCACGTCCCCCGGAGTCGTGTCGATCACATTGCGTATCGTGATCGCCTTATAGTCCGGTATCCTGTCGCCCGTATACTTCGGATCCTCAAAGCCTTCGGTCGTCTGGTTGGTGTAATACGGGCTGATGGCAATCGGGTTCTTCACGCCCCGCATACAGATATTCTGGTACGTCAGATCATGCACCGGCCCGCCCCGCGTCACATTGCTCTTAATACGAATACCGCTGGTCGTATTGTCCTCCGTCAGTCCATCCACCAGCAGATAGCTGTCGCCGCTAAACGTCTCGCTTCCGATCGACATCCCGTGACCGCTATAGAAGTGGTTGTCGAGCACACTCATATGCGTCGTTCCCGTCTTGATCGCAATATTGTCGTCGCCATTGTCAATCCAGCTATGCGCCACCGTGACGTTGGTCGAAGAACCCGGATCGATGCCGTCCGTATTCCGCGCATCCGTCCCCTTCGTGGTCGGAGTCAGCAAGTGAACCCCCCACGCCGTAAACCCGTTGGTCTGATTCACACTTACATGAAAGTTGGTCGAGTTGTGCAGCGTGATCCGGTACAACACCAACCCGTCCGCATGGCTCGCGACGATCATCCGCGTCGTAAAGTAGCGCTCGTTCTTCGGCTCGGCCTTGCGGGCCATCTCCCACCAGCTATAGTCCTTGCCCAGGATCTTCGCGTAGCCGCGCCCGTCGATGACTCCGTCACCCATGATCCCAACATCCTTCGCATCAACAATGCTGATAAACGGTCTGCAGCCGCCGCGGGGCCCTGGACGCTGTGGCGCGGGAAACACCGCCGGTGGCGCCCCCACGGCAATCGTCCCGCACAGTCCCGGCGTTGCATCCGGGGTCTTTACCTCATAGAGCGCCGCGTCACGCGATCCAAAGAGTGTCACCCCTTCATCAATAAGCAGCGTGACCCCGGTGCGCATCTCCAGCGGGCCCGACAAAAACGCATTGTTGCCGCTCGACGGCTTCAACTCCACCGCCATTCCCGGCTTGCACTTATCCAGGGCACTCTGGATACGCGTCGTATCAAGCTTGCTCTCGTCCGACTCAGCAAGCTTGTCGCTTACTGCGCGAAGCTGCGCCGGCAACTGTACGCATGACTGCGGAATCTTTGGTTCGGTCACTTGCCGTGTGTCCTGTGCTATCGCTGTCGCTGCCATGATCAACAGCAGAAACGCAATCACACCACACGATTTATCTCCCTCGATATGCAAGCCCATCCACCTCAACATCATCTGGTCCTACCTCCGCAAGCCGCTTTGCCAAACTAGCATAAGCGAGTGACGCAGGTCACGGCATCACGGTATGTGAGTTCTCTTCGAGTCGTTTGCATCAAGATCGCAGTCGTTCGTTCGGTTGCCAGGCCAGATTAAGATCGCCAGGAAGAAAAGTGCTATCCCTACCTGTAACGCTGTAGACAAAGTATGAGACATCGAGAGCCTCTTTCTTCGGAGCGCCTCGGACCGCTCGTCATATCTCCATGCAACGGCATGCATCGCACTTGACCTTCACCATCGAAGAAATCTTTTTACAATCGCCTCCCGCTTCGGCGTGACTGCAGCGCCCTACAATTACTCAAAAGTTGTATACAGAAAAGCGAAGAGGCCACCCGGCAACAGGGTGGCCCCTTCTTTAGGGAGAATAGTTCCAACGGAGGCAAAGCCATCAGAACTTTCTGGCGAAATACTAAGTTTGGCAAAATACCGTGTCAAGGCCAAATCTCGCCCGCTGTAAGTCTTTGGTGAGGAGGTAGTTACGGGGGTTACTGAATCGTAAACATCTCCTCGAGTATTCTCCCTTCATTCGCTTTAACCGGTCCGACCATATATCAAAGGGCTATCGTATCAGCCGCTTAGCCACCCCGCTGCACTGCTCCCAGTGCACAAATAGCTGTCCTACTGGTTTGCCCCCGGTCCGTTCGACTGAATCGGGGCCGGACGGCCGCTCAAGTCGATCCGTAGGAACTCGCGGTTCGGTTGCCGCCGGTTTGCCTTGCATTACCCCAATCCAGCCCTCGCTCCGCCGAAAAACAACGCCAGCACCACGGCAGCCAGCGCTCCGAGTCCACAAAAAACAAGGATGCTAGTCAACAGGCTGACCGTCTTCCGCACCTCGGAGTGGGCTCCGGTGGCACCGGCTTGTTCCAAGTCACCTCATTTCGCAGGTGAATACTCTCCACCATCTCCTGCGCCTCCGCCGGTTTCCAAGCGCCAGTCGTCATCAACACCAGCGGACCCTCTCGCCGCAGCTTCACCGTGCCCGCCGACGACCCCTGCCGGTTCATTTCTCGCCTCCATCTGCCGCCCGTGATCTCCCGCGATCTGTGGTGTTGGATACAGCAGCATCGTCAGCGCACCCTTACCCTCGTATTTCGCCGTCACGACCTCGGCGGCCTTGTCGAACCCAACGATCTCCGGCGGCACCGTCGCACCCATCGCCTGATAACCCAACGGCCCCACCGCGTACCTCACCGTATCTCGCTGTAACCCCTTCGCTGGCAGATACGTCGGTAGCAGTGAGGCATCCCCTTCGTTCCACCCACCTTCGGCAGACCGATCTGCACCGTCTTCAACAGCGCTGCAGCCGACTCCGGATACAAGCGTCAAATTCGACACCACCACCCGAACATCCACTCAGCATCACATGCTCCGCGCCGTTCTTGCGCAAATAACTGTAAGCTGCATAAGCTCCCGTAGCATCGTCAAACTGATATACCGTCACCGTTCCACTCGGAATCGTTCCGTGCGCCACAGAACTCTCAGCCGTCCCGCGCCTCATATCTCTTGATCCCGTCCTCCATCAGAACAGGCCCATCGACCCAACCCACGACGGAACACCGTTGCCCGCAAATATGGTCCGGCCCCGTCCGTAACCCCTCCGGTAGCAACGGAGTCGGAGGCATCGCCAATACCGTCGTCCCCCCCTGCCCATACAGCGAAGCAGCCGGCGCACCCACCAGCACCAGACCCAACATCACCCGCGATATCGCCGAAATCCGAGAAGAAACTCCCATACGAAAGTCAGACTACACCACAGCGCGATAAAATAAGCCTAGAGTCGACCCCGCTCAGTCGTTGGGTCAATCTTCTGGATCACCAACAATTCAAAAAAGTTGGTGACTCCAAGCTGAAAATGCACACACGAAGCGAAATTTCCTGGAGCGATGACAAAGCTCCGATAATTCGCCATTTTCGGCGTTTACACTTGCGTGACAAATCGCAATTGTCGGGTCTTACTTTCATTTCACTCGACGACTACAGCTCCCTGACAACTGATTTTTCTGTGGCGGCTACGCTTGCCGAGGATTCCAACGAAGTTCCTCCCCGCCTGCGCTTGATCCAGGGCTCGAGTCTGCCATCCTCGGTGGCTCGAGCACCTTCCCTGGGGCCCGCGGGGCAATTCAAACTAGGAGCTGCATGATGAAATTCTTTCCGAGCCGAGCTGGGGTCGTAGGGGTCTTCCTGCTGTTATCGTCTGCCGTCTTTGCACAGCACTACACTCAAGTA
>CAVRHK010000002.1:0-18229 GCA_963720955.1 uncultured Acidobacteriaceae bacterium | reverse complement strand
AGTGCCTCGCAGTTGGGACAGCGTCCATCGCCGCTTAAAAAACACCTCATCCGGGAGTCAGAAAACTCGCGTAGCATCTGATTAACAAGCGCAATGACTATGCCGACCTCTCGCCGACTTCTCACACTCTGCCTCGCTTGCGCCGTCACCGCGCCGGTTGTTGCTCAAACTCTCGCCCGGCCCGGCTGGGTCGGATCCGGCATCAACACCGACGTTTGGTGGAAGCATCCCGTCGTCTATCAAGTGAATCCCCTCAACTTCAGCCCCTCAGAAGGCAGCGGCCTCCGCGGAGCCGCTCAGCGCCTCAACTACGTTCAGTCCCTCGGCGTCGACGCCCTCCTCCTCACTACCATCCAGCCCGACGCTGCCCACGCTCAATCCATCGACCCCGCCTACGGCACCCTCGATGACCTTGACGACCTCATCCACGAGGCCAGTCGTCATAACATCCGCATCCTGCTGGACCTCGATCCCCAGATTCCTGCCGCCGACATCCCTAACGTCGCCCGGTTCTGGCTCAACCGTGGCATCGCGGGCTTCCACGTCATCGGCGCCACGCCCGAAGCTCACGCTCAGGCCGCCGAACTTCGCAAGGTCACCAACACCTACCTTGGCGATCGCATTCTCATCGGCGACGTCGATTCCACCCCGCCTTCGTCCCCGCAACAAAGAACCTACAAGTCCCCTGACCAGACCACGCAGCTTCTTCTCGATACCAGCCTCGGCGCAGTCAAGCCGCTCAACCCCGCCGCCGTTCGCTCTGCCATCGAGTCCACTGAAAACGTCTCGCAAGCCGGTCACAGCTTGCCGCTCCTCGCCACCGACGGTCCGAGCTTTCCGCGCAGCATGAGCCGCTACGCGGATGGCCAACACGATCTCGCCATCGCCAAGCTCCTCGCAACCATTCTCTTCACCACGCGCGCCGAGCCGCTCCTCTATTACGGCCAGGAGCTAGGTGTCACCACCCAACCAACATCCGAATCGACCCCCGCCAGTCCAGTCATCGCGTGGGATGCCCCGCCTCCCCCACCAAAGGGCAAACCCGCTCCACCATCACCCGAATCATCCACCACAATCCCCAATGCGGCATTAGAGGAGGCCGACCCCGCCTCTCTCCTCAACTGGTATCGCAAGCTCATCGACCTCCATCACAGCAATTCAACCATCAACTCCGGCGAATACCTCACCATCAATCGCGACGGACAGAATGTCCTCATCATCATCCGCAAGCCCAAGACCGTCTCGCCCACCACACCCATCCTGGTCATCCTCTGCAACCTCTCCGACCAACCCGTGAACCTCTCCATCAAGACCGACACCATGCGCCTCCACCTGCGCGGAAGTTTCCTTCGTACCATCCTTCGCACGGACAATGGCATGGGCACGATGCACCTCGAATCTATGACGCTCGCACCCTACCTCGCCTACATCGGCGAGATGCGCTTCTAAATCGCCCGCACCCCGTATTTGCTGAACCCGACCCGTGCTGTGTAGCTTTACCGATCGCTCGGATTTCAACCCGTTCCCTCGGAACTTGTCGTCCCCTCGCCCTACGATCGCGCCAACGTCTACATTGAAGTTCAGCTGCCACCGTCTTGAACAGGATGCAGCGCCGTGTGATATTCCGCATACACCCGATCGAACACCGCGTCCCAACTGCACCCGAGCGCATACCCCCTCGCCCTCAGCCGCATCTCCTCTAGCCGCACCCGATCCCGCACCAGCGCCGCAACCGCCTCCGCAAAACGATCATCGTCAGTTACAAATCCCGTCTCCCCATCCCGCACAATAAACTTCGGCCCACCATCCCGCGTCACCACCGCAGGCACCCCACTCGCAAGCGCCTCAAGCACTACATTCCCAAACGTGTCGGTGTGCGATGGAAACACCAACACATCCATATTCGCGTAAGCCCGAGCCAGCGCCGCACCTCGCAACACCCCGGCAAACTCCGCCTCCTTCAAGTCCCGCCGCAACGCATCCTCCTCGCTCCCATGCCCGACGATCAAAAAACGCACCCTACCCACACCCATTGCCTCCAACTCGCGCTCCACCCGCGCCAACAGAGCAACGTTCTTCTCCACCGAAAGCCGCCCGACATATCCCAGCACCACAGTGCGGTCGCTCGTCTCACGCGTTCGGTGCGCTGGCGAAAACCACTCCGTATCCACTCCCCGCTGCATCAAAAAACACGGCCTGTCCGTTGATTTCTCCAGCATCTTGCAAAGCTCATCATTCGGCGCAAACAAAACCTTCGCCAACTTGTAAAACTGTGAGGTCGCCCACAGCGCCCCGACCTCGACCCCGTCTTCAATTGCTGTCCCGCGCCGTTCGGACATCTTCCCTGTCAGCCATTCCATCCTCCGCGCGGCATATTCATGCACATTCGTATGCCACGAGGCCGCCAGCGGCACTCCCATCTCCCACGCAAAGTAAGCCCCAAACATCCCCAGCTCGCTCGGTCCGGTAATGTGAATCACCTCCGGCCGAAACCGCTCCAGCTCTCGGCGTATCGACTCCCCATGCCGCCAGAAGAGCGTATCGAACTCCAGATCCTTCTCCATCCGCACCGAGCCTCGGCTGCGCTTCAACTCCAGCGTTCTCAGCTCGCCCACTTGCTCAAACGACTGCACCCGCGCCCCCGCCCGCACACACAGAAACGGCAATCCATGGCGTTCCGCATATGCCACAAAGTTGCGGCTGGTATGGGCGACGCCATTCACCTCATGGAACGAATCCGGAAAGTAAGCAACACGCGGCACCCGCATCGCTCTAGACTATCTCGCGTTCACCCTGCGCGAAACAACAACGACACGTTCAATTGCGAGCTCCTATGCGTCCAGCTTCGCCAGCGTAGCCCGCATCTCTCCGCTATCGTTCCACGCCATTCGCAACCCACTCGAAACCGGCCCCGCTCCCAACATGCGAACCACTGCCAAGGTCACCTGACAGAACGCCGGCGCCTTGCCTGTCATCCACAGCCGCATCAGAGGCTGTATGGTCCCTTCGGCATCCGGGTGATACACCCGCTCATCCCACAACCGCGACCCCTCCGGAAAGTCCGGATAGTCCCGTATCGCCGCCAGCGTCGACTGCAGAATCCTGTGCTTCCACGGCTCCGCGTACTGCGGCATAAACAGCACATGGCTCTGCCGCTCGCGTCGCACCTCATGCACAAACTCCGTAAAGCTCGTCGCCCGCGTCAGGTTCACATTCGCGTTCGGCTCCAACCCATGCCGGTCGCCGCCGCTGATCACCAGCTGGTTCCACTTGCCAGCCAGCGTCGCCGCCTCGCGGTTCTCCTTCCAGTCACGCAGCCCATTCAGCTCCAGCGCGTGGACATACTGCCCATGGACCGCCAGAAATTCATTGACCAGCACCTCGTGCTTCTCCTTGCCTACTCGGTACAGATCCCACAGCGGATGATTGAAGACGATCAGTACTCCTGGCAGTTCATCAAGCTCGGCCAGCATCTCTGTCAACAGCATCGGCGAGCGCGTCTCAACCGGCATCGCAGTGAATGCCGCCAGCCGATCCATCCACGCCGTTCCCGACGCGCTCGGCAGATTATGAATGCCCAGATGAAACGCAGTCGCTCCAATCGGCACGGTCCACTCCACCGATACCGGGATATGGCGCGAAGCCGCCACCGTCCGCAGCAGCATTGGCGCCTGAATATCATCATGGTCGGTCAGCGATACCAGCCCCTGAATCTGCAGCTTTTCTTCAATCTGTCGTCGCTCCAGGTCAAAAGCAAGGCTCGGCGTCAACGGCGGCGTCCAATAGCTCCGCGCATAGTCCGGATTGATGCCTGTCATTCGTCTGCAGCGCCGCTCCGCCCAGCGCATCACCGGCTGCAGTAGGCTCCAATCTTTCGATAGCTCTGAAATAAAATCCAGCGTCTCTTTCGATTGATTGGTATGGCTATGCAGCGATACGCCGGTCGTAAAGCCCTTCGCTGCCTCAGGTTCGCGCCACAGGTACGAGATGCTTGACTGGCTCATCCGCTACCTCCATTCAGGCTCCTACCGACGCCAGTATGGATTTGTTATGTGACTGGAGGATGACTGCACCAACAATGGAGCTTCAATATCCCTAACTCCAGTTACTGCACTGGTTCCACAAAAGTTGTATCGTCTCCCAGTTCGCGTCGGAACCAGCTTGCGCCTCAGGATTTTCTCTACAACCCGGCCGCCGTATGAGAAACTCTTTCGAACTGCTCCCGGCCATTTTGAGGACGTTTCGAACCGAGAAAGCCCGATGCCCGATCAACCAGCTTCACCCTGCCTCACTCTTGACTTTGAAGTTACCGACGAAGTGATCATCGTCCATTGCCACGGACAGTTGGTCTCCGAGCTGTCCAACACCTTCTACTCCAAGATGCGCCCCATGATCCCAGGCAGCAAACGGATCGTCTTGGACCTGGCCGACGTCACCCGCATGGACAGCATGGGCCTAGGCACCCTCGTCAGTCTTTACACCTCGGCCCGTGCCGCAGGATGCGAGATGCAACTCCTCCACGTGGGCAAGCGAATCCGCGAACTCCTTGGCCTTACCAATCTCCTCTCCGTATTCACCATCATCGGCGAACATGGCGTAAAGCTCTAAACTCACCCAAACCCACCAAAAATGTCATTTCGACCGAAGCAACTCACGGTCTCATCGTGAGTTGCGGAGTGGAGAAATCCGCTTCTCACCCAATCGCTTCCCACCGCGTTTGCAGTCGCCCAGTGTGCCGCGTGCCGACCCGCGGGCATCTCTCACCTACCGCGTCTTGGTAATATCCGGCCCCAGCATCTCCTGCGCGCTCGGAGCCGGCTCCACTGGAATCATCTCCGTCTCCAGCCGCTGCTGCTCTCGCTCGTACGCCGACTCCAGGTGATTCTCCGTCAGGCCGTCCTTTAAAATCCGAAAAGCCTCCTCAGGAGTATCCGCAAACTGAAATAACTCCAGATCCCCCAAAGCAATCGCACCCTTCTCCGCCAGCAACTCAAGGTTGATCACATGCTTCCAATACTCCGACCCGTAGATCACCACCGTGATCTTCTTTGCCAGCTTCTTCGTCTGCGCCAGCGTCAGCAGTTCGAACATCTCATCCAGCGTCCCAAACCCGCCTGGAAAAACCACCAGCGCCTTCGCGAGATACGCAAACCAGTACTTCCTCATGAAGAAGTAGTGAAAATCAAAGTTCAGCTCCGGCGTAATGTACGGGTTCGGATGCTGCTCGAACGGCAGCCGTATGTTTAACCCGATCGTCTTTGCACCAACCTCATACGCCCCGCGATTCGCCGCCTCCATAATCCCCGGCCCACCTCCCGAGGTCACCACAAACCGATGCCTTCGTCCCGGCAGCGTCTGCGACCACGTAGACACCATCCCCGCCAGCCGTCGTGCGTCCTCATAGTATCGAGCCATCTCCACCGCTGCCTCAGCCAGCTTCAGCTTCAGCCGGCTCGGCTCGCCGCTCTCTATCTCCCCTGGCCTGGCCGGCTGCTCATGGTGCGGCGCCGGCTCTGCCGAACCAGTATTCGCCAGCAGCTCCAGCTCCGAGCTCGCCACATCCAGCGCCCTGAACCGCGCCGACCCGAAGAACACGACCGTGTCCTGAATCCGTTCCCGCCGAAACCGCGCCATCGGCTCCTGGTACTCCGCCATGATCCGCAACAGCCGCCCATCAGGCGAGTTCAAAAACTCAGGATTCTCATAGGCCAGCGGAGCTGAATCCAGTTCATCAGGCTCCTCTCGCGCCATCGCCTCTTTATCCAATCTGTCCTTATCCACGGTAGTCGCGATAATGTACCGCCTCAGAAATACCGATCCAGATATCCAGCAGTCCCAGCCCCGAGATCATCCCTCGCACTGCGCCGTTATGCAGCACCGCCGCCAGCCATGGACGGGCCAGAATAAATTCATTGCGGTCCCATATACGCGTCCACCACGGCAGCACCATCACCAGTACGCCCAGATACACACAGAAGAGGACCAGCACAAACAGCGACAGCCGCTGCAACCAGACCGGCGCGGTCCGCTTCGTCACGTCGTTGTCGCTCGACGGCGCCCGTTCCACGTCGGGTTCAGGTGTTGAGTAAAGTTGTGGCTGTCCCGACATCAAACTCCGAGTAAATTCACCAGCTTAAAACTCTCAAGATTGACACTAGCAGAGCGTCTCTCCGTTGTCTCTCCAACCGAAGCACCATAACAAGTACATCACTCATTTCGGAGGACTTGTCAGTCCCGGTGGCGCATGAGTGTCATGCGGAAAATCCAGCCGCAGGTCATACGTAGACCCCGTCCCCGTCACCTTGATCGGCAACTCCACACCTGCCCCGTTCTTCTTCAGCAGCTTGTCGAACGGCGTCAGCAGCAGACTTTTCCATCCTGTCGTCATCTGCGACGCAGTCGCCTCAGTCCTAACCTTTCCGTGAAACGCAAACGTACTCCCAACCAACTCCACCTTTCCTTCCATCTGCACTTGCGCGCCCGGCATCTGGTACTGCAACTCACTCACCTGCAATACAGCATCAGCCTGAGAAAACCGTCCACTCATCGACGACGCCACCACCTTGGCGTCCTGCGCATTCGCCAGCTTCGGCTTGCCCTGCGCCCGCATGCTCATGGCGTCCAGTTGCTCCTGCATCTTCGCGTTATTCAGCATGGCTCCCGTAATCGCGAACGTCCCCTCAAGCCGAATCTTCCGCGACACGCTCACTGGCCCCGGCGGAATCTCCACATGCACCTTCGTCGCCAGCGCGCCTCGCATCAGCGTTGGGCTCCCCTTCATCCAAAGCGCCAGCATGTCTTCGATCCGCCCCTTCCCCATCACCACATGCAGATCCGTACTGTGTCCCGGCACCGTCGTCGATCGGGTCACCGCACCTGTCGCCGTCAACTCCGATCGCCCGATCCGCGCCTTCACCGCGTTCAACCACGTATCTCCAGTCGTCCCATCCACCACCGCAGTGAACTCCGTATTCAGCGGCATCCCATGGTCGCTCACATCCAGCCGAAAGTCCGGCGTGTCAGTCACACCTTCAACAGCAAGGTTCCCCAGCGTTCCACCAAAGGTTCCAGTCGAAGACAGAACTCCTCCGATACCATGAATCGAAGACAGGTCCGCATGCGTGAACTCATAGCTTCCATCCAGCGGCGTGTCCCGAGGATTGTCATTCTGCCACGGCCCAAACCGCCCCTTCGAACGCACATCGCCAACCGGCTTCGGATTCACCAGCAGCGCCTCATAGTTGAACGGCTGCTTCGCCCCAACGTCCGTCAACACCAGGCTCCGAATGGCGAACTCCAGCGGCTTCTTCTCCGGCTTGCTCGTCTCAATCACCACCTTCGCATCCGTGAACTCAATTCGGTCTACCGCAATCCCCAGAACCGGCTGCCCTCTCCGCTTCGGATCGTCCGGCATCGCTATCCCGCGCTCCTCTTTCGGCGGAATATTCACATGCAACCCGCGCACCTTCACCGACACCACCCGCGTCGTCGGCCGCAGCAACTCCCTCCATCCCGTCCCAAACTCAAAGCTATCCACAACCAGCATCGGCGGCGCATTTGGACGGGCGTCCGGCTTCGTCGGTCCCGCCAGATAAAGAATCCGCAACCCACCCCCAGTCACAATGACGCCTCTGCTCATCGACAACGAAAGCCGATCCAACTCCACCGGACTATGAAACCGCACCGAAAGCGTCTCGACCACCTTTCGCCGCAGCATCGGCTGAACCTGCTGCAGCCCCCACCTCACCGCAACGGCCCCCGCAATCGCCACAAGCAGAAACACCGCAACAGTCCACATAAACCATCGTCTCCTCCACCAGTGCGGCCCTTGTATCGCCGCGGACTCCATAACCGTCTCGATCAACCTAAACCCCTACACCTTGGACGCTCTGAAAGTCTCAACAGCCGTAACCTGCCCGGTAAATCAATAGGAATGTTGCAACGTCGCACGTTCAACTCTGTGCACACCAGGCAAATCGCAGACATCAACCGCCGCGAACTCGTGATACCCCCGCGATACCATCAATCTGTGCGAACCCTCCGAAAACTTCTCATCATCCTCTCCCTGTCCCCCTGCGCCAACGCGCAAACTCTCACCATCACCCACGCAACCATCATCGACACCGTCACCGGCGCAACCCAGCCCGACTCCACCGTCGTCATCGACGGCAACCGCATCACCAGCATCGCTCGCTCCACGACTCTCAAACCAAAGGCTGGACAAGTCATCGACGCCAAAGGCCAGTACCTCATCCCCGGCCTCTGGGACATGCACACCCACGTCTACTTCGACTCGACCGCCGCCGACGGCACTGACCTGGTCCTCCCCCTCTTCCTAGCCAACGGAGTGACCGGAGTCCGCGACATGGGCAGCGCGCTCGACCCCGTCCTCCACGCCCGCGACGAGATCGCCGCGCACCGTCTCCTCGGCCCACGCATGATCGTCTCCGGCCCCATGCTCGACGGCCCCAAATCCCACTACAAAGCCGCCATCGCCATCGCCACACCCGAAGACGGACGCAAAGCAGTCGACATGCTCAAGACTCGCGGCGTCGACTTCATCAAGGTCCAGTCCGGCGTCCCCCGCGAAGCCTACTTCGCCATCGCCGACGAATCTAAAAAAGTTGGCATCCCCTTCGAAGGCCACGTCCCCGACGCCATCCGCGCCTCCGAAGCCATCGCCGCCCACCAGCGCACCTTCGAGCACCTCATCGGCATCTTCGAAGCCAGCTCACCCGACGAAACCAAATACCTCACCGGCAAAAAGACCGTAGGCATGTTTCTCGACACCTACGACCCCGCCCGCGAAGCCGCCATCATCAACCTCATCGCAAAGAATCACGTCTGGCAATGCCCCACACTCTACTGGGAGCGCGGCCAGTGGCTCGTCGACTCCATCAACTACACCAAAGACCCCGATCTCGCCTACGCGCCGCACACCTGGGTCGACAAACACTGGCCCGCCGCGCAAAAGGGCATCATGAAATCCCTCGACACCGACCCGCTCCCCGTCCGCGAAAAATTCGTGATCCACGAGCTCAACATCGTTCGCAAACTCCACGCCGCCGGCGTCCCGTTCCTCGCCGGCACCGACACCCCGGCAGGAGTCGATGTCCTTCCGGGCATCAGCCTCCACCTCGAACTGCAGCGCTTCGTCGCGGCCGGGTTTACACCACTCCAGGCCCTCCAGACCGCCACCCTCAACCCCGCCATCTTCTACAACAAGCGCAACGACTACGGCACCGTCCAGCCCGGCAGAATCGCCGATCTCGTCCTCCTCGAAGCCAACCCTCTGGACGACATCGCCAACACGCGCAAGATCGCCGGAGTCATCGCCGACGGCCGCTACCTCTCACCCCAGGATCTCCAGCGGTTGCGCACGAAGCTCAAACAACTCGGTGCCACCAGATAACGTCGCAATGATCGCTATCGAATCCATCACGCCGCAGAACGCATCGATCTTCAAAGCCGCTCGTCTCCGCGCACTTCAAGACACGCCAAGCGCCTTCGGATCCACTTACGCACGGGAGTCTCTCTTCATCGATGCCGATTGGGTCGAACGGGCAAAACGTTCGAACGGTGAAACCTCGATTCTCCTCCTCGCAATGGGTGAGGGAATAGCAGTGGGCATCGCGGGCTCTTATCTCGACCACGCCGACGCATCGCGAGCCCAGCTGATCTCCATTTGGACAGCACCCACACATCGTCATCAGGGAGTTGGTCGTCTCCTGGTCAACGAGATTTTCAGGTGGGCGTCTCAGCGCAGCGCCCGCACGCTGCAACTCATGGTGACGAACAGCAACCAACCCGCGATTTCCTTCTACCAGCGTCTAGGCTTCACCTTCACTGGACGCACCGAACCATATCCAAACGATCCAACCCTAATCGAATTGGAGATGTCCCGTGCAATCACCGGATCGTGATTGCAAACCGGAAATGCCGTTCGAAAACAGAGTGGGCCCATTGGTCCGTGCAACTGGCCAGACCAACCGGCCCTCAATCTTGCTGTCCGTAATCGCGATTCCTCACCCGTGCCTTTCGACGCCCTCCGTGACCAGGTGAGATGCGTGCGTGACCGCCCCTCCCGCACGCAATGCGGCCGCCACCAACGCAGTCTCCGCGATCTCCTCCGGCGAGGCGCCTGCAGCCACGGCGCTACCACGGTGTATCTCCAGGCAATAGGGACATTGCGTCGTCAACGCTACCGCGAGAGCAATCAGCTCCTTATATTTCTTCGGCACAACACCATCAGCCATTGCCGCTTTATCGAACGCCCGAAAAGCATCCATCGCCGCTGGTGCGCCCTTGCCCAGGGTCTTCAACTTCTTCAAATTTGCCATGTCGTACATCGATCATTCTCCTGTTACTGCATGATCTATTTGTAAATGAGAATCCGCCAGTCAATCCCGCCATTCTCACAAAGACAAGACCTACTCCTCCGGCTCCGCAAGAAAATCCCCCAATCGATCGAACCGCTTCTCCCACATCGACCGTCGTTCACCGATCCACTCCTCCGCAACCGAAAACCCCTTCGGTTCAATGCTGCAGGTGCGCACCCTCCCAGCCTTGGTAGTACGCACCAACCCGCTCTTCTCCAATATCTGCAAGTGTTGCACGACAGCGGCCACCGTAATCTTCAAAGGTGTCGCCAGGTGCGACGCCGAGATCGGCGCCTCGCTCAACCTCTCCACGATCGCCCGGCGAGTCGGGTCGCCGAGCGCGTGGAAGACACGGTCGATGTTGACCTTCTGTCTAGGCATGGGTTCGAGCCCCTCCCAAAAAATCGTTCATTATCTCGCCAACTCTTTTGCCAGTTGTTCAAACAGCCCGCTCCAGCCCGCTTCACGAATCTTCGGACCGTCGGAGCCTTCAAAAAACGCCGCCTGTTCCGTGTAGACGAAGTCCGTACCCTTCTCCGTAGGTACCAGCTCAATCGTGGACAGAGAGGTCGAGATGCGTCTCCCAGCGACGCTCATCGTGTAAGCAAACACAATCCGCTGGTTCGGCTCAATGTCGTGATAGCTCGTATCGTTCGCCAGCGGAGTGCCATCCTTCATTTTGAACCGGGAGTGTTCGCTTCCGCCCACTCGAAAATCCATCTCAAACTCCCTGCCTTCAGCGAACCAGCGGCGTTTCTTTGCCGGGTCAGCGAAAGCGGCGAACACGCGTTCAGGCGTGGCGGGATAACTGCGCTCGATAACAAACGTGCTGTGAGTAACAGATAGCTTTTCCATAACATTTGTCATAATCAACCTTCTTTCCTACAAAGGGGGATAGTTTAGTACTTGCTTAAGTATGTATCGTATATACTCGCTCATTGTCAAGTGAATGCTTAAGTATTTTTCGGTAATGGCACGCTGCCAAGAGCTCGTTAAAAAAATTGAGAGCCATGGACTCCCGTCCCACGGCCCTCATTAAGTTGAGTGGTGATTCGTTACTGCGAGTTGCCCTGTACCTGCTCCGTAGCCACAGGTATCAGGTATCCGAAGAGCCCCCCAGTGCCCTGGTTGGGGCCAGCGGTAAAGTAGAGTTCTGCCGCAGGCGCCTCATCGGGGTCGTAGCTGTTGGCCGTCGCGCTATTAGCAAAGCTCATGCTCCAGATGCCGTTGATGGAGAGCGGCTTTCCGGTCTCGTCCTCAAGCAAACCCTCGAACTTGCCCGTGTCGAGATCGTACGCAGAGATGAATCCCGCCGACTGCGTCGTTCCCCCCGCCGCAAAGTTCGACACCAGCAGCCGGTGGCTGAAGCGCCCGAAGTCCAGCGGAGCCAGCGTCACTCCCCACGGCGCATTCAGCCAGTCGCCATGCTCAAGCCGCCGCAGCAGTTTGCCCCTCGATGAGTAAATATCCACATAGCCCAGGCCAGGCCCCGGGGTCTCAAACGGATTACCCGCAAAGTGCAGCGCATACGTAACGACCAGGTCGTTACCGATGGCCTGCACATTGAACGGCACAAAGTTACGTGGAAGACGATCATCGGTGAACGGTTTGTCATCGCGACCGTGCCGATCATCGTCGTAGTCGCGGTCGTGACGATCGTCATCATCGTCCTTCAATTGATACGGCTTGAACGCATTGTCATACACGTCAATCCGTCCCTTAAGGAAATTAGCAACGTACAGATAGCGGTTGCCATCAATGAACGCCGTAGTCAGCGCCGTGTAGCCAGAGCCAGCAGCGCCACGCGCAACAGTCACAGCATTGGTGGAGGGAGCACTAGCCCCGGGCGCAAGACCGACGTTTGGGTTCCATGCGGCGATCGAGCCATCGAGAGTCGCGAAGATAAACGCCGCCGGCTTACCAGGAGCGGCAGGAAAATCCGTCGTGTTCGCGTTGGAGATCGCCCCGGTCGGCGTGCCGGTTGGAAACGTCTTGTCGTTGGGGTCGGACTTCGGAATCGTGACAACAAGTTTCTGTTTTGCTCCCGGTCCGTCGTACAGTGTGGCGAACCCCGTGGCCTCATCGGCCACCCACCACATACTGCCCGAGGTACGAGCAAGGCCCCATGCATTAACCAGTTGAGGATCCGCTGCCTCCGCAGCCCCGGAGACGTTTGCGTCAAGATTTACCTGAGTGTAGTGCTGTGCGAAGACGGCAGACGATAACAGCAGGAAAACTGCTACGTCCGCAGCCCGGCTAGAAAAAAATTTCATCGTTGAGCTCCTTTTTGAATTGCCCCGCGGGCCCAGGAAGGTGCTCGAGCCGCCGAGGATGGCAGACTCGAGCCCTGGATCAATCGCAGGCGGGGAGGAACTGCGTTGGAATCCTCGGCAAGCGTAGCCGCCGCAGAAAAATCAGTTGTCAGGGAGCTGTGGTCGTCGAGTCAAATGAAAGTAAGACCCGACAATGGCGATTTGTCACGCAAGTGTAAACGCCAAAATGGCGAATTATCTGAGCTTTGTCATCGCTCTAGGAAATTTCGTTTCCTGTTTGCATTTTTAGCCTGCAGTCACCAACCTTTTTGAATTGTTGGTGATCAAGAGATTTGACCCAACGACTGAGCGGGGTCGACTCTAGGCTTACTTTATCGCCCTGGTGTAGTCTGACTTTCGTATGGGAGTTTCTTCTCGGATTTCGGCGATACCGCGGGTGATGTTGGGTCTGGTGCTGGTGGGTGCGCCGGCTACTTCGCTCTATGGGCAGGGAGGGACAACGGTATTGGCGATACCTCCGCCTCCGTTGCTACCGGAGGCGTTACGGACGGGGCCGGACCATGCTGCGGGCAACGGTGTTCCGTCGTGGGTTGGGACCGATGGGCCTGTTCTGATGGAGGACGGGATCAAGAGATATGAGCGCGGGACGGCCGAGAGTTCTGTGGCGAACGGAACGGTTCCCAGTGGAACGGTGACGGTGTATCAGTTTGACGATGCGACTGGAGCCTATGCGGCTTACAGTTATCTGCGAAGGAACGGCGCGGAGCATGCGATGCTGAGCGGTGTTTCGGTGGTGGTGTCGAATTTGAAGCTTTATCCGGAGTCGGCTGCAGCGCTGTTGAAGACGGTGCAGATCGGTCTGCCGAAGGTGGGTGGAACGAAGGGGATGCCTCCACTGCTACCGACGTATCTGCCAGCGAAGGGGTTACAGCGAGATACGGTGAGGTACGCGGTGGGACCGTTGGGTTATCAGGCGATGGGTGCGACGGTGCCGTCGGAGATCGTTGGGTTCGACAAGGCCGCCGAGGTCGTGACGGCGAAGTACGAGGGTAAGGGTGCGCTGACGATGCTGCTGTATCCGACACCGCAGATCGCGGGAGATCACGGGCGGCAGATTGAGGCAGAAATGAACCGGCAGGGGTCGTCGGCGGGCACGGTGAAGCTGCGGCGAGAGGGTCCGCTGGTGTTGATGACGACGGGCGCTTGGAAACCGGCGGAGGCGCAGGAGATGGTGGAGAGTATTCACCTGCTAAATGAGGTGACTTGGAACAAGCCGGTGCCACCAGAGTTCCACTCCGAGGTGCGGAAGACGGTGAGCCTGTTGACCAGCATCCTTGTTTTTTGTGGACTCGGAGCGCTGGCTGCGGTGGTGCTGGCGTTGTTTTTCGGCGGAGCGAGGGCTGCGATTCGGGTGATGCAAGGCAAACCGGCGGCAACCGAACCGGAGTTCCTGCGGATCGACTTGAGCGGCCGTCCGGCCCCGATTCAGTCGAACGGACCGCGGGCAAACCAGTAGGACAGGCTGTTTGTGCACTGGGAGCAGTGCAGCGGCGTGGCTAAGCGGCTGATACGATAGCCCTTTGATATATGGTCGGACCGGTTAAAGCGAATGAAGGGAGAATATTCGAGGAGATGTTTACGATTCAGTAACCCCCGTAACTACCTCCTCACCAAAGACTTACAGCGGGCGAGATTTGGCCTTGACACGGTATTTTGCCAAACTTAGTATTTCGCCAGAAAGTTCTGATGGCTTTGCCTCCGTTGGAACTATTCTCCCTAAAGAAGAGGCCACCCTGTTGCCGGGTGGCCTCTTCGCTTTTCTGTATACAACTTTCGGGTAATTGTATTGCGCCGAAGTCCCCCGAAGTGGGCGGCGATTTTAGAAAATCCCCTTGATAGGGAAGCCCGTAGTGCGAAAGCTGCCGATGCATGGAGTATGAGTAGAGGTACGAGGCGCTACGAACAAAAGCACTCGATGTCTCATACTTTGCCGACTGCTATGCAGGAGTGATCGCACTTTTCTTTCTGGTGATCGTGATATGGGTGGGAGTCGGAACCGATGACGCCGTTTTTGATGCGAACGATCCGGACCGAATCCATATTCTGGATGCAGTGACCTGCGTCACTCGCTTGTGCTAGTTTGGCAAAGCGGCTTGCGGAGGTAGGACCAGATGTGGAAGTGGATCGGCATGCGTATCTGTGAAGATAAATCGTGTGGTGTGATTGCGTTGCTGCTGTTGACCATGGCAGCGACAGCGATGGCTCAGGACACGCGGCAGGTGACTGAACCGAAGATTCCGCAGTCATGCGTACAGTTGCCGGCACAGCTTCGCTCGGTAAGCGACAAACTTGCTGAGTCGGACGAGAGCAAGCTTGATACGGCGCGCATCCAGAGTGCGCTGGATAAGTGCAAGCCAGGAATGGCGGTGGAGTTGAAGCCGTCGAGCGGCAACAATGCGTTTTTGTCGGGCCCACTGGAGATGCGCACCGGGGTCACGCTGCTTATCGATGAAGGGGTGACGTTGTTTGGATCGCGTGACGCAGCGCTCTATGAGGTAAAGAACCCGGACGCAACGCCGGGACTGTGCGGCACGATTGCGGTGGGCGCACCTCCGGCCGTGTTTCCTGCGCCACAGCGTCCCGCGCCACGCGGCGGCTGCAGACCGTTTATCAGCATTGTTGATGCGAAGGATGTTGGGATCATGGGTGACGGAGTCATCGACGGGCGCGGCTACGCGAAGATCCTGGGCAAGGACTATAGCTGGTGGGAGATGGCGCGCAAGGCTGAGCCGAAGAACGAGCGCTACTTTACGACGCGGATGATCGTGGCGAGCCATGCGGATGGACTGGTGTTGTACCGGATCACGCTGCACAACTCGACGAACTTTCATGTAAGTGTGAATCAAACCAACGGGTTTACGGCTTGGGGGGTACACCTGTTGACTCCGACGAAGAAGGGGACTGATGCGCGGAATACGGACGGCATCGATCCGGGTTCTTCGACCAACGTCACGGTGGCGCATAGCTGGATCGACAACGGCGACGACAATATTGCGATCAAGACGGGAACGACGCACATGAGTGTGCTCGACAACCACTTTTATAGCGGCCACGGGATGTCGATCGGGAGCGAGACGTACAGCGGCGACAGCTATCTGCTGGTGGATGGACTGACCGAGGACAACACGACCAGCGGCATCCGCATCAAGAGCAATGTTACGCGGGGTGGGCCGGTGCATGATCTGACCTACCAGAATATCTGTATGCGGGGCGTGAAGAACCCGATTGCGATCAGCCCCTACTACACGAACCAGACGACTGAAGGCTTTGAGGATCCGAAGTATACGGGCGACAGGATACCGGACTACAAGGCGATCACGATACGCAATGTGATCGACACGACTCCGGGGGATGTGCTGATCGCAGGGTTGAACGATGAGCATCGCACCGAGGTGACGTTGGACGGGTTGAAGATCGAGGGAACCACGCCGGCACAGGTGCATGGACACTATGCGACGGTGACGCTGGGACCGCTGGGGACCAATCTTGATTTCAGCGCGACTGATATCAAGGTGGTTCCGGCGAAGGCCGTGCCTGCTTCTAATGCTTCCGGCGCGACCACCAAGGAGGCTGCGTTTACTTGTGACGGCAAGTTTGTGCCGATGCAGTAGACTGGCCGCCTTCGGGGACAGCGTGTTAGCGTGAGACGTTCTCGACCACTGTGACTGGCGTCCTTGTCCTGCGGGCGAGTGCGAATTTTGAACTACCGGCGGCAGAGACTCTCCGTGTAGCCGTGCAACCGTTCCCAACGGGCCCAAGGGAAAACATCATCTGGCGTAATCAGTCCCGGTCGGTGCTGGCCGGAGATGGGAGTGAGTCGATGGAAAAGGTAGCCGTCATCGGGGCCGGGCCGGGCGGACTCGTGGCCGCACGCTATCTACAGTCAGAGGGCTTTGAGCCCGTCATCTTCGAGCAGGGTGAGCGCATCGGCGGACAGTGGAGCGCCGATCCAGGGCACAGCGGCGTATGGCCAGGAATGCGGACCAATACGAGCCGGATCAACACCTCGTTCAGCGATCTGCCGCATGACACTGCTTCCCCGACCTATCCAACGAACGAGGCGATGGGGGACTATCTCCAGCGTTATTCGGCGATGTTCGACCTCGCGCGGCATGTTCGACTGAAGACGCCGGTGCGTGAGCTTCGCTGCGATGCGAACCACGGCTGGGTTGTACGCACCGACGAGGGAGAGGAGCGATTTGACCGAGTCGTGATCGCCAGTGGCCGATATAACAAGCCGAGGATTCCCGACGTGCCGGGACTCGGGTCTTTCTCCGGGTCAGGCGGTGTGCGGCACACCTTTTCGTACAAGCGTCCTGAGGAGTACCGCGGTCTAAGGGTGCTGGTAGGCGGTTGCGCGATCAGTTCGGTGGAGATTGCGAGCGACCTGGCAACTCTCGGTGCTGCTCGCGTGGTCCTCACCAATCGGAGACAGCGGTATGTGCTGCCGAAGCTGGTCAACGGAGTGCCGCTCGACCACGTCGCCTTCACCCGCTTCTCAGCGCTAAGTAAGGAGTCATTTCCGATGACTGCGCTGAGCGCGGGGTTCAAGCAATTTGTGCTCTCGGTGGCGGGCAATCCCCAGCAGTACGGAGCGCCGAAGCCTGCGGACGACGTGTTCGAGGCCGGGATCACGATGAGCCAGTTCTTTCTTCCCCTGGTGGCCGAGGGGCGAATCGTGGTCAAGCCGTGGATTGGCTCCGTGGAGGGCAAGACGGTGCGCTTTGCCGACGGAAGCGCCGAGGATTTTGACGCGATCCTCTTCGGCACGGGCTACCATCTGCATCTTCCGTTTTTAAGCGAGGACATACGGCGGACGCTTGACGCCGACGCGCAGCATCTGGATCTTCACAAGTTCACCTTTCATCCAGAGCTGCCTGGCCTGGCTTTCGTCGGGATGTACGAGCTTATTGGTCCCTACTATCCCGTGCTTGAGCTGCAGGCGCGGTGGATTGCGTACACGATGAGCGGAGCGTTGGCCGCGCCAACTAAGGACGAGCTCGAAGCTGGAGTTGCGGAGTACCGGAAACGCAGGGATGGCCCGCAACTCGTCTTCAACGACACGATGGGGTTGCTTTTTTCGCGCGCCGCTGGAGTCGAGCCCGATTTGGAGCGGTGGCCCGAGCTGGCGCGTTCGCTGATGTTCGGCCCTCGGACGCCGGCGTCATTCCGTATGAGCGGCCGGGATAGTCTTCCGGAGGCGCCGCAGCGGTTCGCCGCGGAGGCACAGGCCTTCGGTTGCATTGTGTCCAACAAACTTGAGCCGGTGCAGGTTGCGCAACTGCAGGCGCTCGCGGGCGCTCGCGGCGACGAGGCGTTCAGCCGATACGTTGAGGCGGTTTGCCCCAGTGGGGTGGGGCCTTCGGTTGGCTGACGCCAGAGTTGGTCCCGGTTCGTAATTTGGCGGATAGCCTCGAAGCCGCTAGAATAGAGCGATAGGCCGATGTAGCTCAGTTGGTAGAGCAACTGATTCGTAATCAGTAGGTCAGCGGTTCAACTCCGCTCATCGGCTCCATT
>CAVRHK010000001.1:0-86551 GCA_963720955.1 uncultured Acidobacteriaceae bacterium | reverse complement strand
TTGCCGAAAACCCCGTTTTTCGTTCTCTACGCGACCACGGAGGTCTGCTAGCGGACGTGCTTGGGGCATAAACTGTTCTGGAATGAGCCACTCACGTACCATCGGCCCGGTAGATCGGATTGCAGCTCTTTGGAAGCGTTGTGTGTCGTTTCGTAAGCCAGATTGGCAGTTGAACGACTACCCGATTGCGATTCATGAGCGGGAGTTCGACCCGCAGTTCAGCGCACCACGGTTCAAGCAGCGCCATTTCATCGCAGCATCGTTTTCTGTCTACTTCGCACGAGCACACGCCTCCAGCTGCGATTTCGCGCTCTCGCCGGCGCTGTTGACGGCGCTTACCACATAGCAGTAAGTTGTGCCGCTGGAAAGCTTATTGTCCAGGTATGTTGTCGTGGCGGAAATCTTAACTGTTGGTGTCGAGGTATACGATCCAGTACTGGTCCGACGGTAGATATAGTTCTGCGTAACTCCTGAAGTCACGGATTGAGTCCAGCGCAGGCTGACTGATCCCTTTGGATTGCCAGTTGACGCTGTGACGTTCGATGGTGCCGCCGGCACCACTACTTGTATTTGCGCCGTAGCGCTCGCCTCTGCTGAGTCGGCGCTCTCCCCGCCTGCATCGGGATTCGCTGTGTATGCCGCTGAGACCACGTAGTAATAGGTCACTCCATTAGCGAGAACTGAATCGGTATAGCTGGTGCTGCTTGTACAGGCCACTGTGACATACGGCCCACCACTGGATAGCGAGCGTTTCAAGTGATAGTTACTTGCTGAAACCGATGCAGGCCACGAAAGGGCAACCTGACCGTTGCTATTGGGCGTGGCGCTCAGGCTGGCAGGCGCTGCAAGATTCACTAATAACGTGGTCGAGCCAGTGTGAGTGATCGTACCGGAGATTCCAGTAACCGTCAGTGAGAGGGCGTAAGGTGCGGCGCTGGTCATCGTGTTCATCGTAAGGATTGACGAGCCGCTCCCGGAGATCGACGACGGGCTGAAGCCTCCGCTCGTAATTCCTGCGGGAAACCCCGATTCGCTTCCGACGCTCAGGCTTACGGGACTGCTGAATCCGCTGAGGGGCGTGATCGTCACGTTGAATGTGGTCGATTGGCCGGGCTGCACGGTATTCGCCGAGGGGCTGACTGAAATGTCGAAATCGGCACTCGTCGGTAGAACCGAGATCGTCCGTGTAGGCGGGTTCGGATCGGAGTTGCCAATGGCATCAACTACGGTGAGTGAAGTAACGTATTCTCCTGGTCTACTGAAGGTGACGTTTCCCGGAGTCTGCGACGTTGAAGTTGCCGGCGACCCCCCGGGGAATACCCACGAATACTTGGCCGAACTCGATGTTGTTCCGAAAGACACAGACATTCCCGCCCCAATTGTCACGTCCGAAGAAGGCGTCGAGATGATGCCCTTGGGAGGCGCTGATGCATAAGGCGAGATCTGAATGAACTGTGCCACCGATGGCACTCCGGCACTGTCAAGCAGGAACAGCATGTAATAGCCCGGTGGTGCAATATTGCCGTTGGGCGGAGTTATCAGGTTCAGAGAGCCCGAGCCAACGCACGCTGGCTCCGGCGATGGACCACACAACCCGATCAGGCGCTGGTCCATGTCGTATGCGTGCGTTGCTGAACCGGGACGGACCAGCACGGCGGAACTGATCGGTGAGACGCTCGTGTAATTCACATAAAATGTTGCGTTATAACCGAGAGCGCCCGACGTGACGCTTGTAATCACTGGCCGATTCGTGGTGATCAAATTGTCGTTTGCATCAAAGAGATACGGCGGAGTATAGATCTCAATCGCCGGCTCGTAGCGACCACGAGAACTTGGATTGCTGCCCATACTCAAGACAGTCGCATCGGGCAGCAGCAATGCTGTCGAGTGGTATAGCCGAGAGTATGCTGCGCTGCCGCCGGAACTCATCGTCCCTGCAACGGGGTCATAGATATCCGCTCTCTTGCCCGGAGTATCGGGACTTTCGTTATTCAACGAGCCGCCCTCGGCAAGCACCTTGCCATTCGGCAGGATGGTCGCATTCATCTGAATGCGGCCCGTTGACATGCTCGGTCCCGGTTTCCAACTTGGCGTGGCGGCGGAAAGATCGATGATCTCCGTGCTGGATGTCGCAGGATTGCCACCACCGCCTAAATTCATCACTTTCGGCGTATAGTTGGGCGGAAGAAGTGGAAGAAGAACACTGGAACCGTAAGACCTGTTCATCGTGCTTGTCGCCGACTGCGCCCAGGTCCCAGCCCCCGGATTAAATATCCAGGCAGAGGATGACTCCGTCCCCGCATAAAACACGTTTCCACTCGGCAGCAGGAACATTCGTGGGTAAAGAGGAGGAGAAAAGGGAGCGGTAACCGGGCTCGACCAACCTGCCCCCGCGTTTTGAAGGTCATAAATCTCGGTTGTGTTGTTAGTGCCGCCGCTCAGATTCAGGCCGGAGAAAGCCATCACGCGCCCATCGCCGAGCGCCGTGGCCGAGCCGTACCATCGGCCGTTTACCATGCTTTGAGACTGCACGAACTGAGTGGTGACTGGATCGAAAATCGAGGCGCGATTATCGCCCTTGAATGAGTAATCCGATGTTCCGCCGATCACCAGAGATCGACCATCTGGTAAAGCAGCCGTGCCGCTGCAAAAGACATCGTATTGGATCTCTTGGACCGTTATTCCATTTCCCGTCGGTGCCGTTGGATCCCAAACAGCATTCCGGTAGCTCTCCGCTCCCGTGGAGTTGTTGGAAGCGTCGTTCTCTGATCCGGCGACGATCAGAACCTTGCCTGTGTGCAGCAAGGTTGCAGAGATCGGATTGATAGGCATCAGGTAAGGCAACGTTCGCCACACTCCCTGAATGTGTGGCGTGTTAACAGGGCAGCTCTGCGCCACAGAGGGAACAGTGGCAACTTGCGAGCAGAGCAACAGAACCAATGTGCTGAAGATTACTTTGACCGGCGGTCCACTGAGGCTATTCAGTGCTTCAACCTTGGGGAAGGAGTGCCGACAGAACCTTTTAACGTACGCGACGAAGCACATAGCGCAACCTTTCGAGTCTCAAACTCGGATGAGGAAACTGCTCGATTAAGCCGAATGGGGAATGCCCTCGCATAGCTACTCGCTATTTGTAAGCAGTGTCAATAAATCTTTGGTTTGCCACCAGGTATACATTGGTAATCGGCGAATGAGTGACTCAGCCTCCGCCTCTTCAAGTTCCTCGGACTGTGGGCAATTCGGCAGTGTCAACTTTGGCAACACACCGCCGTGGGTGTTAAGCAGAAAATCGTTCGTGATCCCTGATTTCGTCATCCCTGATTCAGGTAAGGGCTAAAAGTAGCATTCACCCCTTTGATCCTGGGATGTAGCTCTGGGCGTATAACCGCTAGGCAAGATCGGAAGCGCCTCGCGCACGAGTTTCGATTGTGGGAGTGGCTTTTCGGTAAGGCGCTGTCGATTTGCGGGTGAGAAGGAAACCGCAGGCGTTTGCCGCGGCTTCATGCCAGGAGTCCGGTGATGGCTCGAATTGCGTTTTCCTGGCCATGCCCAACAATCGCTTGACCGAAAAGCAGCTTCTTAGCCTGGAATTGCGGTTGCGGACGATGTTCGTTCCAGCTTTGCGGCCCTGTAGGTACTGAAAATCCACGACAGGAGTGCGTCCTATTTGCCGACCATCTGAGAGCTAGAAAGTAACATCCACGCTATGAGCGTGAGGAGGTAGGTATGAACCGATTCAACAGGGTAACGTTTGCTGTTTTTCTTCCGTGCTTAGCAGTCCTTTGCGGCTGCCAGGACCTGGCTGTGCATGACACTCAGAGCTTACTTGACCCCAATATTAAGCGTTCAGAGGTCCTCGGCTTAGTGGCTGGTTTTGGAACGACTTTTGCGGCGGTACCGGATTTGACCGCGATGCTCAGGCGTCGATCAAGCGCGGGCATGAACCCCAGGATGGGGGCAATCATGGGCCTCTTTCAGATCCTCTGGGTCTACTACGGTTTATTGATTACCTCGCGACCGGTGATCATTTGGAATGTGATCGCGGTGCTGGTCAATTTTCTAAGTGTCGGAGCGTACTTTTATTTCGCCCATAAAGAGAAGTCGTCCTTGACGGCAAAATAGTCCCAGCAGGCAGGAACGGAACATTCCCTGCCGGACACATGAGAAGGGCGCGACTTGCGGCGCGGCGACGGTGACACCATAGCGACGATGACAGTTCAGTCAAGATTGCTGTTAGGGGCGATTCTTACGGCGATGCTGGGGCCTTCGGGCTGGGCGCAGGACCGCGCTCCCCGCGCTGACTGGGCCACGCAAGCTGAAGCTATTGTTAGCCGCGCAGAGGACCGTCGAACTCGTGCGCACTCCAACGAACAATCGTGATTCACACGACAAACGAGTTGCATCTGACTCGATTCCGTCACGCTCTTGCTTGCGCGCCAGACCAAGTTCACTTGTTGCCAAATGTCCAGCTGAGCCCCGAACTGGAGCCGTAGTCACTGCCGGAAAGGCCATCGGGAGGGCGACTGTCCCAGTTGCCGTAGAACGAGACATTCCACGACAAATTACCAGTGAGCTTGATGTAATAAGTCGTGTTCAGATTAAACTTCACGCGGCTGGGCTCGGTGATGGCGGGCAGAAGCACTGCGCTGAGGTTGCCATTGGTTTTGTTGAACCTGAAGAATTGCAAATTGCCAGCGATCAGGCCAGACGGCAGGTTTTGAGAAGGGATGTTCTGTTGATATTCCGTGTTCTGCCCGGCAAAGCCGGCAAGCACCGAAATTCGCGTCAGGTTGGTGTTCTTCAGATAACGTCCCACGCCACCGCCAAAGGTGGTTTGACGGTCTATCCCCTGCTCCGAGCTTTGCAGGAAGCCACCAAGGCCCTCATAGTACCAATTGTTCCAGTGCAAGAGACGGTAGGCGTTGAGGTCCACCTGGTTTCGGGTGGAGGCACTAGCGCCGGTACTTGCGGACAAGGTGGAGTTGAAGCTGGCTGCCGCGGCCCAGCGTTCTCGCGGGTATGTGACCTGCGAACCTAAGCTGTACTGCGTCGATTGGTTGCCTTTCGAGTAGATGATTCCCGTATTTACGTAGCCGTTAAATCGCTGGAAGAACTTCTTTGAGGTCATGTCCATTTGAACGATCCGGGAACTGTCGATCACCACTTCTTTTCCCGACGTCTCTGCGACCGTAATCTCCACAGGCCGGCCGCCCGGAGTGTTCGAGGTATTGAGCGTCCCGGTGTATACCGAGCCGTCCTCCGTCTTGACGAGGAATAATTGCTTGCTTTCCAGGCGAGCCACATTCGACCATTGAACTGAGCTTGTTCCCAGTATGTAGGCCATGCTCATGTAGAGCACACCCGCATTAAGCCCTTTGATCTCGCCGGTGAGGTGGTCGCCGTTCTTCATTACAATCACGTCGGTGCTTTCTCGCGCATATAGATGCGTAGTAGTCAGAAGAAGAGCGCAACTCAGGATGACCGCCCGTACGTTCACAACCGCTTTTGTCTTCATGATGTTTCGCTCTCCTTCGGATCATTGTCTTGTAGAGGACTGAATCGATCTTGGTTAAGCTCGGCTACGTTCAATCAAAAACCCGCCATTAGGTCGGTAACATTATTAGCCTGGGAGATGTCGGCACTATGCATAGTAGCCGGCCTTTAGGATGAGCCGGCGTTGCCGAACCTCTCGTTTTTCATTGCGACTAGAAGTTCTTCTAGTGGTCATATTGATGGAAATGGACCACAATTGAAGCGTTCTCATCGTCGCGCGACGATCGCCGGCAGCCCTGTGCTGCACGTCACAGACTATTTATTACTCTGCTGCTTTGATTGGATGGCAATGCGGATCAGGCCGAAGTTCGAGCCCGGCTCACTTGAGGCGACCGGCCAAGCAAGAGGAGAAACAAAATGTCACAAGATGCGGAATCAGCCAGACTCCAAGAGGCAGCCACACTCGAGTCCACCAGATCCCAACTAAACCCAGTCGCCAGCAAAAAGCCCTGGAGAAAATGGGGCCCCTACCTGAGCGAGCGGCAGTGGGGTACGGTACGCGAGGACTACAGCCAAGATGGAAATGCCTGGGACTACTTCACTCATGATCAGGCCCGATCGCGCGCCTACCACTGGGGTGAGGATGGTCTTGCCGGCATCAGCGATGAGAAGCAGTTCCTGTGCTTCAGCGTGGCCCTGTGGAATGGCAAAGACCCCATTCTCAAAGAACGTGCGTTCGGTCTGACGAACAGTGAGGCCAACCACGGCGAAGATGTCAAAGAATACTACTTCTACCTCGACAGCACGCCCACCCACTCTTACATGAAGTACCTGTACAAGTATCCACAGGCGGCTTTTCCCTACCTCAATCTGATCGAAACGAACAGGCGGCGCAATCGTGGCGACATGGAGTACGAACTACTGGATACCGGGGTCTTCAACGAAGATCGCTACTTTGACGTTTTTGTCGAGTATGCCAAGGAATCTCCGGAGGACATCCTGATCCAGATCAGTGTGGTCAATCGCGGTCCTGAGCCAGCCACCGTGCACGTCCTGCCGACACTATGGTTTCGCAACGCCTGGACGTGGTGGCCCGATACACCCAAGCCGTCCCTGAAGCAGGTCTCCGGCCAGAAAGGCAACCATGTTGTTGCCGCGTCCCACGCGGATCTGGGAGAGCGGTATCTGTACTGCGAGGGCGATGCCGAACTGCTGTTCACAGAAAATGAGACGAACAACGAGCGGATCTTCGCCACGGCCAACCAGTCTCCGTATGTCAAAGACGGAATTAACAACTATGTAGTTGAGGGCAAGAAAGACGCAGTGAATCCCGAGAAAACGGGAACCAAATCTGCTGCACATTATCAGTTGAATGTGGGTGCCGGAAGGGCCGCCACCGTCCGCTTGCGCCTCACGGATGTGGCGCCTACCGCCATTGGCGATCCGTTCAAGAGCTTTGCTGAAATACTGGAAACCCGCAAGCGCGAAGCAGATGAGTTCTACAAAGCCTATAACCCCAACCCGGGTCAGCGAAGATCAAGCCCGCGTCATGCGTCAGGCGCTGGCAGGAATGCTTTGGACCAAGCAGTTTTTCTTCTTCGACGTGGACAAATGGCTCACCGAACATGGCGAGGACCCGATGAAGCCGAGCGAACGCGTCGGGCGCAACACCGAGTGGTACCACATGGTGAATAACCACATTATCTCGATGCCCGACAAATGGGAGTATCCGTGGTACGCCGCCTGGGATCTGGCGTTCCACACCATCGCGCTCTCCACAGTCGATCCGGAATTCGCCAAACAACAGCTCGACCTGATGCTGCAGGAGTTTTTCATCCATCCGACCGGTCAGATGCCGGCCTACGAGTGGAACTTCAGCGACGTGAATCCACCGGTGCATGCCTGGGCCACCATTTTCCTGTACCGGACGGAACAGGCGTTGAAGGGGAAGGGCGATCTTGAGTTCCTCAAGCGTTCGTTTGCCAAGCTGATGCTGAATTTCAGCTGGTGGATCAACCGCAAAGACCGGTTCGGCAAGAATCTCTTCGAGGGCGGATTCCTGGGGCTGGATAATATCGGCGTCTTCGACCGCAGCTCGCCGCTGCCGACGGGCGGGCACCTGGAGCAGGCAGACGGCACTGCCTGGGTAGCACTTTTCTGTCAGAACATGGCCGAGATTTCCGTGGAACTGGCGGCCAACGACCCGTTCTACGAAGACATGGCCATCAAGTTCGGTGACCATTTCCTTTGGATCGCCCATGCCATGAATCAGACGGGGCCGGAAGGCATGTGGGATGAGGAAGACGGGTTCTACTACGATGTGCTGCGGCGCCCTGATGGTAGTGCACAGCGGCTCAAAGTTCGCTCTATGGTTGGCCTGCTGCCCCTGTGCGCCACTACCGTTATCGAGCCCTGGCAGCGCGAACTGGTGCCACGAGCGGTTGAGATATTGTTCGAACGCTTGCGACGTATGCCCGAACTGCTCGACAGCATTCATGCAACCGGGCCCGGTCATTTGGGGTATGGCGAGCGCGGCATATATGGACTTGTGAATGAGAGCAGGTTGCGCCGGATTCTGACGCGGATGCTCGATGAGAACGAATTCCTCAGTCCGCACGGCATCCGGGCGCTGTCCAAATATCACGACGAGCATCCCTACGTCGTCAACGTCGAGGGTCATGAATACCGCGTGAATTACCTTCCGGCTGAATCCGACACCGGCATGTTCGGCGGCAACTCCAACTGGCGTGGGCCAATCTGGATGCCGGTGAATGCGCTGCTCATTCGTGCTCTGCTTCAGTTCTATTTGTATTACGGCGACAACTTCAAGATCGAATGTCCCACCGGCTCGGGCAAGTTGATGAACCTGTTCGAGGTAGCCCGGGAGATAGCCAATCGTTTGGAGCGGATCTTCCTGCGGGATAAATCGGGCCGGCGGCCAGTGTATGGAGGTACCGAAAAGTTCCAGACCGATCCCCAGTGGAAGGATTACATTTTATTCTTCGAGTACTTCCATGGCGACAACGGCGCGGGCCTGGGAGCCAGCCACCAGACCGGATGGACCGGCGTGGTCGCGAAACTGATCGAATTGTTTGGTCACATCGACGGACAGCAGCTTCTGGAAGCCGGTAAAAGAGGCGGCTTTGCGAAGGAGGAAACTGAAGAGCTGGAACACGCGACTGTCTAGCGGCTCGCGACGGTCGGCAGTTGACATACCTCGCCAGACTCGATGGGGTAGAGTGTGTCGATTCCGGCGTCGCGAGGCTCGAAGTCATTCGCACAATAATTACGAGTGACGCGATAACGTGATGCCATTGCCAAGAGAGAACCGACGCGGGATATGCACGCCGCTTAAGTCGAGCCCTTGGCGGGCCGCCCCGGATGGGATCTTTGCCATTCCACAGGGCCTCGCTAAAGCAATGCAACTGCTTGTCATCGCTGATACACGTCCTTACTCTCGTGAGCAATGGAGCTAAATTTTTCGCTATAACAAGAACTCGAGGCCAGCGCCCTTTTCTGCATCCGTCGAAAGACGCCCGGAACGAATGGCCTTCTGAAAGGTTTCGAAGTCACGTTCCGCCTGGTCAGCGTAGGTTTCCGCATATCGCGCCAAGGCGTTATCAAACTGATCGGTTGATCCTAGGTATCCGGCGATCATTGCTGCATCACCAGCTTTAGCATGAGCCCGCGCCAGAGCCCAACCGCACATGGTGGCATACGAAACCAAAGTGACCGGTCGAAAGGTTTCGACCTCCGCGGACACCTTCATGTCGCGGAACTGACGAAGGTAATAATCGTGCGTCTTGGTGCGGGCCCAGCCGAGAAAAATGTCGCTCGCGCCTTGCATGAGACGCTGGCCCTCTACAACCCGGAGACCCGGATGCGCATAGCGGCTCTTTCCGCGAGGCGACTCCAGCACGGATCTGCGCGCTTCCTTGACTTGAAGAAAGAGTGGGTCATCTTCGCCAGCGAGAAACAGTGCGAGATAGCAACGCGTGCCGACGCTTCCTACTCCAACAACCTTTATTGCCGCGTCCTGAAACCGATAGCGCTCGAACAACTCCTGTCTATCCGTCTGCAGCGACTTCTTGTATTCCTCGATGAATTTCGCGTGCCCCTTCTCGACATTCCGAGCATATTCCTCGAAATGGTAGATGACCGGAGGATTGTCCTTAATCGTCCGATGCCCATTTACGACTTCAGTGAGCTTGGGAATGACAGCCTCAGAGTTCTGCGAGCGAGACTGCTTCTGCTTCTTGGACAACCGGGTTGACATGTCCTGATTGTTCCGGAAATGCTCTCTCAGTGCGTCGATGCTTGACCTTGGAATACCAGGCATCAAGCACTCTCATTTCGGCGAACTCAGCCATCCGTTCGCGATAGGACGCAGCCGCAGCGCACGACGCCTGTTTTGCCACGGTTTTGGAAAAACCGCGGTCTCTGGCTGCCAGTATCAGGCTGGCCCCAAGCCGCTTTATATCCCATTCCCATGGGCCAGGGAAGGTTTCGTCGAAGTCATTGATGTCGAAAACCAGCACTCGTTCGGGTGAGGCGAAGCCGCCAAAATTCGACAAATGTCAATCGCCACATGCCTGGACTGTGATTCCCGACACGGGCGCATTCGCGAGGTCTCGCGCCTGGACGATTGCTGCGCCGCGGAAAAACGTGAAGGGGGATACGGACATCCTCTGATACTTAACCGGGATCAGACCTGGGATCCGATCGGCGTCCGATTCCTCGATCAGTTTGACTATGTCTTGCGACATCGAGCGAGGTTTCCATTCCGCGTGCGAATTGCGTGAGAACTTTTCGCGAAGCGCTTTTCCTTGCTGGCGCCTTTCAATCTTGGAGGCAGAGTAGTTCCCTGCTCCTCTGTGATCGCGCCGGCAAACTGTGCCTCCGATGCTGCGCCGCAGATAGGACCGAGGTGTACGAGGTGACCGTAGCCAATGGTGGCGTCGTTGGCGGGGCAGTTGTAAGCGATGAGACTTGAAGCCCTCGTAGGTCTTGATTAGGCTGAGCCCTGTGTTGGATATCTGCATTACTTCCCCTCGGCCTTCTGGCAAACAAAGAAGCCGCCCCCGAAGAGGGCGGACCGTTGATGCGTCCGTTGATATGCGTTGAAGGGGGATGAAGATTAGGGGAGCTCTACTGCGGTGAAACTTGTAGCCGTGCTAGTCGCACCGTTCGCGAAGCCTAACAGTCCAGGCGACCCACCGTGTAGGTTGAGTTAGTGAGCGTGGTCCCGTTGATCGTGATCGTCATCAGGGAGCCGGATGCTTTGAGGCACCAGGTATCGCCGATATTGACCGTTGTCACTACGTTCCATCCCGAACCGCACGGCAACGTATACCATGTATGGAAAAGCCGATTTAACAGATCAGAGCATAGACCTAGCCTCGCCTTGTAGGGGGTACATTTGGGGGTATTTTTTCAACTTAAAAACATATCCCTTTGATAATGTGATGCTTACAGATTGATATGCGTGCGAGAGACAGCGGCCCCGACCAACTCATTTATTAAGCGCCATCAGAACCGGCTTCACAATTCTCGGAGCCCTGATCGTGTTCTCGACATTCGTCGTCAAGGAAAATCTCCGTGACCGATGGAGAGAGAAGACAACTGCCATCGAACTGGCGCAATACATCTATTCGATTCAAATGAACACGAACATGAAGGGAAACTCCTCTTTCATAGTGGGTGCCAATGTGTCGCAGCTGTATTGGGATATGAAGGATAAGGAGAAGGATCCTCCCGAGGTCGAGGGAAACTGGGTTTCGCGAGGTCCGCTCTCGATCGTGGGAGGCTTTTGCAGGGACGCCGACGTGCGGGTGACGCTCTTTGATTCGGACTACGCAAGCCTGCAGGTTCTTGACGAGTCGCTCGGTGCCGACAAACAGCGCAAGGAAGAACTTTCCGCCGCGAGACAAAAGGCACAAGAACTTCACAACATCTTTACAGACTGTGAGCCTGCCATATGGGCCATCCAAGCCGTCGCCAAGATGCACGACACTCCAAGAGGCTATGGCAAGAAAGAGATTCAGGCAGAGCTACAGAAAATCGATCACGCAATTAACGACGAAGATAAGCTCTATGTCAGTCTCGTTAAACACGCCAGAGAGATCAATGAGGACGCACAATTCACGAAAGAAAGAAACAAACGTCACTCTGATCTCGCGGACATTGTGAGCGTCGTGCTTTACGTCATCGGCTGGACACTTGGCATCATTGGCAAACTGTACGGGGCGGGCGACCTGGTCGGCGCCGAATAGCTAGTGTAGACGTGGTTCCCGTTTCCTGCTCTGCGAGTTCCCCAATCCACTGCGTCGGTGGCGGCTTCGGGGCCAATATGTGAAATGGCTCTCACGCCGATCAGTGAGCGCTACTTGATTGGAACGTCAAGCGGCAGCGAACGGTTACGGTCTCTGAGCCATTCGAGTGTGATGCTCTCGCTGGCCTTTTTGGGAGTCTGCTCATCGAGATCAGGCATGAAGATCTCGAGGCCAGCTTGTGCTGTCATGCGAGTGTAGCCGTTAACGAGTTGAGCTTGGTAGTTGACGAGGTCGAGGTCAAACCAGGGATCCTGGGATGCGTCGATCATCGTGAGATCGACGTGGTGCATGGTGAGCTTCCCGAAGTCGAGCGTGCCGCCGCTCAGGCGGAGAAAGTTGTGCCACTGTGCAAGGCGGGTCTCGTCGTTGCCCGCGTTGCCGTAGATAACTTTGATATCCGGTGGGCTGACCCGCACGGAGGTGAGTTGACCGTGGATGTGCGGCGGGGGGAGCAATTTCTGAGTGTCGAAGATGATGTCGTTATCTACGATCTGAACGCCGGGAATATTACTTGCGTGAACAAGGTCGGATAGTTCGACATGGAAGCCACCGAGGAGCCCTTTCAACGGGATCTTCAGCACGTTCAGTTTTGTGACGTGAAACTGTACTCGACCATCCGGAGTGGGAGTGAGGCTGCCGACAAGCTCAATGGGAAGAGAAAAGATCTTGTGTATGGTGCCGTGCAGCTTGAGTTGGTCGCCCTCAGGCTGAATCGAGATGTTCTTGAGCGGGGCGTTGGGCGGAGAGCTGGCGTTAAGGTAGTTGCTGATGTCTCCTATGTTGGCGTGGATGACACCTTTCTGGATTTGAAGAACGAAGGACTCTGGGTCGTCGAAGGACGGGTTCTCCTGCCGGCGGGTGCGGACCATCTGTCCACGAATCCAGCGGATGTAGATGCGGAAATTCGGGCCTTTGCGGAGGAGCAGATTGTGCGCGTAGACCAAGGTGGGGGCGAGATCATCAGCGGAGGAGGTGTCGGCTAAGCTGACAGGGCCGAGAGCCGCGACCGAAGAGGATGGCGCGGGAGCGGATGGCTTAGACCGCGAATACCAGAAGAGGCAACAGAGGCAGAGGACGGCAACCGTGGCAGCGGTGGCGACAACGGCAGGGCGGGGACGGGTCACTGAGCCATTCTAGTGTTATATAAAGCTTCTCGAAAGCCCGGTTATCGCTAAGCTCAATTCCTTCCCGGCCTTCACCAGGGCTTTATTTCTTGCATCAAACCTCTGAGGTAGAAGGAGGAGAGTGCATCATGGCTACAACTCAGAAGGAGACAACCAAAAATACCCCCAAGGGCACGCCCGCAGAATCTGATCCCACAAAGATCGACCGCAATGCCCCTGCCGGCAGTGAGAATTCGCTTGGTGCCGAGAGCGTGCGAGACACTCGTCCCTCAACTGACGATAGCGTAGTGGAGGCGATGGATGAAGAGACTCCCGGCCTAGCCGGTAACTAACCGCCGCCGCGTTCGACTAAAAAAACGGGATCGCCCCCGCGAACGCCGGAACTGGCATCCTGCTGAAGCGCAATGGGGTCAGGGAGTCACCTCTTGGTGAATACAACAATTCCCATCACAGCGCTATGCTGCCACACGGCCCGAACTCACGAGGCTTTCGAGATCGTCGCAGGAGCGAGATGCTTCCGCGCCGCGCAACTACTGGTCTTTTTTACATTGACCGCGGTCTGGATCTGGAGCTGCTTGCCACAATGTCGCTGTTTTAACCTCTGTCTTCTTCGCCGGCTTCCCTTCTCTTCCGGCGTCGCCACCACCACCCCAGCACGACGATGAGGACCGCGAGTACCGCGACGCCGATGTTGAAACGCTTCATCCAGTGGAGCAATCGGTCCCACCGGCTGCCGAAGAAATAGCCGACCAGAGAAATAACCGAGACCCAGACGGAGGCACCAAGGAAGTTGAAGAGAAGGAACTTCTTCCACGGCATCCGCAGAACGCCCGCCAGAGGCCCGGCGATGATTCGTATGCCAAAGATGAAGCGCGCAAAAAAGATTGTCACAGAGCCATAGCGCTCGAAGAGGTGCTCGCCACGCGCGATAGTGTGCGCGGGGATGTGGAGGAAGCGCTGATAGCGGTCGAGCAGCGGGCGTCCGCCACGGTATCCAATGGCGTAGCCGAGGTTGTCACCCACGGTGCATGCGGCGATGCCGACCAGGATGATGTAGCCGAGATGCAGCTCGTGCTCGCTCCAGGCAAGGAAGCTGACGAACAGCAAAATGGTCTCGCCGGGCGCGGGAATGCCAGCGTTCTCCAGCAGCAGGACGACGACCAGCGTCCAGTAGCCGTACGCATCGAGGAACTGCCGCAGGAGGTCAAAGAGTCGCTCAGCCATGGACCTTCGTTCGCTGGAACATTACAACACGGTTAGATGTCCGATTCTTGATACATCCTGGCCATGGCTGGCATAGTCTTGGGCTGCCTATACACCGCAAAACTATCTCAAAAAGTGCGCAATGGTGTGTCAAAGAGTGCCTCTCTCATCTCGCTTAGAGGGTAGACTCCAGGACTCGCCTATGCAAAGGCGGGCGGTGGAGCGTGTTGAACTGTCATACTTGATTCGCATGCGGGGTCACTACGCAAACGGCAAAAAGACGCACGCTAACGGTTCTCGACTATTCCAACTGATACTCTTTAGCGAAAAGCAGCCATCCTGGTTGAAGTGGAGTCGTGAGCATGTTGTTCGTCCAAGCGGCCCTCAATGGCGACCGTAAGCATCCGGGGGTTCCTCGCACAGCCGACCAGATTGCTCAGGACACCAAGTCTGCCGTAGCCGCCGGAGCTCAATCCGTCCACATTCACGCCTTCAATGATGATGGCGCTGAGACCCTTGATAGCGATGCTTGCGCCAAAACGCTACGTGCAACTCGGCGTGAATGCCCCGGCATCCCTATATCTCTCACGACATCGGCGGCGATCGTGGAGGACCCAGCGAGGCGTCTAGGGCTCGTTTCGTCGTGGACCGAATTGCCGGACTTAGTTACTGCGAATCAGGGCGAGGAAGGGATCATCCCGCTATGCGAACTGCTGATGTCGCGCGGAGTGGCAATCGAAGCAGGTCTGTTGAGCGTTGATGATGCCAGAAAGTTTGTAGCTACACCAAGTCATCTTCGCTGGCGCCGGGTGCTTATCGAACCGCTCGATGCCGATCCGCGATCAGGCTGTTCGTCATGCGGCCGAGATAGAAGACATCGTATTAGCCGCAGGTTTTACGCTGGAACAAGTACATCACGGATACGGCATCGCGTCATGGGCAGTCAATCAGCGAGCGATCAAGAGAGGACATGGAATTCGAACTGGCCTTGAGGATGTGGCCGTACTCCCTGACGGCCACGAGGCTGAGAGCAATGCGCAATTGGTCAGGATCGCTGTCTCAATGATTGGGAGTGCGCACTTTCGATAGATCGCGAATGCAAGCATCGCGTTGCGCAGCAACAATGCTCGGACTGGGCAGGCCCTATAAATAAAGGTAATCATTGAAGAGACTTTTCTAGAGCTCCTGGGGATACACAAGGCCGATTGCAATTCGGGCATGATCGAGAATGCTCATCATCTGGCGCGACATGTCGTGTGTGATGATTGGGCTCTCTGTGTGGCTGCTGCGGAGGAGATCGCAGAAGTGACCAACTTCATAGTTGAAGCCAGTGGATTCAAAGGGCTCGTCAAGTTCCACGGTGCGTCCATCGACGTACCTGATGGTTGCATGGACAGGGTTCCACCACTTGCTCGGGATTGCGACATTTCCTAATGGCCCGGCGAGCAAAGCGTCGCCCTCGCCGTGGAGCCCAAGACCGCAATAAAGCTGGGCCATCCCGTTAAGGTGCTTGGTCTGGAGTGTGGCAAACGTGTCGACGCCCGTTGGGCCTATTTGGCCGAAGGTCTGGACTCGTTCTACGGGCCCCAGCCAGTCGAGCGCGAGGAAGGCTTCATAGGGGCCAATGCCGAGGAGGCTGCCGCCACCCACATCCAGGTTGTAGATCGGATGGTTCAGCGGGATATCGGCGATAGAGGACCCTGCACGGACGAAGGCAACTTGTCCGATTGGATCCCGCTCAAGATGTTCCCGGAGCCTGCGGTAAAGAGGGAAGAATGGAGGCTTCATTGCCTCCATGAAGAGCAGGCCCCGTATACTCGCGGCGACCAACACCTCCTCCAACTGTTGTCCATTCAGCATGGACGGCTTCTCGCAGAGCACATGCTTCCCGGCTGCGAGGGCCGCTAAGGCGTAGGCATGATGACTGTCGGGGTGAGTGGCAATGTACACGGCGTCGACAGGGCCGCTTAACATCTGCTCGAGTGTGCAAGTGGTCGCTCCGCCGAAGTGCGCCGCAAAAGCCTCGGCCACCTCCCGCTTGCGTGTCCATACAGAGGTGAGCTTTGCTCCAGTCACATACCTGAGTCCGGCCGCAAAACGCCTTGCGGAATCGCCTCCGCCGATCACACCCCACGTCACCACTCCAGGCATCCCAGACCCTGTTCGCGGACTATTTTCCGGCACGTTTGTATTCTGTAGCATGTGATCCGAACCAATCCCCATCCACTCGAATTTACTCCAGCGTTGTACTCCGGGAAATCGGAGTAGCAGAAGGTCCAAGGGCTATGGCTGTTAGGGTTCGGGCGGTCAGTTTGCCAGATCTATTCGGGGGGCTTCGCGTGCCATTTCGTCCGGGCGGCGCCTTCGTGCTTTCGCCGTCGTCATACGCCACGACACAGACAGCAAGTCGTGCAGAGCGTCTGGTTCGACGCGCGACAGACGGACCAGAACTAGGGGATAACTTCGATAGTAGTCCGTAAGGTAGTAAATCTCGGGCGCATCCTCCACGAGCCGTTCGCGGTCCTCAAGCCGGGCTCTGACCACGAGCGTGTCTGGTTCCGCGGATGGATGCATTGCAAGGCCAGCCAAAAACATGCCGTCAACTTTCAGCACGGGTGATCCGTCGTACTTCGCGGTTGCTTCGACGTCCGGCAACCCGAGCCCCACCTTCCTGACAATGTCAAAAGCTCCCTTCAGCAGTTGCTTAGCCGGCCTTCGTTTCATAGATGCAGGTCTCCATCGTTGGCGACTCTCGAATCGTGCCTAGGAGGCAGGATGCGGAGCAGAGCGAACCTGAGTGTAATCAATCCAACGTATTCGATACTTCCACCAGAATTATTGGATCGCGAAGAACCTGTTTTCCGGTGAGGCCCTTCGGTGTCAATCGTAGCCTACGAAGTACGGCAGTTCCGGACGCGACAATTCGAACAGAAATTGAACACAGATGCTTGTGAAGTTAGGGGTTTATCCGCGGGTTTCCCGCCGTTTACACATCAGACCCCATCCAGTATCCGGCAGGTTACACCGCTTCCTATGACGCTGTTAACGGGTCCTCCGTCTGCTCCATCACCCATCGTTTGGGAGAAAATGCCGTCCACCGAGGGAAAAGCGTTTCGGGTCCGCCGGAACCGAAGGGTGGTACTGATCCGATTCTCAGGCCGAATTCATCAAGGCAAAACTTTTTAACAGGACTGACCTCGCTAGCAAAGTCCTTTAGACGACTCCGGCTACCGGGAAAATTAACGGGCTCGAAATATTTACCCAGTGTGGTGAAGTTCAAAGGGAATCATCGCCTTTGGACTGCGAAACGCACGGTCTCGTCGACAGAAAGTGCGATATTTTTCTTACATAGATAGGCAAACATTTGCATACCAGGGATGGGACGGTAGAGAATCGGCGGTTTCACAAGTCGATTATTGCCTCGAAACCCCCATTAAACGCAGTCAACATGACTTTACCGAGTCATTTGCGTTATGGCCACTATCGTGCATATAGGGTACGCGGGACCAGAAAACGCTCGAACTTTGAGCACCTTGTAAAAGCATGGGCTGTAGCTCACAGGGCGAAGCTATGTTCAGCTGACAACAAAAGGCGCCGCCCAATCCAAAGAAAGGCATGCAAAATGCTGACCTCGCAGAGTAACGGAATCGGGTCTTGCGAAGACTCGGCTTGGTGCGTCCTTTACACCCGCCATCAGCACGAGAAGGCAGTAGCCGAGATGCTTTCGGCGAAGAGCTTCGAAGTTTTCCTGCCGCTGTACGAGTCAATACGGCGCTGGAAAGACAGAACCAAGATGCTGACGTTGCCGCTGTTTCCCGGCTATGTCTTCGTTCGGGGAGCGGTCACCCGCCGATTGCAGGTTGTGACGACCCCAGGGGTTCACATGATTCTGTTCCACGGCGAGCACATCGCAATCATTCCGGAAGTTCAGATTCAGGCGATTCGACGGGCAGTTGAGGGGCCTTTTCGGGTAGAACCGCATCCCTTCCTGAAATGCGGCGAGCGGGTTCGCGTCATTCGCGGTTCCCTCGAGGGTGTCGAGGGGGTTCTGGTTCGCAAGAAGAACCTGTATCGACTGGTCCTTTCCGTGGACATGATGGCGAAGTCCGTGGCAGTGGAAATCGACGCTACTGATGTGGAACCCGCGCCAGGACTAGGCTTCGAGGACACAAGCCCGATCGTGCGGCCTGCGGCGGAAACTGGAAGATTCGGTGAAACGTTACTTTATGGCAACCGACAAATAATGAGCGTTTGAAGAAATCAATAGGCTCAGAGGCGAGAGGCAGATCCAGCAGCAACTATCGTACAGAATGCGCGGTACGAAGGACTGAATCTCTCCACGATCCTTGACAGGAGTCATCTTGAAAAGCAGAGCATATAACCCGATCGGATCAGGATTGCTCCTGATTGTTCTTTCCGGTTCTCTATTGGGTCAAATGCCAGCCCCGACTCAGGCTGATCGCCCGGGAGCAACCGGAGCGGCTTCGTCCGCACAGCTTCCGCCAGCATCTGCCAATAAATCGGGCGATGACAGCTTTGTCATCGGCAACGATGACGTCCTGGCGATCAACGTCTGGAAGGAACCTGATTTTACTCGGTCGATCCAAGTTCGATCGGACGGAAAGATTTCGTTGCCCCTGCTGGGAGAGGTTCAGGCTGCGGGCCTGACACCTTCGCAACTCGAACACGATCTTACGACCAGATTGCAAAACTACATCACCAAGCCGCAAGTTACGGTGATGGTCGAGCAGACTAACAGCAAGAAGTTCAACATCCTTGGACAGGTGACAAAACCAGGATCCTATTCACTCACCCTTGCACCGACAGTTGTGGATGCAATTGCGCTTGCCGGCGGCCCGAAGGACTTCGCGAAGCAGAAAGCAATTTACATTCTCCGGCAGGGGGCCGGTGGTGGTCAGACTCGGATTGTCTTCAACTATAAGGACTTCCTTAAAGGCAAAATTCCAAACATCAAGCTAGAGCCGCACGACACCGTCGTCGTGCCTTGAAGGCGCTTATGCTTAGACTTGTTTATCTCGGTCTTGTCCTGCTCGTGGCCACGCCGGCTCGGTCTCAGTTGCAAGCGACCCCCTTCGAGACGCCTGAAACGCCAACTGATGAATCTCGAATGCTGACACCGCCACCGGTGAGCGCTCAAGCTTATCCAGCAATTGTCGGATCTCAAATGCGGTCCAATTTTCTGGGTGCCGGGTTGATCTTCACTACCGCCTACAACGACAACGTGACGACTGACGGCACCAATCCAGTTGGCGATGTTGTTTACTCGATTTTACCCACGATTTCGCTCGACCAGACCACGCCGCGGCAACACTCTGTCGCTGATCTATAGCCCAGGCTTCACGTTCTATCAGAAGACCACCTCGCTCAACGCAGCAGCCCAGAGCGCAGCGTTTAGTTTTCAATACCGCCTCAGCGAACACACGACCATCTCCTTGAGCGATTCCTTTCAAAAAAGTTCGAACGCGTTCAACCAGCTCTACCCTGTTGCGGGAGCGGGAATCTCTGGTTCGACGCAGGCTCCATCAGGGCAACTAGTCGTTCCCTATGCTGATCAGCTAAACAATCTTGCGAACGCGGGGTTCAGCTATCAATTCAGCAGGAATCGCATGGTTGGCGCCGATGCAGTTTTTACCCTGAGTAATTACCCCAATCCCGCCCAGGCTCCTGGACTCTACAACTCCAATGGGCCCGGCGGCTCGATTTTCTACAGCCAGCGCTTATCCAGCAGACAGTACATCGGCGTGACGTACCAGTATCTAAGAAGTCAGGGTGATCCTGTCCTTGCACAGACCAATCCGGTGAATGCCTCGACTGAGGTACAGACGCAGACCGTGCTTCCCTTTTACACAATCTATTTGAACCCGACACTCTCCATCTCGCTATCAGCCGGTCCGCAGTACTATGATGCCACGCAATCTCCGTCGCCATCGGTTCGTGCGTGGACGCCGGCTGCGATGGCAAGCATTGGCTGGCAAAAAAGGCATACGAATCTTGTTGCCAGCTATGCACGAACCGTGGCTGGGAGTGTGGGACTGCCCGGAGCTTTCGAGACCAACACCACCAATGCAAGTGCCCGATGGCAAATTGCACGCACCTGGAACACGGGAGCTGCGGGTAGCTACTTTATCAACAAGAGCCTGACTCCGTCCTTTACTCCATCGAACCCCGGAGGCCACACTATCACAGGGAACGTCTGGGTGCAGCACTCGATGGGCGAGCACTTCCGGGCGGAACTTGGATATTCACGCCTGCACCAGAGTTATAGCGGCATCGCGGTGATCTCCAACGCTCCTGATAGCTAACCGCGAATACATCTCGCTCTCTTATCAATTCTCACGACCACTGGGAAGATAATCATGGAAGAAATCTTCGAAGAACAACGCTCTGAACTCCCCGACATTCAGCATTACGTGGAGGTAGTGCGTCGTCGTCACATCCAGTTCCTTATACCGCTGTTTCTAGGGTGGCTGGTGGTCTGGGGAGCCAGCTGGGTTCTTCCCGTGCGCTATAAATCGGGCACGCTGATCCTGGTTGAGCAGCCCACGATGCCGAAGAACTATGTTACGCCAAACGTCACGGATGACTTGCAGAACCGTTTGCAAAGTATCACGCAGCAGATCCTGAGCCGCACCCGACTTCTTCTGATCATCGACAAGCTGCATCTCTATGACGACGGTCACCGCCAACTCACCCAGGATGAAAAGGTTGAGCGGATGCGTAAGGACATCGACATCGAACTCGTGCGTGACGCTCGCGAAAATCAGATCACAGCGTTCAAGATTTATTATTCGGCACACGATCCCCATATTGCCCAACGGGTGACGAGCGAATTGACCGACCTGTTCATCAACGAGAATCTGAAGGTGCGCCAGCAACAATCCGAAGACACTACTAAGTTCATCGGTGGTCAGTTGGAGAATGCGCGCGCTAGTCTGGCCGAGCAGGAGGCGAAGGTTCGAGAGTTCAAAGGCCAGCACGAAGGCCAATTGCCCTCCCAGGAAGCGAGCAACCTCCAAATCCTGAGCGGGCTTCAATCGCAGCTACAGAATGAGCAGGACACTCTCAACACGGCGAAACAACAGCGGGTCTATCTCCAGACATTGATCGAGCAATACCGGTCTGCCCATACGGCGAGCCGAACTGCGGACGGTACCCCGACGGGTTTGGGAGCGATTGATCAGGAACTCAGTCGACAGAAGGCGAAGCTGGCCGAGCTCCGCTCTCGCTACACTGAGCATTATCCCGAAGTCGAAAATCTGAAGGATGAAATAGCCAAGACCGAAAAGGCGAGGACCGCTCTCATCGCCGAGTTGAAGACGAGATCCAATAGTGGGAGACCGGCCGAAGAGGTTATCGATCCGATACAGAACCAGCCGCTGCTCCAACTGCAAGGCCAGCTTCAGGCAAACCAGGTGGAGATCGCGAATCGGGAACAGGCAATTAACGCGCTAAAGGGGCGAGTCAACAACTACCAGGACCGTTTGAACGCGGCACCCGCTTACGAGCAGCAGCTGGCAGATCTGAACCGTGGTTATGACCAGACCAAGGCCAACTACGACGACCTGCTGAAAAAACAAAACGATTCGGCGATGGCCACCAGCATGGAACAGATGCAGCAGGGTGAGCGGTTCACTATGCTTGATCCTCCGAGTTTGCCACCAAAGCCCGATTTTCCCAACCGGCTCAAATTTTGTGGAATCGGACTGGCTGTCGGTCTCGCGTTGGCCTTCGCTCTAGTGGGTGGACTTGAATTCATAGACCAGCGGCTGCACAGCGAAAAGGAGATCAAAGTCCTGCTTCCGATAGCGATCTTATCTGAGATCCCGGAGGTTGTGAGTCCGGTGGACGAACTAAACAACAAGAAGAAGCTGATGTTTGGATGGGCGATGGCTGCAGTGATTTTGATCACCATCCTGGCAGGTTCTGCATTCAGCTTTCTGCGTGGTTAGTTCTACTTTCACAATGGCTAAACGTTCTTCAATCTCACGCGTAACCCACTCGACCTCACGTCCTATCCTAGATCTGGAGCACGGCGTTAGCCGTTGAAGCGAGCAAAAAACATGAGCCGTATATTTGAGGCCTTACAAAGATCGGAAGCAGAGCGCTCCAGTGATTTGCCGTCGCTTGAGGAAGCGACTGAAATCCTTCAGCGCGCCGAACGTCGCGCAGCATCGAGGTGGCAAGCCGCCGTTTTGGCTGAGCAGCCTGATGTTGTGAAAAGCGCAGATGACGACGTTTCATTCGGCCTACCGGAGCAGTCACCGGTTGCGGAAACACCTGCAATCTCCGCGGTAGCCGAGTTGCCACAGGTAGAAGAACGCCTGGACCCGTTCGACCAGTTCCAATCTCTACAGGTCTCGATTACTCCTCAAAGTCATCTTGTAAGCGTTACGAATAGCGAGACTCCAGCGGCAGAAGCTTTCCGTCTCCTAGGGGTGCGACTGCGACATCTCCGACGCGATCGAACGCTCAAGAAAGTAGTGATTACAAGCACAATCCCGCAGGAAGGCAAGAGCATGGTTGCCGGCAACCTGGCCTGCACGCTCGCTCAAAAGACGCAACAGAAGATTTTGATATTAGAAGGAGACGTGCGACGCCCGACGTTGTCGAAGATGTTCGGGATCGGAAAGAACCCGGGTCTTTGCGAATGGCTGGAGGGCGAACGTCGTTTGGAATCGAGTATCTACCATCTCGCAGAACCTGGTCTCTGGATCATGCCGGCAGGCAGAGCTCCCAGCAATGCACTGGAGCTGCTGCAATCAGGAAAATTGTCCAAGATGATGGATCAGCTAACGACATGGTTTGATTGGATCATCATCGACTCCCCTCCTGTACTGCCCTTGGCCGACACGAGCGTCTGGATGCGACTGGCAGACGGAGTTCTTCTAACTACGCGTCAAGGAATCACGATGAAGCGACAGTTACAGAAAGGGCTCGACGCGATCGAACCTAAGAAGCTGATTGGCGCCTTGGTGAACAGTTCCAAGAACGCGGCGGACAGCGACTATTATTACGGTCCTTCGTCAGGCCAGCACAATGATTGATTCTGGTCGAATCTAGCTTTTGTCGCTCTTATCTGAAAGTTCCCCGGTTACCCGAATAAGTGAATGAGCTCTCTTCCCTCACCCCACAAAGGAGACGGGACAAGAGTGGGCCATGGGCCATGAATCGTGCGCCCCACCGGCAACTAGAAATTGTGAATGTTTGAGAGAGGAGTTATTCGTGACTTTGCTACGTATGGATAAAATTTCAACTCCCGCTGACCCTTTACTCGATTGGTTATCCGCAGGAGCACGCGAGGTCCTGAACGAAGAAACCTTCAGGCGGATGATTGCAATCGAGCGCAAAAGAACAGAGCGTTCCCAAGAACCGTTCCTGCTCATGCTACTGGAAGGCGGTAGTCCCCAGAGCTCAGAAAGGAACGGTAAGGTCCTCGACGATATGCTGTCTGTACTGCTGTTATCCATCAGGGAAACCGACGTCATCGGCTGGTACAAAGACCGTGCCATCGTTGGAGTGATGTTTACAGGACTCCCGCGCGACGAGAAAGGCTCGACCCTCAACGTAATCCTAAACAAGGTGAGTACTGCGCTCAAGGCGCAACTGCCCTCCGAACAACTCAGTCAAGTGAGGATCTCCTTCCACTTCTTTCCTGATGACTGGGACCATGACAATTCGGGGCGCCCAAGCAATCCTTCCCTATATCCGGATTTGTTGACCCCGGACAAGAACAAACATTATCTTTTGCGCACGAAGCAAGTAATGGATGCCGTCGGCAGCGCAGTGATTCTGATTCTTTGCGCACCTCTACTTTTGATTATTGCGCTGGCGATCAAACTGTCATCGAAAGGTCCTGTGCTTTACCGACAACAACGGGTCGGACAGTACGGGCAGAATTTTACCTTTCTGAAGTTCCGATCAATGCACACCGACAACGACAATAGCGTCCACAGAGAGTACGTGACTAAGTTGATTGCGGGGAAGGCGGAGCATAAACTGTTCGACGAGAATGGTGAGGGCGTATATAAGCTTACGAACGATAAGAGGGTGACGCGAATCGGGAAGTTCTTGCGCAAAACCAGTCTCGATGAACTGCCTCAGCTGATGAACGTTTTGAAGGGCGACATGTCGCTTGTCGGCCCCCGTCCTCCGATTCCATACGAATTGGCCGCGTATCAGACGTGGCACCGACGCCGTGTGTTGGAAGTCAAACCTGGAATTACCGGGTTGTGGCAGGTGAACGGTCGAAACCGTATCAAGTTCGACGAAATGGTTCGGCTGGATCTGCAATACGCAAAGTCGTGGTCTCCCTGGCTCGACGTGAAGATCCTTATGCGCACCCCCGGCGCAGTGTTCCGCGGGGCATGCTAAGTTTCATATCGCGGCATCTATCAATGATGCCGTTTGCTCTCACTGTCTCTACCAGTCTCCCCAAGCTAATTGTTCCAATCATAAGCAGTTATAAAGGGCGGTGAGAAAGGTGAACTTTGGTGTAATTGGTTATGGTTACTGGGGACCGAATGTCGTCAGGAACCTTACGAGTCTGGAAGATTCTCAGGTTGTCATGATCGCGGAAATCAGCCCGGCCGCTCGGAATCGAGCACAAAGGGCTTATCCGGGAATTAATATAGTTTCGGACGCCACGGATGTGATCTCGTCGCCTCGGATAGATGCCGTCGCCGTTATCACTCCAGTTTGGACACACTACGAGTTGGCCAAAGCTGCGTTGGAGAATGGAAAGCACGTCTTCGTTGAGAAGCCATTTACCAGCAATACAGCTGAGGGTGAGGATCTAATCAATCTCGCCGAGCGGAAGAATCTCACAATCATGGTGGACCATACGTTCCTGTTCACCGGTGCCGTAAAGAAAATCTCGGAGCTTCTCAACGAAGGTACCCTTGGCAAGCTCTATTACTACGATTCGACGCGCGTCAACCTAGGCCTTTTCCAGCATGACATCAATGTTCTCTGGGACCTTGCCCCACACGATTTATCCATCATGGATTACCTTCTCAAAGCGAGTCCTGAGGCAATCGTTGCGACGGGGCAGAAGCACTTGAATTCCCACGAGGACGTTGCCTATATGACGCTCTACTTCCCCGAGAAGGTGATAGCTCATATCAATGTCAACTGGCTTTCGCCGGTGAAGGTCAGAACGACCCTTCTTGGCGGTGAGAAGCGGATGCTGGTCTGGAATGATCTTGAAGCGGACGAAAAGGTAAAGGTGTATGACAAGGGCGTAAACATCACAAGTCGAGAAGGAGTTTACGACTTGCTGGTGAATTACCGCACTGGTGATATGTGGTCCCCTCAGCTAGAGCAGGTTGAAGCATTGCGTCAGGAGTTAACGTATTTTGTGGATTGCGTTTCCAACGGTCAGACCCCATTCAATGACGGCTGCGCTGGGCTGCGAGTCGTCAAGATGCTTGAGGCTGCCAGCGAATCCCTAAGCAAGAAAGGATCGTTGGTTTACCTATGAATTCGTACAACTGTATTGCAGATGACGTGAAACTTGGGCAAAATGTACGGCTTTCAAAATTTATCAATCTCTATGGGTGCGAGGTCGGTGATGAGACGAAGATTGGTGCATTCGTAGAGATCCAGAAAAATGCAACTATCGGGAAGTGCTGTAAGATCTCCAGTCACACCTTTATTTGTGAGGGTGTTGTTATCGAGGACAACGTATTCATCGGTCACGGAGTGACCTTTACTAATGACAGCTATCCGCGCGCCACGACGCCGGATGGCAATTTGCAAAGCGAGGCCGACTGGAAGGTCGAACGGACAGTCATCAAGAAGGGTGCATCTATCGGCTCGGGAGCCACGATCCTTTCCGACACGAGCATCGGTGAGAACGCAATTGTAGGAGCAGGAAGCGTTGTTACTCGAGATGTCCCCGCCAATTCTATCGTCGCAGGAAATCCGGCCAAAGTTCTCCGTTACATCGAATAGTCTGCGGAAGGTCAAATGTCCATATCGAACAACAGCGAAAGCAAGATTCCTTTTCTTGACTTGGTAACGCCGCATGTCGAGCTCGAGCAAGAGTTGACTGGCATCTTTAGTCGGGTACTGCACAGCGCCGGATTTATTGGCGGCCCACTCGTGGAAGAGTTTGAGGAGGCATTTGCAGCCTTCTGTGATGCTAAACACTCCATCGCGATCAGCAATGGAACAGACGCGCTGCGCTTCGCCATCATAGCTTCCGGAGTCGAGCCTGGCGACGTTGTTGTGACCGTGCCACACACGTTCATTGCGACAACAGAAGCGATCTCGCAAGCTGGGGCTCATCCCGAATTTATCGACATAGATGAACACACCTATAACATGTCGGTCGGGATGCTGCGGAGGTACCTTGAAGAGCAATGCACACGAGATGACTCAGGAAAAGTGATCAGCAAGCGATACGGTCGGCAAGTGACTGCGGTAGTGCCAGTGCATCTTTACGGGCAGATGGCCGACATGGATTCCATCTTGAGCGTGGCCGATGAATACGGCCTTATCGTGATCGAAGATGCTTGTCAGGCACACGGAGCAGAATATTTCTCTAGGAAGCTCAACTGCTGGATGAAAGCTGGTTCGATGGGGCGCGCCGCCGCGTTCAGCTTCTACCCAGGTAAGAACCTTGGAGCATGTGGCGAAGCGGGTGCTGTGACCACGAATGATGCGAGTATTGCCTCCACAATCAAGGTTCTACGCGATCATGGGCAGGCAAAGAAGTACCACCACGATGTGGTGGGCTACAACGGCCGGATGGATGCGCTCCAAGCTGGGATTCTCCATGCAAAACTGGCACATCTGACAAAGTGGAACACGCAGCGCCGCGAGCGAGCCGCCGAATATGACAGTCTTCTAGAAAGCAACGAAGCAATTCGCCTTCCCTACGAACCCGCTTGGTCCCGCGCGGTGTGTCACCTCTATGTAATTCGAACCAATGATCGCGACGCAATGATGAAGCATCTAGCACATGCGGGTATCGGCACCGGAATTCACTATCCAATTCCCCTGCATATGCAGAAGGCCTACCTTTCGATGAACTATCGACCAGATGACTTTCCAGTGGCGAGACGAGTTGCGAGTGAGATCTTGTCGCTACCAATGTTCCCGCAACTTCGGGCCGACCAGCAGGTCAGGGTAGCCGAGGAGATTCTCGCCTTTACTTCCCAGGCTGCGAGGCAACTGCAGAGTGAAAAAGCAGACGTTCTTGTTCCTGCAGAACAGACCGCATAGGCCATCTAATACCTGTGCTCCAATGAATCTGCAGTTTGCGTCGCATCAGTCTCCCAAAGTCATGTCAAAAACATTGAGCTACGTGATTATTTCGCCGGCAAGGAATGAAGCTCGGTTTATCGAGCTGACACTGCAATCCGTCATTGCGCAGAGGCTTCTGCCGCTTAAGTGGGTCATCGTCAGCGACGGCTCAACTGATGGAACAGACGAGATCGTAGAGAAATACGCTTCCGATTTTCCCTGGATCGAGCTCTTGCGGATGCCTGAGCGTCGGGAGCGCAATTTTGCGGGTAAGGTTCATGCTTTCAATGCAGGCCACGCAAAAGTCAAGGACTTGGACTACGACGTAATTGTGAGTCTGGACGCGGACATTTCGTTTGACCCGGAATATTTCTCACTATTACTCGGAAAACTCGACGCGGAGGCCGTGCTTGGATTAGTCGGAACACCTTTCCAAGAAAATTCCGGCCAGACTTACGATTATCGTTTTGTAAGCATCGAACATGTTTCGGGAGCATGCCAAGTATTTCGCCGTGAATGTTTCGAAGCGATCGGTGGGTATCTTCCAGTGAAGGGCGGTTCGATTGATCATATCGCCGTTATATCAGCCAGAATGAAGGGCTGGAAGACGCGCACCTTCACCGAGAAGTATTGTATTCATCACCGGCAGATAGGCACGGCCGGCCATCACCCGATGACTGCCAGGTTCCGAGTGGGCCTAAAAGATTATGCTATCGGCAACCATCCTGTATGGGAATTGTGCAGAGTGGCACGTCAAATGGCTTTGCCGCCGCGCTGCGTCGGTGGACTGGCCTTGGGAGCAGGTTACGTCTGGGCTCTTCTGCGGCGGACAAAGCGCCCGGTCCCGCCCGAACTGATCGAGTTTCACAGGGGCGAGCAAATGCAGCGGCTATTCAGCTTCCTTCAGCTCAGGACAAGCTCTGCGAAAGAGAGGCCGTGGGGAGCCAAACCTAATATTGGGAAGGGGACGGCAGATTGAGGTCTACCATGTCCAACATTGTGGGGACCGATCTGGAAGCGCAGCCTCGCTGCGTGGAAGGAAATTCACCTCAAACCGGCTGCCTTATTGTCAATGCAGATGACTGGGGGCGCGATCGCGAGACGACCGATCGCACGTTGGACTGTGTCCGTTGCGGCACGGTTTCATCCGTCAGCGCCATGGTATTCATGGAGGATTCGGCACGCGCTGCGGGAATGGCTCAAGACCATGGAGTCGACGCCGGCCTCCACCTCAACTTCACGTCAGCTTTCTCGGGGTCGGGAGTTTCATCACAACTCCGTGAGCATCAGAAGCGCGTATCGCAATACTTGCTCCGGTACCGTTTCTCCCAAGCCGTGTTCCACCCTGGCCTAATTGGCTCTTTCCAGTATGTCGTTGAGGCTCAGCGTGACGAGTTCGCTCATCTCCATGGGCGAGAACCAGACCGTCTCGACGGTCACCATCACATGCACCTCAGCGCCAATGTGTTATTCGGCAGGCTGATGCCTGCGGGTACGAAGGTGCGAAGGAATTTTTCCTTCCGTCCGGGCGAAAAGAGTTGGATCAACCGGCTGTACCGGACAGCTATCGATCGTATCCTCGAAAAGCGGCACCAGCTTACCGACTACTTCTTCGCGCTCCCGCCTCTTGCACCGCAAAACGGCATCGATCAGATCATTTCGACCGCTCGGCGATCAGTTGTTGAGCTTGAGACACATCCAGTGAACCCAGAAGAATTCCGGTTTCTGATGAATGGGGAGATGATGCGCAGAAAAGGCGATCTACAAATTGTTCGGGGCTTCAACCTTCCGGCGAATGACGGAGGAACCGTTCCACCGAAAGCTCGTCGGGGGATATGAAGAATCATGAGTGACTAAGGAAGAGCTCAAGACCGAGATCAGTGTCGAGAGGCGCCTGGATCGGGCTACTGCGCACGTGAAATGGAGATGTACCTGTTTCTGGACGAACCAACTAGGCTCATTGAACGGCATAGAAAGCAAAACCAGCGCAAACTCGTTAGCAAGCGGCCAAATCCTTGACCTGCTCAGAGCCCTCGGAGGCACTAAACCAAAGTATGATCCAGTCAAATTATTCGGTTGAAGTCAGAGTTAAGGGGCGATGGGTCACGGTTCCTGCGTTAGAAGTGAATGGCGACAAGCTTACTACCAGAGGGAAGTGGCTGAAAATCGCGCAGATTCGCGGCGAAGAAATGAGGGAGAAAGAACTCGAAGATCCTGAAGCTATACCTGGCAGCGCTGAGAATGATACAAGATCGGATCACTAAAGGCCGACATTTTTAGCTTTGCTCAAAAGCTTCCTGCGACTCAGCCGAAATATCCGTACCCAATGGAATGGGAAAGTGTTGCAGCGATCCCGCTTATTAGCTTCAAGCAATGGTGGGAGGGTCTGCCGCAGGAAACTCGAAAGAACGTAAGGCGCTCCCAGAAGCGTGGCGTCGTCATAAAGGTCAGAAGAGTTTGACGAGAATCTCATTGAAGGGATTCGGGCAGTAAACGACGATTCTCCCATGCGCCAAGGCATGAAGAATGCCTATTTCGGACTAACTCCGGAAGAGACGAGGAAGCGTTACGGCGAATTCGTCGGCAGATGCGATTTTATCTGTGCTTATTCTGGCGAAGAGATGATCGGATTCTTGCATCTTGTATATCGAGGAGATGTGGCAGCAATCCTGAATCTGACGCCCAAACCGAGCCATTTTGACAAGAGGCCATCGAACGCACTGGTGGCCAAAGCAGTGGAGATCTGCGAAGCGCGGGGCATCTCCCATATCAGTTACGGGCTTTATAATTACGGAAACAAGCGTGACAGCCCTTTGCGCGAGTTCAAGATTCGCAACGGGTTCAAGGAAATTCTGATCCCCAGGTATTTCGTGCCCATAACGCCCTGGGGAAGGCTTTGCATGAAGGCGAAGCTTCATCGGGGCCTGATCGGCAACCTGCCTCCTTCGGTCATCAGTGGCCGGAGTCGCGTGCGCGGGCGCTGTGGTTCGATTTCAAGAATTCTCATACGCCGGTGTAGCTCAATGTTAGAGCGGCCGAATTGTGATCGGCAGATGGAGCGTTCAAATCCTCCCGCCGGCTCCACTCCTCAGTAAGAGATGAGCCACTTCCTCTCGATGAGTCTCCGCATTCTCATCGAATACAGCTCAGCACTCGAAGTAAGGTCCTGAATAATGCCAGGAATCGTAGGTTTAATTACCAAAAGACCGCGCGAATGGGCCGAGCCGCAGCTTTTGCAGATGGTGCAGGCGCTGCGGCACGAGTCGTTTTATCAGGGTGGGCACATGGATCGACGAATCGCTCGGCGTGTACGTGGGCTGGACGGTGATCGAAGACTCCTTTGCCGACGGCATGCCGTTGCGTGACCGGAATCGAGATCTGACGTTGATCTTTTCCGGAGAGGAGTACGGGCACCGGAACATGGCAGCGGAAGGCGATGAGAGCCAGGCCGCTTTTCTGTTGCGTCTTGCCGCGAATGATCACTCACTTTCGCATCGCACCTGGACGGGCTCTTTCACGGTCTGCTGGCGGATCTACTACCGGGTCTGTCACGCTCTTTAATGACCGCTATGGGATGCATCGGCTGTGCTATCACGAATCAGAAGGGGCTTTCTATTTCGCAGCCGAAGCCAAAGCGATCCTGGCAGCTCGTCCCGATCTGCGCGTGCCGTCTCCGCAGGGGCTGGGAGAGTTTCTGGCCTGCAGCTGTGTGCTTGAGAATCGCACCATCTTCAAAGACATTGCCGTCATGCCGGCAGCTTCGCGCTGGATTTTCCGCAACGGGGCGTTGAAGCAAAAGGAAACCTACTTCGATCCGAAGGAGTGGGAAGAACAGGCACCGCTGGATGGCGAATCCTACTATCAAGGATTGCGCGAATCGCTTGCGAAGAGTCTTCCCAGCTACTTTGAAGGACCACAGCGCACCGGAATCGCGCTGACCGGAGGAATGGATACGCGCGTGATCCTGGCGCAATATCGGGCCGCTGCCGGATCGCTGCCGACGTATACCTTCGGCGGCATGTTTCGGGACTGCCGCGATGTGCAGATTGCGCGAAAAGTGGCCGATGTCTGCGATCAGACACACCAGGTGATCACGGTCGGCGACGAGTTCCTCAAGCAGATTTCCGCATTATGCTGAGCGGACCGTTTACCTGACCGAAGGGGGCGTGGATGTGTACCGTGCCTCCGATCTTTACGTGAGCGAAAAGGCTCGCCAGATTGCGCCAGCCAAGGTGGTGGGCACCTATGGCAGCGAGATTGTCCGTCATGCAGTGATGTTCAAGCCGATGTTGCCGGCCGACGGACTTTTTCGCGGCGAACTGATTTCAAACGTTCGTCAGGCATACGATACATATGCGGCGATTCGACGCGTTCACCCGGTAACATTCGCCGCCTTCCGGCAGTCCCCGTGGTATCACCACGGAGTGCTGGCGCTCGAGCAAACGCAGTTAACGGTGCGCTCACCGTTCTTGGCGAACGACTTTGTGGCTGCGGTCTATCGAGCGCCCGCTACTCTGTCGCCCAACGAGGACGTCCGGCTGCGGCTGATCGGCGACGGCAGTCCTGCGTTACGGCGGATTCCGTCCGATCGTGGGGTGGGCGGTACGCTTGGTCCGCTGACATCCGCTCTGGCGAGAGCCTACTTCGAGTTCACGTTCAAGGCCGAATACGCCTGCGACTACGGAATGCCGCAGTGGGCGGCGCGCATGAACTCCTGGATTGCGCCGCTGCACCTGGAGCGAATCTTTCTGGGGCGCCATAAGTTTCTGCATTACCGGGTATGGTATCGCGACGCGCTGGCCGGTTACGTGCAGGAGATTCTGCTCGATCCGCGCACGCTTTCGCGGCCGTTCTTGGACCGCAAGAATGTTGAAGCGATGGTGAAGGGGCACGTGCGAGGAAATCGCAACTCGACGACCGCGATCCACAAGTTGCTGACGATGGAACTGCTATTCCGGCAATTCTTCGACGCGCAATCGAACGAGAGTTCCGAGGCAGTGCTCAACGCCGCCGCACAGGTTGTTTGATGCAGACTCGACAGGACAGAAGAGGGATCGGAGAAGCCGCTGTGCGTGAGCCTTGCGCTCTAGTCCGGTCACCACTCCAGGCGGATGCGGCGACGTGCCAAGCCCCTCTGAACGTTGGATTGCTGACCGGCGGGCAGGATCGGCATTACGCTGTCGGTCTTGGCAATGGCATTGATGGAGCAGGATTTGGCTCTCGAGGTCATCGGAAGCGACGAAATCGACGGCCCCGAGTTCCAAGGAAATCCGCGTGTGCGGTTTCGCAATCTGCACGGTGGCCAGCAGGACGCGAGTCTCGCTGCGAAGAATCAGCAGAATTCTTATCTTCTACGCGCGACTGTTTCGATATGCCTCGACCGCAAAGCCGAGGATATTTCACATCCTCTGGAATAACAAACTCCCGATTTTCGACAGAACGCTACTTATGTTGTTTTATAAGCTGGTCGGGAAAGAAAGTCGTCTTTACGGCCCATAACGTTAATGCCGGCAGGCGCGATAAGAAAGACTCCTGGCTGAACCGAATTACATTGAAGTGCCAGTACAAGCTTGCGGATCATGTCTTCGTCCACACAAAGAAGATGAAGAATGAACTCGTCGGTGAGTTCGACGTGGAGGCGGAAAAGGTTACCGTTATTCCTTACGGCATCAATAATGCCGTACCTTTCTACTGAACTGACCCGGGAAGAAGCGCGGCGAAAGCTCGGGCTGCGAAATGACGAGAAAGCCATCCTGTACTTCGGCGCAATCAAGCAGTACAAGGGACTTGAGTATTTGGTGGCCGCGTTTCAGCAGATTGCCGCGCGGGGAGATTACCGGCTGATCATCGCGGGCGAGCGCAAGAAGGGGTACGAAGAATACTGGCGATCGATCCAGCAGACGATTGAGCGCGATCCTAGCCGGGAGAAGGTCTTGCAGAAGATCGAGTTCATTCCAGATGCCGAGACCGAGATCTACTTCAAGGCTGCGGATGTTGCTGTTTTGCCCTACACCGAGATCTTCCAGAGCGGGATTCTTTTCTTGGCATACGCCTATGGCCTGCCGGTAATCGCGACTGATGTAGGTTCCTTTTCGGAGGATATCGTCGAGGGCAGAACAGGCTTTGTTTGTAAGCCACGAGATCCTGACGATTTGGCCACCACGATCCAGCGGTATTTTGAGACTGATTTGTACAGAGAGTTGGAGCATCGACGTCAGGAGATACGAGACTATGCTCTTTCCAGACACTCCTGGGGTACAGTGGCGGACCTAACAAGAGATGTCTATTCGAAATTGCTCGAGCATGTCTCATAAGACAGATTGGGCTCGAGGTTTGCGCCGCCTGGCAACTGAATTCCGGCTCAGACCGTCCACCACGCCACCTTTCACCAGCGCAGAACACCCGGCAGTCTAATACCGCCCCTACACAAAGATGACTATAAGATCGGCGATCATCGGTCGAGGCAGGGTCGTAGCGTTTTCGAGGGAGCTTAAAGTGCCCGCGCAGCTCGCCATACTGCTTTGTTTCGTTGGAGTCGTAGTCCTTTTTTACCTGGACCGGGAAAGATCCGTCCGGACCTCGAGAGCGCTTTGGATACCCGTAATTTGGATAGCGATCGTTGGCTCGAGACCTATATCCGCTTGGCTCGGGATAATCGGGGTTATTGCCCGGCCCGACACTCCTTCCACAAACTTGGAAGGGAGCCCCATGGACGCGGCTGTCTATGGGGCGCTTACCACCATTGGCATTGCTGTCCTCATTGCTCGAGGGACAAAGACACGCCGCTATCTCGCAGTAATAGCACCGATAATCGCTTATTCAATCTATTGTCTAATGAGCGTAATGTGGTCTCCCGTTCCGGTCCCTGCGCTAAAACGCTGGACAAAAGACGTGGGAGACGTCGTTATGGTGCTCATCATTGCGACGGATCCTCGCCCATTAGCAGCGCTCCGACGACTCTACTCCAGGATCGGTTTCCTTTTGTTTCCACTCTCTGTCGTTTTGATCCGTTACACAACAGTGGGACGGCGTGTGGACTAATGACGGACTCCTGCAGAACACAGGTGTGTCAGACGATAAGAATATGTTCGGCCTCATCGTCTTCGTGATTTCGCTGGGAGCATTTTGGAATTTCCGATGGCTCCTCATGGACAAGGAACAACCCCATCGGAGTCGGCGGCTTGTGGCTGAGGGCGCACTACTGGTATTTGGGATAGCCCTATTAGGCATGGCCCATTCGTCAACCTCTCTCGCCTGCTTTGCGCTAGGAAGCGGGCTAATACTCACGACTCATCTGCGTGCGATCAAACGCCGGCCCTCGCGAGTGCACTCAGTCTGTTTGGCCCTTGTTCTTACAGGGGCGCTCATTCTGGTCTTTGGCGGCCAGGGGAATGTCGCACATGCATTGGGCAGGGAGTCAAGTTTCTCGGGGCGGACTGATATCTGGGCTGCCCTGATACCTGCTGTGACCAATCCGATGATCGGCGTTGGATTCGAAAGTTTCTGGAACAGCCCCAACGTGCTCATCTTTCAGCGTGGCCTTAACCTCATACACTGGTATCACCCGGAACTCCTCAACGAGGCCCACAACGGTTATCTCGAGGTCTACCTGAACCTGGGATGGATTGGCGTCGGCTTAATTCTCCTTATCCTCACCACCGGCTACTCGCGCGCATGCAAGGTGCTTCGACGTGACCGCGAACTCGGCGGTTTGATCCTTGCGTATATCATCACGGGGGCGGTCTACAGCATTACGGAAGCTGGATTCAGAATAATGAATCCAATGTGGATCTTTATATTGCTCGCTGTCGTTGTCGCGAGTGGTGCTAATGCGCGTCTGTTTACGGATTCCTCGAGACGACTCTGATGTGCGTACTTTTCCTAAAAGGCAAAAGCAGTCTTGAAAGATATTGGGGAGAAGCATGAGTAGGTTACGTGTTTTGGTGTTAGGGCCGGACTGCAATCCGGACGAAGTCAGCATTCCTTATGTCACCTATTCTCATGCAGCTGCGCTCGCAGAACTCCATGATGTCACCCTAGTCGCCAGGTCATCCGTTGAGGACTCTCTGCGTCGCGCAAAAGCAGCCTTCCGCGCCATCGAGGTGGTTCGGATGCCACTCCTCGACCGCATCTTTGCGTGGGGCTTTCGCCGGATCTTCAAGCACAACTATGACACGTCAGGTTTTGACCGCTTTCCGTTATCCGTTTTCTGTTGCCTTTGAATGGCACGCCTGGCGGCAGTTGCGGCGCCGCATTTTTGGGGGCGAGTTCGATGTCGTATTGCGCCTCGTTCCGATGTCGCCTGTGCTGCCGAGTCCTTTCGCCTTCTTTCTGCGCAAGGGTCCTATACCATTCGTAATTGGACCGCTCAACGGTGGTCTGCCTTGGCCTCCTGGTTTTGGCCAGCTCGACATGCAAAAGGAATGGATTTCAAACCTAAGGAACCTGTACCGGTTTCTGCCTTTTGCTCGATCCACCTACCGCCATGCAACAGCCATCATAGCCGCATCTTCTCAGACGTTTTCCGAGTTTGCGGCGTATGGCGACAAACTGTTCTTTGTCCCGGAACCTGGCATCGCTCGCTCCCTCTGTTCCGACGACTCACGCAGGCCGGAACCAAGCGCCAAACTCGAGCTAATTTTCGTTGGTGGCTTGGTCCCCCGGAAGGCCTGCGATCTTGCTTTGCGCGGAGCTGCTACCCTCTTGCGGAACGATTTGGCGCGCTTCACCGTGGTTGGTGACGGCCCCGAACGGAACCGTCTCGAGCAACTCACAAGATCGCTTGGAATTGACAAGGCGGTTTCCTTCTGCGGCTGGCTCAACCATGCAGAAGTTTTGAAGCGCCTGCAAGCAGCTGACATAATGGTGTTTCCGTCCATTCGCGACAACGGCGCAGGTGTGGTTTTTGAAGCTCTCGCGAGTGGCGCTGTACCAGTGGTCGCTGACTTCGGAGGACCCGGTGATATCGTCCATTCAGACGTGGGGTACAAAGTGCCACTCACCAATGAGAGTGATATGGTGTCGCAGATAGAGGAGATCTTGGCGAATCTCGTGAACAATCGGGACCTACTCAGTCGCTTACGACAGCAAGGGATGTCCTACGCTCGAGAATCGCTGACCTGGGATGCGAAAGCACGGAGCACTACTCGGGTACTGACTTGGGCTGTGGGACGAGGGCTGAAACCCGATCTTATACCGCCTAAGATGCTGCAGGTGGAGTATCCGAGGTGATGTTGAGAGGAGTAGCCTAACGGTTGTACCTGGCGAATGCTTCTGCGGTTACCGTATCAATATCAGTTCTTAACTGGGCGATCTAATGTGCAGAACCCACTCCTCGTTCCTTTGACTTTGAGGATGGTCGATATCTGCGTAGAGAGAGGATCACAATGAATGCCACTATCCGGCGAGTTCTAACGGCGAACGCTCTGTCGCGACGGCTTTACTTCGCGACACGGCAGACATACCGACTGCGCCGGACGGCGATGGCCGTAGGGCGCGGTTTTCTGAACGCAGACGAGTTCAAGATTGCCCTTCGAACACACGGGTCGACTGCACTGGTCGACCTCCGCACGACGGATGGCCTCACGATCACAATACGCCAGAACTACAGCGATGCAATGACCATCGCTGAAATCTTTCTGGATGATTGTTATGTCCGCAATCTGCCTCTTCCCCCTAACCCGGTCGTTATAGATGTGGGCGGGTTTATTGGCGACTTTTCATTGTATGCAGTGAAGCGCCTCAACGCGCGCAGAGTAATCGTCTGCGAGCCCTCGCCGCGGAATTGGGCTCTACTCCTCAGGAACATTGCCAACAACGGGTACGAGGATCGAATCGAGCCCGTAAACAAGGCGGTCACGGATGGAGGGGACGTGATGATGAATATTGATGCCCCTGACGAATGCCAGAGTACGGTCTCTGCACACTATCAGAGCGGACAGCAATTGACCGCCATTCCGGGAATCTCCCTGAGTGAGCTCCTCCGGGATCACGCCGTCGAAAGCGTCGATCTACTGAAAATCGACTGCGAAGGAGGAGAATTTGCAATTCTCGAAAGCACCCCGTCCGATGTATTCAGTCGCATCCGGAATATTGTGTTCGAGTATCACCAAATCGATGGGGTCTGGGCCAAGCTGGAGAGTGTGAAGCAACGGCTTCGCCGCGAAGGATATGTTTTGCACATGCACGGCGGTCTCGTATCGGCTTCGCGACCGTGAGGGCATCATCTGGGCTTCGGGCGTGGTTTGAGGGCAAGATCAGGGCGGTTGGCCCTTACATCACGGAATCTCCCGGTGGATGGTCGCGAGTGGATAGTGCTCTCTGGCTGCGCGGTTTGGAGCGACTGCGCTTGGACGTAACAACTACGCAAACGTCGACTCTGGAGAGGCAATGATCCCATTTGACGCTAGTGGCGCCTTTCGCCCTAGAGCTGGAAGCCATGAATTACGGCGCCTCGCCGTTCGCGGCGCCGCAGCCACAGTTTCGGCTTCGGGACTAGGTCTAGTAGTTCAGGTGGTCGGCACGGTTGTTCTGGCGCGCCTACTGACGCCAGCCGACTTCGGGGTGGTGACCATGGTGACCACGTTCAGCCTTCTCTTGGCCAGCTTTGGCATTAACGGGCTTACGGAGGCGGTCATCCAATTCGAGGACATTGACCATTACACAGCCAGCAATCTGTTCTGGCTCAACTTAGGTGCTGGGCTGGTACTTGCAATCGCGTTTGCTGTGGCGGGGCCGCTGCTGGCGCGATTCTACCGAAATCCGCTGGTGACGAATGCCGCCACCGGCATGTCGGTGGGGATCTTTATCGCGGCTGTCTCCGTCATTCACATAGCTCTGCTAAAGCGCGCTATGCTCTTTGCGGCGACTTCTACAAACGACATCGTGGGCCGCGTAGTATATACAGTTGTTCCGATCCCTCTGGCGCTGAGAGGGTGGGGATATTGGGCGCTGATTGCAGCGATCATTGCACAACAGCTTAGTATGACGATAGGCGCCTGGTGGCTTTGCCGATGGGTCCCAAGTCTGCCGCGGCGGACCAGCAACACAGGTGCCATGATCCGGTTCGCCGGAAAGGTCTACGGGCAGTTCAGCATCCGTTACACTACTCAAAATATCGACAACCTACTAATAGGTTGGCGATTCAATGCGGTGGCCCTTGGATTTTACAAAAAAGCGTTTGACCTGTTCGCACTTTCTGCCAGCCAACTCATTGCACCACTCAACAATGTCGCCCTGGCGACATTAAGCCGGTTGAATCAGGATCATGTTCGCTTCCGGCGATACCTCTCCAATTCTCTTGGGATCATTGCATTCGTCGGCATGGCAGCAAGTGGCGAACTTACGTTGGTCGGTAGAGATGTGGTGCGCTTGGTGCTTGGGCCGCAATGGTTGCAATCCGGCATAATCTTCGAGCTATTCGGACCGGGAATCGGAGTCATGCTTCTGTATGGCATCGTCACCTGGATCCACCTGTCCATTGGAAAACCGGAACGCTTACTTCGCTGGAGTCTGGTGGAGTTAACGTTAACCGTCTCCTTGTTTCTGGTCGCGCTACCTTGGGGGCCTGCGGGAATTGCCGCGGCGTGGAGCATTTCTTATGGGACTCTCTTGATTCCTGGCTTCTGGTTTGCCGGACGACCGATCGGGTTTGGTATCTCAGCTTTGATTGCTCCGATCTGGAGGTACGCTGTCGCAGCACTGGTAGCGTGCACACTAAGTGCTGCGATCATACGAAGCTCGCCATTCTTCGGCGTGCCTGCAGGCACAGGCGGCGCGCTAGGGGGAATCGTCATCATTTCAGCCCTGTTTTTCACACTCTATTTGGGCACGGTCATCCTTTTTCATTGGGGCTTGGCACCGCTGCGCCAACTCACGAGTCTTCTGCGCGAGTTGACCCCGTCATCAAAACCGGTCGCCGAGGTCGTGGAAGGATACAAATGAGATGGCCGGCAACCCCAGCCGCGAAGCGGAGGCTACCGGCCATCTCGCAGGCGAGCGAGGAAAAGCCTCACTCGCCCGCGTTGATTCGAGTCAGCGCCACCTCAAATCACTGTCCCCGAAAGTGCTGTGGGGGGCGGAGGGGGCGTGGGGTTCCCGGTCGGTGGCCCTGCGGCATAGCAAGCTGCTGCATCAAATGCCGTCAGGAATCCGCCACTCTTCGCCGTGTTCTCGTAGCATAGTTGCGCAGGAATCTTGGCTGCATGACTCGCTGTATTTGCAATTGTCCCAGTGGTTACATCAGGGCCGATCGCCGGATAGGGGACGCTGCCCCACCATGAGGGCTTTGCCGACAGATAGAACGATGCGGGAAGGGTCGTAGACGGACTGGCCAGTCCGGGGTAGGTCGGATCGGAGTTCGCCGTCTCAGATGCCGTACAGGCTGGGTTCCCCGTAGCGGAACCAGTGCAGAACCGGACGCCGTTTGTTCCCGTAGATCCGCATGCCGTTCCCGCATGTCCGCCATTCGTGCAGTAGGTCACCGCATCCCAGTTGCCCCAGCGCATAACGCTTGTTTCAGTTGTGGCGTCGAAGTTTCCCGAACCGCCAAAGCATCCGTTATTCCAGCCCAGACCGTAAATGAAGTTGTCCGACCCCTGCGGATTCGAAAGATCGCAAACGTACTTTGTGTGAAAGGTCGGATCACCCAAGACGTTTCCGACGATATTGTTGTACCGCTGGTAAGCATCCAGATTGAAGGGCGTGCGATAGTTGCCCTTGTTTGGATTGGTACCCCAGAGGAAATTGCGGAAGGTTGTGTTATGAGAAGCCGAGCCGTGAACGAAGTCCCAGTCAACATTTGAGGAAGAATTGCCCTCCATCAAAACATCGTAGGTATGCGCGAGGTGGCCATCGAGCGTTGGGAAGAGGTTATCAGTCGCGGTGTTCAGGGTGTAGTTGTAGCCAACGACTCCACCGTAAGCAGCTTCGATTACGACGGGCGAGGTGATGCCGAACATGATGTTGTTCTCCAGCTTGAACAACGAGGACCTGTCGACCTCAATGCCGTACTGGGTGGGCGCGCCGGCCGTGTTCGTCGCGGAGAGGTAGCTGTCGCGTATCTCGGTGTGGTAGCTCAAGAGCGAGTAGACGTTGGCGCGGTGGCCATTCACGACGGCGATATTCTGCGCCCAGCAGTTGTTGCAAAATACAAAGGCAACAGCGAAGTCAGAGCCGTTGGAAGCTCCCGCATCAATCTTTACGTTACGGATACCATCGTTGTTTGTCGGGCCGCTGGTGCTCCAGAACAATACTTGCGGCGTAAGTCCAGAATTGTATGTTTGCGACAACCCCGGAGCAGCAATCGTGATAGTTCCTCCGCCAACCGCGGTAATCTTTACCAATTCAGATGCCGCGCGAGTGCTGCAACCGAAGAACGACAGACCCGAAGAGCTGGGACACATCGTTGCGTTCTCGTTGCCCTCGTTTCCTACCGGGTTGACCCATGCCGGATTCTGCTGGTAGATCATCACTACCTGACCTACAGAGAGCCCCGAAGTGCTGGCCACCGTCAGGACAGTACTTCCCTGGGTAAGAGTGTTTAGGTTGGTCACCCCCAGCCCTCCGGGAGTAGTTCCCTGATTGCCCGAGCCATCGCCCATGAGGATATTGTGGCCGTTGAGCGTTATGGTCGTAGATGTTGGCCCTGAGCCTCTAAGTTCACAACCGCTGGTGTTGATTGCTAACGAATTCGATAGACTGAACGATCCGCTTCCGAGGAGGACATAGTGATTGCCGGAGCACGCATTAAGGGCCGATTGGATAGTCGAGGTCGAAGCGCCTGAAGATATTGTGGAACCACTTTGAGTCCACGAACCACTGGGTATACCGCCCTGCACGCCCGCCGTGCTCCAATCCACAGCTCGAGAAGGGGCGAGAATTCCGGACCACGCCTGGGGAAAGGCTTGCAGGCTAGATGCAGCCAGCAATAATAGAAACACAAAAAATCTGCGATACATAGAAACATATCTCCTGGATGCGATTTAAACGACAAAATATAAACCGCGGCCTTTTTAATGCCAATTCTTCAATCCTCAATAAAGGAAAACAAGATCACCACACTAGGCCATCAGGAGCGTAATGCGTTACTTTAGTCTTGATACCATTGTACCTCTGTTTTATGCCAGACTACGTAAGTTGTAGACTGCCGACACCAGTGCTGAACAAAGCCTTAATCCTCCCGCATCAACGCTGCTAAAGTATTCATATCGAACGATCTCACACCGATTCTCAAGTATGCATCACCTGGTCATCCAGCATGCGCTTAAGCAACTTTGCGGTTGAGTCTAGATTCTTTCCCCACAGCCCACTCCGATCAAATAACGGAGAAAGGAATTCAGTGTGAAAATAAGTGTGTTTGGTTTGGGGTACGTTGGCACAGTTTGCGCCGGATGTTTGGCAGTTGAGGGCCATGAAATTGTTGGTGTAGACCCGGTTCAGCTCAAGGTCGACTTCATCAACCAAGGACATTCGCCGATCGTCGAACCGGAGATTGACGGCATAATTGCCCGATACACAAAGACCGGGGGGATCCGGGCCACCACAGATCCGCTCCAGGCCGTTATGGAATCCGATTTGTCTTTCGTCTGCGTCGGCACACCCAGCCTACCGAATGGCGATCTAGACCTCCGCTTCATCCGCCGCATTTGTGAGCAGATCGGCGAAGCGCTCCGGACCAAAGATACATACCACACCGTCGTGATTCGCAGCACAATTCTCCCAGGCACGATGCACAAGGTTGTGATTCCTACTATCGAGGAATTTTCCGGCAAGAGAATCGGAACGGACTTCGGTGTCTGCAACAATCCCGAATTCCTGAGAGAGGGCACGGCAGTCGCCGATTTCCAGCAGCCTCCGAAGACCGTCATTGGCGAAATGGACCGTCTCAGCGGCGACCTGGTTGCATCTCTTTACGAGGCGATTCCCGCGCCGCTCATCCGGACAGACCTGCACACGGCCGAGATGATCAAGTACGTTGATAACTGTTGGCACGCCCTCAAAATCGGGTTCGCCAACGAGATCGGGAATCTGTGCGACTCGTTGGAAATCGACGCGCAGAAGGTTATGGATATTTTTTGCGAGGACCGCAAGCTGAATATCTCGTCAGCCTATTTACGTCCGGGATTCGCCTTCGGCGGATCCTGCCTTCCCAAGGACCTCCGAGCGCTTTCATACCAGGCTCGCATGCACGATTTGCAACTCCCCATCCTTAACTCCGTTCTACCCAGCAACGAGATGCAGATTGTGCGCGGATTAAAGCAGGTGATGGAGAGCGGCAACTCCCGCATCGGGGTTCTTGGATTCAGCTTCAAAGCCGGAACCGATGATCTGCGTGAGAGCCCAATGATCGAGGTGATTGAACGCCTGATCGGCAAGGGCTACGATCTCCGAATCTACGACCGCAACGTGAACATCGCGGCGCTGACGGGCGCCAACCGTGAGTTTATTCTTAATCGTATTCCCCACATCTCACGCCTCATGGTTCCGGAGACCGAAGACGTTTTGGCTTGGGCGCAGACCATCGTGATTGGCAACAGCGATCCGGAATTCAAGCAGGTGCCGGAGAAGCTCCGCGCAGATCAGTGTTTGATCGACTTTGTCCGAATCACCACTGCGGAAAGGAAATATGCTCGCAGCCCGCTCACTTACGCCTGAGAGTCCGGCATCGGCCGATTCGCCTGCAGGCGCAAAATCCGTGCTGCTCGATTCGATTGAGCGGCTTTCGCACTGGCTGGAAATCCACGACTACCGTGGTTATGACACGTTCGATGGATTGAACGCACGCTACGTTCGTCCCTTGACATTCAACAGTGTCCTGCTGCGGACAGTGCTGCAACAGGGGATGCGCCGTTTCCCGGTGAACCTTCGTCCACTACTAGGCGTGGCTCGAGAGCGCTCGACCAAAGGCATGGGCTTTCTGGCCCGGGGCTTCATCCGCCTCCACAAAGCCACTGGCGACCCCGTCTGGGCGGACCGTGCCCAGATGGCGCTGCAGTGGCTCATCCATCGTCAGTCGCCAGGCTATAGCGGAGCCTGTTGGGGGAATCATTTTGACTATCAGTCACGTACGTTCTACCTCCCAGCCGGAACGCCGACCGTGGTCTGGACGTCCCTGATCGGCCATGCGTTTCTGGACGCATGGGAACACTTCGGCCAGCAAGAGTATCTTCAAATCGCGCAGAGTTCCTGCGACCATATCCTGCACGACCTAGAGACATTTCCCGATGGAGAGGGTACCTGTATTGCGTATGTCCCGGGCAAGAATAGCCAGGTGCACAACGCCAATACTTTGGGCGCCAGCCTCCTCGCGCGCACCTGGAAGATCACGCACAATGCGGCGTATCTGGAATTGGCGCGTAAGGCAATGCAGTATACGGCGCAGCATCAAAGAGCCGATGGCGCTTGGTTCTACGGCGAAAAGCAGAATCTGCACTGGGTCGACAATTTTCACACCGCCTATGTATTGGATTGCTTCAAGCACTACACGGAGAGTACCGGTGACAAACAATTCACGAGCCACATGACGCTTGGCTATCGGTATTGGAAGGAAACATTCTTTTTGGCGAACGGAACACCGAGATACTACGACGGTAAGACGCTTCCGATTGATATCCAGTGCTGCTCGCAAGCTATCGATACACTTGTCTTTTTTCGGGACTACGACAAAGAGGCTATCGCGCTGGCTCTTAAGGTCGCCGAGTGGACGATAGACAACATGCAGGATCATGACGGCCACTTTTATTACCGTCGTTATTCACGCTGGGTTGTCAACAAAACTCCCACTCTCCACTGGGGACAAGCCACTATGCTGTGTGCGTTGTCGGGTTTGTATAACGCGATATAAGGATCAACCGTGGGAAAAAAAATACTGATCATCGTTGAGAATCTGCCCGTACCGTTCGATAGTCGCGTATGGAAAGAAGCACGCGCGCTTCATCAGCACGGATACGAAGTGAGCGTGCTCAGCCCGCGGGGCAAGGGTTATTGGCAGACGCACGAAATCCTCGAGGGGATTCACATCTACCGGCATCCCATGCCGAAGGAGGCCAACCGCCCCCTCGGTTATCTGTGGGAGTATGGGTGTGCGTTGTTCTGGGAGTTCCTGTTTTCCTGGTGGATATTTTTTACACGTGGATTCCAAGTGATTCAGGGATGCAATCCGCCGGACAACATCTTTCTAGTCGCACTTCCCTTCCGGCTGTTTGGGGTTAAGTACATTTTCGATCAACATGATGCTGGTCCGGAACTGTATCACTCCAAATATGAAAGAAAAGACTTCTTTTACCGGGCTCAGGTCTGGCTGGAGCGCCTGACATATCGGACGAGCCACGTTGTCATTGCCACGAATTCCAGCTATCGAGAGCTGGCGCTGTCTCGCGGAGGAATGAGGCCGGACGACGTGCTGGTGGTGCGCAATGGGCCCGACTTGGAAACGTTCCGTCTGGTTCCTCCCGATCCTGCTCTGAAGCATGGACAGAAATTCCTTGTCGGCTATGTTGGAACGATGAGTGAACAGGACGGGCTCGAAATCCTGCTGGAGGTGGCCGCTCGTGTTAAAGCATCGGGGCGCACCGATGTACATTTCACATGTGTGGGCGGCGGACCGGGCCTTGCAGGATTGCGCCAGATGGTCACGCAAATGAATCTGGCAGACATGGTGGATTTTACAGGCCGTATCCCGGACGAGCACCTGCTGCGAGTGCTATCCACGGCCGATGTTTGCGTCAATCCCGACAAGCCCTGCGAGATGAATGATATCTCCACGATGATCAAGGTCATGGAGTACATGGCTTTAGGCAAACCCATCGTGCAATTCGATCTCCGGGAAGGACGGTTCAGTGCCGGCGAAGCTTCTCTTTACGCGCGGGCCGACATCGGTGCTGAGGATTTCGCCGCCAAAGTCCTGTGGCTCCTCGATCACCCCGAGGAACGCACCAGAATGGGCGGACTGGGACGCGAACGCGTCGCAACCCAGCTCGCTTGGGAATTTTCCGTTCCTAACCTGCTGAGGGCCTATGATCGCGCATTTTCAAAGGGGGTCGGACGGACATTGCAGGGGGACGCGGCCACCTCACCCTCGGGAAAAGAACAGGTTGAGAGGGCACAATGAAGCAAGGTGACTTTTCATCCACCAATACCGTCGAGCTAGCCATAATTGGGGCTGGACCGTATGGCCTCTCGATCGCAGCCCACCTAGGCGCACGAGGTATTCCGTTTCGGATCTTTGGTGATCCCATGGGCGCTTGGTCAAAACAGATGCCAAAGGGAATGCACTTGAAATCCGAAGGGTTTGCCTCGTCCCTATCGGATCCGGATTCGGCATTTACGCTTGGCAAATTCTGCGAAGAAAGAAGGCTGCCGTACGCGGACACTGGTCTCCCGGTACCTTTGGAGACATTCGTTAGCTATGGGCTCGAGTTCCAGAAGCGATTTGTTCCAGCTCTGGAGCAGAAGACAGTTATTTCTATCCGTCAAGCTGCGTCCGGCTTTGAGCTGCAGCTGGAAGATGGCGAAACATTTTTTGCACCCCGGGTTGTCATGGCCGTGGGCATCGTGCCGTTCGCGCATATTCCAGTCCCGCTTTCAGCACTTCCGCGCGGTTTTGTCAGCCATAGCTCAGAGCACAGCGACCTCGAGAAGTTTCGCGGGCAGCAAGTCATCGTCATAGGTGGCGGTGCTTCGGCTCTGGATTTGGCGGCTTTGCTGCACGAGGCCGGAGCAAATGTAGAGGTGGTGGCCCGCACCTCCGCCATCCGTTTTCACGATCCGCCGCGGCCGCGCTCGTTGAGGGAACGCATTGTGCAGCCGAATACCGGCCTCGGCGCCGGTATGAAACTACTGTTCTATGTGAAGGCTCCACGGGTTTTCCGGCTTCTGCCGCGAAAGATCAGGATCGATCGTCTTCGAAAGACACTCGGACCGGCTCCAGGCTGGTTTGTCCGCGATCGCGTCGCAGGAAAGGTACCTCTGCGTCTGGGAGTCGAGATCTCCGATGCCACCGTGCAGCAGAACCACGTCACCCTGCACTTGACCGACCGTCAGAACGGAAATCAGACTGCGGTGGCCGACCATGTGATCGCAGCCACCGGCTACCGAGTCGACTTGGAGCGCCTACAATTTCTCGACCCCGCGTTGCGGAACAGGATTCTGACCACCGAACGAGCGCCCGCTCTCTCCGATACCTTCGAATCCTCGGTTCCCGGGCTCTATTTCGTTGGCGTCAGCGCCGCCAGTACTTTCGGGCCATTGATGCGTTTTGCCTGCGGCTCCGATTTTACCGCGCGCCATCTCTCGTCGCACCTGGGCCGCCTGCTTGGCCATTCCTTACTGAAAGGCAGGAAAGAAGGGCGCAGGTCCAGATCTTCCGACGAACCTGACACCCTCCTACTGAGAAAATGCAGATGCAAGAAAAACTCTGGAATCTGCGTCGGGATCCATTCGCAGATCCACGCATCATGCTGACGGACACTAACCGCTGGCAGGTGGTCCCCCGGTTAGCGATGCGGCTTGAGGAACTCGGCGCCAAGGTGGCAGTGCTGTGCCCCAATCCTGGTCATCCCGTGGAGAGTCTCGGCCAGCGCGTACAGATTTTTCCCTACAGTGGTTTTCAGCCTCTGTCTTCGCTGCGAATGGCTATCCAGACATTTCGTCCGGACATCATTGTTCCCGCATGCGATCGTAGTGTGAAGCATTTGCACGAACTGCATATAGCCTGTCAGGCAGAGGGCGGTGCTGCGCTCTCGATCTCGAAGCTGATTGAGCGGTCTCTCGGTTCGCCGCAAAGTTTTTCTATTGTTTCCAATCGGCGTGCTCTGCTACAAATCGCACTCGATGAAGGCGTCCGAGTGCCGAAATTCCATGGAATTGAAGAAGTTTCAGATCTGAACCATTTGAGCACCGAGATCCCCTTACCTTGGGTCCTGAAGACTGACGGAACGTGGGGAGGCCGAGGCGTGCGCGTGGTTTACAGTTTCGACCAAGCCAGAGAGTGCTTCCGCGAGTTGACCGGTAGACCTGGTGCGCTTGAGTTAGTGAAGCGAATGTCTCTGAATCGCGACCGCGACTGGGTCTATCTGGATTGGAGCCGTCCGCGTCCGGCGGTGATCGCTCAAGCGTTTATCCCGGGACGCCCAGCGAATTGCGCGGCGGTATGTCTCGAAGGCGAGTTGTTAGCGGTGATCGCTGTCGAGGTCGTCCAGTCCCAAGGAGCGACCGGGCCCGCCACGATCGTCCAGGTGGTCGTCGGCGACGAAATGATGCGAGCTGCCGGTCGCATAGCGCGACGCCTTCGGCTCTCAGGGTTCTTCGGTCTCGATTTCGTCATCGAAGAGCGCACTGGCGCAACATACCTAATCGAGATGAATCCGCGCTGCACTCCCCCCTGTCCGTTGCCACTGGGCGAAGGCCGCGACTTAGTTGCCGCTTTCTGGTCTCACCTTAAGGAGCAACCCGTGCCGCATACTGTGAGCGTGACCGACAAGAGCCGGATTGCTTATTTTCCACAGGCCTCACTCAGTGCGCCAGATGATCCCATTTTGAGCAGCAGCTTTGTCGACATTCCGTTGGAAGAGCCCAATCTGGTGAAGCAATTGCGGAATCCCTGGGTGGGACGCAGCTTCCTGGGCCGTTTGGTTGACTGGATCAGGCAGCGAACTGTACAAGAAGAGTCGCCCTGCACAATTCTGTTCGAAAGAGCTCTGGAAGTCCAGACGACCACCGTGGCCGATGTGGATGCCTGACCATAGTCAATCGTTCCTCGCCCGCATCGCGGTCTCTTCCCTGGAATAGGCAGAAATATGCGCTTCACTCAAGCCAGTATTCCCGGCGTCTGGACGATCGATCCTGACTCTCACGAGGATGAGCGCGGGCGTTTTTTTCGAGCGTGGTGTGCTCGTGAGTTTGCAGAACACGCGATCTCGTTTACACCGGTGCAAGCCAATATGGGGTTCAGCGTGCGCAAGGGCACCGTTCGCGGAATGCATTTCCAGGTAGCACCAGCGCCTGAAGCCAAACTGGTCCGATGCACCAGAGGGGCCATGTTTGACGTTGCACTCGACCTTCGAACCGATTCACCGACCTACGGCCAATGGTTCGGTGCCGAATTAAGCTCAGACAATGGTCGCTCGCTGTACTTGCCGGAGAATTGTGCTCATGGATACCAGACCTTAGAGGATTCCACGGAGATGCACTACATGTCCTCGGCGTTCTATACCCCAAACGCCGCAAAGGGTGTGAGATTTGACGATCCTTCATTCGGTATAGAGTGGCCTGAAATAATTACCGTGCTATCTGAACAAGATCGAAACTGGCCGCTCGTTGAGCGACTTTCTCGGTGAGACACCAGTTTGGCAACAATATGGCAACTGAATTGCTTGCGGATCTATGAAGCCTTTTAAGTTGTATTGTAGGAGCCTGCCTTAAGGGTCGTCCTCCTAGAAATATGACGAGAATCTATGGGACATCACACGGAGCTCTATGACAACCCCTAACCGAACGAGCGGTGGATCCTCGAACGAACCGACTGAAAACCCACGCACCCTCATCTTCTCGCAGCGGAATCTGTCCAAAAGGCTTCCCTTTCGCTGTGCTCACTTTGAATTTGAAGACGTTATCTCGCAGATTGATTCCGTGGATATGCTTGCGCCTCGCCTGGACCCGACCCGCTGGGGACATACAATCGCAAAACAAATCGCGTACCACAGTCCTATCGTTCTAAATCCGGGCATTGAATGGACTCCCATCAAGAAACAATACGACCTGTTTCTGGCGATTTGCGGCGATCCGACAGACTTGCTCAGAGTCAGTACTTTTAGCAATTGGAGGCCGTACTGCAAGAAGGCTGTGTGCCTGATCGACGAGCTGTGGGTGACGCAAATGGCCCCCTACGGCAACTTCTTCCGTATGCTCGAGCAGTTCGATACTGTGATCCTTTATTACAGCCAAAGCGTCGCACCTCTCAATGAGAGGATCGGGAAAAAATGCATTTTTCTGCCGCCCGGCGTAGACACGGTTCGTTTTAGCCCATGGCCGAATCCGCCAGAGCGTGTCGTCGACGTATATAGTATCGGCCGCCGATCAGCGGTAACACACCGAACTTTGTTGAAAATAGCTGCCGAAAAAGGTCTATTTTATCTGTATGACAGCACTTCCGCCGATCAGGTAATCGACCCAACGGAACACAGGGACCTCTTCGCCAATGTCCTGAAAAGAAGCCAGTATTTCCTTGTGAATCCCGGGCTTATCGATCGGCCTGATATAAGAGGCGATCAGATTGAAATAGGTAACCGGTATTTTGAAGCTGCGGCTTCCGGCACCATCATGCTAGGCGAGCGCCCAAACAATGGGCAATTCGAGAAACTTTTCGATTGGCCTGATTCTGTAATTGATGTTCCTTATAATTGCGGGGACATCGATAAGATCGTGAACACGCTGAATATTGAACCAGAGACTGCGGATAGAATGCGCCGGGCTAATGTACAGCAAGCCTTGTTGCGCCATGATTGGGTGTATCGGTGGGAAGCCATTTTGAACGCAACAGGCATCGAACCGTTGCCGCAACTTGCTAGAAGAAAAGGACTACTTCAGAACCTCGCTGCGGATGTCACGCACCAACACCTCGCACAAGCCTAATCCAAGACCCGGAAACGTACTTATTTCAGTTGCAACAAGTCCACCCAAAGCAATCAGTCGATGAACTAAGGAGAGACCGTATGAAAGTCGTTCTGTTTTGCGGCGGATTGGGATTGCGGATTCGGGACGCAGAGAACATCCCGAAGCCGCTAGTCCAGATTGGGTATCGGCCGGTTCTCTGGCATTTGATGAAGTATTACGCGCACTACGGACATAAAGATTTCATTTTGTGCCTCGGCTACGGCGCCGATGCAATCAAGAAGTATTTCCTCGACTATAGCGAGTGTGTATCGAACGACTTTGTCTTGTCCCATGGAGGTAAGAAGCTTGAGCTGTATAACAGCGATACGCACGACTGGCGCATCACCTTCGCGGACACCGGGATAAATACAAACATCGGTCAACGGTTGCGGGCGGTAAAGAAGTATCTGGAGGGTGAGGAAGAATTTCTGGCCAACTACAGCGACGGCCTCACGGACCTTCCACTTCCGCAGCAACTTGAGCACTTTCACCAACACGGAAAGGTTGCCAGCTTTTTGTGCGTTCTTCCAAACCTCAGCTATCACGTTGTATCACTGGAGCCGGACAGCAGCCTGGTCTCAGGAGTTCACCCCATCACCAACGGGAGCGTGCGGATCAACGGTGGCTATTTCATCTTCAAGAAAGAGATCTTCGATTACATGGGTGACAACGAAGAATTGGTCATAGAGCCGTTCCAAAGACTGATGCAAGAGCGCCAGTTAGTGGGTTTTCAACATGACGGTTTTTGGGCTGGTATGGACACCTTCAAAGACAAACAGGAGTTAGATAGCCTGTGGGGCACCGGCGACGCTCCCTGGCAGGTGTGGAAGACAAATGGCGAAGAAGCAGGTGACGCAAAGGCTCCTGCTTCGGTACCGCTGTATGAATTTGTTGAGCGTCGCAACTCTGGTATCAACCGCCGTGGAGTGGCGGGGGTGGTAAGTGCAGAAGTGAGCTGACCTCTGGCGCGTGAAAGACCGACTGGACATCCAATAGTCCAAAAAGAGAAATCAAATCGCAGGAGATATGTATGAGTGTCGATGTCGCTCTTCAAAAGCTTGAGGCCGCAGGTACCCCAATTCGGGTCGGAATGGTTGGAGCCGGCGCAACCGGAAGGGCTATTGCGCTCCAGCTGGGAACGCCGGTTCCGGGAATGCGGCTCGTAGCGATCGCGAATCGCACACCGGAGCATGCAGAGAGAGCGCTCCGGGAGGGAGGCTTCTCAAAGTGGGTGCGGGTCGATTCTTCCCGCGAAGCAGAGGAGAACATTGCTCACGGAGTGATGGTCGTTACGGACGACCCTTTGGTGCTGACTGCTTGCGACTCCATTGACGTTCTGTTGGAGGTAACGGGTACTGTCGGGGCCGCCGCCGGAGTCGTGCTGGATGCATTCAGCCATGGCAAGCATGTCGTTCTGGTGAATGCCGAATTGGATTCACTGGTTGGCCCGATCCTGAAGGCCAAAGCTGACGAAGCAGGGGTTATTCTCACGCATACGGACGGCGACGAACCTGGGGTCGCGATGACACTGCTGCGTTATCTGCGTACGCTGGGGCTCCGTATCGTAGCCGTAGGCAACATCAAAGGCATGGTTGACTACTACCGGAACCCGGAGACTCAACAGGCATTCGCAGAGAAACACGACCAGGATGTTAATAAGGTCACCTCTTTTGCCGACTCTACAAAGTTGTCGATGGAAGCCACCGTCCTGGCCAATGCAACCGGATTCCAAGTTGGTCGCCGCGGCATGTACGGCCCGGCCTGTGGTTATGTGCGGGAGGTTGCGAACCTCTTACCGGCGGAACAGTTGTTAGAGACCGGTCTTGTCGATTTCGCCTTAGGCGCAGCTCCCCACACGGGCGCCTTTGTGATCGTCCATGAAGATTCGCCGCTCAAAAAAGCTCAATTGGCGTACTACAAACTTGGAGACGGCCCTTTCTATGTCTTCTATACGCCGTTTCACCTTCCTCACTTACAGATCGCGTCTACGATTGGCCGCGCCATGGTCCATCGCGATGCGACAGTCGCACCGATCGGAGGCCCAGTTTGCGAGGTAGTCAGCGTTGCAAAGCGTAATCTGAAGGCGGGTGAACGTCTTGACGGCATTGGGGGATTTTGTGTTTATGGCCTGATTGATAACACTTCGTCCGCTCGCGGGATGGATGCGCTTCCAATCGGTCTTTCAGAAGGCTGTGTGTTGCGCAGGGATATCTCGAAGGACGATGTTATCTGCTTCGACGATGTAGACGCAATTCCCGACGGAATTGCAGTAACTCTATGGCGTGAACAAAACGCATTGTGGCCAGCCACAACGAACACAACACGGGAATTTGCACCGCAGCCACTATCAGTTGCAGGAGTTCGATGAAGGTAAATCACTCGTTCTGGAGAGGCCGTCGGGTCTTCCTCACTGGACATACCGGTTTTAAGGGAAGTTGGTTATCGTTATGGCTAAATGCGCTCGGAGCCGATGTCACTGGCTTTGCCCTCGATCCACCAACACGGCCGAACCTATTCGAACAGGCGCGAGTTGCCAGTGTCATCCACTCGATTCGTGGAGACATTCGTGATTTCTCGCACCTCAAAGGTGCAATCTCCGAGTGTACTCCCGAGGTGGTCATCCACATGGCCGCCCAATCAGTCGTGCGCCGCGGCTATGAAGATCCAATCGAGAACTACTCTTCGAATGTCATGGGAACCGTACATGTCCTGGAAGCGGTGCGGCTGCTGAAACGACCATGTGTCGTCGTGAACGTGACCAGTGACAAGTGCTATGAGAATCGAGAATGGGATTGGGGCTACCGTGAGAATGAGCCCATGGGTGGTCGAGATCCCTATTCGAACTCGAAGGGCTGCGCAGAACTCATCACCACTGCTTACCAAAAATCATTCTTTCCACCCGAGGCGATTGCCGAGCACGGTGTTGCTCTCGGAAGCGCCCGTGCCGGCAATGCGATCGGCGGGGGCGACTGGACCAGTCACCAACTCATCCCCGATCTCATGCGGGCCTTTCTTGCCGGCCAACCTTGCCTGATACGAAACCCCTCTTCCTTCCGACCATGGCAGTTCGTCCTCGAACCGTTGCGCGGATACATGATGCTTGCGGAGCGGCTCTCGGAAGATAGTTCTCGTTTCGCCTCCGGATGGAACTTTGGGCCCGTCGATGCCGATGTCAAGCCGGTGTCCTGGATCGCGGACGAAGCGACGCGGTTGTGGGGAAATCATAGTTCGTGGAGTCGGGATTCCGGAGTTCACCCCGAGGAAGCCCGTGCGCTCAAGTTGGACGCTTCTAAGGCTGGCATTCACCTAAACTGGCGTCCGGTACTCCCTCTGCAGCAAGCGCTCGTTTGGATTGTTGAATGGTATCAAGCGTTCCAAGGCGGGACGGATCTCCAACTGCTTACACTGAAACAGATTGAGCAATACGAAGCCTTAGCACAGAACTCAGACTGATTCGGTTTCCCGTGAGCCTGAGGTTGGAAAGTCTTTGATTTCTCCCCATTAAAAGTATTGAATAACGCAGATCACAAATTTTTCGGAGAAGACCCTGTAATGTCAACGCCAAATATTGTTGTCCTCGGAACTGGAATGGCCGGCTTCGGCGCGGCCCATCGGTTGCACCGGGAAGGTATCGCTCCTGTTATGTACGACAAGAACGCATACTATGGCGGTCACACGATGTCATTTCGGTATGAGAGCGGCTTCCTGTTTGACGTCGGCCCGCACATTTCCTTTACCAAAGACACCCGTATCCAAGATCTTTTTGCCGAAAGCGTCGATCAGCAATATGAGACCGTACAAATCTCTTTGAATAACTACTGGAAGGGTTACTGGCCCCTGCACCCAGTGCAACTTCACCTCCATGGGCTTCCTGAAGAGACCATTTTGAAGGTCATCGGCGATTTCGTAGAGGAACGTTACGCGCCGGAGCGGCCGGTGAATAACTATGCTGACTGGCTTTATGCCAGCTTTGGCAAGACATTTGCCGAGGCGTTTCCCATGCAATACACGCGAAAATACCACCTGACGACGGCAGAGAACATGAGCACCGACTGGCTTGGACCGCGCATCTACCGTCCAAGTCTCGAAGAGGTGCTTCGTGGGGCTTTGTCGGCGTCGGCGCCGCAGACCCATTACATCACCCATTTCCGCTATCCCAGCGGCGGCGGGTTTCGGCTCTACCTGAATAAGTTTGTCCCGATGGGAAACATCAAACTAAATTATGAGTTGACGTCTGTTGATCCTCGCACGCGGGAACTCAAGTTCTCGAACGGTACTGTGACGCAGTACGATTCTCTGGTTTCTTCAGTACCATTACCGGACCTCATTCGAATGATTGATGGCGCTCCACAGGATGTTGTTGACGCTGCTCGGCGCCTGGCTTGCTCGACCTGCATTCTTGTGAACATCGGGGTGAATCGAGAAGACCTCTCCAATGCCCACATGACCTACTTCTACGACGAAGACATCTGCTTTACTCGGCTTGGATTTCCGCACATGCTCTCCGCACAGAACGCTCCTCCGGGAACAGGAAATATTCAGGCAGAAGTCTATTTCTCTGACAAGTACAAGCCGCTCACCGGCGCCCCTGAGGACTGGATCGAGCCCGTCATCCGCGATCTCCGTCGTTGCGGCTTGCTTCGTGAAGACGACCAGATCCTGTGCAGCAAGGCAATGTTGCTGAAATATGCCAACATCATCTTCGACCTTGAACGTGCGGACGCTCTAAAGACAGTGCACGGCTATCTCGACGATATTGGAATTGCTTACTGTGGGCGATACGGAGACTGGGGTTACATGTGGACTGACGAAAGCTTCAAGAGCGGAGAACTGGCAGCCGAACGCGCTCTGTCAGCTGTCGTGTCGTCAATTTAAAGCAGCCGCCAGATAAAAAGACCTAATCCCCTCAGAGTTAGATGAAATAGCGCTTTGCCTATGATCAGATTACATTTGGATAAGAGCAAAAACGAAGCCTTAAGTATTTTGTGCCTTGGCGCCCATTCCGATGACATCGAAATCGGCTGCGGAGGCACAATTCTCCGTCTGATCGAACAGTATCCTGCGTGTAAGTTTCACTGGGTGGTATTCAGCGCCATTGCAGTACGCAAGGCAGAAGCGCAACGAGCAGCCGAATCGTTCGCCGGCTCCCGGTTAGAACGTCTGCTGTTGAAGGATTTCCGCGATGGTTTCATGCCATATGTCGGTTCTGATGTGAAAGCCGTCTTCGAAGAACTGAAGCAGACTGTCTCGCCGGATCTCATCCTGACTCACAATCGCAGAGATGGTCATCAAGATCATCGCCTGTTATCAGAGTTGACTTGGAATACATTTCGGAACCACTTCATCCTAGAGTACGAAATTCCTAAGTATGATGGGGACCTAGGGCAGCCGTCTGTCTTTATGCCCCTGGAACCGGAGGTCTGCCAGACGAAGGTTCGTCATCTTTTGGATGCCTTCGAATCTCAGCGCAACAAAAGCTGGTTTGAGGAATCCACATTTCAATCTCTCATGCGGTTGCGCGGCATGGAGTGCAATTCCCCCAGTGGCTTTGCAGAGGCTTTTTACTGCCGAAAGCTCGTGCTCTGAAACGATCAGTGCACATTGAAAACATCGCAAAGCTGCCTCCTGGGAGGCAGCTTTTTCTTTGTCATGACTGAAAGACATCTAAGGTAGCGACTACCAATCCCTATCGGTACTGGCCCGCTACTGATGGGGACCACCCACTTCACCGAAATCTATGGGATGGTCACCGTTATCTGGTTCGATGGAACGCTCTCCATGCCTGTGGAATCCACCGACTTCGCCACATAGCTATAAGAAGTTCCACTCACGACCGTCTTATCCACATAAGTAAGCGACGTGTCTAGCGACGAGTTCACGAGCACAAGTGCCCCGCCGCCTGCCGCTCGATAAATGTTGTATCCGGCCACGTCTGGCGCGCCGGTCGGTGCACTCCAGCTCAGATCAACCTCATGCGCGACTGCCGTCCCTGTACCACTCAGACCAACGACTGCGGTGCCGCCGCTGGTCGAGTTGCTGTTGATTGTGATCTGTCCTGTGAGGGCACCCGCTGTAGTTGGCTTAAATTGTAGCTGCAGCGTAAGAACTTGCGTTGGATTCAACGTTGTCGGAAAACTCCCGCCAATAATGGTAAAGCCAGTTCCAGTGATTGTCGCAGAGTTGACCGTCACGGGCGAAGCCCCGGTGGACGTAAGCGTCAACGTCAATGTCGTCGCGGTGTTGACCGCCACGCTGCCAAAGCTCAGGCTCGCCGCACTCACCGTCAATTGCGGATTTGCTGCCGTACCAGTGCCACTCAGAGCTACTACGGCGGTGCCACCCGTGGTTGAGTTGCTGGTGATTGTGATCTGACCACTAGCTGCTCCAGCTGCTGTTGGATCGAACTGAACCTGCAGCGTCACCGACTGAGTGGGGTTCAATGTCACAGGGAAACTCTGAGCGACGATCGTGAAGCCGGCCCCGGTAATTGCAGCCGAGTTCACCGTCACAGGTGAAGTTCCCGTCGATGTCAGCGTCAACGACTTCGTCGTAGACGTGTTCACTGTCACGCTTCCGAAGCTCAAGCTGGCAGCGCTTACCGCCAACTGTGGATTCGTTGCCGCGGCCCCCGTACCACTCAGAGCAACTACCGACGTGCTCCCGCTCGAGGAGTCACTGCTTATCGTGATCTGCCCACTCGCCGCCCCGGTTGCCGTAGGCTTGAACTGAACCTGCAATGTCACTGACTGCGTTGGGTTCAATGTCACCGGTGAGCTGCCCGTGACGAGGGTATACCCTGCTCCCGAAATCGTTGTCGAGCTAACCGTCACGGGCGTGGTCCCCGTTGATGTCAGTGTCAACGACTGTGTCGTCGCTGTATTCACCGTTACGCTTCCGAAGCTCAGGCTGGCAATGCTTACTGTCAACTGCGGATTCGACGCTGCTGTGGCGGTACCACTGAGTGCTACTACGGATGTGCCGCCGCTTGACGAGTTGCTGTTAATCGTGACCTGCCCGCTAGCGGCCCCGGTTGCCGTCGGCTTGAACTGAACCTGCAATGTCACCGACTGCGTTGGGTTCAGTGTCACCGGCAAACTTCCGCCAACCAGAGTAAATCCTGCTCCAGCGATCGATGCCGAGTTGACAGTCACCGGCGCCGTGCCCGTCGACGTGAGTGTCAACGACTGCGTTGTCGCCGTGTTGACTGTCACACTTGCGAAGCTCAAACTGGCGGTGCTTACCGTCAGCTGAGGACTCGTCGCCGCAATGCCTGTACCGTTGAGAGCAACTACCGATGTGCTCCCGCTGGACGAGTCGCTGCTAATCGTGATCTGACCGCTGGCTGCCCCGGTTGCCGTCGGCTTGAACTGCACCTGCAGTGTCAACGACTGCGTTGGGTTCAGTGTCACCGGCAAGCTGCTGCCAACCAGAGTAAATCCTGCTCCAGCGATCGATGCCGAGTTGACAGTCACCGGCGCCGTGCCCGTCGACGTGAGTGTCAACGACTGCGTTGTCGCCGTGTTGACTGTCACACTTGCGAAGCTCAAACTGGCGGTGCTTACCGTCAGCTGAGGACTCGTCGCCGCAATGCCTGTACCGTTGAGAGCAACTACCGATGTGCTCCCGCTGGACGAGTCGCTGCTAATCGTGATCTGACCGCTGGCTGCCCCGGCTGCCGTCGGCTTGAACTGCACCTGCAGTGTCACCGACTGCGTTGGGTTCAGTGTCACCGGCAAGCTGCCGCCAACCAAAGTAAATCCTGCTCCAGAAATCGATGCCGAGTTGACAGTCACCGGCGCCGTCCCCGTCGATGTGAGCGTCAACGACTGCGTTGTCGCCGTGTTAACTGTCACGCTTGCGAAGCTCAAACTGGCAGTGCTTACCGTCAACTGAGGACTCGTTGCGGCAATGCCTGTACCGCTGAGAGCAACTACTGATGTGCCCCCGCTGGACGAGTCGCTGCTAATCGTGATCTGACCGCTGGCTGCCCCGGTTGCCGTCGGCTTGAACTGAACCTGCAATGTCACCGACTGCGTTGGGTTCAGTGTCACCGGCAAGCTGCCGCCAATCAGAGTAAATCCTGCTCCAGAGATCGATGCCGAGTTGACAGTCACCGGCGCGGTCCCCGTCGATGTGAGCGTCAACGACTGCGTTGTCGCCGTGTTAACTGTCACGCTTGCGAAGCTCAGACTAGCAGTGCTTACCGTCAACTGAGGACTCGTTGCGGCAATGCCCGTGCCGCTGAGAGCAACTACCGATGTGCCCCCGCTGGACGAGTCGCTGCTAATCGTGATCTGCCCGCTGGCTGCCCCGGTTGCCGTCGGCTTGAACTGAACCTGAAGGGTGGCCGACTGGGTTGGGTTCAGTGTCACCGGCAAGCTGCCGCCAATCAGGGTAAATCCTGCTCCAGAAATCGAAGCTGAGTTGACCGTTACAGGCGACGTCCCCGTCGATGTCAGCGTCAACGATTGCGTTGTCGCCGTGTTAACTGTCACGCTTGCGAAGCTTAGGCTGGCGGCACTTACCGTCAGCTGCGGACTCGTTGCTGCAATGCCCGTACCACTGAGAGCAACCGGCGATGTGCCTCCGCTAGACGAGTCGCTACTGATCGTTATCTGCCCGCTGGCGGCCCCGGTTACAGTTGGCTTGAACTGAACTTGCAGTGTCGCGGACTGCGTTGGGCTCAATGTCACCGGCAAACTTCCCCCAACCAGCGTAAAACCTGCTCCAGAAATCGAGGCTGAGTTGACCGTCACCGGCGACGTCCCGGTTGACGTCAGTGTCAACGACTGTGTTGTCGCCGTGTTGACTGTCACGCTTGCGAAGCTCAGACTAGCAGCACTTACCGTCAACTGCGGACTCGTCGCTGCGATACCCGTACCACTTAGAGCAACTGCCGATGGACTACCGCTCGAAGAGTCGCTGCTGATCATGATCTGCCCGCTTGCGCCCCCGGTTGTCGTCGGCTTGAACTGAACCTGAAGAGTCGCCGATTGAGTTGGGCTCAGAGTCACCGGCAAACTGCCACCAACCAAGGTAAATCCTGCTCCAGAAATCGACGCCGAGTTGACAGTCACCGGCGACGTCCCCGTCGATGTCAGCGTTAATGACTGCGTCGTCGCCGTGTTGACTGTCACGTTTGCGAAGCTCAGGCTGACAGTACTTGCCGTCAATTGCGGACTCGTTACTGCTGCGCCTGTGCCACCTAGAGCGACCACCGCTGTGCTGCCGCTTGATGAATCGCTACCGATCGTGATCTGCCCGCTCGCTGTCCCGGTTACTGTCGGCTTGAACTGAACCTGCAGTGTCGTTGACTGCGTTGGGCTCAGAGTCACCGGCAAACTGCCACCAACCAAGGTAAATCCTGCTCCAGAAATCGACGCCGAGTTGACAGTCACTGGCGCCGTGCCCGTCGATGTGAGCGTCAACGACTGCGTCGCCGCCGTGTTTACTGACACATTTCCAAAACTCAGGCTGCCAGCGCTGACCGTAAGCTGAGGACTCGTTGCCGCTGCACCGGTTCCACTAAGGGCGACCACCGTTGTGCTACCGCTTGAAGAATCGCTGCTGATTGTGATCTGGGCGCTCGCTGTCCCGGTTACTGTCGGCTTGAACTGAACTTGAAGGGTCGCCGACTGCGTTGGGCTCAGAGTCACCGGTAAACTGCCACCAACCAAGGTAAATCCTGCTCCAGAGATCGATGCAGAGTTGACAGTCACTGGCGCCGTGCCCGTCGATGTGAGCGTCAACGACTGCGTCGCCGCCGTGTTTACTGACACATTTCCAAAACTCAGGCTGCCAGCGCTGACCGTAAGCTGAGGACTCGTTGCCGCTGCACCGGTTCCACTAAGGGCGACCACCGTTGTGCTACCGCTTGAAGAATCACTGCTGATTGTGATCTGGCCGGTCGCTGTCCCGGTCACTGTCGGCTTGAACTGAACCTGCAGTGTCGCCGACTGCGTTGGACTAAGAGTCACAGGTAAGCTGCCACCAACCAAGGTAAATCCTGCTCCCGAGATTGACGCCGAGTTGACCGTCACCGCTGACGTTCCTGTCGATGTTAGCGTCAACGACAGAGTCGTCGTCGTGTTTATTGAAACATTTCCAAAGCTCAGGCTGCCAGTACTTACCGTCAGCTGAGGACTCGTTGCTGCAGTACCAGTACCACTTAGAGAGACTAGTGTGCTATTTCCGCTAGTCGAATTACTGCTAATCGTAACCTGACCGCTCGCCGTTCCGTTTGCTGCAGGCTTGAATTGAACCTGCAGTGTCACCGACTGCGTTGGACTCAGTGTCACCGGTAAGCTTGCTCCGACTAGCGTGTATCCTGCTCCCAAGATCGATGCCGAGTTGACCGTCACCGGCGCCGTTCCCGTCGACGTAAGCGTCAACGACTGCGTCGTCGCCGTGTTTACCGTGACATTTCCAAATGTCAGGCTGCCGGTACTCGCAGTCAACTGAGGACTAGCCGGTGCTGCACCCGTGCCACTGAGGGACACCGCCGTTGTGCTTCCGACCGACGAGTCGCTGCTAATCGTAAGCTGCCCGCTAGATGTTCCAGTTGCTGTGGGCTTGAACTGCACCTGAAGTGTCAGCGACTGCGCTGGGCTCAGCGTCACCGGCAAGGTGCCACCTACGAGGGCATAATCTAATCCTGAAATCGATGCTGAGTTGACTGTCACCGGAGAATTTCCAGTTGACGTCAGAGTCAACGACTGCGTTGTTGTCGTGTTCAGTGCTACGGTTCCGAAACTCAGACTCGCCGAGCTCACCGTTAACTGAGGACTAGTTATTGCTGCGCCCGTACCACTAAGTGTGACAACCGCCGTGCTTCCCGTCGACGAGTCGCTACTGATTGTTATTTGGGCGTTTGATGCTCCAGTTGCCGTCGGCTTGAACTGTACCTGCAGTGCCACCGACTGCGTTGGACCGAGTGTCACCGGCAAGTTGCCGCCAACCAGGGTAAAACCTGCACCCGAGATTGATGCCGAATTGATCGTCACTGGCGATGTACCGGTCGACGTGAGTGTCAAAGATTGTGTCGTCGCCGTATTTATCGTTACGTTTCCAAAGCTCAGGTTGGCAGCGCTTATCGTCAATTGCGGACTCGTCGCGGCCGTGCTTGTGCCACTCAAAGCAACCACGGCAGTACTTCCAGTTGAGGAGTTGCTTGTGATCGTGACCTGACCGGCTGCGCTCCCAGTGGTTGTCGGTTTGAACTGAACCTGAAGCGTCGCCGATTCCGTCGGATTAAGCGCCATGGGAAAACTGCCCCCGACGATTGTGAAACCTTCCCCCGCAGCCGCAGCGGAGTTCACGGTAACTGGCGATGTCCCTGTCGAGGTCAGGGTCAGCGACTGGGTTGTTGCGGCACCGACTGTTGCGTTACCAAAACTCAAACTGCCAACGCTCACCGTCAACTGTGGGCTCACGGCGGCTACACTTGTGCCACTCAATGAAACTAGGTTCGTGCTGCCACTCGATGAGTTGCTGTTGATAGTAATTTGACCGCGCGCGATTCCGGTTGTTGTTGGGTTGAACTGTACTTGAAGCGTCATCGACTGAGTCGGATTCAGTGTTGCCGGCAAACCGCCTCCAACAATCGTGAAACCTTGCCCAGCAATCGATGTGGAGGTGACCGTCACTGGCGACGTTCCCGTCGACGTCAGGGTCAGCGACTGACTCGTTGCCGTATTGATCGTCACACTACCGAAACTCAAGCTTCCAGCGCTCACGGCTAACTGCGGACTCGTAGCTGCGGTCCCCGTACCACTTAGGGTGACAACTCCGGGACTCCCACTCGACGAATTACTGTTTATCGTGATCTGTCCGGCCGCTGCGCCTGTTGCTGCGGGCTCGAACTGCACCTGCAACGTTACTGACTGCGTCGGATTCAGTGTCACTGGCAAGGTGCCGCCGACCAGGGTATAGCCTGTCCCCGTAATCGATGCCGAGTTCACGGTCACGGGCGACGTACCAGTCGAGGTCAGCGTCAACGATTGTGTTGTCGCGGTCTTCACTGTCACGTCTCCAAAGCCCAAATTGCCCGCGCTCACAGTCAATTGAGGACTGGTGGCCGTTACGCCCGTGCCACTTAGGGCCACTTGTGCTGTGCTCCCGCTCAACGAGTTGCTGACTATCGTGAGTTGTCCACTCGCTGTCCCCGTGGCTCCTGGATTGAACTGAACTTGCAATGTCGTCGACTGGGCCGGGCTAAGAGTTACCGGCAAATTACCTCCGACGACCGTGAAGCCGGAACCAGTAATAGCTGCAGAGTTTACCGTGACGGGAGCTGTTCCAGTTGATGTCAATGTCAACGACTGCGTGGTCGCTGCGTTTACGGTCACATTGCCAAAGGACAGACTCGGCGCGCTCACCGTCAACTGCGGACTCGTCTGAGGAGCTGCGCTTGTTGTTCCGGTGCCACTCAAGGCCACTACATTCGCGCTACCGTTCGCCGAGTTGCTGCTGATTGTGATCTGTCCACTAGCTGCCCCAGGCGATGTTGGATCGAACTGAACTTGCAGCGTCGTCGACTGGGCGGGGTTCAGTGTCACGGGTAAGTTGGCCCCTACCAGCACAAAACCTGCACCTGTAATCGCAGCCGAGTTCACCGTCACAGGCGATGTTCCACTCGATGTCAGCGTCAACGCTTGTGTCGTGCTCGTGTTTACCGCCAGGCTGCCGAAGCTCAGACTCGCAGCGCTTACCGTCAGTTGCGGAGCGTTTTGAGTCGCCCCTTTGCCTTTTATCGGAACCTTTGCGAGCGGTTTCGCCGACATGTCCATCACGGTGAGTTGCCCGGAATAGTCTGTGGTAGAGGTAGGCGTAAAGCCAATTTTTAGACTATAGGCGCCGCCCGCAGGGATGCTTACGGGCGCACTATTGGTGCTAAGAACTGAAAACGTCTCGCCTGAAACGCTCACTTGAGAGATGTCGATTGGAGCAGAACCACTGTTGGTTACACTTATGCTGCTGTCAACTTTAGTACCTACAGCGACCGTTCCGAAGTCAACTGCGCCCGGAGAGACGTTAAGAACGCCCCCGACCGGTACGCTCACTCCGGATCCGCACCCTGACGCCACTATGGTCAGGCAGCAAGCCAAAGCCAATGCGAGTCCTTTTCCCCACTCGTTGACGCAGAGACCTTTTGCCTGGGACCCGACGCGATGCCGCACCCGTCCCGAAAACTCACCGCTCAACAAGCCGGAGGGTGAAAATACGACGTGGCCCAAAAGCAAAAAAAATGCGTAAATATCTGACACCAACATCACCTCTTGAAAGTTGCAAAAAATGCACAAATCAGAGGCAGAGAAAAAGAAAAGAGGTAATATTGCCGACAGATTTCATATGACTGCATGCCGCCCGATTCGGAGAGGGCACTTGGACGCAGTGGGATGCTTTTATCTTGCCCGACAGCTCAAACGAGACTGTTCAGGCAGCCGATTCTCATTCCCCAATTTTCATACAAATCAGTGAAACCATAATGTCTTACGCGTGGAACACGGCAACACCGAACACGCAGGAAGCGTGAATATTTCATTCCTAACCTGTTCAGATTGACATCTACCAAGGGGGAGGGCAATAACACAAAATGGTTACTGTTTGACCTTACGGCTGGTCGTTTCAGTGTGTACTTCGTTTATATCAAAGTTGTCACTCGCAAGCAAGAATTGTGTAAGAAGTTTTTCTCAATTTTCTCGAAAAATGCTGAGTTGATCCTCTCGGGTATATCTTTTCGCGTAGAAGAAACTTGGTACCGCAGATTAAGCACAAATAGGATCGCCGCTTTGCGCAGGATACTTATATCCACAATTTATGTTCGACAAATAAACGACGCGCTAACCACAGGCGATGCACCACAGTATGACGTGAATTGCGGCGCACAGATCGCCAACTTGCGCTAACACAATTACAGTCTTCGCTCCAACAAACTAAAATCTGTCAACGAAGCCGACCTCTAATACAGTGCGGCGGATGGGGCGATGTCGAAGTTGTTGCAGATGCTTTGCTGGCGGCGACCGCTCTACCACTGACTCTGACCCTGAAGTCCGTCACGATGAGAGGTTGCTGCAGGACGGAATCCCTTTGATAAGATCATGCGCAGGAACCAGACCGTTGCGGCCCTATGACCTGAACGGTGAGAAAACCGTCATCATCTTTCAGTTCCGTTGGAAGGTGGCGACAGACTCGTTTCGACACTGCTGTTATTTGGGCAGCTCCGTCTTACCTGTGACGGTGAATTTTCCAGTTTGAACCGAGGCTGCGTCACCAGGCTGAGCGCCACCCAACGAGACGATATAGTCGCCGGGGACTATGACGTGAGTGCCGTTCGAATCGACTTGGGCGATCGAGCGTGGGTCAATGATAAAACCGACGTGGGTGGACTTGCCGGAAGCAAGGTGAACGCGCGTGAAGCCGGCGAGGACGCGGATGGGTGTCTCGGATGCCTTGGGTTGTGTGAGGTAGAGCTCAACGACCTCATCGCCCTCCGCAGATCCAGCGTTCTTGACCTCGCCTTCAACAGTGACCGGATCGCCGGCCTTGATAGTTGAGGAAGACACCTTGAGACTGCTGTAGACAAAGTCGGTGTAGCTGAGACCGAAGCCGAAACCGTAAAGCGGTTTTTCGGAGAAGTAGCGATAAGTGCGGCCCTTCATGGAGTAGTCATTGAAAGACGGAACCTGGCTAAGCGACGCATAAAACGTCAATGGAAGCCGGCCAGCCGGGTTATTGTCGCCGGCGAGCGTTTCAGCGATAGCGATTCCACCTTCTTCACCCGGATACCAGGCTTCGAGAATGGCATTGGCATTTTCTTGGGCCCAATTGATAGCCAAGGCGCTACCATTCTGCAAGACAACCACTAACGGCTTGCCAGTCGCGGCGAGTGCCTTCAGCAACTCTTCTTGTACCGCGGGCAAGTCGATGGCTGTGCGGTCGCCACCACTGAAGCCTTCGAGTTTGACTGGCATTTCTTCTCCTTCGAGCGAGGGGGAGAGTCCAGCGAAGGCGATGATGACGTCGGATTGCTTTGCTGCCTGGACCGCCTCGTTGCGCAGGATTGCCGCGGGCGCGCCCCATGTGAGGTCGATTCCAGCGCTGCCGGTACCGTGGAGATATTCTAGGCGTATGGGATGGGGCTTGGCGTCAGCAAAATGCAAGGGAGCTTCAATTACCGCGCCGCGTTCGCCGGTTCCTTTGGCGCCGCTTTCGACTAACACCTTTCCGTCTAGATAAAGGCGAAAGCCCTCCGCATTTTCGCAGGCGTAGCAATAATTCACGCGTACGCCGAGCTTATAGTCCCCTGGGCCAGGCGGTGTGAAGGTGCCAGTCCATCGGACTGAGTAATTGTCCCGTTGAAGGCCATCAATGGGGACGACCTTGTCCCAATTAAAATTGATGTTGCGATCGGTGCGCTTGAGCACAGGCAGACCACTCATATCCTTTGAGCTGAAGTACTCGGCAGTGAGGCCTTCGCCGGGGCCGCTGGCGGGGTGGAGCGCTGTGTGTTCGATTGGCATTGCCAGTCCTTCGACGAGGCTGGAGCCCTGCGCATAGGAGACCTTGGAGGAGGAGAAGCGCTTCTCGATTCCATTAAGTGGATAAACGGGCGATGGCGGAGGGCCGTTGTAGTTACCCTGCAGTGATTGGACGAGCTCCGCGGTAGGACCGACGACCGCGATTCGGCTAATGCCGGACTTGAGGGGGAGGATCTTGTCCTTGTTCTTGAGCAGTACCATCGACTCACGCGCGGCCTGAAGTGAGAGCTGGCGATGCTGCGACGAATTGTTCTCGCTAATAGGAATTAGACCGTAAGCGTAGCTGGAAGGTGGATCGAACATTCCGAGACGAAAGCGTGCGGTGAATAGTCGTCGCAGCGAGGTGTCTATTTCCACTTCTGTAATAAGGTTTTGGTGCACGGCATCGACAAGAGCTGGATAAGCTTGTCCTTTGCCGAAGCCACACTCGAGATCGGTGCCGGCCTTGACGGCGGCGGCGGCGGCGTGGGCCATGTCCGTTGCGAAGTGGTGACCAGTATTAACGTCGGCGACAGCAGCGCAGTCACTGACGACATAGCCATCAAAGTGCCATGCATCCCGCAGATGATCGTGCAGAAGCATTGTATTTGCGCAGGCGGGTGCTCCGTTGATTGCGTTGTAGGCGCACATCACGGATTGAGCGTGTGCCTCAGTGACTGAGGCGCGGAAGGCAGGCAGATAGGTGTCCTCGAGATCATGCGGCGACACATCGACGTTGTCCTGATGGCGTGTAGGCTCGGGGCCGCTATGCACGGCATAGTGCTTAGGGGTAGAAACTAATCTCAGATATTTGGGATCGTCGCCCTGCAAGCCGGTAACGAACGCCACGCCCATTCGGCCCGTGAGAAAAGGATCTTCACCGTATGTCTCCTGGCCTCGTCCCCAGCGGGGGTCGCGAAAGATATTGATATTAGGTGCCCAGAAGGTAAGACCGAAGAACATCTCGTGGTGGTCTTCGCGCATGGCCTGGTTGTACTTAGCGCGCGCTTCGGTAGAGGTAGTTTCGCCCATGCGATGCACAAGATTGGTATCCCAGGTTGCGGCCATTCCAATGACTTGTGGGAAGTTCGTGGCATATCCTCGCGAAAGCGACGCCGTGCAGACCTTCGTTCCACCAATCGTATTTGGGAATGCCGAGACGAGGGATAGCAACGGCGTGATCGCGCATCTGAGAGACCTTCTCTTCGAGGGTCATGCGACCGATGAGGTCGCTGACCCGCTGATCAATTGGGAGCGCGGTGTTCATAAATTTGAAGGACTGAGAGTCAGGTCGCTGCTGCGCACCTGCGTGTAGTGGCAGCACCGCGAGGGCTATGAAGAGCCTTGAAAGGGCGCGAAAGCGGCTGTAAGACATTCGCATAGCAATCACCTATGGTCTCGAGGGAAGGGCTTGAGGACGGGCCAATTATATGCGTTGGAAGCGTGGCTGAACATGGCTAATGTCTATGAAAATAGGGGTGAATCGTGCATGCGCCACGGCCAAAGTCCAGTCTTCCAATCGCACTGAGTTTTAGCAGATAATCCACCTGACATGATTTTCCCGTCTGCGATGTTCCGAGTCTGGCTGGCGATGCGACCCGCCCGTAAAAAGCCAGAGAAATACCGCGCTCAGGGGCGGGAATCTATCTCAAGCCGGCGGCATATTTGGTTGGTATTAATTTTATCGTGTTTCTGGACAGGGACCCTCCCTTTACTGGGGCAAGGAAATCTCGCTCTCCAGGCTTCCGAGCTAATGCAAGCAGGCAAGTTCCGCGATGCTGAGCTGTTGTGGCGTCAACTGGAGCAGCAACATCCGACAGATGCTGTCATCCACGCCAATCTGGCAGTCGCACTGGCGCAACAAGGGGAACTTGAGGCAGCTACCATCGAGTATCACAAGTCGCTGACCCTAAAACCAGACCAGCCTGAGGTTGCCTTCAACCTCGGCGTCGCTGAATTCAAGCAAGGACATTTTTCAGCCGCTATCTCGGCATTTGACCAGGTTTCTAAAGAAAAGCCTGGGGACCATCGCAGCACGATACTTCTGGGGATGAGTTATTTCGGGCTGCGCAACTATGCCAAGGCCAGCCGGTATTTGCAGAGAGCCACTCAGGATGATCCTTCTAATCTGGAGTTGCACAACGTCCTTGCCCAGAGCTGCCTATGGAGTCACCAGTACGACTGTGCTTTGACGGAGTTCAAAAGCATTGTTGCCGTCAACCCTGATGCAATTCAGGCACACATGCTTATGGCGCAGGCGCTTGACGGCATGGGAAAGACAGAGGATGCGATCAAAGAGCTTGAGGCAGCGGCACACATCTCACCGAATGAACCTGTCCTCCACTTCGAACTCGGCTATCTTTACTACAAACAGCGAGACTATGACAAGGCGACGCCAGAACTGCAATTGGAGATCAAGAACAATCCGGGTTACGCCCAGGCCTACCTTTATCTCGGCGACATTGCGCTACACACAAATGACAACAAGGCAGCGGAGCCATTGTTGCAGAAGGCGCTTCAACTGCAACCTGAGAGCAGGTTGGCCTACTTCGATCTCGGTTGCATTTACGCCGATCAAAACAAGAATAAGGAAGCTGTTGCTGCTCTGGAACACGCCGTGAGGTTGGACCCGACGCAACCCGACGCGCACTACCGCCTTGCGCGACTGTATACGATACTTGGACAAAAGGAAAAGGCCGCACATGAATTCGCCAAGACGAAGGAACTGCATAACAAAACAGAAGACTCGCTGATTGAGAAAGTGTCCGGTGATGACGCCTTACCTAAGTAAAGAACCATGGCTGCACGAGAGACGACAGGGCCTTAATCAACAATGAGCCAATCGAAGACTCACATCTCGCGCCGGGATTTTGTATGGATGACTGCCGCTTCGACGATGGCCCTAGCCCAAGGGGTGTCGACACGAAATCTAAAGCCCTTGCCCAGAGGTAAACCATCCGGCATTCCGTTCCTCGCCCACTTCACGGACGTGGCTGCCCAGGCAGGACTGACCTTCCCGGTCGTCTATGGCGGACTCAAGCACAAAAACTATATTGTTGAGACGGTAGGTTGCGGTGTCGCGTTCCTGGATTATGACAACGACGGATGGCTGGATATCTTTGTTTTGTGTGGTACGCGCATGGATGATCCAGTCCCAGATTCAAGCAATCGCCTCTACAAGAATAATCGAGACGGAACGTTCACCGATGTGACCGAGAAAGCCGGACTTATTCGCTCGGGATGGGCCAGCGGGGTAACCGTCGGAGACTACAACAACGACGGTTTTGAGGATATTTTCGTAACCTATTACGGTCAGAACGTACTGTACCGCAACAATGGAAATGGCACATTTACCGATGTCACTCAACAGGCGGGGCTGAATTATGAAGGCAACACTCGTTGGGGATCGGGCTGTACTTTTCTCGACTATGATCGCGACGGGCACCTGGATCTTTTCGTCGCCAACTATGTCGACCTGCATCTCGATAGATTGCCAAAACCTGGAGCAAACCCGTTCTGCAACTTCAAAGGTGTTCCAGTCAACTGCGGTCCGCGGGGCTTGCCTATGCCGCGCAACTACCTCTATCGGAATCAAGGCGACGGAACGTTCCGGGACGCCTCCCAGGAGACCGGGGTCGCAAAGGCACAGCGTACTTACTCGATGACCACTGTGGCGGCTGACTTCAGCAACGACGGCTGGACAGACATCTATGTTGCATCGGATTCGACGCCAAGTCTCTTCTTGCGAAACGAGCATAACTCTACCTTTGCAGAGGAGGGAGCCGAACGCGGCATAGCCTTCAGCGCAGATGGAGCTGAACAGGCCGGCATGGGCGTGGCGGTCGGCGACTACAATCTGGACGGCAATCTCGATATTTTCAAGACCCATTTTTCAGACGACACTAATGTGCTGTATCGCAACGACGGAGCTGGCAACTTCACGGACGTAACAGTCCCTGCCGGCTTCGGGGTCGAAACCCGCTACATCTGCTGGGGGACCGGATTTGCCGACTTCGATAACAATGGCTGGCCAGACCTGGCAGTCGTCACTGGATCCGTCTATCCGGAGGTCGAAGAGGAGTTTCGAGAATATCCGTTGAAGACACCACGGTTCATCTTCCGCAATCTCGGCAATGGTAAGTTCGAAGAATTGATCGAAGAGGCTGGACCGGGAATTTCTGCGGCTCACTGCAGTCGAGGCTGCGCGTTCGGTGACTTCGATAACGACGGCGACGTCGATATGGTGGTCATCAACTTAAACGAACCCCCTTCCCTGCTTCGAAACGATCTCAAGAGCAATCTGAACTGGCTCAAGGTGTTTCTCGTCGGGACGAAGTCGAACCGAAGCGCTATCGGGTCAAGGGTAGTCGTCAAGTACGGTGGCAAGAGTTCAGGCCCAGGCCGTCATGGGGCAGTCAAGCTTCTACTCAGTGAATGATCGCCGACTCCATTTCGGTCTAGGAGAGAGTACCCGAGCCGATCTTGAAGTTCATTGGACCAACGGACTGGTCGAGCGCTTCCCTGGCATCGAGCACAATCAGTTGGTAACCATCAAAGAAGGCCAGGGTCTCGTCAAATCCCTTTTACAAGGCGTAAAGCGTCCATCGAAGCAGGATCCGTCCGAATACAGCAAAATGAACGGGCGCCGCGGCATTGAAGCCGGGCGCCCTCGCAATACGGACATTCAAGTTAGAAAGAGAGCTTACCGCCAAGCTGCAACGTACGAGGATCATAGGCTGACGTTACCTGGCCGAAGTTCCCGTCGGTAAAGCCGTTATCAATAGCCATTGAACTCCGTATGGTTGAAGGTATTGAAGGTCTCCAGTCTAAATTGGAACTTCACCTGTTCTGTGAAAGAGAAATTCTTGAACAGTGACAGTGTTCCAGTTGAAGAGTCCCGGCAGGATGACTTGATCTCTACCGGCATTTCCCCAGCCTTGGTTTGTACCGCCATTCCAAGGAGCGAGTGGCGCTGCAAAAGAGGCCTTTGAAAACCATGCGGTTTGCGTTTTGGGATATCCGATAGCAGCCACCTTGTCCGGACGGTTGGAAGTACCACCACCCAGGCCAAGAGTGTCGGCGCCGTTGTAGTTGATCGACTGCGGGGCTCCCGATTGCGCAACTGTGACCCCGGAGATCTCCCAGCCTCCCAGTACGATCTTCTCAAAGGCGTTGCCGCTCTTAAGGAAGAATGGGAACTCGTAGATGTAGTTGACGTTGAAGATCTGACGTCGATCGAACCCTCCGGACGAACGGTCATATGCCAGATTGAATGGGTTTGAGACTGCGTTGAGATCATTGGCGACCTGATCGATCTCATGCGAGTAGGTGTAGGCCACCTGGAAAGTAAGCCCATGCTTATTCTCCATTCGTACGCCAACCTGAAGAGAGTTATAGTTGAAGTTCGTTTCGTTCTCCTCCTGTTGAATCGAGCTAAAGCCGGGATACTGTCGATACAGGTTCGCATTTGGAATAATAGCAGTACCAGCGACAACGCTTGCTGTATTGGTGGCGATCGCCTTGCGTTTTGCAAGACCTATCGCAGGATTGGGATCTGTCAAGGGCAACGTGTTGATCCCCCGGTCGTTATTCTGGGTCCAACCTAGAGAGCCAACATACTGGATAACCCCGATAACTGAAGGAGCAATCTGCCGTTGAATTCCCAGGCTGAACTGCGCGGTCCCTGGTGGTTTATAGAAGTATTGAATATTAGTCAAGTTGGAGGGAAAGGCCTGAGTCGTTGTAAGTCCAGTCAGGGCGCTGGTGTTGGGGTTAGAGAAATAAACGTTGGTAGCGGAAGGCTGGTACGCAAAGGGCGGGTTCAAGGCCGCGTTGTAAACGTCGTTGCCCTGGACACGCTCATAGAACATTCCAAAACCGCCCCTGAGTACCGTGGCTCCCTTTCCGGGGAGATTGTAAGCGAAGCCAACTCTTGGTTGCCAGGTGTAGTAATAGTTCTGAACCACGCCCCGAGGGAAGCCACCAACACCAGCCTCCCTGATGCCATTGAGATAGAACGGGGCACCATTGAACTGAGTAAGCGAAGCGGGGTTGAGGGTACCGTCTGGATTGAGAGGATAAGCCAGCGATGTGTTGTAGCTTGACGGAACAAAGTTCGCAAACTGGTTGTATCGCTCAAAGGTGTGCGGCAATCCGTCGAAACGAATACCGAGGTTGAGAGTCAATCGCGGAATGATGTGATAGTTGTCCATGGCGTAGAAGCTATAGTTGTTTTGGACCCAATGTTTGCCGCTAAGATACTGCAGTTGGGTAAAGGAGGCGGTGTCTCCAAGCAGGAAATTTATATACGAATCCTTGGAAAACGAGGAGTTATTGAAACACCGCGGTGCCCTGAGTGTTGGCCTGCAGTTCCTGGTTCTTGGGTGCGTGCAGCCAGCTAAAACCGAACTTGAACTGATGCACTCCCTTGTTCCAGGAAAGATCGTCCCGAATCTCATAGCCCATGAAGGAGTTCTTCCAGGGGAAATAGCTCGAACTCCAGGTTGTACTGTAGGGAGCGCCCAGTTGGATCTCTGGCATGCGGCTGCCAAAGTTGTTGCCGGCTGGGAAGTACGTCGTGGCGGACCAACCGGTGGGCTGCGCCGAAATACCTATGGGGTCGAGATGAATTGTGTTGCCGCTGAAAAGGTACGCGGTCTCGTTGAGCAACGAGGGTGAGATCGTCTGGGTGAGTTTGATCGCAGCAGTCCAGGACGGATTCTGCATGGCAGTGCCTACCGTGGGATACGAACTGTTGCCCCACAACGGCGGGTAATACGACTGAGTGACCGCATCATGCAGATAGTGGCCCATCAACTGTAATTTGCTATTGATAGCGTGGTCGATGCGCACGACGTCTTCGCGGACATCGGTTGGTTGAGGGATGGAGGAGATGTATTGGCTGGCACCAAAGTTCGGATGAGGGAAGGTACCGGCATTCAATTCGAGAACAGCATTAGGGTCAATCAGTTGTCTCGGAATAATGTTGCCCGGGAATGGATTTCCTGGAGTCAAACCGCGTGTGGCATAGATCGCCAGCTTTGCTGGGTCAGTTGTTGTTGGAACAATTGGAGCCACTCCGTTGGATGGAACGGAGTATGCCAGATCTTGGCCAGCTACCGGAAAGTTATTGAGTGCAATGGTATTTCTAATCGCGGGCGCACTTCCTTGAATAAGTTTCCGCCATTCTTCGTTCACAAAGAAGAACGTCCTCGTGCGCGATTCGTTGTATACGTGAGGGATCCACAGTGGGCCCCCAATGTTACCGCCGAAGATGTTCAGTTGAAACTTCGAACGCGGCCGTCCCGCGAGGTTGTTGAAATAATTGTTGGCGTTGTAGGCTGTGTTCCTGTTGAACTCCCACAGCCCTCCATGAAAACTACGAGTTCCAGACTTAAGGACCATAAGAATAGTTCCGCCTGAACCTATTCCGTAATCGGGTCCGTAGTTACTGCCGAGAGTTTGGAATTGGGCAAGCGCGTCGACCGAAGGCAGTGAGCTGAAGCAGCCGCCGCAGCCGCGATCATTCAGTTCGCCACCATCCAACAGGTAAATGTTGTGCGTCACACGCGTACCGTTGAAGCTGATGCCGTTGGCGGACGTTAAGGCATTCACACCACCAAAGGATGGCAAGTTGTTGGACACGCCCATGCCCAAGGCTGCTAGTGAGACCACGTTGCGGCCATTGGTAGCCAGTTGGGTTACCTGAGCACCGCTGATCAGATTGCTGATCTCGTTGGTTTCCGACTGGAGTACCAGAGCATCAGCCTCGACAGTGACCGTCTGTGCTTCACTGCCAACCGTCAGGATGACATCTTCCTTCAGGTTTTGAGCGGTGTTCACCACGATGTCGGTCTTGGTGTATTTCTGAAACCCCTTTGCCGCCGTGCTCAGCGTGAATTTCCCAATTCCTACGTTGGCGAAATGATAGATCCCTTCGTTGTTCGATGTTGTCTTTCGTTCCTGACTGGTCGCAGTGTTGGTCAGGGTGATTTCGGCGTTCGGAACCGCTGCGTTGGTGGAATCCATCACCGTTCCCGTGATGGTTGCGTTTTCCTGAGCCCACGCACATGGCACAAGTAACAGCGCCATGCTTAACATAACTGTCATTGCAAACCGTGAACGATGCATAATGCAGCCTCCGAATTTGACTAACGCTTTGAGGAAAGCCTTGAAATCCTTTTGCGGTGCCAAGGATTTATGTAGTGACACTTTCTGTTTCTGTTTTCTTTCCCCGGGTAGATGCATCTGCGCCTGTAAACGTTTTCTCGCAGTATCTAAAGCGAAATACAATTAGCAAATAAGCCCAAAGTCATGATCGATAAATTCAGGTCGCGTCGGTATGAACGTCTTTACCAACTGACATAACTACAGAAAAACGAGATGGTTTCTCAAGAAAAAATCTAAGCCCTTAGTTGATCGCCCCGAAGCCTACTAAACCAAATCTAATCTTGTCAAGTGTTTCTTCAACCTAAAGATTGATTTCTTTTTCAACCCAAATTTATGTCGGCTATATGGGAAGGAAAGGGCGCTCTCTCAAAGGAGGTCGGTCCAATTTCCCTCGTAATCCACGGACTACGGACCTGATCCGATTGTCCTTACCGTCCACCCAGCGATCGATGATCGGGACCGCAAGAAATTTACCACGGATACTTTTGGATAGAGAAAAAGAGAAAATTCCCTAAACATGTTGGCCTTTACCCGGCGGCTTCTCGAAAGGCTCAGTGTTGAAGGGGCGAAGATCGGATTCTTGCCAGCCGACTTCCGTTTCGCCGCGGTCTTCGAGATTTAACGAGGCCGCTCCCCTACCCTGCTTCGGCCTTTACGCTTGCTACACGTTCCGGCTCAGCGCTACCGGCGCTCCTCCGTAATGCCTCCATTAGATTAACGACGTTGCCTCTCTTCGGCTGCGCTACCTCGTCCTTGGGCACAGGCAAATGACGCACCTAGCGTCGACCAGTTCTCTGACCGCCACTTCATAACCATCCTCAAATTTGCTCAAATCGAACTTAGCCGACTTCTTATTAATCGAGAGCGAGTTCGATCCTTCGCCGTTATTCCACCCAGGCCCTCGCTATCCGCGGCAGAGATCGTCAACACGTTTTCGCGACGTCCGAACCTCCAACTTGGCTGGCTTCCCGGTTCGCCCAGATGTTAACTAGGATCTTTATGTCGCGTGGTCTGTACTCCGGTGATGACTCCAATCCCGAGCATGATCAAGGCAATCGCTAGAATGTAGTGTTGCGGAATATGCATCAGATGGGCAAGGTATGCCACACCCGCAATCAAAATCAAATATCCAACCGCATAAATCCCAAATGACATGTATTTCTCCGAGCAAGAAGTTAAGGGCCTGTCAAAGTAAGATGCAACGTTCTGGCTTCGACGAAGTAATTCTCGGTCGCATTCTTACTCTCCAAGATGCAACTGTGCCCATCAACGATCAAAACGCCTCAGTTGCGGTGGCGTTCGCAACATCTTTAGATTTGCGGACCGTGAATCCGGTATTGGCCAGAAATCTGTCAGTAGTCTATTTGTGCCTCCGCGATGACAAGGACTTGTGCCGTCCCATCCGAGGAAGAGCACAGGTTAATGCGGCATAAATTATTCGAATCTACGAATCCTGAAGACAGGGTAGAGCGTCTAAAAGAAATTGAAGATTATCGATAATCGATAATCACGCACCAGCAGGGTGGCCTGCTGTCGATGAGGGTGCTTTTGCCCTGTTTCTAAGCTTGGGTCTTTGCAGAATGGCAATAACACCTTATCTGCGAGACGCTTACAAGTCGATCAGCGAGTTCGTTTGATCGCAACGGAAACCTCATGTGGATTGTTCGTCTAGCGCTGCGGCGCCCGTACACGTTCGTCGTCTTGTCCATTCTGCTTTTGATCATGGGCCCTGTGACAATCCTGCGCACCCCGACGGACATCTTTCCCAACATCGATATTCCCGTCGTGAGTATTGTGTGGCAGTACGCTGGCCTCTCCGCCGACCAGATGGCAGGCAGAATCGTGACCATCACGGAACGTACGCTTAGCACAACGGTCAACAATATTGAGCATGTTGAGTCACAGTCGCTGAACGGCATCGCTGTCGTAAAAATCTTCTTTCAGCCGCATGTGGACATCGGGACGGCAATCGCCCAGGTTACAGCTGTCTCCCAGACCCAATTGCGCCAGCTTCCCCAAGGCACAACCCCGCCACTCGTGATTGCATACAACGCGTCCAGCGTCCCAATTCTGCAGTTGGCACTGTCGGGACCGGGGCTCTCCGAACAGGAACTGAATGATCTCGGACAGAACTTCCTTCGCCCACAATTGATCACAGTAGAAGGCACCGCGATTCCCTACTCTTATGGCGGCAAACAGCGTCAGGTACAGGTAGACCTGGACACACAGGCTTTGCAAGCTAAGGGATTGGCACCATCGGATGTAACGAATGCAATCGGCAATCAAAACCTGATCCTGCCTTCGGGCACGACCAAGATGGGCCAGTTTGAGTACAACGTCGAGGTCAACGGCAGTCCTGACAGAGTCGACGAACTGAACAACGCGCCGATCAAAGTAATTAACGGCACTCCAATTTTTGTTCGTGATGTCGCGCATGTGCGCGATGGCTTCCCGCCCCAGACTAATATCGTCCGTTCGGATGGACAGCGGGGATCGCTCATGACGGTGTTGAAATCAGGGAACACTTCGACGCTGGATATAGTGAAAGGCATCCGCGATCTGCTTCCACAGGTCGCTGCAACACTACCTGAATCACTGCGGATCACACTAATCGGTGATCAATCTATCTTTGTGCGGGCGTCAATCAATGGCGTAGTGCGCGAAGCGATCATTGCTGCGTGCCTGACCGCCATCATGATCCTGATCTTTCTGGGAAGCTGGCGAAGCACCATCATTATTGCAGTATCGATACCTCTATCGATTCTCTGCTCGATCATTACACTCAGCGCGCTGGGCGAAACGATCAACATCATGACATTAGGTGGCCTGGCGCTGGCCGTTGGTATCCTGGTCGATGATGCGACGGTCGAGATAGAAAACATCAACCGCAACCTGGAAGAAGGCAAGGAGATCGAGCAGGCCATTCTGGATGGGGCGGCCCAAATTGCGGTGCCGGCGTTTGTCTCCACGTTGAGTATCTGTATAGTTTTTGTGCCAATGTTCTTCCTCAGCGGCGTCGCCAGGTACCTCTTTGTCCCACTTGCGGAGGCAGTCGTCTTCGCCATGCTAGCTTCCTACCTCCTCTCACGAACCATCGTCCCGACGATGGCGAAGTATTTGTTGAAAGTGCACGACGAAAATGCAGAGGAGAACAAGAAGAAGAGCCGCAATCCTTTCGTGCGTCTTCAACTCGTCTTCGAATACAGCTTTGAAAAGCTAAGGGCTGGATATCACAACCTGCTCAAGAAAACGGTGGCGCATCCGATCGTCTTCACGATCTCTTTCTTCGCGGCGTGTCTTGCGTCGTTCGCGCTATTTCCATGGCTTGGGCAGGACTTCTTTCCTGCCGTCGACAGTGGACAGTTCAAGCTCCACGTCCGCGCGCAGACAGGCACCCGAATCGAAGAGACAGCGCGGCTATGCGATCTGGTCGAAAACAGCATCCGAAGGGAGATTCCGAAGAGCGAGTTGACGAACATTCTGGACAACATCGGGCTTCCCTACTCAGGCATCAATCTCTCGTACAGTAACTCGGCCGCAATTGGACCGGCAGACGCAGACATTCAGGTATCTCTCGCAGAGAAACACAAACCGACGGAAGAGTATGTTCATGCGCTCCGCGCAAGACTGTCGAAGGAGTTCCCTGGTGTTACGTTCTACTTTTTGCCGGCCGATATCGTTAGCCAGATTTTGAACTTCGGTCTTCCAGCGCCAGTCGACATTCAGATTGTTGGTCAGAATATCGAAGGAAATCGGTTATACGCCGACAAGCTTTTGAATCAGATTAAATACATCCCCGGCACAACAGACTTGAGAATTCAGCAGGCATTCAACGCTCCAAAACTGCAGGTCGATATCGACCGGACCAAGTCGCAGTTGGCCGGCTACACTGCGCGCGACGTCGCGAATAATCTGCTGGTCGCTTTGAGCGGTAGCTTTCAAACAGCGCCGACTTTCTGGCTGAACCCTAAGAATGGCGTGAGCTATAACGTCGCCACACAAACGCCGCAGTATCAAACCGATACGTTGCAGGGCCTCGGTAATCTCCCGATCACCAGTGCCGCGGGCACCACGCCACAGATACTCAACAGCCTTGCGTCGATTCGTCATGGTCAGGAATCAGCCACCGTGTCACACTACAACGTCCAGTCGGTGCTGGACATCTACGGGTCTGTTCAGGGGCGTGATCTGGGTGGTGTGTCTAGAGACATCAACAGGATTTTAGCCGAGACAAAGAAAGACCTGCCACGGGGAACACGAGTGATTGTTCGCGGTCAGGTACAGACCATGAATGCCTCCTTCATTGGCTTACTGGGTGGCCTGGTCTTTTCGATTGTGCTCGTCTATCTGCTGATCGTTGTCAACTTTCAATCTTGGATGGACCCTTTCATTATCATCGCCGCCCTGCCCGCTGCCTTGGCGGGAATCGTATGGTTCCTCTTCCTCACCCACACAACGCTTAGTGTTCCGGCATTGACCGGATCGATTATGTGTATGGGCGTTGCCACGGCGAACAGCATTCTGGTCGTGAGCTTCGCCAAAGAGCAGATGGAAGGTGCCGTGAGCGCAACCGAGGCTGCCCTCGCGGCCGGGTTTACTCGCTTTCGGCCAGTCTTGATGACGGCGCTGGCAATGATCATAGGCATGGTGCCGATGGCGCTTGGCCTGGGCGAGGGCGGCGAGCAGAACGCGCCACTTGGGCGAGCTGTGATCGGTGGATTATTACTCGCGACGCTATCCACATTGTTTTTTGTACCGACATTCTTCAGCCTGGTCCATGCGAAGCACAAGCCAAAGACCATTGAGTTGGAAGACTAATTTCGTGCGACGTAACGGCCGCGTATGCGGGGAGAGACACCATGAAGAACAATGGAGAGCAGAGGCTTCCGGAGCACCTCACCGGATCAACTGGTACGGTAGGACTCGGCAAGAGTGAGACCGGAACACCGAAAGACTATAGGCCAGAGACTGTTTCGGAAGGAACGGTCAAGGGACCTTCAGGTCGCGGCGTGGCTGTGGTGCTGATTGCAATTGTCGTTGTCGGTTTACTAGTTACGCTTGGAATTGTCCCGCGATTGCAATCTCGCAGGGCCCTGGCCGCGGAGACCAACGAATTGGCCGCGCCAACCGTTCTTGTCGTCCATCCGAAGCAAGGTGCACCTGCTCAGGAAATCCTTCTTCCCGGCAACATTCAGGCCTTTGTCGATGCGCCAATCTACGCCAGAACCAATGGATACCTCAAACGCTGGTACTTTGATATCGGGTCGCCCGTTAAACAAGGTCAGCTGCTGGCCGAGATTGAATCGCCGGAGGTGGACCAACAGCTATCTCAAGCGCAGGCTGACCTTGGAACGGCGACGGAAAATCTTCATCTCTCTCAAATTACCGCGAACCGCTTCTCCGACCTGATCAAGCAAGATGCCGTCTCACAGCAGGAGACCGACAACGCAGTGAGCGACCTTGCCGCCAAGAACACAGCGGTAAAGTCCGCTCAGGCGAATGTGGACAGGCTGAAGCAGCTGGTCTCGTTTGAGAAGGTCTATGCACCCTTCGACGGCGTCGTTACTGCGCGCAATACAGATATCGGGCAGCTCATCGACTCCGGAGCCTCCGGCGGTCAGGCGCGCGCCCTGTTTCAAATGGCGGCTATCAACAAGTTGAGGGTCTTCATCAGCGTGCCACAAATTTACTCGCAAGCGGCCACCCCCGGACTTACGTCGGACTTGACGTTCGCAGAGTTTCCTGGTCGACGTTTCCCGGGCAAACTCGTCCGGACCTCGAGGTCAATCGACCCAACAGCACGCACGTTAAACGTAGAAGTAGATGTCGATAACTCGAAAGGTGAACTGCTTCCAGGTGCCTATACCGAAGTCCACCTGAAGTTGAAGGAGAGTCTTCCAACATTGACCGTCCCTGTGAGCGCTTTGTTATTCCGTCGCGAGGGCTTAAGGGTGGTCGTAGCTAAAAACGACAATACAGCTGAGCTGGCACCGGTCACTCTGGGCCGTGACTTTGGCGATTTTGCCGAGATTACGACCGGGCTGACCGGACAGGAACGAATTGTTTCCAATCCGCCGGATTCGATCGTCGATGGAGAGCGACTCAATGTTCAAACTCAGAAGGAACAGGCAACCGGCGCGGCGGGCCAAGGCGGTGAGAAATGACGATTTCCAGTCGACCCCGGCGCGAGGCCTCCAGTCAACGCGACCTCGGTTGCTTTGGTCAGCAGCATTTTACTGCTGAGCGGTTGCATGGTTGGCCCTAAGTACGTTCAGCCTACCGTGCCACCGCCGCCTCCGGCTTTTAAGGAAACGCCGTCGAACTGGGTGCAGGCGACCCCGCAGGATCAGCTGCCGAAGGGCAAATGGTGGGAGATCTATGCAGATCAGGAACTCAACTCACTAGAGGAAAAGATAGCAGTCTCCAACCAAAATCTGAAGGTCGCTTACCACGAGTACATGAGCGCGCGTGACCTCGTCCGACAGGCTCGTTCGCAGCTGTTTCCGACGGTCGCGGTACAACCATCCGGCTCGCGAATTCAACTTTCGCAGAACCGACCAAACGTTAGCCCTACAACCACAAATCAATTCAGTGATACCGTTTTGCCAGCAGAGCTCTCTTACGAAGTAGACCTCTGGGGACAGGTCCGACGAACCATCGAATCCAGTCGCGAGAATGCGCAAGCGAGCGCGGGCGATCTCGAAAACGTAAGCCTGAGTCTTCACTCGGAGCTCGCGTTCGACTACTTTTCGCTACGCGGACTGGACCTGCAAAAGCAGCTGCTGGATGCGACCGTAATCGACTTTGAAAAGGCGCTGCAGTTGACTCAAGCGCGATATCACGGTGGCGTCGCCTCTGACGTGGATGTAGCACAGGCCGAGACGCAACTGGAGACCACGCGTGCTATGGACATCGAGACCGGCGTAGCGAGAGCACAATTTGAACACGCGATTGCCGTTCTTACCGGACAAACAGCCTCCACCTTTTCGATTTCGCCTGACCCGCTAAAGGCGGCACCGCCCGAGATTCCGTTAGGTCTGCCTTCGCAGCTCCTGGAACGACGACCCGATATTGCTGCATCGGAACGCAGAGTAGCCTCGGCCAACGCTCAGATTGGCATTGCAATCGCAGCCTATTATCCACAGATCTCACTGTCGGCGACTGGGGGTTTGGAGAGTACCGCCATCGGAACGCTCTTCCAAGGACCGAGCGCACTATGGTCGGTCGGCGGGTCCGCTTTGGAGACCGTCATTGACGGTGGAAGGCGAAGGGCTGTCACTCAACAGGCGCGAGACAATCATGCTGCAGTTGTCGCCAGTTATCGCGAAAACGTACTGGAGGCCTTCCAACAAGTCGAAGACAATTTGGCCGCGCTTCGCCTGCTCGATCAGGAGTTGGCGACGCAGCAGGTCGCAGTAGCCTCAGCCAGGAGATCGGTCGATCTCTCGACCGCAAGGTATAAACGTGGTATCACAACATATCTGGAAGTTCTCACTGCGCAGAGTATTGCCCTCTCGGATGAGCGCACTGCAGCCGACCTGATGGCAAGGCGGATGACAGCGAGCGTTCTACTGATCAAGGCCCTCGGCGGAGGTTGGGATAGAGCCCAGCTGCCGAAGGCGTGAACTCTCAGCGAGGTCCGGGAGCTTCGATTTATATGCCCAAAATGGATGTAGCTAAAACGAAAAACGGCTCGAACCTGAAATTGAGCCCGGCGACCGAACCACGCGCCATGATTGAGATCCACAAATCCGCTCGTGATCGCATTCGATGGATCTTGTTAAAACGGATCTCCGAAGGCGTGTATCAGCCCGGAGAACGCATTAAAGAGTTGGCGGTTGCGCATGAGTTTGATGTGAGCCAGGCACCTGTGCGAGAAGTGTTCCGTGAACTGGAAACCCTGGGCGTGCTGGTCTCCGAACACTACCGGGGAACGCGTGTAAGGGAGATTTCGAGCCAAGAGACCTTTGATGCCTATCAATTACGCGGGTACCTGGAGGAGATCGCGGCACAACTTATCCCACTTGAAAAACTGCAGGGCGAACTTGGATCCATCGAGTCATTGCAGACATTGATGAGAAGCGCCGCACAGGGCGGCGACGCTGATGGCTTTGCGAGCGCGAACACAAAGTTCCATCGAACTATAGTTGCCCTCGCATCCAACCAGACGCTGTTGAAGGTCTGGGACTCGCTTGAGATCGGGATGCTGTCCCGGTTGAACCTGCAGAAGAACGAAGACAAGCTGGGATCCCTGGCGGAGATTCACCAGCCAATTGTGGATTCGCTAAAAGAGGGAGACTTGAAACAAACCGGGGTGTTGCTGCGCGAACATGCCTTCTCTTTCCTGAAAGATCTGCCGTAAGCCTGGTTTGGCTTGATTGTTGATCCCGACGGTATCTTCGGAAGAAGAAAACGCCTGCAAGCTCGAACGCCGCCGTCGCGAACAACAGACAGCGAGGATCGACCATCCAACATATTTGGAGATGGTGTGATAGATTGGTGTTTCCCTTCCTTAACCGCCGCTCTATGAAGGACGTTCATCGATGAAGATCGAGAAATACCTTCTTTTGGTGCTTGTGGTGTTCGTTTTATTCGTCATAGGCACTTATTTGCACAAATTCGTTCGCTGATTCCGATATGCAGCCAGTCAGACCAATCGCAACTGAATGTCTCGACCTCAACTCCGTTTTAAGAACAGTCGCTAAAAACCATTACCGATCAAGATGTTCACTGATGCGTTAGAAAATACGGTGACACCCGAGCAGGTTCCGTGTCCGGTTCCACGAGCCAGACTTTTCGATCTTTGTAGTAGTCGATGAGCTTTAGTTCTCGGCTTCATTCCATCTCCCACGCCCAAATGACCTTCGAGTTGTCGATATCCGCGGCGTTGTAGACCCACTCGATCCAGCGGATTATGGTCGGGAGAATATCTAACGATTACGAGCTGCTTTCCAGGCTGCTGCTCCAGATCGGACTCAACTCTGCGCGCGCTCGGCGCCAGACCGACTACCAGGACCATACCATTCAGAAGCCCACGCGGCCGGCCATACTGGAAGGGCAAGGTGAAGAGCGCTCGGCGTATAACCGCACTCCGGCTAAGACAACGCACAGCGTCACTATCAGTCGTGTCAATGTCAAGCCAACCGGCTGGTCCCCTGGACTCCAAAGCCGCAGGTGGCGCATGGCCTGCAAGCCGATGGCATAGAAGGCGCAGGTGAAGGGTGCAAGATAGTGGGGAATGAGAAATATCTCCACAAGCTGACCCGCCATCAATACGAGCACGCACAGAACCAGAAAGCGAAGTCGGCGATCGAAGAATACACGTCGCAGCATGATCAGAGGCACGAGCAACGCAATGCCGGCAAAAAACAATATTCCTCTAGCGCTTTCAGTAGGGTCTGCGGGTACAAAACCCGACACGCTATGAATCTTCGCGAAAGATGTTCAGTTCATCTGCGGTAATAAAACTCCCGCATTACTTTGTGCCGATAGGCTGGCTCTGGCCGCTGCGACTGCCAGACAAAATAAGGCGCCATAGCATATTGGGCGCGGTCGACTGTGTACGGCAGGTGTAAGTGGGCTTCCGAATACGCGGTAGTTGTAATACCCCATCCATGCTCCGCCGGCCACGATCAGCGCCAACGGGACGGCGGTGCGGCGAATCAGTATTGCCGCCGAAGGCCGATTCTTTCCAAAGAACATCCACCAGACCAGATAGCAAAGCACCGGGAGACATAAAAGCATGCCCTCGTACAGGCGGGAAGTGCCGAGGAGAACGACGCCCATTGCCATCAACAGTGCCGTCGCGAAGCCGGAGCGTCTTCATAAATCGTGGAAGCGCTCCGAGTACGAGCGCTCCACCGAGCGCCGCAATGGAGCCGGCGCCCGAGTAGGTATTGATCCAATAGCTGAATAGACCCAAGTCGCAAGATCGCCAGCAGCCCACCAAGAGCGCCCAGGTTGGCGGCAGCCACGCCTGCAGCATCCAGCAGATGGCGGCGCACATGAATGCGGTCATCAACAGAATTCCATACCAGGGATGTCCGGTCAGTACTTTGCCCGCAGCCAGAACCAATCCCTGCGCAGGAAAGTACATCGACATATAGGTCGGTTTCATGGTGACGTGGATGGTTTCGAAGTGCGTCCACATCGCCGGTGTGGGGTTTGTCAGTCTTCCAGATGCAAAGGTGTCCGCCGCCAGCAGGAAACTAAAATCATCCTGGACGAAATGGTTTTGGAATGGGTGACACAGGGAGAATAGCAAGCCTCAAGCAGGAATGCGGTAAGGCCGACGACTACAACCGACAGACTCTTCCTTCCGAGCCAGTCGCCCGAAGGCTCGCTCAATACGAGCGAAAAATCTGGAACCGAGTCGAGGCAAGCAGAAGGACACCGCGAACGCAATCGCAGTAAGGCCCCCTTCGACCATTATTAGTGAAGTGCCTTGTTCCTGGGCCGAAGGCAGAACCATATCCGAGCTATTTGCCTCTCTTGTGTTTGGGCTATGGTCAGGTCCGGTGATTCACGATCCCTGCGCGATCTCCGAGTAATACTTCAGCGTCACTTTTCTTCCGGTTGTGTCGAACATCGGCGATCTTACAATTCCCGTTTTGTGCGCGACAAAGCCGGCCGTTGTTGTCAGCACGCCTAAGCCATATTGCACGCTGCGTTTGAAGCTAATGGAAGAAGCTTCCTCGAAGTAACTCGTCGGGCAGGAGATTTCGCCGATTCGATAGCCGAACATCACGGACTGAGCGAGCATCTGATTGTCGAACACGAAGTCGTCAGAGTTCTCCAACAGAGGAAGGGTCTGTAACACCTCCCTGGAGAATGCCCTGAATCCGGTGTGGTATTCGGACAGCTTGACTCCGAGAAACACGTTTTGAAACGCAGTCAGCAGGCGGTTCGCAACGTATTTGTACAAAGGCATGCCGCCCTTCAACGCTCCCGCTCCGAGAATCCGCGACCCGAGAACAACGTCATACACACCGCTGGAGACCATACCGGCCATCGCGGAGACAAGTGCGGGGGTGTACTGGTAATCGGGATGGACCATGACAACGATGTCGGCTCCAGCATTGAGAGCTTCCCGATAACAGGTCTGCTGGTTGCGCCCATAGCCGTAATTCTTGTCATGGATAAAGGTCTGTACACCGAGCTTTTCAGAGAGAAGCGCCGTGTTGTCATTGCTCGAGTCGTCGACAAGGATCTTGATGTCGACAATGCCAGGCAGGGCTCGCACGGTCTTTTCCAGGGTCCGCTCGGCGTTGTAGGCCGGCATTACAACCGCTATCCGTTTTCCGTCGATCATCGGTCCACTTCCTTGTCCAGCTCGATCAACCAAGCTCGCTCTTGAGACCCAGGGAAAAACTGCCTGAAGCGTATGGGGAACCCGTTGCTGGCTTGACTGTGTACAACGCATTCCCCAAAACAGCAGGTCCGGACTGCGCAGTGCCGGTTGTTCCTTCGGCAGACACTAGGTGATGTAGCTGCCGAGTGTAGTACCGACTTGGGTAAATGCAGTGTTAATGGCGGTGGCCAAAGTGGTCATCCCGGCCGTCGCCGCGAAGGCAATCAAAGCCACTACCAGTGCATACTCGATCAGGTCCTGACCCTCTTCGTCCAGAAGGACCCGCATTTTGACGGCTAGGTTCCACAGATTGCTTTTCATCAATGTTCCTCTCCCTTGAGATTCCCCGCGGCCACTGGGTGGATTTTTGGGACAATGGCAAGAGGTAGCCATTGTCCCAAAAAACACCGAAAGACAGAAGGGTCGACCCTACGTCCAACAACTCGTCCCAAAGCGCTAGGTGATGTAGGAGCCGAGGGTGGTGCCAATTTGAGTAAATGCCAGGTTGATCTTTGTCGACAGAGAGGTCATCCCCGCCGTCGCCGCGAAAGCGATCAAAGCCACTACCAGCGCGTACTCGATCAAGTCCTGAGCCTCTTCGTCCATCAACAGGACTTGCAACTTCACGGACAGTTTCATCAATTTATCTTTCATTTGAGTTCCTTCTCCCTTAGGTGATTTTTGTTCCAGCCACAGACTGGGTTGCCATGATAATGGCAACCCAATGGCCACTCGAATCCCAGTGCTAACTGCCTCTAAATAAACAGATACACCCACTCGATCGGGCCGTGGTGTGAACGGGTGTATACAGACGGAATCGGGGCGGGTAATAGGGTGTTTACATGCGCAAGAAGATGCCATGTCAAGCCCTTGCTGCGAGTTACTGAACGCCTGGATTTCGCGTGGTTTTTGGGAATTTCGGCATGGTCTGCAGCTAAAAACCAGGCCAAGGGAGCAGAAGATTACCTAAAGCTCCTCCGCCGGACGGGAGTCGGCGTCAGCTGAGTGATCCGTAGAAGAGAATTCCAGCTCGTCCCCGGGGCTGGTTTGAGTCAGTTGAATCGTGCCAGGGGAGAGTTCGAGCACAGAATACGCAGCAAGACACGCCGATACCCGCCACGGAGGCACATCACTTCTGACTTTCTTCACCCTCTTGTTGCGGTCAAGGTAGACAAGATCGATCGAGAACCTCATGCCAAAGGTATGGACAGATTCGCACGGGACAATCCAAAGGCCCTCCCCAGCGGAAAGACTGTCTCGCCCCAACAGGCCTTTATTGCGAGTAGCCCCGCGGTCAGCGACCTCAACAGCATCAGCAAGCACGGTATGCCGAGATAGGTTCAAAATCCTCAGTCGAGCGTTCGGAACTGCCCTGTTCTTGTCGGCGAAACAGTTTCGAATCCGACTAGTGAGTCTCATGACGATGCATAGACTTTCATTTAT